>NZ_RRYT01000010.1 GCF_006363815.1 Thermomonospora catenispora
GGGCGTCGCGGCCGTGCGCATTCGGGGGTGTGCACGGCCGCGACGCCTTCTTCCCCTCGCCGCCGGCCGCCGGGGTCGTCCCGGGGCGCCTCGGCCGCCGGCGGACGGGCCGCGGGGTCCGGATGCGCGGCCGCCGGGGAGGGGGCGTCCGGGGTCGTCGATGCCCGAGCACCGCCTCCGGCGTGTTAGCGTCGCGAGGGCGAGGACCGACCATTTCACGGCGACCGAGTTCGGGGGGACTGGTCTGGTGCGCTGTTCACGCACGTCGGTCGCGGCCGCGGCGGCGGTGCTGGCCCTGTCGCCGGCGGCCTGCAACGGCGGTACCACGGGGAGCTCCATGTCGCAGCGGACGGAGGCGGCGCCCACCGCCACCCCGTCCGCCGAGCCGACCGTCTGGATCAACGACCTCGTCAAGGGGATGACCCTGGAGCAGAAGGTCGGGCAGCTGTTCGTGCCCGCCTTCGCCGACCGGGCCGAGGCGGAGCGCATGATCAAGCGCTATCACGTCGGCGGGTTCATCTACTTCCCCGACAACGCCCGCGACCCGGTGCAGACCGCGCGGCTGTCGAACGCCCTGCAGCGGATGTCCAAGATCCCGCTGCTGCTCGGCGTGGACGAGGAACAGGGCCTGGTCAGCCGGCTGCCGTACCTGACCGCGTTCCCCGGCAACATGGCGCTCGGCGCGACCGGGCAGCCGCAGCTGGCCCGCGAGGCCGCTCGGGTCACCGGCACCGAGCTGCGCCTGCTCGGCATCAACCAGAACTACGCTCCGGTCGCCGACGTCAACGTCAACCCCGCCAACCCGGTGATCGGCGTCCGTTCCTTCGGCTCGGACCCGGGCCTGGTGTCCCAGATGCTCGCCGGGGCGGTCCAGGGCTATCAGGACGCCGGGGTGGCCGCGACCGCCAAGCACTTCCCCGGTCACGGGGACACGAACGTCGACAGCCACACCGGACTGCCGGTGATCAAGCACACCCGCCGGCAGTGGGAGCGGCTGGACGCGCCGCCGTTCCAGGCCGCCGTCCGGCAGGGCGTCGACGCGATCATGACCGCGCACATCGTCGTCCCGGGGCTGGACGACTCCGGCGACCCGGCCACCATGTCCCACGCGGTGCTGACCGGGCTGTTGCGCCGGCACCTCGGCTACCGGGGCGTCATCGTCACCGACTCGCTGCAGATGGCGGGCGCGCGGCAGAAGTACGGCGCGACGCGGACGGCGGTGCGGGCCGTGCAGGCCGGCGCCGACCAGCTGCTGATGCCGCCGGATGTGGCGAGCGCCCATGCGGCGGTGACGGCGGCGGTGCGCCGGGGCGCGATCTCCCGGCAGCGGCTGGAGGAGTCGGTCACCCGCATCCTGACCCTCAAGGCCCGGCGCGGCCTGTTCGGCGACGTGCAGGTCGACCCGACGAGGGCCGCGCAGGTCGTCGGCTCGCGGGCGCACCGGGAGGTCGCCCGCCGGGTCGCCGAGGCGTCGATCACCCTGGTCCGCAACAAGGGCGGCGTGCTGCCGCTGCGGAGCGGGACGAAGGTCCACGTCACCGGGCCGCGCGCCCAGCGGCTGGCGGACGCGTTGCGCGAGCGGGGCGTGCGGGTCGTCGGATCGGCGCAGGCCGCCGATGCGGTCGTGCTGACCGTGCAGGACGCCGGGGCGGCGACCGCCGCGCGGATCAGGGCGGTGCGCGGCCGTCCCGTGGTGGCGGTGGCGCTGGGGCGGCCCTATGACCTGGCGCACGCCGGCGCCGCCACCGCGGCGCTGGCCGCCTACTCCGCCGAGAACGTCTCGCTGCGGGCGCTGGCCGGGGTGCTGGCGGGACAGGTCAGGCCGGTCGGCCGGCTTCCGGTGCAGGTCAGCGGCCTGCGGTTCGGGCACGGGCTGACTTACTAGCGGTTGCCTTCGTTGTCAGGGGCCCCTGCGCACGCATGCGCAGGGGCCCGTTCGGATGGGTGGGATGTCGTCCGGCCGAGCGGCGGGCCGGGGATCGGCGCCGTGACCGCGGCGCCTCGCAGATCAGTTGGACGGTCGCAGGCCCAGACGGCGCAGCGCCATCTCGGCGGCTCCGATCGCGCCGTCGCCCGCCATGCGCGGATCGGTGGAGAAGCGTTCGCGCAGACCGTCGCGTACCGCGTCGGCCACGGGGCCGTGGCCGAGGACCGAGCCGGCCATGACCACCGGCGAGTTCTGATCGGTGAGGGCGGGGCGGACCGCGTCCACGTCCCGCAGCAGCCACTGGGCCGCCTGATCGGTGATGCTGCGGGCCACGGGATCGCCCGCGGCGGCCGCGGCGCACACCACCGGGCCGAGCCGGCCCAGCGCCGCCGGAGGCCTGCCGTACACCTCCTTGATGATCGCCTGGGCCAGCGCGAGGTCGGCGGACGGGGAGCGTTTCGGCGGATCCAGGGTGGTGGTCGCGGTTCCGGGAGCGGCCGCCCCGGCGGAGACCATCGCCAGCGCCGGGGCGGGCGGTCTTCGGACCCGCGCCCCCCGGGGGGCGCCGTCGGCCATCAGGGTGGAGGCCAGCGGCCCGAGCAGCGCCCGGGGAACCGATTCGGCCAGCAGGGTGGGCGCACCGCGTCCGTCCAGCGCGGCCAGGGTCGCCTCGACCGCCTGGCGGCCCAGCCAGACCGCCGAGCCCTGGTCGCCGACCAGCCATCCGTAGCCGTCGGCGCGCTGCACGATCGCGCCGTCGCTGATCACCGCGGCACCGGCGCCGGTGCCGGAGAACACCACGATGCCCTCCGAGGCGCTGGTGCCCGCCGCGAACGCCACCGCGATGTCGGTGACCACGGAGGGCGATCCGGACAGTCCGACGGCGTGCCAGGCGCGTCGTGCCGCGGCCACGGCGGCGGGCCGCCCGGCCGAACCGGCTCCGGCGATGCCGAATACACCGCCCTGGACGAGGGAACGGTCCAAGTCGCCGAGTGCGGCGCTGAGGGCCGTGGTGAGCGCACCCGCGGTGTCGCCCCCGGAGTTGGGGTTGGCGCCCGGACCGGTTCCGGAACCGGCCAGAGCGCCTCCGAGCGTCAGTACGGCCGCGCGGGTCTTCGTACCGCCCGCGTCGACGCCGATCACGTAAGGACCAGCCAAATGGGTCAACACACGGCGACCGTAGACCTTGGTGACGTTGACGGGACATTGTGGACGTAAGAAACTTACTGACATGAGGAAAACCAATGGCCGAAACACGGGGGACCGGCGGGACGTCACAGCCCCTCCGGCGGCCTCACATCCCCATCGGGAGGCACCGCTCAGCACCGTGGTCCGGGTGCGTTCGCTGCTGCCCTCGCTGCCGCCCGCCGAGCGCCGGGTCGCTCAGCGGGTCATCGACGATCCCGAAGGGGTCGCCAATTCCACCATCACCGAGCTCGCGCACCAGTGCGGCACCTCGGAGACGACGGTCATCCGGTTCTGCCGGGCCATCGGCTTCTCCGGCTACCCGGAGCTGCGGCTGACCCTGGCCACCGAGGCCGGACGGGCGCAGAGCGCGGCCGGGGGACGGGTCATCGGGAGCGACATCAGCCCCGACGACTCCCTGGAGCAGATCGTCGAGAAGGTCACCTTCGCCGACGCCCGCGCCGTCGAGGAGACCGCCGCCCAGCTCGACATCAAGGTGCTGGAGCAGGTGGTCGACGCGGTCGTCGCCGCCTCCCGGGTCGACGTGTACGGGGTGGGCGCCAGCGCCTTCGTCGCCCTGGACTTCCAGCAGAAGCTGCACCGCATCGGCCGGCACTGCTCGGCCTGGTCGGACGCGCACATCATGCTGACCAGCGCCGCCGTGCTCAACCCGGGGGACGTGGCGGTGGGCATCTCGCACACCGGCTCCACCGTGGAGACCATCGACGCGCTCGGCGTGGCCAAGGGACGGGGGGTCACGACGGTGGCCGTCACCAACTTCCCCAAGTCGCCGATCGCCGAAGTCGCCGACCTGGTGCTGACCACGGCGGCCCGGGAGACCACGTTCCGGTCCGGCGCCACCGCCAGCCGGCTCGCCCAGCTCACCGTGATCGACTGCGTCTTCGTGGGGGTCGCCCAGCGGACCTACGGCACCACCCGCAAGGCGCTGGAGGCCACGTTCGAGGCGGTCCGCAGCCGGACCGTGCGGCCTGATCGGAGGCGCCGGTGATCGACTGCGACGTGCCCACCGAAGGACGCAATCCGCGCACCGTCGACGTGGACGTGCTGCCCACCATCGAGGTGCTGCGCCTGATCAACGCCGAGGACACCCTGGTGCCCGCCGCGGTCGGCGCGGTGCTGCCGCAGATCGCGCAGCTGGTGGACTGGGCCGTGGAGGCGCTGCGGGCCGGGGGTCGGGTGCACTACTTCGGCGCGGGCACCTCCGGCCGGCTGGCGGTGATGGACGCCGCCGAGCTGCCGCCCACCTTCGGGCTGTGGGGCCGTTTCATCGCCCACCACGCCGGCGGGGCCAGCGCGCTGGCGCAGGCCATCGAAGGGGTGGAGGACGACGCCGACCTGGGCGCGCGCGACGCCGCCGACGTGCGGTCGGGAGACATCGCCGTCGGCATCGCCGCCAGCGGCCGCACCCCCTACGTGGCGGGCGCGCTGCGCGCCGCCCAGCGGGTCGGTGCCCGGACCGCGCTGATCTCCGCCAATCCCGGCGCGCCGCTGGCCTCCGAGGTCGACCTGCACATCGGCCTGGCCACCGGACCGGAGGTGATCACCGGATCCACCCGGATGAAGGCCGGCACCGCCACCAAGATGGTGCTGAACGCCTTCTCCACCACCGTGATGATCAGGTTGGGCCGGACCTACTCCAACCTGATGGTCAGCGTCAACGCCCTCAACGACAAGCTGCGGGCGCGCCTGGTGCGCATCCTCACCGAGGCCACCGGCATGGACGCGGCCGTCTGCGAGGCCGCCCTGTCGGAGGCCGGCGGCGACACCCGGGTCGCCCTGGTCTCGCTGCTCGGCGAGGTGCCCGCCTCCCGGGCCACCAGGGCCCTGCAGGAGTGCCACGGAGGAGTGCGCGAGGCGCTGGCCCTGCTCGGAGCGCGCTGAGGCGCCGGACGTCCCGGTCCGCCGCGCCCGGGCCGATCCGTCCCGGCGTCCGCGCGCCGCGGGCGGACCGGCCTCGGCGCCGAGCGGGCGCGGGCCCGGGGCACGGGAGGGCGCTCGGCGCCCCTTCCCGTGTCCCGGGTCAGGCCGAGTACTTCTTGAGCTCCCGGCGGGCCACGGTGCGGATGTGGACCTCGTCGGGGCCGTCGAAGATGCGCATGGCGCGGACCCAGGCGTACATCTCCGCGAGGGGCGTGTCATCGCTGACGCCGGCGGCGCCGTGCACCTGGATGGCGTCATCGACGATCTTGGCGACGGTGCGCGGGACGACGGCCTTGATCGCGGCGATCTCGGTGCGGGCCTCCTTGGCGCCGTGCCTGTCGATCAGCCAGGCGGTCTTGAGGGTCAGCAGCCGGGCCTGCTCGATGGCCATCCGGGCCTCGGCGATCTGCTGGCGCACCACCCCCTGCCGGGCCAGCGGCTCGCCGAAGGCCACCCGGGAGAGTGCGCGCCGGCACATCAGCTCCAGCGCCCGCTCGGCGATGCCCAGGGCGCGCATGCAGTGGTGGATGCGGCCGGGGCCCAGCCGGGCCTGGGCGATGGCGAACCCGTCGCCCTCCGCGCCGATCAGGTTGGTCGCCGGGACGCGCACGTTCTCGAACCGCACCTCGGCGTGACCGGGCTGGTCGCGATAGCCGAACAGGTTCATGTCGCGGACCACGGTCACGCCGGGGGTGTCGCGGGGCACCAGCACCATGGACTGCTGGCGGTGGACGGGCCCGTCGGGGTCGGTCTTGCCCATGACGATGAAGACCTTGCAGCGCTCGTCCATGGCGCCGCTGATGAACCACTTGCGCCCGTTGACGACGTACTCCTCGCCCTCCCGGACGATCGAGGTGGTGATGTTGGTCGCGTCGGAGGAGGCCACGTCCGGCTCGGTCATCGCGAACGCCGAGCGGATCTCGCCCTCGAGCAGCGGCTTGAGCCAGCGCTCCTTCTGCTCGGGGGTGCCGAACATGTGCAGCACCTCCATGTTCCCGGTGTCCGGGGCGGAGCAGTTGACCGCCTCCGGGGCCAGGTGGACCGAGCGTCCGGTGATCTCGGCGAGGGTGGCGTAGTCGATGTTCGACAGCCCGGAGACGTCCGGAAGGAACAGGTTCCACAGGCCGCGTTCGCGCGCCTCCGCCTTGAGCTCCTCGATGATCGCGGGGGTCCCGTTGGGGTTCCCGGCGGCGATGAACTCCGCGCGTTGCGCCGCATAGACGGGCTCGGCGGGATAGACGTGCTCGGTCATGAACTCCTGCAGCTTCTCGGAGTACTCCTGCGCCTTCGGGCTGAGTTCGAAGTCCATAAGCGAAGTCTGACAGAGCGCCGTTCGGTCCGACCATGCGGGATCGCCTACCATCGACGCCGTGAACGTCAAGGCCGTGATCACCGACTGGGGCGGCGTGCTGACCTCCCCGCTGAACGAGGCCATCGCGCACTGGATCGCCGCCGAGTCCATCGACGAGGCGCGCTACAAGGCGGTCATGCGCCGGTGGGTGAAGCAGGCCTACGACGCCAGAGGAGGGATCCTCAACCCCATCCACGGCCTGGAGGACGGCTCGCTGCCGGTCGCCGAGTTCGAACGCATGCTGGCCGCCGAGCTGCGCACCGTCGACGGACGCCCGGTCGAGGGCGAGGGGCTGATCAGGCGGATGTTCGCCGCGTTCCGCCCGGTGGAACCGATGTACGCGGCGCTGCGCGCGGCCCGCTCCGCCGGCGCCCGCATCGCGCTGCTGTCCAACTCGTGGGGCAACGACTACCCGCGCGAGCTGTGGGACGGGCTGTTCGACGAGGTGGTCATCTCCTGCGAGGTCGGGATGCGCAAGCCCGACGAGCGCATCTTCCGGCACGCGGTGGAGCGGCTGGGGCTGACCCCTCCGGAGTGCGTGTTCATCGACGACATCGAGCACAACGTGCGGGCCGCCGAGGCGCTCGGAATGGTGGGAGTGCACCACGTGGACGTGAACGCCACCATCTCCCGGCTGGGAGAAGTCTTGGGGGTCCGTCTGGCAGACTGCTGATCGTCATGCGCGTCTATCTGCCGTCCACGCTTCCCCGGCTCGCCCGCGCCCTGGCGGCCGGCGAGATCGGCCCCGCTCCGCTGTCCGGCTATGCGGTGACCCCCGAGCTGCGCGAGTGGTACGCCGAGGGCGACACCGAGGAGCTGGAGTACGCGGCCATGACGGCGGCCGCCCGGGCCTCGCTCCGCCTGCTGGCCGCCGACCGGGCCGAGGACGCCGACGTCCCGCCGCGCCGGGTGGTGCTCGCGGTGGAGGTCCCCGAGCGGGCCGTGCAGCGCGACGCCTCCGCCGGGGAACGGGCGCTGGTCCAGGTCAACGCCCCCGTGCTGGTGCGCGACGTCGCCGCCGGGCACGTGGACGACGAGAAGGCCGCCGAAGACGTGCTGGCGGCGGTCGAGGCGCTTCCGGCCGCCGACGCCGGCGACGAGGACGCCCGTTTCGTCGTCGACGGCGCCGAGGGGCACGAGCTGCTCTGGTACGCCACCCAGGAGCTGGCCGACCTGTAGTCCCGCCGGCGATCCGGCGCTTCCCCGGCGTACGGGCGGATCCCGCCCGCGCCCGTCCCGCCGCGCCTCTCCCTCATCCGGACGATCCGGCATAGTCTGACGGCGGGCGTCGCGAACAGACCATACGGGTATGTTCCCGACGTGCCTCCGACAACGAGGTCGTGATCTTCCGGGAGCGAACGCATGGACGCCGTCACCACTGTGCCCGTACCGGCCAACGAGCCCGTGCTCTCCTACGCGCCGGGCAGCGCCGAACGGGCCGCGCTGGAAGACCGGATCAAGGAGCTGGCGGCCGACCGCGTCGAGCTGACCATGACCATCGGCGGCGAGCGCCGGCTGGGCGGCGGAGAGCCCGTCGACGTGGTGGAACCGCACCGGCACGGGCATGTGCTGGGACGGCTCGGCAACGCCACCGACGAGGACGTGCGGGCCGCGATCGAGGCCGCCCGCGAGGCCGCGTCGGCCTGGCGGGCGCTGTCGTTCGACGACCGGGCGGCGATCTTCCTGCGCGCGGCCGAGCTGCTGGCCGGCCCCTGGCGGGCCACCCTCAACGCCGCCACGATCCTCGGCCAGTCCAAGACCCCCCACCAGGCGGAGATCGACGCCGCCTGCGAACTGATCGACTTCTGGCGGTTCAACGTCCACTACGCCCGGCGGCTGCTGGCCGAGCAGCCCGAGTCGTCCCCGGGCGTGTGGAACAAGATGGAGTACCGGCCGCTGGAGGGGTTCGTCCTGGCGATCACGCCGTTCAACTTCACCTCCATCGCCGCCAACCTGCCGACCGCGCCCGCCCTGATGGGCAACGTGGTGGTCTGGAAGCCCTCGCCCACCCAGCAGCTGGCCGCGCACTTCACCATGCGGCTGCTGGAGGAGGCCGGGCTGCCGCCCGGCGTGATCAACATGGTCACCGGGGACGGGCAGGCGGTCTCCCGCGTGGCGCTGACCCACCCCGACCTGGCCGGCGTCCACTTCACCGGCAGCACCGCCACCTTCCAGCACCTGTGGCGCACCGTCGGGGAGAACATCGCCGGATATCGCGGCTACCCCCGGCTGGTCGGCGAGACCGGCGGCAAGGACTTCGTCGTGGCGCACCCCTCCGCCGACCCCGCCGTGCTGCGCACCGCGCTGATCCGCGGCGCCTTCGAATACCAGGGACAGAAGTGCTCGGCGGCCTCCCGCGCGTACGTGCCGCGCTCGCTGTGGGAGCGGATGCGCGACGACTTCTGCGCCGAGGTCGAGTCGCTGACCATGGGGAACGTCGCCGAGGACCTGTCGCTGTTCATGGGCGCGGTGATCGACGCGCGGGCGTTCGCCAAGCACAAGGCGGCGCTGGAGCGGGCCCGCGCCCTGGACTCCATCCGGATCCTGGCGGGCGGGCAGGCCGACGACGCCGAGGGCTACTTCGTGCGGCCCACCGTGCTGGAGGTCGCCGACCCCGCCGACGAGGTCTTCACCAAGGAGTACTTCGGCCCGATCCTCGGCGTCCACGTCTACGACGACGGCGACTACGAGGCGATGCTGCGGCAGATGGAGAGCGTCGCCCCCTACGGGCTGACCGGCTCGATCATCGCCCGGGACCGAGCCGCGATCGCCGCCGCCACCGAGCACCTGCGCTTCGCGGCGGGCAACTTCTACATCAACGACAAGCCCACCGGCGCGGTGGTGGGCCAGCAGCCGTTCGGCGGGGCGCGCGCCAGCGGCACCAACGACAAGGCCGGCTCCATCTTCAACCTGCTGCGCTGGACCAACGTCCGCTCGATCAAGGAGGCCCTGCTCCCGCCCACCGATCACCGCTACCCCTACATGGGCTGACGGTGCGCCGGCCGCGTCCCCGCGACCGGCGGCGCCGAGGGCGCGGTCGCGGGGAACGGGCGGCCGTGACCCGCCTCATGCCCCCGGCGGCCATGCGGGCCCGCCCGCACATGGCCCCGGGGCCCATAGGCGAGGCGCCCCCCGCCCCGTAACCTAGAGGCCGAACGCCGGACCGTGCCGGGGCCGTCCCGCTCCGGGACGTCCCGCACGCATAAGGGAAGAGGATGTCGACGAGCTACCGCTTGGTGCTGTGGAACATCGACCACACGCTGGTCGACGTCGGAAAGGTCACCCGGGACGCCTACGCCGAGGCGTTCCGGCGGACCACCGGGCGGCCGCTGGTGAAACTGGCCCCGGTGATCGGCCGCACCGAATCGGAGATCATCTTCGAGACCCTGGCGTTCAACGACATCGAGGTCACCGACGACCACCTGCCGCGTTTCATGGACGAGCTGGCCAAGGCGTTCGCGGCGCGGCGCGGGCGGCTGCGGGACGAGGGGCGGCTGCTGCCGGGGGCCAGGGAGGCGCTGGCGGCGCTGGCCAAGCGGAAGGGCACCGTGCAGTCGGTGCTGACCGGCTCGATCCGGCCGAACGCCGTCGTCAAGCTCGCCGAGTTCGGGCTGGACTCGTACGTGGACACCGAGGTCGGCGGTTATGAGGACGGGGTCTACAGCAAGGCCGCCCTGCTGGAGCTGGCCCGTCGCAAGGCCTCGCAGAAGTACGGCATCGCGTTCGACGAGTCCGCCGCCTGGCAGCCCGACCGCCGGGGCGCCACCGTGTACGTCGCCGACTCCGCCCGGGACGTCCAGGCCGCCAAGATCGCCGGAGCGACGGCGGTGGCCGTGACGACCGGCGGCGCCACCGAGGCCGAGCTGCGCTCCGCCGGGGCCGACACGGTGCTGCCCGACCTGGCCGACACCCAGGCGGTGGTCCGTGCGATCGAGGCGAACGCCACGGCGTAGGCTCGGCACGCACGAGCGTGATCCGGCGCACATCGGCCGGACACCTGGGTAGAGCCCGTGACATGGGAGGCCGGAGCCATGACGCACGACGACGCGGTCGAAGGCCGCGCGCTCTGGGAACCGTCGCAGGAGACCATCGCCGGGGCCAGGCTGACCGCCTACCGGCGGTGGCTGGCCGAGGAAGGGGTCTTCTCGGCCGAGGGCGAGGCGTATGAGGACCTGTGGCGCTGGTCGGTCACCGAGATCGACGCGTTCTGGGAGTCGATCTGGCGCTACTTCGACGTGGTGGGGGAGCGCGGCGACGGGCCGGTGCGCAGCGGCGGACCGATGCCGGTGGACGGCCTGCGCTGGTTCCCCGGCGCCAGCGTCAACTACGCCGCCAACGCCCTGCGCCGCCGCGAGGAGCGGCCCGAGGAGACCGCGGTGGTCTTCCGCTCGGAGTCGGGCGAGCGGCGCTCGCTGACCTGGCGGGAGCTGGCCGCGCAGGTGGCGAAGGTGCGGGCCGGGCTGGCCGAGCTGGGGGTGGGCCGCGGTGACCGGGTGGCGGCCTATCTGCCCAACATCCCCGAGGCGCTGATCTGCTTCCTGGCCACCGCCTCGCTGGGCGCGATCTGGTCCTCCTGCTCACCGGACTTCGGCTCCTCCAGCGTGATCGACCGGTTCGCGCAGATCGAGCCCAAGGTGCTGATCGCGGTCGACGGCTACCGCTACAACGGCAAGCGGTTCGACCGGATGGACGTGGTGGCCGAGATCGAGGCGGCGCTGCCGTCGCTGGCCCGCACCGTGCTCATCCCCTACCTGGACCCGGCCGTCGGCCCCGGGCGGCTGCGGGTCGGGATGCCGTTCGCCGACCTGCCGCGCGACGGGGGCGAGCTGCGCTTTGAGCCGGTCCCGTTCGACCACCCGCTGTGGGTGGTGTACTCCTCGGGGACCACCGGCCTGCCCAAGCCGATCGTGCACGGTCACGGCGGGATCGTGCTGGAGCACCTCAAGGCGCTGTCGTTCCACCAGGACCTCAGGCCGGGCGAGGTGTTCTTCTGGTACACCACCACCGGCTGGATGATGTGGAACTACCTGATCGGCGGGCTGCTGGTCGGGGCCACCGTGGTGCTGTTCGACGGCGCCCCCGGCGGGGACGCGCTGTGGCGGCTGGCCGCCGAGGCCAAGGTCACCTATTTCGGCGTCGGCGCCCCCTACATCATGGCCTCCCGCAAGGCGGGCCTGCGGCCGGGACGGGAGCTGGACCTGTCGGCGCTGCGCGGCATCGGCTCCACCGGGTCGCCGCTGCCGCCCGAGGGCTTCACCTGGGTGTACGAGGCGGTCGGCGAGGACCTGCTGCTGGGGTCGTTCTCCGGCGGCACCGACGTGTGCACCGGCTTCGTCGGGCCGAACGTGCTGCTGCCGCTGCGCGCCGGGGTGATCCAGTGCCGCGGCCTGGGCGCCAAGGTCGAGGCGTTCGACGAGGCGGGCGAGCCGGTGATCGACCGGGTCGGCGAGCTGGTGCTGACCGAGCCGATGCCGTCGATGCCGGTGATGTTCTGGAACGACGAGTCCGGTGAGCGCTACCGCGGCTCCTACTTCGACGTCTACCCGGGGGTGTGGCGGCACGGCGACTGGGTCAAGATCCTGCCGGACGGCGGCTGCGTGATCTACGGCCGGTCCGACTCCACCCTCAACCGGGGCGGGGTGCGGATGGGCACCGCCGACTTCTACCGGGTGGTCGAGGCGTTCGACGAGGTGGTCGACAGCCTGGTCATCGACACCGGCCGGCTCGGCGAGGAGGGACGGCTGCTGCTGTACGTGCAGCTCGCCCCGGGCGTGGAGCTGGACGAGGAGCTGGCCGGGCGGATCCGCAAGCAGCTGCGCTCGGCGCTGTCGCCGCGTCATGTGCCGGACGAGATCCGGCAGGTCCCGGGGGTGCCGCGCACCCTGTCGGGCAAGAAGCTTGAGGTCCCGGTGCGCAAGATCCTGCTCGGCACTCCGGTCGAGGAGGCCGCCAATCCGGGGGCGATGGCCAATCCGGAGGTGCTGGAGCACTTCCGGCCGTGAGGCGCGCCGCCGCATGAGGCGGGGCGGATCGCGGTCGACGTCATGTCAAGACCCCGGGCACATGGCGGATGCCCGGGGCGCCTCGCAGTGCCCTGATGCGATCGGGGCTCAGGACTTGGGGACCTTGGGCAGCTTCGGCCATCCCGGCCGCACCGCCCCGACGAAGCTGCGCGCGTAGTGGCCGCGCAGCCGTTCCGTGGTGACGGTCCGGCCCGCGCGCGGCGCGTGCACGAACCTGCCCCCTCCCACGTACATGCCCACGTGCCGGAGCCCGTTGAACAGCACCAGGTCACCGGGGCGCAGCCGGTGGCGCGGCACCTTCTTGCGGATCGCGCGGTACTGCTCGTGAGACACCCGCGGGATCTTCACCCCCGCCCTGCGCCAGGCCTGCTGGACCAGGCCGGAGCAGTCGTAGGCGTGCGGGCCGGTGGCCCCCCAGGCGTACGGCTTGCCGCGCTGCGCCAGCGCGAAGCGGACCGCGCGGTCGGCGCGGGCCTGCCACTGGGCGATGAGCCGGGCGCGCTTGCGGCGGACGGCGCGCTGCCGCGCGGCCAGCAGCATCCGTCCGTGCAGGGCGGATCCGCTCGCGTGGGCGTACATGCTCTGCTGCGGGTGCCCCGGCAGGCCCGGGTGCATCGGCGCGGCCATCCCGTGCATGCCGGGCATCCCGTACGCGCCGGGCATCTCGTATGCGCCGTACGCGTCGGGCATCCCGTGCACGTCGTGCTGCGGTCGGCCGCCGGGGCGCTGCCGGGCGAGCCGATGCGGCGCGTGCCGGGCGGGATGTTTTCCAGAAGCCGGATGGAGCCGGTGCTGGGCATTGTGATGATCGGCGACCCTGGCGTGGCCTATCCCCGGTGTCAGCGCAATGGTGAGCGTCGCCGCACCGCAGATGGCCTTTAACGGAATTGACATATCTGTCGTGCCTCCTCTCGAAGATCGCCACGAACGTCACTACCCGTGGTCGCGCAATTGCACTCCGGCTTTTCCAATTCACTGCCGTTATCTCTCGGTGATATGAACGCCGTCGTGCATTCTTTCGATCGGCATCGCCGACGTTGCGGGATGCACTGGAAAAATCTCCCGACGGCTCTCCGGCGGCTCTCCGGGGCGTCGCGGCGGGGGCATATCGCCGGATCGCCCGCCCATTGCGGCCGGATCCGGCCAACCGGGCGTTCCGCCGGTCGTTCGCACGCTCTTGCGGCACGCTGTGAAAAACGCCGGTGATGTCGCGGTGATCCGTATGGCGCGGATGTGCGGTGAAGTGAAACGCCCTCATGCCGTGCCCCTCATCGGGCATGGCGGAAAACGGCCGGAGAACGGCCGGAGAACGGCCGGTGAGGGCATGCCGGACGCCGTTTCCGTCCCTCGCGGGCGCGTCCGGGCCGGGCGGCGTCGGCCGGCCGGCCCGCGGCGGAACGGACCGGTCCCGTCCGGGGCCTGGCCGTGTTCGGTTCATCGGGTCCGGTTCATCGGCCGGCCGGTCCGGGAGCGCTCGGCGACCGCGTGTGCACGGTTGGTGCGTTCTTGCTCGTCACAGGACGAAAGTGGCTAGGCTGGCCGCCATGAGCGGCGTCACAACGGCGTGACGTCAGGTTCTAGGGGAGTGTCTGCATGAGCGGCAAGCTCGATCTGGCCAAAGACGACCTGCTTCGACGAGCCGCGGAGGCGTGCACGCAGGCCGTGGGGGGCCGTGACCTGGAGGAGACGATCGCCTACCTGCGGCTGTACTACCGGCATGTGGCACCGGAGGATCTGCTCGACCGCGACCCCGCCGACGTCTACGGCCCGGCGCTGGCGCATCGCCGGCTCGGCGAGGTCCGCCCGCAGGGCCGCCCCAAGGTCCGGGTCTTCACCCCGACCGTCGAGGAGCACGGCTGGGATCCCGGGCACACGGTCGTCCAGGTGATCACCGACGACATGCCCTTCCTGGTCGACTCGGTCACCATGGAGCTGTCCCGGCACGGTCTGGGCACCCACCTGGTCGTGCACCCGCTGATGGGCGTGGACCGCGACGTGGCGGGGAACATGCACGGGCTCCGCGGGCATCGGGAGAGCCCGCACGACCTGGACGAGTCCTGGATCCACATCGAGATCGACCGCACCGCCGACCGCGAGTTCCTGGACGCCCTGGAGCGGGACCTGCTGCGGGTGCTGCAGGACGTGCGGGCCGCGGTCGAGGACGAGCCCAAGATGCGGGCCCTGGCCGAGACGATCGCCGCCGAGATCGCCGAGGGCGCGCCGCCGGTGCCCGAGTCCCAGCGCACCGAGGCCGCCGAGCTGCTGAACTGGCTGGCCGACGGGCACTTCATCTTCCTGGGCTACCGCGACTACGACCTCTCCGAGGACGGCGGCGCGCTGATCCCGGTGACCGGCACCGGGCTGGGCCTGCTGCGCAACGACAAGCCCCAGTCCGGCAGCTTCGCCGCCCTGCCGCCGCAGGTCCGCGCCAAGGCGCGGGAGAAGAAGCTGCTCACCCTGACCAAGGCCAACTCGCGCTCCACCGTGCACCGGCCGCACTACCTGGACTACGTCGGGATCAAGCGGTTCGACGAGCACGGCGAGGTGGTCGGCGAGCGCCGCTTCCTGGGGCTGTTCACCCATGTGGCCTACAGCGAGTCGATCGCCCACATCCCGGTGCTCAAGCGCAAGCTGGACGAGGTGATCGACCGGGCCGGGTTCACCCCCGACAGCCACGACGGGCAGGACCTGGCCGAGATCCTGGAGACCTACCCGCGCGATGAGCTGTTCCAGATCTCGGTCGAGGAGCTGCTGCCGATCGCGCTGGGGGTGCTGGGGCTGCGCGACCGCAGGCGGCTGAAGCTGTTCCTGCGCCAGGACGCCTACGGCCGCTACATGTCCTGCCTGATCTACCTGCCGCGCGACCGCTACACCACCCGCGTCCGGCTGCGCATCCAGGAGATCCTGCGGCGGGCGTTCAACGGCGAGACCGTCGACTACTCCGCCATGGTCTCCGAGTCCACCCTGGCCCGCCTGCACGTGGTGGTGCGGGTGGCCCGGGGCGAGCCGCTGCCCGAGGTCGACCCCGAGGAGCTGGAGGCCAAGATCGCCGCCGCCACCCGCTCGTGGGCCGACGACCTGGCCGACGCCGTCGTCGAACAGTGCGGTCAGGAACGCTCGGGTCCGCTGACCAGGCGGTTCGCCGACGCGTTCCCCGAGGGCTACAAGGCCGACTTCCCCGCCCGCACCGCGGTCGCCGACCTCAAGCGGCTGGAGGAGCTGAGCGGCGACGGGGACGTCTCCATCAACCTGTACGAGCCGTTCCGCGCCGAGCCCGGCGAGCGGCGGCTGAAGATCTACCGGCTGGGCCCGCCGATCTCGCTCTCGCACGTGCTGCCGCTGCTGCAGAACATGGGCGTGGAGGTGGTCGACGAGCGGCCGTACGAGGTGGTGACCGCCGACGGCGTCCGCTACTGGATCTACGACCTGGGCCTGCGCTTCCGGCGGGGCGGCGAGGTCCCCGAGGACCGCGTCAAGGAGCTGTTCCAGGACGCGTTCCTCGCACTGTGGCGCGGCGACATCGAGAACGACGGGTTCAACGCGCTGGTCCCGCACGTCGGGCTGACCTGGCGGCAGGCCATGGTGCTGCGGGCGTACGCGCTGTACCTGCGGCAGGCCGGGGTGCCGTTCAGCAAACGGCACTTCGAACAGGTGCTGCTGCGCAACGCCGCCATCACCCGGCTGCTGATCCGGCTGTGGGAGTCCCGCCTGGATCCGGCGCTGCCCGGCGACCGGACCGAGCGCAGCGAGGCCATCGCCGAGGAGCTCGCCGGAGCCCTCGACGAGGTGGAGAGCCTGGACGACGACCGGATCCTGCGCTCCTACCGCAGCCTGATCAACGCCACCCTGCGCACCAACTACTTCCAGGACAAGCCGTATCTGTCGCTGAAGTTCGACCCCCAGGCCATCCCCGACCTGCCGCAGCCGCGGCCCAAGTTCGAGGTGTTCGTCTACTCCCCGCGCGTCGAGGGCGTCCACCTGCGGTACGGGGCGGTGGCGCGGGGCGGGCTGCGCTGGTCGGACCGACGGGAGGACTACCGCACCGAGATCCTCGGCCTGGTCAAGGCGCAGGCGGTGAAGAACACCGTGATCGTCCCGGCCGGGGCCAAGGGCGGCTTCGTCGGCAAGCAGCTGCCCGACCCCTCCGATCGGGACGCCTACCTGGCCGCCGGGATCGAGTGCTACAAGGAGTTCATCAGCGGGCTGCTGGACATCACCGACAACCTGGTCGACGGCCGGGTGGTGCCGCCGCCGAACGTGGTCCGCCACGACGGCGACGACCCGTACCTGGTGGTGGCGGCCGACAAGGGCACCGCCACGTTCAGCGACATCGCCAACGAGGTCGCCGCCTCCTACGGGTTCTGGCTGGGCGACGCGTTCGCCTCCGGGGGCTCGGTCGGCTACGACCACAAGAAGATGGGCATCACCGCCCGCGGCGCCTGGGAGTCGGTCAAGTACCACTTCCGCACCCTCGGCAAGGACGTCCAGCGGGAGCCCTTCACCGTCGTCGGCATCGGCGACATGTCCGGCGACGTCTTCGGCAACGGGATGCTGCTGTCCAAGCAGATCAAGCTGATCGCGGCGTTCGACCACCGGCACGTCTTCGTCGACCCCGACCCCGACCCGGCCCGCTCGTGGGCCGAGCGCAAGCGGCTGTTCGAGCTGCCGCGCAGCTCCTGGGCCGACTACGACGCCGCTCTGATCTCCGAGGGCGGCGGGGTCTTCCCGCGCACCGCCAAGTCGATCCGGATCACCCCGCAGATGCGGCGGGCGCTGGGCATCGACGAGGACGTCACGACGATGACGCCGCTGGAGCTGATCCACGCGGTCCTGTGCGCCCCGGTCGACCTGCTGTGGAACGGCGGCATCGGCACCTACGTCAAGGCGTCCACCGAGTCGCACGCCGACGTCGGCGACAAGGCCAACGACGCGGTCCGCGCCGACGCGACCGAGCTGCGCTGCCGGGTGGTCGGCGAGGGCGGCAACCTGGGGATGACCCAGCTCGCCCGGATCGAGTATGCGCTGCGCGGCGGACCGGACGGCACCGGCGGGTTGGTGAACACCGACTTCATCGACAACTCCGCCGGGGTCGACACCTCCGACCACGAGGTCAACATCAAGATCCTGCTGGATCAGGCGGTCCGGGACGGCGAGCTGACCCGCAAGCGGCGCGACGCCCTGCTGGACGAGATGACCGACGAGGTCGCCCGGCTGGTGCTGGCCGACAACTACGCCCAGAACGTGGCGCTGGCCGCCGCCCGCCGGCAGGCCCCCTCGATGCTGCACGTGCACGGCCGGCTGCTGCGCAAGCTGGAGCACGACGGCCGGCTCAAGCGGCGGCTGGAGTTCCTGCCCGACGACAAGGTCCTGGTCGAGCGGCGGCAGGCCGGGCAGGGACTGACCGGGCCGGAGTTCGCGGTGCTGCTGGCCTACGTCAAGCTGGCCCTGGACGACGAGCTGCTCGCCTCCGACCTGCCCGACGACCCCTACCTGGAGTCCTGGCTGGTCCACTACTTCCCGACCCCGCTGCGCGAGCGGTTCCGCCCGTACATGGACCGGCATCCGCTGCGCCGGGAGATCATCACCACCCAGGTGGTCAACGACCTGGTCAACAACAGCGGCATCACGTTCACCTTCCGGATCAACGAGGAGACCGGGGCCTCCAGCGCCGACATCGCCCGCGCCTACCTGGTGGCCCGGGAGGTGTTCGACATGCCGGCCTTCCGCCGCCGGGTGGAGGCCTTGTCGTACCAGGTGGACGAGGCCACCCAGATCAAGATGCTGCTGGAGGCCCGCAAGCTCACCGAGCGCGGGGCCCGCTGGCTGCTGCGCAACCGCCGGCCGCCGTTCGACATCACCGAGAACATCGAGTTCTTCGCCCCCCGGGCGCGGACGCTGGTCCCCGACCTGCCCAAGCTGCTGGTGGGCTCGGACCTGGCGGCGTTCGAGCAGCGCCGCAACGAGTTCGTCGAACGGGGCGTGCCGGACGAGCTGGCCGAGCAGGTGGCCGGGATGGTGCCCGCCTACTCCACGTTCGACCTGGTGGAGATCGCCCGGGACACCGAACGGGAGGTGACGGAGGTCGCCGAGGTCTACTTCGAGCTGGCCGATCGGCTGCAGCTGGCCCGGGTGCGGGAGCGGATCATCGCGCTGCCGCGCGGCGACCGGTGGAACACGATGGCCCGGGCCGCGCTGCGCGACGACCTGTACGCGGCGCACGCGGCGCTCACCCGCGACGTGCTGATGTCCACCGAGCCGGGACTGTCGCCGGAGAAGCGGCTGATCGTCTGGTCGGACAAGAACAGCAACGCGGTGGCGCGCGCCCAGCGCACCCTCGGGGAGATCTGGGAGAGCGACACCTTCGACCTGGCGACCCTGTCGGTGGCGCTCGGCGCGATCCGCAACCTGGTGACCGCCTCGACGCTGCCCGGTCTCGATCGCTGACGCGCGTTCGCCCCGGCGGGGTCAGGCCGGGCGCACGTCGGAGAGATGGACGCTCTCGCCGAGGACGTGCCCGCCGCCCTGCCGGGGTGCGTACCCGATGACCAGCCAGGTCCAGACCGCCGTCACCCGGCTCGCCCGCAGACGCGATCCGCTCAGCTGAGCACGCACGTCGGCGGGCAGGGCCCGGTCGCCGGCGGCGAACGTCCGCTGCTGCTCGATGGCGTACCAGGCGAGCGTTCCGCCGTCGTCGGTGCGCAACGCGCGGACCTCGTGGCGGGCGGGGCGGAACACCGTGCCCGAGCCGCGCGCCCGCTGGTGCGCGGCCCGGGTGAACGCGTCCGGGGTGAACGTCGAGCGCTCCCCGGTGGTCAGGTACTCGGTGTGCTCGGTGGGCAGCGATCCCCCCTCCGCGGGGATCGCATAGCCCTCGGGGTCGAAGTCCAGCTCGGGCGGCCTGCCCTGGAACGTCATCAGATGCGCCGCCCGCCACGCCTCGTCGGGCCCGGCCTGCTCCAGCACCACCAGCACCTGCCGGGCGGCGCCGCCGACGTCGTCCACCGCGGCGACCGCGAACCACCGGGGGCGGTCGACCTGCCGGGGCACGTACAGCACCGGATTGTGCAGGGCGATCCGCTCCGACCTCGGCAGCCCGCCGCCGACCCGGGCCCGCCCGACCAGGAAGTCCCGCAACGGCCCGGTGGTCGCCGCGCGCAGATCCGCCTCGGCGCCCGAGTCCACCGCTTTGTTGAACCGCTTGGTCCACTCCTCGAGAACGGCCCGGGCCCGATCCGCCGACACCGCGGGCTCGCCGGCCGGCGCCGCCGACGCCTCGTCGGAGGGCCCGCCGGGCCCGCCGGAGCATCCGCCGGTCAGCAGCAGCGCACCGGCCAGGACACCGGCCACGCGTCGGCGCATGCCGCCACCTCGCTCAAGATCGATCCGGGCGGACAGTGTACTGGGCGGTCGCTAGGCGCCCCGGGCGTGGACCGCCTTGCGGTACATGCCGGTGATCTGCGCCTGCCCGCCGCCCGCCGGGATCTGCGCCAGGTGCTGGATGAAGACGGTGGAGTCCAGCCGGGTGCGGGCCTGCGCCGGAGAGACCAGCCCGGTCAGGTCGCCGCCCACCTTCAGCCTGCCGGGCGTGCGGGCGGTGTAGGACTCGTGCTGCCGGAGCGCGTACCACACCACCGCTCCGCCGTCGGTGGTGCGCAGCGCGTAGACGGGGACGTCGTGCGGGACGAAGGAGGAGGTCAAGGTGACGCCGAGGGAGCGGAACCGGGCGACGGCCCGCTGCAGCCCCCGGTGCGCCCGGATGGTGGCGGGCCCGTCGGCGAGCGCCCTGCGGTGGTGGGCCGGGGCCCGGGTGCCGTGGGTCAGCACCGCGGCATGGGCCTCCCCGATCCGGCCGGGGGGGATCGCCAGCCCGGGGGCGTCGAGACGGACCGCGGTGGCGTACCCCTCCTCGTCGCGGGCCACCGCGCCGAGCGGCGAGGTCTGCGCGTCGCCGGTCGGCAGCGGGTCGGCCGCCAGCAGCCACGGGGCCTGCGGGGCCTGCTGGACGAACAGCATCGCGTGCCGCACCGGCCGGACGCGTTCGGTGGAACCGTTCGCCGACCTGCGGGCCGTCCAGGAGAGCACGTCGACGGCGAACCATCGGGGGTGCCCGGCGAGGCGGGGGATGAGGAAGGCGGGACGGCCGTACTCCAAGGGCCGCAGCGCATGACCGGTGGCCCGGTACATCCGGTAGGCCGCCAGGTCCATGGTCAGCTGCGGGTCGGTCTCGGCGGAGGCCAGCAACGACCCGTCCACGCTCCGCGTCGCGTCGGTCTGCATCCGGTTCTTGACCTGGATGTAGCGCTGGAGCACGGCGGCGGCCTCCCGGACGGTCAGCGCGGGCGCGGCCCGCCGCTCATCGGAGCCCGCAGCGCAGCCCGCCAGCACGAGCGGCGGCAGGGACAGGGCTGCGACGGCAGGGCGTACACGCATCACGGATCTCCGGAAGAGAACGACGACGGTCACCCCGCATCATCGCAGAGTGCTCGCCTCGTCACGCTCCGAATCCGGAATGCGAAGTGTCAGGCCTTCTCCGTCGACTTCTCCGCAGACTTCTCCGCGGCCTTCTTCTCGCTCTCCTGCTGGCGCAGCCAGCGGATCTCCGCCTCGATGAACTCGTCGATCTCCCCGTCCAGCACCGCCGCCGGATTGCCCACCTCGACGCCGGTGCGCAGGTCCTTGACGATCTGGTACGGGTGCAGCACGTAGTTGCGGATCTGGGTGCCCCAGCTGCTGGTGCCCTCGCCGCGCAGGTCGGCCATCTTGGCCTCCTCCTCCTGCCGCTTGCGCTCCAGCAGCTTGGCCTGCAGCACCGCCATCGCGGTGGCCTTGTTCTGCAGCTGGGACCGCTCGTTCTGGCAGGACACCACGATGCCGGTGGGGATGTGGGTGATCCGCACCGCCGAGTCGGTGGTGTTGACGCCCTGCCCGCCCGGGCCCGACGAGCGGTACACGTCGATCCGCAGATCGTTCTCGTCGATCTCCACGTGATCGCTCTGCTCGACCACCGGCATCACGTCCAGCCCCGCGAACGAGGTCTGCCGGCGCCCCTGGTTGTCGAACGGGGAGATCCGCACCAGCCGGTGCGTGCCGTGCTCGCCGCGCAGCGTGCCGTAGGCGTACGGGGCCTTGACGGCGAACGTGGTCGACTTGATCCCGGCCTCCTCCGCATAGGAGGTCTCATAGATCTCGGTCGGGTAGCCGTGCCGCTCGGCCCAACGCAGGTACATCCGCTGCAGCTGCTGCGCCCAGTCCGCGGCGTCCACCCCGCCCGCCTGCGCGTTGATGGTGATCAACGCCTCGCGGTGGTCGTACTCGCCGGTCATCAGGGTGCGGATCTCCAGCTGCTGGACGTCCTTGGCCAGCGAGCGCAGCTCCGCATCGGCCTCCGCCCGGGTCTCGGCGTCGTCCATCTCCTCGGCCAGCTCATACAGCGTGGCGACGTCGTCGAGCCGCTGCCGCAGCCCGGTGACCCGGTTCAGCTCGCTCTCCAGATGCGACAGCCGGCGCGTCACCTGCTGGGCGCGCTCCTGGTCGCTCCACAGGTCCGGGTCGGCCGACTCCTCGCGCAGCCGGGAGATCTCGGCGCGCATGGCGTCCAGGTCCAGCACGGCCTCGATGCCGGTGAGGGTCGAGCCGAGTTCCTTGAGCTGATCTACGGGGTCGATACCTGCCACATTCGCAAGTTTATCGGCGGGCGGCGACCGCTCCGGCCTCGCGCTCGGCCGGGATCCGCCGGTGTCGTCGCCGGCCGGGGAACGCACGCCGGTGGCCGTGCGGAGCGTGCATTGATGGCAGAATCCTGCTCACCAGCCACAGCAAGTCGGACGAGTCGGGGGGCAGGCGGTGAAAGGGACCTCACTGGCCGTATCAGCCCTCGCGCTGCTGCTCGGCATCGGTGCGGTGGGATGCTCCGCGGAGAAACGCGGCGCCTCCACCGCCCCGGTCGCGGCGGCCGTCACCCCCGCCGTCCCGGAACGGCTGACGCTCCAGGTCGCCGCCCGCGAGTTCCATCGGTTCGTCAACAACGAGGACGTGGCCCGCGCCAGCGGCGACGAGCGGCTGGCGCTCCAGTGGGTCTCCGACGGGCAGTCCGCGCTCACCGCCGCCGAATACCGCCACGCGGTCTTCCACGACGAGCCGCTGCCGCGTTATGAGTACGTCGAGCCGGTCTTCTATGTGCCGAAGCTGTCGGAGGACACCTATCCGCAGTGGTTCGTGGTGTCCGCCGAGCGCAGGGTCCGGCCCCCCGAGGGGGAGCGGGCCGAGGAGGACGGCTCCCGCACCGTGCTGATGGCGTTCATCCGCCGCAGCCCCGAGGCCGGGTGGACGCTCAGCCTGCTCACGACGCTGAAGGAGAAGGCCGAGCCGCCCAAGATCGCGCTCGACGCCGAGGGGTACGCCACCGCCGTGCTCACCGGGGAGACCGACCTGCTGATCCCGCCCAAGAGCGTGGCCGGCATCCAGGCCGGCATCGCCGAGGAGGGGCCCGACAGCGTGCAGGCCCGGCTGATGAAGCCGGGCGTGGGCACCACCGCCTATTACCACGAGACCCGGCGGATCAAGAAGGAGGCCGAGAAGTCGGATCTGGCCTTCGACGTGGTGTTCCCGGCGACCATGCACCCGGTGTTCGCGCTGCGCACCGTGGATGGGGGCGCGCTGGTGCTGTACGCGCTCGGCCGCGACACCGTCACCCTCGCCAAGGACCAGTCCCGGCGGCCCCCCATCCCCACCGAGGCCGCTCATCTGCTCGACAGCCTGATCCTCGGCAACGAGCTGCACGTCTCCCAGACCCTGCAGTTCGCCGCCTACGACCCCCCGAAGGCCAAGCCGAAGAAACCGCAGCCCAAGGCGGAGGTCATCGCCACCGACGGGGCGGTCACCCGCGCCTACTCTCCGCAGAAGGTCAACTAGCTCTCCGCAGAAGGTCAACCAGCGCCGGCGGGGCCTCAGTAGGACCCGTACCGGACCGCGAGGACCAGGGACAGCGCCAGCAACAGGACCAGGGTCGTCAGCACGAGGGCCGGCGGCAGGGCGAAGCCGTGGGCGTGGAACTCCTCGCGGGCCGCCCGGCAGGTCGGGCAACGGCCCTCGCTGACGGGGTGCGAGCATCGAGCGCAGATCAGATGATCACAGCTCATCTCGCGACCTCCCTGGGGTAAATGGCCTGTTTCGCCGCCATCCAGCCTAGCTGCCTTGTATGGTCGCCATAGCCGGTCTGCGAGCCTCGAAACCCGGGGGAGGCCCCGGGTTCCGGAGCGAGCGGGCCAAACGGTTGACAGCGACCCTAGACTGCTCGATGGTCAACCGGGCTGCTATCCCGGAGTACCCGCGGCCTGCGTCGCGGGCCCCTCGGGGGTGGCCAAGGAGCCGTTCCCAGCCTCTAGACTGACGAGCCGTGATGCAGCCGTGATCCATTTCGACAACGTCACCAAGGTCTACCGGAACCAGAACCGGCCCGCCCTGCAGCACGTGAACGTGTCCATCGAAAAGGGCGAATTCCTGTTCTTGGTGGGCCCTTCGGGATCGGGCAAGTCCACCTTCCTGCGCCTGATCCTCAAAGAGGAGCGGCCCACCCAGGGGCGGGTGCACGTGGCCGGCAAGGACCTCAGCCGACTCAGCAACTGGCGGGTGCCGCACCTGCGCCGCCGGATCGGTTGCGTGTTCCAGGACTTCCGGCTGCTGCCCAACAAGAACGTCTTCGAGAACGTCGCGTTCGCGCTCGAGGTCATCGGCAAGCCGCGACGGTTCATCGCCAAGGTGGTGCCCGAGGTCATCGACCTGGTGGGCCTGGAGGGCAAGGCGCACCGGATGCCGCATGAGCTGTCCGGTGGCGAGCAGCAGCGAGTCGCCATCGCCCGGGCGTTCGTCAACCGGCCGATGATCCTGCTCGCCGACGAGCCGACCGGGAACATCGACCCGGCCACCTCGATCGGCATCATGAAGGTGCTGGACCGCATCAACCGGACCGGCACCACCGTCGTCATGGCCACGCACGATGCCGCGATCGTCGACGCCTTCCGCAAGCGCGTCGTCGAGCTGGAGGGCGGTCGGGTCGTCCGGGACCAGTCGCGCGGCGTGTACGGTCAGGCGTACTGACACAGCCGGCAACCGAGCCCCGCCCACACTTCCGGCAGGCGAGGTCGACCAAGGACAGCGAAGCATGCGCGCACAGTTCGTTCTCCAGGAGATCTGGATCGGTCTCCGCCGCAACCTGACGATGACCGTCTCCCTGGTCATCACCGTGGCGATCGCCATGGCGCTGTTGGGCACCGGCCTGCTGGTCAAGCTTCAGGTCGACAGCTCCAAGAGCTACTGGCACGACCGCATCGAGGTCTCGGTCTTCCTGTGCAACAAGACCAGCACCAACCCCAGCTGCAACAAGACCGACGCCACCGACCAGCAGAAGGCCGAGATCAAGCGGGATCTCGAGGGCTCGCCGGTGGTGGCCCAGGTCACCTACGAGAGCAAGGAGCAGGCCTTCGAGCGGTTCAAGGAGACCTTCTCCAGCAACCCGGGGCTGCTGCAGGGGACCAAGGTCGGTGACATCCCCGACTCGTTCCGGGTGCGGCTGAGCGACCCCGAGCGGGTCGACGAGATCACCAAGCTGCTGGCGAACCGGGCCGGCGTGGACCAGGTGGTCAACGAGAAGGAGATCCTGGACCGGTTCTTCAAGATCCTCAACGGCCTGCAGTGGGCGGCCATCATGATCGCGGCCATCCAGGTGATCGCGGCGGTGCTGCTGGTGGCCAACACGGTCCGGCTGTCGGCGTTCAACCGGCGGCGGGAGACCGGGATCATGCGCCTGGTGGGCGCCTCCAACCTGTACATCCAGCTCCCGTTCATCCTGGAGGGCGCGATCGCCGGCCTGATCGGCGGCCTGTTCGCGGCCATCCTGCTGGTCGGCAGCAAGATCGTGCTGATCGACCAGCTGCAGGAGTCGCTGGAGTTCACCAGCCGCCTGTCGTGGACGTCGGTGACCGGCGTGATCGTGTTCTCCATCTGCGTGGGCGTGCTGCTGTGCGCGGTGGCCTCGTTCCTGAGCCTGCGCCGATACCTGCGGATCTGACCGGAAGGTCGTCCCACCCGTCTTACACTCGTTGCCATGCCCCGGCTGACCGGCCACCTTCCCCGAGCACTGCGGACCGGTCGACCCGTTCGCGCCGCCGCGGTCACTGTGGCGTTGCTGATCGCGTACGGCGCGGGGGTGGTGACCGGGACCGAGCCCGAGACCTCCGCCGGAGAGAGCGGTCAGGGCACCCTGGACGAGGCGGCCCGGCGGATCGCCGACACCTCGGCCATCCCGGTCGGCCGGACCGATCTGCAACGGGCCGCGGTCGAGGGGATGCTGCGCCGCCTGGGCGACCCGTGGGCCCGGTATTACACCGCGGTCGAGTACGACGACGCCCAGGGACGGTTCAGCGGCCGCTACAGCGGGGTCGGGCTGTGGCTGGGCGGCACCGGGTCGGACGCCGACCCGGTCACGGTCGCCAGCGTGCAGCCCGGCTCGGCCGCCGAGCGGGCCGGAGTGCGGGCCGGCGACGTGATCGTCGCGATCGCCGGCCGTCCGGTGGCGGGCTGGCCCCCGTCCCGGATCGCCGCCGCGCTGCGCGGCCGGCCCGGCACCGCGGTGACGCTGCGGGTGCGCCGCGGCTCGGCCGAGCAGGAGTTCCGGCTGGTCCGCGCCCCGGTGCAGGGCGAGGAGGTGACCGTCGAGCGCACCGAACGCGACATCCAGGTCATCCGGGTCTCGGCGTTCACCCGGGGGGTGGGGCGCCGGGTCCGCACGGCCGTGGAGCAGTGGCGGGCGCAGCGCGGCGGCGGGCTGATCCTGGACCTGCGCGGCAACCCGGGCGGCCTGCTGGAGGAGGCGGTGCAGACCGCCTCGGCGCTGCTGCCGGGGGGCGTGGTGGTCGTCTACGAACGCCGTGGCCGGCCGCCCCAGCGGTTGCCGGTGACCGCCCCCGGCGACGGGCGCACCCCGCTGGTGGTCCTGGTGGACGCCGGCACCGCCAGCGCCGCCGAGGTGGTCGCCGGATCCCTGCGCGACCGGGATCGCGCGGTGATCGTAGGATCGCGTACTTATGGGAAGGGATCGGTGCAGGAGCCGGTCCGGTTGGACGACGGTTCGGTGATCGAGCTGACCGTGGGGCGCTACCGCACGCCGAGCGGCCGCGATCTCGACGGCGTCGGAATCGACCCCGACGTGCCGGTGTCCGCGGACCGCCCCCCGGCGGAGGCCATGCGGCGGGCCACCGGGGTGTTGCGCGGGCTGGTGGCCGCCGCCCCGACCAAGGGCCTGCAGGACGGGCCCCGCACGAAGGACTGAGGCGAGAGACACGTGCCACGTGAGCAAGGCCGCAAGCTGGTGGCCCAGAACAAGCGGGCCCGCTACGACTACCACATCGAGGACACCTGGGAGGCGGGCCTGGTGCTGACCGGCACCGAGGTCAAGTCGCTGCGCGCCGGACGGGCCTCGCTGGTCGACGGGTACGCCCGGGTCAAGGACGGCGAGGTCTGGCTGGAGGGCGTGCACATTCCCGAGTACCTGCAGGGCACCTGGACCAACCACGCCCCCCGGCGGCCCCGCAAGCTGCTGCTGCACAAGCGGGAGATCGGGCGGATCACCGCCAAGACCAAGGAGGCGGGGTTGACGCTCGTCCCGCTGTCGCTGTACTTCAAGGACGGCAAGGCCAAGGTCGAGATCGCCTTGGCCCGTGGTAAGAAGACTTACGACAAACGTCAACAGATCGCGAAACGGGAAGCCGCCCGGGAGATGGCAAGAGCTCGTTCGGTCCGGCTGCGGGCCCGCAGTGGCGGCAGGGTCTGAGCGGTGGGGTTCACGCGCTGGAGAACCGGTGGCCGCGCACGCCGAGTGGTCTCGGCCGCGGCATGCGGTGTGATGGTCGCTTCGACCGCCACCGGCTGTTTCGCCGAGTCCTCGGCCATGCCCGCCGTGCGGGACTTCCTGGTGGCGTGGGAGGTCGGCAACTACGAGGCCGCCGCCGCCAGGACGGTGGGCGCCGATCGCCGGACCGTGGTCCAGGCGCTCAGCCAGATGGCCGACCAGCTCGACGCGGCGTCCATCAAGCTGGGGCTGGGGCTGAGCGGGCTGCCCGTGCAGGGCGGGCCGGGCTCCGGGCAGGTCGCCGCCGACGGCGGGGACCGGGAGGCCAAGGCCATCGTCCGAGAGGGCGACCAGGCGTTCGCCCGGTTCTCGGTGGAGATCGACCTGGGGGAGAACGGAGAGCCGTTCTCTTATCCGGGCGAGATGACGCTCAAGCGGATCGGCGGTCGCTGGAAGGTCGTGTGGAGCCCGTCGATCATCCACCCGAACCTCCGCGAAGGCCAGCGGCTGGCGGTGGTCACCGAGAACCCGCAGCGCAGCGACGTCCTCGACACCCAGGGCCGCTCGCTGATCAGGAAGGTCCAGGCCGAC
Source organism: Thermomonospora catenispora (assembly GCF_006363815.1). Lineage (GTDB taxonomy): Bacteria > Actinomycetota > Actinomycetes > Streptosporangiales > Streptosporangiaceae > Thermomonospora > Thermomonospora catenispora. Next base: position 27,864 of record NZ_RRYT01000010.1, read on the forward strand.
GTGGTCGGGGTGTACCCCGGTCAGCTCCGCGACCCGCAGCGCACCATCGCCCGGCTGGTGGAGGCCACCGCGACGGGCGACCGCAAGCTGGACGCCGAACGGCTCCTGGGCCGGGTGCGGTCCGCGCCGCCGAGCGACTTCCTGCCGCTGGTGATGCTCAGCCGCGCCGAGCATCCGAACGTGGCGATGCGGCTGCGGCAGATCCGGGGACTGCACGTCCGACAGGTGGTCGCGCCGATCGCGCCCGCCGCGGCCCCCGAACTCGTCGGCAGCCTCGGCCCCGCCACCGACGACCGGCTGCAGCGGGTCGGCGCCCCTTACCAGCCCGGTGACACCATCGGCGTCAACGGCATCCAGCTGCTGCACCAGCGCTGGCTCGCCGGAACGCCGACCGTCAAGGTGGTGGCCGTCGACTCCACCGGACGGCACCGCCAGGTGCTGGCCGAGTGGCGCGGCGAGCAGCCGCGCCCGGTCCGCACCACGATCGACCTCGCCCACCAGCGGAAGGCTCAGCGCGCCCTGGCCGGGCTGAACGTCCCCGCCTCGATGGTGGTGGTGCGCTCCAACAACGGCGAGGTGCTCGCGGTCGCCAACCACCGCACCGACGGCGTCAACAAGGCCATGGAGGGCCGCTACCCGCCGGGGCTGGCGTTCGGCATCGTGTCCGCCGAGGCGCTGCTGCAGAGCGGCATGTCCCAGACGGACAGCACCGAGTGCCCGGCCACCACCGCGGTCGGCGGGCGCACGTTCGCCAACCCCGGCGGCCGGGGGACGTCCAAGAAGGCCTCCTTCCAGCTCAACTTCGCCCGGTCGTGCGCGACCACGCTGGCCGCCGCCAGCACCCGTCTGTCCAACGACGCCCTGCTGCGGGAGGCGGGCCGCTTCGGGTTCGGCAAGGACTGGCAGCTGTCGGTCCCGGCGTTCTCCGGCACCGTGCCCGCGCCCAAGGACGACGCCGGCAAGGCCGCCACCGTGCTCGGTGAGAACGGCGTGCTGGCCAGCCCGCTGGGCATGGCGCTGACCGCCGGGGCGGTGGAGAGCGGCACCTGGCGTCCTCCGCTGCTGCTGAAGTCCCCCCAGGACAAGCAGACCATCCAGGCGCAGCCGCTCGACCCGGTGCCGGCCGGCGACCTGAAGCGGCTGATGCAGCGCGCGGTCCACTCCGGCACCGCCCGGGCCGCCCGGGTCCCCGGCTCGGTCCCGGTGCACGGCGTGGTCGCCCAGGTCTCCTACACCGAGGCGGGCAAGCCGCGGACGGTCTCCTGGTTCGTCGGCTTCCGCGGCGGCATCGCCTTCGCCATCGCCGTCGAGGGCAAGGTCAACGCCGCGACGATCGCCGCCAAGTACCTCAGCTAGCCTGTCCGGTCCGCCGTCGTTGCCGATTTGTTATCTCTTTACGTGCGGGGCGCAACCGGTCGGGCCCTTCCGCTCGTCTTTATGGGTGACTGAGACACCGCTTGGGGGGTTGCGGACTCAGTCGCCGTGATGAGACCAGGGCCTCGTCTCGGGGGAGGCTCTGCCGTCCGGACCGGCCCGACCCTGCCGGTCAGCCCCGGTGGGCGCGGGAACGCGCCCACCGGGGCGTTTCATGTGCGCCGTGTACGGCCCCGACGGCCTCCCGGGAGGCCGTCGGGAGGCGGCCCGCCGCGGCCGGCATCGGTCACCGTCGGCGATCACCGGCATCGATCACGGCGTTCGTCGTCGTGTCGAGCGTCGTGGTCCGCCGCCGGGGCGCGGCCCCGCCCCCCGCGGGGCGGAGCGGAGGGCCCGGGCGGGCCCTGAGCGGGCCCCGGGGAGCAGGGCCGGGGGGCCGGGAATGAGGTTGGTGCCGCAGATGTTCTGGAGTAATGTGTAAAGCACAGGCCCGATGTGGTCTGGCTGCTTGACATGTTCACATGGGGGTGACCGGCTTCGACTTCGGTCGATGTCGTCAGGGGAAGCGGGCCGAGGGCTGCGGTTGCGACCTCGTAAATCCCGTGACCGCGAACAATAACTGCCAACAAGTCGCAGTCCGAGTTCGCTCTCGCCGCCTGAGCGAGTAGCGACTCTGTCAGCCCGGGAGCGTCTCCGGCCCGGGATCTGGCATCGTGAGGAGACTCCACCTGCCCACCCGGTCGCGGGGTGAGCAGGGACAAGCGCACAGCGACTGGGCCTGTCGGTGACTTGCCTGCGTGAGCACCGGGGCCGAGAAAACGCCTAGCAGGCTGCGCCCGGAGAAGCCCTGGCGCATGACCGAAGGACGCGGGTTCGAATCCCGCCACCTCCACTGCTCTCGAATGCCGGCACGGCGCCCGCCGTGCCGGCATTCGTGTTCTTCCGCCCCGGACCTGCCCGGCGCGGGCACGAGGGAGGCGACCTCGGGCTCTGAGGCGAGGGGAGGCGAGCGGAAGTCGGGCGGCGACCCGAGCGACGGCCGCCGTGGGGCGTGACTGGGACCCGTGAGGCGGGGGAGGGGCGATGCGGACGCGAGGGCCGGTCGGCGCGAGTGGATCCGGCGGCGCGCTCCCTGCGTCGAACGGCCGTGCGAAACGCCCTGACCCACGACGTCACGGACCGCGACGATGCGAGGACGACACGGGCGAGGGGGAGAGCGAGGGGGAGGATGCCGAACGTGGGCGGTGAGCGCGGGATCACCGGGTTCTTCGTCGGGGCCGGCTATCTGGGTCGGGGGATCTGGTGGACCGTCCGGCGGCCGGGGTGGTGGCTGCTGGGACTGGTGCCCGCGCTGATCGTGCTGGCGGGGTACGCGGCGGCGCTGGTGTGGCTGGCGGGGCGGGTCGGCGGGCTGGCCGAGGCGGTGACGCCGTTCGCGGACTCCTGGCAGGAGGAGTGGCGGCGGGTCGTGCGGGTGATCGCGGGGGTCGCGATCCTCGTGGCCGGCGGGCTGGCGGCGGTGCTGACGTTCACGACGGCGACGCTGCTGGTGGGCGATCCGTTCTACGAGAAGATCTCCGAACGGGTGGAGGAGGATCACGGCGGGGCGCCGACGTGGGATGCGCCGTGGCCGGCGCAGCTGTGGCGGGCGGTGTGGGAGTCGTTGGTCCTGGGGGTCCTGGGCCTGACGGCCGCGGTGGCGTTCTTCGCCTTGGGGTTCGTGCCGATCATCGGTCAGTTCGCGGTGCCGGTGGCGGCGGCCGCGGTGTCGGGGTGGCTGCTGGCGGCGGAGCTGACCACGCCGGTGCTGGAGCGGCGCGGGCTGAAGCTGAGGGGGCGGTTCGCGCTGATGCGGCGGAAGCGGCCGGTGGTCGTGGGATTCGGCGTGGCGGTGTTCGTCACGTTTCTGATCCCGCTGGGGGCGGTGCTGCTCATGCCGGGGGCGGTGGCCGGAGGGACGCTGCTGGGCCGGGAGCGGCTGGCGCCGGAGAGCCCGGAGAGGCCCGTCGAAGGCGGTCTGGTGACTGAGGGCTACGTAAGTGACCAGGGTGATCATTGAGGCGATAGCAAGCTGTGTCCCTAGTGTGACTGCCCGCCCGGCGACATATGGTGATCTTCGCGTAACGTGTGCCGCATGTCCGACGAGGGGGAGCGCGGAGCGCGCTGGACGGAGATGACCGACGACATGGCCGCCACCGAGGACCGCACCGACCCGTCGCCGTCGGACTCCGACGGCGGATCCGACGAGAGGCGCCCGCCGAGATCCTTTGAGCTTCCCGAGATCGAGGTGCCCGCACCGACCGGTCGGACCGAGTTCTCCGAGCCGTCGGGGGCGGAGGAGGAGCCGGAGGAGGCCGCGGGCGGCGCGGATCCCCGGGACGGTGCGACCGTCGGCGGGGAGGGATCCGCCGACGAGCGGGAACGGCCCGTGCAGGAGAGCGAGGACGATCGGGACGCACGACCGCGGCCCAACCCCTGGTTCGAGCGGCCGGCCCGCCCCGCCGCCGCGTCCGGGGAGGACGCGGAGACCGCGGCGGATGCGAAGGCCGTGGCGGATGCGGAGGACGCGGAGGACGCGCCTCGGCGGGAGCCGCGGGGCGAGGAGACCGGCCCCGTCGCGGCGTCGACCCCGACCGCCGAGACCGCGGAGCCCGAGGGGGCCGGGGAGGGCGACGGGGGAGCGGCCGTCGCCGCATCGCTCCGGGGCGAGGAGAGCCCGGCCGGCCCCGCCGAACCCGGTGACGTCCGGGTGGCTCCGGCCGTCACCGCCGACGAGGACGAACGCGCGGACCGTCCGGCCGAGGAGCGGCCCGCCGGCTGGGAGGGGTCGCTGTTCGACGGCGGCGGCGACCGGGGCGGGGGCGTCGACAACTACGCGCCGGTCGAGATGCCCGGGGCGAACGCGCCGGTCAGGCCGGGCAAGCCCAGCAGCGGCAACTGGCGGCTGCCGGACTGGATCGACGATGAGGAGCAGCGGGCCGGAGAGGGCCGCGGCGGCGACTCCGCCGGGTTCGAGGAGGAGGGCCGCTCCCGGCTCGGCCTGTACGCGGGCGTCGGACTGCTGCTGATCGCGCTGGTGGCGGCCGGCGGCGTGTTCTTCCTCAAGCGCGACGGTTCCGGCTCCGATCCCGCCCCCGCCGACTCCGGCCAGTCCGTGCCGAGCCCCGTCGGCGCCCCGGTGGACCAGCAGGTGGAGGTTCCGCCGGACAAGGCCATGCCGCGCTTCCCCGGCACGCCCACCCGCCGGGTCGGGATGGTCGTCGATCGGACCTCCGGGCTGGCCTGGCCGCGGTTCGGCCCGCCCTGGCGGCTGCCCACCAAGCAGAACCGGCTGGCCGTCAAGGGCTGGTCCGGGCAGCAGGTGGTGGTGACCGAGCGCCGGGGGAACCGGATCTGGTACGGCCAGCTGCTGACCGGCGGGCTGCAGCCCGCGCTGGTGTCCCACTACACCGGGCCCGACAGCCTCAAGCAGGTCACGGCGCTGGCGTTGGACGACCTGCTCAAGCGGTACTACGGGTTCCCGCACACCGCGCGGCCGGTGGCCTCGCAGGCGCTGACCGTGGGCGGACGGCGGGGCTGGATGATCGGCACCCGGCTCAGCTACCGGCGGCCGGGGGTGCGCGCCACCGGCGAGCTGGTGGCGGTCGCGGTGATCGACACCGGGCGCAGGACCCCGGCCCTGGTGTTCGCCAGCGTCCCCAACACGCATCGGAAGCTGTACCCGGACATCACCGCGTTCCTGACCGGTCTCCGCCCGGTCAGACCGTCTACCGAATAGCATTCGGTAAGCTGACCGCCTGGTCACGCGAGCGGCTCGGGACCGAGCCGCTCGGCGGCGTGGCATGACCGCGACCATGAACAAGGTGGCAGCATGGCGATCGGGCTGACCGAGGAACACGAGGCACTGGCCGCGTCGGTGCGCGGCCTGGTGGAACGGCACATCACCGCGCAGACGGTGCGCGCGGAGGTGGAGTCCCCACGGCGCGAGGGACGTCCCCCCTTCTGGGAGGCCCTGGCGGGGCAGGGGCTGCTCGGCCTCCATCTGCCGGAGGAGCACGGCGGCCAGGGCTTCGGCCTGGTCGAACAGGCCGTCGCCCTGGAGGAGCTGGGCCGGGCGCTGGCCCCCGGCCCGTACGTCCCGACCGTGCTGGCCTCCGCCGCCATCGCCGCGTACGGCGCCGACGAGGCCCGCGCCGACCTGCTGCCGTCCCTGGCCGACGGGTCGGCGACGGCGGCGGTGGCGCTGCGGGGGGAGTTCACCGCGGACGGCTCCCGCATCCGGGGATCGGCCGAGACGGTGCTCGGCGCCCCGCTGGCGGACCTGCTCCTCCTGCCGCTGGGCGAGGACGAATGGGCGGTGGTGGACGCCGCCGACGCCGTGATCGAGGCCGGGGACTCCCTCGACCTGACCCGCCCGGTCGGGAGCGTCCGGGTGTCGGACGCGACCGTCCCGCTGGAGCGGATCCTGCACGGACCGATCCGGGACCTCGCCGTCGTGGTGCTGGGCGCGGAGGCGTGCGGCCTCGCCGGGCGGGCCACCGAGGACGCCACCGCCTACGCCAAGCTCCGCGAGCAGTTCGGCCGCCCCATCGGGCAGTTCCAGGGCGTCAAGCACAAGATCGCCCGGATGCTGATCGCCACCGAACGGGCCCGGGCCGCCGTCTGGGACGCCGCCCGCGCGATCGACGCCGGCGAGCGGGCCGACCAGCGCGGGTACGCGATCGGCGTGGCCGGGGCGCTGGCCGGGGACGCGGCCGTGACCTGCGCCCAGGACAACATCCAGGTCCACGGCGGCATCGGCTACACCTTCGAGCACGACGCCCACCTGATCTACCGGCGGGCGCTGACGCTGCGCGCACTGACCGGCCGCGCCTCCGCCCACCACGCCCGCGTGGCGCGGCTGGCGCTGGACGGGCTCCGCCGCCCCATCGAGGTCGACCTGCCCGAGGAGGCCGCCCCGCTGCGCGCGCGGATCCGGAAAGAGGTCGCCGAACTGGCCGAGATGGACCCGCTCACCCAGCGGGCGGCGATGGCCGAGGGCGGCTGGGTCACCCCGCACCTGCCCAGGCCGTGGGGCCGGGACGCCGGACCGCTGGAGCAGATCGTCATCCAGCAGGAGCTGCGGCGCGCCGGCGTCCGCCCGGTGCCGCTGATGATCGCCGCCTGGGTGGTGCCGTCGCTGGTCCAATACGGCACCCCCGAGCAGCAGGAGCGGTTCCTGCCGCCGACGCTGCGCGGCGAGATCCTGTGGTGCCAGCTGTTCAGCGAGCCCGGCGCCGGCTCCGACCTGGCGAGCCTGACCACCCGGGCGGAGAAGGTCGAGGGCGGCTGGCGGATCACCGGCCAGAAGATCTGGAACTCGCTGGCCCGGGAGGCCCAGTGGGGCATCTGCCTGGCCCGCACCGATCCCGACGCCCCCAAGCACGAGGGCATCACCTATTTCCTGGTCGACATGGCCTCCGAGGGCATCGAGGTCCGTCCGCTGCGCGAGTGCACCGGCGAGGCGGTGTTCAACGAGGTCTTCCTCGACGGGGTGTTCGTGCCCGATGAGCTGGTGGTGGGGCCGGTCAACCAGGGCTGGAAGGTGGCCCGCAACACGCTGGCCAACGAGCGGGTCGGGCTGACCAGCTCCTTCCAGCTCGGCGCGAGCCTGCCCAAGCTGGTCGGCCTGATCAGGGAGCTGGAGCTGGGCGACGACCCGGTGGTGCTGGACGGCCTGGGCCGGCTGGCCGCCGACGAGCACGCCTACCTGCTGCTGGGGCTGCGCGCCACGCTCCGGCAGCTGTCGGGCACCGACCCCGGCGCCACCGCCAACGTCCGCAAGCTGGTGGCGATGGAGCACGGCCAGCGGGTCACCGAGTACGGCTTCACCCTCCTCGGCGAGGAGGGCGCGCTGACCGGCGGCCGCAAGTCCGAGCTGCGCCGCCGGTGGACGTTCTGGCTGCTGGCGTCGCGGGCGATGACGATCGGCGGCGGCACCACCGAGGTCAACCTGAACGTCATCGGCGAGCGCATCCTCGGCCTGCCCCGCGACCCGGAGCCGCCCCGCCGCTGACCGGCGGCGCCGGCCGACGGGCGCCCGCCGGCCGGGGCGTCCGCGGGCCGGGCGGACGGGACGATCGGGTAGCCTCCTGCGCCTATGGCGGGACGGATGCGGCACCTGACGGCCGCCCTGGTCGGGCTGGGGCTCGGGCTGGCGGCGCTGGGGCCGGCGCTCTCCCCCGGGTTCACGCTGGCCTACGACATGGTGTTCGTGCCCGAGCCCGAGTTCGACCGGATGACGTTCGGGCTGACTGGGACGCTGCCGCGCCATGTGCCCAGCGACGCGCTGGTCGCGCTGCTGGGCACGCTGCTGCCCGGCGATCTGGTGCAGAAGCTGATCCTGCTGTCGGTCTTCGTCATGGCGTGCACCTCGGCGGCCTGGCTGGTGCCGTCGGAGCACGCGGCGGCCCGGCTGGCGGCGGGCGTCTGCTACGCCTGGAACCCGTTCGTCGCCGAGCGGCTGCTGCTGGGCCAGTGGGCGCTGCTGCTGGGGTACGCCGCCCTGCCGTGGGCGCTGGGGCGGGCCGCCGGCGTCACCGCACGCGGCGGGGGGCGGCGGCTGCTGCTGTCTTTGGTGCCCGCCGGGATCGGGGGGTTCGCGGCGCTGGCGGTCTCCGGGCTGGCCGCGCTGGTCGTCGCGGTGACGGCCGCGCGCCCGCGGGCGACGGCGGCGCTGCGGGTCGCCGGGGCGGTGCTGGTGCTGAGCCTGCCGTGGCTGGTGACCGGTTGGCTGCGGCCCGCGGGGGTTCCGGCGGACACGGCGGCGGTGGAGGCGTTCGCGGCCCGCGCCGACACCCCGTTCGGGGCGGTGGGCAGCCTGCTGCTGCTGGGCGGCGTGTGGAACGGCGAAACGGTGCCCCGCCAGTACGGACACCCGGTGACGGCGACGGCCTGGCTGCTGGTGGTGCTCGCCGCCCTCGCCGCGTACGGGCATCGGTGGCGATGCGAGCGGGACCCGGCGTATGCCGGCGTCGCGGCGGCCGGACTGGCCGGGTTCGCGGTGGCCGCGCTGGGGGCGGTGGCGCCCTGGCTGCTGCGCGGACTGATCGCGCTGTGGCCGGGGTTCGCGGTGCTGCGGGACGGGCAGCAGTACGTCGCGCCGCTGGCGGTGGTCGTGGCCGTCGGGGCGGGGCTGGCGGTGGCGTGGCTGCTGCCGCGGGTGCCCGCCTTCGGCGTGGTGTGCGCGGCGCTGCTGCCGATCGCGCTGCTGCCGTCGCTGGCGTGGGGCGCCGCCGGACGGCTGCAGTCCGTGCGGTATCCGGACTCTTGGGAACAGGCCCGCCGGATCGTCCGGGCCGACCGCGTCCCCGGCGACGTCCTCGTCCTGCCGTGGGCGCCGTACCGGTCGTACCCGTGGAACGGCCACCGCCGGGTGCTGAACCCGCTGCCCCGCTATCTGCCCCGCCGGGTGGTCCTCAACGACGCCGTCACGGTCGGGGACATCACCGTGCCCACCGAGGACCCCCGCGCCAAGGGGCTCGACGCCGCCGTCCGCGGGCACGGGCCGCTGACGGCGACGCTGCGCGCCCACGGGATCAGGTACGTGGCCGTCGACGCCGAGGCGCCGTCGGTGACGGCGGCGCTGCGGGCCAGGATGCCCGAGGCGAGGGTCGTCCTGTCCGCTCCGGAGCTGACGTTGCTCCAGGTGCCGTCCCCACGACGACCCGTCGACCCCGCTCCACCGCAGGTCATAGTGGTGATAGCGTGGATTGTCACGATCGGCGTCGTTGGCTGGTCAATGTCCGGAACACCCATTAACCTTGTCGCTCACTCCACCCCGTTCAGCCGCAGAAAGGCCCCCCTATGCGGATCGTGATCGCCGCTGTCCTCGGTGTGTTCCTGGCCGGTGTCGGCTCGTTCGGTGTCGTTCAGCTGGTCGACTCCAGCCAGCAGGAGCCCGTCATCCAGCCGCTGTACAACTACGGCACCCGGTGATCGGCCGCCCGTGATGGGGCGTTCCCCGCGGCCCGCCGACGGCGCGCCGCAGCTGGAGATCGTCGTTCCCGCCTACAACGAGGAACGACGGCTGCCGCGCGGCCTGGCGCTGCTGGAGGAGCGGCTGGCGTCGCTGCCGGTGGCGGCCGAGGTCATCGTGGTGGACAACGCCAGCACCGACGGCACCGCCGAGGTGGTGCGGCGGTGGGACGGCACGGTGCCGGTCCGGCTGCTGCACTGCGCCGAACGCGGCAAGGGCGCGGCGGTGCGCGCCGGCCTGCTGGCCACCACCGCCCCCTACGTCGGGTTCTGCGACGCCGACATGGCCACCGAGCTGTCCGCGCTGCAGACGGCGCTGAAACTGCTCGACGAGGGGCGCCCGGTGGTGGTCGGCTCCCGCCGGCACCCCGACTCCGTGGTCGAGGGGTACGGGAAGCCGCTGCGCCGGATCGGCGCCCTGGTGTTCAACCTGATGATCCGCGACCTGGTCGGCGGCATCGCCGACACCCAGTGCGGGTTCAAGTTCTTCGCCGGGCCGCTGGCCCGCCAGGCCGCCGCAGACCTGCAGACCACCGGCTTCTCCTTCGACGTGGAGCTGCTGCTGCACTGCGTCCGGCGCGGCGCCTCGATCACCGACATCCCGGTGGTCTGGCACGACGTGCCCGGCACCACGTTCTCCCTGCGCCGCCACGCCGTCGGGTGCCTGCGCGACCTGCTGCGGATCCGCCGGACGGCCAGCCCCCGGCCGGACGCCGCGTCCTCCTCCGCCGTCGCCCTGGCGATGCCCGAGCCCCCGGCGCCCGGGACCCGATGACCCCTGGACCGGCGGGCCGTCGGCTGCGGCTGGCGGTCGTCAACTGGCGCGACCCCTGGCATCCGGCCGCCGGCGGGGCGGAGCGCTACGCCTGGGAGCTGGCCCGTCGGCTGGCCGCCGCCGGGATGGACGTGCGGTACGTGACGGCGCGGGCGCCCGGGCAGAGCCGGCGCACCGAGGCCGAGGGAGTGCGCGTGGTGCGGCTCGGCGGCCGGTTCACCGTCTACCCGCTGGTCCTGCTGTGGATGCTGCTCCGCCGCCGGAGCTTCGACGCGGTGCTGGACTGCCAGAACGGCATCCCTTTCTTCACCCCCTGGGTGCTGCCGCGCCGGGTGCCGGTGTTCTGCGTGGTCCACCACGTGCACACCGAGCAGTTCGGCCTGTACTTCCCCGCCTGGCTGGCCGGGCTGGGACGACTGCTGGAGGGCCCGGTCGCCAACCGGACCTACCGGCGGCACGCCTGCGTGGCGGTCTCCCGGTCCACCGCCCGCGACCTGCGCGAGAAGCTGGGCTGGCGGGGACCGGTGCACCTGGTCTACAACGGCCTCACCATGCCGCCCGGCCCGGTGCGCCCCGCCGAAGGGCTCGGCTCCCCGGCGCTGGTGTGCGTCAACCGGCTCGTCCCGCACAAGCGCGTCGACCGGCTCGTCGACCTGGCCGACCGGCTCCGCGACCGGCACCCGGGGCTGCGCCTCCACCTGGTCGGCGACGGACCGGAGGCCGGACCGCTGGCCGCGCTGATCGCCGAACGCGGCCTGGACGACGTGGTCGCCCTGCACGGATTCGTCTCCGAGGAGGACAAGGCCGCCCTGCTCGCCGGGGCAGACCTGCACGTCAACGCCTCCCGGGGCGAGGGCTGGGGACTGTCGGTGATCGAAGCGGCGTCCCTGGGAGTGCCCACGGTCGCCTACGATGTGCCCGGCCTGCGCGAGGCGGTCCGGGACGGCGAGACCGGCTGGCTCGTGCACGACGGCGAGGACCTCGCCGACGTGGTGGAGCGGGCGCTGAAGGAGCTGGCGGACCCCCGGCGCCGGGCCGAGATCGCCGCGCGGTGCCGGGACCGGGCGGCCCGCTTCGACTGGGACCGCAGCGCCGAACGGATGGGCGCGTTGATCCACCGGGCCGTGCACGCGAGGAGGAGCAGGGGGCGAGGACGCTGGTGGCGCTGAGGCGGAGCATCAGGGCGGGCGTGGACGCGCTCGCCCTGCGCCTGGCCGACGCCGACCGGGACACCGCCGCCGGGGAGGAGGACCTCGACGCGCGGCTGCGCGAACGGATCCGGCTGATCGCCTGCTGCCTGGCGCTGACCATGCTGGCCATGGCCACCCGGCCGGGCCGGATCCTGGCCGACACCAAGATCGACATGGCCGAGAACCCGCTGGGGTTCCTCGGCCGCGCCCTGCACCTGTGGGATCCCGAGCAGTTCGGGCAGCTGCAGAACCAGGCGGTCGGCTACTGGTTCCCGATGGGCCCGTTCCACGCCCTCGGCGACCTGATCGGGATGCCCGTCTGGATCGTCCAGCGGCTGTGGCTGGCGCTGCTGCTGTGCCTGGCGTTCACCGGCGCCCACCGGCTGGCCGCCCGGCTGGGCATCGGCGGGCCGCTGTCCCGGCTGGTCGGCGGGCTGGCCTATGCGCTCACCCCGCACGGGCTGGCCACCCTGGGGCAGATCTCCTCGGAGTATCTGCCGCTGGCGATGCTGCCGTGGATCGTGCTGCCGCTCATCACCGCCGTGCAGGGGGGAAGCCGCATCCGCGCGGCGGCCCGCTCGGGGTTCGCGGTGGCCTGCTGCGGCGGCATCAACGCCGCCGCCACCGTCGCCGTGCTGGTCGTCCCGTTCCTGTACCTGCTCACCCGGCCCCGCGGCGCGCCCCGGATCCGGCTGGCCGCCTGGTGGGCCCTGGCGGTGGGGCTGGCTTCGGCATGGTGGCTGGTCCCGCTGCTGCTGACCGGCACCTACGGGTTCTCCTGGCTCACCTACACCGAGAAGGCCTCCGTCACCACCGGGCCGACCGGCCTGCTCACCGTGCTGCGCGGCGCCGAACGCTGGGTCAACTACCTGGTCGTCGACGGGCAGATCTGGTCGCCGGTCGGCTTCACGCTGTCGCTGGGCGTCCTGCCGGTGCTGTGCACCGCGGCGGTCGCCGCGCTCGGCCTGGTCGGCCTGCTGCGCCCCCGCCTGCCGGAACGCACGTTCCTGCTGCTCACCCTGCTGACCGGCCTGGCGATCATCTCGGCCGGGCACATCAGCGCCGTCGAGGGGCCGCTCGCCCCTCTCATGCGGGACCTGCTGGACGGGCCGCTGGCGCCGCTGCGCAACCTGCACAAGTTCGACGGGCTGGTGCGGCTGCCGCTGGCGCTGGGCATCGCCCACCTGCTGGCGACGGTCCCGCGCGCCCGGCACCGGCTGCGGGTGCTGGCCGCGACGTACACGGCGCTGACGGGCGTGGCGGTCGCCGCGCTGAGCACCGGCCTGTCGGGCCACGGCGACTTCCCCCAGGTCCCCAAGTACTGGCGGGACGCGGCGGCCTGGCTGAACGCCCGGGCCGGGGAGCATGCGGTGCTGGCCCTGCCGGGCGCCCCGTTCGGCGAATATCTGTGGGGCCGGCCGATGGACGACATCATGCAGCCGCTGCTGTCGGCCCGCTGGGGGGTGCGGCAGCTGGTCCCGGCCGGCTCGCCCGGCTACACCCGCGCCCTGGACGCCATCGACCAGCGGGTGGTCACCGGCCGCTCCTCGCCGGGACTGAGCGAGTTCCTCGCCCGGATGAGCGTCCGCTACCTGCTGGTCCGCAACGACCTGGAACGCGACGGGCTGCGCGGCGGCTGGCCCGCCCGGCTGCACCAGGTGCTGGACGCCACCCCCGGGCTGACCAAGGTCGCCCACTTCGGCCCGCAGGTCGGACAGCGCAGCGGCGACGCCGTCTCCACCTTCGACCAGGCCTATCCGGCGCTGGAGGTCTACGAGGTCGCCGACGCCGACGACGTGGTCAGCGTGAGCGGCACCCGGGACGCCGTCCGGCTGTACGGGGGACCGGAGGCGATGCTGACGCTGGCCGACGGGCAGCGGCTGCGCGGCCGGCCCGTGCTGCTCAACGACGACGCCCCGCAGATCCCCGCGACCCCCGTGGTGTCGGACTCGCTGCGGCTCACCCGGCGGCAGTTCGGCGAGCTGCACCAGATCTCGCCGACCCTCACCGAGGCCGAGCGCGACCGGGCCGCCGACATCCTCGACGACGGCTGGGACCGCTACGCCACCACCGCGGTCTACGCGGGGATCGCGTCGGTGACCTCCTCGGCGTCGGCGGCCGACCCGGAGGCGCCGCCTCATCTGCACGACCTCGGCCGCAACCCGTATGCGGCGCTCGACGGCGACCCCTCCACGTTCTGGGAGGCCGCCAGCTGGGCGGGGGCCGAGAACCAGTGGCTGAAGGTGGAGTTCACCCGGCCCATCGACCCCGGCCGGGTGACCGCCGCGTTCGTGCAGAACGAACATCTGCTCGGCCCTCCGCCGAGCCGGATCGCCGTGGAGACCGAGGCGGGCGTCGTCGCGCAGCCGGTCCGGGCCGTCGCCGAGCCGCAGACGCTGCAGGTGCCGCGCGGTGCGACCCGGTGGCTGCGGATCCGGATCCTGCGGTTGTCCAAGCCGGTGGCCGCCCCGGTCTACGGACGCGCCGCGATCTCCGAGCTGACCGTGCAGGGCGTGCGCGCGACCCGCACCTTCCGGCTGCCCGCCCCGCGGACCCGATCCGACCGCCCGATCTCCTACCTGATGGAACGCGGCGTGGGCCGCGCCGACGAGTGCATGCCGGGCTCGGCGACCTGGGTGTGCAGCGCCTACCTGCACCGGCGGGACGAGGAGGGGCACGGCTTCGACCGGACGTTCTCCGCCCCCGCCGCCGCGCGCGGGACGCTCACCGGCACCGCGACCCTGGTGGATCCCGCCCTGGTCGCCCGCTACACCGGCGGCCGCGCAGGGGTGCAGGTCAGCGCCGACTCCGGACGGACGCACCCGGCGGCGGCGCCCAGGTCCGCCTTCGACGGCGACCCCGCCACCGTGTGGATCGCCGGGGACCGCGACACCCGGCCGGTCTACCGGATGCGGTGGCGGCGGGCGGTGGAGCTGGGGGAGATCACCGTCAAGCGCCCGGCGGGGGCGGGCGGACCGCTGCGGGTCACCGTGCAGGCCGACGGGGGGCGGCTCCGCGAGGGCTTCGTGGACGAGGACGGCGTGCTCGAGTTCGCGAAGCTGCGGACCCGCTCGCTGACGCTGACGTTCCACACCTCGACGGCGACGACCCTGCAGATCTCCGAGATCGAGGTGCCCGGGGTCGATCCGCTCCCGGACGTGTCCCGGGCGCCGCTCCGGCTGCGCTGCGGATTCGGTCCCAAGCTGCGGCTGAACGGCACTCTGATCGACACCAGGGTGACCGGCACCATGGGCGATCTGCTGGCGGGACGGCCGGTCCGCTACGAGTCCTGCCGCCGGGTCGAGATCACCGCCGGGGACAATCGGCTCACCGGGGTGCCGCTCGACCCCTTCCGGATCGAGTCGGCGGTCGTGGACACCGGCGGGCTGGGCACCCGCGTCCGGGGGGAGACCTCCTCGGTCGCCGTGCGGGAGTGGGGCGCCACCACCCGGGTCGTGGAGGTCGACGTCGCCGAGCAGTCGTTCCTGACGGTCAACGAGAACTACAACGCCGGATGGCGGGCCGAGATCGGCGGCACCGCGCTGCGGCCGGTGCGGCTGGACGGCTGGAAGCAGGGCTGGATCCTGCCCGCCGGCACCAGCGGCACCGTCACCCTCACCTACCGGCCCGACCGGGCCCACAAGCTCGCCGTGCTCACCGGGCTCGGGCTGGTGCTGCTGCTGACCGTCGGGGCCGCGACGCCGGGCGGACGGCGGCCCGGCCGGCGGTCCCCGACTCCGGCGCCGCCGCGGCGTGTCCGGCGCCGAAGCATCGTCCTGGCCGGCGTCGTCGCCGCCGGGCTGGGCGTGTGGACGGCGGGCGCGCCCGGCCTGGCGGTGGGCGCGGCGGGCGCGCTGCTGTTCGCGGGCGCGCTCCGGCGGGCGGCGATCCGCGACACCGCCGTCGCCCGCGCCCTGGCCTCGCCCTGGTCGGTCGCCGTGCTCATGGCGGCGGGCATCGGCTGCTGGCTGCTCGGTCAGGCGCTGCGGGGCGCCGGCAACCCGGCCGCCCCCACCGGGGCGCTGGCCGACGTGGCGCCGCAGCTGATCGGGCTGCTCATCGCGGCTCGGCTGGTGACGGGGCTGTGGCTGCCCGATCCGGTGACGGCCGCACCCGGCCCGCCCCGTCGCGGCGATCTGAGGTGGCGTCCGCCCACCGGTTCCACAGCCGCTGCGCCGGCCGCTCCACCAGGTGGAAGCACGCCGCCCCCGCCAGCACCGACGCCGCCGCCAGCACCGGCAGATCGGTGAGCAGGCTGCCGTTGTGCAGCCGGCCGGTCAGGTCGAACCAGGTCTGGATCACCAGCAGCTGCCACAGGAAGACGCCGTAGGACACCTTCCCCAGCCACCGCATCGCCGCGTTGCCCAGCAGCCCGTCCAGCATCGCGTGACCGGCCGCCGCCACCGCCACCGGCGCCACGAAGAACGCCGCGCACGCCGCGTACAGCAGCATGTGCAGCTGCGAGGTCCATGGCGCGGGCGACTCGCTCAGCGAGGTGGGACCGGTGATCGGCGTCGCGCAGATCACCAGCAGGCTGCCCGCCGCCGCCCAGCACGCCCCCCACGAGGCGGCCACCGACCGGCAGAACCGGGCGGCGGAGGACTCCGGCTCCAGCCGCGCCCACACCGTCACCACCGCCAGCGCCATCCCGATCGCGAACCATGCGGCGTACCGGATCGGCCACAGCCCCGTCTGCGAGGGGAGGCCGTCGACGAACATCAGGCCGGTCAGCAGCGGGGTCGCCAGCGCGTACCCCGCCAGCCCCCACAGCTGCCGGCGGGCCCGGGCGGCGACGTCCGCGCCGCCCCGCGACAGCCGGGCCAGCAGCCATGCGGTCGGAGGCAGCAGGAGATACCAGGCGACCTCCACCGACAGGCTCCAGGCCTGCCCGATCTCCCGGGGGCCGAGCGCGGAGGTGTACCACTCCTGCGGCAGGTACAGGTGGGTCAGCGTCAGCAGCCTCGCCCACGCGCCCGGATCCGTCAGGTGCTCCCGGTACGCCGCCGCCATCACCACGATCACCAGCGCCCAGTACGCCGGCAGGATCCGCACCGCCCGCTTGGCCAGATAGCGGCCGGTGGCCGGGGCGTTCCGCCCGCCCAGCGCGGCGTGCGCCCACGGCCGGTACAGCAGCAGGCCCGACAGCACGAAGAACACCGGCACCCCGACCTGCCCGGCGTTGAACACCCAGCCGCCCGGCGTCTGGCGGGCCATCGTCCCCGCGTCGGCGGCGACGTGGAACACCAGCACCGCCAGCGCCGCCACCGCGCGGACTCCGTCCAGGGTGTTCTGATGCCCGGAGATCTGCGGCACCGACGCACGGGAGGGGGGAGCGGCCATCATGCGGTCTTCCGCAGCACCAGGGCCAGATTCCAGGTCAGGACCTCCCGGACGGCGGGGATCCGCACGATGCCCTTGGCCCAGGAGGGGGCGTACCGCGGCAGTGCGTCGAGCACGCGCACCTTCGGGTTCCGCCGCGCCCAGGCGAGGGCGTCGGCGACGGACACCTTGTGCAGGGTGCGGCCGTACCGGTTCTTGGGCGGGCGGCCGTGCCGGCGTTCGTAGCGGCGCGCCGCACGCTCCCCGCCCAGATAGTGCCAGGGGGAGGTCTCGTGCCCGCCCCACGGTGACAGCCAGTTGGTGAACGCCAGATAGATCAGCCCGCCGGGCCGGGTGACGCGGACCATCTCCTCGGCCATCCGCCAGGGGGAGGGGACGTGCTCCAGCACGTTGGAGGAGAAGCAGACGTCGACGACCCCCGTGCCGAACGGCAGGTGCAGCGCGCTGCCGACGACGAAGCCCTCCGGCGGCGGACCGTGCGCGGTGATCTCGGCCAGGTCCAGGTCGACCCCCGCGCAGCGGGCTCCGGCGCGTCGCAGCTCCCGGGTGAAGAACCCCGGGCCGGCGCCCACGTCGAGCGCCGTGGCGCCGGACAGGTCGGCGTAGCGGGCGAGCTGCGCCACCGTGTCGCGGGCGAGCAGCTCATAGAAGTACTCGGGACGGGTGCGCTCCAGACGGAACGCCTTGGCCAACCGGAGGGTGCGGGCCAGATCGGCCCGGTGTCGTTCGCGCGGCTGCAGCATCGCCTCATGACCTTGGGTCGTCGCTTTGGGGCGGGAGCCTACCCTTAGGCGGTCACTGGTCGTGATAAGCGAATCGTGACCCGTCCTGTAGTGTTACGGCAGCTTCGGGCGTCCATGGGCCGGCGGAGCGCGGCGCCCGTCCCCCCGACCGCGACGGGCCGTCGACCTCGCGCACCATGGCCCGCCCATCGGTGAATCCAGGAGGCACGCATGCGGCGATCGCTCGGCCTGGTGCTGGTCGCCCTGGGATCCTTCCTGCTCGCGCTGGCTCCGATGTCGTTCTTCTATCTGACGGGGCGACTGGTGCGGGCCCCGCTGAACCACTACCAGACGACGGAGCTGGAGGCGCGCGATGCGCAGTACTACGACCTGCTGACCCGCAAGGTGCGGACCGGGGCGACGCTGGGGGCGATCAACACGGTGCGCGGCGACACCCGGGCCAACCAGGGCGACGACGACATCGCGGTGTGGGACTCCATCACCGAGATCTACGACAAGGACCTCAAGAAGCAGATCGAGTTCCAGACGTACCGGATCGCCTTCGACCGGCGCAGCGGCCGGCTGGTCGACTGTTGCGGCAGCCATGTCGGCGGGGACACCTCGGTGCGGATGTCGGGGTACGGACTGCTGTTCCCGCCGGGGAACGTGGACAAGCGGACCTATCCGTTCTTCGACATGACCACCCGGCGGACCGTGCCGATGCGGTTCGAGGCTGAGGAGACCGTGCACGGGCTGCGGACGTACCGGTTCGTCCAGCAGGTGCCCAAGACCCGCGTCGCCGCGGTCGACATGCGGCCGACCGGGAGGATGCTCGGCATCGCGGGGCAGGACCGGCGGACGTTCAAAGTCGACCGCTACTTCGCCGCCACCATCCGGGTGTGGGTGGATCCGCGCACCGGCATCCCGATCAAGCACGAACAGGACGTCAGCAGCACCGTGGAGACCGGGGACGGCCGCGGATCGATGGTCATCGCCCGGGCCCGGCTGATCACCATGGACCGCGACCAGCGGCGGAACGTCGAGGAGTCGAACGAGTACGCCTTCCGGCGGAACCTGGTGCAGCGGATCCTGCCCGCCGCGGGGCTGGTGTCGGGACTCGTCCTGCTGGGGGCGGGGATCCCGCTGTCCCGAGGCGGCGGCGACTCGGCCGACGACGACGTCGCCTCCGCGCCGCCGCCCCGTCCGGGCATCACCCGCAAACCGGACGGCCGGTTCGGCACCGTCTCCCGCCCTGGAGGCCGGCCCGGGGCGGGGTGAGGGCCCGCCCGCGCTCGTCCGCCGGGGCTCCGCAGCGGGCACGGCATGCGCCCCGCCGATCCGGATCGGCGGGGCGCGCATCTTTTTGGTACCTGTTCTACGTCCATGCGTCCGACCCCGTTGAGCTTTGAAAGGCAAAACTAGAACCTGTTGCAGTTTGCCGGGTCGGCGGCTTACAGTCATGGCGTGCGGACACGAGCAACCGAACTCTTCGGCATCGAGTACCCGATCTTCGCGTTCAGCCACTGCCGCGACGTGGTCGCGGCGGTCAGCCGCGCCGGCGGCATGGGCGTCCTGGGGGCGCTGTACTTCACCCCCGAGGAGCTGGAGATGGAGCTCGCCTGGATCGACGAGCACGTCGGCGGCAAGCCCTATGGGGTGGACGTCGTCATGCCCGCCGCATACGAGGGCGCCGACCTCGGCGACGCCGAGGAGCTGCTGACCAGGCTGCAGAGCATGATCCCCGAGCGGCATCGGCGGTTCGTCGAGGAGCTGCTGGCCGAGCACGGCGTCGAGCCGTCCGCCGAGGGCGCCGACCGGGTGCTGCTGGGCTGGACCGACGCCACCGCCCGGCCGCAGGTCGAGGTCGCGCTGCGGCATCCCATCGCCCTGCTGGCCAGCGCGCTGGGCCCGCCGCCCGCCGACGTGGTGGAGGAGGCGCACCGGCGCGGAGTCAAGGTCGCCGGGCTGGCCAGCAACGCCCGGCACGCCCGCAAGCAGGTCGCCGTGGGAGTGGACATCATCGTCGCGCAGGGCACCGAGGCCGGCGGGCACACCGGGGACGTGTCCACCATGGTGCTCATCCCCGAGGTGGTGGACGCCGTCGGCGGGGACACCCTGGTCCTGGCCGCCGGCGGCATCGGCCGGGGCAGTCAGATGGCGGCCGGCATGGCCCTGGGCGCGGACGGGGTGTGGACCGGCTCGATCTGGCTCACCGTGGACGAGGCCGACACCCCCGAGATCGCCCGCGAGAAGCTGCTGAAGGCCACCTCCCGCGACACCGTCCGCTCCCGCTCGTGGACCGGCAAGCCCGCGCGTCTGCTGCGCACCGCCTGGACCGAGGCCTGGGAGAGCGAGCGGTCCCCCGGCTATCTGCCGATGCCGATGCAGTTCATGCTCATCTCCGACGCCCTGCGCCGCATCCATCGCTCCGGCGACGGCGAGCTGGTCACCTTCCCGGTCGGCCAGATCGTCGGCTCCATGAACCAGATCAAGCCCGCCGCCCAGGTCGTCTACGAGCTGGTCGAGGAGTACGTGGACGCCATCGAGCGCCTCAACAAGATCACCGAGGGCTGACCCGCCCGCGCGCGGCGGGTCCGCCCTCCGCGGAGCGCCTCCCCGTCCCCTTCCCGTCGCTCCCCGCCGCATCGGGCGCGGCCGGTCCGCGGTCGGTCCGCGGCGGCCCGTTCGCAGTCGGTCCGCGCCTGATCCGCCCCCGGAGAGAGGGCGCGCGTCCGCGCCGGGGCGCGGTCGCGTCCGGCGACGTCAGGAGCCGGCGGCGGGGGGTTCCAGCATGGGGACGAGGAAGCGGCGGGCCAGGGCGGCCAGCTGCTCCTCGTCGTCGAGGTCGACCAGCCGGCTGGGGATCGCCAGGAAGGAGGCGGAGATCCGGACCATCATCTCGGCCACCAGGTCGACGTCCAGCTCCTCGGACACGTTGCCCGCGCGCTGCTCGCGGCGGAGCTGATCGGCCACGAACTGCCGCACCACGGCGACGGTCCGGCCGCCGTCGTTGATCATGGAGGGCACCAGCAGGTCCGGTTCCGTCTCCATCAGGCCGCCGATCAGCGGGTTGTTCCGGATGGCGCGCAGCGAGCTCACAAAGCCCAGCACCACCCGATCGGCGGCGGTCTCCGCCTGCCGGATGTCGACGAGGAACTGGTCGAAGTACTTGCGGAACTCCCGGCGCACCACCTGCTCGACCAGCGCGGTCTTGGTGGCGAAGCGGCGGTAGACCGTGATCCGCGAGACCCCCGCCCGGCGGGCCACGTCCTCCATGGTCGATCGCTGGATGCCCATCCGGCAGAACTGCTCGTAGGCGGCGTCGAGCACGCGCGCGCTGATCTCGTCGGTGTCCTCGACCTGTTCGACGGCGTCGATGTAGGCGCGTTCCAGCAGGGACTGCGGTTCTGAGGTCGTCATGAGGGCGGCCAGTGCGGGTTCCATGGGCTTCTCCTGGGTCGACTGATTCTGCCTCACCCTCAGCCGGCCTCCGTCCGAACCGGGGCTTGTGGGGAGCGTCACGGTGTGTTCTTATTGGACATGTCGTCGATGATACGCAGAAGCAGTTCGCGTTTCACCGTATCAGGACGATGCTCTCGCCCCGAGGAGGAACGCAGGCATGAACACCCCCAGCAGACGCAACGTGCTGATGGCGGGCGGCGCGCTGGGCGCGGCCGGCGCGCTCGGCATCGCGACGCCCGCTCAGGCGAAGCCGCAGTGGACGTGGTCGCCCAAGGGCTCGGTCGCGGGCTCGGGCACCGGCGCCGACCCGCGCGGAGTGTGGGACGAGGAGGCCGACCCGATCGTCGCCTCGATCATCGAGAGCGGGCAGGTCCACAAGGTCAACGAGCTGCTGCGGCAGTGGACCAAGAACGGTCAGAGGCTGCCGGACGGACTGCCGTCGGACCTGCGGGACTTCATCGAGCACGCTCGTCAGATGCCCTCGTGGGCCGATGAGGACAAGCTCGCCACCGCCTTTCACTTCAACGAGAAGCGCGGGCTCTACCTGGGCGTGACCTACGGCTTCGCCAGCGGGATGATGAGCACGGTCATCCCCAGGGAGGCGCGGGCGGTCTACTACTCCTGGGGCGGCTCGGACATGCGGGACCGCATCACCAAGACCGCCAAGCTCGGCTACGACATCGGCACCGAGCACGCCTACGAGCCGCACGGCGAGATGATCGTGACCTGCGTCAAGACGCGGCTGGCCCACGCGGGCGTGCGCCACCTGCTGCCGCAGTCCGCGCATTGGACCAAGGTCGCCGACGAGGAGATCCCGATCAGCCAGGCGGACATGATGGTCACCTGGCACAGCCTGCCCACGACCGTCATGCGGCAGCTGAGGACGTGGAAGGTCCCGATCCCGGACGAGGAGTCCGAGGCCTTCCTGCACTCCTGGCAGGTGGCCGCGCACATGCTCGGGATCAAGGACGAGTACATCCCCGTCTCCTGGGAGCAGGCCGAGGCCCAGGCCGAGCAGGTCCTGGACCCGATCCTGGGGCCCACCCCCGAGGGCATCAAGCTGGCCGACATCCTGCTCAACATCGCCACGATCGTTCCGGACGGCCCGCTCAAGTACGTCACCCGGCCCGTCCTGAGCGCGCTCACCCGCTATGTGCTCGGGGACCAGATCGCCGACTGGCTGAAGATCCCCCGGGAGCCGCTGTGGGACTGGGTGTTCGAGACCCTGTGGGAGCCCTTCGTCGCCGTCCGCGAGGGTCTGCTCTCCTTGGAGAGGGCGCCGGGGGCCCTGTCGAAGTTCTACTGGACCTTCGACGAGATCCTCCGGCTGGCGGTGCTGATCGTCCTGTCCGGCGCGAAGTTCCCGATCAGCATCGAGATCCCCTACTCCAACAACCCGAACTACCCCTCCTGATCCCCCTTGAGCCGCGTCCACGGCTCGAGGGGCGCGCCGACGCGGGCCCGGGACCCGTCGCGGGTTCCGGGCCCGAGGCGTTTCCGGGCCCGTGGCCCGGGGATTCCGTCGGAACCGGGGAATACCGTCGGGCCTGACGAGGCGTCGGGAGGGGGCGACCATGCGGCTGGTACTGGACGCGTTCCTCACGCTCGACGGCGTGATGCAGGCGCCGGGAGCGCCCCAGGAGGACCGCGAGGGCGGATTCGGCCACGGCGGGTGGCAGGCGCCCTACGTCGACCGGGAACTGGTGCGGATCAAGGAGGAGTGGCTCCAGGCCGCCGAGGCGTTCCTGCTGGGGCGGAGGACGTATGAGATCTTCGCCGACTACTGGCCGACGGTGGCCGACGAGGACGACCTGATCGCCGCCGCCCTCAACACCCGCCCCAAGTACGTGGTGTCCACCACGCTCAAAGAGTTGACCTGGGAGAACTCCACGCTGATCGACACCGACCCCATCGCCCAGGTGCGGCGGCTCAAGGACCGGCCGGGCGGGGAGCTCCAGGTGCACGGCAGCGGGCGCCTGGCGCAGGCGCTGATGTCCCACGGCCTGATCGACGAGTACCGGCTGTGGATCCATCCGGTGGTGCTCGGCTCGGGGCGGCGGCTCTTCACCGAGCAGACGGCGGCGCTGCGGCTCGTCGACTCCCGGACCACCGGGACGGGGGTCATCGTGGCCGTCTACCGCCCGGCGGGCGACCCCGTCTACGGGACCGTGGGGTGAGCGGTCTCGCCGGCGGCGTCACTCGCCGGTGAAGACCGGGTCGCGCTTCTCCCGGAAGGCCCGGGTGCCCTCCGCGGCGTCCTTGGAGTCGAAGACCGGCCAGCCGATCTCGTCGGAGACCTTCAGCGCCTCCTCCTCGGGCAGATGCCAGGTCTCGCGGTGGGCGCGGAGGATGGCCTGGACCGACAGCGGGGCGTTGGCGGCGATCCGATCGGCCAGTTCGCGGGCGGCGGCGAGCGCCCGGCCGTCGGGGACGACCTTGTTGACCAGGCCCATCGCCAGCGCCTCCCGGGCGGTCACCGGGCGGGCGGTCAGCAGGATCTCCATGGCGGCGGCGTGGCCGATCTGCCGGGGGAGGCGGACCACCGAGCCGCCCATGGGGTACAGCCCGCGCTTGGCCTCGTACAGCCCCAGGACGGCGCTCTCGGCGACCACGCGCAGGTCGGTGCCGAGCAGCAGCTCCGTTCCGCCGGCGACGGCATAGCCCTCCACGGCGCAGATGAGGGGCTTGGTCGGGACGCTCTCCCGCAGCAGGCCCTTCCAGTGGAAGTTCGGGATCTCCGCCATGCGCCGCCTGACGCGTTCGTCGTCGGGCGGGGCGCTCATCGCCTTGAGGTCGGCGCCGGCGCAGAAGTGGCCCTCGGCCCCGGTGAGGATGCCCACGCGGACGTCGGGGGTCCGGCTGATGTAGGCGAACGCGTCCGCCATCCCCACCAGCATGGCCGAGCTCAGCGCGTTGCGGGCCTCCGGCCGGTTCATGGTCACGATCACCACGTGGCCGTCGCGCTCGACCGTGCAGTGCCCGGTGCTGATCGGCAGCCGTTCAGCCATCGGCGACTCCTCACCCGAGAGGTCAAAACAAGAACGGATTCTACGTATGAGATCCGCTTACTAACAGGTCTTGTCGAACAAAACGAGAACGTGATCTACTTTGGTTCTCGGACCTCGACGCATGGAGTGGGCCGATGGGATCGTTGGGCTTTTGGCGGCTGGCTCGACAAGACCCGCAGTGGATCGCGGCCGTGGACCCCGACGGCACCGAGCACACCGCCGGCGAGCTGCTGGCCCGCAGCAATCGGCTGGTGCACGGGCTGCGGGAGCTGGGGCTGCGCCCCGGCGACGGCATCTGCGGGCTCGTTCCGAACGGCGCCGACGGGCTGCTGCTCTACCTGGCGGCGTTGCAGGCCGGGTGGTACTACACGCCGATCAACTGGCATCTGACCGGCCCCGAGATCGGCTACATCGTGGCCGACGCGGAGGCCAAGGCGTTCTTCGTCCACGAGCGCTACGCCGCCGAGGGCGTCCGCGGGGCCGACGAGGCCGGTCTCGACCCCGCCCGCCGCTTCGCGTTCGGCAAGGTCGACGGCTTCCGGCCGGTCGAGGAGCTGACGGACGGGCGGCCGGAGGAGCCTCCCGCCGACCGCACCGCCGGCGCCACCATGCACTACACCTCCGGGACCACCGGCCGTCCCAAAGGGGTGCGGCGTCCGCTGCCCGGCATCGACCCCGACGACAACGGCGAGCTGCTGTCGTTCCTGCTGGGCCTGTTCGGCATCCCGCCGGGCCGCCCGGCCGGGGGAGAGCCGCAGGCGCACCTGGTCACCTCGCCCTCCTACCACACCGCCGTCAGCCAGTTCGGCGGAACGGCGCTGCAGATGGGCCACACGCTCATCTACATGGACAAATGGGACGCCGAGGAGGCGCTGCGGCTGATCGAGAAGCACCGGGTGACCAGCACCCACATGGTCCCCACGCACTTCAAGAGGCTGCTGTCGCTGCCCCAGGAGGTCCGCGACCGCTACGACGTGTCCTCGATGAAGTGGGCGATCCACGCCGCCGCGCCCTGCCCCGTCCCGCTCAAGCGGCAGATGCTCGACTGGTGGGGCGACTGCATCTGGGAGTACTACGCGGCCACCGAGGGCGGCGGCACCATCGCCTCCCCCCAGGACTGGCGCGCCCACCCCGGAACGGTCGGCAAGCCCTGGCCGATCAGCGAACTGCTGATCGTGGACGACGAGGGCAACGAGGTCCCGCCCGGCACCCCCGGCACGATCTACATGAAGATGGCCGGCGCCCAGTTCGAGTACAAGGGCGACAAGGCCAAGACCGAGCG
This sequence comes from Thermomonospora catenispora, assembly GCF_006363815.1. GTDB lineage: Bacteria > Actinomycetota > Actinomycetes > Streptosporangiales > Streptosporangiaceae > Thermomonospora > Thermomonospora catenispora. The sequence continues at coordinate 53,033 of NZ_RRYT01000010.1, forward strand.
GAGCCGGCTGCGGGACTTCTTCACGGTCGGGGACGTCGGCTACCTGACCGAGGACGGCTTCCTGTTCCTGTCCGACCGCAAGGCCGACATGATCATCTCCGGCGGGGTCAACATCTACCCCGCCGAGATCGAGAACGAGATCCTCACCCATCCCAAGGTCGCCGACGTGGCGGTCTTCGGGATCCCCGACGAGGAGTGGGGCGAGCAGATCAAGGCCGTGGTCGAGCCCGCCGAGGGCGTGCGGCCCGGGCCGGAGCTGGCCGAGGAGATCCTCGCCTCGCTGGAGGGCCGGCTGGCCCGGATGAAGTGGCCGAGGTCCATCGACTTCATCGACCGGATGCCGCGCGAGCCCAACGGAAAGCTGCTCAAGCGCAAGCTGCGGGACCCGTACTGGAAGGACCGCGACGTTGCCATCTAGTCCCAACCACGTCCTGGAGTTCCCCGGCGGCTACACCCGCTCGGTCGGGCCGGTCATCGGGCGCTTCCTCAGCGAACTGCGCGACGGCCGCCTGATGGGGGTGCGCACCGCGAGCGGGCGGGTGCTGGTCCCCCCCACCGAGTACGACCCCGACACCGGGGCCGCGGTGACCGACGAGTGGGTCGAGGTCGGTCCGGCCGGCACCGTGCAGAGCTGGTCGTGGGTGCCCCGCCCGCGCCATGGCCACCCGCTGGACCGCCCGTTCGCCTGGGCGCTGATCAAACCGGACGGCGCCGACACCGCGCTGCTGCACGCCCTCGACATGGGCGTGCACGAGCTGGGCGCGAAGCCGCCCAAGACCCTCACGACCGGGATGCGGGTCCGCCCCCGCTGGCGGGCCGAACGCCGCGGCCACATCGGTGACATCGAATGCTTCCTGCCCGAGGTCGCCGTGATCACCGCGCCGACCCGGCTGGAGTACCGGCTGCGGCCCGGCCGGGCCCAGGACCGCTTCCTGGAGGGCATCTCCCAAGGGAGGATCCTCGGCGACCGCTGCCCGGTGTGCGAGCAGGTCATCGTGCCGATGCGGGGCCTGTGCCCCAGGGACGGCGTGCCCACCGTCGAGGAGGTGGAGCTGCCCCACACCGGCACCGTCACCACCTTCGCGGTCAACAACATCCCCGACCCGCGCGCCCCCGAGGTGCCGTTCGTGTCGGCGTACGTGCTGCTGGACGGCGCCGGCATGACGATGCTCGCGCTGGTCGCCGGCGTCCCCGCCGACCGGGTCCGGATGGGCATGCGGGTCCGGGCGGCCTGGAGACCCCGTCGGGAGTGGGGCCGGACGATGGACAACATCAAGTGGTTCGAGCCCCTCGACGAGCCCGACGTCCCGTTCGAGCGGATCAAGGACTACCTATGAGCCGGGACATCGCGGTGGTCGCCTTCGCCCAGACGCCCCACAAGGAGCGGGAGGACGGGCTCAGCGAGGTCGAGATGCTCGCGCCCGTCATCGCCGAGGTCAAGGAACGGACCGGGGTGGACCGGTTCGGATTCACCTGCTCGGGCTCGTGCGACTACCTGGTCGGCACCCCCTTCTCGTTCGTGTCGGCGCTGGACGCGGTGGGCGCATGGCCGCCGATCTGCGAGAGCCACGTGGAGACGGACGCCGCCTGGGCGCTCCAGGAGGCCTACGTCAGGCTGCTGCACGAGGAGATCGACACCGCCCTGGTGTACGGGTTCGGCAAGCCCTCCCAGAGCGATTTCCGCGAGGTCGCGACCCAGCAGCTCGACCCCTACTACCTGGCGCCGCTGGGACCCGACCAGGTGTCGCTGGCCGCCCTGCAGGCCCGCGCCCACCTGGAGCGCACCGGCGCCACGGAGGAGGACCTGCGCGCCGTGGCCGCCCGGTCGCGGGCGGCGGGGCGGAACAACCCGTACGCGCTCCACCTGGACGACCCCGACCCCGGGGAGGACTACGAGGTCGCGCCGCTGCGCCCCTACGACGTCGCCCCCCTCACCGACGGGGCGGCGGCGATCGTGCTGGCGGCCGGCGACAAGGCCCGGGAGCTGTGCGAGCGCCCCGCCTGGATCACCGGGATCGACCATCGCGTCGACGCCCACGGCCTGGGCGCGCGGGACCTGAGCCGCAGCGACTCCGCCCGTCTGGCGGGCGAGCGGGCCGGCGCCCGCGGCGTCGAGATCGCCGAGCTGCACGCCCAGTTCACCCACGAGGAGCTGATCCTGCGCGAGGCCCTCGGGCTGGGCGAGGAGGTGACGGTCAACCCCTCCGGCGGGGCGATGACCGCCAACACGGTCATGGCGGCCGGGCTGGTCCGGATCGGCGAGGCCGCCGCCCGCATCCACGACGGCACGGCCGACAAGGTCCTCGGCCACGCCTCCGCCGGCCCGTGCCTGCAGCAGAACCTGGTCTGCGTCATGGAAGGAGAGCCCCGTGGGTGAGCCGTGCGCCGTCATCGGCGTGGGACAGACCGAGTACCGCACCCGGCGGCTGGACGTGTCGATGGCCGGGCTGGTGCGGGAGGCGGCGTGGCGGGCGCTCCAGGACGCCGGCCTGGACTGGGGCGACATCGACGCCGTGGTGGTCGGCAAGGCCCCCGACCTGTTCGAGGGCGTGATGATGCCCGAGGCCTACCTGGCCGACGCGCTGGGCGCCCGGGGCAAGCCGCTGCTGCGGGTGCACACCGCCGGATCGGTGGGCGGCTCCACGGCGATCGTGGCGGCCGGGCTGATCCACAGCGGCCGGCACGAGCGGGTGCTGACCGTGGCGTGGGAGAAGCAGTCCGAATCCAACGCCACCTGGGCGCTCACCGTGGAGAGCCCGCACAACACCTCGCTGGTGGTGGGCGCGGGCGGCTACTTCGCCCCGCACATCCGCGCCTACATCGCCCGCTCCGGGGCCCCCACCCACATCGGCACGCTCGTGGCGGTCAAGGACCGGCTGAACGCGCTGAAGAACCCCTACGCCCATCTGAAGATCCCCGGCATCTCCCGCGAGATGGTCGAGTCCACCCCGATGCTGTGGGAGCCGATCCGCTACCTGGAGACCTGCCCGTCCTCGGACGGGGCCTGCGCGATGGTGCTGGCCTCGGAGCGGGCCGCCCGCCGGGCCCCCAACCCGCCGGCCTGGGTGCTGGGCGCCGCGATGCGCTCGGAGCCGCTGTTCTTCGCCGGCCGGGACACCGTGAACCCGCGGGCCGGCCGGGACGCGGCGGCCGAGGTGTACCGGCAGGCCGGCATCACCGACCCCCGGCGCGAGCTGGACTGCGCCGAGGTGTACGTGCCGTTCTCCTGGTACGAGCCGATGTGGCTGGAGAACCTGGGCTTCTGCGGCGAGGGCGAGGGCTGGAAGCTGACCGAGGCAGGGGCGACCGCCCTCGACGGCGACATCCCCTGGAACCCCTCGGGCGGCGTGCTGTCGTCCAACCCCATCGGCGCCTCCGGGATGATCCGGTTCGCCGAGGCGGCGCTGCAGGTGCGCGGGATGGCCGGCGAGCACCAGGTGGACGGCGCCCGCACGGCCCTCGGCCACGCCTACGGCGGCGGCGCCCAGTTCTTCGCCATGTGGATCGTCGGCTCCGACAAGCCCTGACCCGGCGGACCGGGACTCGTTCCGCCCGCGACCGACTCCTTCGACCCCGAGGAACCCACCCCCGAAACCCCACCCCCCACTACCGCCGGAGGTCGCCGGTGATGGAGTTCAACTACGCGGACGTGTTCGAGGGGCTCGCGGACGCGATCGGGGAGCGCGTCGCCGCGGTGTGCGGTGATCGCAGGGTCACCTACGCCGAGCTGGACGCGGAGGCCAACCGGCTGGCGCACCATCTGCGCTCCGCGGGGGTGCGGCCGGGGCAGCACGTGGCCATGCAGCTCTACAACGGGCTGGAGTACGTCACCGCGCTGCTGGCCGTCCTGAAGATCCGGGCCGTCCCGGTCAACGTCAACTACCGGTACGTGGAGAGGGAGCTGACCTATCTCTACACCGACTCCGACAGCGTGGCGCTGATCTACGACACCGAGTTCGACGACCGGGTGGCCGCCGCCGCGGCGCGGGCCCCGAAGCTGCGGCACTTCATCGCGGTGGGCGGGGACTCGGCCGTCCCGGGCGCGGTCGGGTACGAGGAGGCGCTGCGCGCGCAGCCGGCCGTCCGGGACTTCCCGCCGCGGTCGGGCAGGGACCTCTACATCATCTACACCGGCGGGACCACGGGCACGCCCAAGGGCGTGATGTGGGAGATGGAGCAGATGCTCCACGCCTTCTGGCACCCCCACGCGCCGCGCCCGGCCCGGCCCGAGGACGTCGTCGCCCAGGCCGCCGGCAACGGCCCGCTGGTGATGATGCCGGTCGCCCCGCTGATGCACGGCGCCGCCCAGATGGCCACCTGGATCTCCTGGTGGATGGGCGCCACGCTGGTGTACGTCCGCACGTTCGACCCCGCCGAGATCTGGCGGACCGTCGGACGCGAGAAGGTCAACTCCATGACCATCACCGGCGACGCCATGGCCGTCCCGCTCGCCGACGAGCTGAGCGCCGGCTCCTATGACGTCTCGTCGCTGTATGCGATCGTCTCCACCGGGGCGATCCTCACCGGCGCCGTCCGGGAGCGGCTGGCCGGTCTGCTGCCCGACGCGATGATCCTGGACCGGTTCGGCTCCACCGAGTCCGGCTCCACCGCCGAGGCGGTCGCCGGGTCCAGCCCGGAGAAGGGCCTGAGGTTCGCCCCCGACACCGAGAACGTCACCGTCCTGGACGAGTCGCTGCGTCCCGTCGAGCCCGGCTCCGGCGTCATCGGCCAGATCGCCCGGTCCGGCTACATCGCCAGCGGCTATTACAACGACCCGGTCAAGACCGCCCGCACCTTCCCCGAGATCGACGGCAGGCGATGGCTGCTGACCGGCGACCTGGCCACCGTGGAGGCCGACGGCACCATCGCCGTGTACGGCCGCGGCTCGCAGGTCATCAACACCGGCGGCGAGAAGGTCTTCCCCGAGGAGGTCGAGGCCGTCCTCAAAGGGCACCCGGACGTCTACGACGCGGTCGTCACCGGCGTCCCCGACCGGCGCTGGGGCAGCCGCGTCGCCGCCGTGGTCCAACCCGGCGGGCGGACGCCGTCGACGCAGGAGCTGGACGCCCACTGCCGCAGGCACCTGTCCGGCTACAAGGTCCCCAGGGTCTACGCCTTCGTGGAGGAGATGAAGCGCTCCCCGGCCGGCAAGGCGGACTACCGGTGGGCCGCGCAGGTCGCCCGTCGGCACGCCTAGCCCTTCACCGTCGGCGATGGCCGGGGCCGCGGCCGGGCTCAACGAGGTTTTCATCGACGCTCGCGCCGACGGTCGTAGGCTGGCAGATGTGCAAGGGGGGCGGCTCGCCGAGGAGCTTCGGCGGCAGATACGGCGCGGCATCGCGCTCGCGGTGCTGGTGCACCAGACCGCCGCGGCCCGGGCCGGGCTGAACGCGACCGACGCCCAGTGCCTGAGCCTGCTCGCGCTCGACGGCCCGCAGACGCCGGGGCGGCTCGCCCGCCGGATGGGCGTCACCACCGGCGGCGCGATCACCGCGGTCATCGATCGTCTGGAGCGGGCCGGGTACGTCGAGCGGACCCGTGATCCGCGGGATCGGCGCCGGGTGCTCGTGCGGCCCCGCCCCGACGCCCTCGCCCGGTTCTCCGCCTGCTGGGAGCCGGTGGACCGCGTCGTCGGGGACCGGCTCGCCGGGCTGAGCGACGAGCAGCTGGAGTTCCTGACGTCCTGGGTGCGCGAGATGAACGCCGCCGTGCCGGACGCGGTCGGCGAGCCCGGGAGCCCTCCCCCGGAACGTCCCCGTTGAGCCGCCGCGGCGTGCGCCGGCGCCGCGGGCGAGGGCCCCGGCGCGAGGCGGATCCGCCTCGGCGAGCGCCCGCGGGGCGGGCCGATCGCGCGGATGTGCTCCTCCCTCGCCGCCCGCGGCCGCGCCGGCGCGGCGGGCCCGACCGATCGCCTCCCGGGAGGCGGGCGTTCCGGACCGCCGTGGCGAGATCGACGGCCTCCGGGGCCGGAAGCCTGAGCGACGCCCCTCGCGCCGGGATCGGCGACGATCCTCGTGCCGGCGCCCCTGGTGCCGGGAGCGCCTCGGACCCGCGTCCTCCTGCGCCGATCCGGGCGCCGCCGGGCGCGCCCTTGCCACGGGACGGGGAGGGGTGGCACAAACTAACCGGTCGGTCACCTACTACTCTGAATGTGATTCGGGTACTTGATCCCCCCCAGGAGGGCGCATGCGGACCGGACTGCAGGGCAAGACCGCGCTCATCACCGGCGCCTCACGCGGCATCGGCAAGGCCACCGCGTTCGCGCTGGCCGCCGAGGGCGCCAACGTGGTGATCTCCTCGCGCAAGCAGGAGGCGCTGGACGAGGTCGCCGCCGAGCTGCGGAAGGCCCACCCCGAAGTCGGGGTGCTGGCCAAGGCCGCCCACGTGGGCGACGCCGAGCAGGCCGCCGCCTGCATGGACGCGGCGATCGCCGAGTTCGGCGGCATCGACGTGCTGGTCAACAACGCCGGCACCAACCCCTACTACGGGCCGCTGGTGGACCTGGACGCGGCCCGCGCCGCCAAGACCGTCGAGGTCAACCAGTTCGCCATCGTGCAGTGGACCTCGCTGGCCTGGAAGAAGTCGATGGCCGAGCGGGGCGGCGCGATCGTCAACATCGCCAGCGTCGGCGGCATGGTCACCGAGGGCGGGATCGGCTACTACAACGCCACCAAGGCCGCCGTGATCCACCTGACCCGGCAGTTCGCGGTCGAGCTGGCCCCCAAGGTGCGGGTGAACGGCATCGCCCCCGGCCTGGTCAAGACCCACCTGGCCCGCGCACTGTGGGAGCCCCACGAGGAGCGGATCAGCAAGTCCCTGCCGCTCGGCCGGATCGGCGAGCCGGAGGACATCGCCAAGGCGGTGGTCTTCCTGGCCGGCGAGACCGCCTCCTGGATGACGGGACAGACCATCGTCGTGGACGGCGGCTCCATCGTCCGCCCGTCGATCGCCTGAAAGGGGACCCGAGCATGACCGCACGCTGGGGACTGACCGTCCCGATGGCCAAGGTGCCGCTGCCCGAGCACCGCGAGATCGTCGCCTCCCTGCCCGACCTGGGCTACACCGACGTCTGGTCCGCCGAGACCAACGGCCACGACGCGTTCACCCCGCTGGCCCTGACCTCCCAGTGGGCGCCGGGGCTGCGGCTGGGCACCGCGATCGTGCCGGTCTACACCCGCGGCCCGGCGCTGCTCGCCCAGCAGGCCGCCACCCTCGCCGAGCTGGCCCCCGGACGGTTCGTGCTGGGCATCGGCACCTCCTCGGCCACCATCGTCGAACGCTGGAACGGCATCCCGTTCACCGAGCCGTACGCCCGGGCCCGCGACACCCTGCGGTTCCTGCGCAAGGCGCTGACCGGGGAGAAGGTCACCGACGAGGCGCTGGGCGTCAAGGGCTTCCGGCTGGAGCGGCCGCCCGAGCAGACGCCGTCGATCGTGCTGGCCGCGCTGCGTCCGGGCATGCTGCGGCTGGCCGCCAAGGAGGCCGACGGGGCGATCACCAACTGGCTGTCCCCCGAGGACGTCCGCACCGTCCGCGGCGTCGTCGGAGAGGAGATCGAGCTGCTGGCCCGGCTGTTCGTGTGCCCCACCGAGGACGCCGAGCAGGCCCGCGCCATCGGCCGGTGGATGATCGCCGCCTACATGACCGTCCCGGTCTACCGGGCGTTCCACGAGTGGCTCGGCCGGGGCGATGCGCTCAAGCCGATGAACGACGCCTGGGCGGCCGGCGACCGCAAGGCCGCGCTGGCGGCCATCCCGGACGAGGTCGTCGACGATCTGATCGTGCACGGCTCCCCGGAGGCCTGCCGGGAGCGGATCCGCCAGTACGTCGACGCCGGCCTGACCACCCCGATCGTCGCCCTGGTCGACACCGGCGGCATGTCCCACGCCGAGGCGGTGCGGGCGCTGGCCCCGGCGGCGGACTGAAACCTCGGCGCGGACGTTTACCGGCAGAGGGCCTGGGCAGGGTCGCAGGGGTTGTGAACCCGACTGTGAGGAGCTGACCGTGCTCACGCTGACCAGCGGTGCCGTCCAGGTGATCCGTACCGTGACCGCCAACCCGGAACTGCCGCCGGAGACCGGCATCCGCATCGCGTCCGGAGTCGACGGCTCCCAGGCGCTGACCCTGTCGGTCGCGCCCGCGCCGGAGGCCGGGGACGAGATCGTGGAGAAGGAAGGCGCTCGCGTGTACCTGGAGGCCGGGGCCGCGCTGCTGCTGCAGGACAAGACCCTGGACGCTCAGGTCGACCCGCAGGGGGACGTCGCGTTCACCATCGCCGACGGCCCCGGCACCCCGGCCTGAGCGGCCGGACCCGGACCCGATCGCCGGGGGTGAGGGCCGCCCGCCCGGACGGCCCCCGCCCCCGGCATGCCGTGTTCAGGGCGTGTAGCCGGGGGCCAGCCGCCGCCACGGGTGCGCCTTCTCCAGCTGGGCGGCCAGCCCCAGGATCAGCGCCTCGCCGCCCGGCGCGGCCACCAGCTGCACCCCGATCGGCAGGCCCGCCGAGCTGACCCCCATCGGGATCGACGCCGCCGGATACCCGGCCAGATTCCACGCGGCGGTCATCGGCGCGTACGTCGTCGCCGACAGCATGCTGCGCAGCCAGGAGCCCTCCCCGCCCGCCCGGGCGGGCGGGGCCTGCCGGGCCAGCGTCGGCATGATCAGGACATCGCGGCGGTCGAACAGCGGCTCCACCGCCCGCCGGAACCGCTCCCGGTCGTTGTGCGGGCCGCCGTCGCGGGGCGGCCAGATCCGCCGCGCGACCCGGCCCGCCCGGGCGTGCTTGCGGGTCCGCGACTCCAGCAGCGGATCGGCCAGCAGCGGCTCGGCCTCCGCCGCCGGGTACGCCAGCCAGCGGCTCAGCACCTTCGGTCCCGTCCACAGCGGATAGTCGGGGTCGTCGCGCCGCACGTCGTGTCCCAGCCGCACCAGCTCCCGGCCCGCCGTGCGGACCGCTGCCGCCAGCTCCCGGTGGATCGGCATGCCCGGCGCGGGCGGTCGCACCGACAGCGCGATCCGCAGCCGACCCGGCTCGGGCGGCTCGGCCAGCGCCGGATCCCCGGCCATCACCGACAGCGCCAGCGCCGCGTCGGCGACGGTGGTGGCCAGCGGACCGTTCTCGGCCATCCCGCCCCAGTCGTCCCGGCCGAGCTCCGACGGCACCACCCCGGGCCCGGGCTTGATCCCGAACAGCCCGCAGTTGGCCGCCGGGATCCGGATCGAGCCCGCCCCGTCGTTGCCGTGCGCCAGCGGCACCAGTCCCGCGGCCACGGCCGCCGCCGCCCCGCCGGAGGAGCCGCCGGCGGTGCGGCTGGTGTCCCACGGGTTGCGGGTCACCCCGAAGGCGTTGTCGGTGAACGGGTAGATCCCCAGCTCCGGCAGGTTGGTCAGGCCCACCACCACCGCGCCGGCGGCGCGCAGCCGCGCCACCACCGGATGGTCGGCCGGCTGCGGGGAGTCGTCGGTGGCCAGCGAACCGAGGCGCATCGGCTCGCCCGCCACCGGCACGTTGTCCTTGATCGCCACCGGCACCCCGGCCAGCGGCAGCTCCGCCCGGTCCGGACGCGCGTCGACCTGCTCGGCCTCGGCCAGCGCCTTCGTCGTCCGCACCGTCACGAACGCGCCCAGCTCGCCGTCCAGCTCCTTGATCCGCTTCAGATGCGCCGCGACGACCTCGCGCGCCGTGACCTCGCCCGTCTTCACCGCCGCCGCGATCTCGCTCGCGGTCCGTCCGACCCACTCGCTCATGGAGCGAGTGTGCCACCCGCGCCGGAGACGGCGGCGGGCGAGGGCCGTGCCGGGCCGGGAACGAGATGCGCGACCCCGTCGCGGGGAGGGCCCGCCGGCCCGGCCGGCGCCCGTGAAAGCATCGGGACGGAAGGAGGAGCGCATGAGGCTGACCAAGCTGGGACACGCCTGCGTACGGCTCAGCAAGGACGAGGGCACCCTGGTGATCGACCCGGGCGGGCTCACCCCCGAGACCGACGCCCTGGCGGGGGCCGACGCCGTGCTCATCACCCACGAGCACTTCGACCACTTCGACGAGGACCGCATCCGCCGGGCGATGGCCGAGAACCCGAGGCTGCGGGTGTACGCCTCCGCGACCGTGGCGGACAAGCTCGCCGACCTCGGCTCCCGGGTCGTTGAGACCGGGGACGGGGACTCGTTCGCCGTCGCCGGATTCCAGGTCCACGTCCACGGGGCCGAGCACGAGATCCTCGACCCGGACCTGCCGCCCGTCCCCAACACCGGGTACCTGATCGACGGGGAGGTCTTCCACCCCGGCGACGCGCTGACCGTTCCGCCGGTGCGGGTGCCCACGCTGTGCCTGCCCGGCACCGCGCCGTGGCTGAAGGTCTCCGAGATGTACGCCTACCTCAAGGAGGTCGCCCCCGACCGGGCGTACGTCGTCCACGACGGCATCCTCAACGACGTGGGCATCGCGATCATGGAGAACCACGTCGGCAACGCCGCCGCCAAGGCCGGTGACCGGGACTACCGGCGGCTCAAGCCCGGCGAGGCGGTGACGCTGGGGTGAGCCGGATCGAGGCGGTCCTCTTCGACATCGGCGAGACGCTGATCAACGAGGGGGAGATCTACGGCCGCTGGGCCGACTGGCTCGGGGTGCCCCGGCACACGTTCCTGACCAAGCTGGGCGCGATGCTGGCGGCCGGCGGCACCGCCATGGACGCGTTCGAGCACTTCCGGCCGGGCTTCGACCTGGCGGCCGAGGAGAGGAGGCGGGCCGAGGCCGGGGTCCCCAACGGCTTCGGCCCCGCCGACCTGTACCCCGACGTCCGCGACTGCCTGGCCGGGCTGCGCGCGCAGGGCCTGCTCGTCGGGGCGGCCGGCAACCAGCCGGTGGAGGCGGCCGAGCAGTTCGCCGCGCTCGGGCTGCCGATGGACATGGTCGGCATCTCCGACGTGTGGGGGGTGAGCAAGCCGGACCCGGAGTTCTTCGCCCGCTGCGCCGCCGAGTGCGGCCGTCCCCCCGCCGCGATCCTGTACGTCGGCGACCGGATCGACAACGACGTGCGTCCCGCGCTGGCGTTCGGCATGCAGGTCGCGTTCCTGCGGCGCGGACCGTGGGGGCACATCCAACGCGACGAGGAGGCGCTGCGCCGCTGCGCCTTCGTGCTGGACGACCTGGCCGCCCTGCCGGAGCTGGTGGCCGCCCGCAACGCGCGGCGGAACCCCTAGGGGACTTCCCCTACGTCGCGGGTAGGTGCACGGATCGGTCGCAGGAGTGATTCGGATCCGATCGTCCGGTTCCTAGCGTGAGAGGTGAACCGGACGATCGTGCACCGAAGGAGTGGAGATCATGACCGGTCTGTACCGTCCCCGCGACGGCAGGGTGATCGCCGGAGTCTGCGCGGGCCTGGCCCGCAGGTTCGACCTCTCGCCCGGAACGGTTCGGCTTCTCGCGGTTCTGTCGTGTCTGCTGCCCGGACCGCAGTTCGTCGTCTATATCGTGCTGTGGATCATGTTGCCGGACGAGGAGAAATACCTTGCACGCAGTGGCCGCTGAGCGGAGCGGGGCGGGCGGTGTCCATGGCTAGCTCATGGAACTGGCTCGTCGTCGACTGCGCCGACCCCCGCCGACTGGCCGAGTTCTGGAGCCGGGCGCTGGATTTCAAGATCCTGGAGGAGGACGCCGAGAGCGTCACGGTGGGCCTGGACGAGGGCACCTATCCCAAGCTCCTCTTCCTGCGGGTGCCCGAGCCCAAGACCGGCAAGAACCGGCTGCACCTGGACCTGACCCCCGACGACCAGGAGGCCGAGGTGGAACGCCTGCTGGCGCTGGGGGCGCGGCGCGTCGACATCGGCCAGGGCGAGCGGCCCTGGACGGTGCTGGCAGACCCGGAGGGCAACGAGTTCTGCGTGCTGCAAGGCGAGGGCCTCTGACCGAGGTCCGCCGAGGTGCTCCGCCCGGTGTCGGCGGGCGGAGACGGCCGGGGCGATCGGCGCGATGCGGCATGATCGGCGTCATGGACACGGCGGAACTCGTGGAGACCTGGCGGCGGATCATCGTCGGGGAGCACAAGTCGTGGGTGCTGTTCGCCCACGGCACCGTGGTGATCTGCATGGAGCCGGAGGAGGACCTGGCCGCCCAGGCCACCGCGATCCTGCGGGAGTACGGGCCGGTCCGGGCCGGCACCCCGGCCGGGGACTTCGGCGTCATCGTGCTCCAGGACGCCCCCGGCTGGGTGGTGTACGGCCACCACGACGACGTGCTCACCTACGTCGCGCCCGAGGAGATGGGCGCCGAGGAGCCCGAGGAGATCTCGGTCGGCCTGTACGGGCGCGCCAAGCGCGACCAGGACGGCCGCGAGCTGAAGATCGTCCACATCGAGGACCGGCGGCCGGCCTGAGCGCGGCGGCCCGCGCCGCGGGGCCGGCTCACCGCGGACGGACCAGCGGGAACGCGATGGTCTCGCGGATGCTCTTGCCGGTGAGGGTGACCAGCAGGCGGTCGATGCCCATTCCCATGCCCCCGGCGGGCGGCATGGCGTACTCCAGGGCCCGCAGGAAGTCCTCGTCCAGCTCCATCGCCTCCGGATCCCCGCCCGCGGCCCGCAGCGACTGCTCGGTCAGCCGACGGCGCTGTTCGACGGGGTCGGTCAGCTCGCTGTAGGCGGTGCCCAGCTCCAGCCCGAACACGATCAGATCCCACTTCTCGGCCAGCCGCCGGTCCGCCCGGTGCGGGCGGGTCAGCGGAGAGGTCTCGGCCGGATAGTCCCGCACGAACGTGGGGGCCGTCAGATGCGGCTCCACCAGGGCCTCGAACAGCTCCTGCACCAGCCTGCCCCGCCCCCAGTCCATGTCGAAGACCAGACCGGCCCGCTGGGCGTGCTTGCGGAGCGGCTCGATCGGGGTGTCCGGGGTGATCTCCTCGCCGAGGGCCTCCGACACCGACCCGTACACGGTGACGTGCCGCCACGGCTCGGCCAGGTCGTGCTCCACGCCGTCGCGCACCAGCACCGTCGTGCCGAGCGCGGCGCGGGCGGCCTCCAGCACCAGCTCCCGGGTCAGCGTCACCATCGTGTCGTAGTCCCCGTAGGGCTCGTAGGCCTCCAGCATCGTGAACTCGGGGTTGTGCCGGGCCGACACGCCCTCGTTGCGGAAGCTGCGGTTGATCTCGAAGACCTTGCCGACCCCGCCGACCAGCAGCCGCTTGAGGTACAGCTCGGGCGCGATCCGCAGGTACAGCTGCATGTTGTAGGCGTTCATCCGGGTGACGAACGGCCGGGCGGCGGCGCCGCCGTGGATCGGCTGCAGCATCGGGGTCTCCACCTCGAGATAGCCGCGCCGCCGCAGCCCGTCCCGGATCGCCGCCACCGCGTCCGCGCGCATCCGCAGCATCCGCCGGGCCTCGTCGTCGACGATGAGCTCCACGTACCGCTGCCGGACCCGCGCCTCCGGGTCGGCCGGCCTGCTGCGCTTGGTGGGCAGCGGGCGCAGGCACTTGGCGGTCAGCGTCCAGCGCGACACCAGGACCGACAGCTCGCCGCGCCGTGAGACGACCACCTCGCCCTCGACGCCGACCTGGTCGCCCAGGTCCACCAGCCGCTTCCAGTCGGCCAGCGCCTCCGGACGGCCGTGCCCGGCCAGCACGTCGTGCGCCAGCATGAGCTGGATGTCGCCGGTCTCGTCCCGCAGCGTGACGAACACCAGCCGGCCGTGCTCGCGGCTCAGCACCACCCGCCCGGCGATCGCGACCCGCTCCCCGGTGCGGGCGTCCGGCGGCAGGTCGCCGAACCGGGCGCGGATGTCGGCGGCGTGGTCGGTGCGGGGGAAGCCCAGCGGGTAGGGGTCCATCCCGGCCGCCCGGATCAGCTCCAGCTTGGCGTGCCGCACCCGCTCCTGCTCCGACAGCCGGCGCTGCGGGGCGCGGGCCGCCTCCGCCTCCTCCTCGATCCGCTTGATCTGCTCCACCAGCTCGGGGGAGGGGGCCTGCCGGGCGGCCCGGTCCAGCCTGGGCCGGTTGAGCGTCGGCAGGAAGCCCTCGGCCCGCGCGAACGCCAGCCCCAGCCGCACCAGGTCGCGGGACTGCTGGTAGCACACGAACCGCGGCGCCCACACCGGGTTGTACTTGGCGTTGGCCAGGTACAGCGACTCCAGCTGCCAGAACTTGGAGGCCGCCGACAGCACCCGCGCCCAGGCCCGGGCCACCGGGCCCGCGCCGAGCTGGGAGCCGCGCTCGAACGCCGACCGCAGCATCGCGAAGTTCAGCGATATCCGCTGCGCCCCGATCAACGGCGCCTGCTCGGCCAGCTTGGCGATCATGAACTCGTTGAGGCCGTTCTCGGCGGTGCGGTCGCGGCGCATCAGGTCCAGCGACAGCCCGGTCCGCCCCCATGGCACGAAGCTGAGGATGCCGCGCAGCTCGCCGGAGGCGTCGAACGCCTCCACCATCACGCACCGCCCGTCGGTCGGGTCGCCCAGCCGGCCCAGCGCCATCGAGAAGCCGCGTTCGACGGCGCCCTCCCGCCAGCGGTCGGCGCTGGCGATGATCCGTTCCATCTCCTCCGGCGGGATCTGCGCGTGCCGCCGGATCCGCACCGTGTAGCCGGCCCGCTCCACCCGGCGCACCGCCTGGCGGACCTGGCGCATCTCCCGGCCCTCCAGGGTGAAGTCGGTCAGCTCCACGATCGCCTCGTCGCCCAGCTCCAGCGCGTCGAACCCGTGCCGCCGGTACACGTGCGCGGCCCGCTCGCCCGCGCTGACCACTCCGGGGATCCAGGCGTGCGCCCGGCACTCGGCCAGCCACAGCTCGATCGCCGAGTCCCACGACTCCGGGTCGCCCAGCGGATCGCCGCTGGCCAGCGCCACCGCCCCCTCCACCCGGTAGGAGATGGCGGCCCGGCCGTTGGGCGCCACGATCACGTCCTTGTCGCGGCGCAGCGCGAAGTAGCCCAGCGAGTCCTGCTCCCCGTACTCGGCCAGCAGCCGCCGGGCGGGCAGCTCCTCCTCGGGGGTGAGCACCGCGTCTCCCCGGCCCGGCCGGAACAGCGCCCAGAACGTGATGATCAGCAGTCCGGCGCCCAGCACCCCCAGCAGCAGGTCGACCCGGGTCGGCACGTCCACGTCGATCGGCTCGCCGGTCACCCCGGGCCCGCCGATCGTCTGCAGCGCCGCGTACAGCGCGTCGGTGACGAACCGGCCGTCGGGGTCCCGGTTCGTCACCGTGACCAGGCCGGTGCCCAGCAGCCCGCTGACCAGGAGCACCCCGGAGAACACCTGGAGCGCCAACCTTCGGTTGGCCCGGTCCGGCAGCGTGTTGAACTCCCCCCGCGCCGCCGCCAGCAGGCCCAATACCGCGGTGTAGGCGGCCAGGGTGACCAGCTCGCCGGGCGGCACGCCCCCGCCCCGTTCGACCGCCCGCTTGCCGACCAGCAGCAGCGCCAGCCCGAAGTAACCGCCGAACAGCAGCACCAGGATCCGCCAGGCCGCCTTCTTGCGCCGCCGCACCCCCATCGACAGCAGGATCAGCAGCAGCCCGTACGGCAGGCTGGCGGTGAAGCCCAGGTAGTAGATCCAGCGCAGCGCCCAGATGCCGCCGAGCCGCTGGATCAGGTCCGAGGACACGAACGCCAGGATCGACAGCACGCCCGACAGCCGGGTGTACCAGAAGAACCCGTCGGGGATCGCCGTGACCAGGCGTCGCCAGGCCTGTCCCAGGCTCGCGCCGTCGGCCGTCATCGGCGCCTCGCGGCGCGGGGGCTTTCCTGTCGCACTGCTGGCTCTCACCATCGGCTCATCACGTGATGTCACGGCTCTGACCCGGACGCGCCGGTTCACCGGGCTTGTCTGTGTCGGCGGCCACGGTAACCGACCTCGTCGTCACCATCTGCAGTTTCCCCCTGTTCAGGGGGAGTGTCGCAGGACGGCGGCGCGGGCCGCCCGCGGGGCGGCGCCGAGGAGGGCGCCAACTTCCCGGCCGGGCACGGCGTCCAAGAGGATGGGGCCGTTGCCCGCGTGCCCCGTCCGAGGTTGTCAGCAATTGTCGATATGGTCGCGCATATGCCGAACGAGACCGCCGGGGAGAGACTGCTCGCCCGGCGTTACCGCTTGTTGGCCCCGGTCGGCCATGGCGGCATGGGGACGGTGTGGCACGCGCACGATGAGGTCCTCGGCCGCGACGTCGCGGTCAAGGAGGTCATCCTGCCGCACGGGCTGACCGATGAGGAGCGCGCCGTCCAGTACAAGCGCACCTTCCGGGAGGCCCGCACCGCCGCGCGGCTGGGACACCCCGGCGTGGTCACCGTCTACGACGTGGTCGAGGAGGACGGGCGGCCCTGGATCGTGATGGAGCTGATCCGGGCCCAGTCGCTCGACAAGGTGATCAAGCAGGAGGGTCCGCTGCCGGTGCGGCGGGCCGCCGAGATCGGCCGGCAGATGCTGGCCGCCCTGCACGCCGCGCACGAGGCCGGCGTGCTGCACCGCGACGTCAAGCCCAGCAACGTGCTGGTGACCGACGGCGACCGGGCCGTGCTGACCGACTTCGGGATCGCGGTGTCCGTCGGGGACGCCACCTTGACCCAGACCGGGCTGGTGATGGGCTCGCCCGCCTACATCGCCCCCGAACGCGCCCGCGGCCGGACCGCCGGTCCCGCCTCGGACCTGTGGTCGCTGGGCGTCACGCTGTACGCGATGCTGGACGGCCGCTCCCCGTTCGAGCGGCCCGAACCGATGGCCTCGCTGGTGGCGGTGATCTCCGAGGATCCGCCGCCCGCGCCGAACGCCGGGCCGCTGGCGCCGGTGATCGAAGGGCTGCTGCGCAAGGACCCGACCCAGCGGATGACCGCCCCCGAGGCCGGGATGCTGCTGGACGAGATCGTCCGCGAGGAGTCCTCCGCCGACGACGGCCGCACCCGCCCGGTGACGCCCCCGCCGCTCGATCCGGCCGACGGCCCCGGGGCGCCCGGCTCCGACGGACGCGACCGGGCGGTGCCGCTCTCGGCCCCCGACGCCTCCGAGGAGGCCGGCGACCCGCTGGCGACCCGGCTCGACGGAGACGATCCGCTGGCCACCCGGGTGGACTCCGACGACCCGCTGGCCACCCGGGACGACTCCGACGGGGGCGGGACCGGCGCCCGCACCGGCACGCAGGCGACCGTGCCGGAGCGGCCCGAGCTCATCACGCCGACGGCGCCGAGCGATCCGCCCTTCCGGTCCCCCCGCCCCGAGGGCCGTCCGATGCCGGGCGGGACGATGCTGATCGGCATCGTGGTGGCGGTCGTGCTGCTGGTGATCAGCGCCATGGCGGTGGCGCTGCTGCGGCGAGACGATCCCGCCGAGCCGGCGGGCCGCACCGGCGGATCCGTGCCCGCGCCGACCGCGAGCGCCGAGCCCACGGCCGAGCGCACGGTCCGGCCCACGTCGAGCGGGACCACCGCCGCGAGCGAGGTCCCCGAGGGCTTCCGCCTCTACCGGGACCCGACCGGGTTCACCGTCGCGGTCCCCGAGGACTGGAACGGACCCGAGCGCAAGGGGACCAGCGTGTTCTTCCGCCGCCCGGGCGGCGGCGCCTACGTCCAGTTCGACCAGACCGGCGACCCCGGCCCCAGCGCCCTGGACGACTGGAAGGATCTGGAGGCCGCGACCCGGGGCTCGCAGTTCCCCGACTACCGGCGGATCAAGCTGGGGCCGACCGGCGACCAGCCGCCGGTGCCCGACACCGGGAACGGCGATCGGTCGGCGGACTGGGAGTTCACCTGGCGGTCCGGATCCACCCGCATGCACGGGCTGGACCGCGGGTTCGTGGCCGGCGACCGGGGGTATGCGATCTTCCTGGTCGCCCCGGACTCGGAGTGGGACCGGGTGCGTCAGGAGCTGGACCCGGTCTTCCGGACCTTCCGGCCCGCCGAATGAGGGCGGCGGTCCGACCATGACAGCGATGGGTTCCTGCGACCATGGCGAATGATCGGCCTGATGAGGGGGCCGGCCGCCTGATCGCCGGCCGATACCGGCTGGAGTCGGTGCTCGGCCGCGGCGGCATGGGCACGGTGTGGCGGGCGCGCGACGAGATGCTCGACCGCCTGGTGGCGGTCAAGGAGGTCCGGGTCCGCGACGAGCTGGACGAGGCCGCCCGTCGGCAGGTGCGCGAGCGGACCCTGCGCGAGGCGCGGGCCACCGCCCGGCTCAGCCATCCCGGCATCGTCACCGTGCACGACGTGGTGGACGTCGACGACCGGCCGTGGATCGTGATGGAGCTGATCCGCGCCCGTTCCCTGGCCGACCTGCTGGAGCGGGAGGGGCCGCTGCCGCCGGAACGGGCCGCCGAGATCGGCCGGCAGATGGTCGCCGCGCTGCGGCACGCCCACGCCGTGGGCATCCTGCACCGCGACATCAAGCCCGCCAACGTGCTGATCACCGACGAGGGGCGGGCGGTGCTGACCGACTTCGGCATCGCCCAGATGGAGGGCGACGCCACGCTCACCCAGACGGGCCTGGTGATGGGCTCGCCGGCCTACCTGCCGCCGGAACGCGCCCGGGCCGAACGCGCCACCCCCGCCTCGGACCTGTGGTCGCTGGGCGCCACCCTGTACGCGGCCGTGGAGGGCCGCCCGCCCTACGACCGGCCCGACATGATGGCGGTGCTGGCGGCGTTGATGACCGAGGATCCGCCGCCGCCGCGCAACGCCGGCCCCCTCGCCCCGGTGATCGGCGGGCTGCTGGTCCGCGACCCGGCGCGCCGGCTGACCGCTCCGCAGGCCGAGGAGATGCTGGCGCAGGTCGCCTCGGGCGGCCGGCCCGCCCAGCCGTCTCCGGCCGCGCGGGCTGCCGGGACGCCGCCCGCGCCGCCGGGAGGCGCCACCCTCCCGGCCGCCCTCCCGACCGCGGCGGCGCCGGCCCGTTCCGCCGTCCACCCGGCGCTGCTGGTGCTGGTGGGCGCGCTGGCCGCGGTCGCGGTGACGCTCGCCGTCGTCCTGGTCGTCCGGCCGGACGACGATCCCCGGCAGGGCGCCGTCCAGGGCGGGGCGGCCGCGCAGACCACGCCCGCCGTGGTCTCCGGTCAGGACGGCGGACCACGGACTCCGGACGACACCGCCGTCCCCCTCGAGCCCACCCGCCCGGCGAGCCCCTCCGCGCCGCCGGGGCTGCGTCCGGTGAGCGGGCCCGGCTACCGGATCGCGGTCCCCGTCGGCTGGCGGCGGATGGAGCAGGGGGCGAGCGTCTTTTGGCGGGATCCCGACTCCGAGGCCTACGTCCAGGTCGACCGCACCCCCTGGTCCGGCGACCCGCTCTCCCACTGGGAGTGGTGGGAGTCGGAGGTCCTCGCCAAGGGCAGCCTGCGCGACTATCGCCGGGTGAGCCTCAGCCGGGTCACCGGCCTCCCCTACGACGCCGCCGACCTGGAGTTCACCTGGACGAACGCCGGAGGGACGCCGATGCGCGGCCTCGATCGGGGCGTCAAGGTCGACGGACGTCCCTATGCGGTGTTCATCGCGATCCCGCAAAGCGACTGGGACGCGAACGTGGAAAGGGTGAACAATATCCTCGACACGTTCCGGCCTTAGGGGACCGGACGACCACGGGAGGGACTCAGGCGTCCCAGACGGGGGACCATTCGGTATGGCGCAGGCTCAGCAGGGGCATCTGCTCGGGAACCGCTACCGTCTCGAGAGGGTGGTGGGCCGGGGCGGCATGGGCACCGTCTGGCAGGCTCACGACACCATGCTGGGCCGGGAGGTGGCGGTCAAGGAGGTGCTGCTGCCCCCTGGGCTGAGCCCGGACGAGCGCAACGTGCTGTACGAGCGGACCTTCCGGGAGGCGCGGGCGGCGGCGCAGCTCAACCACCCTGGCGTGGTCACCGTGCACGACGTGGTGAACGAGGACGGACGGCCGTGGCTGGTGATGGAGCTCGTCCGGGCCCGTTCGCTGCAGGACATGATCGACGAGAGGCCGCTGCCCTACACTCAGGCCGCCGAGATCGGCCGGCAGACCCTGGACGCGCTGCGGCACGCGCACAGCAAGGGGGTCCTGCACCGCGACGTCAAGCCCAGCAACGTGCTGATCACCGATGAGGGGCGGGCGGTGCTGACCGACTTCGGCATCGCCCAGATGGAGGGCGACTCCACGCTCACCCAGACGGGCCTGGTGATGGGCTCGCCCGCCTACATCCCCCCGGAGCGGGCGCAGGGCGAACGGGCGGTGCCCGCCTCGGACCTGTGGTCGCTGGGCGCCACCCTGTACGCGGCGGTGGAGGGCCGCTCCCCGTATGAGCGGTCCGACGCGATGGCCTCGTTGTCGGCGGTGCTCACCGAGCCGGTGCCGCCGCCGCGCAACGCCGGGCCGCTGACCGACGTGCTGATGGGGCTGCTGGCCCGCGAGCCGAGACATCGGATGAACGCCGACCAGGCGCTGTCCAAGCTCGCCGAGGTGGTCGAGATGGGACGGCGGTCCCGGCCGTCGACGTCCCACGACCAGGAGTTCCGCACCATCCCGGACGAGACCGTGCTGGATGAGACCGTGCTGGACGAGCCGTTCGAGCGGCCCGGCCGGGCGTCCGTCGGCTACGGCCCGCCTCCGCCGCTGCCGCCGGAGGCGACCGAGACGGTGCTGGACTCCGCCGAGCTCGACGTGCCCACCCGGGTGGACTCGGGCCGTCGCCCGCTGTCGTCCTCCCGTCCGTCCCCCTCGCCCTCCCCTCGGCCCTCCCGGCGGTCCTCTTCGCCTCCTCGGTCGTCCTCCGCGTCTTCTCGGTCGTCCTCCTCGTCCGCCCGGCCGAGCCCTCCCGACGCCGAGTCGCGCACCATGATCCAGCCTCCGGAGTGGAACATGCCGCCTCGGCCGTCCCCTCCGCCCTCCCCGCCGACCCCGTCCACCCTGTCCGCCCCGTCCCCTCCGTTCACCCCGCCGCCGTGGCAGCCTCCGCGGCCGAGCCACTACGAGCGGGAACGGACCAAGACCATCGTCATCGTGACCATCGCGGTGATCTTGGTGGTGCTCGCGGTGGTGGCGGGCGCGTTGATCCTGCGCTCTCAGGTCAACGCGCTCGGCCCGGCGGGGCCGACGATCACGACCAGCCGGGTCTGACCAGCCCCGACTGGTAGGCGAACACCACGAGCTGGGCGCGATCCCGCGCGCCCAGCTTGACCATGGCCCGGCTGACGTGGGTCTTGGCGGTGGCCGGGCTGACCACCAGCCGCTCGGCGATCTCCTCGTTGGTCAGGCCCTCGGCCACCAGCGCCATCACCTCCCGTTCCCGGTCGGTCAGGGCGTTCAGCCGCACGTCCGAGGCGGGCGGCCTGGCCCGGGCGGCGAACTCGGCGATCAGCCGCCGGGTGACGCTCGGCGACAGCAGCGCCTCCCCGGCGGCCACCACCCGCACCGCGTGGATCAGCTCCACCGGCTCGGTGTCCTTGACCAGGAACCCGCTGGCTCCGCCGCGCAGCGCCTCGAACACGTACTCGTCCAGCTCGAACGTGGTGAGGATGACGATCCGGGTGCCCGACAGCCGCTCCTCGGCGGCGATCCGCCGGGTGGCGGCCAGCCCGTCCAGCCGGGGCATCCGGATGTCCATCAGCAGCACGTCCGGACGCAGCCGTCGGGCCTGCTCGACCGCCTCGTGGCCGTCGCCCGCCTCGCCGACCACCTCGATGTCGGGCTGGGCGTCCAGCAACGCCCGGAACCCCGCCCGCACCAGCGCCTGATCGTCGGCCAGCAGCACCTTGATCATCGCTCCTCCGCCCCTCGCCGGCCGACCGGAAGCAGCGCGGCGACCCGGAAACCGCCGCCCGGCCGGGGCCCCGCGGTGAACTCCCCGCCCAGCGCGGCCGCCCGTTCCCGCATCCCGGTCAGCCCGCTGCCGCCGGAGTCCTCCGGCAGCAGCGCCGCGCCCCGCCCGTCGTCGTCCACCCTGACGGACACCCCCCGCTCGTCGCAGGAGACCCGCACCCACACCGTCACCGGACCGGGACCGGCATGGCGGGCGACGTTGGTCAGCGACTCCTGCACGATCCGGAACGCCGCCAGCCCGGTCCCGGCGGGCAGCGCGCCCGGCTCGGGCAGGTCCACCTCGGCGTGCACGGTCAGACCGGCGGCGCGGGCGCGGTCCAGCAGCTCCGGCAGGCGGTCCAGGCCGGCGGCGGGCGACCGCGGAGCGGTCTCGCCCTGCTGCCGCAGCACCCCGATCACCTGTCGCATCTCGGCGAGCGCCTCCTTGCTGGCCGTCTTGATCGCCGCCAGCGCGGTGCGCGCCTGCTCCGGCCGCTCGTCGATCAGATGCAGCGCCACCCCCGCCTGCACATTGATCATCGAGATGTTGTGCGCCAGCACGTCGTGCAACTCCCGGGCGATCCGCAGCCGCTCTTCGCTGGCCCGTCGGCGTTCGCGCTCACGGCGTCTGCTCTCGGCCTCGGCGGCCCGTTCCGCGGAGATCCGCACCAGCTCCGACCCGGTCAGCGCCACCAGAACCGCCAGCAGCCCGATGACGGCGCCGGCCGCCGTGGGGCGCTCCACCGGGAACAGCCGGTCGCCCGTCCCCCGCAGCTCGGCGGGCACTCCGATGAACCAGGTCAGGGTGCAGTAGCCGAAGAACCCGGTGAGCGTCCCCACCCATGCGCTGATCCGATGACCGGCCACCACCAGCGCCAGCACCGCCACGAACAGCAGCAGGAACACCGGGCCGTACGGATAGGCGCGCAACAGGTAGAGCACCACGACGGCGCCCACCGTGAGCGCGGTCGGCACCGGAAGGCGCCGCCGGGCCAGCAACGCCGCCGCCCCGGCGACCAGCAGCCCGATCGCCGCCGCGTCCAGCCTGGTCGTCGGGTAGGCGTGCGGCCCCTCCAGGGCGTTGCGCTGCGCCCCCAGCGACCCGGCCACGACGAACGCCCCCGCCAGCAGCGGCACGATCCACACCGGCCAGTCGCGGGGACGCAGCCCCGGCTGCAGGAACGGACGGAACGCCGTGGGAACGGTCATGCTGCACGGTAACCGGTTCGTCGGAAGGCGGGCGTCGGCCGCCGGGAGTGCTCTGGAGTACTCCCGGCGATGTACGCCGGGTCCCTTATCTTCCCCCCACCGCGTCGGCCGAACACCCGTCCCGCCGGCGGCCGAGGGGAGCGGAGGGCCTGGGGCCGGCCTCGGCGGTGCACGGCCCCCGAGGGGCCTCCGCGGTCCCGGTCGTCCGGTGCCGCCCCGGGTGCGCGAGAATGAAGGCGCAGGCAAGGAGGATGATTTGCCCGAATCGCCCGGTGACGTGCGCATCACCGTCACCCGCACCCTGACCAAGGACCAGCAGGCCCGCCGCACCAGACTGATCGACGCCGCCCGCCGGCTGGCCCTGGAGGGCGGGTACGCGGCCGTGACCATGCACGACGTCGCCGATCGGGCGGGCGTCGCCCGCGCCACGGTGTACCGCTACTTCGCCACCAAGGATCATCTGCTCACCGAGGTCGCCGCGCTGTGGGCGGAGCAGATCACCTCCGACACCTCGGCGGCGCTCACCGGCGAGACCCCGGCCGAGCGGATCACCGCGCTGATGGGACGCATCGTCGAGGTGGCCGCCGCCGAGCTCACCCTCACCTCGGCGATCATCCAGGCGATCACCTCCGACGACCCCGGCGTCGAGGACGCGCGCAACGCGCTGTTCCTGCAGATGCGCACCCGGCTGGCGGCCGCGCTCGGGGAGTCGGCGCCCGATCTGGAGGAGGTGGAGATCCTGCTCGGCCACGTGCTGCTGTCGGCGCTGGTCTCCCTGACCTCGCTGGGCCGGCCGGTGGAGGAGGTGCGCGGCATGATCGCCACCGCCGGGCGGCTGATCACCGCCGGGATGACGGCCCTGCAGAACGAGCCCGCCTGACCGGTCGCGGTCCGCCCCGTCCTCCGCGTTCTCCGCCGACCCGCCGAACGACGGGATCCCGCCCGGGCATACCGTGCCGTTCATGACGAATCCGCTGGTGTTCCTGGCGGCGGCCGTGACGCTGGTGGCCGTCCCGGGGCCGAACCACTTCTACATCATCGCCCGCAGCGTCGGAGAGGGACGCCGGGCCGGGGTCGTCTCGGCGCTGGGGGTGGAGACCGGCACCCTGCTGCACGCCGTCGCGGCGGCGGCCGGGCTGTCGGCGCTGGTGGCCGCCTCGGCCACCGCGTTCACCGCCCTGCGCTACGCCGGCGCCGCCTACCTGATCTTCCTCGCGATCCGCACGTTCCGCGACCGGAGCTCCCTCGCCGAGCGGACGCCGCCCCCGCAGCCGCTGCCCCGGGTGTTCCTGGACGGGCTGCTGGTCAGCCTGTTCAACCCCAAGGTGATCGTGTTCTTCCTGGCGTTCCTGCCGCAGTTCGTGGACCCGGCGGCCGGTTCGGTGCCCGCGCAGACCGTGCTGCTCGGGCTGGTCGTCGTGCTCCTCGGACTGCTGTCGGACCTGGTGTGCGCCCTGGCGGGAGGGGCGCTGGGCGGCCGGCTGCGCACCCGGTCCGCGTTCCGGCGACGCCAGGCCTACGCCGCCTGCGCGGTCTATCTGGGGCTGGGGCTGGCCGCGCTGCTCGGGCCCGCGCCGCGCCGGGCCGGGGCCTAGCGAACGCTTCTTTATCACTTGAGTGATAACACGGACGCGCGAATGCGTGCCCGACCGCGAAGTCCCCGCGGTGACCGGGAGGTAGCTTCCGGAAAACCGTGACCGCCGACCACGGAGGTAGGACGGGTGAGCTCTCCCCAGCACAGCCAGACCCTCGAACCCTGGGTCGCCGTTCCGGGTGAGATCGCCGACCTGTGCCGCCCCCTTTTGGGGGAGGTCGCAGAGGAGATGATCGAGGAGATCCAGCGGGGAGTGCCCGAGTACGCGCGGCCGCTCGACGAGGAGTACGCGCGGATGGTGCGGCTGGCGGTGGAGGGCGCGGTGCGCCAGTTCATCGACCTGATCGGCGATCCGGACGCCTCCTGGGAACAGGTCACCGCCGTCTACCGCGACATCGGGCTGGCCGAGGCGCGCGAGGGCCGCAGCCTGGACGCGTTGCAGACCGCGCTGCGGCTGGGCGCCCGGGTGGCCTGGCGGCGGCTGGCACTGGAGGCCGAGCGGCACAACGTCTCCCGGCGCGTCCTCAGCCGGCTGGCCGAGGCGATCTTCGCGTTCCTGGACGAGATCGCCGCCGCCGCCACCGCCGGCTACAACGAGGCGCGCTCCCAGGCCGCCGGGGAACTGGAGCACCGCCGTCGCCGGCTGCTGGACCTGGTGCTGTCGGACCCGCCGGCCTCCCCGCAGGCGATCGCCGAGCTGGCCCGGACCGCCCGATGGCAGGTGCCGCAGACCGTCGCCGCCGTCGCCCTGGCCGAACGCGGCGAGCAGCGCTTCGCCCATCCGGCGCTGCCGCCGGACGTGCTGGCCGACGTCAACCGGCGGGAGCCCTGTCTGGTGGTGCCCGACCCCGACGGCCCCGGCCGGTACCGGATGCTGGAGAACGGGCTGCGCGAGTGGACCGCCGCGGTCGGCCCCACCGTGCGGGTGGAGGAGGCGGCCAAGTCGTTGCGCTGGGCGCGCGAGGCGCTGGCGCTGGCCCGCCGCGGAGTGCTCCCCGCCGACCGGCCGGTGCGGTGCGTGGACCACATGCCGACGCTGGTCATGTTCAAAGACGAGGACCTGATCCGGCTCGTCGGCGAACGCCGGCTGGCCCCGCTGCAGCAGGTCCGGCCCCGCCACCGGGAACGGCTCGCCCGCACCCTGCTGGCCTGCCTGCAGAGCGGGTTCAACGCCACCGAGGTCGCCTCCCGGCTGCACGTCCACCCGCAGACCGTCCGCTACCGGCTGCACCAGCTCGAGCAGCTGTTCGGCGAGGAGCTGTACGACCCCGACATCCGGCTGGAGCTGGAGATGGTGCTGCAGGTGCACCTGTTCCGCCTGGCCGAGAAGGACGGCCGGGCCGACGTGATCGCCCTGAAGGACCCGCGCCGTTCCGCTCCTCCGCCTCCGATCGCGGCCGCCTCCCGATCTTGACGGGCGGTCGCCTCCGGTGATCTTGTAGGGGCAGCGCGGTGTCGCTCCCGAGGAGGCCCCCGATGACCGAGGCGGAACCGCTCAGCCGAGGCCGACTGCTGGGGTATGCGATCGGATCGGTCGGCACCGGGATCTTCTCGGCCCTGCCCGGCCTGTTGCTGCTGTACTACCTGACCGACGTGCTCGCCGTGTCGGCGGGGCTGGCGGGCGTGCTGCTGGTCCTGCCGAAGGCGTGGGACGTGCTGCTGAACCCGGTGGTGGGCGCCGCCAGCGACCGTGAGGCGGTGCGCACCGGCCGGCGGACCCGCCTGCTGCTGGTCGGCGCGGTCTCGCTGCCGCTGCTGTTCATCGCCATGTTCGCGGTGCCGGGATCCTCACCGGCGCTGGCCGCCTGCTGGGTCGGCCTGGCGTTCCTGCTGGCGGCGTCGGCGTTCGCGTGCTTCCAGGTGCCGTACGTGGCGCTGCCCGCCGAGATCTCGCCCCGCGAGGACCAACGGGCGCGGACCATGGCGTGGCGGATCGTGGCGCTGACCGTCGGGATCCTGGTCGCCGGGGGCGTCGCGCCCGTGCTGGTGGAGGCCGGCGGGGGAGGACGCGCCGGATACGCGCTGATGGGAACGGTCGTGGGGATCGTCCTCGGCGCCGCGCTGATGACCGCGGTCGTCAGCACCCGATGGATCCCCTCCTCGGCGGGACCGCGTCCGCTCGGGCTGATCGCCGCGCTGCGCACCGCCCGCGGCAACCGGCCGTTCTTCATGCTGCTCACCGCCGCGGTGCTGCAGACGCTGGCGGTGGCGGTGATGCTGACCGGGGCGCCCTATGCGGCGACGTACCTGCTGGGCGACTACGGGCTGACCTCCCTGATGTTCGTGTGCCTGGTCGGGCTGAGCGTGCTGGGCGTCCCGATGTGGCACCGGCTGGCCCGGCGGCATGGGACGGTGCCGTGCTACGCCGTCGCGGTGGTGGTGTTCGCCGCCGGGACCGTCGTGCTGTACCCGGCGCTGGAGGCGGCCGCCACGGGGGCCGTGCTGGCGCTGAGCGGCGTCCTGGGCCTCTGCTACGCGGCGATGCAGCTGCTGTCGTTCCAGCTGCTGCCCGAGTCGGTGCGCGCCGACAGCAACCGGACCGGGCACGCCCAGTCCGGCGCCTTCACCGGGGTGTGGATGGCCGCCGAGACCGGGGCGCTGGCGCTGGGGCCGGGGGTGTTCGCGGCGGTGCTGGCGTTGGGGTCCTACCGGGCGACCGACTTCGAGCACCCGGTCGTGCAGCCCGACAGCGCGCTCACCGCCCTCACCATGGGGTTCACCCTGCTGCCCGCGGTGCTGCTGGTGATCAGCATCCCGCCGCTGCTGGCGTACCGGCGGCTGGCCGCCCGGCAGTACGCGACCGTGCCCGCCGCCTGAGGCGTCACTCCAGCCGGGTCAGCCGGGCGATCAGATCGGGCTCCCGGAGATCCTGCGGGACCTCGACGGGGAAGCGGGCCGCCCCTTCGCCCTCGCCCACGACGACCTCCCCGACCTCGGTGCCGCGGGGGGCCCGGTGCGGCGGGTCGCCCTCGATGCCGACCCGCACGGTCAACCCCGGCCAGCCGACCAGGGTGACCGGCGTGGCGGCCGTCACCGGCGTCCGGCCGCCCAGCCCGTCGTCGACCGTCCCGACCCGCTCGCCCGCCTTGACCAGCGTCACCGTCCTCAAGGCGCTCTGGGCGGAGGCCAGCACCCGCCGGGTGACGCTCATGGCGGCCATGGCGCTGGCGCCGGACTGTCCCATCACCGCCCCGAGGATCAGCGTGTTCACCCCGCCCACGGGACGGCGGGCCATGAACACGAAGTTGCCGCCCGCCGCATCGGTGTAACCGGTCTTGCCGCCGAAGATCCCGAGTTGGCCCAGCAGGACGTTCCCCGCCGGCCGGACGGGCCCGCCGTCGTTGGGCACGTACGTGCGCTGCGCCACCACCTCGGCGAACGCGGGCAGCTTCATCGCCGCGCGCAGCAGCTTGATCTGATCGGCCGCCGTGCTCACCGTTCCCGAGTCGTATCCGCTGGGGTCGGTGTAGCGGGTGTTGGTCATCCCCAGCTCCCGCGCGGTGGCGTTCATCTTCTCCACGAACGCGGGGATGCTGCCGGCGTCCCAGCGGGCCAGCTCGTGCGCGATGTTGTTGGCCGACACCACCATCAACGCCTCGAGCGCCTTGCGCTCGGTGAACCGCTGGCCGGCCACCACGTCCACGTGCGACTCGCCCCGTTGCTTGCGCTGCGGCAGCCGCGCCGCCTCCTGCGCGGAGATCGTGAACGTCGGCCCCTCCTCGCCCGGGCGCAGCGGGTGGTTCTTCAAGAACACGTACGCCGTCATCACCTTCGCCACGCTGGCGGTGGGGATCGGCGTCTGCGGCCCGGCGCTGCCGATGGTGCCGAGACCCTCCACATGGAGCACCACCTGCCCTTGGGCGGGCATCGGCAGCACCGGCGAGGAGCCCTCGAACGTGTAGGTGGGCGGCAGCGCGAGCTTCAGGGCGGGCTCGGGCACCGGCCGGACCAGCTGCACCGTCACCGCCACCGCCAGCAGGACCGCCAGCAGCGCCGTGACGATCAGGGCCCGTCGCCGCCCTCTGCCCTCGCGCTCGGGTTCGACGACGGAATCCAGAGGGGCGGGCTCGAGGAGGCCGGGTCCGGCCGCGTCGGGCTCCACGGGCGCGGGTCCGAGAGGGGCGGGGCGGACGATCCCGGCGGGCGGTCCGCCGGCGACCGCGGGCCCCCGATACGGCTCCAGCTCCCCGGCGGGCTCGGAGTCCGCGAGGGGCGGTCGCCGCGGCTCCCGGCCGAAGGGGACCGGCGGCGCCGGCCGCTCCACCGTCGCCGGAGGCAGCGCCAGCGCCTCCAGCGCCCGCACCCCCTCGGCCTGCCGCGCGGCGCCGTCGGCGGCCTCGTCCCGCTCGGCCTCGGGGGTCGCGGCCGGGGACTCTGCGGCCGGCCCGGCGTGTCCCGCCGCGGGATCCCCGGTCTGCCGGGGCCGGTCGCCCGGCCGCCGCGCCGTAGCGGGCACCGGCGGCTCGGGCCGGGTGGGCGGGCCGGACGGGCCGTGCTCCGGAGGAGCGCCCGCGTCCGCCACCGCGGGCCATGCCTCGCCGTCATGCCGGGTCGGGCGCGGTTCCCGTTCGACCTCCCGCCCGGTGTCCGGGCGCGCGGCCGTCTCGCGCTGCTCGGCCGACGGGACGGAGGGACGCCGGTCGCGCCCGGTCTGCGCGGGAGGCGCCGCATCCTCGCCGTGGGGCCGCTCCGCGGCCCCGTCGGCGCCGGACCGCTCCGCCTCGGGCCGGGCGGCCGCCCGGGGGCGGGGCGTGTCCCGGGGCGCCTCCTGCTCGGGGGAGGCCGAGGCGTCGGATGTGTCGGACGGACGCTCCTCGACGACGCGGGAGGCGTCCGCCGCGGGCCGGTGCTCGGCCTCGGCGGGCCGCTCGGCGCCCTCGGCGGGCTCGGTGTCGGGTTCGGCGGGCCGGGCGGGTTGTGATGCGCGCTGCGCCGTCCGCGGGGGCGGCCATACGGGCAGCGGCCGCGCCGCCGGGGACGCCGAGGGAGCCGGCCATTGCGGCGGTGCCGGGGGCGCGGGCCGGGGGGAGTCCGTCTCGGCGGCGTCCCCCTGCTCGGCGATCTCTCCGGCGGGCCGCTCGGCGGGCTCCTCCTCGGCGGAGGGCGACGTCTCCCGGGCGTCCTCGCGCACCTCGGCGTACCACTGGCGGGCGGACTCGGGCATTCGGCGCCCGGTCGACGCCGCCGACTCCTGCGGGGACGTCTCGGCGTGATCGTCGGACGGCTCGGCCGCGGGGGAGGGTTCGTCGCCCGCTGCGGTCGCGGCGCTCTCGTCGTCCTCCGGCGATCCGGCGGCGGGCTCCTCTCCCGGCGTGGAGCCGGGGGCGGTCTCCGCGGCGGCCGGTTCGCCCCCGGCGGGTTCGGGGGAGCCGGCCTCGTCGGCGGCGGCGTCCTCGTCCCGGTCCTCGGAGCGGTCGCCGCGATCCTCCGCGGAGGCCTCCCGCGGAGGGGAGGAGGGCTCATCCGCGCACGAGCCGGGATCCGCGCCGTCCGGCTCCCCGGCGACCTGATCCGTGGACCCCGCGTCCGGGGCCTCCCCGTCCGCGGAGTCCGCGGCCGCGGCCGTCTCCTCTGCGGCGGGAGCCTCGGCGTCGGCGTCCTCCGCCGTGGAGGCCTTCTCGTCCGCGGCGGGGTCCTCCGCCGAAGGAGCCTCGTCCTCGACGGCCTCCTCCGCGGCGGAGTCCCGGGCGTCGGCGGTCATCGTCTGCGGCTTTCCGTCCTCCTCGGGCTCGGCGGGCTCGGCGGACTCGGCGGATTCGTGCGCGGACGGGGCCGCAGGGGACGCGGCGCCGGGACGGGAGGCGGAACGGGCGAACGCCCCCTCGCCCGCCGAGGCGGTGGAACGCGCGGCGGGCTCGTCGCTGTCGACGAGTTCCTCGGGGGAATCCGACACGGCGTGACCTCCCTGCTCGCGTCGGAGCCCTGGCTGATATCGCCCATGCCCCGCCGGGCACGGAGGCTCACCGGTGACCTGACTTCGCCCGATCAGTTCGGTGTGGGTCGGATCAGCGGGCTCGCCCGGTTATTGTGCCCGTTCCCGATCCGTCGGGCGACCAGATCTCCGGTGTGGTTCGGTGACCGTCTGATAACGGAATGCTTCATCGTTCGTCACGACGTTCATCTCGGCGCAGGATCCGCACCAGCCTGCGGAGCATGCGCCCGCTCCCCGCGCCGCCGCTCTCGGCCGGCGCCGACCGCCGTTCCGGGGAGGGCGGGACCGGGGAGGGCGAGCGGAGCCCGTACCGCACCGGCAGGGACCGCAGCCCTCGCATGAGCACCGAGGACCGCCACGGCAGGCGGTCCGGCGGCAGCGTCGGCTCCAGCCAGGCCATCCGCTCCTGCAGGCGCTCCACCGCGATCGTGGCCAGCGTGGTCGCCAACGGGCCGCCGGGACACTGGTGGGCGCCCGCCCCCCAGGCCAGGTGCGCCCGTGAGCTGAACACCGAGGACGGATCGTGGGCCCCGGCGAACGACGGGTCGGTGTGCGCGGCGGCCACCGACAGCATCACCGGGTCCCCGGCCGCGATCACGGTGCCGCCCAGCACGGTGTCGGCGAGGGCGAAGCGGAACGTCAGGTTGGCGTACGGCGGATGCACCATCGCCGCCCGGTTCACCGTCTCGCGGATCATCCCGGTCGTGGTGTCGGCCGTCTCCTGGTAGAGCACCTCCAGGAGGGTGCCGCAGATCAGCGCGGTGGTCAGCTCGCCGAGCATGCTCACCAGATGCATCACGGCGGTGGCGGCCTGCTCGTCGGTGCACTCGGGCCACGCGGCGATCAGCCGGGAGGGGAAGTCCTCCTCCGGGGCGCGCCGCCGGTCCGCGCAGACCCGCCCGCACAGGTCCAGCAGCCGGGCGGACGCCTCCGCCGTCTGCGGCCCGCCGTCCAGCAGCGATCGGATGTCCCGCATCACCTCGTCGCCGACCTCGCCGAACCCCGCCAGCAGGTCGACGGCCATCAGCATCAGCGGTCGGGCGTACTCGTCGACCAGGTCCGCGTTCCCCTCGGCTCCGCGTTCGCCCAGCAGCGAGATCAGTTCGTCGGCCTGCCGGCGCACCCGGGCCTCCAGTCGTCGCGCCGCGCCCTGCGACCGGTCCTGGAACGGCCGCAGCGCCGCCGACCAGGCGGCCCGCAGCTCCGAATGCTCCCGTCCCTCGGCGAACGGGACGCCGCCCGCCCGGAACGCCGGCAGCAGCGGCCAGTCGGCCGGGACGGTGCCCTGGGTGTAGCCGCGCCAGTCCTCCAGTCGTTTGCTCCACACCCCCGTGTCGTTCCGCAGCACTTCCAGCACTTCGGCATATCCGAGGACGAACCAGCACGGAACGCCGAGCAGATCGATCGGGGCCACCGGCCCGTGCGCGGCGCGCAGGCTCTCGTATGTGGCCGCGCGGACGTCGAAATCCCGGGTCAGCAGCGGTGTCAACAGCGCCGCCGGCAGTGCGCGGATCCCGGGAGGAGCATCGTGTGAGGGAGAGTGGTCCATGGTTCTTCTCGCTCGACGGCCGGGGCGGACGCGGCAGGTGACATGGTTCCGCCGTGCATGATCGGACACTGTAGGGACACGTCCGGCCAAAGGAACAGATGTCAGACCGAACCTGACCGCAATGCGCTTTTTCAATTCGTCGGCGTTATCACCGTCCGTCGATCGGCGTGGCCGGGCCGTGCACGGCGGGAAGAAAACGGGTCCCGGAATGCGCTTCGGACATGGCAAGCTGACGACGTGGACGAAACGGACAACGGAACGGGCGCGGTGCTGCACTTCGCACCGGAGCTGCGGATGTTCCTGCCCGCGAACCGCCGCCGCGGGCCGCAGCGAGTGGCCCTGGACGGCACCTCGACGCTCGGTCATCTGGTGGAATCGCTGGGCGTTCCGCTGCCCGAGGTCGGGCCGTTGACGGTCAACGGCGCCCGGGTCGACCCCTCCCATCACCCCGCCCCCGGCGATGTGATCGAGGTCGCCGCGGTTCCCCGGCCGCAGCCGGTGCCGCTGGAGCCGGGTCAGACCGCGCCTCGGTTCCTGCTGGACGTCCACCTGGGGACGCTGGCCCGCCGGATGCGGCTTCTCGGACTGGACACCGTCTACCACAACGACATGGACGACCCCGCCCTGGTGGAGCAGGCCAACGCCGAACGCCGGGTGCTGCTCACCCAGGACCGCGGGCTGCTGCGCCGCCGCAAGCTGTGGCTGGGCGCCTACGTCCGCGGCTCCAAGCCCGATGACCAGCTCCGTGATCTGCTGGAGCGGTTCGCCCCGCCGCTGCGTCCCTGGAGCCGCTGCACCGCCTGCAACGGGCTGCTGGCCGAGGTCGACAAGACCGATGTCGAGCCCCTTCTGGAGGCCGGGACCCGCCGCACCTACGACGTGTACGGGCGGTGCCGGGACTGCGGGCAGGTGTACTGGCGCGGCGCCCACGGCGAGCACCTGGCCCGGATCGTCGACGCGGCTCAGGCCACGGTGAGCGCCGCCCGCGCCGGCGTCTGACCGGCGGTCGTCCTCTGCACCCGATGGCGGATGCTCCGTCCCTTGTGCAGAGCGCTGCCTTCTTTAAAGAGCACTGCTCTTGACCCGGAGCGAGAGTCTCAGATTGAATGCTCTCAAGAGAGAGCACTGCTCTCGATTTCGGCGAGTTCAGGAGTCAGGATGACCGACGGCACCCTCCGCTACGTCGAGGCCGGCGCGTTCGCCTCCGTCGTCAACCGCCTGGCGGGGTGGCTGGTCCGCCACGGCGTCGGCCTCTTCGGCAGTCGCATGCTCTACGTTCGCGGCCGCAAGACCGGCCGGTGGCGAGGCACCCCCGTCAACGTCCTCACCGTCGACGGCGTCCGCTACCTGGTGGCCCCGCGCGGACACACCCAGTGGGTCCGCAACCTGCGCGCCGCCGACGGCCGGGGCGAGCTCCGCCTGGGCCGCCGCGTCGAGCCCTTCACCGCCGCCGAGATCCCCGACGCCGACAAGCCCGCCGTCCTCCGCGCCTACCTTCGCTGCTGGAAGTGGGAGGTCGGCGCCTTCTTCCCGGGACTGGGCCCCGACTCCGCCGACGAGGACCTCCTCAAGGCGGCACCCGGCTACCCCGTCTTCCGGCTGACCTCCGGCTGACCCGGCCGGGGCCGCACCGACGTCTGCGGCGCCCCGTACGGTCCGCTCGCCGCGACCGGGTCCCGGTCGCGCGCCACATGGGTCGCACACGGGCTCCCACGGGGGCGACGAAGAGACCGCCGTCCCGTTCGCTCCGGCGTGCGGCGTGTCGGCCCGGTGGGCGACGGCGCTGCGCACCAGACCGGCGGTCGCCTCGGGATGCCGAAGGACGGTCACGGCGGACACCTCACGCAGATGACGCCCGGACCCGGACAGCACACGGTGCGGGCCCTCCGGCGGGACCCCGTGGGGAAGACCGGCCTGACGCCCCTGTTCCGGCGTCGCGATCCCGCGTCGCGATCCCGCACGGTCAGTGGTGCCGATCGCCCGTGAAGGCCGCGGCCGCCCCCGTGGGACGGGTCGCTCCAGCCGGGGATCGACGGCGTCGACCGGCGCGGCCGCCCGCGCCGCCAAGGGACGGAGCCGCGGATCCGGCCGGTTCAGCCGGTCCCGCACCTGCGGATCTTCTCGTCATGCGTCCATGCGCCCATGGGACCCCGCCTCGGGCATTGTCGGCGTCCGCCGCAGGCCGGCACCGTGAGGCGCCGACGCCGACCGCCGCCCACTCGCAGATCATCGGCGCCGAGCCGAGGGCTCGGCCCGGCGGTGCCGGGAGAGGACGAGGACCTCGCGAGGAGCTTCCCCCGACCCGCTCGTCCGCCTTCGATCTCGTCCGGCCTCGACCCGCCGGGGCGGATCGCGGACCGCCCTCGATCCGCCCCGGCCGACGATGCGAGCCGATCGGAGCACGGGCCGCGTTCCTCCGCGTCGTGCGGCGCGGAGGAACGCGGGATCACATCTGGTCGGGGGATTCGATGCCGAGCAGGTCCAGGCCCAGCTTGAGGGTGCGGGCGGTCAGGTCGCACAGGACCAGCCGGGCGGTGCGCACCTCGCCCTCGGCGTTCAACACCGGGCAGTTCTCATAGAACGCGGTGAAGGCGGTGGCCAGCGAGTACAGGTACTGGGCCAGCCGGTGGAACTCCAGATTCTCGACGATCTGGGCGACCACGCCCTCGAACCCCAGCAGCTGCAGGGCCAGCGCGCGTTCGGTGGGCTCGGTGAGGGTGAGGGGCGGAACGTCCCGCGGAGGCTCGATGCCGCCCTTGCGGAAGATCGAGCAGATCCGCGCCCGGGCGTACTGCAGGTACGGAGCCGTGTTGCCGTCGAACGACAGCATCCGGTCGTAGTCGAAGACGTAGTCCTTGACCCGGTCGGTGGACAGGTCGGCGTACTTGACCGCGCCGATGCCGACCGCCTTGGCCACCGCGGCCCGGGTCTCGGCGTCCAGATCGGGGTTCTTCTCCGCGACGATCGCGCTCGCCCGGTTGACCGCCTCCTCCAGCAGGTCCACCAGCTTGACCGAGGCGCCCGCCCGGGTCCGCAGGATCTTGCCGTCGCTGCCCAGCACCGACCCGAAACCGATGTGCTCGGCCCGGGCCGGCGGGGTCAGCCAGCCGGCCTCCCGGGCGGTCTGGAAGATCATGTCCAGATGCAGCCGCTGCGGCAGGCCCACCACGTACACCAGCCGGGTGGCGTGCAGCTTGCGCAGCCGGTGCCGGATGGTCGCCAGGTCGGTGGCCGGGTAGCCGAAGCCCCCGTCGGACTTGCGCACGATCAGCGGCAGCGGTTCGCCGTCCCGGCCGGTGAAGCCCTCGGGGAAGACGCACTTGGCGCCCTCGCTCTCGCGCAGCAGCCCCAGCTCCTCCAGCTCGTCGACGACCGACTCCAGCTGGTCGTTGTAGTAGCTCTCGCCGTAGAAGTCGTTCTCGTCGAGCTTGGCGCCCAGCAGCCGGTAGACGGCCAGGAAGTACTTCTGCGACTCGGTGATCAGCATCCGCCACAGCCGCAGCGTCGCCTCATCGCCGCTCTGCAGCAGCACCACCCGGCGGCGGGAGCGCTCTTGGAAGGCGGGATCGGCGTCGAACTTGCGCCGCGCCGCCTGATAGAAGCCGTTCAGATCACCGACCGACAGCTCATGGGCGGCCTCGGCCTCGCCGATGTCCAGCAGGTGCTCGACCAGCATGCCGAACGGCGTGCCCCAGTCGCCCAGATGGTTCTGCCGGATCACGGTGTGGCCGCAGAACTCCAGCAGGCGCACCGTCGCGTCCCCGATGATCGTCGAGCGCAGGTGCCCGACGTGCATCTCCTTGGCCGCGTTCGGCGCCGAGTAGTCGACCGTGACGACCTCCGGCCGCTCCGCCTCGGGCACGCCGAGCCGTTCGTCGGCGGCCGCCTCGGCCAGCAGCCGGCCGATCGCCTCGTTGGAGAGCGTCAGGTTGATGAACCCCGGCCCGGAGATCTCGACCTTCGAGCACAGGTCGTCGAGCTCGGCCCGCTCCACCACTCGTGCGGCGATGTCCCGGGGGTTGCCGCCGAGTCGTCGCCTCAGCGCCAGCGCCGCGTCGGACTGGAAGTCCGCATGCTGCGAACGGCGGACCGCGGGGTCCACCGGCTGACCTGCCACCGCCTCGAACGCCGGCGCCAACCGCCGGCGGAGCAACTCCTCTACATCTGCCACACCGGGAAAACTACCGACTCCCGAGGGGGCGTGTCCAATCGGTTATGCGGCTTACGACACCATATCGCCGGCGGAACGCATCGGGGCGAGGCACGGACGAATGACGTGCTCCCGCCCCGCTCGCGGCGAGTGGAAAACTCACTGGCCCTTTATGTCGTTGATCAGTGCGGCCCAGGCCTGGCCGGTGAGTCGCAGCGTCCCCAGATCGGGATTCTTGGAGTCCCTGACGAGGTGCACCGTGCCGCGCTCTGTCTCGTTCCTTCCAGGGGCGACGGCCAGCGCGACCTCGACGCATCCGCCGCCGTCGCTGTAAGTGCTCTTCCGCCATGGGGCGGCCAGGTGTTCAGGCATTGGGATTTATTCCTCCATTCTATGGTTATTCCAGCTCGACTAGTTTTTGCTGGAGATAATTGGGTGTCTCCTCTACAGGGAGGGCCCTGCTGCGGAGAGTGTCGAAGGCGAGGATATGTCGATGGACATCGACATCGTCCTCGATATAAATGCTACCGTTCATCAGTTCCACGTAGGCCACATCCGCGGCGGGGTCTGGAATTTCGAGGACGATGAAAGGTCCGGTCACCGCCGGATGCGCGCCGACTTCGAGTGGCAGGATCTGCAGCCGGACGTTGGGCTGCTCGGTGAGGTCGAGCAGATGCCTGAGCTGGCCGCGCATGACCTCGGGCCCGCCCACCCGGCGCAGGATGGCGGCCTCATCGATGACGCCTCGGAACTGAAGTGGATTCGAGCCGGTCAGGCGCTGTTGTCGACGCATCCGGATCTCCACCTGCTTGCGGACCGCTCCGGGCGCCATCGCCAGCTGGTTGACCAGCACGCTGCGAGCATAATCTTCGGTCTGCAGCAGTCCGTGCAGGACCAGTGCGCTGTAGCTGAGCAGCTTGTGCGCCTCGTCCTCCAGGCCCAGGTAGGTGTTGAAGTCGTCGTGCGTCGTGGGCACGACGTCCCACCAGCCGCGCTGATCGGCGGTGCGGGCCAGCTCAAGCAGTCGGTCTCGCTGGAAGTCCGGTATCTGGTACAGATCGAGCAGCTTGCGCAGGTCGGAGCTCTTGATGGAGATCGCGGCGTTCTCGATCCGGGAGACCTTCGCGCTCGACCAGCCCAGCGTCCGCGCGACCTCCTCGCCGGTCATCTGAGTGGTCTCGCGCAGAGCGCGCAGCTCCCGCGCGAGTTGGCGACGCCGGAGCGACGACCTGGTCTGGGATGCGGCCATCAGCGGCTCCCTGGCAGAGGGCTGCATGCTTGCTTGCAGCCTGCTACGTGTTGCATTGCATGCAGGCGCACTGAAAATACTACATGCAATCTTGCACGAAGGATCGCGCTGGCGCATCCTTTAAGAGGGGAGTGGGATCGCGTTCCGAACAGGAGGCGACCCGGTGGCATACAGGGGACCGGTCGACCCCGACATGCGGGCGGGGCCGGGGAGCGCCGTGGCGACGATCGAAGCGCACGATGAGCGGACCGCACGGCGGGAGGGCGCGGGGACCGTACCACGGCGCGAACTCACCTATCGGTTCCTCGCGGCAGTGGACATCGAGGGATTCAGCAGGCTCAACGCCCGGGAGCAGGTGGCGGCGCAGGACCGCCTGTACCAGGCCTTGGAGCTGGCGGCGGGGCGTTCGGGACTGGACCGCAGCTTGTGGCAGAGAGAATCGAGGGGAGACAGCGAGCTGGCGATCCTGCCCGGCGACATCGACGGCCCTCGGCTGGTGGCCGACTATCCGCGGCATCTGGCCGCCGCTCTGCGGCAGGGCAACGAGGAATCTGCTGATGGCCTCCGGCTGCGCGTGCGCCTGGCCCTTCATCACGGTGCTGTGGTTACTGGCGGGTTCGGTGCGGTGGGGCGCGCGCCCATCGAGGTCTCCCGTCTGGTCAATCTGAAGCCGTTGCGCCGGGAGCTCCGTCGCAGGCGCGATGAGGACTTGGTGTTGATCGTGTCCACTGCTCTCCACCGGGAGGTGGTGGAAAGCGGCTTCGGCGGACTCGATCCGGCCGATTTCGAACCCGTCTCCGAGGTGGTCAAGGGGCAGATCTTCTACGGCCACATCTACTACGGAAAGCGGCCCCGTCCGGTTCGTTCCAATCCGTCGGCCAAGCGCCCGTGGAGTTCTCTCCTGGGGCGCTTGCGTAAAGCCTCCTGAGTTCTCGGACTCAGGGACCGGCCGGCGATCGATCTGAGAGCGGGCGCGCAGGCGGAGGGTCGGGTCGCCGGTGGGGGAGCGTCCGCGATCAGGGCGTCGGCGATGGGGGCGGGGCCAAGGGCGACACGGCGTCCCCCGCCGTGACGTCCTGGGGATGAGGGCGATGCCGTAGGCGGCGAGAGCGGCGACGGCGCGGCTGCGGCGGCGGGGCGAAGGCGGGCGTATCGGTGGCGGCGGGCATGGAGCGGCGAGGCGTGGCCGTTCGGAGTCGTCTCCTCTCGACCGGACCGTTTGCAGCGATTTTCCTTTTTGTGTGACTTCTGTAAGAAGAGCGTTGACTTGGCGCATGCTGGCGATATGTTCCGCATGCGGGCGGGCGTCGAGGAAGTCGCGCGGGCTCAACGTTCTTTTACGATATGCAGATGCAAGTTGCAGGGGCTTACGGTTGATGGCCGATGGTGGCGGAATTCCGGAAATGTGCGGCGGCTGAGGGTGGAGTGGTGGGCGGGCTGCCCGCGGAGGTCACCCGCTTCGTCGGACGGCGGCGAGAGCTGGCCGACGTCACCAGGCTGCTGGGGTCCGCCCGATTGGTCACGTTGACCGGGGTGGGCGGGGTGGGCAAGACGCGGCTGGCGCTGCGGGCCGCCCACCAGGTGCAGCGGAACTTCCCCGACGGGGTCCGGCTGGTGGAGCTGTCGACGCTGCGCGAGCCGGAGCTGCTGCGCCACGCGGTGGCGCACGCGCTGCGGACGCAGGACCGCATGCCCTGCGTCCCGCTCGGCATGCCGGCCGAACACCTGGCGGATCTCGACATGCTGCTGGTCCTGGACACCTGCGAGCATCTGGTGGACGCCTGCGCCGAACTGGCCGAGAGCCTGCTGCAGGCCGCCCCCGGACTGCGCATCCTGGCCACCAGCCGGGAGCCGCTGAACGCGGCGGGCGAACAGGTCTATCCGGTGGCGCCGCTGCCGGTGCCCGGGGAGGACGCCGGGGACCTGGACGACTTCGATTCGGTGCGCCTGTTCCTGGACCGGGCCAAGGCCGCCGACCCCTCGTTCGCGCTCACCCCCGAGAACCGCCGCGCGGTCGCCCGGGTGTGCGCGGGGCTGGAGGGCATTCCGCTGGCCCTGGAGCTGGCCGCGGCCCGGCTGCGCGTGCTGTCGGCGGCCGAGCTGGGGGAACGGCTCGGCGACCGGTTCCAGCTCCTCGGCTCCCGCGGACGCGCCGGCCCGTCCCGGCATCGCACCCTGCGGGCGGCGGTCGGCTGGAGCCATGAGCTGTGCGATCCGGACGAGCGGCTGCTGTGGGCGCGGCTGTCGGTGTTCGTCGGCACGTTCGACCTGACCGCCGTCCGCAAGGTCTGCGCCGACGAGAGGCTGCCCGCGGCCGGAATGCTCGACCTGGTGGCGGCGCTGGTCGACAAGTCGGTGGTGACGTGCGAACGGCGCCCGGACGGGTCCCGGCTGCGGATGCTGGAGACGTTGCGCGAGTACGGCGCCGAATGGCTGCGCGCGCTGGGCGAGGAGGGGGCCGTGCGCCGCCGCCACCGGGACCACTATCTGCAGGTGGCCCAGGAGGCCGAGCGGCGCTGGTTCGGGCCCGAGCAGGAGGACTGGCTGCGTCGGCTGCGGCGGGAGCACCACAACCTCCGGGCCGCCCTGGAGTCCGGCCTGGCCGCGGGAGAGGCGCGGACCGTGCAGCGGATGGCGACGGCGCTGCATTTGCTGTGGGCGACCTGCGGGCTCGTCCCCGAGGGGCGGTTGTGGCTGGAACGGGCGCTGGAGCTGGACGGCGCGCCGCCGGAGTCCCGTCTCGAGGCGCTCACCGCGGCCGGATTCCTGGCCGTCCTGCAGGGCGATCGGGAGGGGGCGGCCCGGCGCTCGGCGGAGGCGGAGGAACTGGCCGCCGGGCTCGACGGCCCGTGGGCGGCGGAGCGGATCGCCTATCTGCGGGGGCTGGCGGCGGTGTGCGAGGGACGGGCAGACGAGGCGGTCGGGCTGCTGCGAGGGTCGTTGGAGCGCTGCACCGGCCTCCGCGGCCCGGAGGCGTTGTTCTCGGTCCAGGTGCGGCTGTCGCTGGCGATCGCGCACGTGCTGCGCGGTGAGCCGGCGGAGGCGGTCGGGCACTGCCGCATCGCCCGCCGGGTGTGCCAGGAGCACGGCGACCGGACCCTGCTGGCGTATGCGCTGGTGATCCGGGCGTGGGCGGAGCTGGCGTCCGGTGCGGTGGAACGGGCCGCCGCCTGTCTGCGGCAGGTGATGCGGCAGCGCCGTACCGATCCGGACCGGGCGAGCCTGGGCCTGGCGGTCGAGCTGTCGGCGTGGGTCGCGGCGGAGCGGGGCGAGCAGCGGCGCGGGGCGGTGCTGCTGGGCGCGGCGCACCGGCTGTGGGGGACGTTCGGACTGGCCGGCCTGCGCAACGCGATGGCGGCCGAGCATGCGCGCTATGAGCGGCGGATCCACGACGCCCTCGGCGGGTCCGCGTTTCGCGCGGCCCACCAGGAGGGCGCCGGATTGTCGCCGAGGCAGATCGTCGAGTGCGCGCTGGACGATTCCCCCGATCGGGGGATCGACCGAGGCGACTCGACCGGGGCGTCCGGGCCGCCGGCGGCCGCGCAGGCGCCGTCGGATCGGCTCACTCCTCGGGAGCGTCAGGTGGCGGCGCTGGTCGCCGAGGGGCTGTCCAACCGGCAGATCGCCGAGCGGCTGGCCGTGGCCAAGCGCACCGTCGACACCCATGTCGAGCACATCCTGGCCAAGCTGGACTTCACCTCCCGGACTCAGATCGCCGCCTGGTTCGCCCGCCACCAGCCCGCTCGCGACGGTTGAGAGGGGCACGGTTGCCGTGCGTGTACCCCGTGGTTACGCTTCGTGTCATCAATGCTGCTGAACGTAAGGGGGGTGTGGGATGGACGCCGCCGAGCGGCCCGAATGGGCCGGCAAGCCGGTGCGGCAGCTCACCGTGGGTGAGCTCACCGAGGCGCTGATCTATCTGGAGGAGCGCGAACCGGCCGACGACGCCCTCAGCCGCGCCCTGGCCGCCCAGCTCGCCGAACGCACGGCCGCGGTGTGCTAGCCGAGGCGGACCGGAGGGGAGGCGCCCGCCGCGCATGCGCGGCGGGCGCCTCCTTCGGGTGCGTGGGCCGGACGCCGGGCGGTCCCGGAATCCGTGGCCACGGCACTGTGACATTTTCCGCGCCCGTTGCGCAGACCTATGTGTGTTGGCGGGGCGCTCACAACGGCTCGGGGTCCGGGCCATTGCGAGGAGGGGAGTGGCGCCCCGCCAACAGCGGTCGGCGATGCGTTCATCACAGGCCGCATCGCCAAGTTACTACCCGGCGTTCGCTTCCGGGGAGCGGACTGGAGGGATTCCTCGCATTCTCTTGCGGAAGACGCCGTGAACCTTTCCGCATACTGGTCTCGACCTGGCATTTCCCCGGCGCCTCAGGCACATTTCGGTGCACCTTGCACGCAAGGGTGACAGGTGTCAGACCCTTCAGGTGAGAGTCGCCGCCGAGGCGTCCGGCGCCCCGTCGAGATGCGCCGTGTCGTTGTATCTCCGCACCAGCCAGCGTTCTTCCGTGACCACCAGATGCGAGATGGAGGCGTTGTCGGCGCCCAGGAAGGCGAACGGACGTGATCGCGTCGCCAGCGCCAGCGCCTGGGCGATGAACGCGCCATGGGTGAACGCCGCCAGCCGCTCCCCGGGATGCGCCGCCGCCAGCCGCTCGATCACTCGGCGGACCCGTGCGGCGAACGCCTCGGCGGGTTCGGCCCCGGGGATCACGTCCCAGCGTTCCTCGGCGAACAACCGCCGGGCGACCGGATCGTTCTCGGCCACCTTCATCCGGAACAGCCCGCCCTCCCACTCGCCGAGGTGCACCTCGCGCAGGTCGGGCTCCACCCGCGGCTCGATGCCGAGCTCCCGCACCAGCGGCTCGGCCGTCTCGGCGGTGCGGCGCAGCGAGCTGACGTAGACGGCGTCCAGCCTCTCGCCGGCCAGCCGCCGGCAGACCCGTCGCGCCTGTTCGCGGCCCTCGGGCGCCAGGCTCGGGTCGCCTTGCCCGTTCACCAGCGGGAACGGCTCACCGGGCCGGAAGGGCTGGGATGCGCCGTGACGGACGAGCAGGATCTCCGTGGCGCCGGGCGGCGGCGTGAACCGGGACTGACGATAGGTGCGCTTCCCGTCGCGGGACTCCTCGTCGAAGGTCACGATCGGCAGCCTAACGGGCGAACCGGTCAGAGCGGCCGCCGATGAACGCGTGGAGCCGGTCCGCGCAAGGGACCCGGGCGCGGCATGCCGCCCGCGGTTCTCCGCGGGCGTGATCCGCCCGTCGGCCGCCGCGCCCCGGGCGGGGGGAACCGGCGGGCCCGGCTGCGAGCGCCGGGCGATCGCAGGTCAGCGGCCGCCCTCGGCCGGATGCTCCTGCGGCGGGGGATCCCGGACGTGACGCGGCGTGCTCCGGTCGCAGGCCCCGAACTCCGCCACATTCCGCCGGGCCTGCGTCAGGCTCAGACCGCCGTTCGGGCCCCCGCGCACGATGTCCGCGTCATGCTCGTCCTGACCGTCGTCCTCCCGGAATCGCACATCACAGATCTCGTGGTCGCCCCGGGCCGTGAGGGTGAGATATCCGCGGCAGGGGCACGGACAGGGCTCGTCCCGTTCGGACTCGACGACGCCGTGGTCGATGACGACGTCGATGTACCGTTCGACTCGTCGGTCGCGTTCGGCCTGATCCCGTGCGCCGTGCTTCTCGGGCCCCCGATTCACGCTGCGATCCTCGTCGGAATCGGGCGCGCTGTGAACCTTGCGCCTCATATCCCGCGATATCCCGCGCGCCGTGCGCTCTTCTTCCACGCCGTCGCCCATTCGGGGAGGGGCCGGGCTGCGGGCGGCATCCCTCGGGGGAAGCGACCGTCGTTCATCCGTGTGGGAAGACTCCGGGACCGCCGCCACGGCGGGGCGACCAGGGCTCGGGGCGGATTCCGAGCGATCCGACTTAGCGGGTCCGGAGGCGGCATGGGCGCCCGATCCGCGGCGGATCGGCGACGTCCGCCCCGCCCACGTTCACGACGACGGCCTGATCCGGCCGTCTGGCCGAACGCCTCCGGCCGTTCGGGTGAGCGCCGGCGAACCTCCTCCGCCCGAGGGCGTCCAGGTCCCGCGTCAGCGCTTTGCCCCGGCGGTTTGTCCCAGGGCGTCCGGGCCCGACGTCCGTGCCGGCACCATGGCCGGAGGACGCCGGCGATCGGCGTTCGTCTCGGACGGCTCAGACGGTCCGGCCTCTCCGGCGTCCTCGGTTCGTCCGACCCCTCGGGCATGCTGGGCGCGTGACCGCTCTGGACGATCGAGTGTTCGAAGCGATACGCGCACGGGTGGACTCCGGGGACTACCTCGACGAAAGGCTCGGGCCGCCGGGTGTCGACACCGATGGCGGCGGGGCGTTCCAGGTCGCTCCCGACGGGCGGCTGCAACGGGTCTACTGGAGAGGCTCCCCGGAATACCTCGCCGCTCACGCGGCCGGTCTGCTCGAACCGCTGCCGCCGTTGACGCCGGCCCCGGAAAGCGCCGTGCGCGAGTGCGAGACGCTCCTGGGCCGTCCGCTCCCTCGGCTCTTGCGCCGCTGCTACCTCGAGCTCGGTGACGGAGGCTTCGGTCCCGCCTACGGAATTCGGGGCGTGACGGGCGAGGACAACATCATCGACGCCTACCGGGAGCAGCAACGCAGCTGGC
The DNA here is from genome assembly GCF_006363815.1 of Thermomonospora catenispora. GTDB lineage: Bacteria > Actinomycetota > Actinomycetes > Streptosporangiales > Streptosporangiaceae > Thermomonospora > Thermomonospora catenispora. Next base: position 97,100 of record NZ_RRYT01000010.1, read on the forward strand.
TTGAGGAATGGCGGCCGATGGCCGAAAGGCTCCTGCCCGTCTGCGACTGGGGATGCGGGATCACATCCTTCATCGACATCGGCGACCCGGACGCCAGGATGTGGGCGATCGACCCCAACCCGGCCCCCGCCGACGACTATGCCGTCGCCTTGTTCCCGCAGGATCTGGGATTCGGCGAGTGGATGCTCCGGTGGGTCGAGGGCACCCTCCGCCAACCGCTCCTCGTCCGGGACGAGATCACCGGAGAGTGGCGCGGCGCCACCGACCTCGAACAGGGCGTCGTCTAGGGCCGCATCCGGCCCCGAGCCGGGGCGGGCGGCCGCTCATCGGGCGGCGTCCGCCGCCTGCGCGCGATGGGGGGCGAGAGCGCGCTCCAGGTGCTCGGCCAGCCAGTCGGACAGCTCGCCGGTGCCGTCGACGGCCCAGGTGAGCATCGCCCCGCAGTAGGTGGCGTAGAGGTCGGCGGCCAGCGTCTCCGCCGAGGTCGCCGCGTCGAGCAGGCCTTCTCGGACGGCCTCGGCCACCAGCGCGGCGATCTCCGCGCGCAGGGCCCGGCTCTGGGCGACGGCATGGGTGCGCAGCTCGGGGTCGGTGAGGTCGAGCTGCAGGAAGGCGAGGTTGTTGGCCAGGCTCTCGGGGGTGGTGATGCCGCTCGGCAGCGTGGCCAGGGTGGTGATGAGCGCGGTCAGCGGGTCGGGATGAGCCGCCCTGGCGTCGGCGAAGACGTCGGCGACGCCGGTCGCCTCCCTGGTGGCGAAGGCCACCAGCAGGCCGCGTTTGGAACCGAATCGCTGGGTCAGCGCGGGCGCCGTCAGTCCGGCGCGTTCGGCGACCGCGGCCAGCGTGAGGCCCGTCGGGCCGACGGCGGAGATCACGGCGGCGACCGCCTCGAAGATGGCCTCGTCGCTCACGGAGCGGGGGCGTCCGGTCATGGGCTCATCCTAGCGGCATTGCTTAATTAATGAACATAAAGTAAGTTCGGCGACATGAGCGGCATGACCTCATCTGCCACCGCCGTCGACCTCACCGGGAAGGTCTGTCTGGTCGCCGGGGCGACCCGCGGCGCCGGCCGCGGGATCGCCGTCGAGCTCGGCGCCGCCGGCGCGACCGTCTACGTGACCGGCAGGACCACCGCGGACTCGCCGTCACCGATGCGACGACCCGAGACCATCGAGGAGACGGCACGGCTCGTGGACGAGGCCGGCGGAACCGGGATCCCCGTGCGGGTCGACCACGGCGACGCCGATCAGGTGCGGGCGCTCGTCGAGCGGATCGACCGCGACCACGCCCGCCTCGACCTGCTCGTCAACGACGTCTGGGGCGGCGACCCGCTGACCCGGTGGGGCGTCCCCTTCTGGGAGCACGACCTCGACGACGGGCTGCGGATGCTGCGCAACGCGATCGACACGCACATCATCACCAGCCGGCATGCGGCCCCGTTGATGATCCGCGGCTCCGGCGGGCTGATCGTCGAGGTCACCGACGGCATCGGGGACGAGTACCGCGGCTCGCTGTTCTACGACCTGGTCAAGGCCTCGGTGATCCGCCTCGCCCGCGCCCAGGCCGCCGACCTGAAGCCCTACGGAGTCGCGGCGATCGCCGTGACACCCGGATTCCTGCGCTCGGAGGCCGTCCTCGACCACTTCGGCGTCACCGCCGACACCTGGCGCGACGCCATCGCCCAGGACCCCCACTTCGCCGCCTCCGAGACGCCCCGCTACATCGGCCGCGGGATCGCCCACCTCGCGGCCGATCCCGACGTCATGAGCCGTACCGGCACCGCGACCACCAGCTGGGACCTCGCCAAGCGGTACGGGTTCACCGACGTCGACGGCACCGCCCCGGACTGGGGCCGTCACGTCCGGGAGAACCTCTGATGAGCGACGTCACGACGGCGGGCGGCACCCGCATCGACGGAACGTGCCGGCGCCGACGTGCTGCCCGCGATGCTCCTGCCGGCGGTCGGCTCGGGGCTCTCCTGCGCCCCGATCTTCACGGTCGGCATCGGCGGCGTCCCCGACCGGGACCAGGGATCGGCCTCCGGGATCCTCGACTCGCCCCAGGAACCGGGCCCCGCCGTCGGCGTCACCGTCCTGGGCGCGGTCGCCACCGCCGCCGCGCCGGCCTCCTCACCGCAGCCGCCGTGACCGCCCTCGGCCTGCTCCTGGTCGTCGGCCTCCCGCCTCGTGCGGCGAAGGCCGAACCGGCTGAGCGGTGGGCCGGCGAACGAACCCGGTCCGCGTGGGCGCCGCATCGACCGAGGTCTGGCCGGTGCGACGCCCGGCGGCGCGAACCGGGCACTCGACGCCCTGCGATGCCGCCGGACCGCAGACGGTCGGAACGGCCCTGGGTGTGAAGCCTTGGATGTGAAGCGGCATCAGACACGGTCTCGCGTCGACTTCTCCGACCCTGTCTCCGACTCTTTCTTCGGCTCCGCACCTGCACGGGCGCCCTCGGCCGAGGCCTGGAGCGCGGGCCTGCCGGCATCCGCCTCCACGGCCGCGTCCCTCCCGGGAAGGGCGAGGGCGAGCAGGGCGGCGAGGGCGGCGAAACCGGTCGCCCACCAGAAGGCCCGGTGGAAGGCCGCCGCGAGATCGTCGGAGCTCGTGGCCGCGTGCTGGAGGAGGACGGCCAGGACGGCGGTGCCGAACGAGCCGCCGATCTGCTGGGCGATGCGGACCAGCGCGCTGGCGTGGGCGACCTGCTCACGGGCGAGCCCGAGGTAGACGACGGCCATGACCGGCACGGTCACCGCGCCGAGACCGATGCCTCGCAACAGGAGCCAGCTGGCCAGCGTCCACGTGGTCGTGTGGGCGTCGACGAAGGCGAAGGGAAGGGTGGCGGCGCCGACGATGAGGAACCCGACGACCGTGATGATCCTGGCCCCGAACCGGTCGGTGAGCCCTCCGGCGAGCGATCGGCTGAGCAGCGTCCCGATGCCCTGCGGGATGAGCGCGATCCCGGCGTCGAGAGGCGACGTGCCGCGGACCTGCTGGTAGTACAGCGGCAGCAGGAACAGGGCCCCGTAGAGGGCGAAACCGGAGAAGAACAGCACCGCCGAGCCTGACGACGTCGGGCGGTGGGCGAAGAGCCGCAGGTCGACCAGCGCGTCGGTGCGGCGGACCGCATGGCGGCAGAAGCCCGCGACCAGGACCGCACCGGCGATCAGCGGGACGAGCACGCCGTCGTGCGCGAATCCTTCGTCCGAGGCCCGGGAGAAGCCGAGGAGCACCGCGGCGATGCCGGGCGCCAGCAGGGCGAACCCGGCGACGTCCAGGCGCGGCCGGGAGGACGGTTCATCACGGTCGAGGAACCGCGCGGCCAGCAGGAGCCCGGCGAGGCCGAGGGGGATGTTGATCCAGAACATCCACCGCCAGTCGAGATGGGTGAGGATCAGGCCGCCGGCGAGCGGGCCGAGGATCGGCCCGAGCAGGGCGGGCAGCGCTACGATCGAGGTCGCGCGGCCGAGCAGCCGGCCGCCCGCGGCGCGGACGACCAGCGTCGTCATCACCGGCAGCATCAGCCCGCCGCCGACGCCCTGCACGACCCGTCCGGCGATCAGCGCAGGCGCGTTCCAGGCCGCGCCGGAGGCCGCCGATCCGACCAGGAAGACGGCCAGGGAGAACAGCCAGACCCGCTTGCCGCCGAACCGGGCCGTCGCCCACGTGCTCAGCGGGACGGTCATGCCGAGCGCGAGCAGGTAGCCGGTGGTGACCCACTGGACGGTGGCGACCGTGGTGTGCAGGTCCGCCGCCAGGGAGTGCAGCGCCACCCCGACGATGGTCGTGTCGAACACGACGGCGAGGACCCCTGCGACCAGGACGCCCGCCGTCTTCAGCACCTTCGGGTCGAGTCGTTCGTCCGCCATGGGCGCGCACACCCCTGTTAAGAGTCATCCATGTCTCTTATCGTCACGATAGGCTCTGAGGTTAAGAAACACAAATGACTCTTACGGAGATTCCGTGGCGGAGGGACCGAACCGGCGCCGACGCGGCAAGGCGCTTGAGGACGCACTCCTGCGCGCCGCGTGGGAGGAACTGATCGAATCCGGGTACAGCGCGCTGACCATGGAGCGTGTGGCCCTGCGCGCGGGCACCGGCAGGGCCGTGCTGTACCGCCGCTGGCCGGGCAAGCCCGAACTCGTCATCGCTGCCCTCCGGTACCACCGCGAGAGCGACCCGCTCCCCGTTCCGGACACCGGCCGCCTGCGCGACGACCTCATCGAGCTGCTGCGCTCGATGACCCGGAGACGGGCCGAACTGGCGGTCATGATCGGCGCACAGCTGGGCGGCCTGTTCACCGAGACCGGGACGACCCCGGCCGAGCTGCGCGATCTGGTCTTCGGCGGCCGCTCCTGGTCGAGCCGCGTCTACGAACGGGCGGCCGAACGCGGCGAACTCGATCTGGAACGCGTTCCGCCTCACGTGCTCACCCTGCCGTTCGACCTGGTGAGGCACGACATGCTCATGACCTTCGAAGCCGTCCCGGACGACCGGATCATCGCCATCGTGGACGACCTGTTCCTCCCGCTCATCGCCCGCTACAAGGACCGGTGACGTTCATCCGGCGCGACGATCCCGACCCTCGGGGCGGATCCGGCGCGGACGGCCCGCGTCGACATGCGGGCGCCGCCTTCGGAACCGCGGGCATCGGGCGCCCCGGGACGGCCGCGCGGTCTCGATCAGGGCCGCGAGTCCGCGGCGGCCCGGCGGGCTCCTCGCCGGGAGTGAGGGACACGGGAACGGTCACGGTCGGCGTCGGCGGCGGGCGGGCGCGCACGGGCGCGCACGCCGCTCGTCACGGCGCCGATGGGGCCGGGATCGCCGTCGGCGGCCGTGCCCGTTGTCCGAGTGCTCCGCCGCGCGCGGGCACGGGTCCCGGGAAGCGATGCCATGCGAGTCAGGTGCGGACGTGGCGTCCGTGCTGTTCGGGACCGACCGTGAAGTCATCCGGTCTCGTCTCTCGTAAATGGCGATACCGGGTGTCGAAGGCGCCGATCGCCTCCCGGGGGCCGTAGTCGAACGCGTCCATCAAGGCTTTCAGAGCCTGGATGATCCGATGGTTGACGATGTGCTCGTCGATCTCGTGCCATGGATCGATCATGTGCGCACTCTCCCGATCCCGCCTCGATCCGTCCAGCCGTTGACGGGCGGCCGCCGCGCTCGGTCTTGTGGCGGCCGAACGAATTCCCCGCTCACCAGGGCTTGGACTGCCGAGCCGCCGCTTCGGCGCTCGGCCGGTCGTGCGGTCTTTGGCCGGGGTCGGCGAGAACCTCTTCGTCTCGGTCGGCTGCGGCTGCGATCGTCGTGGACGAGCGAAGAGCGCGAGGGGCAGTGCGTCTTCTGAGCCACCGTCGCAGGGGGAACCGAGGGCGGCGTGGTCCTCTCCGGAATCGGACGAGGACTGCGCCGTTCCGGCTCGCGCTGTGAGGGCGTCAACGCCTTCCCGGCCGACACGCCTGGCCGACATGAGGCGGCCCTTCAGGGATCTTTCCTTTTCCCCTGCACCTCTCCCCCCCTTCCGCGGCGGCTCCCTCCAGATCGAGGCCGGTAGGGTCGCTCGCGACCGCCGCCTGCTCGATGCCGAGGAGCAACCGGTGCGCCAGGGGACCGGCGGCCGGTGCTCCCGCTCGACGCGGCAGCCATCGGCCTGGCCCGCCGCCCGTATGACCCGCGGCACGCCGGCGTCTCGCTCCGGCTGAACGCGGGCGTCCCGGCCACCCAGGTCGCCGAGTGGGCCGGCCACAGCGTGGAGGTGCTGCTGAAGATCTACGCCGAGCGCATCCACGGACAGGACGGCGTCTGGCAGGGGCTCATCGACGATGCCCTGCGCGCCTGACGGCTGGAACACAAATGGAACACGCGCCGTGGCACACGGCGGCACATCGTGGCACCTGATGTCACATCGGCCATGACCGCGATCAGCCGGTTTCCCCAGGTCGGAGCGGGAAACCGGCTGATCGGCATCAGGTGCCCCCTGCAGGATTCGAACCTGCGCACACGGCTCCGGAGGCCGTTGCTCTATCCCCTGAGCTAAGGGGGCGTGCTCCCGAGGCGTTCATCGGGTGCGGGAAAGAGGCTACCAGGATCGGCGGGGTGACGTGCACTCGGTTTCGGTGGGCGGGGACGGAGCGGGTGGACTACGCTCGCCGCCGTGAGCGTGGCGGAGGGGCGTCCCGGAGGGCGGTCGCTGGGCCGCGTGCTGGTGGTGGACGACGACGAGGTCATCCGGCAACTCATCGCGGTGAACCTCCAGCTGGAGGGATTCGAGGTGGCCACCGCGGTGGACGGGCAGGACTGCCTGGACAAGGTGGCCGAGGTGGCGCCGGACGTGATCACGCTGGACGTGATGATGCCGCGGCTGGACGGGTGGGTGACCGCGGTCCGGCTGCGGGAGGATCCGGCGACGCGGCACATCGGAGTGGTGATGATCACCGCGCGGGCGCAGGACCACGACGTGCGGCGGGGACACGAGATCGGGGTGGACGCCTACATCACCAAGCCGTTCGACCCCAACGACCTCATCCGGACGGTGCGGGAGCTGGCCGCCGCCAGGCGGGCGTCCACATAGTGGTCAGCGGAGGCCTGTCCACATAGTGGTCGGATAGTCTCACGCAGGTGACTCCGACCGAGGTGAGCGGGGCCGTCCTGGCCGCGGTCCGCGATGCCGTGCGCGACGGCGACCTGGCCGTCGACGTGCCGGACGAGGTGCCGCTGACCGCGTTCGGACCGGGGTCATACGGGACGCCGGTGGCGTTGCGGCTGGCGGCGGCGCACCGCGGGTCCGCGCCGGAGATCGCCGACGCGATCGCCGGGCGGCTGGCGGGCCGGCCGGAGATCGCCGAGGCCCGGGTCAACGGCCCCGGGTTCCTGACCGTGGTGGTGGAGCGGCCGGGGGCGCTGGCCGCCGGGATCCTCGCCGAAGGCCCCTCCTACGGGCGCGTGGACGGCGTCGCCCTGAGCGGGGGCTGGCCGGACCGGCCGAGGACCTTCGACAATCCGGGGTTCTCGGTGCGGTACGCCTACGCCCGGGCGGCGGCGATCCGACGCCGGGCCGAGACCCTGGGAATCCCGCTCGGCGATCCGGGGTTGCTCCGAGAAAGGGACGAGGGGGTCCTGCTGGCGACGCTGGCGGAGCTGCCCGGCCGCGCGGCCCAGGCGGCGCGCGAGAGGGACCCTCGTCCGCTGCAGCGCCATCTGGAGCGGGTGGCCGACGCCTTCCACCGCGTGTACGAGCACTGCCCGGCGCTGCCCGTCGGCGATGAGAGACCCGGGGCGATGCACGCCGCCCGCCGCACGCTGGCGGAGGCGGTGCGCGTCGCCCTCGCAGGCGCCCTGAACATGATCGGCGAGAGTCCTAGAGAGCGGATATGAGCAACGGAGCGGGCGAATGAGCCGAGTGCATCCGGCGGGACCGCGGCATGCGGACGTGCTGCCGGAGGAGCACCCCCTGCCGCCCCCGGAGGATCTCAACCACCTCGATCCGCGGATCTGGCCGCGTTCGGCCAGGCGCGAGAACGGGGTCATGACCATCGGCGGGGTCGACGTGCGCGACCTGGCGGCCGAGTTCGGCACGCCGCTGTACGTCTACGACGAGGAGGACGTGCGCCAGCGGGCCCGCGAGTACGCGGCGGCGTTCCACGACGGCAGCGTCCACTACGCCGGCAAGGCGTTCCTGTGCACGGCCCTGGTCCGCTGGCTGGAGGAGGAGGGCCTGGGACTGGACGTGTGCACCGGCGGAGAGCTGGCGGTGGCGCTGGCCGCCGGGTTCCCCACCGAGAAGATCACGCTGCACGGCAGCAACAAGTCCGTCGCCGAGCTGTCCCGGGCGCTGGACGTCGGCGTCGGCCGGATCGTGGTCGACAGCTTCGAGGAGATCGCCCGGCTCGGCCATCTCGCGCAGGAGAAGGGCGTCCGCCCCAAGGTCATGGTCCGGGTCACCACCGGGGTCGAGGCCCACACCCACGAGTTCATCGCCACCGCGCACGACGACCAGAAGTTCGGCTTCTCCCGCACCAGCGGGGCGGCGCTGGAGGCCGTCCGCCGCGTGCTGGCGCTCGAGCAGCTCGAGCTGGTGGGCCTGCACTCCCACATCGGGTCGCAGATCTTCGACACCGACGGGTTCGAGGTGGCCGCGCACCGGCTGGCCGAGCTGCTGGTGGCGATCCGCGACGAGCACGGCGTGCAGCTGCCCGAGCTGGACCTGGGCGGCGGCTACGGCATCGCCTACGTGCCCGGCGACGAGCCGCACGACCCCAAGGAGATCGCCGACGGCCTGCGCCGGATCGTCACCCGGGAGTGCCGCGCCTACGGGCTGGCCGTGCCGCGCATCACGGTCGAGCCGGGACGGGCGATCGTCGGCCCCGGCGGGGTTACCCTGTACGAAGTCGGCACCGTCAAAGACGTCGAGGGCCTGCGCACGTACGTCTCGGTGGACGGCGGGATGAGCGACAATCTGCGGACCGCCCTGTACGGGGCGGAGTACACCGCTGTGCTGGCCAGTCGTACCTCGACGGCCGGCCCCATGCTGAGCAGGCTCGTCGGCAAGCACTGCGAGAGCGGCGACATCGTCGTGCGCGATCTGTGGCTGCCGCAGGACCTGGCTCCCGGCGATGTCGTGGCGGTGGCCGCGACCGGTGCTTACTGTCGATCGATGTCCAGTAACTACAACTTCGTCCCGCGACCGGCGGTGGTGGCGGTACGGGACGGCCGGGCACGGGTCCTCATCCGGCGGGAGACCGAGGACGATCTGCTCCGGCTCGATGCGGAGGTATAGAGGGTGAAACCCTTGCGGGTGGCCCTGCTGGGCTGCGGAACCGTCGGTTCCGAAGTGGTCAGGCTGCTGCACGAGCAGGCCGCCGACCTGACGGCACGGATCGGCGCCCCCCTGGAGCTGGCCGGCGTGGCGGTGCGGCGGATCGACAAGGCCCGCGCGCATGTGACGCCGGACCTGCTGACCACCGACGCCATGAGCCTGGTCACCCGCGAGGACGTGGACATCGTGGTCGAGGTGATCGGCGGCATCGAGCCGGCCCGCTCGCTGCTGCTGGCCGCGATGAAGTCCGGCAAGTCGGTGGTCACCGCCAACAAGGCGCTGCTGGCCGAGGACGGCGAGACGATCTTCGGCGCGGCCCGCGAGTACGGGGCCGACCTGTACTACGAGGCCGCGGTGGCGGGCGCCATCCCGCTGCTGCGGCCGCTGCGCGAGTCGCTGGTCGGCGACCACGTCAAACGGGTCATCGGCATCGTCAACGGCACCACCAACTACATCCTCGACCGGATGGACGCCCACGGCGCCTCGTTCGTCGACGCGCTGGAGGAGGCCCAGAGCCTCGGATACGCCGAGGCCGACCCGACCGCCGACGTGGAGGGCTTCGACGCGGCGGCCAAGGCGGCGATCCTGGCGCAGCTGGCGTTCCACACCCCGGTCTCGGCCGCCGACGTGCACCGCGAGGGCATCACCGAGGTCACCTCCGCCGACGTGGCGGGGGCCAAGGCGATGAACAGCGTGGTCAAGCTGCTGGCGATCTGCGAGCGGGTGCCGGACGCCGACGGCTCGGGCAACGGACGGGGCGTGTCGGTGCGGGTGTACCCGGCGATGATCCCGCGGTCGCATCCGCTGGCCAGCGTCCGCGAGGCCTACAACGCGGTGTTCGTGGAGGCCGAGTCGGCCGGGTCGCTGATGTTCTACGGGGCCGGGGCCGGGGGCGCGCCGACCGCCTCGGCCGTGCTCGGCGACCTGGTCGCGGTGGCCCGCAACCGGGTCGGCGGCACGCGCGGCCCGGTCGAGGTGACCTACGCCGAGCTGCCGGTCCTGCCGATGGGCGAGACCGTCACCCGGTACTACATCCAGCTCGACGTGGCCGACCGCTCCGGCGTGCTGGCGCAGGTCGCCGAGCTGTTCGCCCGGCACGACGTGTCGATCCAGGCCGTCCAGCAGGACGGCCGGGGCGAGGACGCCCAGCTGGTCATCGTCACGCACCGGGCTCCGGACGCGGCGCTGGCCGCGACCGTGGAGGAGCTGCGCCGCCTGGACATCGTCCGCGAGGTGGCCAGCGTGATGCGCGTCGAGGCCGACGACGCGTGAGGCAGCGATCACACTAGACTGCGGCGCGACGCCGCAGGTCATCACCATCGTGGGGGATCGTATGAACAGGGCTTGGCGCGGCCTCATCAACGAGTACCGCGACCGGCTCCCGGTGACCGACGCCACGCCCGTCGTCACCCTGCTCGAGGGCGGCACTCCGCTGCTGCCCGCCGACCGGATCTCCCGGCTCACCGGCTGCGAGGTCTATCTGAAGGTGGAGGGCGCCAACCCCACCGGTTCGTTCAAGGACCGCGGCATGACGGTGGCGATCAGCAAGGCCGCCGAGGAGGGGGCCAAGGCCGTCATCTGCGCCTCCACCGGCAACACCTCCGCGTCGGCGGCCGCCTACGCGGTCCGCGCCGGCATGACGTGCGCCGTGCTGGTGCCGCAGGGCAAGATCGCCATGGGCAAGCTGGCGCAGGCGCTGGTGCACGGTGCGAAGCTGCTGCAGGTGGACGGCAACTTCGACGACTGCCTGGAGCTGGCCCGCAAGCTCGCCGTGGACTATCCGGTGGCGCTGGTCAACTCGGTGAACAGGTACCGCCTGGAGGGCCAGAAGACCGCCGCGTTCGAGATCGTCGACGCCCTCGGCGACGCCCCGGACGTGCACTGCCTGCCCGTCGGCAACGCCGGCAACATCTCCGCCTACTGGATGGGCTACACCGAGTACGCCGCCGACGGGGTCGCCTCCAAGACCCCGCGGATGCTCGGCTTCCAGGCCAGCGGCGCCGCCCCGTTCGTCAAGGGCGGGCCGGTGCGCAGGCCGCAGACCATCGCCACCGCGATCCGGATCGGCAATCCGGCCTCCTGGGATCTGGCGATCGCCGCCCGCGACGAGTCCGGCGGCGCCATCTCCTCGGTCACCGACCGGCAGATCCTGGCCGCCTACCGGCTGCTGGCCCGGGAGGAGGGCGTGTTCGTCGAGCCCGCCTCCGCCGCCAGCGTCGCCGGCATCCTGCAGGCCTGCGAACAGGGCCTCGTCGAGCCCGGCAGCCGCGTGGTCTGCACGGTCACCGGGAACGGGCTGAAGGACCCCGACTGGGCCATCGCCGGGGCCCCCGCCCCCACCACCGTCAAGGCCGACGCCCACGCCGCGGCCTCCTCCCTCGGCCTGGCATGAGCCGGGCGTGGGGACGGCGGGCCTCGGTCCGCGTGCCGGCGACCAGCGCCAATCTGGGGCCGGGGTTCGATGCGCTGGGGCTGGCGCTGACGCTGCACGACGAGGTGACCGTCGAGATCACCGAGGGCGGGCTGGTCGTCGAGGTGGACGGCGAGGGCGCCCGGGAGCTGTCCCGGCGGGGCGAGCGGCACCTGATCGTGCGGGTGCTGCGGCGGGCCTTCGAGCGGATCGACGAGCTGGCCGGATCCGGCCTGGGCCAGCCGCCGGGGCTGCGGCTGTCGTGCGTCAACCGGATCCCGCACAGCCGTGGGCTGGGCTCGTCCTCGGCGGCGATCGTCGCCGGGATCGTCGCGGCCCGGGCGCTGCATCCGCACGGCGGGGTGCTGGACGATGCGGCGGCGCTGGCGCTGGCCACCGAGATCGAGGGGCATCCCGACAACGTCGCGCCGTGCCTGTACGGCGGACTCACCATCGCCTGGAGCGGCCCCGAGGGGGCGCGGGCGGTGCGGCTGGACCTGGACCGCCGGGTCGTCGTGTTCGTCCCCGACCGCACGCTGGCCACCGAACGGGCCCGCGGGCTGCTGCCGCAGACGGTGCCGCACGCGGACGCGGCCGCCAACGCGGGCCGGGCGGCGCTGCTGATCGCGGCGCTGACCCAGGGCTGGGACGACCCCCGCGTGCTGCTGGCCGCCACCGAGGACCGGCTGCACCAGGGCTATCGCGCGCCGGCCATGCCGGAGTCGGCGGAGCTGGTCGACCGGCTGCGCGCGGCGGGGATCCCCGCCGTGATCTCCGGAGCCGGGCCCACTGTCCTGGCGTTCACAACCCTCTCACGCGTTGATTCGATACGTCCGGAAGTGGGTAATGGGTGGCTCAAACGCCCGTTGAACGTCGACCCCCATGGCGCATGCGTCGATCCGCCTGCGTCGTGACACGGCGAGGACTTCGAACTCTGGGGAATAGCAGTGCGCTCGGGTGATGTTAGGCTGAATAGCGCACCAGATGCCCCGCTCGGGGCCGGGTGCTCGTCAGCCACGCATCGTCAGGTCGGCCCTCGTGCCACGCCTGCTCCGCGCATGTGGCTCCCCGACATCGCGAGTTCCCGTCATTCGGCGTCTCGGCAGAGCCTCACACGAGGCAGGATCGGGGATGGCGCGAGAACCGTCCCGACCATCATCTGGCTGTGTCCAGACATCGCCGATGGCGACCCCATCGTGATCGGCAGAGTTCGATCTGGCGCCCCCGCCGGATCGCATCATCGGGTTGCCTGGCCGACGAGGGCCAACACCCGCTCCCTGGGAAGGACCCTTAGTGAGCGAATCCAGCGAACTCCTTACGGACGCTGCTAGCCCTGCAGCAAAGACCCCGACGAGCCGTTCGGAGCAGACGACCACCTCACGGCGTCGGCGTTCCGGCACCGGCCTGTCGGCGTTGGTGCTGCCCGAGCTGAGGGCGCTGGCGTCTCAGCTCGGCATCACCGGCATCGCCGGCATGCGCAAGAGTCAGCTCATCGCGGCCATCGAAGCCAAGCAGGGCGGCCCCGTCGCCGCCGAGAAGCCCGCCGCTGACAAGTCCGCGGACAAGGCCGCGGACAAGGCCGGCAAGCCCGCCGCCGACCCCGCCGCCGACGGTGCGGGCGCCGCTCCCGCCGAGCAGCCGAAGGCCGACAAGCCCGCCGCGCAGGCCGCGGAGGCCGCGACCGGCTCCGAAGAGTCCAAGGCCGACACCGAGACCCGTTCGACGCGGACCCGCCGCCGTTCGACCAGGCGCGAGGAGGGCGGCGAGGAGCAGCCGGCCGCCGAGGAGAAGGCGGACAAGGCCGACGAGCAGCCCGCCGACAAGAGCGGTGAGGGCGCCGACAAGCAGGCCGAACGGGGCGAGCGCGGGCAGACCTCGGGCGAGAACGGCGACGGCGGCGGTCGCGAGGGCCGCCAGCGCAACCGCAACCGGGATCGCGGCGAGCAGGGGAGCCAGCGCAACCGCAACCAGCAGAACGGCTCCTCCGAGGAGGAGAGCGGCGAGAGCGGCCGCAGCCGCCGGAGCCGTCGCTTCCGGGAGCGCAACCGCGGCCGCGGCCGGGGCGACCGCTACGAGGAGCCGGTGATCAACGAGGACGACGTGCTGATCCCGGTGGCCGGCATCCTCGACATCCTCGACAACTACGCGTTCGTCCGCACCACCGGCTACCTGCCCGGTCCCAACGACGTGTACGTCTCCCTCTCCCAGGTCCGCAAGTACGGGCTGCGCAAGGGCGACGTGATCACCGGTGCGGTGCGTCAGCCGCGCGAGGGCGAGCGGCGGGAGAAGTTCAACGCGCTGGTCCGCCTGGACACCGTCAACGGGATGGAGCCCGAGCAGGCCAAGAACCGCGTCGAGTTCTCCAAGCTCACCCCGCTGTACCCGCAGGAGCGGCTGCGTCTGGAGACCGAGCCGGGGGTGCTGACCACACGGATCATCGACCTGGTCTCCCCGATCGGCAAGGGCCAGCGCGGTCTGATCGTCTCGCCGCCCAAGGCCGGCAAGACCATGGTGCTCCAGGCGATCGCCAACGCGATCACCAAGAACAACCCCGAGTGCCACCTGATGGTCGTGCTGGTCGACGAGCGGCCCGAAGAGGTCACCGACATGCAGCGGTCGGTCAAGGGCGAGGTCATCCACTCGACCTTCGACCGTCCCGCCGAGGACCACACCACGGTCGCCGAGCTGGCCATCGAGCGGGCCAAGCGGCTGGTGGAGCTGGGGCACGACGTGGTCGTGCTGCTGGACTCCATCACCCGGCTTGGCCGCGCCTACAACCTGGCGGCTCCGGCGTCCGGCCGGATCCTGTCCGGCGGTGTGGACTCCACCGCGCTGTACCCGCCCAAGCGGTTCTTCGGCGCGGCCCGCAACATCGAGAACGGCGGCTCGCTGACCATCCTCGCCACCGCCCTGGTGGAGACCGGGTCCCGCATGGACGAGGTCATCTTCGAGGAGTTCAAGGGCACCGGCAACATGGAGCTGAAGCTCAACCGCCAGCTCGCCGACAAGCGGATCTTCCCGGCGGTGGACGTGGAGGCCTCCGGCACCCGCAAGGAGGAGATCCTCATGTCCCCCGAGGAGCTGCGCATCGTCTGGCAGCTCCGCCGGGTGCTGCACGCCCTGGACACTCAGCAGGCCCTGGAGCTCCTCATCGAGAAGATGAAGGAGACCAAGTCCAACGCCGAGTTCCTCCTCCAGGTGCAGAAGACCACCGTCGCCGACCGCGACTAGCCCGGGCCCGTGGCCGCGCCGACGGCGCGGCCATGGTGCATGGCCGCGCGGCGATCGTGCCCGTCGCGCAGCGGTCGTGCCCCGGGGTGAGGCTAGCCCTACCTCAGGTGGGCGGCTCGCCGTATGGTCGCCGGCCCCGCCGTCCAGCAGGCTGGAGATATACGCGAGGACGGGAGGGTTGGTGTGAGCGAGACTGCGACGATGGCGATGCCGGGCGTCAGGCGTCTGGTGCTGGGCCCATGGAATCCCTGGGCGATGGTGCGGTCGTCGCTGACCTGGCGGGCCGCGGTGTACCTGGTGACCGGCCTGGGGTTCGGACTGGCCTGGTTCATCGGCCTGGCGGTCGGGCTGACGCTGTCGCTCGCCTTGACGATCCTCTGGGTGGGGATCCCGCTGCTGGCGTTGATGATGCTGCTGTGGCGGGGCGGGGCGATGCTCGAACGGCGGCTGCTGCGGCTGGCGTTCGGGGTGACCGTGCCCGACCCCTACCGGCCGATGCCCGGCTCGGCGGGGCTGCTGGCCAAGTGGCGGGCGATGGCGGCCGACCCGGCGACCTGGAAGGACCTGCTGTACCTGGGGCTGCGGCTGCCGGTGGGGATGGTGGAGTTCACCGTCTCGGTGGGCGTGTGGTCGGCGGCCGGTCTGCTCCTGGCCGCCCCGGT
This sequence comes from Thermomonospora catenispora, assembly GCF_006363815.1. Classification (GTDB taxonomy): domain Bacteria; phylum Actinomycetota; class Actinomycetes; order Streptosporangiales; family Streptosporangiaceae; genus Thermomonospora; species Thermomonospora catenispora. Next base: position 112,217 of record NZ_RRYT01000010.1, read on the forward strand.
GCTCACCGTCGTCGGGGATTCCGTGGTGATCAACCTCGGGGGCCCGCTGGTCTACTCGGCCGACGATCCGCTGACCGCGCTGCCGCTGACCGCCGTGGGCGTCGTGCTGCTGCTGCCGGCGCTGTACGTGACGCGGGCGATGGCGATCCTGCACCTCGGCTACGGCGTGCTGTTGCTCGGGCCCAGCCGCGCCCAGGCCGAGCGGATCAGGCTGCAGGCCCGCGCCGAGCAGCTCCAGGCCAGCCGCGCCCGCGGGGTGGACGCCGCCGAGGCCGAACGCCGTCGGATCGAGCGCGATCTGCACGACGGCGCCCAGCAGCGGCTGCTGGCCGTCGCCATGGACATCGGCCGGGCCCGGGCCAAGCTGGAGGAGGACCCCGAGGCCGCCCGCGCCCTCATCGAGCAGGCCCATGCCGGGACCAAGGAGGCCATCGCCGAGCTCCGCGATCTGGCCCGCGGCATCTACCCGGCGATCCTCACCGACCGCGGCCTGGACGCGGCCATCTCCGGGCTGGCCAGCCGCGCCGCGGTGCCCGTCGAGGTCGAGGTGGACCTGCCGGAGCGGCCTCCGACCGCGGTGGAGAGCATCGCCTACTTCATCGTCGCCGAGTCCCTGAGCAACATCGCCAAGTACGCCCGGGCCACCCGCGCCTCGGTCCGGGTGGCCCGCGAGGCCCAGTGGGTCGTGGTCGAGGTCACCGACGACGGGGTGGGCGGCGCCCGCGCGGTCCCCGGCGGCGGCCTGGCCGGGCTGGCCGACCGCGCCGCCACCATCGACGGCATCCTCACCATCGACAGCCCGCCGGGCGGCCCCACCGTGATCCGGGCGGACCTGCCCTGCACCTGGTGACGGAGGAGCCGACGGAGAGCGGGCGGCCTGCGGTCGCCCGCTCTCCGTCGGCTCGCCTCCGGTCCGTCAGTTCGCTCTCAGATACGCCAGGACGGCCATCACGCGGCGGTGGTCGTCCTGCGTGGGCGGCAGGTCGAGCTTGAGGAAGATGTTGGAGATGTGCTTCTCCACCGCCCCCTCGGTGACCACCAGGTCCCGTGCGATCGCCGCGTTGGAGCGCCCCTGCGCCATCAGTCCCAGCACCTCGCGCTCCCGCGGGGTCAGCGCCTCCAGCCGGTCTCCGCGTCGGCGCCGCCCCAGCAGCTGTCCGATCACCTCGGGGTCGATCACCGTTCCCCCGGCGGCGATCCGCCGCACCGCGTCGATGAATTCCCCGACGTCCGACACCCGCTCCTTGAGCAGGTAGCCGACCCCTTCGGCGCCGTTCCCGATCAGATCGGTGGCGTATCGCTCCTCCACGTACTGCGACAGCACCAGGATCGGCTGCGCGGGACGCGCCCGCCGCACCTCCAGCGCCGCCCGCAGCCCCTCGTCGGTGAACGACGGCGGCATCCGCACGTCCACGATCGCCAGATCCGGTTCGTGCTCCTCCACCGCCCGGATCAGCCCGGGACCGTCCCCGACCGTCCCCACCGTCTCGATGTCGGCGTCGGCCAACAGCCGGACCAGCCCTTCCCGCAGCAGCACCGAGTCCTCGGCAATCACAACCCTCACGCGTTCGATTGTCGCGGCTTCCCGGCGCCCGCGGCCCCGTCGGGCGTGGACGGCGATCTCGTCCCGCTTCGGGGCGGGGAAGGGGGAATGCCCGATGGCCGGGATGTGTTCTTTGATCTGGCACACTTGATGTGCGAACACCGCGGTACCGGTTCACGCCGCCCCATGCGACGCCCCGTCGAGGGCGCGGGGTGCGAGGCGACCCGGCGACCGTCCCGACGCGAGGAGACATTCGTGAAGTCTGGCATCCATCCCGACTACGTCGTCACGACCGTGACGTGCACCTGCGGGAACACCTTCCAGACCCGCAGCACCGCCCGCAACGGCGTGATCCACGCGGACGTGTGCTCCAGCTGCCACCCGTTCTACACGGGCAAGCAGAAGATCCTGGACACCGGCGGCCGCGTGGCGCGCTTCGAGCAGCGCTTCGGCAAGCGCGGCGGCAAGAAGTAAGCACAGACCTCCAGGCAAACGGCACGGGCGGCCCGGGGACCGCGCGTCCCCGGGCCGCTCGAGGTCCGCATTCGGCGCGGACCCCGACCGGGAACCGACACCGTGAACCTCGACGAGCTGATCGGCGAATACGCCGAGATCGAAGGCAAGCTGGCCGACCCGGCCGTGCACGCCGACCAGAACCTGGCGCGTCGGCTGGGCAAGCGCTATGCGCAGCTGCGCCCGATCGTCGAGACCGCCCGGCAGGTGCGCTCGGTGGAGGAGGACCTGGCCGCGGCGCGCGAGCTGGCGGACGAGGACGAGTCGTTCGCCGCCGAGGCGGCCGAGCTGGCCGAGCGCAAGGCCGAGCTGGAGAGCCGGTTGCGCAAGCTGCTGATCCCGCGTGATCCCAACGACGACAAGGACGTCATCTTGGAGATCAAGGCGGGCGAGGGCGGCGAGGAGTCGGCGCTGTTCGCCGGCGACCTGCTGCGCATGTATCTGCGGTACGCCGAGCGCCTCGGCTGGAAGACCGAGATCATCGCCTCCCAGCCCTCGGACCTGGGCGGCTACAAGGACGTCACCGTGGCGGTGAAGGCCCGGCCCGGCGCCGACGGGGAGCCGGTCGGGGCCTGGTCGCTGCTGAAGTACGAGGGCGGGGTGCACCGCGTGCAGCGGGTGCCCGTCACCGAGTCCCAGGGCCGGATCCACACCAGCGCGGTCGGGGTGCTGGTCACCCCGGAGGCCGAGGAGGTCGACGTCCAGATCGACCCGAACGACCTGCGCATCGACGTGTTCCGGTCGTCGGGTCCGGGCGGGCAGAGCGTCAACACCACCGACTCGGCGGTGCGGATCACCCACATCCCGACCGGCGTGGTGGTCTCCTGCCAGAACGAGAAAAGCCAGCTCCAGAACAAGGAGCAGGCGCTGCGCATCCTCCGTTCGCGGCTGCTGGCGATGGCGCAGGAGGAGGCCGAGGCGGCCGCCGCGGCCGAGCGGCGCAGCCAGGTCCGCACGGTGGACCGGTCCGAACGGGTGCGCACCTACAACTTCCCCGAGAATCGGATCTCCGACCATCGCGTCGGCTACAAGGCCTACAACCTGGACCAGGTGCTCGACGGCGACCTGCACAACGTGATCCAGGCGCTGGTCGAGGCCGACACCGAACGCAGGCTGGCCGAAGCTCAGGGAACATGAACCTGCTGCTCGACGAGGTGGCGCGGGCGACGGTCCGGCTGGCGGAGGCCGGAGTCGCCTCGCCCCGCGCCGACGCCGAGGAACTGGCCGCCGCCGTGCACGGGGTCAAGCGCTCGGAGCTGCACACCGTCCCCGACTCGGCGTTCGACGCCCGCTTCTGGGAGGGCGTGGCCCGCCGGGAGGCGGGGGAGCCGTTGCAGCACATCACCGGCCGGGCCTTCTTCCGCTTCCTGGAGCTGAAGGTGGGCCCCGGGGTGTTCATCCCCCGCCCGGAGACCGAGGTCATGGTCGGCTGGGCGCTGGACACCCTGCGCGAGATGGACGTGCGCGACCCGCTGGTGGTCGATCTGGGCACCGGTTCGGGCGCCATCGCGCTCAGCATCGCCCAGGAGGCCCCCAGAGCCCGCGTGCACGCGGTGGAGAAGGAGCCCAAGGCCTTCGTCTACGCCACCCGCAACGTCGAGACGCTGGACGAACGCGGTCGCGTCAGGCTGCATCTGGGGGACTTCGCCGACGCCCTCTCCGAACTCGACGGCACCGTCGACCTCGTCATCAGCAATCCCCCCTACATCCCCATGAGCGAGTGGGAGCGCGTGCCGCCGGACGTCCGCGACCACGACCCGGCCGAGGCGCTGTGGGGCGGGGGCGAGGACGGTCTGGACGCGATCCGCGCCGTGGAGCGCACCGCCCGCCGGCTGCTGCGCCCCGGCGGTCACGTCGCCGTCGAGCACGGCGACGACCAGGGCAACGCCGTCTATTGGATCTTCGCCGAGGAGAACGGCTGGCGCGACGTCCGCAACCGCCGGGACCTGGCCGACCGGGACCGCTTCGTCACGGCCCGGCTGGCGGCGGACTGACTGACGCCTTCCTCCGGTCCCCGAGGCCTCGAGGCGCGCGACGGGGCGGCGGACGACCGGCGGGACCTGCGGCGGGAACCGCCGGCGCGTCCGCGCCGCGCGGCGCGGACGCGCCGGGCGCGTCGCCGGAGGCCGCGGGACGCGCGACCGTCGCGCTCCGCGGCGCGGCCATAGACTGGCCCCCGTGAGCCGACGTTATGACTGTCAGGTGCCGACGGAACGGGCCCGGGGGATAGCCGAGTCCGTGTCGGCGGCCCGTCGCGGCGAGCTGATCGTGCTGCCCACCGACACGGTGTACGGGGTCGGCTGCGACGCGTTCACCCCCGCCGCCGTGCAGGCGCTGCTGGACGCCAAGGGCCGCGGCCGGGACATGCCCCCTCCGGTGCTGGTCGGCTCGGTGCGGGCGGCGACCGCGCTGGTGGAGGACCTGGGACTGTACGGCCAGGACCTCATCGACGAGTTCTGGCCGGGGGCGCTGACGTTGGTGTGCCGGGCCAACCGGAACCTCTCCTGGGACCTGGGGGACACCAAGGGCACGGTGGCGGTGCGGATGCCCCTGCACGACTTGGCCCTGGAGCTGCTGAAGGAGACCGGGCCGCTGGCGGTCAGCAGCGCCAACCTGTCCGGCCGGCCGCCGGCCCGCGACGTGGCGGAGGCCGAGCGGCAGCTCGGCGACAAGGTGTCGGTCTACCTGGACGGCGGACCGACGGGGTCGGGCGAGACCTCCACCATCGTCGACCTCACCGGACCGGTGCCCCGGCTGCTGCGCGTCGGCGCGATCCCCCCGGAGAAGATCCGCGCCATCGTCGGCGTGCTGCTCACCCCTGAGGACGAGCCCGAGGAGGGCGAGGACGGGGAGTCCGCCGCCGAGGTCTCGCTGGACAAGCCCGTCCCGGAGGCGTCGCCGGACGAGCCCGCCGAGGTCCCCGCGGACGGGCCGGCGTCCGAGGGGACCGGCCGGTCCGCGAGCGGCCCCGCCAAAGAGGGCTAGCGCGCCGGCGCTCCTCCCCGGCCGCCGCGGCGGGCCGGTCTCGCCGGGTGAGCGGATCGTGGCGCGCCGTCGACGCCTTTGGCGGGAACAATGCGCAGTATGCGTCGCGTGCTCTGGGCGATGGCGGTCGTGGCGGGGGTGTCGTCCGTGGCCGCTCCCTCCGCCCTGCCCGCGTCGGCGGCGGTGCCGGAGCGCGCGGCGGCGCAGGTCCGGGCCGCCGACGGCGCGACGGTGGGCCCGGGGGAGAACATCCCCACCTACGATGTGGTGCTGCGGATCCGCCCGGACGGCGTGGTGCGCGTCCGGGAGACCATCACCTACGACTTCCACGGCCGCAAGGAGCACGGCATCGTCCGCCGGGTGCCGTATCGGATCGACGACCGGCTGTACGACATCCGCAACGTGCGCACCAGCAGCTCCACCGGGGCGCCCGCACGGGCCGAGGCCTCCCGGGTGCTGCACGAGGTGCGGATCAAGGTGGGCGGGCGGCGCCGAGTGGTCACCGGCCGTCAGGCGTACGTCATCGAGTACGACGTCCGGGGGGCGATGACGCCGCTGCCCGGCCGGGTGGAGTTCCGCTGGGACGCCGTCGGCGGGGACTGGGACGTGCCGATCGGCGAGGTGTCGGTCCGGGTCGAGCTGCCGGGACCGGTCCCCCTCAAGGTGGACTGCCGGGCGGGCACGCCCAGGCACGGCGGGTACACCCGGTGCGGCGGCCGGCGGGAGGACGGCCCGTCGGCGATCGACTTCACCCAGCGCGGGCTGCGTCCCCACGAGAGCGTCCTGATCCGCGCGGTGCTGCCGGAGGGGGTCGTGCAGGCACCGCCGCCCCGGTACGCCCGGCCGCACTTCGACGCCTCCTGGCCGGGCCTGCTGCTGCTCGCCGCCGGGGCCGCCGCGGCCGTGGCGGTCGTCTCGGCGGAGCGCGCGGGCCGCGTCCTGCGCCCGCCCCCCGAGTGGGCGGGGGTGCTCTTGACGGTCGTCGGCGCCGTGGCGGTCGGCGTGGACGCGGCCGACGAGGTGCTGAGGGACGGTCTGTGGGCCGTTTCGGTCGGCGATCCGGCGTTGGCCGGGCTGGGGGCGCTGACCGCCGGGACGGTCTTGTTGATCACGATTCGTCGGCGGCGCGCCGTGGAACGGGAGACGAGTGGGGACCAACGGGCATAGAGTTGGTCGCACCGAACCTTTCCCGATGTCGGCGCCGTCCCGTCTCGACCGCCATGACGGCGGGAACGTCCCTGTCCGGTGGGGAGCGTCGGAGCCCGTCTGCGGAGGGTTCTTCCCGTACCCGGCGAACCGCCCGGTCACGGGTGGCATCTGTACTAAGACGGCGGTGTGCCGGACGAGCGGCGCGTGCGGCGTCGCCGGCCCGCCGGAGCATCAGCGGTGAGGAGGAGATCGGGCATGCGGGAGTACCTGCTCATCATCCTCGTCGCTATGGTGATCACGTACCTCACCGTTCCGGCGGTGCGGGCCTTCTCGGTGCGGTTCGGGGCGATGACCGCGGTCCGCGACCGCGACGTCCACGTCATCCCCACCCCGCGGATGGGCGGGCTGGCGATGTACTTCGGGATGCTGGGCGCCATGGTGGCGGCCAGCGGGCTGCCGGTGATGCGGCGGGTGTTCTCCGACGGGGACATCGACCGCGGGCTGCTGTTGTCGGCGACGCTGATCGTGCTGCTGGGCATGGCCGACGACCGGTTCGACATCGATCCGCTGACCAAGTTCGCCGGGCAGGTCGCCGCGGGGGGGCTGTTCATCCTGAACGGCATTCAGCTGTTCACCATTCCGCTGCCCAACGGTCAGCCGCTGGTGCTGCCGCCGGAATACAGCGTGCCGCTGACCATCCTCGTGGTGGTGGCCACCATCAACGCGGTGAACTTCGTGGACGGCTTGGACGGGCTTGCTGCCGGAGTTGTCGGAATCGCCGCAATTGCTCTTTTTGCCTATGCCTCGCTGCTGTCGTTCGAGGAGGGACTGTCCCGGATCCAGCCCGCCACGCTGACCACCGCGGTGCTCATCGGGATGTGCGCCGGCTTCCTGCCGCACAATTTCAACCCCGCCCGGATCTTCATGGGAGACACCGGCTCCATGCTGATCGGGCTGCTGCTCAGCGCGGCGATGATCTTGCTGACCGGCCAGTTCGACACCGCCGTGATCGGCTCGGTGACGCAGATCCCGTTCTTCCTGCCGATCCTTTTGGTGCCGATGGTGGTGGCGGTTCCCTACATCGACATGCTGCTGGCGGTGTGGCGCCGGACCAACCAGGGAAGGTCGCCGTTCGCGCCCGACAAATTGCATCTGCACCACCGGCTGCTGCAGCTGGGGCATTCGCACCGCCGGGCCGTTCTGGTGATGTATTTCTGGGTCGGTCTGCTGGCCTCCTGCGTGGTCGGCCTGTCGCTGGTGAAATCCGTTCTGCTGGTGCTGTCGCTGACCGGTCTGGTGGCGGTCGCCGGCGTGGTCGGCCTGATCGCCGAGCCGTGGCGGCGCCGTCGTCTCCGCCCCCGTCCCCAGTCGGTGGCCCCGCCCCGGGCCCGCGAGCACGTCTAGCGCAACCGTTCGGTCACAGATCTTGAATCGTGCTGTGAACGCTTGGGACTCTTGTGGTGCATGGTGACGCAGAGCCATGACCTGATGGGTGATTGTGGGCGATCCACGAGCTTGTGATACCTTTCACGAGCAAGCGCCGAACACCCACCGTGACCAGCCGGAGTCCTTCATGCACGCTTCCGACGCCCGGATCCTCCGTGGCGCCGCACTCCCGACTGGCGTCGCCGGTGTCGTCGCCATCGCGGTCGGCACGCTGATCAGCGGCGCCGAGGGCGCCCTGGGGGCGGCCCTGGGCACCGTGGTGGCCATCGCGTTCTTCGGGGTCAGCGTGGTCGCCGTGGGGTACGCCGCCAAGATCTCGCCGCAGCTGATCTTCACCGCGGCGATGGCCAGCTACCTGGTCAAGATCGCGGCGATGTTCCTGCTGATCCTGCTGTTCCAGGACACCACGGCGTTCGACGCGCAGGTGTTCGGCTACTCGATCCTCGCCTTGACCGTGGTCTGGATCGCGGCGGAGATCCGCGTCACCCTCCGGATGCGGATGACCTACATCGACGATCCCGCCGAGGCCGCGGGCCCCGGCCCGCAGGACGCCGCCGCCTCCGCCCCGATCGGGCCCTCGGCCGGCCGGAGCCCGTGATGACGCACCCGTCCGGTCGCTCCGCCTCGGCCCGCCGGCCCATCGAGCACTCCGATATGACCCTGGGGGGAGTGGCCTGCTATGGTCCGTCCTGCGATGAGCGGGGAGGGGCACCCACCCGACCAGCAGCCAGAGGAACCGGATCCGCACGCCGACCACCGGCGTTTCAGCGCCGCGGCGTGGTCGGTTCCGAGCTACCTGCTGTCCGGCATGGCCGTGTACGGCGGGCTCGGCTGGCTGCTGGACCGTTGGCTGGGCACCTCGGCACTGTTCCCGATCGGGATACTGGTCGGCCTCGGTCTCGCGCTCTACCTGGTCTACATCCGCTACGGCCGCTGACCTGGTCGGCGGCACCGCAGCGGCGGGCCACCCGACACCCTACTGCCCTCGGGCACCCGGACGAGCACCGCATGAGCAACGACGAAGGGACTGCCGCGTGAGCGCGCCGCATATCCTCGCCGCAGAAAGTGGGGGAGAGTTCCACGCTCCCGGCGTGGAACTGTTCGACTGGGGGCCGCTGTTCCCCGGCGGTCCCGCCTGGCTGGAGTGGCTCACCAAGCCGGTGCTGGTGGTGCTGCTCTCCGTGATCATCGTCTGCGCCTTCGCGTGGGCGGCGTTCCGCAAGCCCAAGCTGGTGCCGCGAGGGGCGCAGAACGTGGGCGAGGTCGCCTACCTGTTCGTCCGCGAACAGATCGCCCGGCCCGCGCTGGGCAAGGACAGCGACCGGTGGATGCCGTTCCTGTTCGCCACCTTCGCCTTCATCCTGGTGATGAACCTGATGGGCGTGGTGCCGGTGCTGCAGCTGCCGGGCCCCTCGCACATCGCCTTCGCCATCGTGCTGGCCGCGGTGGTCTACGTGATGATGATCTTCCTGGGGATCAAGCACCAGGGCCTGGTGGGCTACTTCAAGAACATCATGTTCCCGCCGGGACTGCCCAAGCTCCTGTACGTCGTGTTGGCGCCCATCGAGTTCCTGTCGACGATCATTCTCCGGCCGTTCACCCACTCGGTGCGACTGTTCGCCAACATGTTCGCCGGGCACATCCTGCTGGCCTTCTTCGCCACCGTGGGCTACTGGTTCCTCATCGAGAAGCTCACGCCCGCCGGGTTCGGGGTGGGCGTGGTCGGCCTGCTGATGACGATCATCATGACCGGCTTCGAGATGTTCATCCAGGCGCTGCAGGCCTTCATCTTCACCGTGCTGGCGGCCAGCTACATCGCCGGCTCGCTGCACGCCGAACACTGACCCGAAACAGACCTGGACTCCGCAATGCAAACTCCGGCGGGACCCGCCCCGCCGGCCGACGAGAAGGAAGCACACAACGATGAACGCGCTGCTGCTCGCCGCTGAGAACACCGTCTCCGGCAACATCGGTGCCATCGGCTACGGCCTGGCCGCCCTCGGCCCCGGCATCGGCCTGGGCATCATCTTCGGTCAGGGCGTGCAGGCCATCGCCCGCCAGCCGGAGATGACCAACGTCATCCGCCAGAACATGCTGCTGGGCTTCGCGGTGACCGAGGCGCTGGCCCTGATCGGGTTCGTGGTGCCGTTCGTCCACAGCTGAGCAACGGCCCGACCAACCCTTACAGGAGGGCGAGATGATGACTGTGGCTGCGGCCAATAATCCGCTGCTGCCCCACACCTCCGAGCTCGTCGTCGGTACGTTCGCCTTCGCCGTGGTCCTGGCGGTCGTCGCCTGGAAGCTGGTCCCCAAGATCCGCACGACGCTGGATGAGCGCGCCGACGCCATCGAGGGCGGTCTGAAGCGGGCCGAACAGGCCCAGCGCGAGGCCAAGCAGCTCCTGGAGCAGTACCAGGCCCAGCTCGCCGAGGCGCGCACCGAGGCCGCCCGGCTCCGGGAGAAGGCCCGTGAGGAGGGGGCGCAGATCGTCGCCGAGATGCGTCAGCAGGCCGAGGCCGAGGCCCGCCGCATCGTGGAGGCGGCCCAGGCGACGATCGAGGCCGAACGGCAGCAGGCGCTGGCGCAGCTGCGCACCGAGATCGGCGCCCTGTCCGTGGAGCTGGCCAGCCGGGTGGTCGGTGAGGCCCTGGCCGACCGGGCCGCGCAGAGCCGGGTGGTCGACCGCTTCCTCGACGAGCTCGAGGAGCGGGTCCGCGCGCAGGAGCCGGCATGACCGTCGACGCGATGCTGGGGGCGGTCGGCCGGGCCTCCTTGGCCGCAGCGCGCGACAGTCTCGAGGCGGTCATCCCGACCGCCGACCTGGACACGCTCGGCGCGGACCTGCTGGCGGTCCTGCACCTGCTGGACCGTGAGCACGGCCTGCGCCGGGCGGTGTCCGATCCGGCCGCGGCCGTGGGGGCCAAGGTCGACCTGGTGCGCGGACTGCTGGCCGGGCAGATCTCCGAGGCGGCGCTGACCGTGGTGGCCGACGTGGTCCGGCTGCGCTGGTCCACCCCCTCTCAGCTGACCGATGCGCTGGAGACGCTGGCGGTGACCGCGGAGGCGGCTCGGGCGCAGGCCGCCGGTGTGCTCGACGACCTGGAGGACGAGCTGTTCCGCTTCTCCCGGGTGGTCGAGGGGGAGCCTCGGCTGCGGTCCGCGCTGACCGACCCGGCGCTGCCGGCCGACCGCAAGCGCGCTCTGCTGGCCGAGCTGCTGGAGGGCAAGGTCACCCCCTCCACGCTGCGCCTGGTCACCGAGGTCGTGACATACCCGCGAGGACGTAGCCTGGAAGGCGCGCTTTCCCTGCTCGGCAAGCTGGTCGCCCAGCGCCGCAGCCGCCTGGTGGCCCTGGTGCGCAGCGCCGTGGAGCTGAGCGAGCGGCAGCGCACCCGGTTGGCCGCCGTGCTCGCCGCGGCCTACGGCCAGGACGTGCATCTGAACATCGAGATCGACCCTTCTGTGGTGGGCGGGCTGTCCATCCAGATCGGGGACGAGATCATCGATGGCACGATCGCCGGACGCCTGGACGACGTCCGGCGGCGACTGGCCTCATGACCCGCGACGAGTGACGATCCGACGAGCGCGTGGCCGAGACGAGTCGGCGCGGGCTGACTGAGCAGACTGAGCTGACCCTTAAGGGAGCAAGAGAGGAATCATGGCGGAGCTGACGATCCGTCCGGAGGAGATCCGGAACGCGCTGGAGCGCTTCGTCCAGTCTTACGAGCCGGAGGCGGCCGCGCGCGAAGAGGTCGGCACCGTCGTCGATTCCGGCGACGGTATCGCCCACATCGAGGGGCTGCCCTCGGCCATGGCGAACGAGATCCTCGAGTTCGAGGACGGGACCCGTGGCCTGGCTCTGAACCTGGACGTCCGTGAGATCGGCGCCGTTGTCCTGGGCGACTTCAGCGGGATCGAGGAGGGCCAGAAGGTCCGCCGCACCGGTGAGGTCCTGTCGGTGCCGGTGGGCGACGCCTACCTGGGTCGCGTGGTGGACGCCCTGGGCAACCCCCTGGACGGCAAGGGGCCCCTGGAGCTGACCGAGCGCCGCGCGCTGGAACTGCAGGCACCGAGCGTGGTGCAGCGTCAGTCGGTGTACGAGCCGCTGCAGACCGGCATCAAGGCGATCGACGCGATGACGCCGATCGGCCGGGGCCAGCGGCAGCTGATCATCGGCGACCGGCAGACCGGCAAGACCACGGTCTGCATCGACACCATCATCAACCAGAAGGAGAACTGGCTCTCGGGCGACGAGAAGAAGCAGGTCCGCTGCATCTACGTCGCCGTCGGCCAGAAGGGCTCCACGATCGCCAACGTGCGCCGCACCCTCGAGGAGGCCGGCGCCATGGAGTACACCACGATCGTGGCCGCCCCGGCCTCCGACCCGGCCGGCTTCAAGTACATCGCGCCCTACACCGGCTCGGCGATCGGCCAGCACTGGATGTACCAGGGCAAGCACGTGCTGATCGTCTTCGACGACCTGTCCAAGCAGGCCGAGGCCTACCGCGCGATCTCGCTGCTGCTGCGCCGTCCGCCGGGCCGTGAGGCCTACCCCGGCGACGTGTTCTACCTGCACTCGCGTCTGCTGGAGCGGTGCGCCAAGCTCAGCGACGAGATGGGCGGCGGCTCGCTGACCGGTCTGCCGATCATCGAGACCAAGGCCAACGACGTGTCGGCGTTCATCCCGACCAACGTCATCTCCATCACCGACGGCCAGTGCTTCCTGGAGACCGACCTGTTCAACCAGGGCGTCCGGCCGGCCATCAACGTCGGCATCTCGGTCTCGCGAGTCGGTGGCGCGGCGCAGATCAAGGCCATGAAGAAGGTGGCCGGAACGCTGCGGCTGGCGCTGTCGCAGTACCGTGAGCTGGAGGCCTTCGCGGCCTTCGCCTCCGACCTGGACGCGGCCTCCCGCGCTCAGCTGGAGCGCGGCGCCCGGCTGGTGGAGCTGCTCAAGCAGCCCCAGTACAGCCCGTTCCCGGTGGAGAAGCAGGTCGTGTCGGTGTGGTCGGGGACCTCCGGCGAGCTCGACGACGTGCCGGTGGAGGACATCCGCCGCTTCGAGACCGAGTTCCTGGACTACATCGAGCGCAACCACGGCGGTGTGCTGGCCGAGATCCGCGACACCGGCGAGCTCTCCGACGACGCCCTCACCACGCTCAAGTCGGCCATCACCGAGTTCAAGAAGGAGTTCCGCACCAGCGAGGGGACCCTGCTGGTGGCCGATGAGCCGGTCGAGCCGATCGCGGACGAGGCCGTGGGGCAGGAGAAGGTCCAGCGCATCGTCAAGAAGGACTGATCCTCCATGGGTGCACAGCTTCGCCTCCTGCGGCGCAAGATCAGATCGGTCAAGTCGACCGCCAAGATCACTCGCGCCCAGGAGATGATCGCCACCTCGCGGATCGTCAAGGCCCAGCAGGCGGTGGAGGCGTCCAAGCCGTACGCCGACCAGATCACCCGGGCGTTGACCGCGCTGATCAGCCATCGGGTGGGGATCGACCATCCGCTGCTGCGCGAGCAGCCGGAGGATCGCCGCTCGGCGGTGCTGATCATCACCAGCGACCGCGGCTTCTGCGGCGCCTACAACGCCAACGTGATCCGTGAGGCCGAGGCGCTGATCGCGCGGCTGCGGGAGCGGGGCCGTGAGCCGGTGCCCTATGTCATCGGCAACAAGGGCATCACCTGGTACCGGTTCCGCAACCGGGAGCTGGCCGCCCAGTGGAACGGCATGTCCGACCGGCCCGACTTCGCCGGTGCGGAGCGGGTCGGGCGCCGGCTGACCGAGGACTTCCTCAAGACCGACGCCGAAGGCGGCGTGGGCGAGATCCACGTGGTCTACACCGAGTTCGTCTCGATGTTGACCCAGCAGGTGCGGGTGCTCCGGCTGCTGCCGCTGGAGATCGAGGAGACGACCTCCGGGCAGGTGCTGCCGGCCTATGAGTTCGAGCCCAGCGCGGAGGCGGCGCTGGACCTGCTGCTGCCGAACTATGTGGAGAGCCGGATCTTCCACATGCTGCTCCAGTCGGCGGCCTCGTTCCACGCCTCGGTGCGCCGAGCGATGAAGTCCGCGACGGACAACGCGAACGAACTGATCGAGGTCTACACGCGCATGGCCAACCAGGCGCGGCAGGCCGAGATCACCCAGGAAATCAGCGAGATCGTCGGTGGCGCTGAAGCGCTCGCCGAGTCGAGCGCGGGGAGTGAGTAAGTGACCGCACAGGTAGAGACGGCGACCGCTACCGGGCGTGTCGCCCGAATCATCGGCCCGGTCGTCGACGTGGAGTTCCCCGCCGACGCCATGCCGGAGATTTACAACGCCCTCCACGTCGATGTGACTCTCGGCGAGGAGACCAAGACCCTGACCCTGGAGGTCGCCCAGCACCTGGGCGACAACATGGTCCGGGCCATCTCGATGCAGCCGACCGACGGCCTGGTGCGCGGCGCGACCGTGGTCGACACCGGCGCCCCCATCTCGGTTCCGGTCGGCGACGTCACCAAGGGGCACGTGTGGAACGCCCTGGGCGAGACCCTGGACGTCCCCACCTCCTCGCTGGAGATCAACGAGCGGTGGAGCATCCACCGCAAGGCCCCTGACTTCGACCAGCTGGAGTCCAAGACCGAGATGCTGGTCACCGGCATCAAGGTCATCGACCTGCTCACCCCGTACGTCAAGGGCGGCAAGATCGGCCTGTTCGGCGGCGCGGGCGTGGGCAAGACCGTGCTGATCCAGGAGATGATCCGCCGGGTCGCCAAGAACTTCGGCGGCACCTCCTGCTTCGCCGGCGTGGGCGAGCGCACCCGCGAGGGCAACGACCTGTGGGTGGAGATGGCCGAGTCGGGCGTCCTCAAGGACACCGTCCTGGTGTTCGGCCAGATGGACGAGCCGCCGGGCACCCGACTGCGGGTGGCGCTGTCGGCGCTGACCATGGCCGAGTACTTCCGGGACGTCCAGAAGAAGGACGTGCTGCTGTTCATCGACAACATCTTCCGGTTCACCCAGGCGGGTTCGGAGGTGTCCACCCTGCTCGGCCGGATGCCCTCGGCGGTGGGTTACCAGCCGACCCTGGCCGATGAGATGGGTGTGCTGCAGGAGCGGATCACCTCCACGCGCGGTCACTCGATCACCTCGATGCAGGCGATCTACGTGCCCGCCGACGACATCACCGACCCGGCGCCGCACACCACCTTCGCCCACCTGGACGCCACCACGGTGCTCGCCCGTCCCATCGCCGAGAAGGGCATCTTCCCGGCGGTGGACCCGCTGGACTCCACCTCCCGGATCATGGATCCGCAGGTGATCGGCCAGGAGCACTACGAGGTCGCCCAGGAGGTCAAGCGGATCCTGCAGAAGTACAAGGAGCTGCAGGACATCATCGCCATCCTCGGCATCGACGAGCTGTCGGAAGAGGACAAGGTCACGGTGAACCGGGCGCGGCGCATCGAGCGCTTCCTGTCGCACCCGATGTTCGTGGCCGAGGCCTTCACCGGCCAGCCCGGCGTGTTCGTGGAGCTGGACGAGACCATCTCCTCCTTCAAGGCGATCGTCGAGGGCAAGTACGACCACGTGCCCGAGCAGGCGTTCTACATGTGCGGCGGCATCGACGACGTCGAGAAGAAGTACAAGGAACTGACCAAGTGAGGACCGGTCGCGGGTGGGGCGCCTGCAGGGCGTCCCGCCCGCGACGGCCGACGGTTCCGTTGAGCGCGAGGAGTGCAAGTGGCAACCCTGAAGGTGGGCCTGGTCTCACCGGAGCGTGAGATCTGGTCCGGTGAGGCCACCCAGGTGGTCGCGCAGACCGTCGATGGCCAGCTCGGCATCCTGCCCGGTCACACCCCGGTGCTCGGTGTGCTGCTGGACGGCAGCGTGGTGAAGGTGACGCCGGCCGACGGGTCGCCGGAGGTCGTGGCGATGGTCGGCAGCGGCTTCTTCTCCGTGGCCTTCGATGAGGTCTCGATCCTGGCCGAGCAGGCGGTGCTGGGCCGGGACGTGGACGTGGAGGCCGCGCAGCGCGAACTGTCCGAGGCCGAGGGCCGCGCCTTGGACGATGAGGCCCCGGTGATCCAGCGGCGGGCCCGCGCCAAACTGCGCGCCGCCGAGCTCGAGGCCTAGCGAGGCGACGGACCAGGGCGGAGACGCACGGCTTGGCAGGGCACCTGAGGGACGCGGGCGTGGTGCTCGCCCTGCTGTGCGCGGTGGCGGTGCTGCTGCTCGCCGCGGTGCTGGTGCGGCAGTGGGCGCTCCACCGCCGTGGCGGCGTGGTGGAGTGCAGCCTGCGGGCGTTGCCCGCCGACGGCGCGCCGGGTCCCTGGCAGCTGGGCGTCGGCCGCTACAAGGGCGACGAACTGCACTGGCATCGGGCCTTCGAAGTGCGCATTCGGCCCCGGCAGGTGATTCACCGCCGGGGCCTTGTCGTGTCCAACCGGCGCGCACCCGACCCGGCCGAGGCCGTGGACCTGCCGCCGGAGGCCGGGATCGTGGAGATCCGCAACGGGGACCAGCGGCTGGAGCTGGCGATGAACTCCGCCGCCTTGACCGGCTTCCTGGCCTGGCTGGAGGCGGCCCCGCCGGGCTTCCCGGTCGACCTGTCCTGAGCGCCGGGGCCCGGCGGGGCGGAGGCCTCAGGCGGCCGTGACGCTGATGTTCCCGTAGCCGGTGGTGACGGTGATCCGGTGCGGCGAACCCGAGTCGATGCGCAGCCCGGTGACCTCGGGCCGGTTGTGGTCGTCCCGGGTGCGGGTGTCGAGGGCGTATCCGACCGTGGCGGGGACCGTGATCTGGACGTTGCCGTCGTCGGTGGTGGCGGTGACGGAGTCGGGGACGCGGTCGGCGCGGTAGCCGATCTGGATGTTGCCGGCGTCGGTGGCTGCGGTCACCGAACGCCCCTGGATTCGAGCGAGGATCACGTTGCCGACGTCGGTGCGCGCCCGCACCGATCCGGCTCCGGTCAGCCGGATGTTCCCGGTGTCGGTGGTGACGTCGACGTTCCCGCCGCGCAGGTCGGTGGCGGTGACGTTGCCGCTGTCGGTGGTGATGCGGAGCGGGCCGGCCAGGGCGCGGAGGCGGATGTCTCCGGTGTCGGCCTGGATCCGGGCGGCCAGGGCGCGCGGCATCTCGATCCGGTAGTCGACCGAGCAGATGTTGACGCCGATGGCGATCCCGTCGGGGCAGGCGTAGCTCAGCACCAGGGTGCGGCCCTCGTGGCGGTGGGTCGTGGTCGGCTTGCGCTCCTTGCTCCACGACAGACGCTCGTGCACGTTGATCGTCGTGGTGTCGCTGCCGACGATCTCCACGTCGGCGGTGCCGACCCGGAGACTGAGCTCGGAGACCGTCGCGGGCAGCCGGTAGCGGCGGTCCTCGTGGTAGGTCGTGGCGTCGAGGAGGGCGCAGCCTCCGAGCGCCACGGCCATGCCGGTCGCGGCCAGCGCCGCCACAATGCCCGTCCGCCTGTTCGTCATCGTTATCGTCGTCGCTTTCTTCCCCCGGATGCGTTCGCTTTCAGCATCGGGCACGGCGCGGCCTGCGGGACAGACGGTTCTCCGGCGTCTTCGAAGTGGGGATAGCCCCACCTCGGTCGGCGCTAGCGTTCTCCGCCGGGCCTCCACAGCACGTCGCCGTGGTCGGCGTTGGCGACCCGGCAGAGGATGAACAGCAGGTCGGACAGGCGGTTGAGGTAGCGGGCGGTGAGCGGGTTGACGGTGCCCTCGGGGGCGGCGCCGTGGTGCTCGATGGCGGCCCAGACCGAGCGTTCGGCGCGGCGGGTGACGGTGCGGGCGAGGTGCAGCAGGGCGGCTCCGGGGGCGCCGCCGGGGAGGATGAAGCTGCGCAGCGGCTTCAGCTCGGCGTTGTACCGGTCGCAGGCCTCCTCCAGCCGGGTGATGTAGGACTCCTCGACGCGCAGCGGCCGATGTCCGGTCGCGGAGTCGTCGCTCATCGGGGTGCACAGGTCGGCGCCCACGTCGTACAGGTCGTTCTGGACGCGCACCAGCAGGGCGCGCAGCTCCTCGGGGAGGGAGCCCAGGGCGAGGGCGACCCCGATGGCGGCGTTGGCCTCCTCCACGTCGGCGTAGGCGGCCAGGCGGGGGTCGGTCTTGCGGGTCCGCGACATGTCGCCCAGGGCGGTGGTGCCGTCGTCCCCGGTCCGGGTGTAGATCCGTGACAGGACGACGGGGGTCTCCTCGTTCTTCGGCATACCGAACACCCTAGGCCCCGGGGGTCGGTGTCCGGGTGATCACGTCACTGACGGTTTGTTCTAAAAGATGTCATGATGTCAGCTCGGGCGGCGTGTCGCTCACCCGTCGCTTGTCTGTCGCTCATCTCAGGTCGCTTGTGCCGGGGCGCCGGGAGGCGGTCGTGTACGACTACATCATCGTGGGGGCGGGCGGTGCGGGCTGCGTGCTGGCCGCCCGGCTGAGCGAGGATCCGCAGACGACGGTGCTGGTGCTGGAGGCCGGGCCGCCGGACGACGCACCCGAGATCCGCGTCCCGGCGAGCGTCGCCTCCCTCAGCCAGGGCCCCTGGGACTGGAACTACGCCACCGTCCCGCAGGAGCATGCGGCGGGGCGCACCATGCGCTGGACGCGGGGGCGCACCCTCGGCGGATCCTCGTCCCTCGACGCGATGATCTACCTCCGGGGGCATCGGTGCGACTTCGACGCCTGGCGCGACGTCCACGGCTGCACGGGCTGGGGGTATGCGGACCTGCTGCCGTACTTCGTCAAGGCCGAGGACCAGCAGCGCGGCGAGTCCGCGTACCACGGGACGGGCGGTCCGCTGCGGGTGGAGGACCTGCGCTTCAAGCATCCGCTGACCCGGGCGTGGGTGGAGTCGGCGCGGAGGTACGGGCTCCCGGCCAACGGCGACTTCAACGGCGCCGTGATGGACGGCGTCGGGCATTACCAGGTCACCCAGCGGTACGGGCGGCGCTGGTCGGCCGCCGACGCCTACCTGCGCCCGGCGATGGGCCGTCCGAACTTGACCGTGCGGACCGACGCGCTGGTCACCGAGGTGATCATCGAGAACGGGCGGGCCGTGGGCGTCCGCTACGAGCTGCGCGGCGAGCGGGTCGAGGCGCGCGCCGCGGCCGAGGTGGTGCTGTCCGCCGGCGCGGTGGGCAGCCCGCGGCTGCTCATGCGGTCGGGCGTCGGTCCCGCCGACCGGCTCCGCGAGCACGGCATCGAGGTGCTGGTCGATCTCCCGGGCGTGGGGGAGGGGCTGCAGGACCACGTGGCCGTCCCGATGCGATGGGCGACCCCGACCGTCAAGGCGCTCTGGGAGGCCGTCGGCGTGCGGTATCACGCGCTGTGGGCGACGCTGGGCCGGGGGCCGCTGGCCTCCAACGTCGCCGAGGCGGGCGGCTTCACCCGGACGGCCGACGGACTGCCCGCCCCCGACCTGCAGTACCACGTGCTGCCCACCCCCTGCGTCGACCAGGGCCTGGCCGATGTCGCGCAGCGACAGCTCACCGTGTTCGTCACCGCGGTCGCCGTCGCCGGCCGGGGCCGGATCACGCTGCGTTCGGCGAGTCCGTACGCCAAGCCGCTGATCGACCCGGCGTATCTGGCCGAGAAGGCCGATGTGGACGTCCTGGTCGCCGGGGTGCGGCAGGCCCGGCAGATCGCCGCGACCGATCCGCTCGGCCGGGCGACGCAGGGGGAACGCGCCCCGGGCGAGCAGGTCGAGACCGATGAGGAGCTGCGCGCGTGGGTGCGGCGGAACGCCGTCCCCGCCTCCCGCCCGGCCGGCACGTGCGCCATGGGCGACGGCGCCGGCTCGGTCGTCGACCCCCTGCTGCGGGTGCGCGGCGTGGAGGGGCTGCGGGTGGTGGACGCCTCGGTCATGCCGACGGCGCCGCGCGGCGGCACCGTCGCCGCCGCCGTCGCCGTCGCCGAACGCGCCGCCGATCTCCTCAGGGGCCGCGCCCCCCTGCCCCCGGTGAGGGTCTGAGGCGCCGCAGCGAAGACCCCCTCGCCCCGGGGTGGACGAGGGGGTCTGGGCTCCGTTGCGGCAGCCGGATGGAGCGGGCGGCCGCGGACGCCGGGTCACTTCCGGCGCTCCTTCGCCTTGGCGGCCTTCGCGGCGGCCTCGGCCTCCTCCCGCATCCGGCGCTCCCGGTCCTTCATGATCGCCTTTGACATGTCGGGGTGCATCTGCGCGTCTCCTCTCGTCGGACCGGGCCGTCCGGTCCGACGCTTCGAGGTTCGCGCTAAGACGGCACCCGCCGCATCGGGACGACGCCCTATCTTCGGGGCCTTAGGAGGTCTTAGCCGGGGCCGGGGGTCTTAGCCCCGGCCGCCCGAGGCTCACCGATGGCGCTTGCCGTGCAGCGCGGTGATCAGCTTGAGCAGGCGGGCCATGTCCTTCTCCGTGCGGGAGAAGGAGGCCACATTGATCGGCAGGGCGAACCGCTGCCGGGTGATGGCCTTGGCGCGGGCGAACTCGCGCAGCCCGTCGGCCCCGTGGATCCGGCCGAATCCGGACTCGCCGACCCCGCCGAACGGCAGCGCCGGCACCGAGGCGAACGCGATGACCGCGTTGATGGAGGTCGCCCCGGACCGCATCCGGCGCGCCAGGTCCATCGCCCGGGACTTGTCGCGGGAGAAGATCGCCCCGGCCAGCCCGTAGGGGGTGCGGTTGGCCTTCTCCAGCGCCTCCTCGGCGTTCTTGACCTTGTGCACGGTGATGGTGGGGCCGAACGTCTCCTCGCACGCCGCGGCCGAGTCGTCGGGCACGTCGGTGAGGATCACCGGTTCGACGTACGGCTTGCGGACCGACTCGACGCCGCCGACCACGGCCTTGCCGCCCTTGTCCAGGGCGTCCTTGATGTGCCGTTCGATGATCGGGAGCTGGCCGGGCATGGTGATCGGGCCGTAGTCGGCCTCCCGGTCGAATCCGGGGCGCAGCCGCCCGGCCTTCTCGGTGAGCTTGCCGAGGAACTCCTCATAGACGCTCTCCACCACATAGACGCGCTCGACGCCCACGCAGGTCTGGCCGGCGTTGGACATGCCCCCGAACACCGCCGCGTCGGCCGCCGCCTCCAGGTCGGCGTCGGCGTCGACGATGAACGCGTCCTTGCCGCCGCATTCGGCGACCATCGGGGTGAGGTTCTCCGCGCAGGCCGCCATCACCTTGCGGGCGGTGGGGCCGGAGCCGGTGAAGGCGATCTTGTCGACGCCGCTGCGGGCCAGCGCGGCGCCGGTCTCCCCGAACCCGGTGACCACCTGGAACACCGGCTTCTCGGGCACCACGGACTCGAACAGCTCGGCCAGCAGCAGGCCCACTCCCGGGGTGTACTCCGACGGTTTGAACACCACCGCGTTCCCGGCGGCCAGCGCGTAGGCGATCGAGCCCATCGGGGTGAAGACGGGGTAGTTCCACGGCCCGATCACGCCGATCACGCCGAGCGGCTGGTACTCCAGCACGCATTTGTGGTTGATGGCGGCCAGCCCCGGGTAGACGTTGCGCGGCCGGAGCACCTTGCGGGCGTTCCGGGCGGCCCAGTCCAGATGGGTGATGGACAGCACCAGCTCCAGCCGGGCGTCGATCAGCGGCTTGCCGGTCTCCTGGTGCACCAGCTCGGCGACCCGGTTGAGGTTGCGGACCAGCGAGCTCTTGTAGTTGAGCAGCCGCAGCCGCCGTTCCTTCCAGCCCAGTTCGCGCCACCATTCGGCGGCCTCACGGGCCCGGGCGACGGCCGCGCGGACGGCCGCCTGGTCGTGGATCGGGTGCTCTCCGACGACCTCGCCGGTGGCCGGGTTCAGCGATGTGAAGGTGGTGCTCTCCGTTGTCACGGACATGAGACCTCCCGGGAGAGCTGAGTAAGCAATTGCTTTCAGGCGTCGGGTCCAGTAAAGCACTCCCGAGCCGTCCCGGGGAGACGAGGAGCCCCGTGTCGATCCCCGCGCCGCGATCGCGGCTCCGCCGCGGCGGGGCCCGTCGCCGGGCGGGTGACCGGCCTGCGCGCACTCCGCGCCGGCCGCCCGTCCGGCGCGGAGGAGAACATGAAGGAGAGTAAGGAGCCCGCCGCATCGGACCGGCCGGCCCGATGCGCGGGGTCACATGCCGATGGCGGCGCGGAACCACCTCAGCCCGTCGCTGATGGCCTCGGTCTGGACGCCCAGCAGATCGGTGACGTGGAGGACGACGTCGAAGAACAGCCCGTTCACCGGCGGGATCCACAGCACCGCCAGCAGGATCAGGAACGCATAGCCGCCGACCTCGTTCGCCTTGGCGGCCCAGCGGCGGGGCAGATAGGGCTCGACGATGCCGAAGCCGTCCAGACCGGGGATCGGCAGCAGGTTCAGCAGGGCGGCCGTCACCTGGAGGAACGTCAGGAACGCCAGCGCCGACCAGAACACCAGATGATCGGGGGAGCGCAGATTGGTCACCGCGACCGCCAGCACGATCGCGAACGCCAGGTTGGCCAGCGGCCCGGCCGCCGAGATCAGGCTGTGCCGCAGCCGGCCGGGGATGCGGCCCCGGTCGATCCACACCGCGCCGCCGGGCAGGCCGATGCCGCCCATCAGGATGAACAGCACCGGCAGCAGGAACGACAAGGTGACGTCGCCGTACTTGAGCGGGTTCAGCGTCAGGTAGCCCCGGGTGGCGGCGCCGTGATCGCCCGACCGGTAGGCCAGGTACGCGTGCCCGAACTCGTGCAGGCACAGCGACAGGATCCAGCCCGCCAGCACCAGTCCGAACACCGCGAACTGGGAGAACTTCTCGTCGAAGTAGAACTCCTGCCGCCAAGCGGCGACCCCGCAGAGCACGGTGAGGCCGACGATCCCCAGGAACACCGGGCTCGGCCTGACCACCGACCGGCCGCCCGTCAGCTCGTGCACCGTACCCATGCCCGTCCCTTCGCCAGATCCGTTCCGTCGTCGCGGCTCATGCGCCCACGATGACCGGGGCGACATAAGAGCGCAGGAAGTTCCTGGTGCCGTCCGGGCCGCGATCCCGATCCAGCACGATCAGCGAGGTGATGATCCGGAACAGGAACTCCACCGTCCCCTCCACCTCGATGTCGGCCCGGATCAGCCCCTCCCGCTGCGCCGCCGCGAAGTACGGGCGGACATAGTCGCAGCACAGCCTGAGGATGCGCTCGGCCGACCCGGTCAGCACCGCATGCGTGTGCCCGGCCGCCTCCGGCACCAGGAACTGCACCATGTGCCGCTGTCCCCGGATGTAGGAGACGGCGTCCATGACGCCCTCGACCACCGCGTCCGCCACCGACCCGGCCCGCCGCAGCCGGTCCGCCAGCCGGTCCAGGAACCGCTCCACGTCGCGCAGCATGACGGCGAGGATCAGCTCGTCCCGGCCGCCGCTGACGCTGCGGTACACGGTGGCGCGGGACAGCCCGGCCGCCGCCGCGATGTCCTCCACCGTGGTCTTGGCGACCCCGTACCGCGCGAAGCAGCTCTCGGCGGCGTCGATGATCCGCTCTCGGGTGCTGTCCGTGCTGACCGGGGGCATGCACCGAAGGCTACCGTTCGCGCCGTCGCCCCGCGCCGCACCGCGGACCGCCGCGGCCGGCGTCTCTTCCGCCGGTCCCCGCCGGTCCCGCCGGGGCGGCTCAAAGCCCTCGGGCCGGGCGGCTCAAAACAGCGTGTCCTCGTGCTTGATGCCGCGCAGGGCGTCGTAGTCCAGCGTCACGCAGTCGATGCCGCGGTCGGCGGCCAGCACCCGCGCCTGCGGCTTGATCTCCTGCGCGGCGAACACCCCCCGGACGGGCGCCAGCAGCGGGTCGCGGTTGAGCAGCTCCAGATAGCGGGTGAGCTGCTCGACCCCGTCGATCTCGCCGCGTCGCTTGATCTCCACCGCCACGGTCATGTTGTCGGCGTCCCGGCACAGGATGTCCACCGGCCCGATCGCGGTCGGATACTCGCGGCGGATCAGCGTCCAGCCCTCGCCGAGCGTGGTGATGTTCTTGGCCAGCAGCTCCTGCAGGTGCGCCTCCACGCCGTCCTTCTGCAGCCCCGGGTCGACGCCCAGCTCGTGGGTGGAGTCGTGCAGGAACTCGGTGATCGTCAGGATCAGCCGCTCGCCCGACTTGCTGTGCGTGACCGTCCACGTGGCCACCGCGCCGTCCTCGCCCGGCTCCTCGCGCAGGGTGCAGGGCGGGTTCATCCAGTTCAACGGCTTGTAGGCGCGGTCGTCGGCGTGCACGCTGACCGAGCCGTCGGCCTTGATCATGATGAGCCGCGGGGCGAGCGGAAGATGGGCGTTGAGCCGGCCCACATAGTCCACACTGCAACGAGCGATAACCAGACGCACGAGGCCCCACCATAGTGAACCCGTTCCGCTCCGGACCGGGGATCGGCGGTCCGGCCCGCGCCGAGGTCTCGCCGAGCCGGGCGTCACCACCGGTGGTGACGCCCGCGGCCTCCTCGTGGTCCGTCCCCGTGCGGGCCGGCGAGTGCGAGGTCCGTCCCCGACGGGGCCGGGACGCCGCCTTCCCCGGCCCGCCGGGCCGGGGAAGGGCCCGCTCAGGAGGAGGGGGCGACGGCGGCGATGGCCTCGATCTCGATGAGGATGTCCGGACGGAACAGACCGGCCACCTTGACCAGGGTGCTGGCGGGCGGGCGCTGGGTGTTGACGAACTCGTCGCGGACGGCGCGGATGACCTCCAGCTCCGAGGTGTCGACGACGTAGTAGGTGAGCTTGATGACGTCGTCCCAGGTGGCCCCGGCCGCCTCCAGGGCGTGGCCGAGGTTCTGGAAGGTGAGCCGGGTCTGTGCGGCCCAGTCGCCGGCCGGGGCGGGCGTGCCGTCGGCGGCGACGGGGATCTGGCCCGCCGTCCACACCAGCCGGCTGCCGGGTGCCACGCTCGCCACATGGCTGTAACCGAAGGGCGCCGGCAATGTGTCCGGGCTGCTCAGTTCGATGTGGGACATCGTCGTCCTTCCATACGCAGGGGGAGAGCATCGGCCGGCCGATCCGGCGGGGGGTCGGCGCGGATACTCCGGTTCTTTCGTGCAATAGGCATCGACGGTGTCGATCCGGGAGGAAAGCATAACCGCATCCGCCGACATTCTCCGGGACCGCGGATCGGTGATCGGCGATGCTGTCAAGGCTGGAATTCACCGGATCCGCTGGTTAACGTCACGGGAGTTGCGGGGCTCATCGCCCGGTGTGCTCATATGCCTACGGAAGGGAAGACCATGTCCCTTGACGTGTCCCCCGAACTGCTCGAGAAGGCGCAGCACGGAGAGGTCGACGACGCGGAGTTCGTGGAGTGCATCCGCACCTCGCTGCCGTACGCCTGGAACACCATCAGCGGCTTGGTCACGCGCTACCGGGTGGAGGGCGGGGAGTTCGTCGACAACCAGGTGCCGCCGCCCGACGAGCAGGCCCGCGGCCAGCTGCTGCGGGTGCTGGCCAGCGACGCGATGCGCGGCGCTTTGGAACGTCACTTCGGCGTGAAACTGGCGTTCCAAAATTGCCACCGGGTGGCCGTCTTCCCCAGCGGCGAGACCCCGGCGTACCGCCGCTTCATCACCGCTCGCGAGCAAATTCTCAATCAGTCGCCTGAACTGCGCGATTGCTGATCGACTGATGATCGGTCGCTGATCGGCTGCTGATCGGCTGCTGATCGGCCGGACGGTTTCCCCATGTCGTTCCATGGCCGTCGGCCGGCCGAACCGGGCCGAGCCGGGTCGAGGCTCGCCGGACCCGGCCGACCGGCCCCGCCGGGGTCCGGTCGCACGAGGCCGTGCCGGACGGCCGTGCGTCCGGGGCGCGGTCGCCGGGTCGCGTCGCGGCGTCATCCGGCCGGGCCCGCACGGTCCGGCCGGTGCCGCTCGTCCCGGGCGCCCGACGAGACGGCCGCCCGGACGCGGGGGAGGACCTCCTCGCCCAGACGTGCGATGTTCTCCAAGGAGGCCTCCCGGGATCCCGCGGCCTCCACCATCAGCAGGATGTGCCGGATCCCGGTGCGCTCCACCGTGGCGCAGATCGCCTCCGCGCAGTCGTCGGGCGTCCCCACCGGATGCAGCTCGCACAGCCGGCGTGCGTAGGCGTGCGGGTCGCGACGCCGCCGCGGCCGGTCGTCCAGTGGGACATAGCCCTCCAGGCCGGGGCCGAGCCAACGCGGCATCTCCTCCGTCACCAGCCGCACGGCGGCCTCCCGGGTGTCGGCGACCTGGGCCAGGGCCGCAGAGACGTGCGGCGCGGGCCGGCCGTAGCGCGCGACCGCCTCGGCCTTCTCCTCGTCGCCGACGTGCATGCCGAGCAGCATGGGCAGCCCGCGGGCCGCCGCCAGCGCCTCCGTGGCCGGCGAGGTGCAGGCGACGAACACCGGGATCGGATGGGCGGTGCGCGGTACCACCGGCACCTCACGGAACGCGAAGTGCTCTCCCGACCAGCCCACCCGTTCCGACCCCAGCCAGGCCAGCAGCAGGTCCAGCGCCTCGGCGAAACCGCGCTCATAGCGGTCCAGCCCGGTGCCGAACACCTCCAGGTCCCGCCACGGCCCGCCCCGCCCCACGCCCAGCCGGAGACGGCCCCCGGACACCGCCGCCAGCATCGCGGCCTGCTCGCCGAGGGCCACCGGGTGCTGGGTGGACAGCACGCTCACGGCCGTGCCCACGGCGATGCGGGAGGTCGCCCCCAGCAGGAACCCGGCGAGGGTGATCGCGGACGGGCACACCCCATAGGACATGAAGTGGTGCTCGGCCACCCACACCTCGTCGAACCCCGCCCGTTCCGCCGCGACGGCGGCCTCGACGGTGCGCGCGAGGGCGTCGTCGTCGGAGCGGCCGGGGAACCGGGTGGCCAACAGGAAGACTCCACAGCGCACCCTGCTACACCTACCCCACGACCGGCCCCGGCGGGTGCTCTGGGAGACTGCCGGGCATGAGTGGTGGTTCGTTCAGCAAGGTGGGAGTCGTCGGCCTGGGCACCATGGGCGCGGGCATCGCCGAGGTGCTCGCCCGAGGAGGCCTGAGCGTCGTCGGCATCGAGGTCAACGACGAGGCGCTGGAGCGGGGACGCGGTCATCTGGACCGGTCCACCGGCCGTGCGGTCAAGCGCGGCAAGCTCACCGAGGACCAGCGGCGGGAGATCCTCGACCGCATCGCCTTCTCCACCGCGTTCGCCGACCTGGCCGACTGCGACCTGGTCATCGAGGCCGTTCCGGAGCGGCTGGACCTCAAGCGGCGGGTGTTCGCCGAGCTGGACCGGGTCTGTCGGAAGGACGCGGTGCTGGCGACCAACACCTCCTCGCTGTCGGTCACCGAGATCGCCGTCTCCACCGCGCGTCCCTCCCAGGTCGTCGGGGTGCACTTCTTCAACCCCGCGCCGGTGATGAGGCTGGTGGAGGTCATCAAGACCGTCCTCACCGACCCCGCCGCCGTCGCCCGGGTGGCGGACCTGGCGCGTTCGCTGGGCAAGACCCCGGTGACGGTGGGGGACCGCGCGGGGTTCGTGGCCAACCGCCTGCTGTTCGGGTACCTGAACCAGGCCGCCGCCATGTACGAGTCGGGGCATGCGTCCGCAGAGGACATCGACACCGCCATGACGGTGGGGGCGGGTCTGCCGATGGGGCCGTTCACCCTCATGGACCTGATCGGGCTGGACACCTGCCTGGAAGTGCTGGAGGCCGTCCACCGCGAGTCGCGGGACCGGCGGCACGCGCCCGCCCCCGTGCTGCGCGAGCTGGTCGCCGCGGGACTGCTGGGGCGCAAGACGGGACGCGGCTTCTACTCCTACGACTCCGCCGAGGGGAAGGCCGGGGAGGAGGCCGCCCCGTCGGAGGAGGTCCCGCGGCCGGTGGTGGGCGTGGTGGGCTCCGGGCCGCTCGCGGTGGAGATCGTCGCCCGATGCGCCCGAGCGGGATCCCGGGTCCGTCATGCGGCCGGGACGGAGGACGGGGCCGACTCGGTCCGCGCCGCCCTGGCCGACTCGCTCGACGCCGACGAGCTGGCCCGGGTCACCGGCGGCGCGGAGCCGGGCGACCTCGCCGACTGCGACCTGATCATCGAGGCGGTGGCCGAGGACGCGTCCGTGAAGCGCTCGGTGCTGGCGGCCCTGGGCGAGGCGGCCCGGCCCGGCGCGGTGCTGGCCACCACCGCCTCCACCGGAGGCGTCATCGAGTCGGCCATGGCCACCGGCCGTCCCGCCGACGTGGTGGGGCTGCACTTCCCCGAGATCCGGGGCGCGCTGGTCGAGGTCGTCTCCACCGTCGTCACCGCCCCCCGGACCGCGGAACGCGCCGCCGCGCTGGCCGCCGAGGTCGGCCTGACCCCCGTGCGGTGCCGGGACCGGGCCGGGTTCATCGTGGACGCGCTGCGCTTCCCCTACCTGAACGACGCCGTCCGCATGCTGGAGGCCGGGTACGCCGACGCCGACTCCATCGACGCCGCCATGACGCTCGGCTGCGGCTACCCCTCCGGCCCGATCGCCGACCTGGACCGGCTGGGGCCGGACCGCGCCGTGGCCGTCCTGCGCGCCCTCTACGCCGAGAGCCGGGAGGCCGCCCTGGCCCCGGCCCCGCTCCTGGAGGAGCACCGCATCGCGGGCCGCTCGTTCCGCTCCTGACCGCGTGCGTCCGGCCGGGGCCGGCGGCGGGCCCGATCGCCCCGGCCGGGCGGAGTCCCGAAGGGCGGCCTTAGTCTGGAGTGCCATGAGCCCCCGCAGGAACAGACGGCGACCCGAGGACGCCCGCCGATCACCGGTCGCCATGTCGTTCTTCGGGCTCGAGGGCCGGGAGGAGTGGCCGGACGGCGAGTGGATCGTCCGGACGATCGCCCCGGCGAACGCCGTCAAGACCTACCGCTGCCCGGGGTGCGACCACGAGATCGCGCCGGGGGTCGGGCACGTGGTGGCCTGGCCCGCGGAGCCGGACGGCGCCGAGGACCGCCGTCACTGGCACACGCCGTGCTGGCGTTCCCGCCTCCACCGCAGACCCAGGATCCAGCGGTCCCGCAACGGTCCCCGCTACTGAGGCACGACCGGGCCGGGACTCCGGCCCCGCGCCGTGCGCGTCGGCCCGTCCCGACCCGAATCGGCCCGCCGGGCCGCCGGTCCGGTCCGCCGTCCTGCCAGGATGTCGTGACGGCCCGGGCCGTCGTCGCACGGCGCCGGATGAGCACCGGGCGGGAGACGGGTCGCGCGGCCGACCGGCGGGCGTCCCGGAAGCAGGCGTCAGGTGGGATGTCGAATCCTCGAGGGAGGGTGATGGGGGAGATCAGGGCGGGCACGGTGCTGCCCGCGACGCGCACGGACATCACGTTGCACACCGCCGACGGGCTGGAGCTGGTCGGCGAGCTGGCCGTGCCGGAGGGACGGCCGCCGGCGGCGACGCTGGTGTGCCTGCACCCGCTGCCCACGCACGGCGGCATGATGGACAGCCACGTGCTCCGCAAGGCCGCATACCGGCTGCCCGCGCTGGCCGATCTGGCCGTGCTCCGCTTCAATACGCGCGGCACCGAGTCCGAACGCGGACGCAGCCAGGGCGAGTTCGGCGAGGGGGAGACCGAGCGGTACGACGTGGCCGCCGCGCTGGAGTACGCCGAGTACCACGACCTGCCGCACCCGTGGCTGCTCGGCTGGTCGTTCGGCACCGAGCTGGCCCTCAAGTGGGGGCGGGACCCGCTCGTCGAAGGGCTGATCCTGCTGAGCCCGCCGCTCCACCGCGCCACCGACGCCGACCTCGACGCCTGGGCCGCCGACGGCCGCCCGGTGGTCGCGCTCGTCCCCGAGCACGACGACTACCTGCCCCCCGCCCAGGCCCGGGAGCGCTTCAAGCGCATTCCACAGGCCGAGGTCGTCGGCGTGGACGGCGCCAAGCACCTGTGGGTGGGCGAGCCGTATGTCCGCATCGTGCTCAATGAGATCGTTCGTCGGATCGCCCCGCACGCGTACCCTCTCCCCGAGCACTGGCCTCCAGCCTGACGCCGCCCGACGGCCGCGCGTGCGGACGCGCCTCGCGGTCATCGGTGCGACGGCGTGCGGGGCGGACCGGGCGATCGCCCGGTCCGATGTGGCGGACGGTCGTCGTGGGGAGGCCGGTGGCGGTCATGTTCTTGGGGGTTCGCGAAATTTGAGTGACGATTGGTTGATCGTCCCGATGGACGGGGACTGCCGCAGACACCGACCGAGGAGGACTCAGGCCGAGATGAAGCAGTGGGTGCGCCGTGCCGGGGAGGCCCGATGACCGTGCAGCTGCATGCCAGGGACGTCGGGGCGGGAACTCCGCTGGTGCTGTTGCACGCGTTTCCGCTGTCGTCGGCGATGTGGCTGCCGCAGCGGGAGGACCTCGGCCGCAGATTCCGCGTGATCACTCCCGACCTGCGCGGGTTCGGCGGCTCGGTGCTCGGTGAGGACGAGCCCTCCGTCGACCGCATGGCCGACGACGTGGCGGAGCTGTTGCAGCGCAAGGGCGTCGACCGGGCGGTGGTCTGCGGCGTGTCGATGGGCGGGTACGTCGCGATGGCGTTGTGCCGCAGACATCCCGAGATCCCGCTGGGGCTGGTCCTGGCCGACACCAAGGCGAGCGCCGACTCCGAGGAGGTCCGTCGGAACCGCCTGCGGCAGGCCGAACGCCTCGAGGAGGACGGCGACGCCCGGGTGCTCCTGGAGGAGGTGCTCCCACTGCTGCTGGGCCCCACCACCATGCAGCAGCGTGCGCTCGTCTACGGCCGGGTCCGCGGCCTCGTCCAGTCCGCCCCGGCGCGTGCGGCGGCCTGGGCGCTGCGGGCCATGGCGGCGCGCGACGCCTCCTTCGACACCCTCCGCGGCGTCCGGGTGCCGGCCCTGGTCCTGCGCGGGGAGGAGGACGGGCTGTCCACCGAGGCCGACGCCCGGGCCATGGCCGACGCCCTGCCCGACGCCGAGCTGCAGACCATCTCCCGGACCGGCCATCTTCCCCCGGTCGAGCAGCCCGAGCCGTTCAACCGGGCTCTCGAGGAGTTCGTCGCGGCGCTCTCCCGCACCGTGGGCTGAGCGGCGGGCGGACGTGCGGATCATGGGCTCGGCGACCCGCCGACGGGGCGGGTCGCCGAGCGGCGTCGCATGCCCCCCGGGCGCCTCGTCCGGAGCGCCTCCGCCCCGGGCCGCCTGAAGCCCGCCCGAGCGCCGCTAGAGGGTGTCCTGCCGGGGGATGACGACCTCCCGGATGATCAGGGCGAGGGCGGCCGCGGTGGGGATGGCCAGCAGGGCGCCCACGATCCCCAGGAGGGCGCCGCCGATGAGGGCGGCGATGACGGTGACGGCGGGCTGGACGTCGACGGCGCGCTTCATGATGCGCGGTTGGATCAGGTAGTTCTCGATCTGCTGGTAGACGACGAAGAAGATCACGCAGATGATGCCGGTCCACAGCCCGTCGAAGAACGCCACCGTGCAGGCCAGGGTCGCGCCGATGGTGGCGCCGACCAGCGGGATGAGGGCGGTCAGCCCGACGAACAGCGCCAACGGCAGCGCGAACGACACGTTCATGATCGACAGGAAGACGTAGGCGGTGGTGCCCGCGATCAGCGCCACGGTCACGCTGCCCGCCACGTACCCGCCGATGCGCGCCAGGATCTCGTCGCCGAGCAGGGCGATCCGGGCGCGGCGGGAACGGGGGACCAGCCGGTAGAAGAACGTCTTGATAGTGGGCAGCGAGCTGAGGAAGTACAGCGTCAGGATCAGCACCGTGAGGGTGTTGAACACCCCGCCGGCCACCGCCCGCCCGACCCCGAGCGCCCCGCCGACGAGCTTCTGCCCGAAGCCCGGGTCGGTGACGGCCTCCTGGGCCTTGCTCAGCAGCTGGAACTCACGGTCCAGCTCGCGGATGCGCTCGTTCTCCCCCAGCTGCTCGATATAGGTGGGCAGATGGTTGATGAAGTTGGTGATCTGCTCGGTGAGCGGGGGGATGACCGCGAAGCCCACGCCCACGAAGCCCAGCACCAGCGCCAGGAAGACCACCGCCACCGCCCCGCTGCGCGGCAGCCGGGCCCGCTGGAGCCGTTCCACCGCCGGGTTCAGCCCGACCGCCAGGAACATCGACACCACGATCAGCACGATCACGCTCCGGGCGTCGAGCAGGGCCTGCACCAGCATCCACGCGGTGATCACGCCGAGCGCCGCCACGAACCCGAACACGAACGGGTGCGTCCTCCCCAGCGGCTGTCCCGGCAGCCCGAACGGCGCCTGGCCGTCCGCCCCGGCCTCGCGTCTGCGCTGCTCCAGGTCCACCGACGGGTCCGGTTCCGGGGCCGGTTCCCGCGCCCGCCCGGGGGCGGGCGGCGCCTCCTCGCCCGCCTGCCGCGCCTCCTCCTCGGCCGTCCGCCGCGGGGCGCCGTCCTCCCGGCCGCCGGCCGTCCCGCCGCCGGTCGCGCGATCCGTCCCCTCGGTCGGACCGGGGGCGGACCGCTCGCCCGCGCCGTCGCCGGCGGAGCCGCGCCGGGCGTCGTCGCGTTCGCCGGAGGGCGGGCCGTCGACAGGACGGGCGGGGGCGGGGACGTGCGGGGCGGAGGAGGGCGTGGCCTTGGGGTCGGTGGGAGCGTTGTCGTCGGGCACGCCTTCTCCTCGATGCCGATGGTCGATCTGGGCGACAGGTGCGATTGTCGGCCCTAGACGACGAGAAGCCTAGAGGGACGCGCGCCCTCCAGGCTTCTCGCGGATGCGGTCCGGCGGTTCAGAACCGGTGGTTCAAGACCGGCGGGTCACTCCTGCCACCAGTCCTCGTCCTCGTCCTCCTGCTTGGCCTTGGCCGCGCTCGCCTTGGCGGCGGCGGGCTGCTGCTTGGGGGCGGGCTTGGCGGCGGGCTTGGACTCCGACGCCGGGGCGGGGATGGCCTTCTCCTGCAGGGCGGGGGCCTCCTCGACGGCCGGCATCATGCCGCCGCCCAGCAGCTGGCGCAGCTGGTTGAGGTGGCTGGTGATGCTGTCGCGCTGGCGGGTGAGCTCGTCGACCTGACGCTGCGCGGCGGTGCGGATCCGCTCGGCCTCGGCCTTGGTCTCCGCCAGCAGCTGTTCGGCCTGGGCCTTGGCCTCGGCGATGATCTGGTCGGAGTTCTTGCGGGCGTTGGCCATCAGCTGCTTGGCGTGCTGGTCGGCCTCGCGCCGGGTCTGCTCGGCCTGCTGGGTGGCCTTGGCCGCGCGCTGCTCGGCGGAGGCGGCGCGCTGCTCGGCCTCGGCGACCATCTTCTGGGTGGCGGCCTGGGCGGCGGCGTGCCGCTCGGCGTCCTGCCGGTCGGCCTCCTCGCGGCGGGCGGCCAGCTGGATCTCGAACTCGGCCTCGGCCTGGGCGCGCTGCGCCTCGCTCTCCTCCAGGATCCGCTGGGCCTGAGCGCGCATCTCGTCGGCCTGGCGCTTGGCGGTGGTGAGGATCTCGTCCCGCTCGCGCTTGGTGGAGGCCCGCAGCTGGGCGACCTCGCGCTCGGTGGTGGTGCGGAGCTTGGCGATCTCCCGCTCGGCGGCGGCGCGCTTCTCGGCGACCTCGTGGTCGGCGGTGGCGCGCAGCTTGGCGACCTCGCGCTCGGTGGTGGAGGTGAGCTCCTCGGCCTCGCGGCGGGCCGCGGTGCGGACCTCCTCGGCCTCCCGCTCGGCGGCCTGGCGCATGTCCTCGCACTCGCGCTGGGCCTGGGCGCGCAGCTCCGCGGCCTCGTTCTCGGCGGTGGCGCGCAGCTCGGCGGCGTCCACCTTGGCGGCGGCCTTGATCTCGTTGGCCTCGCTCCGGGCGGCCTGGACCAGCTCGGTGGCCTGCTCCTCGGCCAGCCGCAGCAGCTGCTCGATGCGGGCCCCGAGACCGGAGTAGGTGGGGCGTTCCTGCTCCTGGAGCTGGCGGTGCGCGTCGGACAGCTCGCGCTGCAGGGCCTGGTTCTGCTCCCGGACCTGGCGCACCTCGTTCTGGAGCTTCTCGATGTGCTGGTCGACTTGGTGCCGGTCGTAGCCGCGGAGCACCACGTCGAACTCGCGTGGGGAAGACGTCTCTTCGAAGAAGTTGCTGAGCTGGGCGTCGATGTCGGACTGCATGTGGCTCAATCCTGGGCTGTGACGGGGCTACGGGGTCCTGGGGCCGGTTGATCGCCTGGACGTGCGGTTCGGCCTACGGGCGACCCCAGACCTCTTCCGGCGAAAGGCAGCGTACTCCCGCCGGTGCCTTGTTGGGGGCTCATCTGAACGTGCTGCGTGTAATGTCTGATTTGTCGGATCGGCAGGAGCGTTCCGGGAAGGCCTGGGAGCAGGGGGGCAAAGAGTGCATGGTGGTCCTAACCGCCACACTGTGGTCCTTCATCGCCACGCTCCGCAACCCGTGATTTCAATCACGTCACAATCCGATCATCAATCGGAGTCGTCCGCTCAGGCGTCTTCAAGTCCGATGATCGTCTGATCACTTGTGATCAGGCCGACAGGCTTCGTGAACGCAACCCAACCCCTCGGAGGTATCCCTATGCGTCGTTCGCTCGGAGCCGGCGCCCTTGTGCTCGCGGGGCTCCTGACGGCCGGCTGTTCCCTCTTCGGCGACGACGGTCCCCCGCCGACCCAGATCCCCAAGGCGGAGATCGGGAACGACAACCACGTCAAGGGAGCCATCGCCAAGGCCGTGCAGCCCTACCGCGGCCACGACGTCTACGTGGACATCCTCTCGCTGCGGCGCTACGGGAAGGTGGCGCGGCTGGTCTACGCGGTCACCCCGCGGGCCAAGACCAACACCGATGAGCTGCCCAGGCAGACCTTCGGCGGCAGCTACCTCAACCCCAACGCGGGCGCCCCCACCCTCATGGACACCAAGAACCTGCGCGTCTACGACCGGCTGAGCATCGGCAGCGGGGACGACGCCACCTGCGCCTGCACCCGGCTGAAGGACGACTACCCCCTGGACCAGCCCACCGTCCTGTACGCCGACTACCCGGCCCCGCCGGAGTCGGTGAAGGAGGTGACCGTGATCATGCCCGTGGTCGGGCCCATGCCGGGGGTGAAGATCTCCTGATGCGCGCTCGTACCGTCATCGCCGGAACGGCCCTCGTCACGCTGCTGGCCTCCGCCCTCGCGGGGACCGCCGAGGCGGAGCCCACCCCCAGCCCCACCGACTGGCCCTCCCCGGGCGTCGACCACCAGGGCAAACGGGCCGAGGTGGGCGAACCGCGCGTCATCCAGATCCCCAACCCGGGCACCGTTCAGCTCAACCGCAAGCCCTACACGCCGATCGAGGAGACCACCGAGAGCGGCCGCAAGTCCTTCACCCTCCAGGCCGACGTGCTGTTCAAGACCGGCAGCGCGGACCTGACCCCGGCGGCCGAGAGGTACCTGGCCGAGGTCGTCGAGAAGCTCAAGGCCGCCGGCGTCACCGGCGAGGTCAAGGTGGTCGGCCACACCGACGACGTGGGCGAGCCGGACGCCAACATGACCCTGTCCAAACAGCGCGCCGACTCCGTCGTGCAGGCGATGCAGCCGCAGCTGGCCAACACCGGCATCACGCTGCAGGCCGAGGGCAAGGGGGAGACCCAGCCGCGCGTCAGGGGCACCTCCCCCCAGGCGCGCCAGCGCAACCGCCGGGTCTCGATCCTCTACGGCGAGGCCTCCGACCGACCCGCACCGCCCGACCCGGACGCCATCGGCGTGCCGATCACCGAACCCGCCCCCAACCCGGGACTTCGGCCGCTGCCGGGAGAGCCCGCCCCCCTGGCCTCCACCCAGCGCACCATCAAGAACACCTGGACGGTGCGGCTGGACGTGGTGGAGCTGCAGACCATGGGACCGTTCCTGCGGGTCGGCTACCGGGTGCGGCTGGTCAACCGGTCCCCGGGCAGCAACGAGCTGTACTACGCCGCCCTGTTCAACGGCGGTCTCTACAACGACAAGGACTACACGGCCCAGCTGATCGACAAGGCCCACGGCGAGGTCCTGAACGTGGCGATCACCGGGCAGGGCCGCCCGCTGCGGGACTGGGAGGAGAGCGAGCGCGTCGGGGCCGTCAAGTACGGCTGGGCCCTGTTCCCGCAGCCCAGCCGGAAGACCGACCGGCTGTCGTTCTACATCCCCGCCTTCGGCGTCCTGGACGACCTGCCGGTGAAGTGACGCCGCACCCAGGGGCCGAGCGCCCGCGGGCGGGACGGGTCCTCGCCGTCCCGCCCGCGCCGCGCCCGGGGCCCTCCGGTCACCGCCGCGGGCCGGTGCGACGGCGCCGGAGGCCGCGGGCCTTCAGCGCCCGGCCGTCTTGGGCACGGCCTGGACCAGCTCGGTCAGCACCCCGCCGCAGTCCTTGGGGTGCAGGAAGTTGATGCGCGAGCCCATCGAGCCGCGGCGCGGGGCGTCATAGAGCACCCGGACCCCCTTGGCGGCGATGCCCTCGGCCTCCTCCTGCACGTCGCCGTCGGTGCCGAAGGCGATGTGGTGCACGCCCTCGCCGTTCTTGGCCAGGAACTTGGCGATGGGCGAGTCGTCGCGGATCGGCTCCAGCAGCTGCAGGTAGGTGGCGCCGCCGTCACCGGCGTCGTTGATCTTGAGCATCGCCTCCCGGACGCCCTGCTCCTCGTTGACCTCGATGTGGACGTCGGTGAACCCGTAGGTGCGGCGGTAGAACTCCACGGCGGCGTCCAGGTCGCGGCAGGCGATCCCGATGTGGTCGATCCGGGTCAGCATGGACGGGTCCTCTCCTTCGGCGGCCGGTGCGGCGGCCGGACCGTCCCGTCGTCGGCCGGTCCTTCCGGCCGACGGCCGGCGTTGGGGCGGGGCGGCCGGATCCGCTTCGGTTCGTCCTGGGTATCGTGACAAACGTCGCAGCCCGACATTGTTGGAGGCCCCTAGTCATGCCCGTGAACTCGGTGATCGTCGCCGGAGCCCGCACCCCGATCGGTCGGTTGTCCGGCTCGTTGAAGGACTTCACCGCTCCGGAGCTCGGCGGCATCGCCATCAAGGCCGCCCTGGAGCGCGCCGGGATCACCGGCGACCAGGTGCAGTACGTGATCATGGGACAGGTGCTGCAGGCCGGTGCCGGGCAGATCCCCTCCCGCCAGGCGGCGGTCAAGGCGGGCATCCCGATGCACGTCCCGTCGGTCACCGTCAACAAGGTCTGCCTGTCCGGGCTGAACGCCATCGCGCTGGCCGACCAGCTGATCCGGGCCGGGGAGTTCGACATCGTCGTGGCCGGCGGCATGGAGTCGATGACCAACGCCCCGCACCTGCTGCCCAAGGCCCGGCAGGGCTACAAGTACGGCTCGGTCGAGGTGCTCGACCACATGGCCTACGACGGGCTCACCGACGTGTTCGACGGCTGCTCGATGGGCGAGTCGACCGAACGGTTCAACGCCAAGCTCGGACTGACCCGCGCCGAGCAGGACGAGTTCGC
This sequence comes from Thermomonospora catenispora, assembly GCF_006363815.1. GTDB lineage: Bacteria > Actinomycetota > Actinomycetes > Streptosporangiales > Streptosporangiaceae > Thermomonospora > Thermomonospora catenispora. The sequence continues at coordinate 149,122 of NZ_RRYT01000010.1, forward strand.
CGCCCGCTCGCACCAGCGCGCCGCCGCCGCGATCAAGAACGGGATCTTCGACGAGGAGATCGTCCCGGTGCCGGTGCCGCAGCGCAAGGGCGAGCCGGTGCCGTTCACCAGCGACGAGGGCGTGCGGCCGGACACCACGGTGGAGACCCTCGGCCGGCTGCGTCCGGCGTTCACCGACGACGGCACCATCACCGCCGGCTCCTCCTCGCAGATCTCCGACGGGGCCTGCGCCGTGGTGGTGATGTCGGCCGACAAGGCGGCCGAGCTGGGCCTGACCCCGCTGGCCGAGATCGGCGCGCACGGCAACGTGGCCGGCCCGGACAACTCGCTGCAGTCCCAGCCGGCCAACGCCATCAAGCACGCCCTCGCCAAGGAGGGCCTCGGCGTGGACGACCTGGACCTGATCGAGATCAACGAGGCGTTCGCCGCGGTCGCCGTGCAGTCCATGCGCGACCTGGGCGTGGGTCCCGAGAAGGTGAACGTCAACGGCGGCGCGATCGCGCTGGGCCACCCGATCGGCATGTCCGGCGCCCGTATCGTGCTGCACCTGGCGCACGAGCTGAAGCGGCGCGGCGGCGGGATCGGCGCGGCCGGGCTCTGCGGCGGCGGCGGCCAGGGCGACGCCCTGATCGTCCGCGTGCCCAGGAGCTGAGCCCGCCGGCGCCCCCGGCCCGGGAGAGGAGCCCGGGCCGGGGGCGCTCCGGCGCCGACGGGAGGCCCGTTCAGCGGAAGTGCCGGTGGTCCAGGGCGCAGCCGCGGTAGGCGTCGAAATGCTCCNCGGTGGTCCAGGGCGCAGCCGCGGTAGGCGTCGAAATGCTCCGCCAACCAGGCCCGGCGGCGGGTCTCGTCCCAACCGGCGAACCGCCGCGACGCCAGCGCGAATCCGCCGACCGCCGGTGCGCGCACGCTCGCCGCCACCGACGCCGGCTCCAGGCCGCCGGTGGCTGGCCGCGGCGACGAGCTCGCCGTGACCGGCGCCTCCTCACCGCGCAGCCATGCCTCCACCAGGGCCTGATAGGCGCGCCCCCCGGCGCGCCGGGGGTCGGCGCACGCACGGGGGTCGGCCAGCGAGTCCAGGATCTGCCGCACCACCCGCCGCTCGAAGCCGGGGGTCAGCGCCCGGAGGTGGACGTGCGCCACGCCCTGTCGCACACCGGCGGGCTCGTCGTCCGGGCGCTGCATCACCCGGGTGAACGCGGCGGGGGTGGCGGCCAGCCGGGCCGCCAGCGGGGTCAGCGCGTTCTCCAGCGCGGGCAGCCCCGAGTCCAGCGCCGGATGCACGCAGATCGTCAGCGGCCACTGTCGGCACACGTGTCCGACCTGCGCGGGCACGGCCGCCGACCCGGCCGTCGACAGCCGCTGGGTGCCCAGCACGGTCATCGCCAGCGCGCAGGCCAGCGGCAGCGCCAGCCGGCGAAGCCGGGTCAGCGTCCAGACGTGCCCCACCACCAGCGCGGCCGCCAGCCCGATCGACCACAGCAGCTGGCCGGCCGGGATCTGCGGGCGCAGGGTGGTGAACGGCTCCAGCCGGCCCAGCGCGGCCGGGGGCAGCAGGTTCAGCCAGGAGGAGCCGGAGCCGCGCAGCGCCGCCCACAGCCCGGTCAGCCCGAGCGCCGCCGCCGCGGTCAGCGGGTGCGGGACCGCCCGCCCGGCCAGATACCCCACCACCACGTGCAGCGTCACCGCCGCCGCCCCGGCCAGCAGCCCCAGGACGTGCGCCGCGCCCGGCCGTTCCGCCGGCGCCGTCCGGGCGATCACCGCCGCGGCCGCCAGCCCGTACGCCAGCAGCACGGCGTGGGTGAGCAGCAGCAGGTCCAGCAGCGGCCCGGTGGCGGGGGAGCGGGCGGTCAGGTCGCGCAGGTAGCCCAGCCGGTGTTCGCGGACGGCGGGCCAGGCCGCCAGCGCCGCTGACGCGGGTCCCATCCACCGGGCCGCCCCGGTGAGGCCGACCACCGCGTTGTCCCAGCCGCCGGCCCCCGGCAGCATCGCATGCCAGGCGGCGAGGACCCCCGTCGCCGCCAGGGCCGGCACCGCCGCCAGCGGCGCGGCGCGCCGGGCGTCCAGGCGCAGGACCCGGCTCAGGTCAGACACAGACGGCACGACCCAGGACGGGCCGCGGCCGCCTGGGCTGCGCGGCGGGCTCGGCCACGGCGGCGGGGACGGCGGCCGGGTCGGGCTCGGCGGGTTCGACCATCCGGCCCCGGCCGAGCACGAACAGCCGGTCGCACCAGCCGGTCAGGTCCTCCATCCGGCGGGCGGTCACCACCACGGTCGGCGCCAGCGAGCCCAGCAGCGGGATCAGCGCGGCCGCCTCCGCCTCGCCCAGCCCGGTCAGCGGCTCGTCCAGCAGCACCAGATCGGGATCGTGCACGCAGCTGGCCGCCAGCCCGGCGCGCAGCCGCACGTCCGCCGGCAGCAACGCCAGGTCGGTGGTCGCGACCTCGCCGAGCTCCAGCCGCTCCAGCATCGCCTTCGCGGCGCCGGCCGGCACCCGTTTGTAATAAGCGGAATAGGTCACCAGGTCGGACACGGTGAATCCGTGCGTCCGGCAGAACCGATGCGGCAGATAACCGATTCGGGCGCGAACGGCGCGCAGACCGCGTGCACCGTCGATCTCATGGCCGAGAATTTCCAATCTGCCGACGTGCGGCCGGCGCAGCGTCGCGAACGTGGCCAGCAGGGTGGATTTCCCCGTGCCCGGCGGACCGGCCACGCCGATCACACCCCCGGTGACGTCGAGGTCTGCCGGGCGCAGCAGCCACCGTCCCGCGCGGCGGATCCCCATCCCGCGGGCCACGATCGCGGAGTGATCCGCGATCATCGAACCCCCTGAATAACGTCATGCACCCACGACGACACCGCCCGGCCGGGCATTTTTGCCGTCGTAACACGCATCGACCGCAGCACTATAACCGCGCTTGGTGCAAGCTGTCAGCTCCCTTTTGTGAACGGTGTGTCCGCGGGTCAATTCTTTACTCTCCGAAAAATGCTGCTATTTGACAGATGGCGGATTCGCTCCGGGCGCGCCGGTCGGTTCCCGCGGGCGGGGGCGGCGCGGTCCGGGCCTTCAGGCCCCGCACCGCCCTCCGCACGGGCCCGCCGCCGGGTCCGGGAGGCGCGATCGGGCCCCGCCCGGTCCGCGCCTCCCGGGGCGACGGCCCGGGGGCGGACGATCGCCATGGGCGGACACTCGCGCCGCCGCCCGCCGCGATGGGGCAGGATGGAGCCATGCCTTCTCGGGACTTTTCGATCCACGGAGCCATCGACCTGGGCGCCCGCGCCGCCGCCGCCAAGCAGCGGGCCGAGCGCCGGGCGCAGGCCGCCGGCGCGGCGCCGGCCGGCGGCGAGCCCGCCGTGGTGGACGTCACGGACCAGACCTTCAACACCGAGGTGGTCGAGCGGTCCCGCCGGGTCCCCGTGCTGGTGGACTTCTGGGCCCAGTGGTGCGGACCGTGCAAACAGCTCGGTCCGATCCTGGAGAAGCTGGCCGCCGAGTCCGCCGGGCGGTGGGTGCTGGCCAAGGTCGACATCGACGCCAACCCCCAGCTGGCCGCCTACATGCAGCAGATGGGCGTGCGCGGGATCCCGTTCGTGGCCGCGGTGGTCAACGGCCAGCTGCTGCCGTTCCTGAACGGGGCCGCTCCCGAGCCGCAGGTGCGGCAGGCGATCGACCAGCTGTTCGCGGCGCTCCGGCGGGAGGGCATGCTGCCCGAGGGCGGTCCGGCCGCCGACGGCGCGCCCGAGGCCGACCCCCGCTACGCCAAGGCGCAGGAGGCGTTGCAGCGCGGCGACCTGTCCGCCGCCAAGGCGGCGTTCCAGGAGATCCTGGCGGCCGCTCCCAACGACGTCCAGGCCAAGTGCGGGCTGGCGCAGATCGAGCTGAGGGAGCGGGTCGAGAAGCTGAACGCCGCCCAGGTGCTGGCCGACGCCGACGCCAAGCCCCAGGACGTCGCCCTGCAGACTCAGGCCGCCGATGTGGAGATGGCCTCCGGCCGGGTCGAGGAGGCGTTCGAACGCCTGGTGGCCGCGGTCCGCCGCACCGCCGGGGACGATCGCGACACCGCTCGCAAGCACCTGCTGTCGCTGTTCGAGACGCTGCCTCCGGACGATCCGCGGCTGACCAAGGGACGCCGGTCGCTGCAGTCGGCGCTGTTTTGACGGTTCGGCGGTCACGGCACGGCGGCATCATGGGGGTGTGGCCGCGCATGTGGTGACCGTCTCCGCCACGTTCGGCGCGGGAGGCAGCGCGATCGGGCCCGCCGTCGCCGAGCGGCTCGGCGTGCCGTTCGTGGACCGGGCCATCCCGGTGGCGGTGGCCGCGGAGATCGGCTGCACCGTGGAGGAGGCGCTGGCGTACGACGACCGGGCCGAGCACGGGCTGGCCCGGCTGCTGGCCGGTGCCTCCCGGCTGCCGAACGTCACGCTCGGCGGCATGGACGTCTACCTGCCGGATCGGAACCTGCGGCCCGAGGAGGAGTTCGTCGCCCGCACCGAGCAGGTGATCAGGCAGACCGCCGACGCCACCGGCGGGGTGTTCCTCGGCCGGGCCGCCGCCGTGGTGCTGCACGACCGGCCGCACGCCCTGCACGTGCGGCTGGACGGCCCGGCCGACCGGCGGCTGGACCGCGCGCTGCGCTCGGCCGTCCCGGAGCCGGGCCGGGACATGACCGAGTGGCGGCGCCGGATGCGGCGGACGATGGAGCACAACGACCGCGCCCGCGCCGCCTACGTCAAGCACTTCTACCGAGTGGACCCGGCCTCGCCGGGGCTGTACCACATGGTGCTCGACAGCACCCGGCTGCCGGAGGAGACGGTCGTCGACCTCATCGTCGCCGCGGCCCGGGCGGTCTGACGGCCGGACTCCCGCGCCGTCCGGCGCGACCCCGGGCCGAGGGCAATCTGGGACAACGGCCGCGCACGAGCCGGATGACATGGAACGATGTATCCGGGACATCGCCATTCCCCTCCTGGCGCAGCGCCGGGGGCACCGGGGGGCCGACGCCGGGCGCAGAGCCCCCCGGCTGATGCGAGGAACGCCTGAGGGAGCAATCGTCGTGGCCACCGTGCCGAGCGTGTCGTATTCGATCACCGTTCGTCTGGAGGTCCCCGCAGGGGGTCGGGCGGTCAGTCAGATCACTCACGTGGTGGAGAACGCCGGGGGCATCGTCACCGCCCTCGACGTCAACACCGCCGCGCACACCGCGCTGCGCATCGACGTGACCATCGCCACCCGCGACACCGAGCACGCCGAGGCCATCGTGAGCGCCGTGGGCGCCATCGAGGGCGTGCGCATCCACAAGGTCAGCGACCGCACCTTCCTGATGCACCTCGGCGGCAAGATCGAGATGCGCTCCAAGGTGCCGCTGCGCACCCGTGACGAGCTGTCCATGGCCTACACCCCGGGGGTGGCGCGGGTCAGCCTGGCCATCGCCCGCAACCCCGAGGACGTGCGGCGGCTGACCGTCAAGCGCAACAGCGTCGCGGTGGTCACCGACGGTTCGGCGGTGCTGGGGCTGGGCAACATCGGCCCGGAGGCGGCGCTGCCGGTGATGGAGGGCAAGGCGGCGCTGTTCAAACGCTTCGCCGACATCGACGCCTGGCCGATCTGCCTGGACACCCAGGACACCGACGAGATCGTCCGCACCGTGCAGGTCATCGCGCCCGCGTTCGGCGGCATCAACCTGGAGGACATCTCCGCCCCGCGCTGCTTCGAGGTGGAGGCGCGGCTGCGCGAGCTGCTGGACATCCCGGTCTTCCACGACGACCAGCACGGCACCGCGATCTGCGTGCTGGCCGCGCTGACCAACGCGCTGCGGGTGGTCGGCAAGGAGCTGCCCGAGGTGCGGATCGCGATGGCCGGGGCGGGCGCGGCCGGCAGCGCCATCCTGCGGTTGCTGCTGCACGCCGGGGCGCGCCATGTGATCGTCTGCGACTACCGCGGGGCGGTGCACCGGGGCCGCGACGACCTGGACGACTCGCTGCGCTGGATCGCCGACCACACCAACGCCGAGGGGTACTCCGGGGACCTGCGCGGCGCGGTCAAGGGCGCCGACGTGTTCATCGGGGTGTCCGCGCCCGGCATCCTGACCGGCGACGACATCGCGACCATGAACGACGACGCGATCGTGTTCGCGCTGGCCAACCCCGAGCCGGAGGTGTCCCCCGACGACGCCCGCGAGCACGCCGCGGTGGTCGCCACCGGTCGCAGCGACTACCCCAACCAGATCAACAACGTGCTGGCCTTCCCCGGCGTGTTCCGCGGACTGCTGGACGCGCAGGCCAGCGAGGTGACCCAGGACATGCTGCTGGCCGCGGCGCAGGCGCTGGCCGCCGTGGTCACCGACGAGGAGCTCGGCCCCAACTACATCGTGCCGAGCGTGTTCCACCCGGACGTGACGCACGCGGTCGCCGCCGCCGTCCGGGAGGCCGCGGGGGGACGCCCGCGCACCGAGGCCTGATCTCAGCCCTTGTCGAAGATCCGCTCTCGGCGGCGCGGCCAGATCCCGCCGTACCAGACGATGATCGCGCCGGTGATCATCGCCGCCACGCCGGTGGCGGCGCGGGCCCACAGCACCCCGTCGCCCGGCCCGGTGTGCGGCAGCTCCTCCTCCGGCTCAGGACTCGAGGAGGCCGTCCGGCGGCAGTTCGCGGTGCGGGTCGCCTGCTCGACGGGTTCGTTCCGCCAGGTGACGGTGATCCGGGTGCGCCGGTCCTCGCGCAGGGTCAGCCGGGTGGTGCGGCTCTGTCCGGCGTCGATCCGGTCGCCCTTGGGCGCGGCGCCGTCATCGGTCTCCACGGTGTAGTCCTGCACGGCGTCGCCCCGGTTGCGCACGGTCACCACCACCGTGCGGGACGGGCAGTCCACCCGGCCGATCGTCACCCGCAGCGGCTGGGCCGGCGTCGGCCGGCCGGTGGGGGCGGGGGACGGCGAGGCGGTGCCGCCGGGGCTCGTGGCGGTGGCGGAGGGGGCGGCGCCGGAGGGGGATCCGGTGGGGGACGGGCTCTCCGCGGCGTTCGAGCTGCCGCTCATGGTGCGCAGCAGCGCCGGCACCGCGATCAACAGCCCGATGACGAAGAACACCGCAGCGATGATGACCCTGGGCAACTGCATCGCGCTCTCCCGCCCTCGCCGCCTCGGGTAAAGCCCGTGGCCGCCGGTGCCAGATCGTCTTCCGTCCGGTCAATATTCTCCCGATACCCCGGTCGAGGTGAATTCATAACGGCGCAACGCGCCGGGCGAGTGCGGGGGCGCCCCGGCGACCCGCATCATGGAACACATGGACGACGGCATCGAGGTGGGCCGCCTGCTGGTGGCCACTCCCAGGCTCGTGGACCCCAACTTCCGACGCACTGTCGTCCTGGTGGTCGAACACGACGATGCCGAGGGGACCCTCGGAGTGGTGCTGAACCGGCCGACCGAGGTGCCGGTGGAGCAGGTGCTGCCGCCGTGGGCGGAGCTGGTCACCGGCCCGAACGTGGTGTTCCAGGGCGGCCCGGTGGCGCTGGACAGCGCGCTGGCGCTGGCCCGGGTGCCGGCCAAGGAGGAGCCGCTGGGCTGGCGGGCCCTGGACGGGGACACCGAGGTGGGGCGCGTGGGGCTGGTGGATCTGGACGCCCCGCCCGGGCTGCTGGCCGCGGAGGTCCTCCAGCTGCGGGTGTTCGCCGGATACGCCGGCTGGAGCGCGGGTCAGCTCCGGGCGGAGATCGAGGAGGGCGCCTGGTACGTGGTGAACGGGGAGGCCGGCGATGTGTTCGCGGCCGATCCCGAGCGGCTGTGGCAGGCGGTGCTGCGGCGGCAGCCGGGCGATCTGGCGTTCGTCGCGACGTTCCCGGACGATCCGAGCCTGAACTAACCTGGTTCACGTGAGCACAAAGATCCTTCCCGACAGCGATGTCCGGCCCGACCTGTCCCATGGGGACGGCGATCACGAGCGCTTCGCGCACTATGTGCAGAAGAGCAAGATCACTGAGAGCGCGGTGACCGGGACGCCGGTCGTCGCCTTGTGCGGCAAGGTCTGGGTGCCCAGTCGAGACCCCAAGAAGTACCCGGTCTGCCCGGAGTGCAAGGAGATCTACGACGGTCTGCGCCCGGGCGGGGACGACTCCGGCGACTGACGCGCGGGCGGTGCTCGATGCGGGCACCGCCTCTGTCATGTCATAGTTACCGACTGTCACTGCTCGTAAGCGACGGTCGGGGGACACATGACACGGTGCTGCGTCCAGGTCGGGGTATGCGCTCTGTTGATCACTTCCGGTGCATTGGCGAGCACGGCCGGTGACGCCGGTGCCTCCAAAGCCCCGCCGCGCCCCGTGTCCGCCCGGGCGGCCTCCGCGCCCCCCGCCCGCCTCGACCACTGCCCGCCCGGCGCGTCCGCCGCGCACGGCCCCGCCGCGGCCGGCCGGCCGGC
>NZ_RRYT01000100.1 GCF_006363815.1 Thermomonospora catenispora
GAGGAGCGCGCGCCGCGCCGGGGCCGCGGTCGGCCGGGGTGCGTCCACGACGGGGCGGCCGTCCGCCGGTGTCCCGTCCCGCTCGTGCCGTCATGCCCGTCCTTCCCGCGTCACGGCCGCGGCGCCGCCGCGGCCGGGTCGCCGGCGAGCACCCCGTCCCCCGGGATCACCACGCCGGGCACGCCGAGGACGGCCGCGGCGCCGGCGGCCGCCGCGGCGGTGTGCGGCACCGGGCGCACCACGGGCCTGCCGCCGACCCGGCGCCCCTCGGAGTCGATGAAGCCGACCTCCTCCGGCTGCGTCATGCCGAGGTTCCTGGCCTTCTCCCCGAGCCGCTGCGGGGACTCCTCCCGGGCGATCTCGCTCTCCATCGCCTGCCGCTGCTGCTCCAGCAGCGTCACGTTGCGCTGCAGCCGGGTCAGCTCGAACGCGTCCTGGGCCAGCACGGTGTTCAGCAGCAGCAGGCTGACCAGCGCGCCGGCCAGCAGGGAGACGATCAGCACCACGAACGGGGTGCGCGGCGGGGCCGCCGGGCGCGGCCGCCGCGCCGCCGCGGGCCCGGGCCGGGCCCC
>NZ_RRYT01000101.1 GCF_006363815.1 Thermomonospora catenispora
CATCACATGACGGCAGGGCCGCACTACTCCGAACACTCCCCGATGATCCTCTCTCCTCGTCCACGCGGGTGATCGTGGATTGTCTCAGCCGCCGCCACCGCAGCATCCGCAGCAGCATTCGCCACAGCATTCACCGCAGCATTCGCCGCAGCTCTCGCAACAGCCCTGGCAGCAGTGGCAACGGCACTCGGCACAGCACTCAGGGCAGTCCTCGCTCCGGGTGCACCAGCAGCGCTCCTCCCACGGCCTCCCGTGCAGGTCGCTCCATCCGGGCCGGTACAGCCCGCAGGTGAGGCACACCGCCGTTCCGGCGAGGCAGGGGATCGCGGGGCGAGGGCGGCGACCGCCGGGGGCGCGCCGCGGGTCGTCCACGGAGGGACGGTGCGGCGCCCGGCGTCCGGCGGCCCGGTCGAACACGCGCCGGACGGAGCGTTCGGCCGTCCGGCCGAAGAGGGCTTTGACCAGGCGGTCGTCCTCCAGATCCA
>NZ_RRYT01000102.1 GCF_006363815.1 Thermomonospora catenispora
CGCCGTCGGGGCTGAACGCCACCGAGAAGACCCCGTCCTCGTGCCCGTTGAGGGAGAAGCGGAGCAGGAGTCTGCTGTAGTCGACCCGGGGAGGGGGGAGGGCCGCCTGCAGGCTGATCGCGCCGGAGACCGGCGGCGGGAGGGACGGGGCGGACGAGGGGTGCACGGGGACGGCGGCGACGGCGGGCACGAGCGAGGAGTCGGTGTCGGGACGGGGAAGGGCCCGCTGGATGCCGCGCAGCCGCTCCAGGACGTCGGTGGTGCGCTCGGGACGCCCCTGGGGCTCCTTGGCCAGCAGCTCGACGATCAGCTCGTCCAGCGCCTCGGGCGTCTCGGGGCGTTCGTCGCGGGCGTGCGGGGGCGGTGTGTGCAGGTGCTGCCCCATCAGCTCCCGGCGGCTCTCGTTGCCGAACGGCGGATGGCCGGTCAGCAGGGTGAACAGGA
>NZ_RRYT01000103.1 GCF_006363815.1 Thermomonospora catenispora
GCGGACGAGCCCGCCGACGCACCCGCCGACGAGCCCGCCGACGAGCCCGCGGGCGAGGCGGCCGAGCCGGCCCCGGCCGAACCGGAGTCCGCGGTGAAGTCCGCGGCGGAGGCGACGCGGCCCGACACGACGGCGAAGCCCGACGCCTCTCCCGCCGACGAGCCCGCCGACGAGCCCGCGGATCCGGCCGCCGGCGCCGCCGACGGTCCGGCCGGCGAGTCCGGCGCCGGCACCGGGAGCACCGGGTCGACCGCCGAGGGCTCCGCCCGGACGTCCTCGCCGGCCGAGCCGGCGAAGGGTCCCGCCGAGGGTCCGGCCGAGCCCGCTCCGGCCGCGCAGACGGCGCCGTCGCAGCCGCCGACCAAGCCCGCGCCGGCCAAGCAGCGGCCTCGTCAGACCAAGCCCGCCGACCGCCCGGCCGCCGAGTCGCCGGTGGGCGAGCC
>NZ_RRYT01000104.1 GCF_006363815.1 Thermomonospora catenispora
GCCCGCACCGGCGCCGCGTCCCGCGACCCGGTCAGATCGGCCGCCACGTCCCCCGCCAGCGACGCCGCCAACCCCGCCACCGCCGACACCAGCGGCATCGCGCCCGCCTCGGTCACCGCGCGCACCGCCCGGTCCCGCACCGCACCGGCCGCCTGCCGTGTGGCGCGGGCGGCCAGCTGCCGGGCGGTGTCGGCCAGCACCGCCCGCACCACGCCGGCGCCGGCGTCCAAGACCACCTCCACGGCGACGTCGGCGGCCGCCTCCAACAACGGGTCCAGCACCGTGTCGGTGATCGCGCGGGCCGCCGTCGACACCACCGGGGAGGCCGCCAGCTCCAACGCGGTCGCCAGCGAGGCGCGCCCCAGCGGGTGGGACGCCGCCAGCCGCAGCGCCCGCCCCGCCATCGGCCGGCCCTCGCGCCC
>NZ_RRYT01000105.1 GCF_006363815.1 Thermomonospora catenispora
ATGGCTGCAAAGATGATCGCGTTCGACGAGGAGGCCCGCCGGGGTCTTGAGCGCGGGATGAACCAGCTTGCCGACGCGGTCAAGGTGACCCTTGGTCCCAAGGGCCGCAACGTGGTGCTGGAGAAGAAGTGGGGCGCCCCCACGATCACCAACGACGGCGTGTCGATCGCCAAGGAGATCGAGCTGGAGGACCCCTGGGAGAAGATCGGCGCGGAGCTGGTCAAGGAGGTCGCCAAGAAGACCGACGATGTGGCCGGTGACGGGACCACCACCGCCACCGTGCTGGCGCAGGCCCTGGTGCGGGAGGGCCTGCGGAATGTGGCGGCCGGCGCCAACCCGATGTCGCTGAAGCGGG
>NZ_RRYT01000106.1 GCF_006363815.1 Thermomonospora catenispora
AGCATCGCGCCTGTGATTTTCCTTTTAAGTCGGTTTTACCATGTCTACAACACATAACGTCCCTCAGGGCGATCTTGTTTTACGTACTTTAGCCATGCCCGCCGATACCAATGCCAATGGTGACATCTTTGGTGGTTGGTTAATGTCACAAATGGATATTGGCGGCGCTATTCTGGCAAAAGAAATTGCCCACGGTCGCGTAGTGACTGTGCGGGTTGAAGGAATGACTTTCTTACGGCCGGTTGCGGTCGGCGATGTGGTGTGCTGCTATGCACGCTGTGTCCAGAAAGGGACGACATCGGTCAGCATTAATATTGAAGTCTGGGTGGAGTATTG
>NZ_RRYT01000107.1 GCF_006363815.1 Thermomonospora catenispora
GTCACCAAGGACGAGACCACGATCGTGGACGGGGCCGGTGACGCCGCCGAGATCGCCGGTCGGGTCAACCAGATCCGCACCGAGATCGAGAACACCGACTCTGACTACGACCGGGAGAAGCTGCAGGAGCGGCTGGCCAAGCTGGCCGGTGGCGTGGCGGTGATCAAGGCCGGTGCGGCGACCGAGGTGGAGCTGAAGGAGCGCAAGCACCGGATCGAGGACGCGGTGCGCAACGCCAAGGCCGCTGTGGAGGAGGGCATCGTGCCCGGCGGTGGTGTGGCGCTGCTGCAGGCCGGCGCCAAGGCGTTCGAC
>NZ_RRYT01000108.1 GCF_006363815.1 Thermomonospora catenispora
CAAAAAGAAAGGGGGGGCGGAACAACCCCAAGGCCGTTCCACCCCTCCCCTTTGACGTTGAAGTCCCGGCGGCGTCCTACTCTCCCACACAGTCTCCCATGCAGTACCATCGGCGCTGGAGGGCTTAACTACCGGGTTCGGAATGAGACCGGGTGTTTCCCCTCCGCCATGACCACCGGAACACCTACACCCCAACAACCACACACACGCGCGTGGCCGGGGAAACCTTATTCACCTATCAACAACCCAGAACCACAAGGATCGTTGTTTGTTTCCTGTGAACCGCACAGGGATGCGAACACCACCCACC
>NZ_RRYT01000011.1 GCF_006363815.1 Thermomonospora catenispora
GGAGGGGCGGTGCCCGACGCGGGCGCCGATCGCCCGCCCTGCGCCGGGCGGGCCGCCGCACGGCGCCGCCGCATCGGACCGGGCGCACCGGAGCGGCCCGGGCGAGCGGTCAGGCCGCCTGCGGGTCGAGGGCCTCGGCGGGGTGCGGATCGGGCCGGTCCTCGACCGCGCCCGGGGCGGCGTCCCCGTCCTCCGGCGGGTCGGCGGTGAGGGACCACTGATCGGTGAGATCGCGGGCCTCCAGCCGATCCTCCTCGGTCATGACGCCGCGCTGGATCCGGCGGAACCGGGCGCTGCCCCGGCTGAGGTCATGGCCGACGGTGGTGGCCTCGATCTCGGCGGAGAAGCGCAGCCGGCCGTCCTTGACGTACTCGCGGATGCGCAGCCGGCCGGTGACGATCACCGGCTCGCCCCGGCGCATGCCGCTGGCGTTGATGTTCTCGGCCAGGGACCGCCAGCAGTTGACGGTCAGGAACATCGACTCCTGGTCCTGCCACTGGCCGGTCTGCCGGTCGTAGCGGCGGGGCGTGCAGCCCACCCGCAGCGCCAGGAAGGGGGTGCCGTTGGCCGTCATCGTGTAGAAGGGGTCCTGAGCCAGCCAGCCGACGACGGTGACGTGCGCTTCGTTCATCTCGCGGTCCTCCACATCGAGTGCGGTGCGCGTCCGGGTCGCGCACCGCCCACGGTGACGGACCCGCACCGCGACGCAGAAGGCTCCGCACGGAATGTGGACAACCGGACGACCGTGCGGGGACCGCTCAGGAGGACCTGTGCAGCAGCGCGTTCGCCTCGTCGCGGAAACGGGCGTAGGCCCGCAGCTCGTCGGCGACCGGATAGAGCACGCGCTCCTCGGCGACCTCGGCGATCCGCGCGCGCATCTGCTCCTCCATCCGCTCGCCGTGCCGGGCCGACGACAGCGCCACCACGTTCCGGCAGGCCGAGGCGGTCAGCGCGCCCATGCCGAGCACGCAGCCGAGCAGCACCGCCACATAGGGGATCAGGCCGGCCTCGCCGATCAGGGCGGGCGGATCGTCCCACACCCCGGCCACCCCGCAGGCCACCAGCAGCGCGATCCACACCAGGGACACCACGCTGACCAGGAGCAGGAAATACTGCCAGGTCTTGATCAGCCACCACCAGCGGGGCACCTGGTTGAACTCCGGCAGCACGTCCTTGAGCGAGTCGCCGAGCGCCTCCGGCAGGTCGGCGGCGTGGGAGCGGGACGCGGCGCGCACCGCGCGCGCCCAGTCCTCCGGCAGCCCGGCGGTGACCTCGTCGGTGACCCCGTGCAACGCGGTGTCCACATCGCCCTGCTGCGCGCCGACCGGCCCGGTGAACGCGCCGCGCAGCTCCTCGCGCAGCTCGGTCAGCCGCATCTTGCGCAGCGGGTCGCTGCGCAGCCGGGCGGTCAGCCGGGAGATCGGCCAGCCCACATAGTCCTCGGCGCGCAGTTCATAAGCGCTCTCCATGGCCTCGGCGACCGCGGAGACGCCGGCCGCGTCGGTGAGCGCGTCGACCAGCTCGGCGGCGCGGCGCTCCCCGATCGTCGACGGCGGCTCGGCGGCCGTGGCGTAGCCGGCGAACCGCTCCACCAGCCGGTCGACGTCGACCATCAGCCGTTCGACCCGGGCCCGCCGGGCGGCGATCGTCTCCACCAGCACGTCCCGCAGGTCCGCGATGCCGCCCTCGGCCACGGCGGAGGTGGTCACGATGCGCGGGTCGGCCAGTCCTTCGGCCTCCAGCAGCCGGCGCAGGTCCGACACGCACTCCCCGACCTCCTCCGGCTGCAGCCGGTCGATCTGGTTGAGCACGATGACGGTGACGTCGGCGTGCCGGGCGTAGGGGACGATGTAGTCGCGGTGCAGCGCGGCGTCGGCGTACTTCTGCGGGTCGACCACCCACACCAGCAGGTCGGCGACCGACACGAACCGGTCGACCTCGGCGCGGTGCATCTCGGCGATGGAGTCGTGGTCGGGCAGGTCGATGAGCACCAGCCCCTGCAGCGACCCGGAGGAGGCGCCGGAGCCGCCGGTCTCCAGCGACCCGGCGCGGGCGTAGCGGTACCGCTTGTCGACCCCCAGCCAGTCCAGCAGCGGCCCGGCGCCGTCCAGCCCCCACACGCAGGCGTGCGCCTTGGAGGTCATCGGGCGGCGCATCCCGACCGGCGAGAGTTTCAGCCCGCAGATCGCGTTGAACAGCGAGGACTTGCCGCTGCCGGTGCCGCCGGCCAGGGTGACGACGGTGTGCTCGCCGGACAGCCCCAGCCGCTGCTCGGCCCGCTCCAGCAGGGCGGCGGCGTCGGCCAGCAGACCCGGGTCGATCCGTCCGCTCCCCAGGTCGACCAGCCGCCGCAGCCCCTCCAGCCTGGCCGCCAGGCCGGATTCGGCCCCCGAGCCCCGTTCCTGCGTCGCGGTCGTGGTCGTGGTCATCGGATTCACCTGCCGGCCTTGGGATCGTCCGGGGCCGCGGCGAGACCGGGGCGGCCCGGCGCGCGCACGCGGCCGATGACTGCGCTCATCGGGCGACCTCCAGCTTGTGGGTGGCCTGATACAGCCGGACGGCGGCGGTCTCGTCGGGGATCTCGGCCGCATCCAGCACCTGGCCGTACCTGATCGCCTCCTCATCGAACAGCATGCCGATGCGGCTGCGCAGGTCGGCGCGGGCCTTGGCGCTCATGCCGCGCAGCGACTCGGCGCCGAACAGCGCCTTGAGCAGCCGCTGCGGCACCGCGCTGGTGCCGCCCTTGACCGAGACGTCGGAGGTGCCGTATCCCAGCAGCCCGATCATCAGGACGATGGACAGCGCCTCCTCGTCGAAGGAGACCAGCTTGGCCACCGTGCGCTTGGTGACCCCCTCGGTGCGGACCAGCTCCAGCACATGGTCCTGCCAGGAGGAGACCGCCCGGCCGACCCGGCGCGGCAGCTCCGGGGACACCCCGGACAGGTCGCCCGCCACGTCCGCCAGGATCTGCCGGCCGGCCGGATGCGCCTGCCAGCGGCCGAGCGCCTCCTCGGCGGCGTGCTCGGCGGCCGACAGGATCAGCGACTCCAGCGCCGCGCGCAGCGCGGCCTTGAGCGCCCGCAGCCGGGTCGGGTTGCGGCGGCCCTTGCGTCCGCCGCGGTGGCCGCCGCGGCCGCGCTGGACCCGCAGCGCGCGCAGCAGGTCGCCGGTGCCGGCGAAGTCCTGCCAGCGGGCCAGCACCTCGCCGCGCAGCAGCGACCCGTTGCGGGTGGCCTCGTCCAGCTCGGCCAGCGCGGTGGCGTAGGCGGCCTCGACCTCCTCGCGCAGCACCGTGCGCACCTCGGCCTGGGCCTCGACGTGCTTGGCCAGCTCCGGCACCCGGACCCGGAAGCTGTCCAGCACGCCGCCGAAGGTGTCGCGGATGATCTTGGTGCGCCGGGCCGGGCTCTCGGCCAGCTCCAGCAGCCAGGCGCGGATGTCCTCGACGGTCTCCTCCGGCAGCCGGCTGTCCTCGACCCGGGTCTCGGGGATGGTGAACCTGCGGGCGTCGCCGACCCCGTGCTCGTCCAGCATCTCGGCGAAGTGGTCGACCACCTCCGTGCCGGCGCCCTGCGGCACCCGCGACAGCACCACGCCGATGGTGGCGCCCTGCTCCTTGGCGCGCTGCAGCATCTGCCAGACCTGCGCGTCGGCGTACCGGGCGGCGGTGGTGACGCACAGCCACAGGTCGGAGGCGGCCATCAGCTTGGTGGCGAACTCCAGGTGGTCGTCAAAGACCGAGTCGAAGTCGGGGCTGTCCAGCAGCGCCAGGCCCTCGGGCAGCCGGTCGCTGCTGATCACCACGAGCTGGTCGCCGGCGATGGCGTCGGGGGCGGGGCCGGGGACGCGGCCCATGTCGGGCAGCAGCGGCCCCTTGAGGAACCAGTCGGCGTGGTCGGGGTGGCAGACCAGGATCGGGCTGGAGGTGGTGGGCCGCAGCACGCCGGTGGCGCTGACCCGGGCCCCGACCAGCGTGTTGACCAGGGTGGACTTGCCCGCGCCGGTGGAGCCGCCGAGCACCACCAGCATCGGGGCGGTCTTGCCGCGGATCCGCGGCAGCACATAGTCGTCGAGCTGGCTGCGGATCTCGGCCTGGGCGGCGCGCGCCTCCTCCACCCCGGGCACCTCGAGCACCAGCCGCACCTGGTCGACGTGGTCGCGCAGCTCGGTGAGCACCCGGGCCAGGTCGACCTCGCGGGCAGGATCGGGCGCCACGCTGTACTCGACCGGTTCCACGACGGTCTCCTCGGCCCGCTCGTCGAGGTCGGCGGAGGACTTGGCGGTGTCGACCGCGGCGGCCTCAAGGGTCTCGGGGGCGGATTCGGCCGTCCCGCCGCCGGGCCGGTCGCCGTGAACCGCGCTCTGATCTGCTGGGGATGTCACGGAGCCCGTCCCATATCTCCATGCTGATCTGCCGGGGGTGCCGCGGAGCCCGCCTCGGCGGCCAGGTAGTCCGCTCGTATCATGTCGATCTCTCGCGCCACGTCCACCACGTCGCCCACGACCACGATCGCCGGGGGCCGCACACCGGCCGCCGTCATTTCCTCCACCACCGTCTCCAAAGTGGCGAAGAGGGCCCGCTGTCTGGGAAGCGTACCGTCCTGGACGACGGCCACGGGCGTGTCAGGCGACCGACCATAGCGCATCAGGGCGTTGGCGATGCGGGCCATCCGTTCCACGGCCATCAGCAGCACCAGGGTGCCCTGGGAGCGTCCCAGCGCCTCCCAGTCGACGGTGGAGGCCGGATGGCCGGGGGCCACGTGCGCCGACACCACGTGGAACTCCTGGGCCACGCCGCGGTGGGTGACCGGGACGCCGGCCGCCGCCGGCACCGCGACCGCGCTGGTGACGCCGGGGACCACGGTCACCGGGACGCCGTGCCGGGCGCAGTGCAGCACCTCCTCGGCGCCGCGGCCGAACACGAACGGGTCGCCGCCCTTGAGCCGCACCACGAACTTCCCGGCCTTGGCGTGCTCGACCAGGTGCTCGTTGATCCGCTCCTGGGCGACGGTCCGGCCGTAGGGGATCTTGGCGGCGTCGATCACCTCGACGTCGGCGGGCAGCTCGTCCAGCAGCAGCCGGGGCGCCAGCCGGTCGGTGATCACCACGTCGGCCTGGGCGAGCAGCTGCCGGCCGCGCACGGTGATCAGGCCGGGGTCGCCGGGGCCGCCGCCGACCAGCGCCACCCCGGCGGGCTTGCGCCGGGAGCGCCGCGCCTCCAGGGTGGCGTCGCGCAGCCCGTCCACGACGGCGTCGCGGATCCCGGCGGCGCGGCGCGGGTCGCCGCCCGCCAGCACGCCGACGGTCACCTCCCCCACCCGGCCGCCGGCCGGGGTCCAGGCCGCGGAGGCCTCGGCGTCGTCGGCGCGCACGCACCAGATCCGGGACCGCTCGGCCTCGGCGGCGACCGCCTCGTTCACCCGGGGGTCGTCGGTGAGGGCCTGCACCAGCCAGGCGCCGTCCAGGTCGCCGGGGCGGTAGGGGCGGCGCTCCCAGACGACCCGCCCGTCGGCGATCAGGTCCTCCAGCGAGGGGGTCACCTCGGGGGCCACCAGCACCACCCGCGCACCGGCCGCCAGCAGCGCGGGGACGCGGCGCTGGGCGACCCGTCCGCCGCCCACGACGACGACTCGGCGCCCGCGCAGTCGCAGGCCAAGCAGATAGGGCGGCACGGTGCTCTCTCGGTCGGGACGGTCTGGACAGCGGGGAGAAGACGTGACGGGCATGGCTTTCGACGACCAAAGGTACTCGGGTTCGCAGGGATATGGAGAGTGGTCGACCGCAGTCGATAGCGGAGCGTGACACTGGGCCTCGCTGCGGCGTCGCCCGCCCGGGCCTCGCGGTCCGGCGCCGGGCCGCGAGGCCCGGGCGGGGGTTCAGCGCGAACGGCCTTGTTCGCTTCGGTGTTCGCTTCGGTGTTCGCTTCGGTGTTCGCTCGGATGTTCGCTTCGGTGTCCGCTCGGGCGTCCGCTTCGGTGCCGGGTTCCGTGTTCGCTCTTGTCGCTGACGCCCGCCGCGTCGAACGTGGCGACCTCGTGCAGCACGCGCACGGCGCCCTGCACCAGGGGCAGCGCCAGCAGGGCCCCGGTGCCCTCGCCGAGCCGCAGCTCGAGGTCGACCAGCGGACGCAGTCCCAGTCTCTCCACCGTAGCGGCGTGTCCCGGCTCCGCCGAACGGTGTCCCGCCACACAGGCGGCCGTCGCCCCCGGGCACAGCGCCGCCGCGGCCAGCGCCGCCGCCCCGGCGATCACGCCGTCGAGCACCACCGGGACGCGGGCCGCCGCCCCGCCGAGGATGAACCCGGCCAGCGCGGCGTGCTCCAGCCCGCCGAGCTCGGCCAGCACCCGCAGCGGGTCGGCGGGGTCGGGCTCGGCGCGGCGCAGGGCGGTGCGCACCACCTCGATCTTGTGGCGGTGGGTGGCGTCGTCGATGCCGGTGCCGCGGCCGGTGACCCGTTCGGGGGGCAGTCCGGTGAACGCGGCGATCAGGGCGGCCGAGGCGGTGGTGTTGGCGATGCCCATGTCGCCGGTGAGCAGGCAGCGGTGGCCGGCGGCGACCAGGTCGCGGGCGACCTCGATGCCGGTCTCCACCGCCCGCCGGGCCTGCCGGAGGGTCATCGCGGGCTCCCGGGACAGGTCGGCGGTGCCGTGGGCGATCTTGCGGGACAGCAGGCCGGGGACCTCCGGCAGGTCGGCGACCACCCCCACGTCCACCACGACGACCTCGGCGCCGACCTGGCCGGCGAAGGCGTTGACGACCGCGCCCCCGGCCAGGAAGTTGGCCACCATCTGGGCGGTGACCTCCTGCGGCCAGGGGGACACGCCCTGGGCGTGCACGCCGTGGTCGGCGGCGAAGATCGCCACGACGGCGGGTTCGGGCATCGGCGGCGGACAGGCCCCGGCGAGCCCGGCCAGGCGGATCGACAGCTCCTCCAGGGCGCCGAGGGCGCCGGGCGGCTTGGTCAGCCGGGACTGCAGGTCGCGGGCCTCGGCCATGGCGGCCTCGTGCGGGGGGCGGACGGCGGCGACGGTCTGGGCGATCAGATCCACGGGTTCCTCTCCTGACGGACCACGACTGCCGTGGAGTTCCTGGGGGGCGGCTCGGCCCGGCGGGCCGAGGGGGCGGGCCGGACGGCGGCCCGGTCAGCGGCGAAGGTCATCGAGCGCCTCCAGCAGGGCGTCGTCGGTCGCGCGGTCCCGGACCGCGATCCGCAGCCACTGCGGACCCAGGCCGGGGAAGGTGTCGCCGCGGCGGACCGCGAACCCCGCGGCGCGCAGGCGCTCGCGCAGCTCGCGCGCGTCCACGGCGTGCACGCACAGGAACGAGGCGCGGGCGCCGGGGACGGGCGTCAGGCCGCGGCGGGCGAGCTCGGCGGCGAACCGGTCGCGTTCGGCGGACATCTCCCGCGCCCAGGCGTCGGCCTCGGCCAGCGCGGCCGGCTCGCAGCAGGCCGCGACGGCGACCAGGGCGGGGGTGGAGACCGCCCACAGCGGCTGGGCCTCGGCGAGGGCGGCGACCAGCGAGGGCTCGGCGAGGAGGTATCCGGCGCGCAGCCCGGCCAGTCCCCAGGTCTTGGTGAGGCTGCGCAGCACCACCAGGCCGGGGAGGCGGGCGGCGGCGAGGCTCTCGCCCTCGCCGGGGACGCAGTCCATGAACGCCTCGTCCACCACGACGGTGCGGCCGGGGCGGGTCAGCGCGGCGATGTCGGCGGCCGGATGCAGCACCGAGGTCGGGTTGGTGGGGTTGCCGATCACCACCAGGTCGGCGTCGGCGGGGACGCGCGTCGGATCGAACGTGAAGTCGCCGTCGAGGATCACGCGGTCCACCGCATGCCCGGCGGCCCGCAGCGCCGCCTCCGGTTCGGTGAACTGGGGGTGCACCACGACCGCGCGGCGCGGCCGGAGCGCCCGCGCCAGCAGCACGAACGCCTCGGCGGCCCCGGCGGTCAGCAGGACCTCCCGCGGGGGGCGGCCGTGCCGGGCGGCCACCGCGCGGCGGGCCTCGCGCGGGTCGGGGTAGGCGGCCAGGTCCTCCAGCGAGCGGCGGATCCGCTCGGCCAGCCAGGCGGGCGGGGTGCCGGCCCGCACGTTGACGGCGAAGTCCACCAGCCCGTCGGCGGCCTCGGCGTCCCCGTGGTGTCGCAGATCGATGCCGTCAGCGTCCATGACCGTGACCGTGCGCGTGCCCGTGGCCGTGGGCGGGGTCGTCGGGGTGGTGGTGGGGGGTCTGCGGCGCGCCGACCCGGTCCTCGAAGCCGGGCATGGCGACGCGGTAGACGCAGGTGTCGCAGTTCATCCGGATGTCCCCGGCGAGGGCCTCGGCGTAGCGTTCGGCGACCAGGTCGGCCAGGCCGTCGCAGTCGCCGATGACCTGTGCGCAGCGGACCTCCAGCCCGGGATGCCCGGCCGCGTACGCCCGGGCCTGGGCGACCACCCGGTCCGGCAGCACGCCGGGGAAGAGGAAGTACGGCAGCACCACGACGCGGCGGGCGCCCAGGCGGCGGCAGCGCTCCAGCCCCTCGGGGACGCCGGGGCGGGCCAGCGACACGAACGCCGCCTCCACCGTCATCAGCCCCAGCCCCTGGTCGGGGCCGCCCGCTCCGCGGCCCTCCCACAGCAGCCGGGCGACCTTGTGCACCTCGGCGTTGGCGTCCGGGTCGGTGGAGCCCCGGCCCACCAGCAGCACGGCGGTGTCCTCGGCGGGGGCCGCCGCGGCGCGCAGCCGCTCCTCCAGCAGGGACAGCAGGGCGGGGTGGGGGCCGAGGGGACGGCCGTAGAGGTACGACAGGCCGGGGCGGCGGATCTGCTCGCGGGCCATGGCGCCGGGGATGTCGCCCTTGCCGTGCCCGGCGGCGACCAGCACGATCGGGACGGCGGCGATCCGCCGGTGCCCGCGGCCGTACAGTTCGGCGACCGCCTCGGTGAGCGGCGGCGGGGACAGCTCGATGAACCCGCCGGCCACGTCGACCGGCATCCGGGCGCGCATCCGCTCCACGAACCTGCCGAACTCGGCGGCGCCCGCCCGGTCGCGGGTCCCGTGACCGACCAGCAGCAGCGGCGGCGCCGTCACCGGGGTCCTCCGTGGTAGAGCAGGGCGTTGACGGCGGCGGCGGCGACCGCCGAGCCGCCCTTGGCGGAGACGTTGGACACCTGCGGCAGCCCGGAGTCGCGCAGCGCCCGCTTGGCCTCGGCGGCGCCGACGAACCCCACCGGCAGGCCGACCACCAGGGCGGGCCGCGCGTCCAGGCGCAGGATCTCCTCCAGCGCGGTGGGGGCGCAGCCGACGACCCAGACCGCCCCGGGGCCGACCTCGGCGCAGGCCAGCCGGATCCCGGCGGCGGACCGGGTCAGGCCCTCCTCGGCGGCCAGGCGCGCGGCGGCCGGGTCGGCGACGCGGCACACGGCGCGGCGGGCGGTGATCCCGGCGGCGACCATCTCCACGTCGGCCACCACGGGGGCGCCCGCCCGCAGCGCGGCCAGCCCGCGTTCCAGATGGGCCTCGTCGGTGACCAGGTCGGCGGCGTACTCCAGGTCCGCGCTGGCGTGGATCACCCGCTCGACGACCGCCCGCCGCAGCGGCGGCAGCGAGGACAGGTCGACCTGCGAGCGCAGGATCTCATAGGAGCGCACCTCGATCGGGTGGGGGCGGCGGGCGGCGACGCCCGCGGAGCCGGGCTCGTTCATCGTCCTCCTCGCGCCTCAGTGGACCCGACGGCGGGTTCGATGGCGTCCACCGGGCAGATCTCGACGCATTCCAGGCAGCCGGTGCACAGGTCGGCTCGCACCAGCAGGGCGGGGCCGCGCGGCCGGAGGGCGTGCTCGGGGCAGGTCAGCAGGCAGGCGCCGCAGCCCTGGCAGCGTTCGGTCACCGTCACGCCCATCGGTACCCCCGGGGGGTGACGAACCGTCCGGCGACGATGCGGCTGCGGCTCGAGCCGACCAGCACGACCGTGACCATGTCGACCCGGCGGGGGTCCGCCTCGGCGAGCGTGGTGAGGGTGACCTCCTGGTCGGGGCGGCCGGCGTTGCGGACCACGCCGACCGGGGTGTGCGGGGGGCGGTGCTCGGCGAGGACGGCGAGCGCCTTGGGCAGCTGCCAGTCCCGGGCCCGGCTGCGCGGGTTGTAGAAGCAGACGGTGAAATCGCCCTCGGCGGCGGCCCGGATCCGGCGTTCGATGACCTCCCAGGGGGTGTGCAGGTCGGACAGGGAGATATAGGCGTGGTCGTGGCCGAGCGGGGCTCCGAGCAGATGCGCGGCGGCGACGGCGGCGGTGATCCCGGGCACGCCCTCGACGTCGATGTCCTCGCCGGCGAACTCCAGCGCCGGGGAGGCCATCGCGTAGATCCCGGCGTCCCCGGACCCGACCAGCGCCACCGCGTGCCCCTCGCGGGCGTGGGCGACGGCGCCGCGGGCGCGTTCCTCTTCCCGGCCGAGGCCGCTGGCCAGCACGCGGGTGCCGGGGCGCAGCAGGTCGCGGATCCGGTCGAGGTACCGGTCCAGCCCCACGACGATCGACGCCCGCCGCAGGGCGCAGACCGCGCGGGGGGCGATCAGGTCCCGCGCGCCGGGGCCGAGCCCGACGAGGATCAGCCGTCCCTTGGGCACCAGACGGGCCACGGCCACGGTGGCGCTGGCGCTCTTGCGCTTGGTCACGACCAGTTCGGCGGCGCGGCCCAGCGAGCGCGCCGCGCGCAGCGCCGCCGCCTCGGCCACGCTGGGCGTCCCCACCGCCGCCCGCACGACCGGCGAGGGGTGGGGGACGTCCTCCGCGGCCAGCTCCTCCGCCGGGAAGGTCAGCACCGGCAGGTCCCGCCGCCGGGCGGCCGCGACGATGCCGGCCTCGTCGGCCTTGCGGTCGACGGTCGCTAGGCACCGCACCGAGGCCGGGGCCAGCCCCGCCTCGGCCAGGGCGCGGCCGATCAGCCCGTCGACCTCGTCGGCGGCGACCCCGCGCGCCGACCCGACCCCGACCACCAGCGACGGCGGGTGGTACACCAGCTCGCCGGCGGAGGCGGGCCGCAGCCGGTCGGTGATGCGGATGGTCAAGGAGGCGTCGGCGTCGGGGCGGACGTTGGGCGGCAGCGCGGGCAGCGGCCAGGTCAGGTCGGCGGCCAGGCGGACGGGGTCTCCGGACAGGACGGCGGCGCCCACCCGGGGGAGCATGTCCGGGTCGGCCACCGTGAAGCCGAGGTCCGCCCCGTAGCCGTCCAGGGCCGTGACGTTGCGCCGGTCGCTGGCGGTGGTGATGACGGGGGTGCAGCCCAGCGCGTCGGCCAGGCGGCGGGCGAGTTCGTTGGCGCCGTGGTGGCCGCCCACCACGGGCACGGCGAAGCGCAGGGTCTCGTCGACGCAGACGACGGCCGGGTCCGTGGTCTTGTGGCCGAGCAGAGGCGCCAGGATGCGGACGGCGGCGCCCACGGCGAGGAACGCGACGATCTGCTCGCAGGTCCGCCAGGCCTCGCGCAGCGCGTCGGCCGGGCCGGCGCCGGTGCACAGGCGGACCTCCTCCGGCCAGCGTTCGGCCAGGGCGGCCGCGGCGGCGCGGCCCGCGGCGGTCGCGGCGACGACACCGATCACCGGTCGGCCTCCGGGAGTTCGGCGAGGGTCTGGGGGCGGCGCTCGGGCGGCGCGGTCCGGGCCGGCGGGGCGGGCGGGGACGATGCGGCGTCGCGGTCGCCCCAGACGACGAAGACGGGGTTGACGGCGGCCAGCCGGTGCACGTCGCCGGGGAGCGGGGACAGGCGGCTGGCCTGGAGCTGCACGGCCCGGGCGGTGAAGCCCGCGGCGGTGAGGGCGTCGAGGGCGGGACGGACGCGTTCGACGGAGGCCAGGGCGACCACCACGCTGCGCAGGGCGCGGGCGGCGCAGGCGCGCACCACCTCGGGTCCCCCGCCGCCGACGAAGACGGCGTCGGGGTCGGGCAGGTGCTCCAGCACGGCGGGGGCCTCGCCGCGCGACACCGCCACGCGGACGCCGTGGGCGCGGACGTTGGCGCGGATGCGCTCGCAGGCGGCCGGATCGCGGTCGACGGCGACGACGGCGGCGCCGAAGCGGGCGCACTCGACGGCGACCGAGCCGCTGCCCGCGCCGACGTCCCAGATCATGTCGCCGATCCGCGGTCCCAGCCGGGCCAGCGCGAGCGCCCGCACCTCGGCCTTGGTGACCATCGAGTCCCGGTGGTCGAACGCCTCCTCCGGCAGCGCCCACGCCGCGGGGCCGGGGCGGGCGCCGGCGATCCAGCCCCGCTCCCCCGCCGCCCGTTCGGAGGCCAGCACCAGCACCACGTTGGGATCGCGCCAGGGCCGGGTGGTGGCCTCGGCGGGGCGGCAGCGGACCACGCGCTCCTCGGGGCCGCCCAGGTCCTCGCACACCACGAAGGTGCGGGGGTGCTGCGGGAACAGCGCCCGGCCCAGCTCGGCGGGGCCCGCGCCGGGGGCGGTGAGCACGGCGACCTTGGGGTGGGCGCGGCAGGCGTTGACGGCGCGGCGCAGCTCGCGGCCGTGCGCGGAGACCACCAGCGCGTCGTCCCACGACAGCCCGACGCGGGCGAACGCCTGCGCGACCGACGACAGGGCGGGCAGCACTCTCGGGCGGTGGCCGCGCTCCCGCAGCGCCCGGACGATGCCGAAGAACCCGGGATCGCCGCTGGCCAGCACCACCACGTCCCCGGCGTCCTCGCCGGCCGCCCGGTCGATCTCCGCCAGGGCCGCGCCGACGTCGCCCAACACGACCGTGCGCGCCTCGGCCGGGACCGGCGCCGCGGCCAGGTGCCGGGCGCCGCCGACCACCAGGCGCGCCCTCGCCAGGTGCTCCAGGGCCGGGGCGGGCAGCGGCGATCCGTCGCATCCGATCACGGTGATCATCGCGTCGACCGTCCGTACTCGGCGATCATCCGCTCGCCGGTGAAGTCCACCATCATCACCCGGGCCGTCAGCTCCCCTCCGGCCTCCTCGGCGGCGAACCGCTCCAGCACGCCGGCGACCCGGCGGCACAGCTCCCGCCCGCAGCGCTCCAGCAGCCCGGCCTCCTCCCACAGCTCATAGACGTGCCGGGCGGTGTTGGCGGCGGCGACCCGCCGCGCCGCCCCGGCCGCGCCCGCCTCGGCGGTGATCTCGGCGAGCAGATCGGTGGACACCCGCGACCGGGTGTAGTGGGTCATCAGCACCCCGGCGGCGAGCTTGGTGAGCTTGCCGATCATGCCGACGAAGACCACCCGCCGCAGCCGGTGCTCCACGGCCCGCCGCAGCGCCGCCCCGGTGAAGTCGCCGACCTCCACGAAGCACACCTCGGGCAGGTGGGGCAGCAGCCTCATGGCGCCCTTCTCGGTGCGCCCGCCGGTGCACAGCACGAGGGTGTCCTCGCCCTGGGCGGCCATCACCGACACCGCCTGCTCGACGCTGGCGCGCCAGGCGGCGGTGGAGAACGGCCGGACGATCCCGGTGGTGCCGAGGATGGAGATGCCGCCGAGGATCCCCAGCCGCCGGTTGGTGGTCTTGCGGGCCATGCGCTCGCCCCCGGGCACCGAGATCACCACCCGCACGCCGCGTCCGGTGCCGGGTTCGGCGGGCCGCGGGGGCGGCTCGGCCAGGTCGGCGCCCAGCAGGGCCTCGGCGACCGCGAGGGTGATCATGCGGCGGGGCACCGGGTTGATCGCCGGGCCGCCCGGCTCCAGCCCCAGTCCCGGCTTGGTGACCACGCCGACGCCCTCGCCGCCGTCCAGCTCGATGCCGGGCCCCTCCAGCCAGGACGCCTCGGCGGTGATGTGCGCGCCGTGGGTGACGTCGGGGTCGTCGCCGGCGTCCTTGACCACCACGGCCCGCGCCCGCCCGCCGGTCAGCGCGGAGTGCTCGACCTTGAAGGTGACCCGGTTGCCGGACGGCAGCGCGATCTGCACGTGGTCGGCCGGTTCGCCGGTGCGCAGCAGGGCGGTGGCGGCCTTGGCGGCGGCGCTGGCGCACGAGCCGGTGGTCCAGCCGGTGCGCAGCGCCCGCCGCCGCTCCTTCATGGTGCGCGGCATGTCCGGCTCGCGCAGCTCCGGTTCGTCGACGGTCATGGCCGGCGGGTCTCCCTCAGCTCGGCCCGGGCCGCCGGGTCGGCGCGCCGGAACCCGTGGAAGTGGCCCGGGTGGTACAGGTGCGAGCGGGTGCCGCCGGCCGCCAGCGCCGGGCCGACCAGCACCAGGGTGTGCCTCCACAGCCTGTGGGCCTTGACGGTGTCGGCCAGCTCGCCCAGCGTGCAGCGGACGATCAGCTCCTCCGGCCAGGTGCACCGGTAGGCCACCACGCAGGGGGTGTCCGGCGGGTAGCCGCCCTCCAGCAGCTCCTGCTGCAGCCGCCGGGACCGGGCCGCCGACAGGAACAGCGCCATCGTGGTGCCGTGCTCGGCGAACCGGCGCACCTCCTCCCCCGGCGGCATCGGGGTCCTGCCGCCGCCGAGCCGGGTCAGGATCACCGACTGGGCGACCTCGGGGACGGTCAGCTCCCGCTGCACGGCGGCGGCCACCGCGCTGAAGCTGGACACCCCCGGGACGACCTCGGTCCGCAGCCCCATCTCCCGGCACCGGTCGAGCTGTTCCTGCAGCGCCCCCCACAGGGCGGGGTCGCCGGAGTGGATGCGCGCCACGGTCAGCCCCTCCCGGAGCGCCCGCTCGTAGTACGGCAGGACGCCCTCCATGGGGAGGGCCGCCGAATCGACGATCTCGACCCCCTCCCGGGCGTGCTCCAGCACGTCGGGGTGCACCAGGCTGGAGGCCCAGATCACCACGTCGGCGGCGCCGATCGCCCGCGCCGCCCGGAGCGTCAGCAGATCCGCCGCCCCGGGGCCGGCGCCGATGAAGACGACCTTCCCCCCGGTCGCGTCCCCGCCGGTCACAGCTTCCCTCCCCGGACGGTGCGGGCGGCGGGGACGAGCAGGGTGGACAGATACGGCACCGGTCCCGCCAGCTCGCGCGCGGGCCGGACCCGCTCCCCGGGCAGGCCCAGGCGGATCCCGCAGACCGCCTCGTCCAGCCGGCCGGTCTCCTTGAGCGCCTCCACGACCTCCTCGGCGACGGATCCGAACTTGTAGGCCACCACCGTGTCGCCGCTCCGCAGCGCCCGGCGCAGGCCCTCGACGCCGCCGGTCAGCGGCACCAGGGCGAGGGATTCGGCGCCCTCGGCGAGCACGGTGCCGGACCGGGAGGCCAGGTCCTGCATGGCCGTGACGCCGGGGACGGTCTCCACGGTCGTCTCCGGGCGGCGCTCCCGCACCGTCTGCGCCAGGTAGGTGAACGTCGAGTACACGTTGGGGTCGCCGAGGGTGGCGAACGCGACCGTGCCCGCGCCCTCGTCGAACGCCCGCACCACCCGGTCGGCCGCCCCGTCCCAGGCGGCGGCGCGGCGCGGGGTGACCCCGCCCCGGTCGTTCAGCGCGAACACCACCCGTTCGAACCGGTCGGTGTAGGAGCGCACCACCGACTCGGCCCGGCCCGGCTCCTTCGGCGCCGTCACCGGCACGAGGGTCAGGTCGGCCTCGCGCAGCACCCGCACCGCCTTGACGGTGACCAGCTCCGGGTCGCCGGGCCCCACCCCGATCCCGATCAGCTTCATCGCGTTTCCTCGTCTCGTCGTCGCCGCGGCCCCGGATCAGGGCTCGGCGAGCCGGGCGAACATCACCAGGTCCGTCCGCGCCCCGCCGGGCAGCAGGCCCGCGCGGCGCAGCACGGCCTCGCGGGCGAAGCCGGCGCGTTCGGCGACCCGCCGGGAGGGGGCGTTGCCGACCGCCGCCAGCAGCTCCACCCGGTACAGGCCCGTCTGGAAGGCGTAGTCGGTGACCCGGCGGACCGCCTCGGTGGCCAGGCCCCGGCCGCGCGCCCACGGGGCCAGCCAGTAGCCGATCTCGACCCGGCCGAACATCCAGTCGGCGCGTTGCAGGCCCACCGAGCCCGAGCAGCGGCCGTCCGCCTCGATCGCGAAGGTGATCTTGTGCATCGGGTCCTCGTGGGCGATCCGGGTGCAGAACTCCCGGGCCCGCTCGAGGTCCTCCTCCGCCGCCCACAGCATCCAGCGCAGCATCTGCGGGTCGCGGGCGGCCTCGACCACGTCGGGCGCGTCACCCGCGGCGAACGGCCGCAGCACCAGCCGGTCGGTGGTCAGCGTGACGCCCCGGTCGAACGTCATCGGCGTCCCTCCATCGCGTCCACCAGGCGCCGGGCGATCTCCGGCCGGCCGGTCCAGTGCAGGTGCAGGTAGGAGGCGAGGCAGGAGCCCGTGGCGAACCCGTCCTTGCGGGAGCCGCGCGGGCGCATCGCCCACTGCCAGGCCGGCGCCGGCCCGTGGGGCGGGTCGACGGCCGTCCGGTGGAACTCATGCCCGTTCAGCCGCTCGCCCGCACGGGTCGCCACCGAGTCGGTGAGGGCGACGGCGGTGCGGTAGCCCAGGGTCAGGCGCGAGGTCATCGCCGCGGTCGCGTCCAGCACCCCGCACATCGGCCTCCCCTCCAGCTCCCGCACCAGGTACAGCAGCCCGGCGCACTCGGCGTACACGGGGGCGCCCGAGGCCGCCAGCCGGCGGACCTGCGCGCGGAGGCGCTCGTTGGCCGACAGCTCCCCGGCGTACATCTCGGGGAAGCCGCCGCCGATCACCAGGCCCCGGACGCCGTCGGGGAGGGCCTCGTCGCGCAGCGGATCGAAGCGGACCACCTCGGCGCCCGCGGCCTCCAGCAGCTCCTCGTTCTCGGCGTACCCGAACGTGAACGCCGGTCCGCCGGCGACCGCCGCCACCGGCCGCGCGCCGCCGGGACGCGGCCCCACCGCGTCGGCGGGGCTCCAGGCGGGGGCGGTCAGCGGGGGCGCGGAGCGGGCCAGGGCGAGCACGGCGTCCAGGTCGCAGCTCTCGGCGACGATCTCCCCCAGCCGCCGCACGAGCCGGACCGCCTCGGCGTCGCGTTCGGCGGCCGGGATCAGCCCCAGGTGGCGGGAGGGGGCCGCCATGTCGTCGCGGCGCCGCAGCGCCCCCAGCACGGGCACCGACAGCTCCTCGATCGCCGTGCGGCACAGATGCTCGTGCGCCTCGGAGCCGATCCGGTTGAGGATCACCCCGCCCAGCCGCACGTCCCCGTAGCTCCGGAAGCCGTGCACCAGCGCCGCCACCGAGCGTCCGGCCGCCGAGGCGTCCACCACCAGCACCACGGGGGCGTCCAGCAGCCGGGCGATGTGCGCGGTGGAGGCGAAGTCGTCGCGCTCGCCCGCCCCGTCGTACAGGCCCATCACGCCCTCGATCACCGCGATGTCCGCGCCGCGCGCCCCGTGCCGCAGCAGCGGGACGATCAGCTCCTCGCCGACCAGGAACGGGTCGAGGTTGCGGCCGGGCCGCCCGGTGGCCAGCGCGTGGTAGCCGGGGTCGATGTAGTCGGGGCCGACCTTGTGCGGGGAGACCGTCAGGCCCCGCGCCGTCAGCGCCGCCATCAGCCCGGTGGCCACCGTCGTCTTGCCCGATCCGGAGGCGGGGGCGGCGACGACGATCCGGGCGGTCACCACTCGATGCCCTTCTGGCCCTTCTGTCCCCGGTCCATGGGGTGCTTGACCTTGCCCATCTCGGTGACCAGGTCGGCGAACTCCACCAGGTCCGGGTGCGCGTCGCGGCCGGTGATCACCACGTGCTGGTGCCCGGGCCGGTTCCGCAGCGCGTCGATCACGTCGGCGACGTCGATCCAGCCCCAGGCGATGGGGTAGGTGAACTCGTCCAGCACGTACAGCCGGTAGGTCTGGGCCGCCAGGTCCCGCTTGATCTGCTCCCAGCCCTCGCGGGCATCGGCGGCGTGGTCGGCCTCGGTGCCGGGCCGCCGGATCCACGACCAGCCGGCGCCCATCTTGTGCCAGGCCACCGTGCCGCCCTCGCCGGATTCGCCGAGCACCCGCAGCGCGGTCTCCTCGCCGATCCGCCATTTGGCGGACTTGACGAACTGGAACACCCCGATCGGCCATCCCTGGTTCCAGGCCCGCAGCGCCAGCCCGAACGCGGCGGTGGACTTGCCCTTGCCCGGCCCGGTGTGCACGATCACCAGCGGCCGGTGGCGGCGCTGCCGGGTGGTCAGCCCGTCGTCGGGAACGTGCTCCGGCCTGCCCTGTGGCATTCTCGGCACCCTCTCACGCCGCCCGGGCGTCGCGGACGACCCGCCTCAGCCCGCTCGCGGCCAGTTCCTCCAGCCGGACGGCCTCGGCGTCCAGCCGGGCGGCCAGCCGCCCGGCCAGGCCGAGCCGCACCGGCCCCGACTCGCAGTCCACCACCACGGCGGCGACGCCGCGCAGCAGGGCGGCGGCCCGCTCCGGGTCGGGACCGTGGGTGGCGCGGCCGTCGGTCACCAGCACCAGCAGCGGGCGGCGGGCCGGATCGCGCAGCCGCTCGGCCCGCAGCACCTCGGCGGCCCGCCGCAGCCCGGCGGCCAGCGGGGTGCGGCCGCCGGTGGTCAGCCGCCGCAGGCGGCGGGCGCCGGCCTCCACCGAGGAGGTCGGCGGCAGCACCAGCTCGGCCCCGGTGCCGCGGAAGGTGATCAGCCCGACCTTGTCGCGCCGCTGGTAGGCGTCCAGCAGCAGGCTCAGCACCGCGCCCTTGACGGCCCGCATCCGCCGCCGGGCCGCCATCGAGCCGCTGGCGTCCACGACGAACAGCACCAGGTTGCCCTCGCGGCCGTCCCGCACGGTCCGGCGGAGGTCGTCGGGGGTGAGGATCAGCCCGGGGCCGGTGCGTCCGCGGGCCCGCTGGTGGGGGGCGGCGGCGCGCAGCGTGGCGGTCAGGTGGACGTCCCGCGTCCCGGGCCGTGCGCCCGTCGCCCGCCCGTGCGGGGTGCGGGCCTTGGAGCGGCGGCCGGGCGTCCCCTCTCCCACGCCGGGCACGGTGAACAGCCGCGGCCGGCAGATCGCGTCGGCGGGGGCGGGCTCGTCCTCCCGCCGGCCGCCGGCGCCCCGCTGCGCCGGAGGACGCGCCGGGGAGGGGGCGCCCGGGGGCGTCCCGTCCCGCTCCGCGGAGTCCGCCGGGCCGTCCGGGCCTGCGCCCCGTCCGCCGCCGGGGCCGTCGCCGTCGTCGTCGGGCGGCTCGGGGGCGTGCTCCCGCAGGGCCTGCTCGAGCCTGTCCTCCTCCAGGCCGGGGGCGTCGAACGGGTCGCGGCGGCGGCGGTGCGGCAGCGCCAGCCGGGCCGCCTGCCGGACGTCGTCGGCGGTGACCGCGTCGCGGCCGTGCCAGGCGGCCAGGGCGATCGCGGCGCGGGCGGTCACCAGGTCGGCGCGCAGCCCGTCCACCTCGAACGCCGCGCACACGGCGGTGATCTGGCGCAGCGCCGCGTCGGTCAGCGCGACGCCGGGCAGCCGCTCGCGGGCGGCGGCGATCCGCGCCGCCAGCTCGGCCTCGGCGTCGGCCCATGCGGCGGCGAACCCGGCGGGGTCGGCCTCGAACCGCAGCCGCCGGCGCACCACTTCGGCGCGTTCGGCCGGGTCGCGGGTGGCGGCGACCTCGACGGTCAGCCCGAACCGGTCCAGCAGCTGGGGGCGCAGCTCGCCCTCTTCGGGGTTCATGGTGCCGACCAGCAGGAAGCGGGCGGCGTGCTGGACCGAGACGCCCTCGCGCTCCACATGGCAGCGGCCCATGGCGGCGGCGTCCAGCAGCAGGTCGACCAGGTGGTCGTGCAGCAGGTTGACCTCGTCGACGTAGAGCACGCCGCGGTGCGCGGCGGCCAGCAGCCCCGGCTCGAACGCCTTGACGCCCTCGGTGAGGGCCCGTTCGATGTCCAGCGACCCCAGCAGCCGGTCCTCGGAGGCGCCCACCGGCAGCTCCACCAGCCGAGCGGGCCGCCGCGCGCCGCCGCCGTCCGGCGGGTGGGGACCGTCCGGGCAGGAGGGGTCGGGATCGGCCGGGTCGCAGGAGAACCGGCAGCCCGGCACGACCGTGAGCGGGGGCAGCAGCGCGGCCAGCGCCCGGACGACGGTGGATTTGGCGGTGCCCTTCTCGCCGCGGACCAGCACCCCGCCGACCCCCGGGGAGACGGCGTTGATCAGCAGGGCGAGCTTGAGGTCGGCGAGCCCGACGACGGCGGAGAAGGGATAGCGGGGAGAGCTCATGAGGCCCCGGCCGATGCGGGGGGCGATCGATGCGGGGGCGGCAGGCGACATGGGTCGATCCGTCCTTCCTCGGGTGTCCACGCCCGTGAGGTTCGGCACTGAACGACGGTCGGCGTTCCTGGCTCCCCGCCGGTCGCCCGGCGGGTCACAGTTGCGGGACAGCCCCGGATTCGCACCGGGTTCCACCGTGTCCGTCGCCTGCACAGGATGACACACCGCCCGGGCGGCCCCCTAGTCGCGGTCGGGTGACATCGCCCGCGAAAGATAGTGGACGCAATGTCGACAGACTATTGGCAGGTTGCCAATAAGGTGCTTCACTGACGCCATGGACGATCTCGTCGCCACCGGGCGCACCCTCCCCTACCGGCCCGATGACGTCTGCTGGACGGTGCTCCGGGAGCCGGTGCAGAACCTCGGCCTGTCCACCCTGCTGCTGCTCCAGGTCACGCACCCGCTGATCGCGGCCGGCGTGGAGCGGTTCTCCGACTACGCCGCCGACCCGTTCGGACGGCTGTGGCGGACCGCCGACATCATGCTCAAGATGGCCTTCGGGTCCCCCGAGGTGTCGGCCAGGCAGTCGGCGCTGTTCCACCGCATCCACAAGCGCGTCGAGGGCGTCAGCGACGAAGGCGTGCCCTATCGGGCCCTGGACCCCGATCTGCTGATGTGGGTGTGGGCCACCGGCGTCCGGGTCCCCCTGGACCTGTATGAGCGGACCTTCGGGCGGCTGCCCGACGCCGAGCGCGCCCGCTACTACGAGGAGCAGAAGCTGCTGGCCCGCGGCTGCGCCATCCCCGACGGGCACTGCCCGCCGGACCTGGAGGCGTTCGAGGCGTACGTCGACCACGTCGTGGAGACGGAGCTGAAGCCGACCCCGCTGGCGCAGAAGCTGCTGCGCCGCCGCCCCGGCTCCCCGCGGCCGCCCCTGCCCGGCCCGATGGTCTCCGCCTACACCCGGTTCAACGCGTTCCTGGCGGGCGCGCTGCTGCCGCCGCGGGTGCGCGAGATGCTCGACATCCCCTGGAGCCCGGCCCGGGAGCGGGCGTTCAACGCGATGCTGGCCGCCCACCGGGCGGGCGCCCGGGTCGTCCCCGCCACGGTGCGGCACCGGCCCGTGGACTACCTGGTGTCCCGGGACCGGCCGCTGAACCTGCTGCGCACCCCGCCGGGCAGGCGGCGGCGCGCGGCGCGGGCGGCCTGAGCGATCCGGCGGGGTGCGCGCGCCCGGACCGGGTCCGGCGCGGCGGACGCCCGCACCGGATCCGCTATCGGGCCCCCGGGCACGACGCCGACGGCAGCGCGAACCACACGATCTTGCCGAGCCGCCGGCCGTCGAGCCTGGAGCGCTCCCGGTGGACGCCCCAGCGCCCGCCCGACAGCTCCCGGACGATGCTCAGCCCGCGGCCGAAGTCGCCGGACGTCCACGAATAGCCCGGCAGGTGCACGTCGGGCAGTCCGTCGAAGACCGCGCAGCGCAGCTCGCGGCCGTGCGGGCGATACCGGGCGGACCCGGCGTCCGGATACAGCCACAGCTCGTACGGCCCCTTGCCGTCGGCGTGCTGGTAGGCGTTGGTGGCCAGCTCGCTGACCATCAGCTGGGCGTCGGCGATCAGGTTGGCGGGGGCGCCGAGGGCGCCGAGCGCCTGCCCGAGGACCGCCCGCGCCTCCCGCGCGCACCCGGGCCCGACGGGCAGCGCCCACGCCCATCCGGCGCGCCCGTGGTCGTCGGCCTCGGCCGGTCCGCCGGCGTCGACGGAGAACTCCGGACTCCGGCCCGCCGGGACGGTGAGGGGGCCGCCGATCTCGGGTGAGGTCTGCACGGGAGAGTCGCCTCCAGCCGTTGCGTCAGGTGAACCGATTGTCACGCTGGGTCCCCGACCGGTCACGTGAACACAGCGTCTCGTGAAAGTTGCACGGCCGCAACCGAGTCGCGGACTTTTGCCCACCGGACATGACGTTCGCGTTGTGCGGTGCAGACCGAAACACCACACTTGCGCCCATGACATACCGCCCCACCGTCCGAGGCCGCCGGCTGGCGCGGGAATTGCGCCGGCTGCGCGAACGGGAACGGCTCACTTTGCAGGACGTCGCCGACCGGCTCGGCTGGTCGCGGGCCACGGTGTCCAGGCTGGAAACCGGGCAGACCCGGCCGCGGCACACCGACGTGGCGGTGATGCTCGATTTGTACGGGGTGCCCAGCCCGGAGCGGGACGCCTTGATCGCCCTGGCCAAACAGGCCGGCCAGCGCGGCTGGTGGACCGCCTACGCCGATGTGTTCACCGGCAGCTACGTGGCGCTGGAGGACGAGGCCTCGCTGATCCGCTCCTGGGACGCCCAGTTGATCCACGGGCTGCTGCAGACCGAGCAGTACGCCCGTGCGGTGATCACCGCAGGTCGGATGCTGCCCACCAAGGCCGACGTGGAGCGCCGGATCGCGGCCCGCAAGGCCCGGCAGGCGCTGCTGGACCGCCCCAACGCCCCCGAGCTGCAGATGGTCTTCGACGAGGCGGTGCTGCGCCGCCCGATCGGCGGCCGGGCGGTGATGCGCGACCAGCTGCGCCATCTGGCCAGGCTGGCCGAGCGCCCCAAGATCACGGTGCTGATCCTGCCGTTCACAGCGGGTGAACATGCCGGACTTGATGGCAGATTTACGATTTTGTCGTTTCCTGACCCTGCAGACCCCGATATCGCCTACGTAGAGGGGACCATGGGCGACGTTTACCTTGAGAGTGCAGGGGAAATAGGACAACATGAGTCGAGATTCAAGCGGATCATCGATGCAGCCCTCTCCCCGGAGGAATCCGCGCACCTCCTCGTAGAGGCAGCGAAGGAGTACTAAAGGTCGTGAAGCACGTCCACCCCGCAACCGACGAACTGTCCGGCGCCGTCTGGCGCAAGTCCTCCTACAGCGGCAGCGGCGACCAGTGCGTGGAGGTCGCCGCGCTCGGCGACGGCCGCCGCGCGCTGCGCGACTCCAAGGACCCCCACGGTCCCGCGCTGGTGCTGAGCCCCGCCGGCTGGCGCTCGTTCATCGAGGACGTCGGCAGCCGCTGATCCGCGGCACAGGGCGCCTCCGGTCGTCCATCCGCACCGCCTTCCACCCTACTAGAACGTGTTCTAGTATCGTGGTGCGTCGCGACGACCGGAGGTGCTCTGCGTGTCCGCCCCGTTCAAGCTCGGCATCAACGTCGGCTACTGGCAGCGCGACATCGACGACCAGACCGAGACGGTGCTGGCCGCCGAACGGCTGGGCTATGACTGCGTGTTCACCGCCGAGGCCTACGGCTCCGACGCCTTCACCCCGCTGACCTGGTACGCGGCCCGCACCAGCCGGATCAAGCTGGGCACCGCCGTGGCGCAGATCTCGGCCCGCACCCCGGCGGCCACCGCGATGCACGCGCTCACGTTGGACGCGCTGTCCGGCGGACGGCTGATCCTCGGACTGGGCGCGTCCGGGCCCCAGGTGGTGGAGGGCTGGTACGGGGTGCCGTTCCCCAAGCCGCTGGCCCGCACCCGCGAATACGTCGACATCCTGCGCAAGATCTGGCGCCGCGAGGCGCCGGTGACCAACGACGGTCCGCACTATCCGCTGCCGTACCCCGGCGGCACCGGGCTGGGCAAGCCGCTGAAGTCCATCGTCCACCCGCTGCGCTCCGACATCCCGATCTACCTGGGCGCCGAGGGGCCGAAGAACGTCGCCCTGGCCGCCGAGATCGCCCAGGGATGGCTGCCCCTCTTCGTGGACCCGACCAAGATCGACGCCCTGTTCGGCGCCTCCCTGGCGCATCGCCCGCCCGGCTTCGAGATCGCCGCGACCGTCACCACGATCGTCACCGACGACCTGCCCGCCGCGCTGGAGCTGGCCAAGATCCCGATCGCCTTCTACATCGGCGGCATGGGCGCCAAGGACCGCAACTTCCATCTGGACCTGATCGCCCGCCTCGGGTACGCCGACGAGGCGGTCAAGGTCCAGGAGCTGTTCCTGACCGGCCGCCGCGAGGAGGCCGTCAAGGCCGTCCCCGACGAGCTGGCCGACTCCATCTCGCTGCTCGGCCCCCTCCCCCGCATCCGCGAGCGCATCCGGGTGTGGCGCGACAGTCCCGTCACCACCCTGCTCATCGGCGGGATCCGCGACGAGCCCACCCTCCGGGCCCTCAAGGAGGCCGTCGACTCCTGACCGGGCGTCCCGCCGGGCGAGCGACCGGACGCGCCCGCGGGCGCGCGAACGCGCACGGACGGAGAGGGCACGGAGACGGCGCGCACCCGGACGCGGCCGATCGGGTCCGGCTCACGCCCCGGAGAAATCGTCGGGCACGGCGCGCACCCGAACGGGCGGCCCGGACGCGGACACGCCCCGGAGGCTACGGCGACGGGGGGACGGGGACAGGGGAGGAGGCGGCGGACACGACAGGGCGCGCCCTCCTGGGCCGGGGCGTTCGATGAGACCGTCCTCGAACGCGGGACCGGGAAGGCGCGCCGTGGTCTCAGGCGGCCAGCGGAATCGTGCGGCCCGGCGCGGTGGGCAGGGCGGTGACGGTGGCCGGGCGTTCCTCCGGCTCCTCGGGGGGCGGGGCGGGGGCCTCGGGGTAGGCGTTGGTCATCAGGCCGGCGTACTCGGTGAGCCAGGGCTCGATGAGCGTGCGCTCGGCCGGTCCGTGCAGCGACGCGTGGGTGATGTGGGCCGTGCCGTGGTGGATGTTCATGCCGCGGTCCCCTTCCGTGTCGCCGTGGCGGGGGCGCCCGGGGTGCGCCCCGAGGGTTCGAGGGAGTCATTCCCTCTGTTCACTCAACGCTATCCGGCCCCACTGACATTCCTTTCGAACAGAAGATCGACTCAGGATCACTCCCGAGAGCGATCCGCGACCGCCGGTGCGGGATCTAGCCTCGGCTGTCATGAGGGCGGAGGCGACCGGACGGCGGACGGCGCTGGATGCGGTGCACTCCTGCGGCGGGGTGCTGGTGCGGACGGCGGTCCGGGTGTGCGGGGGCCTGTTCGTGCTGGGCTGCCTGCTGGTCGGCGGCCCGGTGCCGCAGACGCCGGCGCTGACGGCCGCGGCGGCGGTGTGCCTGCTCGGGGCGGTCAGCGTGCGCAGACTTCCGGAGTGGACGGTGGCCGCCGGAGCGTCATCGCTGGCGGCCACCGTGGTGATGGGGCTGGGCGACCCGGCGCCGGCGCCGTCGATGGTCGTGGAGCTCCCCGCGCTGCTGGTGCTGACGATGCGGGCGGTGTGGCGGGTGCCCATGCCGCGGGTGGTGGCGCTGGCGGCGCTGCCCGCCGGCGCGGCGCTGGCGACGCCGGGGCGGCACTCGATGCTCGCCGTCGCGGTGCTGTCGGCCCCGCTGATGGTGCTGGTGGCGATGGCGGTCGGCACGGGACTGTACCTGCGGGCGCTGGACGCCCGGCGGGCCCGGGCGCTGGCCGACGCGCGCCGGGACGAACGCCTGGCGCTGGCCCGGGACCTGCACGACTTCGTCGCCCACCACATCACCGGGATCGTGGTGCAGGCGCAGGCGGCCCGGTACGCGGCCGGGTCGGGCGCGATGCGCGACCCCGAGCAGGTGGCGGAGATGCTGGGCGCGATCGAACGGGCCGGCACCGAGGCCCTGACGTCGATGCGGCGGATGGTCGGGCTGCTCCGCAGCGATGGGGACGCCTCGCCGGACGGCGACGCCCGCGGCGGCCCCGTCCACCCGGCCGACGGCCTGGAACGGCTGGCCGAGCTGGTCGAGA
This sequence comes from Thermomonospora catenispora, assembly GCF_006363815.1. Lineage (GTDB taxonomy): Bacteria > Actinomycetota > Actinomycetes > Streptosporangiales > Streptosporangiaceae > Thermomonospora > Thermomonospora catenispora. The sequence continues at coordinate 25,821 of NZ_RRYT01000011.1, forward strand.
AGTTCACCGATCCGCCCGCCGCGCTGGAGCTGGACCCGCGGGTCGAGGAGTCGGGAGAGCTCCCCGTGCAGATCGCCGCCACCGTGCATCGGGTGGTGCAGGAGTCGCTGACCAACGTCCGCAAGCACGCCGCCGACGCCACCGCGGTGCGGGTGGCGGTGCGGCGCCGCCCCGACGGGCTGGAGGTGACGGTGCACGACGACGGCCGGGGCGGCGGCAGACGGCTGCCCGGCGGCGGGTTCGGGCTGGTGGGGCTGACCGAACGGGTGCAGGCGCTGGGCGGTGAGCTGCACGCCGGCCCCGACCCGGCCGGAGGCTGGCGGGTGACGGCGTTCCTGCCGCTGTCCTGATCGGGCGTCCCGATCGGCCGTCCCGATCGGCATCGGCGCGGTGGAACGATGGAGGGATGACGATCTTCGTGCCGGCCGCCGTCCGGACGCGGAGGCCGGACGCGCCATGACCCCCTCCGCAGTGTGGATCCTCGCCGGCGTCGGCTGGCTGCTGGTGGCGGCCGGCCTGTTCCGCGGCCCGGCGGGCGCCGCCCGCACCGCCGCGCTGGCCGCGCACGCGCTCACCCCGGTCGGGGTGCTGCTGATCACCATGACCCTCGGGTACGGGGCGCTGTTCGCGCTGCTGGCGTTGGTCGCCGAGTGGTGGGCGGCGGTGCTGGTCACGTTGGGCCGGCCCTGGCGGCTGGCCGATCCGGTGCGGCACGGCACGGCCAGGCTGGCCGCCTGGTTGGCGACGTCCGGAGCGTTGGCCGTCTGGCTGACGGCATTGATCGTTTGACCTGGGCTTATGAGTTCGGACCCGGCATCGGTCAAAGGTACGTAGCATCGGGGTGAAAAGGGTGCAAAGGACCCCGGAGGTGGCCAATGCCGTGTGCGCTGTGCGGCGACATCATCCCCTCACAGGTCGCTCGGTGCCCGGCCTGCGGCGCCTGGGCCCGGCGGCGCGACTTCCGCTCCGTCGGCGTGGCGGTGTTCATGCTGCTGGGCTTCAACGCGTTCATCGCCTTCGGCACGGGGATCAGCCTGCTGCGGCTGGACTCACCGCTGGCCGAGCTGACCAGGGACGGCTATGACGCCGCCGCCACCGCGCGGGCGCTGGCCGCCTACGCGGACGTGTTCACCGTCTCCGCGGTGCTGGCCGCCATCACCGGCGCGCTGTACCTGATCTGGCTGTGGCGGGTGGCCGGGCAGGCCGCCGGGCCGCGCCCCTATCCCCGGGGCTGGGTGGTGCTCGGCTGGCTGATCCCGGTGGTCAACCTGGTGCTGCCGCCCCGGATCGTGCACGACCTGTGGGTGAGCAGCGGCCGGTTCACCATGGCCGGGCGGCATGCGGTGGGGGCGGTGGTGCTCGTTTGGTGGGTCAGCCTGCTGGCGGCGTTCGGGCTGGGTCAGGCGTTCCCCACTGGCGCCGAGAGCCTGCCGGAGGCCCGGTTCAGCGTGCACATGGGAGTCGCGGCGGCGGCCTGCCAGGCGCTGGCGGCGGCGCTGTGCATGGTGTCGGTCTTCCAGATCACCCGGTTGCAGCTGACTCGCCCCGTGGCGACCTGAGCACAGAACGGCCGGGTGGGCGCGACGACGTCCCCCGGCCGCCGTCGGACGACGGCCGGGCGAGCGGGTCGTGGCGGGATGGAACCGACGCCGTGCGCGCCGGCCGGTCCCATCCCGGTGAGACCGTCGCGGCGTTTCCTCAGCGGCGGTCATATGCACATCGCCGGGCTCATCACGGTGGCGCCGCCGACGCTCATCCTGAGCATCTGCAATGTGCTCCAGATCGCGACCGATCTGTGTCGTGCGCCACGATTTCCCGCGCTTCATCGAGTGATCGGAATACGCTCGCCGGGCCGATCGCCGAGGGGCAGAAAAAACGCTCGCCCGGCCCTGCGCCGAAACGCAGGGCCGGGCGAGCGCGTGAATCAGGCGGCCACCATCGTCGCGTAGACGATGAGATTGTCCTTGTAGTGGCCGGACTGCGGGTCGAATGCGCCCCCACAGGTCACCAGGCGCAACGCCGCATGGTCCAGCTGCTCGCCGAACACCTGCTGGTGCGGGAACGCGTTCTTGTCCACCCGCTTGAGCTCGGTGACGGCGAACGTCACGGTGGAGCCGTCCTCCCGGGTGATCTGGATCTTGTCGCCCTTGGTCAGCTCCTTGAGGCGGTAGAACACCGCCGGCTTCTTGTTGGCGTCGACGTGTCCCAAGATGACCGCGGGGCCGGCCTCACCCGGGGTCACGCCTTCGGAGTACCAGCCGGCGAGGTTGGGCCGGGACAGCGGCGGCTCCTCCACCCGGCCGTTGGGCAGCAGCCCGACCCCCTCCACCGGGGCCGAGACGCCGATCTTGGGGATGGCGATCCGGGTGGGCTTGGACTCGCCCAGCGGCACGACGCCCGCCGCCTGAGTGGTGTCCTGGCTGTCGGCCGCGGGTGCGGAGGACGACGGACCGGCGGGAGCCGCGTCTTTGTCCTCACTGCCGCAGGCGGTCAGCAAGGATGCGGTGAGCAGCACGCCGGTCGCCGCGCCCAGGGCGCGGCGACCGACGGCCGCGGCGAAGCGTCCGGCCAACGTTACGAACGCCCCCGCACCATCCGACGACGCAGCACGACGGCGCCCAGGCCGGCGGCGAGCGCCGCACCGGCGCCGGCGGCCGCCAGCGGCATGGCCGAGCCGTTCTTCTCGGCCATGTACAGGGTCCCGTCACCGGTGTTGATCGGGCCGGTGGGGATCTTGGTGCTCGGCTTGGGCTTCATGTTGTTGTTGTCGCCCTTGTCCGGGTTGGTCGTGTACTTGACCGAGCCGTGGCCCTTGCAGATCACCGTGGCGGTGGTCGGGTTCGGCAGGTTCTTCTTGAACACGCCGGTGGCCCGCCACTTGTTCTCGCCGATCTTGGTGACCTTCAGCGGGCTCTGGGTGAAGCCGTTGCCGGTGATGGTCACCGAGGTCGGGCAGGTCACCGTGAAGGTGGTGCTGCCGCCCGGCACCACCCGGCGGGTGGACAGCTGCACGTCGTCGTAGCCGAAGGAGAAGGTCGGCCTGGTCGGGGTCGGCGTCGGCGTGGGCCGGTCCGGCCGCTTGCCCGGGGTGGTGGTCAGCGACAGGACGGCGCTGCCGCCCTCGATCTGGCAGGTCCACTTGGCGACGTAGGTCTTGCCCGGGGTCAGGTTGGACCGGGTCTTGCCCTGGGCGATCCAGGTGGTGGGCTGCCCGCGGAACTGGGGCGGCGACACGAACAGGCCGCTGTCGGACTGCAGCTGCGGAGCGGTGGTGCAGCCCTTGGCGGTCAGGGTGAGCGTGTCACCGGGGTAGAACGGGTTCGGGGAGGCCGAAATCGACGGCTGTGTCGCGGCGGACACAGGACCGGCGAAAACGAGCGCGGCGGCGGCCGCGCCGGCACCGGCCAGAGCGAAGGTCTTGCGCATGTTTCTCCGTAACTCTCTCGGAACTTACGGACTCGGCCACCGTCTACGACGCATCAATGCGGCTCATGGTTGACGAATTTCGCCGCGTTATACGATTGAGATGTTTGAAACCGGTGGCCGGAGCCCAGGATCATACAGATAGGGACCGACGCTCGCTCCCATTCCGGACGCCGATGGCCGGAAACGGCCAACGCGAATCTCGCCCGAAGAACGCCGAGCCTCCTTCGACGACAACTGTCTCAATTCAGAGAAACCGCTGGTCAGACGTCTATCGGCGCACGGGTCGCGGCGGCCTCGGCCGGCCCGGCGGACGGCGCCCGACCTCCCCACCAGAGAGTGATCGAGATCACGAACGACAGCGCGGCCAGGGCGGCGCCGATCGCGAACGCCACGGTGTAGCCGGAGGTCAGCGCCTGGGCGGCCGGGATCCCGGCGGCGTGCAGCTCCCCGGCGCGGGCCGCCGCCAGGGCCATCACGGTGGCCGAGCCGAACGCCGCGCCGATCTGCTGGGTGGTGTTGAACAGGCCGGACACCACTCCGGAGTCCTCCTCGGTGGCGCCCGACATGCCCAGCCCGGCCATCGCCGGCAGCGCCAGCCCGCTGCCCAGGCCGGCCACCATCATGGGGCCGAGCAGGTCGATCAGGTACCTGCCGTCGTGCGGCGTCCGCGACAACCATCCCAGCCCGACGGCGATCAGCACCAGCCCGACGGTCAGCACGGCCCGCCCGCCGAACCGGGCGGTCAGCCGGGTGGAGACCAGCAACGACACCAGTCCGATCACGACGGCGACGGGGAACATCCCCCACCCGGTCCGCGCCGCCCCGTACCCGAGCACCTGCTGCATGTAGAGGGCGACGACGACCTGGAAGCCGAACATGCCGGCGACGGTGAGCAGCTGGACCAGGTTCGCGCCGGCGACGTCGCGCGAGCGCAGCACCCGCAGCCGCAGCAGCGGCCGGGCGGCGGTCGCCTGGCGGACCACGAAGGCGACCAGCAGCGCCAGGGCGAGCGCGCCCAGGCCGAGGGTGCGCGCCGAGACCCAGCCGTGCCGCTCGGTCGCGATGATGGCGTAGACGGCCAGCATCAGCCCGGCGGTGACCAGCACGGCCCCCAGCACATCGGCGCCGCCGCGCAGTCCCGGGCCCCGGTCGGCGACCAGCACGACGGCCGCCAGCCCGCCGACGACCACGCCCACCGGCACGTTCACGAAGAAGATCCAGTGCCAGTTCAGCACGTCGGTGAGCACTCCCCCGGCGATCAGGCCGAGCGAGGCCCCGGCCGCGCCCACGGAGGCGTGCGCGCCGATCGCCCGGGCCCGTTCGCGCGGCTCGGCGAACAGCAGCACCACCATGCCGAGCCCCACCGCCGAGGCCAGCGCGCCTCCGGCGCCCTGCAGGAAGCGGGCGGCGATCAGCAGCTCCGGGGATGCGGCCAGGCCGCACAGCAGCGAGGCGAGCGTGAAGACGGCCACCCCGGCCAGGAACACCCTCGTGCGGCCGAGCAGGTCGCCCAGCCGGCCGGCGAGCAGCAGCATGCCGGCGAACGGGATCAGGTAGGCGTTGATCACCCAGGCCGACCCGGAGGCCGACAGGCCCAGGTCCGCCTGGATGACGGGCAGCGCCACGGTGACGATCGTCCCGTCCAGGATGATCATCATCGAGGCGGTGCAGATCAGGACCAGGGCGAGCCACCGCGAGCGCGCGCCGGGCGGTCGAGCGGTCCTCTCGTCGGTCATCGGTCTCCTCCTTCGCTCTGACGACGGATAAGACGCTAACAGATAGTTTCGTTACAGACTATCTGTCGATGACCGTTCCTCTCCGGATTCGCTCACGAGCGGACGGCGTTCCCGCGACCCCGGACGCGTCGGACGGCCGGAGCAGGGCGGCCCGCCGGTCCGCCACGGCATCGCGCCGCGCCGGGCGCACGCCCGGGGCGCAGAGAAGACGCTCGCCGAAGAGCCGCGGCCGATCACCGGAGGCCCGCGAGAGATCCGCGGCGCGCGACCGCACCGGCCGGCGGCGGACGATGGGGTCCGAACGCGCGGCGGGCGCATCCGCCGCGCCGGGGCCGGTACGCGGTCAGCCGAGCATGCGGGCGATCTGGTCGGCGGCCAGCGCGGGCCGGCCGACGTCGCCGGTGCCGCCGCCCGCCCACAGATAGCGCCAGCCGTCACCGGCGAACATGGCCACCACCATCACCTGCCGCCGGGTCACCGGATGGGTCACGTGCAGCACCGACTCGCCCGGCCCGGTCAGCCTCCAGCTCAGCCCGCGGACCTCGACCTCGTACGCCAGCGCGGCCAGATAGTGCCGGCGCGCCTCGGCCATCTCCCGGGCGCCGAACGGGGGCAAGTCAGCTGCCTCGCCGGTGCGAAAGGCCCACAACCCATGACAGTCTGCGCACAGACGGTGACATAAGGCAACCCCGTCCCAAGGATGACCGCTAATGCCCAAGCGGCCGCCACCCATAGATCAACCGGCCGCAACGGGACAATAGCGGGTTCGTTCACACGATTTCGTCCTTACGCAGACGTCGTGTTCGCTCCGCCGGTTCCCCGTGCCCGATCCTCGGACGTTCAGGCGATCTGCCGGAAATCTCCTCGCTAGGGTTGCCCTCGGCAGACAACGGACTTCACAGGACGGCGATGACCCCGATCGGTGACCCCCTCCACCCGGACGACCCTCGCGAGCTGGGCCCCTACCGGCTGCATGCGCGGCTGGGCCGCGGCGGCATGGGCACGGTGCTGCTCGGCACGGACCCGTCCGGCCGCCGGGTGGCGGTCAAGGTGATCAACCGCGAGCTGGCCGGAGAACCGGCGTTCCGGGAGCGGTTCCGCCGCGAGGTGACCGCCGCCCGGCAGGTCCGTCGGTTCTGCACCGCGCCGGTCCTGGACGCCGAGCTGGACCGCGACCCGCTGTACGTGGTCACCGAGTACATCGAGGGCCCCAGCCTGGAGCGCGCGGTGGCCGAGCGCGGCCCGCTGCCCGGCTCGGACCTGGAGGGCCTGGCGGTGGGGGTGGCCACCGCGCTGGCGGCCATCCACGCCGCCGGGATCGTGCACCGCGACCTCAAGCCCGCCAACGTGCTGCTGTCGGCCACCGGCCCGCGGGTGATCGACTTCGGCATCGCCCGGGCGCTGGACGCCCCCGACGGGCCCACCCGCACCGGCCAGTTCGTCGGCACCCCCAGCTACCTGCCGCCGGAGCTGCTGCGCGGCGAGCCGGTCACCCCGGCCTCGGACGTGTTCTCCTGGGGATGCGTGATCGCGTACGCGGGCACCGGACGGACCCCGTTCGGCGGCGACACGGTCCCGGAGATCCTCTACAAGGTCGCGCACGCCGAGCCCCGGCTGGACGGGCTGGACCCCGCCCTGCGGGACCTGGTGGCCGCCGCGCTGGAGAAGGACCCGCGCAAGCGTCCCACCGTCCAGGACCTGCTGACCCGGCTGGTGGGCCGGGAACGGCCCGACCCGGTCCGGCTGGCCGAGACCCTGCAGGCCTCCTGGCAGGGTCCGGCCGCCCACGGCGCACGCCCGCACGGCACCGCCCACGGCACGCCGTCCCGGACCGCTCCCCCCGAGGCGATGCCGACCCGGGCCGACGACGCTCCGCCACGGCCCCGGCGACGCGGGCCGCTGCTGGGAGCGGCGGCCGCGGTCGCCGCGCTGGCGGTCGCCGCGGGGACGGTCGCCTGGTTCGCGCTGCGCTCCGGCGAGCAGAAGGCGCCGACGGTGAGCTCGCTGGAGAAGGTCCTGCTCAACGACAACTTCAACGACCCGCAGTCGGGATGGGACGGCGGCGTGTTCAACGACCGCTACAAGGACGGCCACTACACGCTGCCGGTCACCGGCGTCGTCGACACCTCGACCTGGTCGAAGACGCCGGTGAAGGAGGATCTGCCCGAGTCGATCGTCGCCGACGTCAAGGTCCGCGTCGACTCCGACGGCGACAACGCCGAGGGCGGGCTGTACTGCGGCCGCGAAGACCTGTGGTACGAGCTGCTGCTGCGGCGCGACGGCACCGCCCGCATCCGCAAGGTCACCCAGGACCGCGCCGTGGAGCTGGGCTCGCCGGCCAAGTCCGCCATCGACCCCGGGGAGTTCAACCGGGTCACGGCGCGCTGCGCCCAGGGCGAGGGCGAGATGACGCTGACGCTGTGGGTGAACGGCGAGCGGATGGTCGAGGCGACCGACCGCGACCGGCCGCCGCTGCCGGTGGACCAGGTCGGGCTGGTCGCCAACCGGCCGTCCGCCAAGGAGCCCGGCCTGACGGCGGTCTTCGACGACTACGCGCTGGGCGGCTCGGGCAAGTAGCTGCGGATCCACCGGTCCAGCTCGGTGAACACCTGCTCGCGGGCCTCCTTGCCGGACAGCACCAGGTCGTGGATGCCGTCCTTGATCCGCACCACCGTCACGCGCGGGCCGAGCTTGGGCGCCCAGCAGGCGATGTGATCCACGTCCAGCACGATGTCGGCGACCGACACCGCCTGCTCGGCGGCCCTGCCGCGGGCGCTGCGGGTGGAGGCCATCACCAGCACCGGCGCGTCGATCTCCAACCCGGCGTGCAGCCGGGCGTGCGCCCGCCGGATCGCCGCCAGCCAGGCCGCCCGCACCGGGAACCCGAACATCGGCTTCCAGTTCAGGTCGAAGTCCCACTCCCCCTCGTAGTCGCGGTGCAGGTGGCGGACGTACAGCCCGGCGCGGGGCGAGGGCAGCTTGACGGTGGGCCAGCGCGCCCGCAGGGCCTTGGAGAGCACATCGCCCGCGATCCGCACCGGCGCGGGGATGTTCATGTCGAAGAACGGGCTGTTGAGGAACAGGCCCTGCACCAGGCCCTTCCCCTTGACCCGGTCGGCCCACAGCGAGGTGGTCAGCCCGCCGGTGGAGTGGGCGTTGATCAGCAGCACGTCGTGCCCGTCCGCCTCACGGATGATCCGCACCGCCTCGTCGATCTCGGTGAAGTACTCGCTGAGGCTGTGGATGAAGTTGGGCGTCTGGTGGGGCAGCAGGGACCGGCCGTACTTGCGCAGGTCGAGGGCGTAGAAGTCGAACCCGCGCTCCACATAGAAGTCGGCCAGGTGTCGCTGGAAGAAGTAGTCCACGAAGCCGTGCACGTACAGCACCGCCCGCCGGGTGGGGGCGGCGGCCCGCCGCCGCACCAGGGTGGCGATGACCTCCCCCTCGAAGTCCTCCCCCAGCGGCAGCACGATCGCCTCGTACTCGGGACCGAGCACGTCCTCCTTAACGTCCACGGCGGCTCCCTTCCCGTCCCATCGCATGTGTCGGGGTCAGCGTAGATCACCCCGGCGGGCGGGAAACGGCCGTGTGACGCCGCACAGGCTCGATAACGACTTGGAGACTGCTTGCAAAAGCTTTCTTAAGGGAAAGAACGTCGTAGATCGCGCTGTGCTTGCATGAACTCTGCCATCGACCGCAGGGAGGACCAGTGACACTGCTGCGCTTCAGGGTCGCCAATCACAGGTCGATCCGCGACGAGCAGACGCTGTCCTTCGTCGCCACGCCCCGGCGCGGTCAGGGCAGACCGAAAGCCGCCGAGATCCCCCCCACCGTGCGGGTCGTGGGCGTCTACGGGGCCAACGCCTCGGGCAAGTCGAACGTGCTGTCCGCACTGGCCTACATGCTCCGGTGCATCGACGAGTCCCAGACCCGGTGGAGCCCCGACGGCGGAATCCCCCGACACCCCTTCCGGATCGAGGACGCCGACACCGCCCGCCCCTCCTTCTACGAGCTGGACTTCGTGCACCGGGGCACCCGCTACTCCTACGGCTTCGAGATCGACGACGAGCGGGTGCTCGGCGAATGGCTGTTCTCCTTCCCCGAAGGCCGGCCGCGTCGGCTGTTCGAGCGCTTCGGGCCGGACGAATACAAGTTCGGCCGGTCGCTGAAGGGCGAGACCGTCCGGATCGCCAAGCTCACGCGCGCCAACTCGCTGTACCTGTCGTCGGCCGCCAACAACGACCATCCGTTGCTGGGCGGCCTGCACCACTGGCTCACCCGGTACATCCGGCTGGCCCGGCAGACCGACTCCGATCAGAGGATCCGCACCAGGTACACCCAGCACCTGCTGCGGAACGCCGAGGTGGCGGACTCCATCCGACAGCTCCTGCAGGCCGCCGATCTGGGCATCTCCGACGTCAGGCTGAGCCGTCGACCGCTGCCCGAAGACGCCCTGCGGCTGCTGTCCTCGGCGGGGCGGGAGCCGCTGAGCGAGCGGCGCGTCCGGGAGCTGGAGACCGTTCTCCAGTTCGTGCACACGGGAATGAACGGTGTCCGGACCTTCGACTTCCGGGAGGAAAGCGCCGGAACGCAGGTCTGGTTCTCGCTGGTGGGGCCCCTACTGGACACGCTGTTGCGACGCTCGGTCCTGCTCGTCGACGAGGTCGACTCCAGCCTTCACCCGCACCTGAGCTCCACCATCATCCGAATGTTCAAGGACGAGACGGTCAATCCCCACCGTTCTCAGCTCATCTTCGCCTCGCACGACACCACGCTGCTCGGCTCGCTGCTGGACGACGGCCTGCTCGACCGGGACGAGGTCTGGTTCACCGAGAAAGACGAGACCGGCGCCACTACGCTGTATTCGCTCGCCGAATTCACGCCGCGACGTGACGAGAACATCGAGCGCGGCTACCTGCAGGGCCGCTACGGTGCTGTTCCGTATCTCAGCTTTGACCGCATCAGGTCGATATTCCAGCAGTTGAGAGCGGAGTCGGATGAGGCATCGGCGCAGCCCTCGGAGCCTGCGGCGCACGACGGCGACCCGCAGGCCGAAGGCCAGGCTGCTGGTCGTCTGCGAGGGCACGGTCACCGAGAAGCGGTATCTCGACGGCCTTAAAGACCATCTACGGGCGATCCCCGTGGACGTCGTCGAGTACGACTGCGTGGGCAAGGGGCGCGACCCCCACAGCACCGTCGAGCTTGCGGTCCGCCTCCGCGACCAGGCCCGTCAGCGGGCCCGCGCCCAACAGGACGCCTTCCTCGCCTACGACGCGGTCTGGTGCGTCGTCGACGTCGACGACCATGCCACCCTCCACAGCGCCCTGTCACTGGCCCGCCGGGAGAACGTCAACCTCGTGGTGTCCAATCCGTGCTTCGAGGTGTGGCTGCTGGTCGACGCCATGAAACGGTCGGGGAAGGCGGGGGATCAGTCCCCGCCCTCCAGGTCCCCTTCGAGCTCCAGATAGGTCTCCCGCAGGCGGTCGAGGACGGCCGGGTCCGGCTCGGCCCACAGGCCCCGGTCGGCGGCCTCCAGGAGGCGCTCGGTGATGCCGCGCAGCGCCCACGGGTTGGACCGGGTCATGAACTCGCGGGTCTCGGGATCGAAGACGTACTTCTCGGCGAGGACGGCGTACATCCAGTCGTCCACCACCCCGGCGGTGGCGTCGTAGCCGAACAGGTAGTCCACGGTGGCGGCCAGCTCGAACGCGCCCTTGTAGCCGTGGCGGCGCATCGCGGCGATCCAGCGCGGGTTGACCACGCGGGCGCGGAACACCCGGCGGGTCTCCTCGGCCAGGGTGCGGGTCCTCACCCGGTCGGGCACGGCCGAGTCGCCGATGTATGCGGCGGGATCGCTCCCGGTCAGGGCGCGGACCATGGCGACCATGCCGCCGTGGTACTGGAAGTAGTCGTCGGAGTCGACGATGTCGTGCTCGCGGGTGTCGGCGTTCTTGGCGGCCACCGAGATCCGCCGGAAGGCGGCCTCCATGTCGGCGCGGGCCTCCCGGCCGTCCAGGCCGCGGCCGTAGGCGTGGCCGCCCCACACCGCGTACACCTCGGCCAGGTCGCGGTCGTCCCGCCAGTTGCGGGCGTCGATGAGCGGCAGCAGCCCCGCCCCGTACGCGCCGGGCCTGGAGCCGAAGATCCGCGTGGTGGCGCGCCGCCAGTCGCCGTGGACCCCGTGGTCCTCCAGGGCGTGGGCGCGCAGATGGTTGCGCTCAGGGGGCTCCTCCAGCCCGGCCACCGCGGTGATGGCGTCGTCGATCAGGTCGATGACGTGGGGGAAGGCGTCGCGGAAGAACCCGGAGACGCGCAGCGTCACATCGATCCGCGGCCGGCCCAGCTCCTCCAACGGGAGGATCTCGAACCCGGTGACGCGGCGGGAGGCCTCGTCCCACACCGGGCGGCAGCCGATCAGCGCCAGCACCTCGGCGATGTCGTCGCCCTGGGTGCGCATGGCGCTGGTCCCCCACACGGTGAGGCCGACACTGGCGGGATAGGCGCCGGTGTCGTCCAGATACCGCTTGATCAGCGAATCGGCGAGGGCGACGCCGACCTCCCAGGCGTTGCGGGAGGGGATGGCCTTGGGGTCGACGGAGTAGAAGTTGCGGCCGGTCGGCAGGACGTTCACCAGCCCTCGGGTGGGCGAGCCGGAGGGGCCGGCGGGGACATGGCCGCCGTCGAGGGCGTGCAGCACCGCGTCGATCTCGCCCTCGGTGGCGGCCAGGCGGGGCACCAGCTCCTCGGCGGCGAACTCCAGCACCCGCGCAACGGCCTCCACGGCCGCGCCGTCGCCGCCCAGGACCGCCGTGCAGACCTCTTTGCCGGCGGAGGGCCGCCAGCCGTGCCGTTCCATGGCCTCGACCAGTTCGCGGGCCGTCCCCTCCAGGATGTCGACCACGTCGGAGGCGGTGCGCGGAGGCCGGTCGCCGCGGGCGGCCAGCCGCCGCGGAACGGTGATCGCCCCGGCCGGCGCGGGCCGGTCCTCCCCCTCGACGTGCACCCTGCGACCGGGCTCGGCGAGGAGCTCTCCCTCGTCCACGCCGTGGACGCGGGCGATCGCGGCGCGCAGGCCGGGGAACGCGCCCTTGACGCCGCCCCAGATCTGGGCGGCGCGCAGGATCGCCGTGACCAGGTTGACCCGGGCCTCGCCCTGCGGGGCCCGGCCGAGGACGTGCAGGCCGTCGCGGATCTGCACGTCCTTGACCTCGCACAGGTAGCCGTCGACGTGCAGCAGGAAGTCGTCGAACTCCTCCTCGGGCGGCATCTCCTCGACCCGGAGGTCGTGGTGGAGCCGCGCGGCCTTGATCAACGTCCAGATCTGCGCCCGCACCGCCGGGAGCTTGGCCGGGTCCAGGGCCTGCACGGTGGCGTACTCGTCCAGCAGCTGCTCGAGCCTGGCCAGGTCGCCGTAGGTGTCGGCGCGGGCCATCGGCGGCACCAGGTGGTCGACCACGGTGGCGTGGCCGCGCCGCTTGGCCTGGGTGCCTTCGCCGGGGTCGTTCACGATGAACGGGTAGATCATCGGCGACTCGCCCAGCACCGCGTCTGGCGCGCAGGAGGCCGACAGGCCCAGCCCCTTGCCGGGCAGCCACTCCAGCGTTCCGTGCTTGCCCAGGTGGACGATCGCGTCGGCGCCGAACTCCTCCTCCAGCCAGCGGTAGGCGGCCAGGTAGTGGTGGGACGGCGGCAGGTCGGGGTCGTGGTAGATCGCGATCGGGTTCTCCCCGAACCCGCGGGGCGGCTGGATCATCAGCACCACGTTCCCGAACCGCAGCGCGGCCAGGACGATGTCGGTGCCGTCCACGTACAGCTCGCCGGGCGGCTCGCCCCAGTGCTCGCGGATCCGGTCGCGCAGGTCGGCGGGGAGGGCGTCGAACCAGGCGGTGTAGGCGGCGAGGGGGACGCGGGCGACGGCGTTGCGGAGCTGCTCCTCGGTCAGCCACTCGGTGTCGTGGCCGCCCGCGGCGATCAGGGCGTGGATGAGGGCGTCGCCGTCGTCCGCGTCCCGCCAGAGGGCGTGGTCGGGGCCGAGGTCGTAGCCGGCCTCGGCCATGCGGCGCAGCAGCCGGACCGCCGAGACGGGGGTGTCGAGGCCGACGGCGTTGCCGACCCGGGAGTGCTTGGTGGGGTAGGACGACAGCACGATGGCGACGCGGCGCCGCGCGGCGGGCGTGTGCCGGAGGCGGGCGTGCCGGACGGCGATCCCGGCGACGCGGTCGGCGCGTTCGGGGTCGGCCCGGTAGACGGGGACGCCGTCGGGGCCCTCCTCCTTGAACGAGAACGGCACCGTGATCAGCCGCCCGTCGAACTCGGGGATCGCCACCTGCATCGCCGCGTCCATCGGGGACAGCGCCGCGTCCGACTCCTCCCAGGCCCGGCGGGAGGTCGTCAGGCACAGGCCCTGGATGATCGGCTTGTCCAGGGCGGCCAGGGCCCCGGCGTCCCAGGCGTCCTCCTCGCCCCCGGCGCCGGCCGCGGCCGCGGTCGATCCGCCGGCCGCCAGCACCGTCACCACCAGGGCGTCGGCCTCGTCCAGCAGCGCGAGCAGCCCCTCGTCGGCGCCGCGCAGCGAGCCGCAGAAGACCGGCAGCGCGTTGGCGCCCCTGCGTTCGACGGCGTCGCAGAGGGCGTCGACGAACGCGGTGTTGCCCGCCAGCTCGTGCGCCCGATAGAAGACCACGCCCACCGTGGGCCTGTCGTCGCGTCGGGACCGCTCGCCGTGCACCCCGTAGGCGGGCATGGTGATCGGCGGCCGGAAGCCCTCGCCGGTCAGCAGCACCGTGTCCGACAGGAACCGGGCCAGCTCCCGCAGGTTGGCGACCCCGCCCTCGCGCAGGTAGTTCAGCGTCTCCGCGGCGACCCCGGCCGGGACGGTCGACAGCGCCATCAGCTCGGCGTCCGGGTCGGCCTCCCCGCCCAGCAGCACGAGCGGCAGCCCGCTCGCCCGCAGCGCCTCGACGCCCTCCGGCCAGGTCTTGCGGCCGCCCAGCAGCCGGACCACCGCCACGTCCGCGTCGCGGGCGAGGGCGGGCAGGTCCTCCGGGTCGAGCCGGGCGGGGTTGGCGGTCACGTATCCCGCCTGCGCCTGCCGGGCGGCGAGCAGGTCGGTGTCGGCCGTGGACAGCAGCAGTATGCGCATCGGACGCCTCCTCCGGGGTTCCGCGCCCCGGTTCGCAGCGAAGCGGACACGGCGACGGGCAGTCTCCTGGCTCCCGGATCATCGCCTCCCCCTCGGCCTTCCGGCGTCCGCCGTGGCCGTTCGGTGAGGGGGGCGCTCCCCGGTCACAGTTGCGGGACAGCCCCGGATTCGCACCGGGTTCCTGCCCTGCCGCCGGTCGGTAGTCTACGGTCCGCCCCCTCGGGCGGCGGGCCTCGGTGATCGGGGCCGCGGCACGCCGGGAGGGGCCGGGACGGCCGGACGCGGACGGATGCGGCCGGACCCGGACGGACACGAGCGGATGCGGCCGGACCCGGGTGCACAAGGTCGGGCCCGAGCGGTTCCGGGCGGATGCGGCCGGGCCCGAGCGACGCGGCCGGACGGACGACGACCGGGGCGGCGTTCGCGCCGGCGAGGGCGTCCTTGACGGCGTAGTGGAACGGTGCAAGCGTGAGGGTTCAGGGGGAAGGGGGACCCACCATGATGGAAGTGAAGACTCTCGACAAGCCCGACGAACGCCGGGACTTTCCACGGGGGCATCTGGAGACCGTCCAGCTCACCGGCCTGGTCTTCGGGCGGGCGACGTTCGAGCCGGGCTGGCGCTGGTCGGAGTCGGTCAAGCCGCTCGCGGGCACCGAGGTGTGCGAATTCCACCACAACCTCTACTGCGTCCAGGGCCGGATGCGGATCCGGATGAGGGACGGCAGCGAGCAGGAGATCGGCCCCGGCGACATCGCCGTCGTCCCGCCCGGCCACGACGCCTGGGTGCTGGGCGATGAGGCCTGTGTGATGTACGACTTCTCCGGGAGCATCGACGACTACGCCAAGGCCGAGGCCACTTGATCTTCTCCGTCTCCGGCGGCCCCGCCGCGGCGGGGCCGCCGTCGCGCCTCCCCTCCCCCTCCCGGCGGCCCGGCCGGTCAGCGGCGGGCCCGGGCGCGGAAGCGCTCCAGCAGGTCCCGGCGGAGCAGTGCGCCCAGCCCGGCGGCCTCCAGTCGCATGCCCAGGGCGTGCTCGGGGACGCCGAGCGCCTCGGCGGCGGCGGACAGCCGCCAGTCGTGGGCGGCGAGCAGGGTGAGCAGACGGCCGCGGCGGACCTGGGCGCGCGACAGCCGGAAGGTCTTCAGATAGGCCGGCCGCCCGGCCTGGTCGGTGATGATCTCGCCGATGTGGTTCTCCGCGTCCCGGCGGAACGACGGCAGGAACCGCGACAGCCGGAACGGCCCCATCCGGTACACCTCCTCCACGGTGTACTCGCCCTCCAGCAGTCCCGCCGCCATCGCCGAGTCGTGGAACGCCGCCCACTCCCGGTGCTGCCGGGCCGCCTCCGCCCGCAGGTCCGCCAGCGACCGCACCCGGGCGTCGTCGATCGCGGCGCGGAAGTCGGGCACGGCCGTCGCCAGCACCGCGTGGTGGTACAGCAGCTCCCCGTACATGTCCTGCAGCAGCGTGGGGTGCAGCGCCCGGTAGTCGGCCGGGTGCGGGACGATGAACGCGGCGGCGAGGGCGTCGCCGATGTACAGGAGCACCCCGCACTGGCCGTGGTGGATCTCGAAGATCCGCAGCGCGTCCTCCAGTCCCCGGATCTCCGCGCCGTGGTAGGCCTCCTCGACGCGCGGCGACAGCCCTTTGCGGAGCGCCTCCCGCGACCACTCCTCCCAGGCGATCTCCGGCCCCCCGAAGTGCAGCGACAGATAGCCCTCCATCGCCAGGTGCAGCGGCAGGAACCGCAGCCGCCCGGTGTCGGCCCGCCGCGCCATGCGCCGGTGGAAGCGCATCGCCATGCGCGCGGGCAGGTACCTGCGCTCCGTCCGCCCGCGCAGCTGGGTGCCGTAGGCGGCCGACACGCCCTCGGCCGACCAGCGGGCCACGAACCCGTGCGGGATGTAGGAGGCGTAGCAGGTCCGCTCGTCGACCTGCACCACGCCGCAGGCCTCCTCATAGAGCTCCGGTTCCAGGCGCAGCCCTTCGATCGGCTCGTCCCGGATCAGGGGGACGAGCCGCACCCCGCCCCACACCTGTGCGGGGCGGACGGTCAGTCCGTCCAGCGTCAGCACGTCTCCCCCAGGCGCGTCTCCCCCAGGAACGCCGCGACCCGCCGGTCCAGATGCGCGCGCAGCTCGGCCAGGCCGCCGCGCCCGGACGCGAACCGCGCCAGCTCCACCAGCGCCGGCATGTTCTCGGCGTTGCGCACCCCGGCGGTCGGCACGGCCGGGGACAGCCGCCGCACGTCGTAGCCCTCGGCGTCGTACACCGGGTTGAGGTGGACGACCTCGCAGCGCCCGTCGGGGTCCAGCCGGGACCGCCACACCCGCAGCACCTCGGCGGCCAGGCCGGGCGGGGCGTTGTCCCACCCGTCCGAGACGATCAGCAGCCGTTCGGGGGCCAGCTCCAGCGCGTCGAGGATGCACTCCCCCAGCGGCGTCGCCCCGTAGGGGCGGGCCAGCAGCGCGTCGCGACGGCCCGACAGCCACAGCGGCGTGTACTCCCCCGCCAGCGCCTCCAGCAGGAAGTGGCAGGCCAGCGCCACCGCCAGGGGACGGCGGCGCTTGTGCCCCGATCCGGAGGAGGAGTAGCTGTCGTCCAGGACCGCGACCACCCGTCCCCACCGTCCGGCCTGGTCGCCGGCGGTCCGGCGGGCGGCGGCGCGCAGCGCCCCGGTCAGCTCCTCCCGGCGCTCGGCCCGCGTCGACGGCGGCAGCGACAGCACGTATCCGGCGAGCCGGGTCAGCGGCATGCGGGTCAGGTCGGCCCGGACGCCGTCGACCTTCAGCTCCCGGGCCGTCTCCTGCAGGCGGAGCCGTTCCAGGCGGGTCAGGTTGGGTTCGATCCGCTCCAGGAAGACCTTGCGGGGGATGCGGTGGTGAGCGGCGAACCCCTCGGCGACCGTGTAGGGCAGCCGGTAGATCGCCTCCCGCTCGTAGTGGGCGCGGCGCCAGGCGTCCAGCACGGGCGTGGTGTACCGGCGCCGCCTGCGCCACTGGAACAAAAAGTCGCCCAGCTCCCCCGGCGGCTTCAGATGGGCGTGCCGGAACGCCTCCTTGAGGAGGCCGCGGTATTTGACGGCGTGGAAGGCCAGGTCGGGCCGGGAGTTCAGCCAGTCTCGCATGATCGCCCGGGTGCGCCGGTTGTTGACCCCGGCCCGCCGCAGCCGCCGGAACAGCCGGTACACCCGCTGCGGCGGCAGCAGCTCCAGCCGGCGGGCGATCAGCCGCCCTTCGAGGCGGCGCTGCTCCGGCGTCGCCTCCCCGGCGCTGATCAGCAGATTCCAGGCGATCAGCGCGGCATTGTGGTCGTTGACGTCCAGCGCCAGCGCCGCCGCATAAAGGTCGCGATAGTTGACCCGTACGTACTCGTGCAGGAATTCCAGGGAGGCCTGCTGCTCGGCGGCGTCAGAATGGAATTCGCGCTGTCCGGTGGAGGTGATCGCCGCATTGACGAACAGCAGCAGGTCCTCGGCGGCCACCAGGTCGGCGGCGGTCTCCACGATGCCCCCTCCCCCGATGCCGGCTCAGGGCGCCGGCCGGGGAATGGAGGGCGCGAACAGCGGGTCATCGTCTGCCGAAGGCGATTCCGAAAGTCGCACCGCAAGTCCCGCGGCCGGCTTCCGTACCGTAACACCGCCTATGTCACGATTTCCCATGAATTTCCGCGACGCACCAGCAGGTCCCGGGTGAGCAGCAGGGACGCCCGGCCGGGCGCGACCCCGCCCGCCGGCAGGCCGGTGGCCTGCTCGGCCTCGGGCCGCCGGTAGCGCTCGTCGGTCCAGATCTGGTCGACCGCCCAGCGGAGCTTGTCGATCCCCTCCGGATGCCCGGTTCCGGTCGCCACCAGCACGTCCCGGGCGGGCACCGCCACCACCAGGTCGCCGTCGACGTCCTGGGCGAGCTTCTCGGCGAATCCCTCGTCGAGGATCAGCGCGGCCTCCAGGTCGCCGCCCGCCCGCACCGACACCGCCCGTGCATCCGGGTACCAGGTGAACGACACCTCCGGGCGGCGCACCCGCAGGTTGGCCACCGCGCGTTCCCGCAGCTCGGCGGGGTCCACGCCGAGCCGGGCGCAGTGCCGGGGGGCCAGCCGCTCCAGCCCGCCCTCGGCGCGGTCGAAGGCGTACTCCACCAGCAGGTCGCCGACGAACGGCTCGACGACGGGCCGTTCGTCGTCCGGCAGCGGGAACTCCAGCTGCATCCGCACCGGCACGCGCGCCCGCATCACCGGGACGATCTGGGCGAGCGCCTCCGCCTGCGGCGGGGCGACGGTGTGTCGGGACTGCATCATCCACGACCCTCCTGCGGCTCTGGCCTGTAGAACGGACCACCCTACCGGCGTCGTCGGCCGCTCACGGGCCTCCCGGGGGCACCACCGGCAGGCCGGCGGGGGCGCCGTGTTCGATCAGCCGCCACAGCGCGGCGGTGTCGAGGTGTCGTTCGACCAGGTCGCCGAGCGCGTCCAGCCGGGCTTCGCGCAGCGCGCCGAAGGAGACGTCCGGGGCGGGGGTGAAGTCCCGTCCGGCCAGTTCGGCGACCTCCCGCAGGAACGCCCGGCGGAAGTCGTCGTTCTCCAGCACGCCGTGCCAGGTGGTGCCCCACACGCTACCGGTCCGGCAGCCGTCCAGGAACGGACGCGCGCCGTCGCGCACGGTGGCGACGCCGTGATGGATCTCATAGCCGGACACCGGATGCCCGTATTCGGTGCCGGTGGGCCGCCTGAGGGTCTTGTCGGGGGCGAACTCCACCCGCACCGGGAGCAGGCCCAGCCCCTCGACCCGGCCCGCGCCGGACTCGACCTCGTCGACGATCTCCTCGGCGAGCATCTGGTAGCCGCCGCACACCCCCAGGACGGGGGCCCCGCGGCGGGCCCGGCGGACGATCTCGTCGGCGATGCCGCGGGCGCGCAGCCAGGCCAGGTCCTCGACGGTGGCGCGGGAGCCGGGGAGCACGACCAGGTCGGCGTCGGCCAGCTCGCCGGGGGTGGTGGCGTAGCGGATCGCCACGCCGGGCTCGCAGGCGAGCGCGTCGATGTCGGTGACGTTGGAGATCCGCGGCAGCCGCACGACGGCCACGCGCAGGGTCTGGGCGCCGTACGGGGGGCGCGCGGCGGCGGGCGGGGCGTCCAGGCCGAGGCTGTCCTCGGCGTCGATCCGGGCGCCCTCCAGCCAGGGCAGCACGCCGTAGGTGGGGCGTCCGGTGAGCTTCTCCAGCTGGTGCAGGCCCGGCTCCAGCAGCTCCCTCGCGCCCCGGAACTTGTTGATCACGAAACCGGCGATCAGGGCCTGATCGGCGGGCTCCAGCAGGGCGACCGTTCCGTACAGCGCGGCGAACACCCCGCCGCGGTCGATGTCGCCGACCACCAGCACCGGCAGCCCGGCGGCCCGGGCCAGCCCCATGTTGGCGATGTCGCCCTCGCGCAGGTTGATCTCGGCGGGGCTGCCGGCGCCCTCGCAGATCACCACGTCGTACCGGTCGCGAAGCGTGCGCAGGCTCTCCAGGGCCACGTCGCGGAGCCACCGCTTGTGGTCGCGGTAGCCCAGGGCGTCCACGTCGGCGACCGGCCTGCCGAGCACCACGACCTGGCTGCGCCGGTCGCCGCCGGGTTTGAGCAGCACCGGGTTCATGTGGGCGGTGGGCTCGATCCGGGCGGCCTGGGCCTGCAGGGCCTGGGCCCGGCCGATCTCCGCGCCGTCGGCGGTGACCGCCGAGTTCAGCGACATGTTCTGGGCCTTGAAGGGGGCCACCCGGACGCCCTGGCGGACCAGCCACCGGCACAGCCCGGCGGTCAGCACGCTCTTGCCCGCGTCCGAGGTCGTCCCGGCGACCAGCAGCGCGCCGTTCATCGTGTCCTCTCCAGCGTCCAGGCGACCGCCGCGCAGACGGCCGCGGCGGCGACGCCGACCGCCCGGGACAGGCGGACGGCGCGGCGGATGTCGGCGACGCCGGGCGGGGGGCCGTCGCCGAGCCCGGGGCGGCGCTCGCTCCTGCCGCCGTAGACGTTGACGCCGCCCAGACGCACCCCCAGCGCCCCGGCGAACGCGGCCTCGCAGCGTCCGGCGTTGGGACTGGGGTGGGCCGCCCCGTCCCGCCGCACCACGGCCCAGGTCCGGCGCGGGTCGCCGCCGACCAGGGGCGCGCACGCCGCGGCGAGCGCGGCGGTGAGGCGGGCCGGCGCCCAGTTGGCCAGGTCGTCCAGGCGGGCGGAGGCCCAGCCGAACGCGCCGTACCGGTCGTCGCGGTAGCCGACCATCGCGTCCAGGGTGTTGACGGCGCGGTAGGCCAACAGCCCGGGCACGCCCGCCACCGCGCCCCACACCAGGGGGGCGACGACGGCGTCGGAGGTGTTCTCGGCGACGGACTCCACGGTGGCGCGGGCCAGCTCCCCGGCGGTCAGGCCGCGGGGGTCCCGGGCGCACAGGTGGGACAGCCGGGCGCGGGCGGCGTCCAGGTCGCCCGCCTCCAGCAGCGCCGCCATGGCCCTCCCCTCCCGGCCCAGGGACGTGCCGCCCACCACGGCCCAGGCGGCGACGGCGGTGAGGGCCGCTCTCGCCGCCGGCGTGCGGGCCAGGCGCTCGGCGGCGAGGCCGGCGGCCGCGGCGGCCCCCGTCAGCAGGGCCGCATAGGCGGCGCCGCGCCGCCGGGAGGGGGCGTGCATGCGGCGTTCCAGCGCGCCCGCCGCCCGGCCGAACGCCGCGACGGGGTGGCCGCGCCGCGGGTCGGCGAACACCGCGTCCAGGGCCGCCCCCGCCAGCAGCCCCGACGCCCTAGACGAGGCGGGCATCCAGCACGTCCCAGTTGAGGTCCAGCCAGTCCTGCGCCCGGCGGATCCGGTCGCCGACGCCCTCCCGCCACATCCGCGCCCAGCCGCCGCCCAGATGCTCGGCGCGCGCCCGCATCGACGCATGCGAGCGCTCCAGCCGCAGCCGGGCCACCGCCGGCACCCGGCGGCGCTGGTCCTCGGGCAGCCCGTAGGCGTCGCAGAACAGCCGGATCCGCCGCGCCACCGCGTCGGCGTCCAGCCGGGCGAACACCGCCTCCCGGTCCGCCGGGTCGGCCAGGGGCCCCCAGGTGCGCAGCGTGTTGACCACGTCGAACAGCCGCGTGGTGGGCCGGGCCAGATCGAAGTCGATCAGTGCGTACGGCGCCCCGTTCCGGAAGACGACGTTGTCGGGGGTCACGTCGCAGTGCCCGATCAGCTCCGGCGGGTCGTCCACGTTCGTGGTGAACGCCGTGTCCCAGGGCGCGTCCGGCGGAGGCTCATAGGAGTCGACGGCGTCGTGGAACCGCCGCAGCAGCCGGGCCACCCCCGCCAGCGCCTCGTCGGCGGCCGCGTACGCCGGCAGGGGCCGGCCCGGGACCTCGCCCTCCAGATAGGTGAGCACCTCGCGCCCCTGCTCGTCGATCCCCAGGAAGCGGGGGGCGCCGGTGAAGCCCACCCGTTCCAGGTGCCTCAGCAGCCCGTGCACGGCGGGGCTGTGCGCCCGCAGCGGCCGCCGCACCGTCCGCCCCACGCGGACGACGCCCTCGGTGACGTCCCCGCCCTCGAGGGCGACCTCCCGCACCCGCTCCGCAGTCACGGAGCACAACGATAGGCGCGCACTGCGCCCTCCGCACGCCGCCCGCGACCCCCGACCCGGGAGGCCGCTTTAGGGGAGGCTAACCTAAGCCAGTCCTTCCCCCGATGAGCAGGAGTTCCTGGGACATGCCTGAGGAGTCGCTGTCGGATTACGAGCGCGACGCCGTCGACTCGGCCGCCCGGCTCAGAGAGGTCTACGGCGAGCCGCACCGGCTGGTCATCGACAAGGTCTCCGACCGTCTCGACGCGACGACGGCGCGCTTCGTGGCCGCCTCGTCCCTGGTCGTGGTGGCCAGCCAGGGGGCCGACGGCCGGCTGGACGCCTCCCCCCGCGGCGGTCCGCCCGGGTTCGTGCGGGTGCTCGGGGAGCGGCTGCTGGCGATGCCCGACGCGAAGGGGAACCGGCGACTGGACACGCTGCGCAACGTCGTGGAGACCGGTCGCGTGGGACTGCTGTTCCTCGTTCCGGGCCGCCCGGACACGGTCCGGGTCAACGGCCGGGCCCTGGTCAGCATGCGGCCCGACCTGTTGGAGCGGATGCCGACCGAAAGCGGCGACCGGCCGAACGCCGTGCTGCTGGTCGAGCCGCAGGAGGTGTTCATGCACTGTCCCCGGTCGCTGAACTTCTCCAACGCCTGGAAGCCGGAGAAGTGGCTCGCCCCCGACGCGGCGCCGTCGGGCCGGGAGATGCTGGCCGCCCGGATGGCGGAGCTGGGACGGGACCTGACCTCGGCATGAACCCGACCATGATTTAGGTTAGCCTTACCTAAGCTTCATCCACCCTCAGACTCAATCGGAGTGCGCATGCGTTCTGCCCCGCCCCGGCTCGCCCGGCGGCTGCGCGGCCTGCTGGCCGCGTCGCTCGCGGTGGTCGCGCTGACGACCGGGTGCGCCGCCACGAACACCACCGACGCCGCCGGGAGCTCCGGCGGGAACGGTGATGGAACGTTCCCAGTGACGATTCAGACCGAGTTCGGCGACGTCACCATCCCCAAGCGACCGCAGCGCGTGGTGGCGCTCGGCTGGAGCGACGCCGAGACCGCCCTCGCGCTGGGCGTCGAGCCGGTGGGGGCGGCCGACTGGCTGGGGGTGGGCGGCGACGGGCTCGGCCCCTGGGTGACCGCCCGGTACACCAAGCCCCCGGTCATGCTGGGCACCCTCGAGGTGAACATGGAGGCCCTC
Organism: Thermomonospora catenispora; assembly: GCF_006363815.1. Lineage (GTDB taxonomy): Bacteria > Actinomycetota > Actinomycetes > Streptosporangiales > Streptosporangiaceae > Thermomonospora > Thermomonospora catenispora. The sequence continues at coordinate 48,891 of NZ_RRYT01000011.1, forward strand.
GCCGCGCTGCGCCCCGACCTGATCCTGGACACCCGCTCCGACGGCACCAAGGAGCGCTATGAGCGGCTCAGCGAGCTCGGCGTCCCGGTCGTCGGGATCCCCCCGGGCGCCAAGGCGTACCTGACCCCGTGGGAGAAGCAGCTGGAGCTGGTCGGCAAGGCGCTGGGCAAGAGCGCCGAGGCCGACAAGCTGCGCTCCGCCATGGAGGCCGCGTTCGCCCGGGCCCGCAAGGAGCACCCGGAGTTCGCCGGCAAGCACGTCGTGGCGGCCGCGCGCACCGCCGACGCCTACTCCGCCTACGTCGACGGCGACGGGCGCGTGGAGTTCCTCAAGCGGCTGGGCTTCGTCAACTCCCCGAAGGTCCAGAGCCTGGCCGCCAAGGACCAGTTCACCGTCGCCGTCTCCAAGGAGCGGATGGACCTGCTGGACGCCGACCTGACCGTGATGTTCCTGATCGGCCAGACCCCCGAGAAGGTCACCGGCGACCCGCTCTACCGGGCCGTCCCCTCGGTCAAGGCCGGGCGTTCGGTGGTGCTGTCGGACAAGGCGGTCAGCGACGCCTTCTCCAGCGCCTCGGTCCCCGGCATGACCTACGCGCTGGACAAGGTCGTCCCGCAGTTCGCCGAGGCCCTGACCGAGTGAGCCGGTGAGCGCGAACGGCCTGCCCGTCACCGCGTCCTCCGGCGGCCGCTCCCGCGCCGCCGGGCTGGTCGCGCTGGGCGCGGCGGTCGCCGCGACCGCCGCGCTCAGCCTCGCCGTCGGCGCCAAGCAGCTTCCCCCGTCCACGGTGCTGGACGCGCTGCTCCACCTGGACCGCGGCGACCCCGATCACCTGATCGTGGTGGAGCTGCGCGTGCCGCGCACCCTGATCGGCCTGCTGGCCGGAGCCGCGCTCGGCCTGGCCGGGGCGATGGTGCAGGGACTGACCCGCAACCCGCTCGCCGACCCGGGGATCCTCGGGGTGAACGCGGGCGCGGCCCTGGCGGTCGTCCTGGCGATCAGCGTGCTGGGCGTGCATGACCTGTCCGGATACGTGTGGTTCGGATTCGCGGGCGCGGCGGCGGCCGTGACGCTGGTGTACGGCATCGGCTCGCTCGGCCGGGACGGCGCCGCCCCGCTGAAGATCACCCTGGCCGGCGCGGCGCTGACCGCCGCGCTCGGCTCGCTCACCACCGCCGTCCTGCTGACCGACACCATGTCCTTCGACCAGTTCCGGTTCTGGCAGGTCGGCGGGCTGGCCGGGCGGGAGGCGACGGTCGTGGCGCAGGCCGCGCCGTTCCTGGTCGCGGCGATGGCGCTGGCGCTGTGCTGCGGACGGGCGCTCAACGCGCTCGCCCTGGGCGACGACATGGCCCGGGCCTGGGGCCGGAACGTGACGGCGACCCGGGCGGTGTGCGGGCTGGCGATCGTGCTGCTGGCCGGCGGGGCGACCGCGCTGGCCGGCCCGATCGCCTTCGTCGGGCTGGCGGTGCCGCATCTGGCGCGCTCCGTCACCGGTCCCGACCACCGCTGGCTGCTGCCGTACTCGATGCTGCTCGGCCCGCTGCTGCTGCTCGCGGCCGACATCGCCGGCCGGCTGGTGGCGCGCCCGGGCGAGATCCAGGCCGGCATCGTCACCGCGGTGCTCGGCGCGCCCGTCCTGGTGGCGCTGGCCCGCCGGCGGAAGGCGGCGGCGCCGTGACCTGCGCACCGCCGGACGCCGTGCGGAGCGTCGCCCGCGCCCGCGGCCGCGGCGCCGCCCGGGTGCGCGCGGTGAGCGCCGCGCTGGCGCTGGCCGTGCTGGCGATGTTCACGCTGAGCCTGTGCGTCGGCGACTATCCGATCGGGCTCGGCGACCTGATCGCCTCGCTGACCGCGCGGGGCACCCCGGCGGTCGACTACGTCGTGCACCGGCTGCGGCTGCCCCGGGCCGAGCTGGCGGTGCTGGTCGGCGTCGCGTTCGGCCTGGCCGGCACGATCTTCCAGCAGGTGGTGCGCAACCCGCTGGCCAGCCCGGACGTGATCGGGGTGGCCTCGGGCGCGAGCGTCGGCGCGATCGCGCTGATCGCCTTGGCGGGGGTCTCCGGGCCGCCGCTGGCGGCGGGCGCGCTGGCCGGCGCGCTGCTGACGGCCGCCGCGATCTACCTGCTGGCCTGGCGGCGCGGGGTGACGGGGCATCGACTGGCGCTGGTCGGCGTCGGCGTCGCCGCCGGCCTGAACGGCGTCGTGTCGTTCTTCCTGACCAGGACGGACGTCAAGGTCGCGGCCGAAGGGCTGCTGTGGCTGACCGGCAGCCTGTACGGGCGGGCCGACCATGTGGCCCCGCTCGCCGCCGCGATGGCCGTGCTGGTCCCGGCCGCGTTCCTGCTCGGCCGTTCGCTGCGCGCCCTGCAGCTCGGCGACGATTCGGCGCGCGGCCTGGGCGTGGACGCCGAACGCCGGCGGCGGGCGCTGCTGCTCGTCGCGGTCGCGCTGACCGGGGCGGCCACCGCGGCCGCCGGGCCGGTCGCGTTCGTGGCGTTCGTGTCGGGCCCGATCGCCGCCCGCCTGACCCGCGGCGCCCCCGGGCTGCTGCCCGCCGCCCTGGTCGGCGCCCTGGTCACCGTGACGGCCGACTTCGCCGCGCAGCACCTGATCCCGGGCGCCCAGGTGACGGTCGGGGTCGTCACCGGCGCCGTGGGCGCCCCCTACCTGCTGTGGCTGCTGGCCGTCGCCGACCGCGGAGGACGTCGCCGATGAACGAGACCACCCTGCACACCGAAGGGCTCCGGCTCGGCTACGGGTCCCGCACGGTGGTGGACGGCGTGTCGGTGCGGATCCCGCCCGGCCGGATCACGATGGTCGTCGGGCCGAACGCCTGCGGCAAGTCCACGTTCCTGCGCGGGCTGGCCAGGCTGCTGGGTCCTGTGGCCGGAGCCGTCTACCTGGACGGCAAGGACATCTGCTCGCTGCCGAGCCGGCAGGTCGCCACCCGGCTCGGCATCCTGCCGCAGAGCCCGATCGCCCCCGAGGGCATCACCGTCGTCGACCTCGTCGGCCGGGGCCGCCACCCGCATCAGGGCTGGTTCCGGCAGTGGACGCCGGCCGACGACGAGGCGGTCGCCGCGGCGCTGGCCGCGACCGGGACGCTGGAACTGGCCGAGCGGCCGGTCGACGAACTGTCGGGCGGCCAGCGTCAGCGCGTCTGGATCGCGATGGCCCTCGCCCAGCGCACCGACATCCTGCTGCTGGACGAGCCCACCACCTACCTCGACGTCGCCCACCAGGTCGAGGTGCTGGACCTGCTGGCCGATCTGAACGCCTCCGAGGGCACCACCGTGGTGGCCGTGCTGCACGACCTCAATCTGGCCTGCCGCTATGCGGACCATCTGCTCGCGATGAAGGACGGCCGGGTGGTCGCCGAGGGGCCGCCCGCCGACGTGGTCGACGAGCGGACGGTGACCGAGCTGTTCGCCATGCCGTGCCGGGTGATCGAGGATCCGGTGTCGGGCACCCCGCTCGTCGTGCCGGTGGGCCGCCACCACGTCCGGAAGACGGCCGCCGACGCGCCCGCCTCCGCCTCGTCCGGCCCGCGCTGAACGCCCCCGGCCGCGCCCAGGCGGGAGGCGTTCGGCGCGCCCCGGCCGGTCGCGGGGCCGTGCGGGACGTCCCCGGCCGGCCCGGGGCGCGGGCGCGTCGGCGGGCCGGCCGGATCACGAGCCGGAGGCGGCCGGGTGGACTTCGCGGATGAGGGCGATCAGCCGGTCGGCGAGGGCGGGGGCGATGGCGATGGCGGCGGTCGAGGCGGTGGTGTGGTCGGTGCCGTCGAGGTCGACCACGACCGCCCCGGCCTCGCGGGCGATGAGCACCCCGGCGGAGGTGTCCCAGGGCTTGTTGGACAGCAGCACCGCCGCGTCCAGCTTCCCGTCGGCCACCCACGCCAGGTCCAACGCGGCGGAGCCGAGCATGCGCACCCGCTGGACGGTGGCGGCCAGACGCCCGCTGAGCGCCAGCCGGATCCGGTTCTCGGCGTCGGCCCCCTCCCCCACCGCGTAGTCGCTGATCGCGACCACGGCGTCCTGCAGCCGGTCGGTCGCGCCGACCCGCAGGCGGCGTTCCCCCGCGAAGGCGCCGGCGCCCTGGGCGGCGTGGTAGCGGACGTCCAGGAACGGCAGGTCGATCACGCCGACAACGGGCCGGTCCCCGTGGATGAGGCCCAGGGAGACGCCGCACAGCGGCAGGCCGCGGACATAGTTGGCGGTGCCGTCCACCGGATCGAGCACCCACATCAGCTCGCCGTCGCCGGTGAGCCCCTCCTCCTCGCCGAGGAAGGCGATGTCGGGGGTCTTGGCGCGCAGGTGCTCGCGCACGGCGCGTTCGACGGCGTAGTCCACCTCCGAGGCCATGTCCCGGTCGCCCTTGGCGGTGAGCGGGCCAGGGGCGCGGGTGCGCATGAGGTCGGCGGCGAGGGCGACCGCGTCCAGGGCGACGGGCAGCAGCGAGGCGGGCTCGACGGTCATACCGGACTTGCTCCTTCCCCCAGGTGAGGACCCGGCCGGCGCGCGGCAGGGCCGGTGCTCGTGGTGCCGGTGAGAGCGTATGCACACAAATGTCCGGTGAACCGTCCGGTGGACCGCGGCAGCCCGACGACCTGGGGACGTCCTGCGGTCGCGGCGTCTGCGCGCCGTCGCGCACGCCCGATCCGACGCCGCGGGTCGCGCCCGGCGGTCCTGCGCCGGCGAGCCCCGCCGCATTCGCCTCGGCGGCCGAGGCGATCCCCGACCGGCCCGACCGTCGGGCGGCGCGCATCGAGCCGCCGCGTCGGACTGCACGCGACGGCGTTCGACCGCCCTCGGACCGGTCGACCGGTCCGGCGAAGGCGAGAGGGTGAAGGACGGGCGCGGGGTCGCGGCCGGATCGCGGCGAGGCGGCCGGGACCGCTCCCGTGTGCGCACCGCGGCCCCGCTCAGAGCCGCGAACGGGCGGCCCATGGGCTCGCGTTCGCCCGTGGACGGCCCCGAGGAAGCGCGAAGAACCAGCTCAGAAGCGGCCGGTTGGAGGAGGTGGCGCGCCCGGCAGGATTCGAACCTGCGACCGTCGGATTAGAAGTCCGGTGCTCTGTCCAGCTGAGCTACGGGCGCTCGCACTCACCTTGCTCGCCGATGGTCACGGGCCACGGCTTCGCATCGGCCGGCCCGCGGGGCCGGGTGCCGCCCCACAGTGTAGGGGTGGGGGCTTGCGGGCTCCAGCGGTAAAGGCCGCGAGAGAGGGTGAAGCCCGCTGCGCCGGATGTGAGGCGGATTACACGTCCACGGGCGAAGCGGCGGCGTCTGAGAAGAGGTCACCCCACCGTGACCGTTCGAACGCGGAGCGGACAAGGACGCCGCCTGCCGCGAATCGGACCGGAGCGTCACATCCAGAACGCATCGAGATGGGAGGAGCGGGTGGTGCGCGGTCTTCGGATCATGCTGCCCCTGGCCCTGCTGGGGCTCGCGGTGACCGGCTGCGGCACAGCGACCGAGAACGAGGTCAAGCCGAAGATCGAGCGGTACATGCAGCGGACCGTCGAGGTGCTGAAGGCCGACGGTCTGCCGGTGAAAGTGAAGGAGCTCGACGTGTCCTCCTCCGACAGCTGCGTCAACCTCATCACCGGCAAGAACACCAAGGTCCTGGTCTCCATGAAGGCCGAAGTAGAGGGACTCACCCCCCAGCAGATCAACGCGACGGCCCGGAAGATCGAGAAATTCTGGGAGAAGGAACTCGACTTCTACATTGAAGAGTCCCGAGGATACGAGAAAAACGAACCCTGGGTCACGGCGTACAGTGACACCAGCCTGGAGAGTGACAACATCGAGCTGTACATCAGGAGCGGTGGAGGGGAGCTGCGCTTCGCGGCGCAGTCCGGATGCGTCAAACCCGAGGGCGACAAGTCCTGAGCCCTCGGCACTCGCTCGCTCGACGACCGCGCTCACGGCAAAAAGCCGTCAGGCGAGCGGTTCTGCGCCCGCCGGAGCGGGCGGCTTCGAGCCGACCCGCTCCACACCTTCAAGGCCCGCCCATCCCGCGACAAAGAAAACCCTGACTTAACCGCCGTAACACTTCATTCGGTCAAATAGCTCCCCGGCCCGGTGCGCGGATCGGAAGCGGGGGTAGCACTCTTGGCACCGCGGCGCCCTCGCCGGGGCGTCGCCGCGTGTCCCCAGCGCGGGAGGTGGGCCGAGGTGACCGATCCGCAACGGCCGGGACAGGCTCCCGGGGTGCTCAGGGCCACCGGGCGCGCCATCGACGACCGATTCGGCGGCGGCGGGTTCGGGATCAAGTCGATCAAGAAGGCGTTCCCTGATCACTGGAGCTTCCTGCTCGGTGAGATCGCGCTGTACTGCTTCGTCATCGTGCTGCTCACCGGGGTGTTCCTGACGTTCTTCTTCAAGCCGAGCGCCACCCCGATCGTCTATGACGGCTCCTACGCCAACCTGAGAGGCGTGCAGATGTCGGAGGCGTACGCCTCGGCCCTGCACATCTCCTTCGATGTCCGCGGCGGGCTGCTGGTACGGCAGATCCACCACTGGGCCACGGTGCTCTTCCTGGCCGCGATCCTGGTGCACATGCTGCGGAACTTCTTCACCGGGGCGTTCCGCAAGCCGCGCGAGGCCAACTGGGTGATCGGGGTCGTGCTGTTCCTGCTGGTGCTGCTGAACGGGCTGCTTGGCTACTCGCTGCCGGACGACCTGCTGTCGGGCACCGGGCTGCGGATCCTGAACGGGGTGTTGCTGTCGATCCCGGTGGTGGGCTCGTACCTGGCGATGTTCCTGTTCGGCGGGGAATACCCCGGCGAGGAGATCATCCCGCGGCTGTTCACCATCCACGTGCTGCTGATCCCGGCGATCCTGCTGGCGCTGGTCCCGCTGCACGCGGTGATCTTGACCTGGCGGCAGACGCACACCACGTTCCCCGGCCGGGGCGCGACGGAGCGGATGCAGAAGGGCTATCCGTTCCTCCCGGTGTTCGTCGCCAAGACCACCGCCTATCTGTTCTGGACGCTCGGGGTCTGCACGTTCCTGGCGACGTTCGCGCAGATCAACCCGGTGTGGCTGTACGGGCCCTATGACCCGGGGGCGATCAGCGCGGGCTCGCAGCCGGACTGGTACATGGGCTTCCTGGAGGGCTCGCTGCGGCTGATGCCCTCCTGGGAGATCGTGCTGTGGGGGCACAATCTCACGCTCAGCGTGATCATCCCGGCGCTGGTGGTGCCGGGGGTGCTGTTCGGCGGGCTGATGATGTACCCGTGGATCGAACGCTGGATGACCGGTGACCACAGCGCCCACCACCTGCTGGACCGGCCGCGCGACGTGCCGGTGCGCACCTCGATCGGCGTCGCCGGGATCGTGTTCTACGGTCTGCTGTGGCTGGCGGGGGCCAACGACATCATCGCCAAGACCTTCAACGTCCCGTTGTTCGGCACCACCTGGTTCTTCCGGTTCGCGGTCATCCTGGGGCCGATCATCGGCTACATCGTCGCCTACCGCTGGTGCCTGGGGTTGCAGCGGCGGGACCGGCGGCTGCTGGAGCACGGCCTGGAGACCGGGGTCATCCAGATGTCCCCCGAGGGCGCCTTCTCCGAGATGGAGGTGCCGCTGTCGAAGGAGGCGGCCTCTCCGCTCACCGACGAGCGGCGGCCCGCCGCGATCCCGCTGGAGCGGCCGGGCGAGGGCATCGGCGCCCCCAAGCCGCCCGGCCGGCTCCGGCTGGCGCTCAACCGCCGTTTCCTGCGGGACCTGCGCGAGCCCGTCGCCCCGCATCCGAACGGGGAACGCGCCGAACGCCCGGCCGTGGAGCAGCGCGGCAAGCGCTGACGGGCATCGACCGCGCCGATCGTCCCCGCCCGCGGGGACCGGGCTCGAGGAAGGCCGCCCACGGCCCGGTCTCCGCGGGCGCCGGCGGCCGCCCTCGGCTCCGGCGCCTTCCCCCGTCGCGTCCCCCGTCACGTCCCCCCGTCACGTCCCTTCGTCGCGGCGGGCGGTCCGCTCCGCCGCGTCGCCGGAGACGGAGTCGGCGGAGGGCGGGTCGGGGCGCGGCGGCCGGTCGGCCTCCAGCCGCGCCTTGGCGTCGCGCAGCGCGCGCCACAGCTCCGCGCGGGAGTCGCGGCCGGCGCGGCCTTCGGCGCCGGCCGGTCCCCCGGGCCGGATGGCCAGTTCGGTGCCGCGTCCGCCGAGGATGCCGTCGATCCGCACCTCGAGGGGGCCGCGCAGCCCGCCCAGCAGACCGGGCAGGCGGTCCGACACCTCCTGGGGCGGGCGGTCCACGGTGACCGCCAGCCACCGCTCCGGCTCCTCCCCCGCCGGGGTCCTGCCGGCGGCGCGGTCCATCAGCCGTCGCGCGATCCCCACGGCGACGCCCGCGCTCAACGCGGCGATGGCGACCGAACGTCTCATGATCTCCTCCTCCGCGGGCGCCGGGACGACGGGCGTGGTCATCCCCGCCGTGCCGCCGTGAAACCTCCCGCCGACGGGGAAGGGATGCCGCCGAGAGCAGGATCAGGCGGCCGACGGCCGGAGCGCGTCCGGGCGACGCCCGGCGAAAGGCGGGACGACCATGACGATCACCGTGGATCACGTGCGGGAGCTGCTGAACTCCGACTCCCCCGACGCCGCCCTGGTCATGGTGGGCGGCCGCCCCAAGATCACCACCACGCCCGCCGCCGAGGACGGGCTGCTGGTGGCGAGCCGCGCCGACCTGTGGAAGGACCGCGACGCCCCGCCCGGCGAGGAGGAGCTCCGGCGTCTGGCCGGCGTCTTGAACGCCACCGTCGCCGAGCTCGGCGGCTGAGCCGCCCCGGCGGTCAGGATCCCGGCGGTCGGGAGGGGTCGCTGGGGCGGCCGGCGACCAGGTCGGCCACCGCGGTGAAGACGCGCTGTGCGGGCCGGTACAGCCGGCGTTCCCGCTCGCGGGCCCGCTCGTCCTTGCGGGAGCCGGGCCGGTAGCGGCGACGCGCCCACGGGGAGCCGGGGCGGGCCAGCCGGATCGCCCCGACCAGCGCGAAGATCGTGATGAACAGGCCGAGCAGGCCGGTCCAGATCTTGCCCTTGAGCAGGGCGACGATCGACAGCGTCAGGTTGACCAGGACGATCAGGGCGACCTGCCACAGCGCATCGGAGTCCTCGACGGCCTCGTCCACGCCGAGCGGGTGCAGCCCCAGCAGGACCAGGCCGCACAGGGCGATGGCGATGAAGACCACCTCCACCGACAGCCGCCCCTGCTCGCTCCAGTAGACGTCCTTCAGCAGCAGGACCAGGGCGAACTCGTCCAGCACCAGGGCCATGCCCACGCCGAACAGCGCCGCGGCGGTCGCGGCCCAGCCGGAGCCGTCGTCGGTGACGGCCAGGCCGCCGACCCCGCCGACGCACATGAACACCAACCCGAACACCACGTGGTGGACGTGGAGGCCGCCGGGCGCCACGTTGCCGGGCCACCAGCGCACCTGCCGGCGGACCATCCGCACGCTGAACCTGATGAACCCGAACGCCGCGATGAACGCCACGAAGAAGCACAGCAGCCGCAGCCGGCCCGTGTCGATGATCTCCCGGGTGAACCAATCCGCCATGGCCGACACCCCCTTGCTGCTCTACCCGGCCGGGCCGGGCCGGCCACACCGCGGCGCCGTGATCCGCGGCGGGGATATTCGCTGGCACGGCAGATCCGCGCCTCGCCAGCCTCCCCGGCGCGACGATCGTTCACCGGAGGCGGGGGCATGCGAGTGCACTATCCGCGCACCCCGCATCTGCCGTGGTCGCCGGGGGCGTCGGCGGACGATGTGCGGGCCGGGCGCCTGGCCGGGCCGACCGGGCGCGAGGTCGTCGTCACCGAGAAGCTCGACGGGGAGAACACCACGCTGTATGCGGACGGGCTGCGCGCCCGTTCACCGGACTCGGCGCATCACCCGTCGCGGGCCTGGGTGAAGGCGCTGCACGGCAGGATCGCCCGGCTGATCCCGCCGGGGTGGCGGGTGTGCGGGGAGAACGTGTACGCCCGGCACTCGATCCCCTATGAGGATCTGGAGAGCTGGTTCCATGCGTTCTCGGTGTGGGACGGGGACCGCTGCCTGGACTGGGACTCCACGGTGCGGTTCGCGCGGCGGCTGGGGGTGCCGGTGCCGCGGCGCTGCTGACGCGGCGGGTCGCGGACCTGGTTGGGCCTGCACGAGGCGCTGCACCGGGACTTCCCCGATGAGGAGCGCCGGGCCGGGCCGGCCCGGATGGGGCTGGCCGCCGATCTGGGGGTGCTGCACGCGGTCTCCGCCGCGGCGCTCGCCGGCCGCGCCGGCGAGGCGGCCGCCGAGGCGCACGAGCAGGTCGAATGGTCGATGCTGCACGCCGAGGACGCCGGGCTGCCGGGCGTGGACCGGATCGTCTCGATGGACGTGCTGCGGGAGGAGCGCTCGTCGCGGGCCGATCAGCGGGCCAACGCCGAGGTGCTGCGCCGGGCGCTGGAGGAGCTGGACGCGGCGCTGCGGGAGGGGGCGACCGTGGTGTGGGACGCCACCGCGTTGAACCGGCACCAGCGGTCCCGGGTGCTGGCGGTGGCGCGCCGCCGCGGGGCGTTCGTGACGCACGCGGTGGCGATGGCGCCGGAGGAGATCCTGCTGCGGCGCCATGCGCGGCGCGAGCATCCGGTGCCGGACGCCGTGCCGCGGCGGCAGCTCCGCCGGTTCGACCCGCCCTACCCCGGGGAGGCGCACCGCACCTGGTACGTGGGGCCGGACGGGCGGATCGGGGACGTGGCGGGGTCGCTGGAGGAGGAGCGGTGATGCGCACCAGCGAGGAGGTCTATCACCGGATCCGCTGGGATCCGCGGTTCGATCCCGCCCGGTTCACGGTGGGGGTGCGGGCGCGGGGTTCGGGCGTGGTGCGGGTGCCGCTGCCGTCGTTCGCGCCGGGCGGCGACATCCCCTGGCATCGAGTGGTGTTCTTCGAGGCCGACGGGGAGGTGGTGTGGGATCGGGCGACCGGCCGGGACGTGCTCGGCTCCTCCCCCGCCGGGCGGGTCTCGCGCCGGCGGGTGCTGCGCGAGCCGTTCTTCACGCCCCTGACGCCGATCGCGTTCGACCCGGCGAACGGCTGGCGGCCCGCACGGTGCGCGAGGCCGCCGCGGGCGAGGATCTGCTGCGGGAGTTCTTCGCCCGCTGGGCGGCCTGGGACTGGCGGGATCCGGTCGCGCCCGGGGAGACGCCGCCCGGGGACGCGCCCGTGCGGATCGCCACGCCGTCGGCGCCGTTCCGGTGGTGCAGCGAGCAGGTCGGGACGGCGGGGCGGGACCTGTTGACGGCCGAGCTGTACGCCGCGTGGGAGGCCGTAGAGGCGGGGGAGGAGGCCGCGCTGCTCCGGCCGCCGCCGATGCACCGCCGTCATGCGGCGTGGGCGGTGGTGACCGTGCGGGCCGATCGGGACGACCGGTTCGCCGACGCGCTGGGACGGATGCGAGGGCGCATGCCGCTGCTGCCGGCCGCCCTGGAGGACGCCGGCGCCGGCGAGGTGCACGCCTGGCCCCGCCCGTTCCAGACCGGTCCCCGCCCGGCCCGGTACGCGGTCGGGCTCGGCCGCCGTCCCCCGGACGCCGCCGCGTTGGCGGACGTCGCCGCCGGCTGGACGGCCGATCTGCCGGGAGTGACGGTCGAACGCCGGGAACGCGGTGAAGTTCCGACGCTGCGCTGAGATCATGATCTCGTAGGCCGCGACGGAAGAGGGCTCGTGCAGCAGCTTGTCGTCTCCCTGACCGCCCCGAGAGCGTTCCGCTCCGTGCTGGAGGCGCTGAAGGCACCGCTCCCGGCGTGGGCGCCGCGGGGCCGGCACATCCTCATCGAACCCGGCCACTATCCGAGCGCCGGCTTCTACTCCGATGCGGACTTCATCCTCACCGCCGTGGCCGGCCCCGGCAGCGTCATCCTGGACGACAACACGAAGGCCACCATGGATCTGCGCGGCAGGGTCACCCTGCAGGGCCTCGTCGTGCGCAACTGGAACGACGACGGCTATGCCCTGCTGGCGCGGGGCGGCGACGTGCTGGCCGAGCAGTGCCGGTTCGAGTCCGCGAGCGTCAACGCCGTGGAGGCGTTCACCGGCGGGCGGCTCACGCTGCGCGGATGCCAGGTGCAGGGCGGAGCGGTGGTGTACTCCTCGGCGACCGGCGGCGTCGAGGACACCCTCGTGCACGACACCCGCGGCAACGCCGTGGCGCTCCGCCAGGGCAGCGCGGTGACCGTCCGCGGCTGCCGCATCGAGAACGCCGGCGGACACGGCATCTGGGTGACCGAGGGCGCCCGGCCGTCGATCGAGCAGACCACGGTCACCGACGCGGGCGCCGCCGCGATCCTGGTCGGCGAACGCGCCGACGCCCAGATCCTGGGCTCGTCGCTGCAGCGCTCGGGCCAGTGCGCCCTGGTCGTGCGGGACGGCGCCGCCGCCGTCGCCGAGGACTGCCGGATCGTCGACGCCGGGGTGGAGGCGGTGTGGGTGGTCGGCGGCGGACGGCTGACCGGGCGCCGGCTGCGGCTGGAGAACGCCCGGCGGTGCGGCGTGGCGTTGGACGAGCGGGCGTCGCTGACGCTGGAGGACTGCGAGGTGCTGGGGTCGGCCCGGCACGGGATCGCCCTGGACGGCACCTCCCGGGTCGCCATGACGCGCGGCGCGGTCACCGGCAGCGGCGAGCTGGGGATGAGCCTGATGCCGGGCGCGACGGCGTCGGCGGAGGGCGTCGCGTTCACCGGGAACGGCGCGGGGATCGCCGCCGACCCGGGGGTCCGGCTCACCCTGCGGGACTGCACGGTCACCGGCAACCGCAAGGCGGGCGTGGCGACGGCGCGGGGCGCCACGGTGACGGTGGAGCGGCTGGACAGCCGCGACAACGGCCTGCCCGACATGTTCGAGGTGGAGGTCGAGGCCGAGACGAGCACCGCCGCCGCCTCCGAACCGGCGCCGGCGGCCCCCGGCTCCGCGCCGGCCGCCTCCGAGCCCGCCTCGACCGCCCCCTCCCCCGCGGAGGCCTCCCGCTCCGGGGAGGCCCCTGAGGCGCCGCAGGCCACCGCCGAGGAGCTGCTGGCCGAGCTGGACGCGATGGTGGGCCTGGACGGGGTCAAGGCGGAGATCAAGAAGATCGTCAACCTGCAGCGGATCGCCGCCCGCCGGCGCGAGCAGGGCCTGCCGCCGGGTCCGGCGATCGCCCGGCACCTGGTCTTCGCCGGGCCGCCGGGCACCGGCAAGACCACCGTCGCCCGGCTGTACGGGAGGCTGCTGGCCGCCCTGGGGGTGCTGCCGCAGGGCCAGGTGGTCGAGGTGTCCCGGGCCGACCTGGTGTCGGAGAACGTCGGCGGCACCGCCCCCAAGACCACCGCGGCGTTCCAGCGGGCGCGCGGCGGGGTGCTGTTCATCGACGAGGCCTACACCCTCTCCCGGCCGGCGGGCACCGGGGCCGACTTCGGCCAGGAGGCCATCGACACCCTGGTCAAGCTGATGGAGGACCACCGCGACGAGGTCGTGGTGATCGCCGCCGGCTACACCGCCGAGATGCGCGGATTCCTCGCCGCCAACCCGGGGCTGGCCTCCCGGTTCCCGCGCGTGGTGGAGTTCGAGCACTACAGCCCGGATCAGCTGCTGGCGATCGTCGAGAGCATGTGCGCCCCGCACGGCCTGCGGCTGGCCGAGGAGACCCGCGCCGCGCTGCTGGGCCACTTCCGTTCCGTCCGCCGGGACGAGAGCTTCGGCAACGGCCGTGAGGCGCGGCGGATCTTCGAGGCGGCCTTCGAACGGCAGGCGCAGCGGCTGGCCGAGGCCGACGGGACGCCCTCGGCGGAGGAGCTGGCGCTGCTGCTGCCGGAGGACCTGGACCTCCCCACCGGCCCGGCCGCCCGGTTCGGGCGGGTCCGCGACGGCGGCCACGCGGAGGCGATCCTGGCGAAGCTGGACGCGATGGTCGGCCTGGAGGACGTGCGGCGGCGGACCGAGGAGCTGATGGCGCTGCTGGCCTCGGCGCGTCGGCGGCGGGAGGCCGGTCTGGAGGTCGGCGCGGCCGTCGGCCATCTGATCTTCGCCGGGCCGCCGGGCACCGGCAAGACCACCGTCGCCCGGCTGTACGGGGAGCTGCTGGTCGCCCTGGGGGTGCTGCCGCAGGGCCAGGTGATCGAGGTGTCCCGGGCCGACCTGGTGGGCGAGTACGTGGGGCACACCGCCCAGCGCACCGCCGAGGTGTTCCAGCGGGCGCGCGGCGGGGTGCTGTTCATCGACGAGGCCTACACCCTCTCCCGCCCGGCGGGCACCGGGGCCGACTTCGGCCAGGAGGCCATCGACACCCTGGTCAAGCTGATGGAGGACCACCGCGACGAGGTCGTGGTGATCGCCGCCGGCTACACCGCCGAGATGCGCGGATTCCTCTCCGCCAACCCCGGCCTGGCCTCCCGGTTCACCCACACGGTGGAGTTCCGCCCGTTCACCGTCGAGGAGCTGGCGGAGATCTTCACGACCAAGGCGGCCAGCGCCGACTATCGGGTGCCCGAGCAGACCCGCGCCGCGCTGCTGTCCCATCTGGAGGCGGCCCGCGACCGGTATGCGCTCGGCAACGGCAGGGAGGTCGACAAGCTCTTCCGCGCCGCCGTCGCGGCGCACGCCCGCCGCACCGAGGCGCTGGCCGCCGCCGGGCACGAGCTGACCGAGGAGCAGCTGACCGTCCTGCTGCCGGAGGACCTGTCCGCCGACTGACCCCGCCGGCCGCCCCTCGATCGGGCGGAGGCCGCCCGAAGTTCGGGTGAAGGCCGGGGACGGGTCGGGTGAAGGCCGGGCCGGGAGGGCGGTGGGACGGCCGCGGCCCCGCCCGGAACACCGGGCGGGGCCGCGACGATGACGCCGATATGCGGGTCGCCTCTCGGCGAAAGGCGCAACGCGGCTCCAGCCGAACGGTATTCCGCGAAGGCGATGGGTGAGGCCCGGGGACACCAGGCATACCGGCGACATGAGAGAGAACCCCGGGCCGGGCCGGATTGTTCCCCGGCCGGGAGGTCTTCTCAGACGATGCCGCCGTTGACCCGCAGGACCTGGCCGTTCACCCAGTGGCCCGCCGGCCCGGCCAGGAACGCGACGACCTCGGCGATGTCCTCGGGGGTGCCCAGGCGTTCCAGCGGCGGGGCCGAGGCCAGCCGGGCGACGGTCCGGTCGTCCTTGCCGACCAGGAACAGCTCGGTGGCGGTGGGGCCGGGGGCGACCGCGTTGACGGTGATGTTCCGGCCGCGCAGTTCCCGGGCCAGGATCAGGGTCAGCGCCTCCACCGCCCCCTTGGTCGCGGCGTAGGGGCCGTACTCGGGCGGGGCCAGGCCGATGACCGAGCTGGAGAAGGTGATGACGGCCCCGCCGGGGCGGATCCGCCGAGCCGCCCGCCGAGCGACGACGAAGGTCCCCCGGACGTTGGTGCGGTACAGCTCGTCCAGCACGGCCAGGTCCAGTTCCGCCACGGGGGTCAGGATCATCCGGCCGGCCGCGTTCACCAGCACGTCGATCCCGCCGAATCTCTCCTCGGCCAGGTCGAAGGCCCGCGCCACGGCCTCCTCGTCGGCGACGTCGGCCTGGGCGGCGACGGCCTGCCCGCCCGCCGCGACGGCCTCCTCGACGGCGGCGCGGGCCGCCTGTTCGTTGCCGGCATAGCCCACGACGAGGCCGTATCCGTCGGCGGCCAGGCGGCGGACCACCTGGCGGCCGATGCCTCGGGAGCCGCCGGTGACGAAGGCCACGCGATCCGGTGGTGCAGCGTTCACGGTGTCCGTCCTTCCTCGTCGCCGCGGGCGAGAGCGGTCCCTCCCCGGATGGTCGGAGTTCCCTTTCCCGCGATGACGGGATCGAGACGGCGTCGTGGCGGGCCGGCGTGTTCGAACCGCCGCGCACGGGGCATGGCGCCTGACCGGACCACCTGCGGGCGGTGAGCGGGCGCACATTTTGATACACCAATGAATCCGATACATTGAAGCATCCAATACATTCATGTATCGAACGTGAGGAACGGTATGGCGACGCTCCTGTACCGACTGGGGAGGGCGTCCGCCCGGCGCGGAGCGGCGGTCATCGGGATCTGGGTGATCCTGCTGGTCGCCGCCGTCGCCGGGGTGGCGGCCTCCGGCGCGCAGACCGACGATGAGTTCCGCATCCCGGGCACCGAGTCCCAGCAGGCGCTCGACGTGCTGGCGGAACGCTTCCCGGCGGCCTCCGGAACCTCGGCGCAGGTCGTCTTCATCGCCCCCGAGGGCGGCACGATCACCGCGCCGCAGACCCAGGCCGCGATCGCCCGGGCGCTCTCGGCGGCGCGCACCGCCCCGCAGGTGGCCGCCGTGGTCGACCCGTTCACCGCGCGCACCGTCTCCCGCGACCAGCGGGTGGCGCTCGCCCAGGTGCAGTACCCGGTGAAGACCGCCGAGCTGGAGGACGGCTCCCTGGAAGAGCTGGAACGCCGGGTCGCGGTCGCCGAGCAGGCGGGCCTGCGCGTGGTCGTCGGCGGCGACGCCTACCAGACCACCGGCGTCCCGGTCGGCGCCACGGAGCTGATCGGCGTCGTGGTCGCGCTGGTGGTGCTGCTGGTGACGTTCGGGTCGCTGCTGGCCGCCGGGATGACGCTGGTGGCCGCGCTGCTCGGCGTGGGCGTGGGGCTGGCCGGACTGCTGTCGCTGACCGAGCTGATCACCTTGTCGTCCACCGCCCCGACGCTGGCGCTGATGATCGGGCTGGCCGTGGGCATCGACTACTCGCTGTTCCTGCTGTCGCGGCACCGGGCCCAGCTCGCCGAGGGCATGAGCGTGCCGGAGTCGATCGGCCGGGCCACCGGGACCGCCGGCGGCGCGGTGGTGTTCGCCGGGCTGACCGTCATCATCGCGATGGCGGGGCTGGCGATCGTGCGGATCCCGTTCCTGACCGTGATGGGCCTGGCCGCCTCCCTCACCGTGGCGATCGCGGTGGCCGTCGCGATCACCCTGCTGCCCGCCCTGCTCGGCCTGGCCGGGGAGCGGCTGCGGCCCAGGCCGGGGTCGCGCACCGCCCGGCTGGCCGCCGGCGAGGGCCCCGGATCGCTGGGCGAGCGGTGGGCCCGGCTGGTGATCGCCCGGCCCGCCGTCACGGTGCTGGTGCTGTTGGCGGGGCTGGGCGTGCTGGCGCTGCCCGCCCGCGATCTGTCGCTGGCCCTGCCCGACCACGGGCGCTCGGCCCCCGAGAGCAACGAACGGCAGGCCTACGACATCATCTCCGCGAGCTTCGGGCCGGGCTTCAACGGGCCGCTGCTGCTGATGATCGAACCCGGCTCCTCCGGCAAGGCCGGGCTGCAGCAGGCCGCCGGCCGGGTCGCCGCCGAGGTCGCGCGCACGCCCGGCGTCGTCGGCGCGTCCGCGCCGCAGCTCAGCCCGGACGGGAACGCCGCGATCGTCCAGGTGATCCCGCGCACCGGCCCCGCCGACGAGGCCACCGCCGACCTGGTCCGCGCCATCCGCGACCGGGCCGGCGACCTGGAGAAGGCCACCGGCACGTCCATCGCCGTCACCGGCAGCACCGCCGCCGGCATCGACGTCTCCCAGCGGCTGTCGGAGGCGCTGCCGCCGTTCGCCGCCGTGGTGGTGGGGCTGGCGCTGGTGCTGCTGCTGTTGGTGTTCCGATCGGTGGTGGTGCCGGTCAAGGCCGCCGTCGGGTTCCTGCTGTCGGTGGGGGCCGCGTTCGGGATCGTGGTCGCGGTGTTCCAGTGGGGCTGGCTGGCGGAGGCGTTCGGCGCGCACACCACCGGTCCGGTGATCAGCTTCCTGCCGATCATCGTGATCGCGGTGCTGTTCGGGCTGGCGATGGACTACGAGGTGTTCCTGGTGTCGCGGATCCGGGAGGACTTCGTGCACGGCGCGGGTCCCCGCGAGGCGATCGTGGCCGGCTCCCGGCACGCCGCCCGGGTGGTCACCGCCGCCGCACTGATCATGTTCTCGGTGTTCGCCTCGTTCGTGACGACCGAGGACATGGTGGTCAAGCCGATGGCGCTGGCGCTGGCGGCCGGGGTGCTGGTGGACGCGTTCGTGGTGCGGATGACGCTGGTGCCGGCCGTGCTGGCGCTGACCGGGCGCGCCGCCTGGTGGCTGCCCGCCCGCCTGGACCGGGTGCTGCCGCGGGTCGACATCGAGGGCGAGTCGCTGGCCGCGAAACCCGCCCCGCCGCCCGCCCCGCAGCCGGCGGGCCTGCCCCGCTGACCGCGGAGGCGTCGCCGCCCCGGACCGCCGGCCCCGCCCCGGACGCCCGGAAGGGCCGCCGGTAGGCCAAGGTGCGGCGCCGGACGTGGGCTCCCGTCCCCCGCGCCCGGAAGAACTCTCCGGGCCCGCGGGGGCGGTGGCGAGCATCGCCCCGCGGGCCCGCATGTGATAGACGACATACCGAGCCCCGCGGGCGCCGCCTCCCCCGCCTCACCCGGCGCCCGGCGGTCGCCATGAGACCACGATCCGTTCCGTCCACCGGCGCGGAGGGCCCGCGGCCGAGCGGCCGCCCCCGCGCCCGCACCAGGAAAGGCCGGCCGATGCCCACAGCACGCATCCGCCGCGGGCCGCGCCCGGCGGGCCGCGGGGGCACGGCCCGCCGCGGCACGCCCCACCGCCCCCGGGGAGCACGATGACGAGCGCAGGCCCCGAGCCACGATCCAAGCCCAAGCGGGTCACCAGGCGCCGCGCCGAGACGCGTCGGCGACTGCTGGAGGCCGCCTTGGACGTGTTCGCCGAGCGGGGCCTGCGCGGGGCGAGCATCGAGGAGGTCTGCGACCGGGCCGGCTACACCCGCGGCGCGTTCTACTCCAACTTCCGCACCCTGGACGAGCTGCTGCTGGCGGTCGCCGACGACCGGTGCGAGCAGGTCCTGGAGCGGGTGGGCGAGATCCTGACGGACCCGGGGCTGCTGGAGGGCGACGGCGACGCGGTGCTGGAGAAGGCGGTCGACACGGTGCTGTCGGCGATGAACGACGACCGCCGCTGGTGGCTGGTGGGAACCGAGCTGATCCTGCACGCCGCCCGCGACCCCCGGGCCGCGGTCGAGCTCCGGCGGCAGCGCGACCGCTTCACCGAGCAGCTCATCGCCCTGATCGTCAAGGCGGTCCGCCGGGCGGGCCGCACGTTCGTCACCCCGCCCGAGGACGTGGTCCGCGTCATCGTCGCGCTGTACGACGGCGCCCTGGTGCAGCGTCACCTGGAGCCGGACGCCGTCGCCCCCGGCCAGGTGGAGCGGCTGGCCCTGCCGGTCCTGCTGCGCCGCTTCACCCGCCCGTCCGCCGGTCCGTCCGCCGGGTCGGACGAATGACCGCGGGTCCGCTCCGGGCGGAGACGGAACGGACCCGCGGACCCCTGGGATCAGGACGGTGAGGCCGGATCAGGACGGGAAGTCGTTGAAGTTCACCGTCACGGTGTGGGCGTCGGAGGGCCAGTCAGGGATCGCCAGGCGCTCGACGGCGCCGCTGCCGCCGCGCTGGACGGTCTCCAGGACGACGCTGCCGCTCGCATCCGCCGACGCCTGCAGGAACACGTCGGTGGCGGTCATGAACGGCAGGAGGCCCAACAGCCCGAACGAGGTGTCGGGGTGGGAGCGGCGGTCGGAGAACCGGTCGAAGACGAACAGGCCGATGACGCGCTGGTCGCGCGGGGTGGTGCCCGCGTTGACCACGGAGACGCCGTTGACGGTGAGCCGGTCGCCGGAGGCGCCCTGGTCGCCCCACCACTCCTTGTTGCGGTAGGCCAGCAGCGCCACGTGGTTGCGGCTGCGATGGATCAGCCGGTCGATGCCGGTGCCCGGGTCGGAGCTGAGCAGCCGGACGCCCAGATCGGTGCGGCGGAACGGCTGGAAGTACAGGTGGTGCTGCTGCCGGGTGCCGGAGCGGGTGAGCAGGAACTCGTAGTGGGCGTCGCCGCGGCCGGTGAACGGGCCCCACGAGCCGTCGGAGGCGACGCTCAGCGTCGCGACGGGGTCCTGCCCGATCCGCCGACCGGTCGCCGGGTCGATCTCGAACACCTGGATCGTCGCGTCGCCCGGCGAGGTGTTGCTGGGGAAGCGGACCGCCTTGCCGGCGATCTGGATCTGCCCGCTCTCGGCGACCACGTCGGTGGTGCGGGGGCGCTCACCGGTGAAGAACTCGTACATGGCCGCGAACGTGGCCGACGAGGAGGCGTTCTCCACGTGCGACTCGTCGTTCAGGTGCACGTTGACGGCGCCGGGGATGGAGGCGTTCCCCCGGCCCTCGGCCCACACCGCCAGGGTCGGCACGCCCCCGGGCGGCGAGCCGGCGGTCACGCCGTCGATGTTGACGTACCGCGCGACCTTGGCGGCCCGCTGCGGGGAGCCGAGGTAGGCGTGCGAGAGCGCGGTCCCCATCGAGTGGCCGACCAGGTCGACCTTGTCGGCGCCGTGCCGCTGCCGCAGCCGGTCGATCGTACGGTCCAGCTTGGCGAGCACGTCGCTTCGCGACTCGTTGAGGAACAGCGAGTCATAGTCGACGAAGTCGATGTAGTCGGCCGGGTAGCCGTTGGAGGCGAACCGCTTGGCCTGGGTCTGGAACTGGCTGCCGGAGCCGAAGAAGCCGTGCACGAACACGATCGGCCGCAGGTCGGCGGCGCGGGCGACGCCCTCGACGGCCGCCAGCGTCGAGAGCACCAGGACCAGCACGGTCAACAGGACCGGCACCCGGCGCACGGCGGGGGATGATCGACCGGTGAGAGACATGTCGGGTTCCTCCTGCGCTGAGACGGATGACGGTTGTTGTGTAAGCGGACGCGACGTACGCCGCCTCGGCGCAGCGGACAAACTCGGGCCCCGCGGTTTGTCAGCCGGCTGAGCGCTCCTCCGGCGGGCCCGCATCGGCCCTGGTCAGGGCCGGTTCCCCGGCGCAGTGCGGGCGCCCGCCCGGCGTTGTGCGGCCCCACACACTTTCGCGCTCTCACTTTGGAGTCGACTCAGGGCCGTGCAGCGCCGTCCGGCCCGAGAGCGCGCCGGACCGCGGCCGACCTGCACAGAGCCCGGCGGTGAGGACGTGCACCGCCGAGGAGCGACCGGCCGGCGGGCTCCATCCGGGGAACGGCACGGCGGAGGCCGTCGGGGCGGCGGGCGCCCCGACGTCCCGACGGCCTGCCGGCGCCGGTGATCAGCGCCCGCCGCGGCGCAGACCGCGCAGGAACCGCCACAGCGCCGAGCGGGACTGCTCGGGCTGGGAGACGGCCGAGGCCGGCGGGGCGCCCGGGTCGGCCGGGGCGGGCCGAGGCGCGGGGGCGGCCTGCGCCGGGCGGGGCGCCACCCGGTAGCGGACCGGGAGCGAGCGCAGGCCGCGCATCAGCGGGGACGAGCGCCAGGGCAGCTGGTCGGAGGGCAGCGTCAGCGACAGGGCGCCGAACCGGCTGAACAGCCGCTCGATCGCGATCTCCACGATCATGGTGGCCAGCCCGACGCCCAGGCAGTGGTGCGGGCCGGCGCCCCAGGCCAGATGGGCGCGGGTCTGGTAGACCCGATCGGACCGGCTCGGGTCGGCCCCGCCGGTGAACGCCGGGTCGGCGTGCGCGGCGGCCACCGACAGCATCACCGGCTCGCCCGCCCTGATCAGCCGGCCGCCCAGCCGCACGTCGGTGGACGGGCAGCGCATGGTGAGGTTGGCCATCGGCGGATTGGCCATCACGACCCGGTTGACGGTCTCCCGGATCAGCCCGCTGGAGAGGCTCTCGCGGGCCCCGGCGCCGCCGTTGATCACCTCCACCACGGTGTTGCTGATCAGCACGCCGGGGAAGTCTCCGGCCACCGCGACCAGCATCATCAGCTCGCGGGACAGCTCGTCGACGGTGAACTCGGGACGGGCGGCCAGCATGTAGGAGGGGAAGTCCTCGCCGGGCCGAGTCATCTTGGCGGCGGCCAGCCCGGCCAGGGCCGACAGCAGCCGCTCCAGGGCGGGGCCGGAGTCGGGGCCGGCGTCCAGCACCCGCCACATGTCCATCAGCACCTCTTCGTCGGCGCCGTTGGCGAAGCCCAGCAGCCGGTCCACCACCATCAGCGGCAGCGGCCGGGCGTACTGGGCGGACAGGTCGGCGAACCCGCTGTCGCCGCCCTCGGTGATCACGTCGATCAGCTCGTCGGCGTAGCGGGCGGTGGCCGCCCGCAGCTCCCCGGCCTGCGGGGAGGAGGGGTCTTGGAACGGTCTCAGCGCCGCGTGGTAGGCGCCGCGCAACTCCTCCAGCCGCCGGCCCTCCTGGAAGACCACGTGGTCGACCTCCAGCGCGGGCAGCAGCGGCCAGTCGCGCGGCACCCGGCCCTCGGCGTAGTCCCGCCAGGCGTCCAGCCGCTTGCTCCAGACGCGGCCGCGGTTCTGCAGGACCTCCAGCACCTCGGCATAGCCCAGGGCCAGCCACACCGGCACGCCGAGCAGGTCGACCGGGGCGACCGCGCCGTGCCGGGCGCGCAGGGACTCATACACCAGGGCGGGCCGGGCCTCGTAGTCCCGGGTGATGAGGGGATCGGCGGCCAGCTCGCGCAGGGGCGGCTGCTCGGTGGAAGACGGATTGGCGGCTTGAAAGGTCCCATCCATCACTTTTCCTCACTCTGGGTCGCAGATTGTCTGCGAATCCATCGCTCCCACCCCGAGCCGAGCGCTGGATCGACAGGAAAGTGAACGCGAGGACCCAATCTAGCGCGCCTGGAGGAAAAATTGTGGCATAACCGATTCGCACGGTCGCGCGGCGTAACGACGGCCTCGTGCCAACGGCCTCGTACTAGCGGCGTACTAGCGGCCCAGCACCCGACGCACCCCGGCGGCGATCTCCAGGTCCTCCCGGGAGGTGACGACGAGGGTGCGGACGGCCGCGCCCGGGGCTGTGACGTCGGCGTCGCCGCGGGCGGACCCGTTGGCCCGCTCGTCCACCGCCACCCCCAGATACGCCAGCCCTTCGGCGACCTCCCGCCGCAGCCGGGCGTCGTGCTCGCCGACCCCGCCGGTGAACACCAGCGCGTCCATCCCGCCGAGCGCGGCGGTCATGGCGGCGA
The DNA here is from genome assembly GCF_006363815.1 of Thermomonospora catenispora. GTDB lineage: Bacteria > Actinomycetota > Actinomycetes > Streptosporangiales > Streptosporangiaceae > Thermomonospora > Thermomonospora catenispora. The sequence goes on from NZ_RRYT01000011.1 coordinate 71,888, forward strand.
TGCACCCCCGCAGCCGGTGCAGATAGACCGCCAGCGCCAGGCGGGCGTCGGCGTCGCCCTCGGCGGCGCGCCGCCGGATCTCCCGCATGTCGCCCGTGCCGGCCAGCGCCCGCAGCCCGGAGCGGCGGGTGAGGGTCTCCTGCAGCTCCGCCGCGGAGATCCCCTGCGCCAGCAGCCACAGCAGCAGGCCGGGGTCCAGGCTGCCGGGCCGGGTGGCCATGACCAGCCCGTCCATCGGGGTGAAGCCCATGGTGGTGTCCACCGAGCGGCCCCCGGCGACGGCCGCCAGCGAGGCGCCCGCCCCCAGATGGCACACCACCGTCCGCAGCGCGGCCGGGTCGGCGCCCAGCAGCCGCCCCGCCCGGCGGACGGCGTAAGAGTGCGACAGCCCGTGGAACCCGTACCGCCGCAGCCCGAAGCGCTCGCGCCAGGCGGCGGGCAGCGCGAACGTCGCCGCGGCGTCCGGCATCCCGGCGTGGAAGGCGGTGTCGAAGCACGCCACCACGGGCAGGTCCGGCAGCTCCCGCCGGATCTCCCCCAGCGCGTACAGCGACAGCGGCTGGTGCAGCGGCGCCAGGTCGGCCAGCTCGTGCAGCCGCTCGGTCACCCGGTCGTCGATCAGCACCGGCCCCCGGTACTCCGCGCCGCCGTGCACGAACCGCACGCCGACCGCGTCCGGGGCGGGCAGGCCCGCCAGCGCGCCGGCCAGCACCTCGCTCTCCCGCCGGACCGGGCCCGTGCTCAGCTCGGCGTGTCCCACCAGGGAGTCGTCGTCCTCCAGGACGCTGATCTTCAGGCTGCTGGATCCGGGATTGACCGTCAGCACCCGCATGGGCCGTTCCTCCCTTCGACGGGCCTCCTGCGACGGGCCTCCTGCGACGGGCCTCCTGCGACGGGCCTCCTGCGACGGGGCCGTCAGCCGGGCCAGACCCAGTCGGTGACGTCGGCGGGGTCCCGGCCGTGTTCACGGGTGTGGGCGCGGTGGCGGCGGCGTTCGTCCGTCATGTGCTGCCGCACGTGCCCGGCCCGCCCGCCGAGCCCGGGCACCCGGTCGATGACGTCCATGACCAGGTGGAAGCGGTCCAGGTCGTTCAGCATCACCATGTCGAAGGGCGTGGTGGTGGTGCCCTCCTCCTTGTAGCCGCGCACGTGCAGGTTGGCGTGGCCGTGGCGGCGGTAGGTCAGCCGGTGGATCAGGTACGGGTAGCCGTGGAAGGCGAAGATCACCGGTTTGTCGGTGGTGAACAGCGCGTCGAACTCCGCGTCCGGCAGCCCGTGCGGATGCTCGGTGTCGGGTTGCAGCCGCATCAGGTCCACCACGTTCACCACCCGGACCCGCACCTCGGGCAGATGGCGGCGCAGCAGGTCCACCGCGGCCATCGTCTCCAGCGTCGGGACGTCCCCCGCGCAGGCCAGCACCACGTCGGGGTCGGCGCCCGCGTCGGTGCTCGCCCACTCCCAGATGCCGATGCCGCGAGCGCAGTGGAGGGCGGCCTCCTCCATCGACAGCCAGCTCGGCGTGGGCTGCTTGGCGGCCACCACCACGTTGACGTAGTCCCGCGAGCGCAGGCAGTGGTCGACCACCGACAGCAGGGTGTTGGCGTCCGGCGGCAGATAGACCCGGATGATCTCGGGTTTCTTGTTCATCACCACGTCCAGGAAGCCGGGGTCCTGGTGGGTGAAGCCGTTGTGGTCCTGCCGCCACACGTGCGAGGACAGCAGGTAGTTCAGCGAGGCGATCGGCTGCCGCCACGGCAGGCTCCGGGCGACCTTCAGCCACTTGGCGTGCTGGTTGAACATCGCGTCCACGATGTGGACGAAGGCCTCGTAGCTGTTGAACAGCCCGTGCCGGCCGGTCAGCAGGTAGCCCTCCAGCCAGCCCTGGCACAGGTGCTCGCTGAGCACCTCCATCACCCGGCCCGACGGTCCCAGATGCTCGTCGGTGTCCCGCCGTTCGGCCCGCCACACCCGGTCGGTGACCTCGAACACCGCGTCCAGCCGGTTGGAGGCGGTCTCATCGGGGCCCATGATGCGGAAAGTCCCGGGGTTGCCGACGATCACGTCCCGCAGGAACCGGCCCAGCACCCGGGTGGGCTCGTGGGACGCGGCCCCGGGCCGGTCGACCGGCACCGCGTGGTCGCGGAAGTCCGGCATGGCCAGCGGACGCAGCAGGAGGCCTCCGTTGGCGTGCGGGTTGGCGCTCATCCGCCGGTCGCCCTCCGGCGTCTGGGCGCGGACCAGCGGCACCGGCGCGCCGCTCTCGTCGAACAGCTCCTCGGGCCGGTACGAGCGCAGCCACGCCTCCAACCGGGCCAGCCGCGCGGGGTCCTCGCGCACCCCCGCCAACGGCACCTGGTGGGACCGCCAGGTGCCCTCGACCGGCAGTCCGTCGACCTCCCGGGGACCGGTCCAGCCCTTCGGGGTGCGCAGGATGATCATCGGCCAGCGGGGCCGGGACCCGTCGCCGCCCTCTCGCGCCGCCCGCTGGATCGCCGCGATCTCGTCCATCGCCCGGTCCAGCGCCCGGGCCATCTCCCGGTGCACGGTCTCCGGGTCGTCGCCGGACACCACGTAGGGGCGGTGCCCGTACCCCTCGAACAGGGCCAGCAGCCGGGCCTCGGGGATGCGGGCCAGCACCGTCGGGTTGGCGATCTTGTAGCCGTTCAGGTGCAGGATCGGCAGCACCGCCCCGTCGTGGACCGGGTCCAGGAACGCGGTGGAGTGCCAGCTCGCCGCCAGCGGCCCGGTCTCGGCCTCCCCGTCGCCCACGATGCAGGCCACCACCAGGTCGGGGTTGTCGAACGCGGCCCCGTAGGCGTGGGCGAGGGCGTATCCCAGCTCGCCGCCCTCGTGGATGGATCCGGGCGTGTGGGGGGCGACGTGGCTGGGCACCCCGCCGGGGAAGGAGAACTGCCGGAACAGCCGCCGCATCCCCGTCTCGTCCTGCGGCACCTCCGGGTAGATCTCGCTGTAGGTGCCCTCCAGCCAGGCGTTGGCGACCGCGGCCGGTCCGCCGTGCCCGGGGCCCATGACGTAGATCATGTCCTGGTCCCGGGCCTTGATGATCCGGTTCAGGTGCGTGTAGCAGAAGTTCAGGCCGGGCGTGGTGCCCCAGTGCCCCAGCAGCCTCGGCTTGATGTGCTCGGGTCTGAGCGGCTCGCGCAGCAGCGGGTTGTCCAACAGGTAGATCTGCCCCACCGACAGGTAGTTGGCGGCCCGCCAGTGCGCGTGCAGCGCCCGCAGCTCCTCGTCGGCGAGGGCGGGCGCGGTCGGTGTCATCACATCGGTCATCGGCCCGTTCCTCCCTGCCCGGACGACTTCGGACGGCCCGTCCGCCTTGCCCCTCATGGAGGGAACGCTCCGACCCTGCCCGCGAGCAGGCGGAACGAACCCGCCGGCGGACCCGAACCGGACGGGACCTTCGGCGCATGCCACCATGGCGGGCAAAACCGAAGGGGATTCCAATGCCGGACGAGACCTCGGAGGGAGCGCCGGGCGAGGCGGCGGACGTCCGCTCCGCCGTCGCCCGGCTGTTCGCCCTGCAGCCGCTGGACGGCGACGTCTTCCTGGTCGCCCCCGACGGGTACGGCCGCGAGCGGCTGTTCGGCGGGCAGGTCGCCGCGCAGAGCCTGCGCGCCGCCTGCCTGACCGTCCCGCCCGACCGCCCGCCGCACTCGCTGCACGCCTATTTCCTCCGCCCCGGAACGCCCGGCGAGCCGCTGCGGCTGGAGGTGCACCGCACCCGGGACGGGCGGGCGTTCTCCACCCGACATGTGACGGCCGCCCAGGGCGGCAAGCCGATCTTCGAGATGGTGGCCTCGTTCCACGACCCCGAGCCCGGCTACGACTGGCCGCCTCCCGAACCGCCCCGCGTCCCCGCTCCGGAGGAGCTGCCCCGGCCGGAGGCGCTGCGGCGGATGCGGCATCCGCGGATGTTCGACATCCGGACGGTACGCACGCCCCTGCCCGGCCGCTTCCCGCTGCCGCACCCGTTCTGGATCCGGCTCGCCGACCGGCTGGAGGACGACCGGGGACTGCACGCCTGCCTGACCACCTACCTGTCGGACATGGCGGTGGTCAGCAGCGCCCGCGCGCCGGGCTCGCCGCGCCGGCTGGCGCAGGCGGTGACCTTGGACCACGCCGTGTGGTTCCACCGGCCCGCCCGCGTCGACGAGTGGCTGCTGTACTCGGTGGACCCGGTCGTCAACCACGGCGCCCGGGGCCTGGCCCGCGGGTCGCTGCACACCGCGGACGGCGTGCTGGTCGCCTCGATCGCCCAGGAGGCGCTGCTGCGCCCGGCGGAGGAGCGGCGCTGAGGCCCTGAGCCGTCCCCCGCGCCGCCCTCGGCCTACCGCGGCGGGAGCATGCGGGGGCGGGCCGGCTGCTCCCCGCGGGGCAGCGGGGAATCCGCCGCCCGTGCGACGACGGACGCGGGACCGCGCGGCGAGTCTGCGGAGAGTACGCCCGAAGACCTCGAGCGAGGGAGCCCGCGATGTCCGTCGTCGAACGCCCCGCCCGCGCCGCCGCGCCGAGGATCCGGCTGCGCCCGCGCGCCCGCAAGGCCCTGCTGCTCCTCCATATCCTCGCCTCGGTCGCCCTGGTCGGAGAGGTCTGGGCGCTGACCGTGCTCGACCTCACCGCCACGCTGACCGACGACGCGGGACTGGCCGAACACGCCTACCGGCTGCAGACGCCGCTGGTCCGCGCCGGCGGCATCCCCTTGAGCATGATCTCCCTGGCCAGCGGGATCGCGTTGGGGCTGGGCACCCGCTGGGGCGTGCTGCGGCACGTGTGGGTGGTCGCCAAGACGGCGCTGCTGGTCGCCGTGATCCTGATCGGCGCGCTGCTGTCGCACCCCGAGGAGCTCGCCTCGGCCCCCGCCCTGACCGCCGGGCGGCAGTGGGCGCAGAACGCCGAGGTCGCCGCCCAGCTGGCGATGCTGCTGGCCGCCACCGCGCTGTCGATCTACAAGCCCGGGGGCCGCCTGCCTCGTCGCCGGACCCGGAACGGTGCCATCCCGCGCGGTTAGACTGCCTTGGGCACGGCTCCACATCCCGGGGTCTCGACCGGTCCCAGGATTGGTGGGATTCACCGCTCCCATCCGGTTCCGGCGACCGGTCCGGGCCGATACATTCGGTCCGATCTTGCCCGCACGGTTTCACGCTCTCTTTAGGCCGGTGGCGGCAAGGTGTGGTGTGCTCTTGAGGTGTCGTCTAGCCGGAGACAGTGAGGAAAATGCCCGAGGATGACAAGCCGGACAGCGGGCCGCCCCCGGCCCCGCGCCTGAAGGCCAAGCTGCCGAGCCCCCAGGGCATCAAACCGTCGAACTTCACGCCGCACGGCATCAGCGCAGGACGCGACCGTCGGATCCCTGCCCGCCCCTCTCCGCTGACCGCGGCGCAGGCGCGCCGCCGACGGCGGATCATGATCGCCGGGCTGCTGGCGGCGGCGCTGGCGGTGAGCGGCGTGGGCTATTGGTGGTTCACCCGTCCCGGCCCGACCCTCGAGGTCACCGGCGCGTTCGGCAAAGAGCCCAAGGTGAAGATCCCCGACGAGGTGCGGCCCAGCGGGTCGTACTCCGCCAAGGTCCTCATCCAGGGCACGGGCGCCAAGCTCGCCGCCGACGACGTGGTGTACCTGCACTTCGCCTACTACCGCTGGCTCGGCACCAAGCCCACCCCCTCCGCCGGAATGGGCGAGGACGAGGATCAGGAGGACGGCAACAAGATCGCCAGCAGCTACGCCCAGGGCGGGCCCCGCGGGCTGGCGGTCGGGCGCAAGGACGCCACCGGCCTGGACAAGGCCATCGACAAGGCGCTGATCGGTCAGGCGGTCGGCAGCCGGGTGATGGTGGAGATCCCGCAGAAGGACATCGGCGAGGAGGCCGCGCAGTTCGGGCTGCAGAAGAACGACTCGCTGCTGTTCGTGCTGGACCTGATCAAGGCGTTCCCCTCGACGCTGCCCGACGAGCAGAAGAAGTTCTCCGAGGACGGCCTGCCCACGGTCACGGCGGAGAAGGGCAAGGCGCCCGAGGTGAAGATGCCCGACGCCGAGGCCCCCGGCAAGCTGGTGGTCAAGACCCTCATCAAGGGCGAGGGCCCGGAGCTGGCCAAGGGCGACGAGGCGATGACCCACTACAAGGGCCTCATCTGGCGGACGGGCAAGGAGTTCGACTCCTCCTGGAAGCACGGCTTCCCGCAGCAGTTCGAGATCGGCACCGGCAAGACCATCCCCGGCTTCGACAAGGGCCTGGTCGGGGTGAAGGTCGGCAGCCGAGTGATGCTGATCGTGCCGCCCAAGGACGGGTACGGCAAGAAGGGCAACCCGGACGCCGGCATCAAGGGCGACGACACACTGGTGTTCATCGTGGACGTGCTCGGCACCGCGCCCAAGTGATCCACGATCGTATTGCCGAGACGGCGGCGGACTTCCGGACGGGAGTTCCCGCCGTCTCGCCGTTCCGGGTCGCCCACCGGGCGGCCGCGGGGCGCCGTTCGTCTCCGTGCACCGACCGAACGGCGTTCACGACAACCTTCGAAGGGTGTTGACCGTCGTCAATGTGGAAGCCATCGAACGTGAGCGTTGACGCACCGACACAGCGGACGATCTCGGCGGGCATCCGTCATCGGACCATCACGGGGGGCGAGTGAGCAGCAGCGGCAAGGGATCCGACGAGACCAGGGCCGGTCGCAGGAAGGATCCGCCGACCCCCGACCCCGCGGACGACGAACCCGCCGCCTCCGCTCCCGGTTCCTCGTCCGCTCAGAACCCGCCCGTCGTCACAGACCCCTCTTCCACCGACCAGATGTCCACCGACCCCGAGAGCACCGCACCTGAGACCACCGGCCCCGAGACCGCTTCCGAGACCACCGACTCCGAGACGGCCGAGGCCGTCGAACCCGAGGGCGCCGAGACCGAGGAGACCGGCTCCCGGGAGGCCGACCCGGGGACCGCCGCGCCCGAGGACACCGCGCCCGACCCCATCGAGCCGCAGGCCGCCCCCGCGAACACCGGATCCGAGACCGCCGAGCCCGACCCCGCCCCCGAGGGCGATGCGACCGAGGCCGCCGAGCCCGCGGTCGCCGGAGCGGCCGAGACCGCAGGACCGCCGGAGAACGCCGGGACCGAGGAGACCGGTTCCCGGGACGCCGGGGCCGGGACCACGCCCGAGGACACCGCACCCGACCCCATCGACCTGGAGACCGCCTCCGAGACCGATCCCGTCCCCGCGAACGGCTCCGAGGACGCCCCCGAGCCGGCCGCCCCCGAGGCNCGATCCCGTCCCCGCGAACGGCTCCGAGGACGCCCCCGAGCCGGCCGCCCCCGAGGCCGCCGGGTCCGCGCCGGAGGGCGCCTCGAGCGAGGCCACCGTCGTCGACCTGCCGGTCCTGGAGGACGAGGCCGCCGAGGACCGGTCGGCTCCTCCGCCGGCGGAGGAGCCGACGGACGGCGCCGCCCGGGAGCAGGCGCCCGCGGACGCCGCCGACGCGGGAGGGAACGCCGCGGACGAGGCCGCGGACGCCGAGCGGCCGACGGTCGGGCACGACGCCGGCCCGCCGCCGACGGCCGCGGCGGAGGACGGCCCCGAGGACGACCGGCCGGCCGAGGACGCCGCCGCGACGGCGGAGGACCCCACGGAGCACGCCTCGGCCAAGACCACGGCCGTCGACCTCCCGGTGATCGCCGAGGACGAGCCGCCCCGGCCCGCCGCGACGGCCTCCTCGGGGGACGCCGCCGCAGAGACCGCCGCCGCGGGAGCCGCCCCCGCGAACACCGCCCCCGCGGGCGCCGCCGAGGCCGCCACGGGCGCCGCTTCCGCGGGCACCGCCGCGGAGGCCGTCGCGGGCACCGCTCTCCCGGGCTCCGTCGGGTCGGCCGCGGAAACCGCCTCCGGCGGGGGTTCCGACAGCGGCGCCGGTGGGGAGGATCACAACGGATCGAACGCCGGCGGCACGGAGGCGAACTCCGAGGTCGTCACGGGCGTCAACAAGGACGTCGACAAGGAGAAGGTCGAAAGTCGCACGACCGGCGAGCCGGAGGGGGACACGGCTGTGGGGGCGGCTGCGGACGCGGGCGAAGGCCGCGGGAGCGGCAGGCGACGCAAGCCGCGCAGCCGAGCGGTGCGGATCGCCCGCCGGGTCGTCTTCGGGGTGCTGGGCCTCCTGCTGCTCGCGGTCACCGCGTTCACGGTGGCGTACCTGCTGACCCCGGTGCCCTCCCCGCAGGAGGACGCCATCGCGCAAGGGCCGGAGTTCTACTACAACGACGGCAAGACCCTGATCGCCAAGATCGGGGTGAACCGGCAGAAGGTCGACCTGGAGCAGGTTCCCGAGCACGTCCGCGACGCGGTGATCGCCGCGGAGAACCGCAGCTTCTACGACGACCCCGGGGTGTCGGTGCGCGGCACGATCCGGGCGTTCTGGTCGACCGTCACCGGCGAGCAGCTGCAGGGCGGCTCGACCATCACCCAGCAGATGGTCCGCAACTACTACCAGGGGCTGGGCCAAGAGCGCACGATCAGCCGCAAGTTCAAGGAGATCATGGTCGCGCTGAAGGTGGACAGCCAGCGCGACAAGGACTGGATCCTCGAGCAGTACCTCAACACGATCTTCTTCGGCCGGGACGCCTACGGCATCCAGGCCGCCGCGCACGCCTACTACAACAAGGACGTGAGCCAGCTGACCAAGGCCGAGGCCGCCTATCTGGCCGCGGCGATCCAGCAGCCCACCCCGTTCGGCGACCCCACCGGGGAGAACCGGGCGATGACCGAGGGCCGCTGGCGGTCGGTGGTGCGGGCGATGGTGGAGACCGGCGCGCTCACCCCGGACGAGGCCGCCCGGATGCAGTTCCCGATGCCGGTCAAGCAGAAGGTCACCGACGTCCTCAAGGGCCAGGTCGGCTACATGGTCCGGATCGCGCAGAAGGAGCTGCGCGAGCGCCGCGGCTACACCGAGGACGAGATCAACCGCAGCGGCCTGAAGATCACCACCACGTTCGACAAGCAGCTGATGGACGCCGCCGAGAAGGCGGTCAAGGCCAACCTGCCGAAGAACACCGGCAAGACCACCCTCACCGGGCTGGTGTCGGTGGACCCCAAGACCGGAGAGGTGGTCGCGTTCTACGGCGGCCGCGACTACCTGGTGGAGCAGCTGTCCACGTCGTTCGGGCACTGGGCCCAGGCCGGATCGGGCTTCAAGCCGATCGTGCTGGCCGCCGCGCTGGACGCGGGCAAGACGCTGAACACCACGGTGAACGGGGCCTCGCCGCAGTACTACAACGGGCATCCGGTCCGCAACAGCGGCGGCACCAGCTACGGCTACATCAACCTGGTCACCGCCACGCAGAACTCGGTGAACACCGCGTACGTGAACCTGGGCCAGGAGATCGGCCTGGACAAGGTGACCGATCTGGCCGTCAAGATGGGCATCCCCAAGGACCAGCTCACCCGTAACGGCGCCAACAAGGCGCCCACCTTCCCGCTCGGCGTGGCGTCGGTGCGCGTGGTGCAGCAGGCCGGGGTGTACGCGACGTTCGCCTCCGAGGGCGTCTTCCGCACCCCGCACGTGATCAAGTCCGTCAAGGAGCTCGACGGCGACGAGCACACCTACACCGAGAAGGGCAAGCGGGTGTTCAGCACCCAGGTGGCCCGGGACGCCACCTACGCGATGACCAAGGTGGTGGAGAGCGGCACCGGCACCGCCGCCCGGCTCTTCGACGGACGAGACGTGGCGGGCAAGACCGGCACCACCGACAACGGCAACGCGCTGTGGTTCAACGGGTTCATCCCGCAGATGGCGACCTCGGTGGCGATCTTCCGCAGCGACAGCCCCGTCAAGCAGGTCGACATCGGCGGCTACAGCGCCTACGGCGGCGTGCTGCCGGCGCAGATCTGGCGGTCGTACATGACCGAGGCGGTGTCCTTGAAGAATCTGCCGCCCAAGAGCTTCGGCCCGCCGTCCACCTACGCCCCCGGCGGCGGCGTCCAGGGACCGGCGCCGGACGCCGGCGACTCCACCGGCCGTCCGAACGGCCCGAGCGGGCCGGACCTGAGCCCGCCGTCCCGCGACGAGGGGCCCGGCACCGGCGGTCCGAGCGGTCCGGGCGGGCCTCCGGAGGAGCCGGAGGAGCCGCAGCTCCCGGAGCCGCCGTTCGAGCCGCCCACCGGCGGAGGCGGCGGCCGCGGCGGTCGCGGCGGCGACGGCGGCGACGGTCTCCGCGGGATGAACGCGCTGCCGCAGCAGAACGGCACGTTCACCGGCCGCCGTTCCTGAGCCCTTCCCGGCCCTGACGCCCTCCGGGGCTCGTCGACGGGCCGCGTGGGGCGCCTGTCCTCGGCGGCGGGCGCCCCACGTGTCCGAGATCACGTTCGAGGGCGTCTCCCAGGCCGCCGCGATCCAGGTCACCGCGGCCGGGCATCGCGACGGAGGCCGCCCCCGGTCACTCGCAGGCGGCGCCCAGATGGGCGGGGGTCCGGGAGAGGGCGGCGGTGAGCGGGGCCGCGTCCCCGGTCGCCAAGGCCTTGGCGGCGGTGCGCAGCCGGGCGGACTCCTCTTTGAGGGCCTTGCGCAGCGCGGCGTCCTCGGCGGTGTCCGCCAGGGCGTCGAAACGCCCGGCGAGCTGCTCGGTGACCTGCCTCCACCGCGCCGGCTCGTTGGCGGGGACCTGGTTGAGCCGGTTCACGAACTCCTGGACCGCGCGTCTGCTGTCGGCGCACACCTCCCTGGTGTTGCCGCCGAACATCCCGCAGCCGCCGGCGCCGACGGCCACCAGCGCCAGCAGCAGCGCGGCGGTCGTCCCCCGCACCGCACCGCCGCATCGCACCCCGTCACGCATCGAACCCTCCCAGAATGGACCCACCGGCGGTGCCCATCCTTGCGCATCCACCGCCGTGCACGCGTCCGTCCCGGCTCGGTGGAACACCTCCGATCGGCCGCCTACTCTGGGCCGAAGCACCGCCGTGCAGGACCGCTCGCCTGCTCGGGGGCGGGCACGTGCCGTCCATTCGCCCGTGTAGCGTATGCGGGTCCGTAAGTGTGCTCGGTGATATGGGGGCGCACTGAGCCTCACCAGGGGGTGGCGAACGTGGCCGACGCGTGGCGGCCGGCGAACGATCTCGAACACCGGATGCGGGACGCCGTGCAGGCCGGTGACCAGGAGACCTTTTTCCGGGTGCTGGCGCAGGCCGAGCTCGTCGTCCCCGTCCCGTCCGACCTGGTCGACGAGGTGCTGGCGGGACGGGCGCAGCCGCCGTGGCCGTCCCGCCGGGAGCGCGAACGGGTCCATGTGCTGGCGTTCACCTCGGCGGCGGCGATGCGGGAGAGCCTCGGCTCGGCCCATCGGCACTTTGTCACGCTCCGTTTTCCGGACGTGGCGGCCGCCTGGCCCGACGCCCGCTGGTGGCTGCTGGTCGACGCGGGCCTGCCGATCGAGGCCCGGCTGCCGTCGTGGTTCCTCACCCAGCTGGTCGAGGGCGACCCGCGTCCGCCGAGCGCCGGCCCGCTGACCGCGCCCGCCCCGGCCCCGCAGGCGCCGGAGGCGGCGGCGCAGGAGCCGCCGAACGCGGTGGTGACCGCCCGGCACGCCGCCGAGCCCGCCCCGAGCGCCTCCGAGCAGGCGTTCCAGCCCGCCAACGAGGTGGAGCGGGAGCTGCTGCGGGCGTTGGCCGACGACGACGAGGAGGCGTTCCTCAAGGCGCTGGCCGACGCGGAGGTGCTGCTGCCGGTGCCGCGGGAGATGGACTATGCGCTCAAGCCGGGCCGCGCGGGGTTCCCGTGGCGGACCGAGGAGGTGGAGGGGCACACCGTCGTCCCGGTGTTCACCTCGCCCGAGCGACTGCGCGACGCGGCCGGCGACGGCGCCGGGCAGGGCCCCGCCGAGCACATCACGGTGCCGTTCACGGCGGTGGCGCGGTACTGGCCCGACCGCGGCTGGGGACTGTCGGTCAACGGCGGCACCCCGGTGGGGGCCGTCCTGCCGGGCGACCGGCTGGCCGGGCTGTCGGAGTGGGCCGACCAGGTCGCCGCGCAGCGCGCGACCGAGGGCTTCGAGCCGCAGAACGACCTGGAGCAGCGGCTGGTCGAGGCCGCGGCCGCACCGGAGGGCGAGGCGTTCGACAAGGTGCTGGCCGGGGCCCAGGTCCTGGTGCCCGCCGATCCCGACACCCCGTGGGGGATCCGTCCGGACGATCCGGAGTTCCCGTGGCGTCCGGTGCCCGTGCGGGGCGTCCCGGCGATCCAGGTGTTCACCTCACTGCGGTGGATGCACGAGACGATCGGCCCGTCCCGGTTCGTCATGCCGGGGCTGTGGGAGATCCTGGCGGCCTGGCCGAACGACGAGTGGGCGCTGGTGATCGACCCCGCCACCCCGATCGGCACCGTGCTGACCGCCGACCGGATCCGGGAGCTGGCCGCGACGGCGGCCCCGGCCGCCGCTCCCCCGTCGGCCGCCGAACCGGCCCCGGAGCCTGCCCCGCAGCCGACCCCGGAGCCGGCCCGGGAGCCGGCCCTGGAAACGGTCCACGATCCCGCCGCGGACGCGCCGCAGGCCGCCGACCGGGCGGAGGAGGCGGCGCAGGACTGGGTGCCCGCCCGGCCCGCCGAGCCCGCCGCTCAGCTCTCCGAGCAGCCCGAACGGCCCGAGCCGGCGGAGCCGCCCGAGCGGCCCGAGCCGCCGTTCGAGCCCGGCAACCGGATCGACCAGGAGCTGCACGAGGCGGTGCTGGCCGGGGACACCGACGCGTTCCTGCGCGTGCTGCTGGCGGCCAACGTGCTGGTGCCGATCCCGGCGGACGCGCCGCTGGAGGTCTCCCCGACGCATCCGGAGTTCCGCTGGGCCGCGGCGATGCGGGACGCCACCACGGTGCAGGTGTTCACCTCGCTGCTGCGGCTGCGCGAGGTGCTGCCCGCCTCCCGGTTCGTGTACGCCGACTTCCGGGAGCTGATCCGGCACTGGCCGCGCTCGGACTGGCGGATGGCGCTGAACCCGGGCACCCGCATCGGGGCCTCCCTGGAGGGCGACCAGGTGCAGGCGCTCGGCGAGTGGGCGGTCCGGGTGGGCCTGCTCCAGCCGCGGCCGTCGGCTCCGCAGGCCCCGCCCCCGCAGGCCGCCCCGCAGCCGGCCGCGCCCGCCCCGTCGCCCGGTGCGCCGGCCCCGGCCTCCGACGACCCGGCCGAGACGGTGTTCGACCTGCCGCCGGTGACCGACGACATGCCGCCGCCGAACGACCCCACGGCCACCATGGTCGATGTGCCGCGGGTGGAGGACCCGCTGCGGACCACCGCCGACCCGGTGGAGGGCTCCGCGGGCGGCGACCCGACGCAGACGGTGATGGATCCGGCGGGGGCCGAGGCGGCGATGCCGCCGGCCGGCGCCGCCGAGCCGGTCCACCGGCCCCGGCGGCCCGAACGTCCGGTGGCCGGCGCGGTCCACGGGGGGCCGCACGCCGACCCCTCCGGACGGCCCCCCACCCTGCAGAAGGTCGTGCCGCACGGGCATGTCGGCTGGTATCTGGAGCAGGGCTATGACCGGATCGGCGGGTTCGTGCACCTGATGTCCGACGTGGCCGAGCTGCGGACCCCGGCGCAGCTGTACGAGGCGCTCGGGCTGCTGTACGAGGACTCGCCGTTCTCCCTGGACGACGAGGGCGTGTACGTCATCCGCTGGCCGGGGTACTGCCCGGACCTGTACCGCATCCCGTTCGGCGGCCGGACCGAGGAGGAGGTGCGATCCTGGGGCGAGGCCGGCTGGGTGCAGGAGCGGCCGCCGTTCCTGGGCACCGGGTTCGCCCCCGGCAGCGCCGGGTCGATCCGCGAGTACAAGGTCGACAGCGCCCGGCTGCCGCACGGGGCGGAGATGTACTACCTGGGCCGGGACGGGACCGAGCGGTTCGTGGCCATGTACGACCCCGATCGCCTGGCCTGGGTGCGCCCCGAGCAGGAGGAGTCCGAGGGGACCACGGAACGCGAGGACAGGGCGGAGGTCGGCCGATGATCCGTGACGGGTACCTGGCGACGTGGCAGGGAGTGGAGTACGAGGCCAGCCCGGGGGCCGACGGCCGGATCAGGCTGTACGCCGCCGGCCCCGCCGAGGGCTTCCAGGAGGTCCGGCCGGGCCGGCACTGCCGGGTGGTGCCCGCCGAGGAGGTGGAGTCGCTCCGGTACGTCCGCACGGCCTGCACCTGGCGCGGTGAGCCCTTCATCGTGGTCGGGGAGCACGACAACTGGCTGCGCGTGGAATACGCCGGAGGGCGGGCCCACGTGGCGGAGCGCCTCGAGCTCGACCGGATCGACCACGGGGTGTGGCAGGCCTGGGCGGCGCGCTCGGAGGTGGAGGACCTCCGCGAAGTGTTCGTGTGATCTTCACGCTCCGTTCCGGGTTGCCCATGAGGATGATCCATGTTCGGATGGTTCCGTACACCCAAGTGACGTGACGGCACGGTGTGACGGATCCCGGGGTGGATCGTCCCGTCCGGAGGCGATCGACGGAGGTACGGGGGCGTGTTCCGATCGGCGGGCAACCCGATCGCGGTGGGACTGGGAGCGGCTGCCATCGTCGCGCTGGGAGTGGCCTATCCCGCCTGGGCGCTGAACGGACCCGCCGGAGCGGACTCCCCGGCCGACGAGGCGGCGCAGGACCGGGTGACGGTCGAGCTCTCGGTGCGGGAGCCGGTCCCCGTGGGCGAGCGGTTCACGGTCACGGTCACGGTCACGCCCCGGGAGGCGGACGGGCCGCAGCCGCCGGACGGATCGCAGGACCCGGCCCCGCGGGATCCGCTCGCCGAGCTGAAGCTCGTGGTGCAGGCGCCGGGCGTTCCCGACCTCTCCGTGTCGCGCTGCAGCGAGGACGAGCCGTGCGAGCTGTCGGGGCCGGAGGACGGCGGGCCGGCGGGCGACACCGAGAGCGTCTCCCTCGCGCTCCCCGCCGACTATGCGGCCGAGACGCTGACGCTGGTCGCCTCGGTCCGCGACCCCGACGACATCGAGGTGGGCTCGGACGAGGAGACCGTGCGGGTCGAGCGGCGGACGGCGTCGCCGACCCCCACCGCGACGCCCACCGAACCCCCCGCCAAGACCCCTTCCAAATCCCCCTCCAAGCCCGCCGCGACCCCCTCCGGGGATCCGGGGCGGCTGGAGCGCCCCTCGTCCTCCTCGTCGGGGCCGTCGGGGGTCTCCTCCGGCGGATCGGACGACCCGTCGATCTCCGGCGGGGTCTCCGACGCGCCGCCCGCGCCCCACGGGTCGGCCGCCGCGCTGCCGCCGGTCCGCCCGCCGCAGGCGAACGCCCCCCTGCCGTCGGTCGCGCCGGGCACGGCCGCACAGGTCGCCCCGCAGACGACGCTGCGCGGCGACCCCGTGGCCTCCCGGCAGGAGCTCGACCGGCTGGCGCGCGCCCAGGCGGCCTGGCTGTCGGCCCTGCTGGTGGCGTTCTTCCTGCTGGCGGCCCAGCTCCGGCTGAACCGCGGCCGAGCCGCCGCGGCCGCCGCCGGGTCGGCCGGGACGAACGCCGCACCGGCCCGGCGCCGCCGCCGCTACCGGGGCGTCCACCGTCGCCGCTGAGCCGCTCCGGGCGACGGCCGGGGACTCAGGAGCGCATCAGGCCGTAGCAGGCGATGGAGGCGGCGGCCACCACGTTGAGGGAGTCGACGCCGCGGGCCATCGCCTCGGGGCTCATCGGGATGCACACCGCCTCGTCGGCGGCCCGGAGCCAGCGGGAGGACAGCCCGTCGCCCTCCGTGCCCAGCAGCAGCGCCACCCGCTCGCCCCAGACCGCCTTCTCGATCGGGACGGCCGACTGGTCGGGGGTCAGGGCCAGCAGCCGGTAGCCCGCGGCGCGCAGCTCCTCGAGCCCGTGGTGCCAGTCGGTCATCCGGGCGTAGGGGACGGCGAAGACCGCGCCCATGGACACCTTCACCGAGCGCCGGTACAGCGGGTCGGCGCAGCGGGGCGACAGGACCACCGCGTCCACGCCGAGCGCCGCCGCGCAGCGGAAGATCGCGCCGACGTTGCCGTGGTCCACCAGATCCTCCAGCACCAGGATGCGGCGGGCGTCGGCGATGAGCCCGGGCACCGGCGGCAGCGGGCGGCGGGCCATGGACGCCAGCGCGCCCCGGTGGACCTGGAAGCCGGTGATGCCCTCCAGCACGGCCTCATCGGCGACGTAGACCGGGGCGTCGATACGTTCCAGCAGGTCGGCCAGGGGGTCGAGCCAGCGCGGCGCCATCAGCAGGGAGCGCGCCCGGTAGCCGGTCCCCACGGCCCGGCGGATGACCTTCTCGCCCTCGGCGATGAACAGCCCGTGCTCGGCCTCCAGGCTCTTGCGGAGCTGCACGTCCCGCAGCCGCACGTAGTCGGCGAGCCGTGGGTCGGCGGCGTCCTCGACGGTGATCAGGCGCCCCATGCCCTCCAGTCTGCCGCCTTCGGGCCCGTGGGCCGGCCGCGGCGTCGGTCAGGGCAGGCGGATGTCGGCGAACACGGCCCGATGGTCGCTGCCCGGCACGTCGTGCACCGCCGTCGCGCGCACCGCGCAGCGGCGGTCCACCAGCACGTGGTCGATGGTCAGGTAGGCGGGCAGGCGGGCGTCCCGCCAGGTGTGGATCAGGCCCTTTCCCGTGCGGTCGGCGGCGTCGGCGTATCCGCGGTCCAGCAGGCCCCGCAGCTCGGCGTGGTCCAACGTGGCGTTGAAGTCCCCCGCCAGGACGCGCACGACCCCGTCGTCGCCGGCGGAGGGCAGGGCGCGGATGTCGTGCCGCCACTGCGGGACGGCGGCGCGGGACACCGGGGGCGGCGGGTGCACGGCGGTCACCTCCGCCGTGCGGCCCCCGGGCAGGGTGAGCTCCGCCCGGGGCATCGCGAAGACCGTGTCCGGCACGGTGGGCAGCGCCCGCAGCGGATGCCGCGCGTACAGGCCGGTGCCGCCGGCCC
The DNA here is from genome assembly GCF_006363815.1 of Thermomonospora catenispora. Lineage (GTDB taxonomy): Bacteria > Actinomycetota > Actinomycetes > Streptosporangiales > Streptosporangiaceae > Thermomonospora > Thermomonospora catenispora. The sequence goes on from NZ_RRYT01000011.1 coordinate 88,807, forward strand.
CGGGCCGGGGGCTGAGCACCGTGTGCGGGAGCAGCCGCTCCAGCCCGGCCTCCCTCAGCCGGGCGACCGCCTGGGGGGTGAGCTCCTGCAGGCTCAGCACGTCCACGTCGTGACGGCGGACCAGGTCGCGCACGGCGCGAGGGTCGGCCTGCCCGAACAGCAGGTTGACGGTCAGCACCCGCAGGGCGGGGCCGCGGGCGTCCGGCTGGCCGCCGCCGAGGGCCCGCGGCAGGACGCAGCACGCCAGCGTCAGCGCGACCACTGCGCCGCCGGCGACGGCGCGGGGGCGGCGCAGCAGCGCGGCGAAGGCGATCGGCAGCACCGAGGAGGCGGCGATGTAGGGGGTGAACGACGCCAGGGGGACGGCGGCCGCGTCGATCCCGGGGGCGCGGTCGAGCCCCGTCAGCCGGGCCAGCGCCCACAGGCCCCAGCAGATCACCGCCGCCCAGGCCAGCGCCGAGACCCACCGGTCGGTTCGTCCGGCGGCGCCGGTCCGGTCCCCTCCAACGCCGGGCTGCTCCTCGTCCACTGATCGCCCCCTGTGGTCGTGCGCCGGTCCTACGCTGTTGACGTCGCCGCGTGCACGGAAGTTTCCCCGCACTCAAAAGCGGACTTTCCGATCAATCCAGGCGAATATCCAGCACCTTGGGCCAAGGGGGGCGTACCATTCCGGGAAGGCCTCGCGGGAGCCGGACGTACGCGACATACAGCAGCAGTCCATCGAGCGTGTGATCGGCGGCACGGGCGAACCGCGTCCACCGCACCCCTTGGGCATCGTGGCCCGGCACAGGGAGATCCCCCCACTGCACGCTCGCTGACCTGCGAGATCACCTTTTGTAGCGCTTTGTCACCACATGATGGTGCGGCTACAGTGCCGGGAAGCATTGGACGGTATCTGGTGAAACGAGGACAGCCGTGAGCGGACGTCATCGCAACGACCTGCCGGACGAGCACGACGAGGGCGGGCACGAGGCGTCTGTTCCCCCTTCCTATGGCGGGTCCGATGCGGGCACGTCCGATTGGTTCACTCCCCGGGACTCCCAGAGCCGCCCCGCCGCCGGGCGGTCCCCCGGCTATGACGAGGACCCGCTGACCTCCCCGCCGGGCGGCTCGAGCGGCTATCCGGCCGACGACCCGACGGACCGGTACCCCTCTCGTCCCGCCGGGGGGTCCGGCGGGTACCGGCGCCCCGCCGCCGGCGGCGGCTTCGGCTCCGGCGGCTATGAGCACCCCGTCGCCGGCGGCCGTCCCCGCCCCTCCGACAGCGGCGGCCGTGAGCAGTCCGGCGGGTATGAACGATTCGGTTCCGGCGGGTATGAGCGCCCGGGCTCCGGCGGGTACGAACGATTCGGTTCGGGCGGCCATGAACGGCTCGGCTCCGGCGGATACGAGCGCCCCGGCTCCGGCGGGTATGAGACGCCCGGCCGCCATGAGACGCCGGGTGCGGGCGGACGCGAGGACGTCGGCGGCAGCGACATCCCCGACTGGTTCGGCACCGAGGGCGGGCGGCGGTCCGCCTTCGACGGCGGCGGCTTCGGCTCCGCCGGCGGACGGGAGCCGGGCGGGCGCGGTGAGCGCGACTCCTTCGCCGAGGCCGGCTTCGGCGCGTACGAGTCCATCAGCCGGTCCGACGGCGGCCCCACGCTCGGCGGACGGTCCGGCGGCGGACGGTCCGGCGGCGGACGGTCCGGCGGCGGCTCGCGCCGCTCCGGCGACTACGGCGGCGGCGACTACGAGTACGGCCGGCGCCGCAAGCGCCGCGGGGCCGGGATGATCGGCCCGCTGGCCGGAGCGGTCGGCCTGACGGTGCTGCTGGGCGTGGGGGTGTACGCGTTCGTCGGCGGCGGCTGCGGCGACGACGCGCTGTCGCTGGACGTGGCGGTGTCGCCGGACATCGAGCTGGCGGTCGCCAAGACGGTCGGCCGGTTCAACGACGCCGAGCACAAGGTCGACGGCAAGTGCGTCAAGGCGACCGTGCGGGCGGCCGAGCCCTCGGCGGTCTCCACCCTCCTGCAGGGGCAGAGCGTGGAGAGCGCCAGCAACCGGCGTCCGGACGTGTGGATCCCCGACTCCTCGCTGTGGATCTCCCTGGTCCGTACCTCCGAGAAGGGCAAGGACGAGATCCGGCTCACCAAGACCTCGGTGGCGCAGAGCCCGATCGTGGTGGCGATGCCGCGGCAGCTCGTGCAGAGCCTGCAGCAGAACGGCACCATGTCCACCCCCTCCTGGGAGAGCCTGCTGAACGTGGCGGGCGGCGGCCAGGCCGGGACGATCACCAAGAACCAGCTCATCCCGGCCCGGAGCGTGCGGCTGTACCTGCCCGACCCGTCCCGCAACGCGGCGGGCATGGGGTCCCTGCTGATCGCCAACACCCTGCTGGCCAACGACCCGAACCGGGAGTCGGCGCTCACCGGGATCGTGCGCAAGATGCGGGAGAACACCACCCCGACGGTCAAGGCGCAGTTCGCCTCGTTCCGCCGGGACCGCCAGGGCCGCTACCCGGTCGCGCTGGCCTCCGAGCAGGCGGTGTGGGCGCACAACCGGGACAAGCCGCAGGAGCCCGCGGTCGCGATCTACCCCACCGAGGGCACCCTGCTGCTGGACTACCCGCTGGCGATCAGCACCACCGACCCGACCCGCCAGCAGGCGGCCCGGCTGCTGGAGCAGGCGGTCAACACCGAGCCGGCCCGTGAGGACGTGCGCGGGCAGGGCTTCCGGTCCGCCGACGGCAAGGCGCCCACCACGTTCGACAAGAACAGCGGGGTCGATCCGCGGCGGGTGAGGCAGCTGCCGGCGCCGCAGCCGGCCGTGGTGCAGGAGCTGACGCAGGCCTGGGCCAAGCTGTCGCTGGGCATGCGGATGCTGTCGATCCTGGACATCTCCGGCTCGATGCTGGAGAGCACCGGCGGGGTGACCCGGATGCAGGCCACCGCCCGGGTGGCGCAGGGCGGGTTGGCGATGATGTCCAACGACAGCGAGCTGGGCCAGTGGGTGTTCTCCACCGAGGTCGACGGCAAGAAGGACTACAAGGAGATCATCCCGGTCGGTCCGCTGGGCGAGCGGATCGGCTCCACCACCCGCCGCCAGCTGATCCTCTCCAGCCTGTCGCAGATCCAGCCCAAGCCGAACGGCGACACCGGCCTGTACGACACGATCCTGGCCGCGTACAAGCACATGACCAGCACGTACAAGCCGGAGTTCGTCAACTCGATCGTGCTGTTCACCGACGGCAAGAACGACGACGCCAACGGCCCGACGCTGCGGCAGACGCTGAACCGGCTGCGCGAGATGACCGACTCCGCCAAGCCGGTGCAGGTGATCATCATCGGCATCGGGGACGGCATCGACGTCAACGAGCTCAAGCAGATCGCCTCGGTCACCGGCGGCAGCGTGTACGTGGCCAGGACCCCCTCGGAGATCCAGAAGATCTTCCTGCAGGCGATGTCCCGGCGCATCTCCAACTGATCCCGCGCCGCCCTCGGGCGGCCGGCGGAGCGAACGAGCAGGTCAGGCGATTTGCACCGCAATGCGATCGCCTGACCTGTTCGCGTCTGCGGCCCTGCAAGCATTCCGCCGGTTTGACGAAAATTGCGTGGAATCTCTTGTCAACCAGCGGGGCGCCCCGCTCGTCCTGTTAGATGGAGGCCCGACGGGAGCGGGGCGTCGGGCCTCCACGCCTCCCGTGAACCGGTATCAGCCTTCGAGCGCCGCACAGCACGGGGGAAACCCATAGTGTCCGAATGGTCGAACGACGACCGCGACGATGATCTTCGCCTGACCCGGGCCCTGGCACGGGGCGACATCGACGCTCTGACGCACCTCTACGACGCCTACGCACCCAGGCTGCACGACTACTGCCACGCCCTGCTGCCCGATCAGGGGGCCGCGTCGACGGCGCTGCACGACACCTTCCTGGCGGCCCGCGTGCACGCGGGCCGGCTGGCCGACCCGCACCTGCTGCGGGCCTGGCTGTACGCGCTGGCCCGCGTCGTCTGCCTGCGCCTGCGGCGGGCCTGCGACCGGGAGGGCCGACGCCCCCGGCGCGGCTGGATCGCCGACCCGCTCACCGGTGAGGCCCGGCCGATGGAGCCCGCCCCCGAGGCCGACGACGCGTTCCTGGACGAGGAGGACCGCCTCCGCCGCCTGGAGACGCGCAAGCTGGTGCACGGGGCGCTGAGCGGGCTGCAGAGCCGCGAACGCGAGGCGGTCGACCTGCTGGTGCGGCACGGCATGAGCCCGGCCGAGCTGGCCGGGGTGCTCGGCCTGGACGACGCCACGGCGGCGGAGCTGGCGGTGTCGGCGCGCACCGCGCTGGAGGACGCGCTGCGGGTCCCGGCGGTCGCGGAGTTCGGGCGCTGCCCCGAGGTGACCGCGACGGTGACCGGCAAACGGCGCCCGCTGGACCCCGAGGTCGTCCAGAGCGTGGAGCGGCACATGGCCGAGGGCTGCCGGATCTGCGAGCAGGACCGCTCCCGGCTGGCCGCCGCGACGCTGCTGCGCACGCTCCCGGCGGCGCTGGTCCCGGCCGAGCTGCGCGCCCGGGTGCTCCGCGCGGCCACCGACCCGGCCGGGGAGCAGGCGCGCCTGGCGGCCGCCCGGAACGTCGAGCCGCTGGACGAGTGGGGCTGGCCGCTGCCGGAGGGCACGCCGGTCCTCCGCCCCGGCGACGCCGAGCCGCCGCGGCGGCCGCGCCGGGTGCTGCCCGTGCTCGCGGTGACCGCCGCCGTCGCGACCGTGCTGGGCGGGGTGTTCTGGCTGCTGCCCGGCGGGCGGGAGCCGCTGGCGGGCGGGGCCCGGCCCGCGCCGCCGATGCTGGCGGACTCCGACGCCCCCTCCGACGCCCCCGCGCCGAGCGCCTCCTCGGTCTTTTCGCCGACCCCGGGGCCGAGCAGCCCCTCGGCGAGCCCGACCACGCCCTCGGCGTCTCCGTCGACCGCCTCCCCCACCCCCACGGCCGGCCCCACCGCCACCACCCGGCCCCAGCCGCCGCAGCAGACCCAGCCCCCGCAACCGCCCCAGCCCCCGCAGGGGAGCCTGCAGGTCAGCGGCTGCCAGATGGGGCGGGGACAGCGTTCCTGCACCATCCGGATCACCGCGATGGGCGGCGCCGTGGACTGGCGCGTCACGGGCACGCAGGGGCCGATCAACGTGGCGGGCGGCGGCGGCAGGCTGGCGCCGGGCCAGACGGAGACCCTGACCGTCAGCCGCAGGGGCGGCTGCGACGAGGACGAGTCCGGGACGGTGTTCTTCTCCCCCAACGGCGCGGCCGGGGTGAGCTGGAAGTGCTACTGGTGGGAGTGACGGGCGGCGTCGCGGGGCCCGCGGCGCCGGCGGACGCCGCGGACCTCCGGACGGTCCGGCTCACCAGGGGGTGCGGGTGTCCAGGATCCGGTGGGCGCGCTCCAGCAGCGGCGGCACCGCGTCCCCGATCGCGTCGAAGCCCTCGCCGACCGTGGCGCCCTGCAGGAAGCGGGCGTGGATGCCCTCCAGGATGACGGCCAGCTTGAAGCAGGCGAACGCCACGTAGAAGTCGATCTGCGACAGGTCGAACCCGGTGATCTCGGCGTACCGCTCGGCGAACTCCCGGCGGGTCATGAAGCCGGGCGAGGCGGTGACGGTGGCGCCGACCGGGAGGCGGTCGGGGTCGTCGGCCTGCGCCCAGTAGGTCAGCGTCAGGCCCAGGTCCGACAGCGGATCGCCGAGCGTGGACATCTCCCAGTCCACGACCGCGGCGATGGCGGGCCGCGGCTCCAGCACCGCCAGCGCGTTGTCCAGCCGATAGTCGCCGTGCACCAGCCCGGAGCGGCCGTCCTCGGGCAGCCGCTCGCCCAGCCGCTTCACCAGCCGGTCGTACTCGGGCAGGTCCCGGGAGGCGCCGGTGGCCGCGATGGCCTCCTGCGACCGCTGCCACTGCTGGCCCCAGCGCTTGAGCTGGCGGGCCATGTAGCCGGCGGGGCGGCCGAAGTCGCCGAGCCCGACGGCCTCCACGTCCACGGTGTGGATGGCGGCCAGCACTTCTGCGAGCCGTTCGCTCAGCTCGCGGGCCTGCTCGGGGGTGACGTCGGCGGCGTCCTCGACGGTGCGCAGCACCCGCCCGTCGACATGGTCCATCAGGTAGAACCGGGCGCCGATCACCTCCTCGTCCTCGCAGAACGCCAGCGGGGTCGGCACCGGCACCCCGGAGCCGTCCGACAGCGCCCTCAGCACCCGGTACTCGCGCGCCATGTCGTGGGCGGTGGGCAGCACGTGCCCGAGCGGAGGCCGGCGCAGCACGATCCGCCGCCCGCCGGCCAGGGCGATCCCGTAGGTCAGGTTGGACCGGCCGCCGGCGATCAGCCGCACCGACTCGATCGGGCCGGCGTCCGGCAGCGTCCGCCGCAGCCAGGCCGACAGCCGGGGCACGTCCACCCCGGGAACCTCGGTCGTGCTCGTGCGCGACTCGCTCATGTCGGCCTCCCTCGTCACCTGCTCGCTCATGGCGAACTATTAGAACGCAACTCGGTTTCCGTTGACAGATCCGGGTCGGCCTCAACGCCGCCGACGAGGGCCGTGAGGTAGATCATTGGCCACATCCGGCCTTCATTCGCAGATTTCTCACAACCCCCGCGCGCACCCACCGTCACCTGCGCCGATGCACCGGAGAGGGAGGTCATGAGCGACCTGGATATCCCACCGGCTCAGGTGGTTACATGCCACCCGGGCGGAGCCGACCGTCCCGCACCGCACGACCGCCGGGCCTTCCTGCATCTTCGGCCTGGACTTACCGGTCAGTGTGGGCTAACAACGAAGGGTTGAACCTCTCGGGGCCGATCACCCGATTTGGGGGGGACGCACAGTGGCCGACGCATGGCTACCCGGGGCCGGACGCATTCCGGTCTGCCAGGACGGCGGACGTCTGAAGGGGGGTGCCCCCAGGGTCGTCTGGTTCACCAGCGAGAACGACCCGCGGCGGGTCTCAGCTCGCTCGGCGGCCTTCGACCTGGCCCGGCAAGGGCGCCCGCCTCATCTGGTGTGGAACCCGGTGACCGGCGAGATCGTTCAACTGCTGCCCATCACCCGGGCCGCGTGCCTGCTGGCCGAGCCGGTCCGCGCCGAGGGCCGCACCTGTGTGCAGATCGTGGTGATCGGGCTGGCCCGCGAGCCGTTCACCGCCGGGCCGCTGAACGGGCTGGACCGCATCATGCGCTGGCTGGACAGCTGGTCGGTGCCGCGCCGCTGGCCCGCCGGCCCCCCGCTGCCGTCCCCGCAGTCCTACCACTCCTCCCGGGAGCGCCGGTCGTGGGCGCGCGGCGGGCACTTCGGCGCCTCGCAGGTGCCCGAGTCGATGCTGCCCGACCCCGGCAACCTGGACATCCACCGCATCACCGGAGGCGGCGACTCCCCGGTGGTGGACGTGCCGCGTCCCCGCGCGCCGATCGGCGAGCAGGCCGACGCCCCCGCCGCGCTCATCCCGCACCGGCTGCCCAGGCCGACCGCCGAGCCGGTGCTGACGCCCGGGGCGGTCTGACCGGCCTCCCTCCGGAGGAGGGCCGGCACCGGTCCCCTCCCCCGCCGTCCGCCCCGTCGATCAGGGCGCGCACCCGGCGGCAGCCGTCGCGCAGCAGGGCGGCGCGGGCGGCGCCGTACCCGATCACCAGACCGGAGGAGGTGGGCGGGCCGGCGTAGTGGCGGTCCAGCGAGTCCAGCAGCACGCCCTCCCGCGCCGCCGCGACCACCACCCGCTCCACCGTCTCCGGCGGCAGCTCCACCACCAGGTGCAGTCCCGCGCCCGCGCCCCGCAGCGGCAGCCCGGCGAACGCCTCCACGACCAGCGCGCGGCGACGGGCGTACTCGGCGCGCATCCGGCGGATGTGCCGGTCGAGGTCGCCGCGCTCCAGCAGCAGCCGGACCGCCTCCTGCGGCACCGCCGGCGTCCGGTCGCCCAGCTCCAGCCGCCGCCGCGCCACCGCCGCGGCCAGCTCACGGGGGGCCGCCAGCCACCCCACCCCGATGTCGGCGGTCAGCCTCTTGGACATGGTGCCCAGATAGACCACGGTCTGCGGATCCAGCCCGTGCAGGGCGGGCAACGGGGCCGCATCGAAGCGGAACTCCCCGTCGTAGTCGTCCTCCACCACCAGCGTCCCCGTCCGCCGCGCCCACGCCAGCAGGGCCTGGCGGCGCGGCACCGGCAGCACCCCGCCGAGCGGGTACTGGTGCGAGGGGGTGGTGTAGATCAGCCGCAGCCCGTCCGGCAGCGCGTCCACCACCAGGCCGTGCTCGTCCACCGGGCAGGGCACGACCTCGGCCCCGCGGGCCTCCAGCACGGCCCGCGCCCGCCGGTAACCGGGCTCCTCCACGCCCACCCGGTCGCCGGGCCGCAGCACCGTCGCGGCCAGCACGTCCAGCCCGCTCGTCGCCCCGCGGGTGACCACCACCTGCCCGGGCCGGCAGGTCATCCCGCGGGTGCGCCGCATGTGCTCGCACAAAGCGGCGCGCAGCCCGGCCGACCCCCAGGGGTCGGGCCGTCCGCTCGGGGCGATCTCGGCGGCCCTCCGCCAGGCGCGACGCCAGGCGGGGGTGTTCAGCGCGCCGACCCACGGGACGCCGGGACGCAGGTCCACCCACCCCTCGGGCGCCTCCCCGGCGACTCCCGCCTCCTCCGCCTCCACCGTCTCCACCGCCTCCGGCGCGGCGGGCGCGGGGTCGGGGCGCACGTCGGCGACATAGGTGCCCGAGCCGTGCCGCCCCTCCAGCCAGCCCTCGGCGTACAGCTGGGCGTACGCCTCCATCACCACGGTGCGGCTGACGCCCAGCTCGGCGGCCAGGGTCCGGCTGCCCGGCAGCCGCTCGCCCGCGGTGAGCACGCCGTCCCGGATCGCCGTCCGCAACCGGGCGGCGAGCTGGGCGGTCAGCGGCTCGGCGGCGGACCGGTCGAGCGGCAGCGGCAGATCAATGGCCTGACGAGACATCGAAGTGGTCGTGAAGTGGTCTTCGGCAATCGACCGAAAGTGGCTCTGGGGAGGATGCCACCGTCCCTCTAGCGTACGGAGCATGAGCCAGCCACCACTGTCCTCCACCCCCCGCACCGCCCTGCACCGGGGACGGCACCGCGGCGTGCACGACCGGGACGCGCTGCACGCGGTGCTCGACGCCGGCAGGATCTGCCACCTCGGCGTGATCGTGGACGACGTTCCCCGGGTGATCCCCACCTCCTACGGACGGATCGGCGACACCCTCTACGTGCACGGCTCCACCGGGGCGCGCAGCCTGCGGGAGGCCCCCGGTCGGGAGGTCTGCGTGACCGTCACCCACCTGGACGGGATCGTGCTGGGCAGATCGGTGTTCCACCACTCGGTGAACTACCGCTCCGCGATGATCTACGGCACGCCCCGGCGCGTCACCGACCCCGAGGAGAAGCTCGCCGGGCTGCGCGCCATCGTCGAACAGCTGGCGCCCGGCCAGTGGGACGCGGCCCGGCCGCCGAACCGCAAGGAGCTGGCGGCCACCGCGGTGCTGGCGATCCCGCTGGACGAGGCCTCGGTCAAGATCCGCCAGGGTCCGCCCGTCGACGAGGAGGAGGACTACTCCCTGAACGTGTGGGCGGGGGTGCTGCCGGTCCGTCAGGTGTTCGATCAGCCCGTGCCCGACCCGCGGCTGCGGCCGGGCATCCCGGTGCCCCGCCGGATCGCGGCCCTGGCCGCGGACGGCGAACCGTGATGAACCCTGGTGAACCATGACGACGGTCTGCTTTCCGGGGCGGGTGACCGGTTCGTGATGTATGCCGCATAGCCTCTGCGCTATGAGCGGCCAGACTCCGGCGGGCTGGTACGCCGATCCGTATGGCACGTCCGACCTGCGCTATTGGGACGGCAGCCAGTGGACCGACGCCACCCGCCCCGCCGACGACATATCGCCCTTCGCGCCCCCTGCGCCGAGCCTGCACAAGGGCGGGACGACGCCTCCGCCGTGGGCGCCCCCCGCCCCTGCCCCGGCCAAGGAGCCGAACAACGCCGCGCTGATGGCGCTGCTGATCGGAGGCGGCGCGGTCGCGGCCGTCCTCATCGTGCTGGTCGCCCTGTTCGCCGTCGGCGTGCTGGGCGGCGACGACTCCGGAACGACCGCCGCGGACCCCGCCCCGACCGCCTCCGCGCCGCTCGCCCCCACGCCCTCGACCCCGTCCGCCACCTCCCCGGTGACCGGCACGATCACCGACCGGGAGGCCGGCGTCTCGTACGCGCAGCTGGGCGGCGTCTGGCGAGCGGCCCCCATCCCCCGGAGAAGCGTGAGCCACCAGGTCTACGGCATGCGCCAGGGCCAGACCGCCGTCGTCCAGGAGAACTACGACGGGCGGGGCGGGTCGTACGTCTCGTCGGTCTACTCCGGCTCGCTGCCCGACCAGGTGCCCTACAAGGACTCCGAGGACCTGGCGACGGCCACCAACCTGTTCGCCCGCACCGTCACCTCCGCCGCCGGGCCGCACGCCAGCTACCCTTCGCCGCACGGCACCCAGGAGCTGCAGACCGAGCCCCGCACCTTCGACGGGCACGACGGGTACCTGGTCAAGCTCAAGCTTACCTTCCCCCAGGCGCAGAGCCAGGGCTGGAACTTCACCTCCGAGACGGTGATCGTGGTCCTCATCGACCGGGGCGAGGACAAGCGCCCCGCCGTGCTGTGGATGAGCATGCCCGACAGCCACCCGCACAGCGGCGACCTCGACCAGGTGCTCGGCTCGATCAAGGTGCTGTGAAGGCGCCGTGAACGCCGGGACGCCGTGACCGGCGCTCCGCCCCGGCCCGGGGCCGCTCGGGCCGGGGCGAAGCGGGGAGGACCCGACGATTCGCGTTCGCCTTCCCGAGGCGGGTCGGGTCTGCGACCATGTCGCCGTGGCGGCGCCGATCACGACCCGAGGCGAGGAACCGCAGGACGCGGCGGCCCTGCGGTCGGCCATGGTGCACGCGCTCCGTGAGAGGGGCGCGATCGTCTCCGAGCCGGTGGCGGCGGCCATGACCGCCGTGCCGCGGCACCTGTTCGTCCCGGAGCGACCGCCGGCGGAGGCCTACGACGCCGACAACGCGCTGCCGGTCAAACACGACGCCCGCGGCGCGGCGACCAGCACCGTCTCGGCCCCCTGCATCCACGCGACGATGCTGGAGCAGGCCGGGATCGAGCCCGGCATGCGGGTGCTGGAGATCGGATCGGGCGGCTACAACGCCGCTCTCCTCGCCGAGCTGGTCGGGGACGGCGGGAGGGTCGTCTCGGCCGACATCGACCCCGACATCGTGCGGCGCGCCCGCGACCTCTTGGAGGCGACCGGTTACGACCGGGTCGAGGTGGTGGAGGCCGACGCCGAGCACGGCGTCCCCGACGGCGCCCCCTACGACCGGATCATCGTCACGGCCGGGGCCTGGAACATCCCGCCGGCCTGGATCCGGCAGCTGACGGAGAACGGCAGGCTCGTCGTCCCGCTGCGGTTGAAAGGGCTGACCCGCGTGGTCGCCTTCGACCGCGTCGGGGAGACCCTCGTCGGCCGCGACTACCGGCTGGCGGCCTTCGTCCCCATGCAGGGGGCCGGGGCCCACAGCGAACGGCTCGTCCCCCTCGACGAGGGGGTCATGCTGTGCGTCGACGACGAGGCCCTGAAGTTCGACGTGGAGGAGCTGCGGGCGGCGCTGCGCGGGCCGCGGGTGGAGCGCTGGTCGGGTGCGGCCTTCGACCTGCCGGACGAGCTGGAGCTGTTCCTGATGACCGGCTCGCCGCGGACGGCGCTGCTGCACGCCGACGAGAAGCTCATCCGGCAGGGCCGTTTCGCTCCCTCGGCCGCCGGATGGGTGCCCGCGCTGATCGCCGACGGCGGCATCGCCTACCGCGTCAAGCGGACGAACGAGGAGACCGGCGGTTTCGAGACCGGTGTCTTCGCGCACGGTCCCGCGGCCGAGACGCTCGCGGAGCGGTATGTGGAGCTGTTGCGCCGCTGGGCGCACCGGCACCGCCGCCACGGCGCGGCACGGATCCGCTACCTCCCAGGGGGTGTGGACGCCCCGGCCGAGGCGGAGGAGCCGAGCGGCGGGCTCATCCCCAAACGGCACGGGGTCGTCGAGGTGACCTGGTCGTAGGGCTTGATCCTCGCGGGGTGTGCGTGCGGGGAGGCCGCGCTCGGAGGCCTGCCGACGACTGGCTCCCGTTGCACGTGGGCCCTCGTTGCGCGTGGCTGAGGACTCAGCGGATCTTCAGGCGACGCCCCAGTTTCTCCCCGCCGCGCACATCCTGCCCGGCCTTGATGTACACGGTCAGCCGCCGGTTGTGAGCCAGGGGTGACAGGTCGACTCCGGGTGCGATGCCCTCGATGTGAAGTTCCCTGAGATTGGGCAGCGACGCCAGCGGACGCAGATCCGTGACGGCGGCACAATCATCCAGCCACAACTCCTTCAGCTCGGAAAGCCCTTGCAGAGGAGTCAGGTCGTCGACACTAGTCTCTGAAAGGCTGAGGTACGACAAGTGGAGCTGCCTAGAGAGCGGATGCAGGTCGCTCACTGCAGTGTTTCCGCCGACATGCAAGCTAGTGAGCTGAAGTTCACCCAGCAGACGAAGATTATTGAACCCTTCACAGTTGCAAAGGATGAGACTTTTCACATTCGAAGCAGCCTCAACGAGTGCATCAAGTTCACGGCCAAGCCTCGCCCCCGACAAATAGAGCGTTTCCACTGTCTTGAGCGGAGGAAGCTGCCGCAGGCTATGCAACCATCCACAGTCATGCAATCCCAAAGTTTTTAGCGCGGTGAACCGCAGCAGAGAAGAGGGGTCTTCCACGTCACCGCATTCAGTAATCCAGATACTCTCCAACAACGGAAGTTCATCCAAAAAACCTAGGTCAGCAAGTCCGAAGACACTAGTGGCGAACCCTTGAAGCCGTGGCAGTTCGGGCAGGTCATACAGGTCGACAATCGACCTATTGGACTGAAATCTCAAAATATGGAGCGAGGCTGCGTGCGCTGTAAGAAAGCTCGCATCAACCGGCTCGTTCACGTTGTACACACCCAGACTGGAGAGCGGGGGAACCTTACTGAGCGCGGCGAGCTGAGCCGGTGATCTCACCCAGAGCCGTCCACCCGGTGGCATGTTCGCCAGGACGCGCTCGGCGTACTCGTGGGGGTCGAAATACGCCCATGCCTCGCCGAGTTCGTACTGGACGTTGAGACGCTGGTCGGTGGCGTAGCGCGCCAGCACGTCGAGGGCCTGAGGTCCGTTGATCAGCCAGGCCGTCTGCACGGTCGCCTTTGCCGTGGTCTCCGACAGCCCTTCCAAGGTTTCCGGCAAGCGCGCCAGGACCGGCTCGCCGGCGGTGGCCAAGGACCGCGCCATGGCGGGGGTGCGCGGCGGGATGAGGTCGTCCAGGCACCGGTCGAGGGCGACGCGCAGGTCGTCGGGGACGGAGGGAAGGGTCTCCAGGCACGCCACCGCCAGCAGCTTGAGCCGCCGGGCATGCCGTCGTTCGGTCCGTGCCCGGTCGAGGATGCCGGTGATCAATTCTCGGCGCAGCGGTTCGTTGGCATGGCCCGCGGCCATCACCACGGTCTCGCGCCATTGGTCGCGGTGGGCGTTGCGGATGAGCAGGTCCATGTCGCCCAGGTCCGCGGCCTGCTTGGCGGCCAGGTACTCCTGAACGGTGCGGTGCACGAAGTCGATCCGGCCGGGCACCGGCTCGCGCAGCACGCCGCTGCGCTCCAGCAGCACCTCGAGCACCGTGTCCGCCTTCGCCCGGACCTGCGGCATGGTGGCCAGCCGGTCGGCGATCAGCCGCTCCACCATCGGCTTGGGCAGCTCGACGCGGTTGCTGGTCGACAGATGCCAGGCCAGATCCTGCAGGATGCGGATCTTCTGCTCGCGTTCCAGCGGGACCGTGCGGGCGCTGGGCACGTTGCGCTGGGCGTCCCTGGTCTCCAGCAGCATGTCCAAGGCCGCCGCGTACAGGCCCATCCGGTCGCGGGGCAGGGCCTGGCGGTCGAGGTTGAGCGCGCACAGCATCGCCGCCAGCAGCGGGGTCGCGGCCAGCGTCCGCAGGTGCGGCGCCGACTCCAGACGGGCCAGCAGCCGAGCCTCGTGGGCGGGCAGCCGTTCGGGCGGGCAGGGCAGGTCGGCGCAGTCGCGCACGGCCTCATGCCAGTGCCGCACCAGGGCGCGCAGGTCGGCCGGGCCGAGCGACTCCAGGAAGACGGTGCCGAAGCCCTCGGCGCGCAGCCAGCCCGCGGCGGCGGCCGCGGGCCGCGAGGTGACCACGATGCGGATGCTCGGGAACTGGGCGACGATCTGCTGCAGCCACTGGCGGACGGCCGTCCGCTGGGAGTCGGTGACCTCGTCGACCCCGTCGACCAGCAGCAGGGCCCGGCCGGACAGCAGCCGCCGGTGCACCCAGCCGCGCGGCATGAGCCCGCTCAGGTTGCCCGCCACGTCGTCGAGGTACTCCTCCGGACGCGGCAGCGCCTGGCCGGCGTGGCTGCGCAGCTTGATCAGGAACGGCACGTGGCCGTTGAGGTCGGACAGCTCCCCGGTGAAGGCGCCGCGGGCGGCGGTGACGGCGAGCCAGCGCAGCAGGGTGCTCTTGCCGCCGCCCGCCTCACCGCGGACGAGCACCCGCCGATGGGCGCCGAGAGCCTGCTCCACCCGGACGCTGCCGCCGTCGCGTTCTTCCGAACGCCAGTCGCTGATGGGGACCGCCTCGCCCCTGCGCGTGCGCGACCGGTCCTCGGGGGAGGCGTTCAGGCTGATGTAGGCGACGCTCAGCGTGGTCTGCGGCCGGGTGAAGCGTTCGAACCGCACGCCGAACAGCTCCAGCCGGTCCAGGCTCTCGCTGATGAAGGCCAGATAGCGGCGGGTGAACTCCTCATCGTGCGTCTCGCCCTCCGGGGCGGTGAGCGACCGGACCGGAAGGCGGGCCAAGGCCGCCTCGACTTGCTCGGTCATCCGGGACAGCCGGTTCAGGGTCTCGGCGAGGGCGCGCGGCTCGAACTGCGGCAGATGGATGAGGATGCGCGCCAGGCAATCACAGCACTCCTCCAGCACCGCCTCATACAGCCGCGCCCCGGCTTCACCGAGCTGGAACTCCGCCTCCCGGGCGGGAAGGGTGCGGCGCAGCCGCCGCGCCAGCTTCACCGGGTCCATGTCGTCGGCCAGCAGCGCCTCGTCCGACAGGTCGGCGCGCTCCAGGGTGAGGACGACCTGGTGCAGCACGGCCTCGCGGTCCCCGTCGTCCAGTCCGCCGTACTCCTGCCGGGCGAAGGTCAGCAGCCGCTCGGTCACCGTGTCGGCCAGGTCTTCGAACTGCCGCTGGGTCTTCCGCCGTTTGATCTCGTCGGGGATCCCGGTCTTGATCAGCTCGACGAGATCCTTGGAGGCCGCCGATCTGGTCGTACGACCGGCCAGCCACCTCCCGGCCACGAGCTGCGCCACCGCTTTTCCGACTCCCAGCGCGGCTGCTTCGACGGACACGGCACCCCCAATCCGTTCGAAGCAACCAGTATCGCCGCGAGCCGCCTCTCCGTTCCGGAGATGGCCGTTTAAGGCCGATGTCCGCCGCCTTTGCGGCCCCGCACGAACCAAGCGGGCGAATGATGGGCCTTACCGCCACGATGTCCGAACTCTGTGGGCCGGTGAGGAGGCCGTCGGGCACGCCGACTCCATGGCCTTGCTCCTCCGCGAATGAGTCCTGGACAGTGTTTCGGACGGATCGAAGGCCGCACGCGCGGTCGAAGGGAGAGCCGAAAGCGCCCACGGCGCTTCCAGGGGCACCTCTCCAGAGGACCGTTGAGGACGTCAGAAACAAGGAACGGCTTCTGACGGAAGAGGAAAGTCCCCCGGACATGCACGACCGGAGGACTCCCTGGGGCAGGTCAGTGCAGCTCGCCGGACTTGATCCGCCTGACGAGAGCGGCGAAGGCGGCCCGCTCCACCGCCAGGTGACCCGCATCCGGGTTCTTGCTGTCCCGGATGCCCACCGCCGCGGTGAGGTCGGCCAGCTCGACGCAGTCGCCTCCCTGAGTCGTGGACCGGCTGCTCTTACGCCAGATCGGAGGGGTCATCCAGTCTCTCCATCACTCGAACGAGCAGACTTCGAGACGAGTCTTCGGACAGGGCCTTCGCCCCGATCCGGTCGAACCTTACTGTGAACTCCAGAACCTCAGCAGGCTCATGAATGAGTCTCCCACCTCCAGGGGCCTCTACAAAGGCCACCTCCCCTTCCTTAATCCGAATGACCTTGAACGCGCCGTCCATGCCCGGGTGAGCCCCTTCCGACCAGGGAACCACCCGGATGATGATGTTGGGGCGCTCAGAGAGCTCCAAGATCCTTGCCAGCTGGTCCTTCATCACCGCCGGGCCGCCGACCATCCGATGCAGAACGGCCTGGTCGAGAAGCACCTGGACGGCGGGGGCGTTCGCCCTCTCCAGGAGGACCTGACGCTTCATGCGTCTCTCCAGCAGGAGGTCCACATCGGCCACCCGCCCCGCGACCAGACAGGCTCGTGCGTAGTCCGGCGTTTGCAGCAGTCCCGGTACGAGCTGACCCTCGTAGATCCGAAGCATGAGAGCACGGGCCTCGTACTGGGTGTACTGTCGGAACCAGTCCCGGTCGTGCGCCAGCCGGGCGAACATGAGCAGCCGCTTGAAGAATCCGCCCGAATTGTAGAGCTTGTCCATTTCGGCGCATTGCTCTTCGGTGGGCGGGCGCAGCCCCGACTCCACGTTGTTTACCGTCTGCCTCGGCACCCGATCAGCCGGCCGAGCCGGGCCTGCGACTACCCCGCCTCCGTGCGCCATCTGCGCACTTCAAAGGCCAGCCAGCTCTACAGGGAGTCGTCCGGGTTGATCTCATCGGCGAGGGGCACGCGGTCCTCCCGGATGCAAACAATCCTCGATGTTTCGTTTCGAGGGCGGCTGAGTTGCGGTCATCCTATGGACGAAACCACGGGAGCCGCGGATGCGATACATGTCAGAGAATTTAACCACCAGGAAGAGGGACGATGACCCTCCTTCGCCCACCGGTGACACATTTCTGTCCGTGCCGCCGAATCGAGAGGCCCCCGGTCTCGCCCGCGCATTCGTGAAGCGGCGCATGCGCGAGCTGGGAATGCCGGAGCTGACGGGCGACGCCGCCCTTGTGGCGTCCGAACCGGTCACGAACGCCGCGAGGGAACAGGCGGACCATTTCCCCACCGAGCCGATCGTCGTCCGGTTGATCCTCACCTCCCAGGGCCGGCCGCGATTCGAGGTGACGGACTGCGCGCCGGGCTCTCCTCGGCGCCGGAACGTCTCTTCGGAGGCGGAAACCGGCCGAGGGCTCGCCTTGGTGTCGGCCGTCGCCAGGAGGTGGGACTTCGCCCGGCGGCCGGGCGGCGTCAAGACCGTGTGGGCGGAGCTGTGACGGTCGGCCATCGCTTCGACGAGCCGTCCCTCTTGGCCGGTGTCCGCCGGGGCGTCGGCGCCGCCGCCGGCGCCCCGGCGACCTTCCCGACCATGCGGGGCCTCACCTGGACCCGAAGACGGGCCAGGGGCCCCCGCCACAGGCCCGAGCGGACGACTCGTGGCGCAGAGAGGAGGTGGTGAGGCCGGCGGCCGGTCCGACGCAGGGCGCGCGTCATCAGGGAGAACGCAGGTGGACGAGGGCTCTGCCGTCTCTCGTCCGCCTCGGCTCCGGCGGCCGGCGGAGAGGAACCCGATGGGGCGTCGAGGCCGGGGCGGCGACGGCGGGCCTCGATCGACGGCGGCGGCCCGCGGACGGCGGCCGAAGGGGGCGACGAACAGACGGCACGCCGAGGCGTTCATCTCGTCCGATCGGGGTCCGTGCCGGCCGGGACGGGAGGCCCGCCCCGCGAGAGAGCACTGCGATGTCGGGGATCGTGTCGTCTTCGGTCGTCATAGGCTGGTCGCATGTACGTATCCGCGTCCGTGGCCGCGCCGCTGCTTGTGCCGCCACGCTGCTGCAACCGGCTCTTTCACCCCTCGTCATCGTTGAACGCTCCAGGCGCCCGTCCGGGACGCGGTCTCAGATGAGGAGGGGTTGTTGATGTCTGACCTGCTCGTGTGGGCGGACTGCGAGATGACCGGCCTCGACCTGCGCAAGGACGCGCTGGTGGAGATCGCGGTCCTGGTCACCGACAGCGATCTCAACATCCTCGACGAAGGGGTGGACGTGGTGATCAAGCCGCCCCAGGAGGCCGTCGAGCAGATGTCCAAGGTCGTCCGGGACATGCACACCGCCTCCGGTCTGCTGGAGGCGCTGCCCAACGGGGTGTCGGTCGGCGAGGCCGAGGAGATGGTGCTGAGCTACCTGCGCACCCATGTCCCCGACCCGCGCAAGGTCCCGTTGTGCGGCAACTCCATCGCCACCGACCGGTCGTTCATCGCGCGCGACATGCCCGCCTTGGACGCCCACCTGCACTACCGGATGGTGGACGTGTCCTCCATCAAGGAGCTGGCCCGCCGCTGGTACCCCCGCGCCTACTTCGCCAGCCCGCCGAAGAACGGAGGGCACCGCGCCCTGGCCGACATCACCGAGAGCATCCTGGAGCTGCGGTACTACCGCCGCGCCATCTTCGTCCCCGATCCCGGCCCGGACACCGACACCGCCCGCGCCGTGGCCGCCGAGGTGATCGCCACCTCCACGGGCCCGGCCCCGCAGAAGGGCTGACGTCGCCTCGTCCGCGGCGGCGGATCGAGGGGGTCGCCCGCTCGGCTCCGCGACGTCGCAAGGCGCCGCATGCGCGTGAACGGCGACACGCCGGATCGCCCCGGCCGCACGGCCGTACGGCAACGCCCGGTGGACGTTCGTGGACGCCGCGCAGCCGACCGGCGCGCGAACACCCCTCGAAAGCCGCTACACTTCTCTAGGCCGGTCCAACCCGGAGCATGGTGGGTGTAGCTCAGTCGGCAGAGCACCAGGTTGTGGTCCTGGGTGTCGGGGGTTCAAGTCCCCTCACTCACCCGCGTCGATCGAGGGCCCGGTCACCGTCACGGTGGCCGGGCCCTCGACATGTCCGCCGGCCGCCGCTTCCGGCGGCTCTCCGAGCGGTCCGGTAAACCGATTCGCGTAGCGCGCTTCCTGCTGATAAAGTTCCTGACGTCGCGAGCGAGAGGCACCGCCTCCCAGACGACAAGCGCCGCTAGCTCAATTGGCAGAGCAGCGGACTCTTAATCCGCGGGTTCGGGGTTCGAGTCCCTGGCGGCGCACCCGTAGCACGCGGGGCATTCGCGAAACGATCGCGAATGCCCCGCGTCGCGTATGCGCCCCAGGAGGCGCCGGCGCCCGCCGCCTCCCGGGCCTCCTCACAGCGTCACCGCCGACCGTCAGGGCTTCAGCAGCCCCGGACCATCGTCTCCTCCCGTCGCATCCACCGGGCCCCAGCGCCTCCCTCCGTACCTGGGGCGTGCCCGCCTCCTCGGAACGAGCGCCGGCGGCGGGGAGCCGTCCATCGATCGCCCAGGCGCCCGGCCGCAGACCGCGAAACCGGCGCCGAGGAGCCCACCCAACCGCAGCGGTGCAGACGGCGATGGTCGCGGCCATGCCGAAGGCCTAGCCGAGCGGGTGGAGCACCATGCGGCCGCCGATGACGCCACTGGTGCGATCCGGATACGCGGCTGCGAAATCGCCCCATCGCGCGCCGGACCCCGTCGGGACAGGTGGAGTCCTTCTCGTCATCCGCGATGCAATGAACGGGACGCGGACGTTCACCGAGTTCCGGCGGCGCACCGGCACCGCCCGCAGCATCCTCGCCGCTCGTCTCCGCAAGCTCGTCGCCCGAGGACTCCTCGTTCAGCGCACCGCGCTGCCGGACCGCAGTCGGAAGTACGTGATCATCGATGTCGGCCACGTCCTCTTCCCCCGTCATCGTCACGCTGCGGCAGTGGAGAGCGCCACGCCACCGCGTCGGGCGAACACCACTCCGTCCTCGTCGATCGGCATGGCGTCCCCGTGCCGGAGTCCACGCCGGGCGGCGCCCTTCTCGACCCCGACAACACCACCACGGCGCAGAGGGTTCGCCGGACAACGGACTCTCGCCGCCCTCTACATCCCACGAACACCCCGCCGACCACGCGCCGGAGGAGGTCGGCAGCGGGACAACCGGCTGCGGTGCATGCTCCGCCCGGATCAGTGCGCGCTCCGCGCTCTGACCCCGCAGAACACGGGGGCCGTGTCCGGCCGCCGAAGCGCGCATCCCGGCCACCGCTCATGCCGCGGCCCCTCACGACCTTCATCGGCCGGCGGCCTGTCCGCCGGCACCGGATCCAGGCTCACATGGCCGACGGACAGGCCGTCATTTCCTACAAAAACTGGCCGACATTCCACATGATCCATTACCCATCAGCACGAATCACCGCCGCCGCCCAAGAAATTCCCGCTTCACACCGCAATATCGACTGAGGACAGAAGCAGAACGAGATTGCCGACAGGTGACATTGCGTTATCCCAGGGGGTAGCCAAAAGATACTTTTTGTCACTCTGACAATATGCAAGCCTCGTCGTGTGACCGAGGACCACTGGACGCCGCCCGCGGTGATGCTCGCGGTCGACCTGGTGATCTTGACGCTGCGCGAGTGGCGTCTTCACGTATTGCTCATCGAACGAGGCATCGAGCCTTACCAGGGGGCCTGGGCACTGCCAGGCGGTTTCCTCCAGCACGCCGAAGAGGACCTCACCGCCGCGGCCCATCGGGAGCTCGCAGAGGAGGCCTCCCTGCACGCCGAAACACTGCATCTGGAACACCTGGGCGTCTACGGCGCCCCCGGCCGTGACCCACGCGGCCGAGTGGTCTCCATCGCCTACCTGGCCATCGCACCTGGACTGCCGGAGCCCATTGCCGGTACGGACGCGGCCGGAGCCCGGTGGCACCGCGTCGACCGGGTGCTCTCCGGAGACCTGAGGCTCGCCTTCGACCATCGACGCATCGTCGAGGACGGCGTCGAACGAGCCCGCACCAAGCTCGAGCACTCCGCGCTGGCGACGGCGTTCTGCGGGCCGACCTTCACGATCGCCGATCTCCAGCGGGTCTATGAGGCGGTATGGGGCATACCGCTCGACCCCCGCAACTTCTATCGCAAGGTCCAAAAGACCAAGGGATTCATCGTTCCAGCGGGTCCGGAACGCAAAGTCACGGCCGGGCGCCCCGCCCGGCTGTTCCGAGCCGGTCCCCGCAAGGTCCTGTACCCGCCGATGGTCCGGCCGGTCGATCCGGCGGACGCCAAGGAGTCCGAAGAATGAGCGGCAGTCAGATCGTCGTTCTCACAGCCTTGGACGTGGAGTACGAAGCCGTTCGCAACAGGCTGGACGCACCGCGCTTGCATCGACACCCGCAGGGCACCCGTTTCGAAGTCGGCCGGCTCGAAGGCGGTCGATGCCGGATCGCCCTGGGGCTGGTGGGCAAAGGCAACCAGTCCGCGGCGGTCCTGGCCGAGCGCGCCATCGCCGAGTTCTCCCCCATCGCCTTGATCTTCGTAGGGGTGGCGGGAGCCCTCCACTCGCACATCGCCCTCGGGGACGTGGTGGTCGCCACCCATGTCTATGCGTTCCACGGAGGCACCAGCGAGGACGACGGGTTCAAGAGCCGTCCACGAGTGTGGGAGGTCTCGCACGGCGCCGACCAGATCGCCCGGCATGTCGCACGCGACCGCTCGTGGGCAGGACGCCTGGGCCCCCGTCGCAGAACGCCCACGGTGCACTTCGGGCCGATCGCGGCCGGCGAGGTGGTCTTGAACTCCAGGGTGTCGGCGCACGCCCGCTGGATCCGGCAGCACTACAACGACGCGCTCGCGATCGAGATGGAAGGGGCGGGCGTGGCCCAGGCCGCGCACCTCAACAGGGCGCTTCCCGTGGTCGTGGTCCGGGGCGTCAGCGATCGGGCCGACGGGACCAAGGAGGCCACCGATCGCAAGCGGTGGCAGGAGCGAGCAGTGGCCAACGCAGCCGCGTTCTCCGTCGCTCTGGCCGAGAACCTGGCCGCCGAAGAAGAGAACCGTGACCGGGACGAGGAAACCGAGAAGGCGGGGCACGCGCAGATGAACGGGCAGATGAACGAGTCGGTCCACAACGTCGCCAAGGACAATGCACGGGTGGTCGTGCAGGCCGGTCAGGTGCAGGTGCACGGAGGCATTCAGCTCTCCGGTGGGCAGATGCCGCCGGCCGACCCCGCCGAGGCGATCACTCGCTTGGCCGACCGGTTGCGGCAGGCGCGGGCGGCGGGACACCTCGATGAGGACACCTTCCAGGAGGCGCAGACCGAGCTGGTCAAGGCCCGCGAGACCTTGCAGACGACCGTGCCGCCGGACACCGGGGCGGTGACGCGGACGCTGAAGAAGGTCCGCGGGCTCGTGGGGGATGTGGCGGCGCTGGCCGCCGAGGTGGCGAGCGTCATCGCACTGGTGCAGGGGCTGTCATGACCGGGCCGGGTGCCACCACGACGAACTACGCCGGTGATTCCGCCTTCGTCGGGGTTCAGGCGGCGACCGTGCACGACGTGCACATCTACTCGTCGTCGCCGGACGCCTCCCCCGCGGAGAAGTTCGAAATCGGCGTCAGCCTGCTCGATGGCGGTGTCCCGGGCAAGGCACGGCAGCTCATCCGCGAAGCCGTCATGGCGGGCCTCAAGGGCAACAGGGTCTGCTTCCACTGGCAGCTGGCCCTCGTCAGCGGCAGGGCGCGGCAGGAGATGCCGGACGAGGACCTCGCGTTGCTGCGACGCGCACCGGAGATGTGCCAGGTCTCCGGTGGTGACGCATGGGCGGACGGGGTGAAGACCGTGTGCCGCCTGCTGGAGGCCGCACAGCAGCCCGATGCGGACCTGCGTCCTCTGCTCAAGGACTTCGATGGGCTCGGCGACCCTCAACGCTCCATGATCCTGCGCCACCTGGAGCTGTTCCTGGAAGGGTCGCTCAAAGATCAGATGTGGCATCGGGCCACGGCGCACGCCAGGGAGCACCAGATGGCCCGGGACCGGTCCGTGCGCGTCTGGAAGTTCTTCGAGCCCGATCCGATTCCGCCCCGCACCCGTGAGCCGCTGCCGCCCGACGTCACGACCGGAACCTGGGTCAAGGCGGCGGTGGCGACGGCGGTCTTCACCGTGGCGGTGCTCCACATCGGCTATCTGCTGGTGCAAGGGCTCCAAGGGTTCGCGCTGCTGGCGTATCTGGCGAGCATCGCAGGCGGCTACGGCGCCGCCCGGAGTGGTTTGGAGTGGCGTTTCCGCATCGAACGAATCCGGGCGAAGGACGCCGAACGCAGGATCTCTTGGATAGGCCCGTCCCGCGCGCCGGCCGGTGGGTTCGCCCGTAAAGTCGACCAGCGTTTCTCCTACTACTTCGGCAAGTACCTGCCGCGCAATATGAGCCGTGACGCCTGGATGGCCGAGACGGCAGGGATCCGCAAGAAGCTGCGGGACGAGATCGTCGATGTTTATCGGGAGAAGCGGATCGGCGTCGAAAGGATAATCTGGCTGATACGCCATCAGGCGAGCACCATCAGGAAACAGTGGGAGAACGGAACACTGTGGAGCTACCGACAAGAGCTCGCCACTCCTCTCACCACGAAGGCTCTGACGATTATCGGCCTGATCGTCCTGGCCATGGGAGCCGCCCGGGCGGTGGAGAGCGCGATACAGATCGCCCCTGTGAGCGCAAGCCGTTCGGTGCTCCTCGCGCTGCTCACCGGAGCGGTCAGCACGCTCACCTGGAAGCACATTCTCCTAGAGCGAAGGAGATACAAGGAAGACTGCTCCGAGAACGATCAGAGAAAGCAGGAGTACAAACAGGCTTATGAGCGCTGGAGGGAAAAGCTAACCGACGCGCCCTCGGACCCGGAGATGGCCGCATGGCTGGATTGCGACCGCAAAGTTCTGCTGGATGAGGCGTTGCGGCACTACGGGCTGACCATGAGCGACATGATCGCTTATGCGTTCATCGAGTCACCCGTCCCCCGCGCCAGGCGGGCCTGCGTAAAAAACGGACCTTTGCGTTATACGCGCTACCGACTGCTCCTCTTCCTCCTGACCACGGACGGAGTACGCCAGCTCAGCGTGGAGCTCGACTTCGAGCAGGGCACCTTCCACGGCTGGAACCGGACCAACTACCGGTACGAATCGGTCGCAGCCGTCCGAGTGCATCAGAAGGACGATGAGGAACGCAGATTCGAGCTCGCACTGGTCAACGGGGAGCGGATCAATGCCGAGGTGATGGTGTCCGAGGAGGAGCTCGACGCCAATGAGCCGCTCGACCTGATCACAGAGGCGACGCTGGACGCCTCAGGCATCCACCACACCCTCCATGTCATGGAGGGCGTCGCCGCAGAAGGAAAGAAGTGGCTCACGCAAGAGCGTCGGAGAAGAACCGAACGGAAGTATTCCCTGCGGTAGTCCAACAGATCGGCGACGAGCAGGGCGACGCAAACCGACAATCGGCATATCAGTCTGACGCAGTGCAGCGCACTCTTAAAGGCGCGACCTTGACTTCAAGCCCCCGACGGCTCGCCGGCGAACGTCCTGGCGCAGGGGAACCTGCGGCCAGGACGTTGTCGCTCACTCGACCAGGCCGTCCTTGCGGGCCCGCTCGAACTCGGCGAGGTAGCGCGCGAAATGCTTCGACCGCCGCGGCGCGACGGCCACGATCGAGTCGAACGGCGTGTCCTCGAATCTGGACGCTTCGATCCTCAATATGCCGGAAAGCGAGTCCTTGATCGGGACGACGACCTCCCGGCGCACCAGGAACTGGGTCTCCGGGTCACGACGCACCAGGTCCCCCGGCACCATGTAGAGGCTGGCGTCGCTGAACTCGGCCTCGGAGATGTCCAGCGCCCAGTCGACGTCCCGGTAGTAGTCGATCACGGCGGCGTTCATGGCCGCCGTGGTCTCCTGCGAGAGGCTTTTCACCGGCGTCGTCAGGATCGGCCCGATCTTGCCCTTGAGGGTCACGTGCTTGAACAGGCACCCGTCCAGGCTCAGGTGGTCGCCGGTGAGGCCGTTCACGGTGACGTCCTCGAAGCGGACGCCGTGCACGCGGCAGGCGCTCGCGCGGCATCGCGTGGCGGTCACGTCGCGGACGACGAACCCGTACTCCGGGTCGTCGTGCTGCCCCAGGACGCAGCTGATGAACGTGACCCGTTCGAGGTCGATCCCCTCGTAGGTGCGCTTGCCGCCGAAGCCGCGCAGGAACTCGAACGTCTCACGGCTGATCTGTTTCCGCACGTGACCGCCCCTGTCCATCCGAAGAGCCGACGCTGAAAGCCCGCGCCCGAAGACGGACGGCCGACGGCCTCGTCCCGCGCCGGCGACGATCGCGGCTCACGGGATCGGGGAATGAGGCCCGGCCGCACCGGTCATATCGGCCCAGTATTCCCGAAGTGATCGACGGCCGCCCCGGATCCCGCTCGATCGGGCGGAGGAATGCGAGGGCCGGCGCGGATCGTCCGCCCCGGCCGCCGTCGGCCGCCGGGCCCGGTCTCCCCCATGGCGTGTCCCGCGGCGGCCGGCGGGGAGTCGCCCGGCACTCGCTCGGGATCCGCTCGGGACCTGCCGGTTCCGGGGTCCGGGGCGACCGTCGGGGAGGGCGCCGGCACCGGTTCGGCGCCTCGGGAGCATGATCCGCCGTGTGCGCAAAGCCCTTGTGGAAAAGGCGGTTCGCACTACAGTGACCGGAATGCAGGACACCATGCATCCGCACCCTGACCGGATCCTGGGGTGCCTGCTCGGGGGTGCGATCGGGGACGCGCTCGGCGCTCCGATCGAACGGCTGTCGTGGAACGACATCCGTCGCCGGTACGGCGACGAGGGGATCCGCGGATATGTGGGCGGGGCCGACACGCGGGGCAAGATCACCGCCGGCACCCAGCTGACCCTGTTCACCGCGCACGCGCTGGTGCAGTCGTCGGTGCGGGCCCGGGCACGCGGCATCGGCGGCGCGACCCTCGGCATCCTGCAGGCCACCTACCTGACCTGGTTGAGGGGGCAGGCCGGCGGGATGGCGCCGCAGCCGTTCTCGCTCGGCGGATGGCTGGCGGGCGAGCCCGCGATGACGGCGCGGCGCAAGCCGCCGCGGTCCTGCCTGTCGGCGCTGGAGAAGGCGGCGGAGCGGCACAGTCCCGGTGATCCGCTGGGCACCCCGGAACGGCCGATCAACGACTCCAAGGGCTGCGGCGGGGTGGTCCGCACGGCCCCGTGCGGATTCGGGGCGGCCTCGGCGGAGGCGGCGTTCGATCTCGGCTGCCGGACGGCGGCGCTCACCCACGGCCATCCGAGCGGCCACCTGCCGGGGGGCGTGCTGGCGGCCACGGTGTGGGGTCTGGTCCACGGACGGTCGCTCACCGCGGCGCTGGAGGAGGCCTGCGAGCAGCTCCGCGGCCGTGACGGGCACGAGGAGACCGCGTCCGCGATCGAGGCCGCCGTCGAGCTGGCCGACCGCGGCCCCTCCACCCCGGAGCGGGTCGAGTCGCTGGGCGGCGGCTGGACCGGTGAGCAGGCCCTGGCCACCGCGTTGTACGTGGTGCTGCGCGCCGAGGAGGACATCCCCGAGCCGGGGGAGCAGGAGTGGCATCCGGTTCCGCGTCCGGTCCGCGTCGCCTCCCACGCCCTGCTGCGGTCGGTGAACCACTCCGGCGACAGCGACTCGGTCGGCGCGATCACCGGCAATCTGCTCGGCGCCCGCTACGGCAGCCAGGTGTTCCCCGGGCATTGGCAGGTGTGCCTGGAGGTGCGGGACACGGTGCTCCGGGTGGCCGCCGACTGCGCCGTGGAGTTCGGCATGAGCCCGCCCACTCAGCCCGACGGGTACGGGACCCCCACCAGGGAGTGGATGTTCCGCTATCCGGAGGCCTGACCCGGGCCGGAGACGCCGCGGGTCCCGCCCGGGCTGGACGCTCCGCTATCCGGCGGCCCGATCCGGGTCCGCCAGGGCGACGCCCGCGTACAGCAGGGCCTGCTCGGGCGGGCGGACCGGGCCGGTGGGGCGCCACTGGGTGGTGAAGACCAGGCCGGGATCGACCAGGCGGAAGTCGCCGAAGAACGCCTCGACCTCCGCCCGGTCGCGGGGGACGAGCGGGACGCCGCTCTCGCCGGTGAACAGCTCGGCCGCCTTGCGGCCGCCGGGGTCGTCCAGGTCGGCGGCCAGGTGCGACAGCAGCAGGGCGCTGCCGGGGGCGAGCGCGTCCCGCAGCTCGGCCACGGCCTCGTGCGGGCGGTCCTCGTCGGCCAGGTGGTGCAGCACCGCCGACAGCACCACGGCGACGGGGCGGGTCAGGTCCAGCAGCGGAAGGCCGCTCAGCAGCTCGCGGGGGCGGGTCAGGTCGCCGGCGGCGACGCGGACCTCCTCGCCGTCGGCGAGCAGCGCGCGGGCGTGCGTCAGCACGAACGGGTCCCGGTCGACGTAGACGACGCGGGTGCCGGGGGCCCGACGGGCGGTGATCCGGTGGACGTCGTCGTGGCCGGGCAGCCCGCAGCCGATGTCGAGGAACTGCCGGAGACCACGGTCCGCCAGCCAGCGCACCGCCCGGCCGACGAACGCCCGGTTCTCACGGGCGGCCACGGTCAGCCACGGCTGCAGCTGCAGCATCCGGTCGGCCAGGTCGCGGTCGCTCTGGTAGTTGTCCTTGCCGTCCAGCAGGTAGTCGTAGAGGCGGGCGGGGCTGACCCGACGGGCCGGCTGTCGCCCGTCTGGTCGTTCCTTCGTCGACATGCTCACCTCGCCCCGGCTGTGGCGGCGTCGTTTCGGAGATTACCGACCGCGGACGGCCGTGGGCGGCACATGTTCCACCATCTGCGCACGATGCTGTCAAAGCCCCGGTCAGTCGATGCGTTTGCGCTGGTGAGAGAGTTGCCCCCGACCTCCTCCGGCCACTTGTGGCCATCCGGTCACATGCGGCCGGGGACACGGTCAGCGCCGGCGGACGACGAGCACGGCCGAGTCGACCTTCGGCGGGGGGCGGAACGCCCGGCGCGGCAGCGGGCGGCCGGCGATGAGCCTCCAGCGTCCCCGGCCGGCGTCGGCGCGGCGACCTTCGGTGTAGCGGCGGACCACGGCGCGCGGCAGCACCAGGTCGGCGGCGACCAGCCGGGACCGGGGGTGCAGCAGCAGGCCGAGCAGCGGGCTGGAGATCGCGTACGGCGGGCTGGCGACCACCCGGAACGGCCGCGTGGGCAGCCGCAGTTCCAGGGCGTCGGCCTCCACCACCGTGACGGACGCGGCGGCGAAGCGTTCACGCAGCGCACGGGCGCGGCCGGGATGCAGTTCGACGGCGATCACGCGGGCTCCGGCGGCCACCAGGTGCCTGGTCAGCGCGCCGCGTCCGGCCCCGATGTCCACCACGAGCTGTCCGGGGCGCACATCGGCGTCGGCGACGATCCGCGCGGCCCACTCGTCAACGAGCGGATGCCATCCCCACGCCCGTCGCGACCGCCCGGAGGCGGGCACGGCGGACCACCAGGAACATCACTGTCATGCGCGCCACGGTAGGCGCCGGGCCCGACCGGGGGCAAAGGATTTTTCCGGGGCGGGCGGCGCCCGCCCGATCGTCGTCCGCCCGGCCGTCGCCCGGCGCCGCGGAGGGCCGCGGCGGTGCCGGGCGGGGCGCCGGACCGGTGGGGCACGGCCGCCTGGACGCGGGTTCGATCACGCGGCCGGCCGCGTCCCACCGGCGTTCAGGGGACGGGCGGTCGCCGGAGCGGCGTCGGGCGGCGATCGGTGCGGCGGGGCGGTGCGATCGCGGGCGCGACGACGTCGATGCGGCTCCTCGCCCTCCGCCGTCCCGGGTCGCGGAGGGCGTTCCGCCCGGCCCGGGTCAGAAGTTGAACACGTTCCCGCCGGTGGCGACGTTGGCGCAGGCGTCGTTGGTGTGCTCCTCGGCGAAGAAGACGCTCCGGCCGTTCCAGGTGCCGAACGCGAAGACGGTCACCGGATCGTACAAGGGGGGGCAGGAGGCGCCGGTGTGCGGGATGCGGCTGATGTCGCCGTCCGCCTTGGTCAGGTCCGCGCAGGCGTCCTCGGCGTCGGGGTGGGTGCCGCCGACGGGGTCGCAGGTCAGCGAGACGGTCTTCGTCGCGCCGGTGTTGTGCCAGTAGATGCCGAGGGTCAGCTCGCCCGCGTCCGCCAGGGCGGGGGCGGGGGCGGCGATCACCGACAGCGCCGCTGCCGCGGCCGCGGCGATCATCATTCTCAGCCCGCGCATGAAATCCTCCTCGAATGGGGCGGGGTGGGTACAGCATCGATTACAACACCGGACCATCCATTTGATCTTGGCAAGATTCGGCCACGTCACCGGCGATCAGAAAGGATCATGAGTTCACTTCCGAAAAAGCGCTGGTGACAGCCGCCCATTGTCAGCGGATAACAATTTTCGAGCAACGTGCTCCCGATTTTTTCCCGCGTCCGGACGTGCACCCGGGCCGGCGACTCGATGACGCCGATCCCCGGGCG
Source organism: Thermomonospora catenispora (assembly GCF_006363815.1). Lineage (GTDB taxonomy): Bacteria > Actinomycetota > Actinomycetes > Streptosporangiales > Streptosporangiaceae > Thermomonospora > Thermomonospora catenispora. The sequence continues at coordinate 118,222 of NZ_RRYT01000011.1, forward strand.
CCGCACCCGCGTCCGGGGTGTGCGCGGGTCCGCGGCGTGCTCCGCCGTCCCGTGGAGGCCGGGGGCAGGGGCGCTCCGCGGCGGGCGCCCGCTCCCGGAGGGGGCAGGGCGTTCCGGAGGGGTCGTTCGGCCGGCCCGGCCGGGCGTCGGCGTGTCTCGGGTCGCGCCGCCGAGCCCGATCGGAGGGCGGTCACGTCGACCGCGGCGCGACGGGATGGGATTTTCCCCGACCTCGCGGGACCCGGGCCGAAAAGTCGATCAACCGGCGAATGGAGTCCGCTTTCCTAGCGAAAAATCCTTTATCGCCCAGGGCTCTTCATTCCATCCAGAGGAGGAATGCATGAGATCCGTTCGCATGACCGCCGCGCCGCTCACGGCCGGCGGCGCGGCCACCGCCCCGCCCGTCGAGGCCGCCCGCAGGGACCGCGCCCCTACCGCGCCCATCAGGCCGAGGCGATCCGCGGCGGAAGTCCGGGGCGGCGCGGCTCGGAAGCCGGATCGTCTGCACCGGGACCGGTCCGTCCGTTCCCGCGGCAATCCGCATCGACCAGGGGCATGCGTCCGGCATCGGCGATCACGGCGCGACGATCTGCGGAGCGGCGGGCCGGCCGTCAACCGGGTCACCGTCCGCGACGCCGGCGGCTCGGGCCCGCCGCTCAACGACACGATCAACACGATCAACGCCGTCACCGACCGGGCAGGACGCCGACGGTGCGGGCACCGGCACCGACTGCGCCGTGCCGCGGTTCGCCGACCGCAACGGCCGGGTCGGGCTCCGACCATCCGGTCGGCATCCGGAGTGGCGCCGAGGCACGCGGCGGGGAGGTCGGCATCGCCGCGCGCCTCGGGTTCCCCCGTCCCGGGACATCGCCCTGCAGGACCTCGTGACGGCCGACACCGCGAGCCGCCAGAGCCCGTGCACCGGCACCGGCATCCGGCTGAGCGACGTCACGAGGGTGAACGCCCCGCTGCACCGGTGCCGAGCGACCGGTGTCGAGCGGTCCCCTCCCCGGTCGGGCCGCCCCGTCCGGCCGGGGAGGGACCGCCGGGCCGGCACCCGGCGGACACCGACGAACGCGACGGGGCGGCGCACGGTGGGCACGGCGGGCGCGGCGGGCACAGCGGACGCGACGGACGCGACGGACGCGGCGAATCCGGGGAACACGGCGGACACGGCGGACGCGGCGCGGGTCGTTCGGTCGGCGCGACGACACGGCGGCGTTCGGCGGGCGGCTGAGGGGTCGATCCCGTCCGGTTTCAGTTTCTGAAGAATGTGAGTCTTTGTCCCCTACACCAACTCCGTCAAACTCCGTTTTCGCCCGGCGGGACGTCGCGCCACCGCCCCTCCTCACTACTGAGCAGCATTCGGTCACTTGGAGTGATCAGACGGCGCCGACCGGTTGACAGCTTCCGGTCAAGTGGCCGTTTCGGACGGGCTAGAATTACGACAGGGAATTTTCTTCCTTAACCCAGTGGCGACGAGTATGCGACGGAGCCTGCGATGTCGTCTGTCCTCATTGCGCTCATCGCACTCGCCCTGCCCGTTCTGGGCGCCGTCGTTCCGTTCTTGTTCGATGACCGGAGCACCGTGGAAGGCCCGGAGCGGCTGGCGAAGCTGCGTGCCCTGGTCGGCGACGACTCCGAGTCCACCGGCGAACCGCACAGCAACGTGCGCGTACTGCCGGCCCGAACCGCGACGCTGAGCGACGCCGAGTACGACGAGTACGACCGGGCCGCCTGAGCGGCCCGGTCCCCGGGACCGTCGGGCGCCTCACCGGTCGGCGCAGTCGGGGGCGGGGACGTCCTGGGACAGCGGCTTGCCGACCGGGTTGACGTACAGGGCCTTCAGCACCACGGGGGTCGTGCCGAGGTTCCGGCCGATGTGCACGTGATCGGGGCCGCTGGGCTCGACGATGACGTCGCCGCGGGAGTGCGCCATCGTGGTGGTGCAGTCGGCCAGCGTGCGGGTCAAGGTCCCGGACTCGACCACCGCGTACAGGCGTCCGTCGTGATAGTGCCAGCCGGTGCTGCCGCCCGGCGCGATGGTGATCTCCTGGAGCACGTACTCCGTCCCGCCCACGGTGCGCTGCGCCAGGGTGCGGGTCTGCACCCCGGAGGAAGGGGTGGCGGCGGCGGTTCCCGGCGCCAGGACCAGCGCTGCGCACGCGATCAGCCCCACGGCCGTCAGACGAGCCGACATCGGCGGCGCCTCCTTTCCGGCGAAGATCGTCCTTTCCGGCGAAGATCGTCGCCGCCATGCTTCCCCGGCCGTGCGCGGCCGAGAACGGGCGAGGGGCGGCCGAATGCGGCCAGCCGGACCGACCCGGGCCGTGACGTCGGCCGATGCTGCGGCCGGCACCGAATGCGCCGCCCGGCGCCCCGGCCGGAACCGTCCCGACCGGACACCCGAAACCGGGGCCGCGTCCGGTCGGACGCGGCCCCGGTTCCAGGATGGGGCGGGGTTGGAGAGGAGCCGGTCAGCAGGCCGGGAAGAGCGGCCGGGTGCCGGTGGAGCGGGCGGTCGGATCGGTGAAGCGGCAGCCGTAGTCCGGGGCGGCGACGGCCCGGCGGTCGAGCACGTCGTCCCCGGCCGGGCGGGTCCCGTCCCGCTCCCAGCGGACCAGGTCGTTCCAGGCGGTGATGACCTCGTCCGGGCTGAACTCGCAGTGCCCGATCGAGCGGATGGCGCGCTGCACCACCAGCCCGTCGCGGTGGTGGCGGGCGGTGTCCTCCTTGTAGCGCTGCTCCATGGAGAACGGGACGAACAGGTCGCCGAGGTTGTGCAGGGACACCACGGGGACGGACGGCTTCCCGCGGACCGCCGGGATCTGGGTCAGCCGGGCGGTGTTCCGGGAGCCCGGGTCACGGGGCTTGACCCGCTGAACGGTCCGGTTCACGTCCACCGGGGTGCTCGGCCGGTAGACGGTCTTCACGTTGGTGGCGATCCGGGCCGGGTCCTGGGCGAGGGTGCCGCCGGGCGTGGAGCTGGACAGCCCGAACAGATAGTCCTTCCAGTAGGCGAACGCCGCGGCGGCGCCCGGCCGGGCCCCGCCGGTCCGGTCGATCACGATGTCGCGGAACTGCCGGCCCAGCCCGTTGGCCGGCTCGGGGGCGGTGGGGGTGAGGCCGTCCAGGCCGAGCCGCCGCTGGATCTGCGGGACGACCGTCTCGACATAGTCCGGCGGCAGCGGGTAGGAGCCGGTGTCCGCCAGGTCCTGGGCGACCACCTGGTAGTCCAGGAAGAAGTCGAACAGCTCGTGGTCGCCGAGCACCCCGCACATCGGCAGGGCCCCGGCGTAGAGGCCGGGGTACTCCTCGATCGACCGGGCGATGATGTGGCCGCCCATGGAGACCCCGGCGATGAAGGTCTTGCTCGGCCGGCCGACCGTCTCGGCGAAGTGCGACGCCAGGGCGCGGGTGCTGAGGACCCCGGCCTGCACGTCGTAGTCGTTGGCGTAGTACGACGAGGCCGCCCACGCGTACCCCTGCTCCACCAGGTGCCGGCGCAGCCCGAAGCCGGGCGGGTCGACGGTCAGCACGCGGGTCGCCCCGCGGTACCCGTGCGCCCACATCACCAGCTGGCCGTTCCAGTTCGGCGGCACCTCGATCGTGTAGGCGGCGTGCTCGTGCACCCCCTGCAGCACGCGGGTGGGCCGGCCGTTCACCGGGAGCGGTTCCAGCGGGGGGTTGTCGATGGTGTAGCCGGGCAGCGGCTGGTCGCCCGGCACCCGGTCGGGGGGCCGGGGGGCCGCCGTCGCGGGCTCGATCGTCAGCGCGAGGGCGCTCAGCACGGCGGCCGTCACGGCCGTGATGCGACGACGCACGACCGTCACCTCCTCGGGGGGATGTCGGACAACGGTCCGATGGCGCGTTTGAGGATCTTTCCGGTGGGACTGGTGGGAAGGTTGTCGGTGCACCTGATCAGGCGCGGGTACTTGTAGGGGGCGACCCGTTCGCGCACGAACTCGCGCAGCGCGTCCGGCTCGACCGACTCGCGCAGCGCGACCACCGCGGCGATCTCCTCGCCGAGCTCGGGGTGCGGGACGCCGAGGACGGCGGCCTGGCGGACCGCGGGATGCTCGTAGAGGACCTCCTCGATCTCCCGGGGGTAGACGGTCCGGCCGCCTCGGATGATCACGTCGCGGGACCGGTCGACCAGGTAGAAGTAGCCGTCCTCGTCGACCCGGCCCAGGTCGCCGGTGTGGAACCAGCCGTCGCGGATGGCGGCGGCGGTGGCGTCCGGGTCGTTCCAGTAGCCCTTCATCACGTTCGGGCCGCGGATCACGATCTCGCCGATCCGGCCCGGCGGCAGCTCCGTGCCGTCCTCGTCGACCACCTTCATCTCCACCCCGGCGATCGGGCGGCCGATCGAGCCGAGGCGGCTGCCGGAGCCGGCCCGGTTGGTGGCGGCGACCGGGGAGGTCTCGCTGAGCCCGTAGCCCTCGATGATCGTGCAGCCCAGCCGGGACCGGTAGGCGCGCGCCACCGCGGGGGGCAGCGCCGAGCCGCCGCTCACGCACAGGCGCAGCAGCGACAGGTCGCTGGCGCCGGGCTGGTCGAGCAGCGCGATGTACATGGTGGGCACGCCCTGCAGGACGGTCACCCCGTCCCGCCGGACGACCTCCAGCGCCCGGGCGGCGTCGAACCGCGGCATCAGGGTGACCCGGCCCCCGGCGTGCACGGTGGCGTTCAGCGTGCAGGTCTGCCCGAAGGCGTGGTAGAGCGGGAGCGCGCCCAGCACCACGTCGTCCACGCCCAGGGCGTGCATCCGCGCGACGGTGGCGGCGTTGCCGGACAGGTTGCCGTGGGTCAGCTCCACGCCCCGGGCCCGGCCGGTGGTCCCGGCGGTGTAGAGGATGACGGCCGTGTCGCCCGGCGCGGTGGGGGCGATGTCGTGGTCGGGCGTCGTCCCGCGCAGCAGCCGGCGGAACTCGTCGGGCACCACGAACAGGCAGTCGATCCCGGCGGCGGACGCCGCGGCCTCGACGGTCTCGGCGCACGCGTGCCAGGCGATCAGCAGCCGGGCGCGGCAGTCGCTCACATAAGAGGCGATCTCGCGGCGTTTCAGCAGCGGGTCCAGCGGCACCACGACCGCGCCGATCCGCAGCACCCCGTAATAGACCACCGCGAATTCCGGCACGTTCGGCAGCATGACCGCCACCCGGTCGCCGGGGCGCACTCCGCGGCGCCGCAAGAACGCACCGGTCTGGGCGCTGAGCACTTCCAGTCCGCGATAACTGAGCCTCGCCTCGTCAAGCGACAGCGCCGTCCGTGCGCCGATGCGCTCGGCGGCCGCGCGCACCCGGTCCGCGAGGTTCATGCCCCAGACGGTATGCCGGTGCTCTCCTCCTCCTCATTGGTCACGGAGACCAGTCTTTTCGCCGGCGTGTTTGTGTCCTGCGGGCAATGAGTCGTGCAGGGCGATGGCGACCAGCAGTTCCACCAGATCGGTGATGTGCCGCAGATTCCGGCCGGTGCGTTCCTGAATGCGGCGCAGCCGGTACTGGGCGGTGTTGTGGTGGATCTGCAGCATCTCGGCGGCGGCCCGCAAATTGAGGTCGGCGGCGGCGAACGCCCGGATGGTGGCGGTCAGCACCCCGCCGCGGGCCCGGTCCTCGGCGAGCAGCGCGGTGATCCGCGGGTCCACCAGGTGGCGGGCGGTGTCGTCGGCCCGCATCGCCAGGTACTGGAACGGGGTGATCCGCGGCAGCGCGGCCACTCCCCCGTCCTCGGGCACCAGCTCCAGCACCGCGCGGGCCTCCCGGTAGGCCTGCGGGATCTGCTCGATGCCGTGCACCACCGTGCTGATGCCCATGGCCAGCACGATGCCCTCGCCGAGCAGGCTCTCGCGGACCTCGGTCAGCCGATCGCACAGCTGCTCGGCCGCGGCCGACTCGTCGCCGGGGCCGAGCGCGGCGATCGCCACGATCTCCGAGTGCCGCACCACCGACAGGGTGCGCCGGCCGTTCACCGAGGTCCGGGCGAGGGCGGCGCAGGCGGCGTGCCGGGCGTCGGCGCCCTGGTCGGGTCCGCTGGCGACGGCCTGGTCGCCGGCCGCCCGCTGGGGGCCGACCAGCACCGCGGTCACCACCAGCAGCGGATCGCCCGAGCCGGGGGTCAGGCCGTGCGCGTGCGCGGCGGCCAGCTGCGGGCCGCGGGTCGGCGCCTCCCCGGCCAGCAGCGTCTCCAGCAGGTCGCGGCTCTCCCGCACCGCCTCGGCGGCGGCGTACTGCTGGAACTCCATGTACGCGTTGGCGGCGTGGGTGCTGGCGAAGTCGCAGTACCGCATCAGCGGCGCGGCCAGCGTCAACGCGGCCTCGTGCCCGGCCGACGACCGGCCGGCGCACTCCACCACCGCGTCCCAAAACACCTGCTGCCCGACCCGGAAGGCGTTGATGTAGTCGGCCAGCGTCACCCCGGCGCGGGCCCGCCGCATCGCCGCCCGGCGGGTGAAGGCGATGTCGTCCGGGGTGACCGTGCGGTCCTCCAGCAGCACCGCCAGTTTGGTGCGATAGTGCCGCAGCACTTGATCGTGTGCGTCGGCCAGGTCGTCGGGCGGCATCGCCGCATAGGCGGGGATTTCGGCGACCATGGCGGAGACCGCCCGGGCGGCCAGATCTTCAACGCGATCCAGGAGCCGGACGAGGATGCGCACGCGTTCAGCGCGGACCGGGTCCGCACCGGTGAGCGTTTCCGTGCTGAGACCACCGGCCATGTGCGGATAATCCATGCCCGTTTCAGGCGCGTCAACGGTCCGTAACAAGTCCGAGACCTGCCCCAAATGGCTACTCATCCGTAACCGGGGCGGGGCTGTGTTCAGCGGACAAGGCGCGCATCACATCTTGGGTTTCCGTGCCCAATGCGGCCGCTGACCGGCGGATTTTACGCTGACGCCCTGCTGGCGGGCCGCTCGGCTGTGCCAGTTCACACCACCCCGTTCCACTCCCACCCGCCCAGGAGGCCGGATGCTGGAGGTTCGCGATCTCACTGTCCGGTTCGGTGGCATCACCGCGCTGGACGGGGTCGGCTGCACGGTGGAGCAAGGCGAGATGGTCGGGCTGATCGGCCCGAACGGAGCCGGCAAGACCACCCTGTTCAACTGTCTGACCCGGCGGTACGACGCCGACTCCGGGTCGATCCGCTACCAGGGGCGAGACCTGTTGGCGCTGCCGCCGCACGCGATCGCCGGGCTCGGCATCGCCCGCACGTTCCAGAACCTGGGCCTGTTCAGCCGGATGTCGGTGCGCGACAACGTGCTGGTGGGCGCGCACCCGCACAGCAGGACCGGGTTCTTGTCGGCGGCGCTGTGGCTGCCGGTGCTGCGCGGCGAGGAGGCCCGGCTGCGGCGGGAGGCCGACCGGGTGCTGGAGCGCCTGGACCTGGCCGACGTCGCCGACCATCCGGCCGCCGGTCTGCCGTTCGGCACCCTCAAGCGGGTCGAGCTGGCCCGCGCCCTGGCCTCCCGGCCCCGGCTGCTGCTGCTGGACGAGCCGGTGAACGGGCTGAACCAGGCCGAGGTGGCCGAGTTCGCCACGACGCTGCGGGAGATCCGCGAGGAGTGGGACCTGACCGTGATCGTCGTGGAGCACCACATGGGGTTCGTGATGGGCACCTGCGACCGGGTGGTGTGCCTGGACTTCGGCCGCAAGATCGCCGAAGGGCCGCCCGAGGAGGTCCAGCGCGACCCCGCCGTCATCGAGGCCTATCTGGGGACGCCCGCATGACCGGGCCGAGCGAGCGCGGGCGGGCCGGCGCCGCCGGCGAGCGGCCGAGGCCGCGTCCCGGTGAGGAGCGAGCATGAAGGACACAGCCGGGGAGTTCCTGGTCGTCGAGGACCTGCACGCCGGTTACGGCGACGCGACCGTGCTGCACGGCGTGAACCTGACCGTGGCGCGCGGCGAGGTGTGCGCCATCCTCGGGCCGAACGGGGCTGGCAAGACCACCCTCCTGCGGGCGCTGTCCGGCATGGTCAAGGGCCGCGGCGCCATCCGGCTGGACGGCGCCGACCTGCTCGGGCGGTCGCCCGACGCGGTGGCCCGGCTCGGCGTCGCGCACGTCCCCGAGGGACGCGGCACGTTCATGCCGCTGACCGTCGAGGAGAACCTGCGGCTGGGGGCGTTCACCCGCCGGGACCGCGCGGCGATCGAAGAGGACCTGGAACGGGTCTACGGCTACTTCCCCGTGCTCAAGCAGCGGCTCAAACAGCCCGCGGGGAGCCTGTCGGGCGGCGAGCAGCAGATGGTGGCGCTCGGCCGGGCGCTGATGCTGCGGCCCCGGGTGCTGCTGCTGGACGAGCCGTCCCTGGGGCTGGCGCCGCTGGTCACCCGGGAGCTGTTCGGCATCGTGCAGGCCATCAACGAACAGGAGCGCACCACCGTGGTCGTCGTGGAACAGAACGCGCATCTCGCGCTGGGCATCGCGCAATGCGCGCACGTGCTGGAGACCGGGCGGATCGTGCTGTCGGGCACGGCCGACGAGATCCAGGCCGACGAGCAGGTCGCCCAGTCCTATCTCGGCTACCGGGTGTGATCATGGCCGATTTCATCCAGCAGATCGTGGTGGGGCTGGGCTCCGGAGCCATCTACGCCAGCCTGGCCCTGGCGCTGGTGCTGATCTACCGGTTCACCGGCATCGTGAACTTCGCGCAGGGCGAGCTGGCCATGTTCTCGGCCTACATCGCCTGGACGTTCCTGGACGCGGGAGTGCCGTTCTGGATCGCGCTGCCGATCACGTTGGCCATCTCCTTCGTCGGCGGGATGCTGATCGAGCGGATCGTGATCCGCCCGGTGGAGGGGGCGCCGGAGCTGACCATCGTGATCGTCACGGTGGGATTGTTCATCTTCGTCAACGCCGCCGCCGGGTGGATCTGGTCGTTCCTGATCAAGGACTTCCCCAACCCGTTCCCCGACGGGGCGCTGCGCGCCGGCGGGGTCAGCGTCGGCTACTCCACGCTCGGCGTGCTGGCGGTGGTCGGCGTGGTGATGGGGCTGCTGTACCTGCTGTTCCGGCACACCAAGATCGGCCTGGGGATGCGGGCGGTGGCGACCAACCCCGAGTCGGCGCGGCTGGTGGGCATCCGGGTCGGCTGGGTTCTGGCGCTGGGCTGGGGACTGGCCGCCACGGTCGGCGCGGTCTCGGGGATCATGGTCGCCCCGCTGCTGTTCCTGGAGCCCAACATGATGGGCGGCGTCCTGATCTACGCGTTCGCCGCCGCCACCCTCGGCGGCATGGACAGCCCGGTCGGCGCGGTGGTCGGCGGTCTGATCGTCGGCGTCGCCGAGACCCTGGCCGGGGCGTACGTGGACGTCATCGGATCGGACCTGAAGGTCGGGGTCCCGCTGGCGATCATCCTGGTGGTGCTGCTGCTGCGGCCCCAGGGCCTGTTCGGCAAGGCGGCGGTGGAGCGGGCATGAGCGAGGCCATCGAGACCCGGGAGAAGTCCACGGCGCCGGCGAGCGGACCGAGGCCCGCGCGGTCGTGGCTGCGGTTCCTGGAGCCCCGGGGCCACTGGGTGTGGATCGCGCTGGCGATCGCGTTGATCCTGCCGTTCCAGCTGGTGCCGTTCCGGGTGTTCCAGCTGACCATGGTGCTGGTCTACGCGGTGGCGCTGCTCGGGCTGAACCTGCTGGTCGGGCACGGCGGGCAGATCTCCCTGGGGCACGGGGCGTTCTTCGCGGTCGGCGCCTACACCGCGGCGATCATGATGGACCGCTGGGACACCCCCTACCCGTGGACGCTGCCGGTGGCGGCGGCGGTGACGTTCGTGCTCGGGCTCGCGCTGGGGGTGCCGGCGGCCCGGCTGCACGGGCTGTACCTGGCGCTGGTGACGCTGGCGATCGCCATCTTCCTGGTGCCGCTGCTGAAGCGGTTCGAGGACGTCACCGGCGGTTCGATGGGGCTGACGCTGAGCAAGCCGCAGCCCCCCTCCTGGACCGGGCTGGCCGAGGACCAGTGGCTGTACTTCCTGGCGCTGGCGGTCGCGGTGGCGGCGTTCGCGCTGGTCGCCGGGCTGCTGCGGTCCAGGGTCGGGCGGGCGCTGCACGCGCTGCGCGACAACGAGATCGCCGCCGAGGTGATGGGCGTGCGGCTGGCGTTCTACAAGACGCTGGCGTTCGCCTGGAGCGCGCTGCTGGCCGGGGCGGCCGGCTGCGTCTACACCTGGGTGATCGGCTTCGTGTCCCCGGACTCCTTCACCGTCAACCTCTCCATCACGCTGCTGGCCGGGATCGTGGTCGGCGGGCTCGGCTCGCAGGCCGGACCGGTCCTCGGGGGGCTGTTCGTGATGTTCGTTCCCTCGTTCGCTCAGGACATCAACCAAGGCGCGCCCGGCGTCATCTTCGGCCTGCTGATCATCGTGGTGATGTACGTGGCTCCGACGGGTCTGGCCGGGCTGGCGGGACGGGCGGTGCGCTCGTTCGACAGAACCCTCCGAAAGGAGTAGCAGATGGGTGTTTCGGCGATCCGTTGGGCGGCGGTGACCACGGCCGTGCTGCTCGCGGCGACCGCCTGCGGCCGCGGCGACGAGGCGTCGAAGGGCGCCCTGCCCGAGGAGTGCAAGGGCCAGCAGACGACGGGCATCACCGACACGAGCATCAAGATCGGCGGGATCTACCCGCTGTCGGGCCCGGCGTCGGCGTACGGCGACATCCCCAAGGGGATCAAGGCGTACTTCGACTACATCAACGCCGAGAAGAACGGCATCGACGGGCGCAAGGTCGAGTTCATCGTCCGCGACGACGGCTACCAGCCGCCCAAGGCGGTGGAGGAGGCCCGCCGCCTGGTGGAGCAGGAGCAGGTGTTCGCGCTGTTCCAGACGCTCGGCACCCCGTCCACGGCGGCGACCTGGGACTACACCAACCAGCGCAAGGTGCCGCAGGTGTTCGTGGCCACCGGCGCCTCGCAGTGGGGCACCGACAAGAACCACCCGTGGACCATCGGCTGGCAGCCCAACTACATCTCCGAGGCCCGCGTCTACGCCCAGTTCCTCAAGACCGAGAAGCCCGACGCCAAGGTCGCGGTGCTGTACCAGAACGACGACTTCGGCAAGGACCTGCTGGGCGGCTTCAAGAAGGCCATCGCCGGCTCGCAGATCAAGGTGGTCGCCGAGGAGAGCTATGAGGTCTCCGACCCGACCGTCGAACCGCAGATGCGCAACCTGGCCCGCTCGGACGCGGACGTGTTCCTCAACGTCACCACGCCCAAGTTCGGCTCGCAGGCGCTGGCGGCGGACGTGAAGAACACCGACTGGAACCCGCTGCACATCCTCAACAACGTGGCCGCCTCGATCACCGTGCTCAAGCCGGTCGGGCTCAAGAACGTCCAGGGCGTGGTCTCGGCGACCTACTACAAGGACCCCAACGACCCGCAGTGGGCCGACGACCCTGAGATGAAGCTGTACCGGGAGAAGATGGCCAAGTACGCGCCCGGCGCCGACCCCAACGTCCCCTACCACGCGTTCGGCTGGGCGGCGGCCAGCAGCTTCCACAAGGCGATGGAGGCGGCCAAGTGCCCGACCCGCGAGGGTCTGCGCGACTCGGTCCGCAACCTCAACGATGTCGAGGTGCCGATGCTGCTGCCCGGGGTCCGGCTGCAGACCGGTCCCGACGACGGCTTCCCCATCGAGTCCATGCAGATGATGCGGTTCAAGGGCGAGCGGTGGGAGCTGTTCGGCGAGGTGATCGACACCCGGAAGGTGTTCGGTCCGGTCACCGCCGACTGACCCGCCGATCGGTCCGTTCCTCCCCTCCCCCGGCCCGGCGCGCCTCCCGCGCGTCGGGCCGGGTCGCGTTCGGGGGGAGCGCCCGGTGCACCCGGCCGCGCCCCGGCGCGCGGCCGGCGGTCACCCGCCGGTCGCGGGCCGGTAGACGGCGATGATCACGCCGGTCTTGAAGATCTTGGTGTCGGCCAGCTCGAACGAGGCGGTGAAGCCCTCCGACAGCAGCAGCCCCTGCGGCTCGTTCTCCCCGGCCAGCACCGGGTGGATCCACAGCCGCAGCTCGTCCAGCAGGCCGTGCTCGATCATCAGCCGGGTGACCGGGCCGAAGCCGTACTGCAGGATGTCCTGACCGGGCTGTTCCTTGAGCCGGGCGATCTCCTCGGGGACGTTCTCGGAGATCACGGTGGTGTTCGTCCACTCGGGGTCGGTGAGCGTGGTGGACACCGCGTACTTGGGCATGGTGTTCATCCGCACCCCGAACTCGCCGGTGGCCTCCTCCATCTTCGGCCAGGCCGCCGCGAACCCCTCATAGGTCCGGCGGCCCATGATCAGCGCGTCGCAGGAGAACAGCTGGTCGCGGGCGAACTCGCTCGCCTCCTCCTGGAAGTAGGGGGCGGTCCAGATCTGCGGGTTGGAGATCACGCCGTCCAGGGAGACGTAGGTGGAGTTGATGATCTTGCGCATGGCGTCCCTCCGGTGGGTCGGACGATGGGTCAGACGGTGTAGGGGTGCTTGTCCCGGGCCTCCCGGAGGGCGCGCGCCCACCAGGTGAGCCGTTCCAGGGTGGTGCGGACGGCGGTGTTGCACTCGGCGCCGGCCTTGGGCCAGGACCCGTCCGGGGCGAACTGCTCCCAGTAGCACGGCAGGCTGATCCCGTCCCGGATCGTCACCGCGTGCAGCTCGGCGAACACCTGCCGAAGCTGTCCGGCGGCGGTCAGGCCGCCGGACTCCCGCCCGTAGGTGATCAGGGCGACCGGCTTGGCCCGCCACTCCTCGTCGAACCAGTCGAGCGCGGTCTTCAGCGGCGCCGGATAGCCGGCGTTGTATTCGGGGCAGACCACCGCGAACGCGTCGGCGGCGGCCAGCCGGGGCGCCAGCGCCCGCACCGGGGCGGGACGCTCCTCGTCGTGGTCGGGCAGCGTCTGCGGCAGCCCGGCCTCGGCCAGGTCGATCACGTCGACCTCCAGCCCGCCGTACCGGCGGGCGCGGGCGGCGAACCAGTCGGCCACGGTGGGGCCGAACCGGCCGTTGCGCGTGCTGCCGATGATCACGGCCAGCCGCAGCCGATCCGTCATCTCCGCCTCCTTTCGCGGTCTCGCCCGTCGGATCCCACGGTGCCGGAGGGCGTTTACGGCTTTCTTACGGTCTTCTTCCGGCCTGGGCGGGTTAGGGTGCGGGCCATGCGTTTCGGGGTGCTGGGCCCGCTGACGGTATGGACCGACGACGGCGCCGTCGTGCCCGTCCCGGGCCGGAAGGTCCGCGCGCTGCTGGCCGACCTGCTGGCGCACGAGGGCCGGCCGGTGCCCGCCGACCGGCTGATCGACGACCTGTGGGGCGAGCGGCCGCCCGGCGACCCGCCGGCCGCGCTGTCGGTCAAGGTCTCCCAGCTGCGCCGGGCGCTGGAGGACGCCGAGCCGGGGGCGCGGGCGCTGGTGGTCTCCCACCCGGCCGGATACCGGCTGGAGGTCGACCCGCAGCGGGTGGACGCGCTGCGGTTCCAGGCGCTGCTGGAGCGGGCCCGCGCCCAGGACGCCCCCGCCGGGAGGGCGGCGGTGCTGGCCGAGGCGCTGGCGTTGTGGCGGGGCCCGGCGTTCGCCGACTTCGCCGACGAGGCGTTCCCCCGGGCCGCCGCCGCCCGGCTGGAGGAGCTGCGGCTGGTGGCGGTGGAGGACCACGCCGAGGCGCGGCTGGCGCTGGGCGAGCACGCGGCGCTGGCCGGTGAGCTGAGCGGGCCGGCGGCGGAGCATCCGCTGCGGGAGCGGCTGCGCGCCCTGCACATGCGGGCGCTGTACGGGGCGGGCCGGCAGAGCGAGGCGCTGGAGGAGTTCGAGAGGCTGCGCACCGCCCTGGCCGAGGAGCTGGGCCTGGATCCGAGCCCGGAGCTGGTGGCGCTCCAGCGGGCGATCCTCGCCCAGGATCCCGCCTTGGACGCGCCGGCCGCGCCGAGCCCTCGGCCCGCGCCCGCACCCGCGCCCCGGACCAACCTGCCCGCGCCGGCGACCCCGCTGATCGGGCGGGAGGAGGAGCTCGCCGAGCTGACCGGGCGGCTGACCGCCGAGCGGCTGGTGACGCTGACCGGGCCGGGCGGGGTCGGCAAGACCCGGCTGGCGGTGGAGGCGGCGCATCGGACGGCGCCGGAGTTCCGGGACGGGGCGTGGCTGGTGGAGCTGGCCGGCTATGACCGGCCGACCACCGCCGAGCTGGCCGACCTGGTGGCGCGGGCGCTGGAGGTCCACGACGCGCCCGGCACGGGATTGGCCGAGGCGCTGGCGGCACGGCGGCTGCTGCTGGTGCTGGACAACTGCGAGCACGTGGTCGAGCAGGCCGCCGAGCTGGTGGAGGGGCTGCTGCGGGCCGCGTCGGGGCTGACGGTGCTGGCCACCGGCCGCGAGCCGCTGGGCCTGCCGGGCGAGGTGGTGTGGAGCGTGCCCCCGCTGGAGGTGCCCGCCCGCGACGCCGAGCCCGACCCCGAGGCGCTGGCCGCGCTCGGGGCGGTGCGGCTGTTCGTGGCGCGGGCCTCGGCGGCGGCCCGCGGCTTCCGCCTGGAGGAGGGCAACGCGGCGGCCGTGGCGATGCTGTGCCGCCGGCTGGACGGCATCCCGCTGGCGCTGGAGCTGGCCGCGACCAAGGTGCGGGCGCTGGGCGTGCACGGGCTGGTGTCCCGGCTGGACGACCGGTTCCGGCTGCTGGCGACCGCGCAGCGGGGGACGCCGCGGCGGCAGCGGACCCTGCAGGCGATGATCGGCTGGAGCTGGGATCTGCTGACCGAGCCGGAACGGGCGGTGCTGCGGCGGCTGGCGGTGCACGCGGACGGCTGCACGCTGGAGGCGGCCGAGGCGGTGTGCGCGGGGGCGGACGTGCCGGCGGGCGATGTGCTGGACCTGCTGGTGCGGCTGGTGGACCGTTCGCTGGTGGTGATGACCGAGGACGCCGCCGGACCGCGCTACCGGCTGCTGGAGTCGGTCGCCGCCTACTGCGTCGACCGGCTGGACGAGGCCGGTGAGCACGCCGAGGTCCGGGCTCGGCATCGCCGCCACTACATCGGGCTGGCCGAACGCGCCGCCTCGCGGCTGCGGGGACCGCAGCAGGCCCGCTGGCTGGAGGTGCTGGACGGCGAGGCGGCCAACCTGCGCGCCGCGTTCGACGACGCGCTCGTCCATCGGGACGCGGCGGGGGCGCTGCGGCTGGCCTGCGCGCTGAGGTGGTACTGGTTCCTGCGCGGGCGGCTGGGCGAGGCGCGGCGCACCCTGTCGGCGGCGTTGGAGCTGCCGGGCGGTCCGGCCGCGGCGCGGGCCGAGGCGACGGCGTGGCTGGCGGGCTTCGAGGCGCTGCAGGGGGAGCTGGCCGGCTGGGTCGGCCGCCGCGACGCGGCGTTGCGGCTGCTGGAGGAGGTCGGCGACCCGGGGGCGCTGGCCCACGCCCGGTGGTTCCTGGCGTTCACCGGCGGGGAGGGCGCCGACCTGGCCGCCAACGAGGAGCTGCTGAACCTCGCCGAGGAGGGCTTTCGGGCCTGCGGGGATCGCTGGGGCCAGGCCGCCGTGGCGTGCCAGCGCGCTCTGTACGCGCACTCCCGCGGCGATCTGGCCGCGTTGCGCCGCCACACCGAACGGGCGGCCCGGCTGTTCGCCCGGGTCGGCGACCGGTGGGGGCGGCTCCAGGCGGCGACCTGGCTGGGCGCGCACGCCGAGCTGAGCGGCGATCTCGACCGGGCCGAACGGCTGCAGGCCGACGCCCTGCGGCAGGCCGAGGAGCTGCGGCTGTGGCCGGATGCGGCGATGCTGCTGGGCTGGATGGGCTGGGTGGCGATGCTGCGCGGCGACCTGCGGACCGCGCGGGCGCGGTGCGAGCGTCTGCTGCCGCTGGCCGAGGAACAGGGCCACCGCCCCGCCCGCGACCTCGCCGAGGTCACGTTGGCCTGGGCGGCGGCGCGCGGCGGCGATCTGGAGACCGCCGAGGAGCTGCTGCACGGGCAGCTGGAGTCGGTGGAGCGCGACCCCGGCGACGCGCCGCCGATGCATCTGACGCTGGTGCTGACCGGGCTGGGCCAGGTGGCGGAGCGCCGCGGCGACGCCGAGCTGGCCTGGAAGCGCTACCACGAGGCCCTGACGATCGCGGTCCGCTACGACGGGCCCCGGGACACCGCGTTCTCCCTGGAGGGGATGGCGGCCGCGCGGGTCCTGGCGGACCGTCCCGCCGAGGCGGCCCGGCTGCTGGGCACGGCGGCGGCGGTCCGGCGCGCCCGCGGGCTCGCCCCCGGCCCCTCCGAACGCGTCGACCTCGACCGGCTCACCGAGCGGATCCGCGCCGCCCTGCCCGAGGCGGACTTCGACGCCGAGCACGAGCGCGGCGCGTCCCTCTCCCCCGCCGACTGGCTGTAGGTCAGCGCCGGGCCGCCGCCCGCCGGCCCGGGGCGGGCCGGCCCGCGCCGCGGCGGGACCGGGCGTAGGACAGGCGGCGGAACCGCTGGAAAGGGCCGGCCGGGCGCAGCCCGGGCAGGCGGTTGAGCTGCGGGTCGAACGCCCCGGCCTCGGGTGAGCCGCCCGGCAGCGGGGTGTGGATCCGCAGCGTCCCCCACGGCCGCCACCGCCCCGCCGGCGACGCCGTGGCCAGCTCGAACGTCAGCGGCTCGGTGCGGATCGCCGCGTCGAGCACGGCCAGGTCGCAGGGCACGCGCCGGCCGGGCGCGGGCAGCAGGCCCAGCACGCGCAGGTCGCCGCCCACCTCATAGGGCAGCAGCGTGGTGTAGGGGACGGTGAACGACCGGCGCACCCGCAGCAGGTGCCGGGTCACCGGCCCGGTCCCGGTCGTGGCGAACAGCAGGTCCACCGCCCCGGCCGCCGCGGGCACCCGGAACGCGACGCCCAGGATGTCGGGCAGGCCGCCGGGGGTGGAGACGGATTTGGAGATCCGCACCGCGATCTCGTGATCGCCCGCCTCGAGCGGGGTGTTCATCGTGCCGATCAGGTGCAGCGTCGCCCGGTAGTCCCGGCCGTGGGGGTGCAGCGCGCGGTCGTGCCGCAGCCGCGCGGCGACCTGGAACGGGACGCTGAGGATCTCCGCGATCACCTCGTCCCCCTCGGCGGACGCGGACGGTCGGAGGGACGCTCCCGCGATCGCCGCCTCGGCCGGTCGGCCCGGATCCGAGGGGGACGCCCCGGCTCCGCGGCACGGAGCCGGGGCCGGTCGGCGGCGTGAACCCGCCGAAGCGGATGAGCGCGGCGGCGTTCCCGGGGAACGCCGTCGATGAACGTCGCCGCGTCCCGGGCGAGGGCCGGGCCGGACCCGTTCGGTCGTGCGGCCATGGGCGCATCCTCTCCGCCGGCCGCCCCGGCGGCGGCCGGGCATGCACAGCGCCCTTACCCTGCAAAAAGACCGATATTCGCCTTGTTGAGGTGACTTTTCAGCAAAGCCGCCATCGCACTTCTTCACACAATAGGTTCCGTTTTGTGATCTGCGCGAGGGTCGTCACGAATGGAGGGAATGAGTAGCGTCGCCTGGCGGGTCACGAGCCAGGCCTTTCCCTTACAGGAGGTGTGAAGTGCGGCGAGTCGTCCTCGCAGCCACCGGCGTCGTCACCTTGACGACGTTGGCGCTCCCCGCATACGCGGGACCGACCAAACCGCAGGCCACCGGGCAGGCGGCCGAATACGTCGTCCTCTACGAGAAGGGCGCCTCCCTGGAGAAGGCCCGCGCGGCGATCAAGGCGGCCGGGGGGACCATCCTGCGGGAGAACACCGCGATCGGGGTCGCCACGGTCCGGACCGCCAACGCCCGCTTCGTCGCCGAGGCCGGCCGGCGGGACGGCCTGGTGGGCGCCGCCGCCAACCGCACCATCGGCCAGGTGCCCAAGACCGTCCGGGTCGCCCGCGCCCAGGAGAACGTCGAGAAGGAGGGCCGCGGCGTCACCGGGCGGCGAGGGCCCGCCCGCGGCGAGAAGGGCTCCGAGCCGCTGTCCCACCTGCAGTGGGACATGAAGCAGATCGGCGCCACCGACAAGGGCTCCTACAAGGTCGAAAAGGGCGACAAGCGGGTGCTGGTCGGCGTCATCGACACCGGCATCGACGGATCGCACCCCGACATCGCGCCCAACTTCAACCGCAAGCTGAGCCGCAACTTCACCGTCGACATCCCGGTGGACGCCAACGGCGACGAGGTCGACGGGCCGTGCGAGTACGACGGCTGCGTGGACCCGCCGGACGTGGACCACAACGACCACGGCACGCACGTCGCCTCCACCATCGCCTCGCCGCTCAACGGGCTGGGCATGGCCGGCGTCGCGCCCAAGGTGTCGCTGGTCAACCTGCGCGCCGGACAGGACTCGGGCTACTTCTTCCTGCAGCCCACCGTGGACGCGCTGACCTACGCCGCCGACAACGGCATCGACGTGGTCAACATGTCGTTCTACGTGGACCCGTGGCTGTTCTACTGCACGGACAACCCGGCCGACCCGCCGGCCGACCAGGCCGAGCAGCGGATCACCATCCAGGCCGTGCAGCGGGCCCTGGACTACGCCCGCAGCAAGGGCGTGACGCTGGTGGCGGCGGCCGGCAACCAGGCGGCCGACTACACCAAGCCCTACATCGACACCACCAGCCCGAACTTCGCCTCTGAGCCGGGCGAGACCCCGCGGACCCGCGAGATCCCGCCGAGCTGCCTGTCGCTGCCCGCGGAGGGCAAGGGCGTCATCCCGGTGTCGGCGACCGGCCCGAGCAAGCGCAAGTCCTACTACTCCAGCTTCGGCAACGGCTACATCGCGGTCGCGGCGCCCGGCGGCGACAAGTACGACACCGCCGACCGCAAGCTCGACGACAACGCCGGGATCTGGGCCGCCTACCCCGAGAGCCTGGCGCGGGCGCGCGGCGAGCTGAACCCCGACGGCACCCCGAACGTGCCGTACATCCTCCGCAGCTGCAAGGGCAACACCTGCGCCTACTACCAGTCGATCCAGGGCACCTCGATGGCCGCGCCGCACGTGACCGGGGTCGCCGCGCTGATCGTCAGCAAGTACGGCCACAAGGACCGCCGGGGCGGCCTGACGCTGGACCCGCGGATCACCGAGTCGATCCTGCGCTCGACCGCCGTCGAGACCGCCTGCCCGCCCGGCGGCGACTACACCTACGAGCGGTTCGTGCGCCAGTCCGACGGCTCCTACACCCGGGTGGTCGACACCCACACCTGTGAGGGCTCCAAGAAGAACAACGGGTTCTACGGCAACGGCATCGTCAACGCCCTGAACGCCGTCCGCCGCTGATCCCTCGTCCCGATGCGGTCCCGCGCCCGGCCGTCCGGCGGGTGCGGGGCCGCACCCCTTTGGAGCCGGCCCCAGGAGCCGTCGTGTGCGGCCGTTCCGCCGACCCGCGGACGGATCCCCTGGCACGGTGTCCTCGGCACGTCATCGCCCGACACATCGACCGACACATCGACCGCGGCCGCCGCGGACCCGGCGGCCGCTCGAGCCCAGGAGCCTTCGTTGACATCGCATGCACGCTCACGACGCCTGATCACGGCGGCCGCGGCCGCCGTCCTCGCCCTGGCGGGACCGCTGGCGCCCGCCGCCTCCGCCGCCCCCGCCCACAAGGTCGACTTCCAATTGACCGTCCTGCACAACAACGACGGCGAATCGAAATTGCTGGGCGCTCCCGAACAGCCCGACTTCGGGGGCGTGGCGCGTTTCGCCGCCCTGGTCGGCAAGCTGCGCGCCGAGGCCGAGAAGGGCGGCCGGCGCGGCGCGATCGTGGTCTCCTCCGGCGACAACTTCCTGGCCGGGCCGGAATTCACCGCCAGCCTCCGCAAGGGCGTGCCGTTCTATGACGCGCTGGCCCTCAAGGCCGTCGGATACGACGCGGTGGCGATCGGCAACCACGAGTTCGACTTCGGCCCCGACACCCTGGCCGACTTCATCGAGAGCTTCGGCGTCCACGGCCCGCCGTTCCTGTCGGTCAACCTCGACATGAGCGACGAGGAGCGGCTGGCCGCGCTGGTCGAGCGGGGCCGCATCGTCTCCTCGACCACCGTCCGCCGCAAGGGCGAGCGGATCGGCATCGTCGGCGCCACCACCCCCGCGCTGGCCTCCGTCTCCAGCCCGCGCCGGGTCAAGGTGCTGCAGAACGTGGCCGAGCTGATCCAGGCCGAGGTGGACGCGCTGTCCCGGCGCGGCGTGGACAAGATCGTCCTGATCAGCCATCTGCAGGGCCTGGCCGAGGACCGGGCGCTGATCCCGCGGCTGCGGGACGTCGACATCGTCATCGCCGGCGGCGGCGACGAGCTGATGGCCTCCGACACCACCCCGCTCGTCCCCGGCGACGCCATCACCCCCGACCCCGCCACCGGCGAGCCGCTGCGCTACCCCCTGTACGTCAAGGACGGCACCGGGACCGACGTGCCGGTGGTGACCACGGCGGGCGACTACAAGTACGTCGGCCGGCTGGTGGTGGACTTCGACCGGAACGGCAAGGTCATCGGCGTCGACCGCTCCAGCGGCCCGGTCCGGGTGTCGGGCGTGGCCCCCGACGCCGTCGCCCCCCCACCCCACGGTGCAGCGCACCGTCGCAGAGCCGGTGCAGCGGTTCGTGGACGGGATGGCCTCCAACGTCGTCGCCCAGTCCGCGGTCGCCCTGGACGGCCGTCGCGAGCCCGGGGTGCGCACCCAGGAGACCAACCTCGGGAACCTGACGGCCGACGCGCTGCTGGCCGCCGGCCGCAAGAACGCCGCCTCCTACGGCGTCACCCCGCCTGATGTGGCCCTGCAGAACGGCGGCGGCATCCGCAACAACGGCCTGATCCCCGCCGGGCCGATCACCGAGCTGGACACCTTCTCCATCGCCCCGTTCGGCAACTTCGTGTCCGTGGTGCCGAACGTCCCGCGCGCCCAGTTCAAGGAGATCCTGGAGAACGCCGTCTCCCGCATCCCCGTCGCCGACGGCCGGTTCGCCCAGGTGGCCGGGTTCCGCTTCGAATACGACCCCGACGGCACCGCCCAGGTCGTCACCGACGACGGCACCGTGGTGACCCCCGGCACCCGCGTCCGCACCGTCGTCCTCGACGACGGCACCACGATCGTCGAGAACGGGCAGGTCGTTCCCGGGCCCGCGCTGTCGGTGGCCACCAACGACTTCAGCGCCCGCGGCGGCGACCAGTGGCCGTTCCGCGGCCTGCCGTTCACCACGGTCGGCGTCACCTACCAGCAGGCCCTGCTGACCTACATCACCGACGACCTGAACGGCCGGATCACCGCCGAGGACTACCCCGAGACCGGCTCCGGCCGCATCACGGTCGTCTCCTGACGGCTCGGGCCGCGGGCCCGCACGACGCCCCGCCTCGGTCGCCGAGGCGGGGCGTCCGCCTTTTCCCGGCGCCTCCTCCCGGCGCCTCCCGGCCTCTCTCGGCGTCCCTTCGCGCGCCGCCGGCCCGAACCCGCCCTCTCTCCTCCGCCTCCGGCGTCCTCGGAGCCGCCGCCCGCGGAGGCGCGCCGGCGGACGGCGCCGCTCCGCGGGACCGTCCGGCGCGCGGGAGAGGCGTCCGGGCCGAATCGCCCGTCACACGCACCGGGGTCGCGTCGTCTCCCTGGCGAGGAAAGGAGAGACGATGCCCAGACTGGATCTGATGGCCGCCGCGGCCGGGCCGTACAAGGCGTTCCTCCAGGCCAACGCCGCGATCGCCGAGGGCCCGCTGGACCACCGCCTGTGGAAGCTGGTCGAGCTGCGGGTCTCCCAGCTCAACGGCTGCGTGTTCTGCATCGACATGCACTCCCACGACGCCCTGGAGCACGGCGAGGAGATCGACCGGCTGCTCCAGGTCGCCGCCTGGCGGGAGTCGGAGCTGTTCACCGAGGCGGAACGGGCGGCGCTGGGCTACGCCGAGGCCGCCACCCGGCTCGGCGGGCACGGCGTGCCCGATGAGGTGTGGGACGCGGTGACCGAGCACTTCTCCCCCGAGGAGGCCGGTCATCTGGTGGCGGCGGTGGCGTTGATCAACGCCTTCAACCGGATCGCCGTCCCGCTGCAGAAGAAGCCGCCGCGCCGCTGATCGGCGTTCCCGAGCGCGGGCGGGTCGAAGGCCGGGGACGCGTCCTCGGCCTTCGACCCGGCGGCGTTCCGGTCACGAAGAATCCGGCGGACCGCCCACGGAATCCGTCACTGATTTACATTGGCGACCAGGTGACCGAACCGATGACGAAAGGCGCTGCCGGTGAACAGAACCGAGTTGATCGAGGCGGTGGCGGCACGTGCGGGCAGTGACCAGGCGACGGCCCGGCGGCACGTGGACGCCGTGTTCGAGGAGATCATGGAGCGGGTGGCCGCCGGGGAACGGGTCCTGGTGACCGGGTTCGGCACCTTCGACAGGATGTCCCGCCCGGCCCGCACCGTCCGCAACCCGCGCACCGGCCGGCCGATCGACGTGCCGGCCACCGAGGCGCCGCGGTTCCGGGTCGGTCAGACGTTCCGCGACCGGGTCGCCGGGGCCTCCCCGGCCGCCGCGGTCCCCGCCCCGAGGGCCGAGGAGATTCCGGCGGCCGAGGCGGCGCCTGAGATCACGACCAAGGTCACCGGAAAAAAGAGCAAGAAGGCCAAGAAGGCCAAGAAGGGGGCCGAGGCCGAGAAATCCCGGAAAGGCAAGAAGTCCAAAAAGAAGAAGTGACCCGGGGCCTCTCCGGCGCCCGGACGGACACGCCGGCCCGACGCGGAAACGGAGCGGCCGGTCCCGTCCGGCCGGTCCCGCCGGCAGGGGTCACAGCGCCCAGCGCGGCGGGCGCTTCTCGAAGAACGCGCGGCGTCCCTCGGCGGCCTCCTCGCTGGCGAAGAACTCCGCCGAGACCCGCTCGGCCAGCGAGAACGCCTCCTCCCGCGGCATCCCCGCCAGCTCGGTCAGCAGCCGCTTGGTGCGGGCGAGGGCCTTGGGCTCGGTGACGCGGAACGCCTCCAGCAGCCCGCCGACCGTCTCGTCCAGCTTCTCGCGCGGGCAGGCCGCGGTGATCAGCCCGTGCTCGGCCGCCTCGGCCGCGCCGAAGGTCTCCCCGGTCAGGAAGTAGCGGGACAGGGCCCGCGGGCTCATCCGGTCCCGCAGCACCACCGCGATCATCGCGGGCACCACGCCGATCCTGACCTCGGTGAACGCGAACGTCACATCATCGGGCGCCACCGCCAGGTCGCAGGCCGCCACGATGCCCAGGCCCCCGGCCCGGGCCGGGCCGTTCAGCCGGGCGACCACCGGCTTGGGCAGATCCATGATCGCGGTCAGCAGCTCGGGGATGGAGGGGCCTCCGGTCACCCCGGCCTGGACCTCCTTGAGGTCGGCGCCGGCGCAGAACACGGTGCCCGCCCCGGTCAGCACCACGGCGCGGACCTCTTCGTCGGCCGCGACCTCCTTCAGCCGCTCCCCCAGCCCGGTGCGCACCGCCACCGACAGCGCGTTGCGCCGCTCCGGCGCGTTCAGGGTGATGGTCGCGATACCGCGCTCGACCTGCAGCAGAACCTCGCTCATGACGCCCTCCCGTGCATCGGACGCGATCATGTTCCTACATCCGCCCTGCTCACGGCCACGCGGGGTCGGCTGCGCCGGGGCGCGACGCCCGGCCGCCCCGCTCGCGCACCGGCGGGCGCGACGCGGTCAACGCCCGTAGATCGCGGCGGCCAGCGACCGCTTCTCCCGGCGGGCGGCCTCCAGGACGTCGTGGTCGAAGCCGCCGGCCGCAGGCCGCTCGGGGACGTCCGTGGCGTCGCTGAGGGTCCAGCGGCTGCCTCGCCGGATCAGGGAGCGGTGCTTGACGGCGTAGTAGTCGGGGTTGACGGAGACCGCCACGCCCGAGGCCCCGGCCGCGGCGGCCAGCAGGTGCAGGTGGAAGCGGGTGGAGATCCAGGTCTGCCCCGGGCCGGCGGGGAGGCCGTGCCGCCACACCTCCAGGAACGGGTGGAAGCGGGCGCCGGGCAGCTCGGGTTCGAGCAGGTCGAACACGGCGCGGTCCACGCCCGGGATGCCCTCCACCACCGCGACCTGCTCGGGCGTCACGCCCCATGAGCGCAGCGCGGCGGAGACGAACGAGGCCAGCGCGGGCCGCGGCATGCTCAGCAGGTCCGACTGCAGGCACAGCACGACCTCGCGGAGCGGCTCGTGCGGCGGCCGGTACAGGTGGGGGCCGAGGCCGAAGAGCACATCGTCGCCGGTCGCGGTCACCGTGGTGACGTCGCCGAGCACCTGGGCGGACGGCTCGTCGCGGACGTCCACCAGCGCGAAGTGGGCGGCCAGGTCGCGGAGCAGCTGGGCGCCGTGCTCGGGAACGGGCCACAGGCCCTGCCCGGTCATCACCGCCCGGCCGCCGGAGCGCTCCACCGCCCCCACCGCGGCGGCCAGCAGGCCGTAGTGCCGGGGCCACAGGCCGTTGATGTAGCCGCCGCCGATGATGTGCACCACCTCGGCGCGGGCCGCCAGCTCGCGGCCCAGCCCCCAGCGGGGGGCCATGCCCAGGTCGCCGATCGCACGGCGGACCCAGCGGGCGACCTGCCAGGGCCCGTCGTCGGGGGCCTCCCGGCACAGCCGCCAGAACGTGTCGGTGAACTGCACGTTCGGGTGCAGATGACTCAGCATCACCGCGGCGGTGCCCGGATGCGGGCAGTCCAGCCACACCTCGGCGTCCGGTGCGGCCTCGGCCAGATGCCGCAGCCACACGGCGGCGATCAGCTCGTCGCCGTAGTTGGGATGGCCGGTCGTTCCCACCAGGTAGTACATCGGCGCCTCTCATGACCGGGGGGCGTCGGACGAACCGCCCATGGCGGCGGCAGCCTAACGCGAAGCCACGGTTGAGGGCCGCGCTGGAGGGAACTGGCTGAATCTGCGGAGGGCCGCGCGAGGGGCTCGCATGGAGGGGATCGACGATGGTCTACAAGGTGTTGTCGCTGGTCTCCAGCGTGCTGGGCGGCATCGTGGCGGGGATGCTGTTCAAGCGGATCTGGAAGCTGGCCGCCGGTGAGGACGAGGTCCCCGACGCGAAGGACCTCGACCGCGGCTGGGTGGAGGTGCTGGCGGCCGCCGCGCTGCAGGGCGCGATCACCGGGATGGTCAAGGGCGCCACCAAGCGGGCCGGGGCCAAGGGCATGCACCGCTCCGCCGCCGCCCGGCCGCACCGGGAGACGGCGGGCGCGACGCGATGAGCGGCCCCGCCGAGGAACGCCCGGAGGACGCGCCGCGGACCCATGAGCGGGGCCCCGACGCCCTCTCGGAGATGCCCAAGGCGTCCTGGAAGGGAGCGGTCAAGCGGACGCTGCGGGAGTTCAAGGAGGACAACCTGACCGACTGGGCGGCGGCGCTGACCTACTACGGGGTGCTGTCGATCTTCCCGGCCATGCTGGTGATCGTGTCGCTGGTCGGGCTGGGCGGCCAGTCGGTGTCCCAGGGGCTGGTCGACAACGTGGACGACCTGGCGCCGGGCGCGGTCCGCGACGTGCTGGTCAACGCGCTGAACGAGCTGCAGCGCGGACGCGGCGGGGCCGGGCTGGTGGCGATCGTCGGTCTGCTGGTGGCGATCTGGTCGGCGTCGGGGTACGTGGCGGCGTTCATGCGCGCCTCCAACGCCATCTACGACGTCCCGGAGGGGCGGCCGATCTGGAAGACCCTGCCGATCCGGGTGGCGGTGACGCTGACCGCGCTGGTGCTGCTGGCCGTCTCGGCGATCGCGGTGGTGATCTCCGGCCCGATCGCCCGCAAGGCGGGGGACCTGCTGGGGCTGGGGCCGCAGGCGGTGACGGCGTGGAACATCGCCAAGTGGCCGGTGCTGCTGGTGGTGGTCAGCCTGCTGTTCTCGCTGCTGTACTGGGCGTCGCCGAACGCCCGGCAGGGCTTCAGATGGGTGACCCCCGGCGGGCTGCTGGCGCTGGCGGTGTGGCTGCTGGCCTCGGCGGGGTTCGCGTTCTATGTGGCCAACTTCGGCTCCTACAACAAGACCTACGGCAGCCTGGCGGCGGTGATCATCTTCCTGGTGTGGCTGTGGATCAGCAACATCGCCCTGCTGCTGGGCGCGGAGCTGAACGCCGAGCTGCAGCGCGGCAAGGCCATCGCGGGCGGGCTGGCCCCCGGGGGCCGGGAGCCGTATGTGGAGCCCCGGGACACGCGCAAGTTCCCCGAGGACCTCAAGCACCGGGTCGAGGGCCACCGCCCGGCGGACTCCGCGGGCGACGGGGGGAAGTGAGCGCCAGGCTCCGAGATCGGGCTTGACGATCCGGTCCCGTTCCGAGACGTTCCGTTCCCAGACCGGCCCGGGGGGCGCGGCCGGTGGGACGCCGGGACACGGTGGCGGGCCGGGGCACGGCGGCGGGCCGCACACGGTCGACGGGCCGCTCCGCCGGGCCCTGCGAGCGGCGAAGCCGACCCGGGGTATCGGCCGATCGGGACGGCCGTTCAACGCGGGACGGGGCCGGTCGTCCGGCGGACGTTCAGGCCCGGCCGCCGGTGGACTGGGAGCCCTCCTCGGGAGGCTCGTCGCCCCGGTCGCCGGTCGGCAGGTCGGCGTCCTCGTCGCGGGCGAGCTCCCGCTCCTGCGGCGGCTCGGCGGTCTCCCCGGGCCGCATCCGGACCCCGGCGAGCACGTCGTCCTCCGACGGCCGGTAGCCCTCGGCGGCACTGGTGGTGCCCGGCACGATCCGTTCCCGCACCTGGCTCTCGTGCCCGGAGTGCGCCCCCGGCCCGCGGTCGACCCGCTCGTGCTCTGCCTCGTGCTCTGCATCGTTCG
This sequence comes from Thermomonospora catenispora, assembly GCF_006363815.1. Lineage (GTDB taxonomy): Bacteria > Actinomycetota > Actinomycetes > Streptosporangiales > Streptosporangiaceae > Thermomonospora > Thermomonospora catenispora. The sequence continues at coordinate 144,876 of NZ_RRYT01000011.1, forward strand.
GCGTGTTCATCGCCTCGTTCATCGCCTCTCCCTCCGCCGTTCAATAGCCCGGTTGGGCGACACGGCGGGCGACCTCCTCGGCGAGCCGGTCCAACGAGCGCTCCAGCGACCGTTGCGCCTCCTCCCTCGCCCGGCCGGAATCGCTCGCCTCGGGCTGGTCGCCGCGGAACGACAGGTGCGCCACGACCTCGCTCGCCCCGGCGCCGGCGTCGGTGACCTCCAGCCATCCGGCGTAGTCCGGCCGGTCCTTGACGCCCCACTCCAGCCGGAGCCGCTCGGGGGCCGTGCGCATCAGCCCTTGGTGGGTCGTGCGCTCGGTCCGGGCGTCGGCCTCGGCCAGGCCGGGGGCGATGTCGCGGACGTGGATCTCCTCGGGCAGCCAGCGGGACATGGTGGACACGTCCGACGCCACGTCGAACACGATGCGGCTCTCCGCCGGCATGCCACGGGTCGCCTCGTACTCCATGCGGGCCTCCCTTCGAACGCGCGACCGCCCTACCCGAGGGCATGCCGGACAAACCGGTATTGCCCGGCGCAGCCGGGCGCGGTTGGATCGTCGATCGTGGAATCGACGACACGGGTGGCTCTGGTCAGTGGAGCGTCGCGCGGGCTGGGGGCGGCGATCGCGCGCCGGCTCGGCGCGGACGGATGGGCGGTGGCGGTCAACTACCGGGCGGGCGCGCAGGCGGCCGAGCGGGTGGCCGAGGACATCCGTGCGGCGGGCGGCGTCGCCGAGGCGTTCGGCGCGGACGTCACCGACGAGGAGCAGGTCAGGGACCTGGTGGAGCGGGTGACCGGCCGGCTGGGCCCGGTGCGGGCGCTGGTCGTCAACGCCACCGGGCCGCAGCCGACCGTCCCGCTTGAGAAGCTGACCTGGCGGGACCACCTGGACCAGCTGGAGTTCTTCGTCAAGAGCCCCACCCTGCTGGCCCAGGCGGTGGTGCCGGGGATGAAGGAGCTCGGCGGCGGACGGATCATCCAGATCGGCTCCGATGTGTTCGAACGCGCCCTGCCCGGCATGTCGGCCTATGTCGCCGCCAAGGGCGCCCAGATCGGCCTGACCCGGTCGTGGGCGCGGGAGCTGGGCCGGTACGGCATCACCGTCAACCTGGTCGCCCCCGGCTGGATCCCGGTCGAGCGGCACGCCGACGTCCCCGCCGAGGACCTGCGGTCCTACATCGAGGACGTGCCGCTGGGGCACATCGGGGTCCCCGACGACGTGGCCGCCGCGGTGGCGTTCCTGGCATCCGACGCCGCCGGGTACATCACCGGCGAGCGGATCACCGTCAACGGCGGCCACACCATCGGGTGACTCAGCGGGCCTCCTGACGGTCGGCGTTGGCGCAGATCGCGTCGTGCACGTACTGCGCCAGCCCCTCGGCCGTCCGGTCGAAGACCGCGGTGAACCGCGAGTCGTTCACATACAGCTCGGCGAGGCGCCGGTGCATCCGGACGGAGCACTCGTAGAAGCTGTCGGTGATGAACCCGCGGTGCCGTTCGGCCAGGTCCATCGCGCGGGCGTCGGTGGCGGGCACGCCCGCCGCCCGCGCCTCGGCGAACCCGTCGACGATCGCCTTCTGCTCGGCCGTGATCCGCTTCCAGTCCTCCTTGGTGTAGGCGGCGGTGCGGCGCTGCGACTCCCGGTAGGCGTCGGTGTCGCCCCACCGCTCCTCCGCCTCGGCCCGGTGGACGTCGGGGTCGCCCCCGAAGATCTCCAGCCGCTCCTCAGGGGTCAGGTCGACTCCCACTCTCCTCGCCTCCATCGCGAGCTCGATCGCGTCGACCATCGCACGCAGCCGGTCGATCCGGCCCATCAGCAGCTCCCGCTGGCGGCGCAGGTGCGTCAGGGCGTCGGCGTCCGGGTCGTCGAGGATCGTCGCGATGTCCTCCAGCGGGAATCCCAGCTCCCGGTAGAACAGGATCTGCTGAAGCCGCTCCAGATCGGCGTCGCCGTAGCGGCGGTAGCCGGCGGCGGTCCGTCCGCTCGGCCTCAGCAGGCCGATGGCGTCGTAGTGGCGGAGCGTGCGCACCGTCACCCCGGCGGCCTCGGCGACCTGCCCTATCGAGTAGTCCATGGGACTCCCTCCCTGCACGGGCTTGCGCGGTCCAGGCTGGAGCCTGCCGTAACGTCAGGGTCAACCCGATATCGGACGAGGATTCCCGCGATGCGCATCGACCTGCACAGCCACAGCACCGCCTCGGACGGCACCGAACCGCCCGCCCACGTGGTGCGGCGGGCCCGGGAGGCCGGGCTGGACGTGCTCGCGCTGACCGACCACGACACCACGGCGGGCCTGGCGGAGGCCGAGGCGGCGCTTCCGGACGGGCTGACCCTGGTGGCGGGGATGGAGCTGTCGTGCGCGCGGGACGGACTGAGCATCCACCTGCTGGCCTATCTGTTCGACCCGGCCGAGCCGGCGCTGGCGGCCGAGTGCGCGCGGATCCGCCGGGCCCGCGACGAGCGCGGCCGGCTGATGGTGGAGCGGCTGGCCGAGCTGGGCGTGCCGATCACCTGGGAGCGGGTGACCGCCCTGGCCGGGGGCGCGGCGGTGGGACGGCCGCACATCGCACGGGCCATGGTCGACGCCGGGGTGATCGACGATCCGGCGGAGGCGTTCACCGAGCGGTGGATCGGCGACGGGGGTCGCGCCCACGTGCACCGGCACGCGCCCGACCCGGTGGAGGCGGTCCGGCTGGTGCGGGGCGCCGGGGGCGTGGCGGTGCTGGCCCACCCCAGGGCGATGCGGCGCGGCAGGACGGTGAGCGACGCGCTGATCGCCGAGCTGGCCGGGGCCGGGCTGTTCGGCGTGGAGGTCGACCACGCCGACCACGACGAGGCCGACCGCGCCCGGCTGCGCGGGCTGGCCGCCGAGCTGGGGCTGGCCGTCACCGGCTCCAGCGACGACCACGGCGCCCTCACCGGGCACCGGCTGGGGGCGCACACCACCGACCCGGAGGTGTACGAGCGGATGGTGGCGCAGGCCACGGGCGCCGTCCCCGTCCGGCGGGGGTGACGGGCCCGCACGCGGCGGGTCCGGTCCGGCTCGCGCCCGGCTCGCGTTCCGCGGGCACCGCGCGGCGTCCCCGCCGCGGCCGTGTCCGCGGGCCCACTATGCTGCTTGTCCCCTGTCCGGGTGTCCGTCCCGCTGGAGGCTCCATGCCACCGCAGCCTCGCCCGCTGCGTCCCAACGACCCCCGCGAGATCGGCGGCTTCGCCCTGCTGGGCCGGCTGGGCGAGGGCGGCCAGGGCACCGTCTACCTGGGCGGGGCGCCGGACGGCCGCCGGGTGGCGGTGAAGCTGCTGCGGGCCGAGTTGGAGGAGGGGTCCTCCGCCCGCCGCCACCTGGAACGAGAGCTGGCCGCGGTCCGGCGGGTCGCCCCGTTCTGCACCGCGCGGATCCTGGACGCCCGGCTGGACGGGGAGCAGCCCTACGTGGTCAGCGAGTACATCGACGGCCCCTCCCTGCAGCGGCTGGTGGCCGAGCAGGGCCCGCTGCGCGGGGACGGGCTGCTGCGGCTGGCCATCGGCACCGCCACCGCGCTGGCCGCCGTCCACCGGGCCGGGGTGATCCACCGCGACTTCAAGCCCGGCAACGTGCTGCTCGGCCCGGACGGCCCCCGGGTCATCGACTTCGGCATCGCCCGCCCGCTGGAGCGGTCTTCGACCACCCTGTCGGGGGCGATCGGCACCCCCGCCTACATGGCCCCCGAGCAACTGGCGGCGGGCTCGGCCGGGCCTCCGCTGGACATGTTCGCCTGGGGCTGCACGATGGCGTTCGCGGCCAACGGCGTCCCGCCGTTCGGCAACGACTCCATCCCCGCGGTGATGCAGCGGATCCTGCACGGGGAGCCGGAGCTGGGCTCCCTGGAGGGTCCGCTGCGGGATCTGGTCGCCGCCTGCCTGGAGAAGGACCCGGCCCGCCGCCCCACCGCGCTGCAGGCCCTCACCGCCCTGCTCGGCGGCGGCGAGCACCGCGATCCCCTCGCCGAGGGCGCGCACGCCGCCTCCGCCGCCCCGCCCCCGGTGTCCCTGGTGAAGTCCTCCCCGCCGTCCCGGGTGTCCTTGGTGAAGTCCTCCCCGCCGCCGTCGGCGTCCCCCGAGAGGCCTCCGCCGCGGGATGCCGCTCCCCCGCCGTCCGCCGACCCGCCCCAGGACGCTCCGCCGCCCGCCGTCCCGCCGCGGGCCGCCCGGCCGCCGATCGCCGCGGCCGCCGGGC
>NZ_RRYT01000109.1 GCF_006363815.1 Thermomonospora catenispora
GAGAGAAGAGTTGTTACTGCCAAAGCCGCCACTGTTAACTTTTTCATATCCGCTCCGTCGTTATGGTTATAAAAACGTGACGAATATACCTACATTGGAGTAACAAATGATCCTACATAGATCACATTACATATGATAATTCACCCTTTATTGATCTGGATTAATTTAGAAGTTGCATTGAGAATCCTGGTTAATGTGATTTAAATCAATTTTTA
>NZ_RRYT01000012.1 GCF_006363815.1 Thermomonospora catenispora
GCCTCCTCGTCGAACGCGATCATCTTTGCAGCCATAGGCTCCAGTCCTCCCGGAACGAGGTGGCTATCACGGATCGAGCCGACGCCCGCGACGGACGACCTACCCGACGACAACCCTTCCGCCGCCGGAGTGAGGCCTCATCGCCCCGACCCCAGAGTGTGGGATTGTCACTCTCCACAGGAGAGTGCCAACCGTTTTTTAGCACTCTACCCTGTCGAGTGCAAGCGCCCCACCCGTTGCTCGCCAAGGGCTTCCCCCACCTGCCAATACACGCTCTCACCTGCGAGAACGCCATCATCGGCGCGGTTTGCGGACACCGCCGCGCGGCGCTGTCCGCTGCCGTCGGTCACCGGCCGTGACCACGGAGGGGAAGGACCGACGAGGGCCCGTGGAGCGGTGTGCCGAACCGTCGTGGGCGCACGCTCATGCATCCGCGCCCACGCCGTCCACGCCGTCCCGTGGCCGGCCAGCGCCGGCCGGCCCCCTCCGTCGCCCCGCCGCGGAGCCCGCACCCGCCGGCGGCCTCTGCGGTCCCGGCCCGGCGGCTCGCAGTCCCGGGCGTCAGCGCCGCATCCGGCCGGCCTTGCCGACCCTCTTCCGTCCAGTGGGCCGGGCGGCGGCGGTGATCTGGTCCGTCAGGCGGCCTCTCCGGCCGGCGAACGCCCGCGGCCGCGGTCGGCGGACGGGCATGACCGCCGATGCGAGACCGGCCGGGTGAAACGGCATGTCTTCATCGATCCGGACGGCATGGCCGGGGCCGAGGGGTGGCTGTACGTGGTGGTGGAGGCTCCGACCGGGGTCGTCTATCACCAGCAGTACGGCGGTAGCGCATGTCGGCAGGGCAGGGTCGAGGGGGTTTTTCGTCCCGGTGTTCGGCGGAGGCGTTCTCGGCTGGTTGCGGGAGGTGTTCACAGGCCGGCACAAGGGCGCCGGCGCCCGCGGCCACAGGTGGTCCGACGCCGAGTCGGAAGAGCTGCGGGAGGCGCTCGCCGACGTCACGTACCGGCACCGTGACGGCTTCGACGAGACCCGCATCCGTTGCGGCTGGACGAGACCCGGGTGCGGGACATCGACGAGGCGTGGACACCGGTGAGCACTCCGGACGGGCCCGGCGTGCTGTGGTGGCCAACTCGGACTGAAACGCCACCGGGCGCCCCTGCGGGCAGGGGCGCCCGGTGCGCTGCGAAGGCCCGGGGGCGGTCCCCCGGACGGGCCGGTCAGCCGCCCGCGACGGCCGGGATGATGGAGATCTGGGTGCCGGCGGGCGTGGGGGTGTCCAGGCCGTCGGCGAACCGGACGTCCTCCTCGCCGACGTAGACGTTGACGAAGCGGCGGATCTTGCCCGAGTCGTCGAGGATGCGGGCGGCGATGCCGTTGTAGTTGGCGTCGAGGTCGGTGATGACCTCGCGGAGGGTGGCGCCCTCGGCCTTGACCTCCGACTCGCCGCCGGTGTATGTGCGCAGGATCGTCGGGATCCGTACCGAAACCGTGCTCAATGTGCTCCCCACCTTCAGTGTCGGGTCGGACTCAGGCCAGGCCGGAGGCGCGGAAGTCCTCCAGCGTGGGGTCGATCTCGGCGGAGGGGGTGGCGACCGGGGCGACCGCGTCGAGGGTCTTCAGGCCGTCACCGGAGTTGATGATGACGGTCTCCGCCTCCGGGTCCAGTGCGCCGGAGGAGACCAGCTTGCGCAGGCAGCCCACGGTGACGCCGCCGGCGGTCTCGGCGAAGATCCCCTCGGTGCCGGCGAGCAGCCGGATGCCCTCGACCACCTCGGCGTCGGTGACGTCCTCCACCGCGCCGCCGGTGCGGCGGACCACGTCGAGCACGTACGGCCCGTCGGCGGGGTTGCCGATCGCCAGGGACTTGGCGATGGTGTCGGGCTTGACCGGGCGGACCACGTCGTGTCCGTTCTTGAAGGCGGCGGCGACCGGGGAGCAGCCGGTGGCCTGGGCGCCGAACACCTTGTAAGGCTTGTCCTCGACCAGCCCGAGCTTGATCAGCTCCTGGAAGGCCTTGTCGATCTTGGTGAGCTGGGAGCCGGAGGCCACCGGGACGACGATCTGGTCGGGCAGCCGCCAGCCGAGCTGCTCGGCGATCTCGTATCCGAGGGTCTTGGAGCCCTCGGCGTAGTAGGGCCGGACGTTGACGTTCACGAACGCCCAGTCCTCCTGCTCGCCGGCGATCTCCGAGGCGAGCCGGTTGACGTCGTCGTAGTTGCCGCGGACGGTGACGAACGTGCCGCCGTACACCGCGGTGGTGATGATCTTCTGCTGCTCCAGGTCGGCGGGCACGAACACCGCGCTGCGGATCCCGGCGCGGGCCGCGGCGGCGGCCACCGCGTTGGCCAGGTTCCCGGTGGACGGGCAGGCCAGCACCTTGAAGCCCAGTTCGCGGGCGGCGGCCAGGGCGACCGCCACCACCCGGTCCTTGAAGGAGTGGGTGGGATTGCCGCTGTCGTCCTTGACCCACAGCCGCTGCATGCCCAGCGCTTCGGCGAGGTGGTCGGCGCGGACCAGCCGGGTGAAGCCGGGTTCGGTGTTGGGGGTGTCCTGGACGTTCGACGGGACGGGCAGCAACCCGCGGTAACGCCAGATGTTGCGCGGCCCGGCCTCGATCGAGGCGCGGGTCACCCCCGTGAAGTCGTAGGCGATTTCGAGGGGGCCGAAGCACTGCTCACAGGCGTACCGGGGGCCCAATTCATAAGATTCGCCGCATTCGCGACAGGACAGGGACGTGGCAGGTCCAAGATCGGCAGCATCAAGTGCCATGCAGCGAGGCCTTTCTCCTCATCTGTCCCGCGCCACCCTGGTCACGGGCCGGAGTTGGCACCCTGTCCCAGCCGGCCTCGCGGGTTGCGAGCGTCAGCACCGGGACGGGTTGCCGGGGTTTCACAGGGCCGGTCCCTCCACCCCTCTGGATGAGCGTTATGAAGTTGTGCATGCCGCCCGCCGGACGGGCGCACGCCGTACCGGCCAGGGTATCAACGCGTTATCGGATCACCCCAAGCAGCGGACTTGTGGGGGACTTTACCCGATTTGACCGCATCGCAGATGTGCCGTCTCGCGTTCTGAGACGCGGTAAGCATGATCAAACCCGCCGGGCATCGATCCGGGGGCGGACGGACGCGCCCGCGGCCGGCGACGCCGCCTCCGGCCGCCGGTCGTCTCCGCCCGATCCCGCCCCGGCGCCGTCCGGTCCCGGCGCCGTCCCGCCGTGGCCGACATCGGTCCCGGCCGGGGGTTGACACCGCGGCGCACCGGCGCTCCGCGGCGCCGCCGCCACCGGCGCGCACCCCGTCTGTGCACGGCCGATGCGCCTCTCCCCCTCCCTCGCCCGCGGCCCGGCGGTAAGGCGGGACCCGTCGCACCGCCCGGTGACCGCCCCGTGTCACACTGCCGAGCATGAGTGACTCCGCGCATGGGGCCGCCGACCGTCAGGTGCTCGTCGCCTCGAACCGAGGCCCGGTGTCGTTCGCACAAGCCGAGGACGGCACGCTGACGATGCGCCGCGGAGGCGGCGGGCTGGTCTCCGGCCTCGCCGGAGTCGCCGCGGGGAACGGCGCGGGCAGGCCGATCTGGGTGTGCGCGGCGCTGTCGGACACCGACCGCCTGGCCGCGCGGCAGGCCCCCGACGGGCGGCTGGACAAGGCCGGATACGACACCGGAGGGGCCCGCGTGCGGATGCTGGACATCCCGGCCTCGACGTTCCGGCGGGCCTACAACGGGGTGGCCAACTCCACGCTGTGGTTCGTGCACCATCTGCTGTACGACACCCCGAACGCGCCGCACTTCGACGCCCGGTCGCGCCGGGACTGGCAGTCGTACGAGGCCTACAACGCCGCGTTCGCCGATGCGCTGGCCAGGGACGCCGAGCCGGGGGCGCGGGCGGCGATCCAGGACTACCACCTGTCGCTGGCGCCGCGGATGCTGCGCGAGCGCCGCCCCGACATCACGATCGCGCATTTCTCGCACACCCCCTGGGCCCCGCCGGAGTACTACCGGCTGCTGCCCGACGACCTGGGCGTGCAGGTGCTGGAGGGCATCCTGGGCGCCGACCACGCCGGGTTCCTGACCCGGCGCTGGGCGGAGGCGTTCCTGGACTGCTGCGAGGCGCTGTTGCAGGCCAAGGTGGACCGGGCCGCCGGCACCGTCCGCCACAAGGGCCGCACCACCCGGATCGGCGTGCACGGGCTCGGCGTGGACGCCGAGGAGCTGACCGCCCGCGCCGCGCAGCCCGACGTGGCCGAACGCGCCCGGGCGCTGCGCGAGCAGGTGGGCGACCGGCAGCTCATCGTGCGGATCGACCGCACCGAGCCGTCCAAGAACATCGTGCGGGGCCTGGCCGCCTACCGGGAGATGCTGGCCAACCATCCCGAATGGCACGGCCGGGTGGTGCATCTGGCGTTCGCCTACCCCTCCCGGCAGGACCTGCCCGAGTACCGGGCCTACACCCGGGCGGTGGAGGAGACGGCGGCGCAGATCCGCCGGGAGTTCGGCACGCCCGACTGGAACCCGCTGATCCTGCAGGTCAAGGACGACTATGCGCGCACCCTGGCCGCCTACGGGATGGCCGACGTGCTGCTGGTCAACCCGATCCGCGACGGGATGAACCTGGTCGCCAAGGAGGGCCCGGTGCTGTCGCGGCGGGGATGCGCGCTGGTGCTGTCCCGGGAGGCCGGCGCCGCCGCCGACCTGGGCGAGCACGCGCTACTGGTCAACCCCTACGACGTGTCGCAGACCGCGGAGACGCTGCACCGGGCGCTGCTGATGCCGCCCGACGAGCGGGCCGAGCGCTGCCGCCGGCTGGCCGCCGCGGCGACGGCGCTGCCGCCGCGGCAGTGGTTCGCCGACCAGCTCGCCGCCCTGGAGCGCGCGGAGTGAGGCCGGGCGGCCCGCGGCCTCGGTCTGAGGCCGTCCTCAGGCCGAGGCCGCGACGTCGTACTCGGGCTGGCCGAGCAGGCAGGCCACCGGGCCGGGCTCGCGGTACCGGATGATCCGGTCGCGGATGAGGCGTTTGCAGCGGATGTTCCGGCGGCGCAGGGCGACCCGGGCGTAGCGGGCCAGGTGCCCCGGCGACGGGCGGCCGCCCTCGCCGCTCAGCTCATAGCCGTAGGCCCGCAGCCGCGACCCCAGCACCGTCTCGGCGAGCGCGATCTCCCACGGCTCCAGCCGGTGCTCCCAGGACCGCACCCTCTCGGTGGTGACGGCGTCCTGGGTGCGCTCGTGCCACGTCTTCTTGGGCGGAACGGTCAGTCGGGCGATCTCCTGCGGCTCGGTCATCTGCGGGTCGAACTCCTCGCCGAGGAACCGGCACAACTCGGCCAGCTCGGCGGCGGGGTCGGCGACGAGCCGTTCGTACTGCAGCTCGTAGTAGGAGTCGGGGCCGAGCGTGCGGGCGTGTTTGCGGCCGTAGTCGATCGCCTCGCGCCATGCGCTGATCGCGTGGTAGACGCTGCCCGTGTACCACGGCATCTCCTTCAGGGAGGCCACGCAGTCCCGGCCGTCGCGGATCAGGTGCACGAACTGGGCGTCCGGCCACAGCCGGCGCAGCACGTCGACGTGCTTGAAGTAGCTCGGCCGCTTGTCGCCCCAGCGGGGCTTGCCGTACTTGCGGGCGTAGGCGCGGAACACGATGCCCAGCGCCGAGCCCATGGTCGGCGGGCCGGCCACGATCTCCTCCACGACCTCGCGGGGGTCCAGCCCCAGGTCGCCGAACTTGGTCTCCTTGCGGCCCGTGATCCATTCCGCCAGCGCCCGGCGGTTGGCCGGGTCCCGCAGATCCCCGAACGAGCGCCGGGAGTTGTAGGCCTGGAGCAGGAACCGCGTCTCGGTGGGAATGGCGATCCGCTGATGGGAGTGCAGCATCAGCTGCAACAGCGTCGTGCCCGAGCGGGGGCAGCCGATGATGAAGATGGGCCGGTCGGGTTGAGATGCCATGGGGCTCATGCTGGAGGACGGCCCGGAAGCGGCGCCGCCGTCCCACCGGCCCGATGGCCCGGGCATTAACGACTCTTGACGAACCGCGGGTCGGCCCTTGCCGGCTCCATGACCCGCGCGGGCCGGACGCCGGCCGGATGCGCCGGCCGGTCAGCCGTAGGACTCCCCCAGCGTCTGGCGGACCTGCTTGCGGGCCTCGTGGATGCGGGACTTGACGGTGCCCAGCGGCAGCCCCAGATGCTCGGCGATCTCGGAGTACTCCAGCTGGGAGATGTCCCGCAGCACCAGCGCCTGGATCAGGTCGGGCTTGCGGGCCTCCAGGTCCTCCATGGCGTCCAGGATGTCCACCCGGGATCCGGCGATCACGCTGGTGCGGCGCGGGTCGGGCCGCTGCTGCGGCAGCTCCCCGGCCTGCTCCAGGCTGCGGCGCTTGAGCGAGCGGTAGGTGGAACGGGCCGAGTTGGCCACCACCACGTGCAGCCAGGTGCTGAACCGCGAACGCCCCTCGAACCGGTGGATGTTGCGCGCCACCTGCAGCAGCGCGTCCTGGCAGGCCTCCTCGGCGTCCTGGCGGCACGGCAGGAAGCGGGCGGTGTGCCGCAGCACGTCCGGTTCGATGCGGCGCAGCAGCTCGTTGAGCGCCTCCTGATCGCCCTGGGCCGCCTTGACGGCCAGTTCCTCGGTCCGTTCGTCAAACGCCATGGCCGCCTTCGCCTCCATACCGGTCGGGGCGTCCGACCCCCGGTGTCGTCCGGCTCGCCATCACGCCCTCCGGTCGGGTTTCCCCGCAGCCCCTATTTCTTGGGCATGATACGTGGGTGTCCATACCGTCTTCAGTCGGCCGTTACCGAATCGAACGCGTCCTGGGCTCCGGGGCGTTCGCCTCGGTGTGGCTGGGGTACGACGATGCGTTGGATGCCCCAGTCGCGATCAAGGTGCTGTCCGGAAGCCTGCTGGATGACCTCGACGTTCGCAACCGGTTCCTGGAAGAGGCACGGATCTTGCGGCGGGCGGACTCCGAGCGGCTGGTGCGGGTGCACGACATCGGGGAGCTGCCGGACGGACGGCCTTATTTCGTCATGTCGTACGCCGACCGGGGCACGCTGGCCGACCGGATGCGCGAGCGGCCGCTGGAGGTGCCGACCGCGTTGGCGCTGGCCGAGGAGATCGCCCGGGGCGTGCAGGTCATCAACCAGCTCGGGGTGATCCACCGCGACCTCAAGCCCTCCAACGTGCTGTTCCAGTCCGCTCCCGACGGCGGAGAACGGCTGCTGATCGCGGATCTGGGGCTGGCCAAGGCCATCGCGCACGCCTCCGGGGCGTTCACCCTGCCGGTGGGGACGCCCGGATACATGTCGCCGGAGCAGGCGCGGTTCGGCGGCGGTCTGGACGTGCGGGCGGACGTGTACGGGCTGGGCGCGCTGACCTATCACATGGTGACGGGCAAGGCGCCGGGTCCGCCTCCGGTGAAGAAGAAGCCCAGCGAACTGCGCGCGGAACTCACCCCGGAGTTCGATCAGGTGATCCTGCGCGCCATGGAAGTCGATCGGGAACGTCGGTATCCGACGGCGGAGGCGTTCGCGGAGGCGCTGGCGTCGCTGCGGGCCGCCGTCGCCTCCGGCTCCCCGGAGCCGGGTGCGGGATCCGGTCCGGAGCCCGGCGCGGGGCACGATGCGGGATCCGGCGCCCCGAGCGCGCCGGCGCGACACGGCGGACCGCCGGCGAACGCCCCGTCCACCGGCGGTCCCGAGCCCGGCGGGCCGGTCGAACCCGCGCCGCCCACCACGCCGGACGTCCACCCCGCCAGGCGGCGGGCCGATCAGGCGCAGGCCCCGCAGGGAGCGCAGGCCCCGCAGGGCGCACAAGGTCCGCTGCCCCCGCAGGAGGTGTCGCCGGGGCCGCGGGAGGAGCCGCGCGGAGAGCCCGACGAGCTGCGCACCACGCAGATGCCGCTGCCCACGGGGCAGGGGCCGCCTCCCGCGGCGAGCGAGGAGATGGGCGGCCGGATGAGCGAGCAGACGGTGATCGACCCCCCGACGGCGCCCCCGCACGCGGCGGGGCCGAAGGAGCCGGACGGAGAGCGCACGATCGCGTTCGCCCCGAACCGGCTCGCCGCTCCCGGGCAGCAGCCCCCCGGCCCGCAGGGCGCCCCCCAGGGCCCGGCGGGCCCCGGAACGCCCTTCCCCGGGCCTCCGCCCGGCGCCCCCCACGTCCCCGGCGCCCCCGGCGGTCCGGGATCGCAGCCGCCGAGCGGGCCGGGCGCCAAGCGCGGGCGCTGGGTCGCTCCGGCGATCGGCGCCGGGCTCCTGGTGGTCGCGCTGATCGTCGGACTGGCGCTGGGGAGGCTCGGCGGCGGCGGCAAGCCGGACAAGACCGCCACACCCACCCTGCCGGCCGACTTCACCGCGGTCAGCGACCCCTCCGGCAAGATCACGGTGTCGGTGCCCAAGGCGTGGGCGAGGCTGCCGGAGCCGACGACCTGGCAGCCCTCCACGGTCGGGCTGGCCGATGCGCAGGCCCGGCCGGTGCTGCGGGCGACACCGGGCACGTTCCAGCAGTTCCTGGACATCACCGGCACGACCCCGGGCGTGTTCATCGGGGTGACCACCGACATCGCCCCGGGCAAGCTGCCGCCGCCCACGGCCTCCCGGCACGACCAGTGCACCAAGGGGCAGCCGGAGAACTACACCACCCCGGACAAGAGCCTGTCGGGCACCATCACCCGCTACACCGCCTGCCGCACCGGCACCCCGTCGATCACCGAGGTGGGGCTGGTCGACCGGAACCGCGGGTTCGGGGTGTGGATCCGGGTGAAGGAGGTCGACGACCGCAAGGTCACCGACGACATCCTGCGCACCCTCAAGATCACCGGTCCGTGATCAGCGGGGGAACGGCACCTCGGTGACGGGGGCGGCGGTCAGGTAGCCCCGTCTCCACACATACAGCCGCAGGTCGCCGGGCCGCGGGTCCTGCTCCACCGGCACGTCCACCGTCACCCGGACCGTGTACCAGGAGCGGGGGGCCATGGACCGGTCGTCCGCGCCGCCCGGCGAGCCCCCGGCGAGCCGGGCCGTCACCTGCGGCCGGGACGGGGGCGCGCACATGTCCTCGGGCACCCCCTCGTGCCACATGCACCGGCCGCGGTCCCCCTCCGGCAGCAGATCGCGCTTGATGAACACGTCGGCGATGTGGAGGTCCAGCGGCGCCGGCCGATCGGTCGGGTTGCCGAGCGCGTACTCGGCGTAGAGGGGGGCGTCGTCGGCCGGGGAGGCCGCATGCACGGTGGTGCCGGTGCCCCAGCCGATCGCCGACAGCCGATAGCGGCGGCCCTCCGGGGCGGTGACCGTGACCGTCGGGCCGGCCCGCATCCCCCGTTCCGCGGGGCCGCCCGCCGTCAGGTCGGCCGGGTGCACGGAGTCGGCCTTCTGCCAGGCGACCACCAGCGCGGCGGTCGCGACGGCCCCGGCCGCCAGCCCGGCGAGCAGGCTGTGGCCGCGGGCCGCGCGGCGCCGACGGGCGGCGTCGCGGGTCCGGCGGCGGGCGGCGTCGCGGCCGCGGAGGCGAACCTCGACCCCGCCGGAGCGCCGTCGGCCCGTCCCCGCGGGGCTCTCCGGCGGGCGGGTCGCGTACCGGGGTTCGACGACCGGCAGCGGGTCGGGGACGGTCCGGCGGGGGGAGGGCGCGGGCGGCGGTGCGGCGTCCCGCCTCAGCCACCGCGCCACGTCGGCGGCGGACGGCCGCAGCCGGGGGTCCTTGACCAGGCAGCGCAGCACGATCTCCGGCAGCCGCCCGGGCATCGGCCCCGGATCGGGCCGGTGCCGCAGGATCCGGGTGAGGGTGGCCGGGTCCTCGTCCGGGCCGAACGGGGGCCGCCCGCAGAAGGCGTAGATCATCACGGCCGCCCAGGCGAACACGTCCGCCGCGCCGGTCGGCTCTCCGCCGTAGAGGTGTTCGGGGGCCTTGTAGGCGGGGCGTCGGTCGCCCGGCTCGGGCCCGGCCAGCGCGGTCACGGCGGCGTCGGTGATGCAGGGGCCGTGCGGGCCGAGCAGGATCGTCTCCGGCCGCAGGCCGCCGTGGACCAGGCCGGCCCGGTGCACGGCGGCCAGCCCTTCGATCACACCGACCGCCAGGCGGTGCAGCGTCTGAGGTGTGCAGGGGCCGTGCCGGCGCACGGCCTCCGCCAGCGACGGGGCCCGCAGGTGCTCGCTCACCAGGTATGCGCCGCCGGCCTCGACGCCGCCTCCCAGCACCCGCGGCACGGCGGGCGAGTCGATCGCGCGGGCCTTGGCGAGCACCTCGTCGACGGGCGCGCGCGTCCCGGAGACGATCCGGTGGATCACCACCGTCCGGCCGGAGGGGTCCCGGCCCAGGTAGACGATCCGGCGTTCCCCGGTCGCCAGGCGACCGATCAGACGGCACTCCCCCAGCGTCCGGGGGTCTTCCGCCCGCAGCGGCGCAGCCTCAGCCGGCATCGTTCGCTCCTGCTCCGGTCCGCTCGACGTCACGCCTCGCTCGTCACGTCTTGCCTCATTAGTAACATCGCGGGCCCGTCATACGTCCAGCCCGAAAACCGGCGCGTCGGCGACACCCATATCGCCCCCCCCACACCGTCCGATGGTCGTCCCGTCCGCCGCCCCGATCCGGCGGAGGCCCGGCGGCGGGCCCGCGCGGCCCTCGGGCGGGCGCGCCCGGGGCGCCGGATCGGCGGATCCCGACCGGGGCCGGCCGTGGAGCGGGGACGGGGCGGGGAGGGATCAGGAGAGGGAGTCCGCCAGCTCCTCCAGGAGGGCGACCACCCCGGCGGGGCCGTCGACCACCACGTCGGCCCGCTCGGCCAGGGCGGGGACCTCGTCGGAGCCGCTGCAGATCTTCACCGTGGGGGTCCCCTCGGCGCGCAGGGCGTCGAGGGCGGCGTAGGCGGCCAGATCGCCCAGATCGTCCCCCGCGTACAGCACCGCCGAAGGGGTGCGTCCGGCCAGGAAGTCGCGCAGGGCCACGCCCTTGTCGACCCCGGGCGGGCGGAGCTCCAGAACGTAGCGGCCCGGTTCGACGTGCAGGCCGGTGCGTTCGGCGAGCGCCTCGACCAGGCTGCGCAGCCGATCCAGGGCGACCTGGGGCTCGGCGCAGCGGCGGGTGTGGACGGCCAGGGCGTGGTGCTTGTCCTCGATGTGCACGCCTTCGGGCGCACCCGCCGCCTGGAGCAGGGCGGGGAGCTTGGCGCGCGCCTCCGCCACTCCGGGGGGCGGGTCGGGGACGGTCAGCTTCCCGTCCGCCCAGCGCTCCAGGCCGTACTGGCCCAGCACCTCCAGGCCTGGCACGTCCGCGAACCCGCCGTACTCGACGGCGGTGGCGGCGGGCCGGCCGGTGACGATCACGACCGCGTCGACCAGCGGGGCGAGCCGGGCCAGCGCGGGCGCCGCGCCGGGATGGGCGCGGGCCTGGGCCGGGTCCTCGACGATGGGCGCGAGCGTCCCGTCGAAGTCCAGCGCGACGACGGCGTCGCCGGGGGCCTCGCGGAACGCGGCCAGGGCCTCGTTGCCCGCGGCGGTCCGGGAGTTCACCGATGGTGCGGTCATGCCCCCAGTGTCGGACACCTCAGGGGCGGATGCCGAACCGACGCGCGGCGCGCTGGCGCTGCCGCTGGGCCCGCATCCGGCGCAGCCGCTTGACCAGCATCGGATCGTGGCGCAGCGCCTCGGGCCGGTCGATCAGGTCGGTGAGCAGCTGGTAGTACCGCGTCGCCGAGATGCCGAACTCCTCGCGGATGGCCCGTTCCTTGGCGCCGGCGTGCTTCCACCACTGGCGTTCGAAGGCCAGGATGCGCCGGTCGCGTTCCGACAGCGACTCGTCGGGGAAGGGGTCGCCGCCCGCGGGGCCGGGCCCGTGGGGGTCGTCGGGGTCGTCGGGTCGCAGGGCTGAACCGTCGTCCATGGCGCCCTCCCGAGGGGACGCGTCCGCGCTCGGCCCGCGCGGATCGTTCCCCTCTGTGATCTTTGATGCCGGTCGTCCGGGTTTCGGCGGTGCCATGCTAACGGGCCCGGCCGACATCTTCCCGCCGTTCCGCCGCATCACCGAGCACCGTACGCTGTCGGCACGTGGCGGCTTATCAGTGTCTGACGTTCCTCACCGACTACGGGCTGGAGGACGGGTTCGTCGCGGCGTGTCACGGCGTGGCGGCCCGGATCAGCCCGAACACGCGCATCATCGACATCACCCACCTGGTGCCGCCGGGCGACGTGCGGCGGGGCGCGGCGATGCTGGCCCAGACGGTCCCCTACCTCCCGCCCGGGGTGCACGTGGCGGTGGTGGACCCGGGGGTCGGCACCCGGCGGCGCGGCGTCGCCGTGGCGGCCGGGGAGCGGGTGTTCGTGGGCCCCGACAACGGGCTGCTGTCCTGGGCGGTGCGCGAGGCCGCCGAGGACGGCCGGGTGCGCGCCTATGAGCTGACCAACGAGGAGCTGTGGCTGCGGCCGGTGTCGGCCACCTTCCACGGGCGCGACATCTTCACCCCCGTGGCGGCGCACCTGCTGAACGGGATGGACATCGCGCAGACGGGCTCCCCGCTGCGGCCGGAGGACCTGGTGTCCCTGCCGACGCCGATGCGGCGGATCCGGGGCGATGCGATCGAGGGAGAGGTGCTGACGGTGGACCGGTTCGGCAACGTCCAGCTGTCGATCCCGGCCGCCGATCTGGAGGGGCTGGGGATGCGCCCGGGCGAGCCGGTGCGGCTGTCGCTGGGCAAGCGGACGATGTCGGTGCGGCTGGAGCGCACCTTCGGGGAGGTCCCGCCGGGCGAGCTGGTCGCCTACGCCGACTCGGCCGGATATGTGGCCCTGGCGGTCAACTCCGGGAACGCGGCGCAGCGGCTGAACCTGCCGCCGGGCGCCCATGTGCGGCTCGCCCCCGCCCGCTGAGGGCGGCCGGGCCGGTGACCGCGGCCGGCCGGCCCGGCCCGCGCAGGTCGGCGCGTCCGCGGACCGTACGGATCACGCGGGACGCGCGGATCACAGGTCCGCGCGCAGGGCCGACATGCGCCGGTGGTACTCGTCCTCGTCGATCTCGCCGCGGGCGAACCGCTCCGCCAGGATCGTGCGCGCGCCCGCCTGCGGATCCCGCCCGCCGACGTCCGGACGCGCCGCGGCCCGCCGCCACAGCAGATAACCCACCGCGGCCGGCACGGCCAGCCACAGCAGCCCGAACACGAGCGGGAAGACCGGCCAGAACGCCGGCGGATCCCCCTGCCCCCACGGCCCGTGGGCCAGCATCGTCATCACCATGGTCATCGACCTCCTCGCCGTGCGATGCGCATACGGCGATGCTCGGCGAAAGGCACCGGCCGCGGCATCGTCCGGGCGGAGGCTTCGCGACTACGCCCGGTGCGGTAGCGGGCCGGCCGGGACTACCACCACGGCCGTTGCTCCTCGCCCTCGTTCCGCCCGCCGTGCCAGTCGGGGTCCTGAGCGGTCCCCGGGTCGATCGCCGGGAACGCCCGGGTGGCCAGGTCGTCCTCCTCGTCGCGCAGGGCCGGGGCGGCCCCCTCCTCTTCGGAGCGGGTGACGGGCCAGGCCAGGTCCTGGTCGCTCACCGCGCGGAACGGGGCGGTGGGCGAGGAGGCGTCCACGGGCGGCCCGGTCTCCGGCCTCGGGACGGCGGGCTGCTCGAACCCGGGCTCGGGGAACGGCGGCTCGGGGGCGCGCTCCTCGGGGGGCACGGCGGTCTCGCGGCCGAGGTCCAGCGGGGCGTCGTCGTCGTGGGGCACCGCCCGTTCCCGGCCGAACGGGTTGCCGAACAGCGGGTCGTCGCCGAAGCCGGACGCGGGATCGTCGGTCTGCGGGCGGGCGTGGGCGCCGACGGGGGCCCCGCTCCGCGGCTCCCCCGTCGGGTCGTAGGGGCGCAGGTTCTCCGGCTCCAGCCGAGGGTGCCCGTTGCCGTTGCCGTTGGGCGTCGCCGGGGGCGCCTCCTTCGCCGGCGGCAGATGCAGATCGGACTGCGGCATCCACGCGCCGGACTCGGAGATCGGCAGGGCGGGGACGGGCGGCGGCTCGGCGGACCCGGAGTGGCCGGTCTCGGAGCGGTCGGTCCCGTGACGGCCCGGCTCGGAGCGCTCCGGCCGCTCGTGGCGACCCGACGACCCGTGGTGCTCCGGCTCGCGGCCGTCGGTCCAGTGGTGGTCGGAGCCGTGGTGATCAGACCCGTAGCGGTCGGACCCGTAGTGGTCGGACTCGTAGCGGTCGAATTCGTGGTGGTCGGACTCGGAGCGGTCGAACCCGTGGTGATCGAACCCGTGGTGGTCGGATCCGTGGTCGTCGGCCCCGTAGCGATCCGGCTCGGCGTGGTCGGGCTCGGCATGGTCGGGCTCGGGACGCTCCGGCCAGTCCAGCGGGGCGACCTTGCGGTCGTAGGGCTCGGCGGAGCGGACGTGGGCCGCGGCGGCCACCGGCTCGGGCGGCGCGGCGACGAAGTCGTCCTCCTCGTCCCGGGAGCGGCGGCGCTGCCGCCAGCCGAGCGCCAGCCCGGTGACCACCATCGCGCTGCCGCCGGCGACCACCGCCCACAGCAGGGTGTCGGACTCTTCGGCGGGCGGCTCGTCCGTGGCGACCGGGGTCGGGGTGGGCTCGGCGGCGGGCGAGCCGTAGGCGGCCTTGTTGATCCGGGCGGCGGCCTGCATGGCGCGCACCGCGTCCAGGGACTGGGAGCACACCTGGGCGCCCGTCCCGGTCTGGCCGTTCTGGTCGGTCTGGTCGGACTGGTCCGGCTGCTGCCCGTTCTGGCCGCTGCGCTGGACGGTGCCGCGGGTCAGCGCCTGACGCACCTGGTCGGGGGTGAGCCTGGGGTACCGGGAGCGGATCAGCGCGGCGACCCCGGCGACGATGGCCGAGGACGGGCTGGTGCCGGTGCCGAGCACATAGGCGTCCCCGGGGGCGGGGCTGATGATGTCGACGCCGGGCGCGCACACCGACACGTACGAGTTGCGGTTGGTGTCCTTCCAGGGAAGCATCCGCTTGTCGACCGCGCCGACGGCGATGACCCCGGGATAGGCGGCGGGGAAGTTCTTGCGGTTGGGGCCGGAGCCGTCGTTGCCCGCCGAGGCGACCAGCACCACGCCCTTGGAGAGGGCGTACTGGATGGCCTCCTCCTCGACGGCGTTGCCGTTGTAGAAGGCGCGCCCGCCGCCCAGCGACATGTTGATGATGTCGGCGCCGTTGTCGACCGCGTACCGGATGCCCTTGGCGACGGCGTCCCGGCTCTGCCCCGCCAGGTTCCCGGTCTGCCGCAGCGGGTCGTCGTTCTCCCAGGTCACCCGGATGGACAGGATCTTGGCGCGGGGGGCGATGCCCATCACCCCCGCGGACTGTCCGGGGCCGCTGCCGTGCCCGGCGATGATCCCGGCCATCGCGGTGCCGTGCCCGCCCCAGTACCTGCCGCCGGGTCGACGGTTGCCGCCGGTGTAGTCGGGGCCGTCGATCACCTGGCCGGTCAGGTCCCGGTGGGTGCCGTCGACACCGGTGTCCAGCACCGCCACGGTGATGTCCTTGCCCTTGCTCCACCGCCAGGCCCGCGGCACCCGCATCGCGTCCAGGTACCACTGGCGGGAGCGCACCGTGTCGGTGGGGGCGGCGGCGTGCAGGGCGCCGGCCGCGGGAGGCCACGACCCGCTGCGTTCCCCGGACGGTCCGCCGTGGCGCAGCACGACCACGGGGACGATCGCGGCCGCCGCCAGCGTGGCGAACGTCAGCCCGGCGGTGATGCGGACCGCCAGCCGGGAGGCGCCGGAAGGGCCGGGGTCGTCGATGGGGTCTGGTCGGCGTCGGCCGGCGGGGGACACGGCACCAACCTCCTCGCGGCATCGGCCGTCGGATGCGGGGACGGCTTCGTTCGGGCGTGGTCCGCACCGGGCCGAGGACGGGCCCGGCGGGACCGTCCGGTCCGAGGCGTCCTCCCTGTACGCGGCCAACATTGTGCCACGCCCGCCCTCCCCGACTCGGGCGGTCGGCGCATCAAGGCCCGCCAAGGGACACTGAGGCATCCCTTTCCCTTGCCGGCGACCCTGGGTCACGGCCGGTGACGCACCGTCGACGGCGGGCCGGCGGGCGGGTCAGTAGCAGGGCCCGTAAGGCCGGTCGCAGTAGACGATCAGCCCGTCCAGGCGCTCTTGGACCTCCTCCACGAACGCCTCCGGCCCGGTGACCAGCCAGGTCTTCCCGTACAGCACGGCGAACGGGCTGGTGTCGCCGGTCGACGCCTGCGCCGCCCCGGTCTTCCAGCTCGGCAGCAGCGACTCGACGGTCGTGCCGAGCCGGGGGTCGACCACCTCGGCCGCCACGTACCGGTCGCTGAACCGGCACTCCACCCGGCTGCGATCCCCCCGGCATCCGGTGGCCCCGCTGTCCACCAGGATCGCGGCGATCCGCCGGGCCTCCCCGGTCGCCCCCGGCACCACGGAGCCGGCGCGATCAGCGGCCCCGGAATCCCCGTCGAACAACGCGAAGACCGCACCGGCGACGGCGAGCGTTCCGCCGACCGCCCCGGTCAGGGCCAGCAACGACTTGGCTTTCACCCGCCCAGGATGCCCTACTCGCCGGTAACAAAAGTCCGGCGGTCACGTGAGAGTCGCCACGTAAGCGGCCACTGCCGCATAACTCCGCAGCGGCCGTCCCGCGGCGGGGGTATGGTGGCTTCGACACCAGCCAGCCCCTGTAGCTCAGCTGGCCAGAGCAGCCGCCTTGTAAGCGGCAGGTCGCCGGTTCGAACCCGGCCGGGGGCTCTCATCTCTTTCTCCGCGAGAACGCCGGAACGAACGCGCCCGGCGCCGCCGCGCGCCGACCGGCCGCACCGCTGATCACCCGCGATCCAGCCGCCTCCCGCAGGCCTGGGCGTGCGCACCGGCCGACTAATCGTTTCCGCGGCGGGGCGGTGGTGCGCCAGAGTCGGCGCGGTGAACGCATCACGACGTGACCTGCTGCGTTGGCAGTTCGAGCTGACCTGGGCGCTGTTGGACTACCACCTGGAACGACTGACCCTCGAGGACTTCCTGTGGGAGCCGGCCTCCCACTGCTGGACGGTGCGGCAGAACGCCGACGGAACATGGACGGCGGACTGGGCCGACGGCGAGCCCGCCCCCGTCCCGGTCCCCACGATCGGCTGGCTGAGCCGGCACATCGGCTGGTGGTGGAGCGTGACCCTCGACCACCTTCAAGGACGCACGCCCCGCGAGCGGACCGACGTCGTCCGGCCGGGCGAGGGCGAGGCGGCCGTCGACTGGCTGCGCGGCCTGCGCGAGGAGTGGCCGACGGTCCTGGAGCGGCTCACCGACGCCGACCTGGACGCCCCCGCCCCCTTCCCTGGCGGGACGATCCCGAGCACACCGTCGCCCACACGATCGGATGGGTGAACGCCGAACTGATGAAGAACGCCGCCGAGATCGGCCAGCTCCGGCTGGTGCGCGCCGCCTCCGGGCGGTGAACCGCTCCCGGCACGGGCGTTGATCGGCCGCCGGCGGCCGTACGGTCCGGCCGATCCTCGTCGCTCCCTTTTCGCCGGCGGCCGGCCCGCCGGCCGAGTGATGATCGCAAGGTGCCTCATCCCGACGATCCCCGACTCCGGGCGCTGCGGGCGGTCACCGTGCCCCAGCCGTGGGCGGGCCATATCGTCGAGGGCCGCACCACCGTTCTGGGGCGCCACCACCCGACCCGCCATCGCGGCACCCTGCTCATCCACGCCGGACGAGGCCCGGAGCTCACCGGCGTCCCGCTGCCGCGACCCGCCATACGGCGCTTCGGCGGGTTCGTCGCCGTCGCCGAGCTGATCGGCTGCCACCCCGCCGACGGGCCGTGCGCTCCCGTCCCTCCCGCCAGCCGCTGGCACTGGGAACTCGCCCGGATCCGGCCCCTGTCCAGGTCCGTCTCCGCCCGCGGCCGCCCCGGCCTGTGGCGTCCCACCAATGAACAGATCCGGCTCATCGAGCGGCAGGAGCCCCTGTGGTGGCCCTGCCTCTGAGCGCCTCCGGACCGGGCCGCATCGGCCGGGTCGATGGAGAGCATGGAGGCCGCCGGTGCGGCGGCGGAGGCGGCGGAACCGTCACGAGCGCGCCCCCCTGCGCGTCGCCCGCAGGACAGTCCGGAAAGGCCCGCCGACGGGCCGGCGATGCATCGAAAGGGACCCCATGACCGACCCCATGCCCGACATCGTCGAACGCAGGCAATTGATCGAGGTGTTCGGCGCCGGACATCTGCTCACCGTCCCGCCCGATCGGCTCCCCGCGTCGCTCACGCACGAGCCCACCCGCCGGTTCCTCACCGAGGCGGGGTTCCCCGACGAAGAGGCCCACGGATTCCTGTGGGTGGACGAGCACCTCACCACCGGAATGCGGCCTTTTCCGGAGGCCGACTTCTTCGACGACGTGGAGTGTCCGCCCGAATGCCGGGACCACCTGCTGCTGGGGGAGCAGGAGGCGGCGGTGGTGGGCGCGGTCGGCATCGACGGGACGTCCGGCACGGTGCACCTGGTCTCCGAACTGGACGTGACCGCCCCCGTGGTGCTGAACTCCAGCATCGCGCACCTGGCCTATTTCCTTTACATCTTCGCCCGCTACCAGCCCGTGTACAGCGCGGACAATTATCCGGAGAACGCACCGGAGGAGTACTGGGGCCGTCTTCTGGTCGATGTGGCGGACTTCATGCGCAAGAAGCTCATGAAGGCCGATCCCGTCGCCTTCGAGCACCCGGAGAACATCTGGGATTCCTGCCTGGAGGAGGTCGCCACCGGAGCCTGGTCCTGAACGCGGCGCACGGCCCTCTCCGCCCTCGCACCATCGCCGTGCGCGGCCACCCGGCCCGCATCCGCCGGGAGCCGCCCGCCGCATCGCTCGCCGGCCGTCGCCGCGCCGGAGCCGCCCTGCGGGCGCTGCTGGAGCTGGGCGCCAAGGACGTGGCGGTGCTGCGGGACGGCCGTGAGGAGCGCATCCCCGTCGAGCGGCTCACCGTCGGCGACCGGTGCGGTCCTGCTCACCCGGACGGGCGCCCCGGGCGGCACCGCGACTCCGCCGAGGAGCGACGCGCGACAGCGCCCGGGGCGATGGGGCGCGGCGGCTCCCGAGCGCCGGAGCGGACCGGAGCCGGCGCCGGCCGCTGCGCGATGCGGCGGGCCGAGCGGCCCGGATCGACGTGACGACCGCGACACCCGTCCGGCCGAGAGGACGGCGGGCAAGGCGCATGCGGTCGACCGGCACGCAGAAAACGCTGCTGACCTGCATATATGGCGGAGCGACGGGCTCAGCGCGCAGCAGCGTACCGGACAGTACGCACCACAAAACAATAAAAGTTGCCAATAATACCAAAGATCGCCAAGCGATAATATTTCCCCATCTGCCCTTATGATTCGGCTCGCCGACCGGATGGGCGGCCGTTCAGCGTCGGGCCAGCGAAGAGGGTGGTGCCATTGGCGGAGTTCACAAGCTCCGAGTTCGACCGCATGCTGTCGGAGGCCAGAGCGGCGCTGGACGCGATGCGCTCCCGAGGATCGGCTCCGCCTGACGAGGAGGAGGTCAAGGGCGTCGGAGAGGCCGCGGACGGCCGGGTGACGGCGACCGTGAACGGCAGCGGCCTGCTGGAGAGCGTCGAGCTGAACCCGCGGGTGCTGCGCCTGCCCGCCGAGGAGATCGGCGAGCACATCGTGACGGCGGTGAACGCGGCCCTGCAGGACTTCCGCACCAAGGCGAGCCGGGCGACGGACGCCGCGCCCGTGGACCTGAACGCGCTGGCCGCGAGCATGCAGGAGCTGCAGGACCAGAGCGTGCGGCAGATGACGCAGATCGGCCAGGCGTTCAACGAGCTGCTGACCAGGCTGGACGGGCTGCGGCGATGAGCGACTACCGGATTCAGGCGCAGAGCATGCGCACCGCGGCCGGCGAGCTGGAACGCGCGGCGGAACGGCTGGCGGAACAGTGGAAGGCGATGCTGGCCACCGTCCGGGGGATGGGCGAGCCCTGGGGCTCCGACGACATCGGGGTGCTCATCGGGACGAGCTACCAGGCCGTCGAGGCGCAGGCCGACGAGAGCCTGACCGGCGTCTCCAGGGAGCTGGGATCCATGGCCGAGGGCCTGCGGCAGGCGGCCGACAACCACCAGAAGGCCGAAGAGAAGAGCACCGAAACCGTTTCCAAGGTCTATCAGAACGGATGACGCACAGTGGGACTGCAACTCCCCGGTGAGCTGGTCTCCCTGCTGAGCATGCTGGGGTACACCTGGCCGGAGGCCGACGAGGGCAAGCTGTTCCAGCTCGGCTCCCAGTGGATGGGCTTCAGCGGCACCCTGAACGAGATCGCCGCCGCCGCCGAGGAGGCCGCCCGGAAGGTCCCGTCCGTCAACACCGGCGCCGACATCGCGGCGTTCCAGTCCGCCTGGTCGGCCGAGGACGCCCCGCTCCCCGTGCTGCGCAAGGCGAGCATCGGTGCGCTGGCCGTCGGCGGCTGCTTCCTGTTCTGCGCGGGCGTCGTGCTGGCGCTCAAGATCGGCGTGATCGTCCAGCTGGTGATCCTGGCCATCCAGATCGCCCAGGCCATCGCCACCGCCCCGGCCACCTTCGGCGCGTCCCTGCTGGAGATCCCCGTCTTCAAGATGATCACCGGCATGATCATCGACTTCCTCATCGACCAGGCCATAGGAGCGCTCCTTGGCTAACGGCAAAAAGGGCGTCGGCGGAAAGCTCGCCTCTAAAGGCGCAGGGATCTTCGGCAAGGCGGCGTCAGAGCTGTTCGAGCTGCCGGTTCCGAAAGGAAAGCGCGCACACTTCCTTCGTCCCGTCCCGCCCACCCACGAGCGCGCCAAGAAATACCGGCTTCCCCCCAAGAAGAAGGGCGAGACGCGCCCCATCGCCACATACCAGAAGGCCGGCAAGGAGCAGCAGGACCTGCGGGACGCCGTCAACCAGGCCCGGATCGAGAACAAGGACACCGGCGGCAACTACGCCGCGTACCGGTACATCGACAAGGACGGGAACGAGGGCATCCTCGTCGCCCGCAGCGGCCAGGAGAACGAGGACACCGGCGGCTACAAGCAGTACGTTTACCACTCCGAGCAGCAGGGCGGCTCCTTCCTGCTGGACCAGATGAAAGAGGGCAACGTCGTCAGGGTCACCGAGGTCTACACCGAAAGATCCCCCTGCAACGTCCGCTCTCAGCAATGCGGCGCCTGGCTGTATGAATATTTCCAGAAGCATGACTCCAATTTCAAAGTCACCTATGATGAGCTGTACGACACCGCGGAGAACAAGGCAAAGGCCAACGCGGCGATCAAGGCCAAAGCGATCGACCTCCTGAAGAAGGGGAGCATTTGATGCCGATGAGGGGGCGGGATGACCATCCGACTGACCCGTGAGCGGCTCGCCGAGGCGTACGGGGCGGAGAATCTGCTGACCGTCCCCGCCGAGCGGCTGCCGGACTCGCTCGTCCACGGGCCGACCCGCGAGTTCCTCACCTCGGTGGGCTTCCCCAACTCCAGGGTGGAACCCCTGGTCGAGGTGGACGAGGCATTCGCGGCCGGGCTGCCCCCCATGGCCGAGCACAGGTACTTCGGCGAAGGCGAGTACGGGGGGTGGGAGCTCCCCGTCCAGTGCGGCGACTTCCTGCTGCTGGGCGACTGGAACTCCGCGGTGCTCGGAGTGGTCGGGCTGGAGCCGCGCAACGGCACCGTCCACGTGGTCTCCGAGATGCAGGACGAAGGCGAGGCCGCACTGCTGAATTCCAGTGTCGACCGCCTGGCCTATTTCCTCCTTGTCCTCCATCTCGCTCACCGTCCGGACTTCGACCCCGCTCGTTTCATCCCTCCCCCCGAGGCCGCCCGGGCGGCACGCGAAGAACTGCTCAGCGAACGCATCCGCCACGTGTTCCTGCATGCGGATCCCGCCGCTCTGCAAGGCGAGGAGAGCATCTGGGAGGGCGTCCTGATGGACATGGACATGCTCTGATCGGCGAACTCTCCCCGGAATGCGGCCCGGACGACGGAAAAAGAACACCGCGATCGCGTGGAGCGTCACCGAAAGGCCCGCCGGAAAGCGGATGCGACGTCCATCGCCCGGGACCGGATTTCCCCCGACGATGACCGGCCACGGCACGGTGGCGGACCGGCGGAAACCCATGCCGGCCCGAACGCCGGGGATCCGATCGGAGTCCGCCGCCCGCCGGAGCAGGCCCCCGCCGGCGCCCGATCCCGATCCGCCCGTGCCGACGATTCGCCGCAGGACGACGGTCCGGACCGGATGGGCGCACAAGGGCGTAATAGAGTCGGCGGTGCCGGCGACCGGCGGCCCGGTTCGGGGCCGAATGCACGGTGACGGCGAGAACATCGACGATGAGGCGACCATGACGACAGCGCTCGCTCAACGGATACAGGCGCATTTCGGCGAGCAGGGGATGCGCAGGTTCACGGCCGAGGAGACGGCCGGGGTGCGGGTCCCGGACGCCGCCGTGGCGCGGGTCATCGAGCTCGGCATGCCCGTGCGGGTCGGGCCGTACTTCACCGCCGCCGAGCCCGGCGAACCCGCCGCGCTGGGGGCGTACGCCTCCTCGATCGGGTTCGACGCGGCCGAGACCGAGCCCGGTGAGCAGGCCGCCGGATGGCTGCGGCTGGGCACCGACGAGGGGGCGGAGATCTGCGTGGACGGCGCCGGCGCGGTCCAGGCGGTGTTCGTTCAGGCGGACGCTCCCTCGATGCACGTCAACAGCGGCGTGGAGGCGTTCGCGGCGAGCCTGCTGACGCTGGACGAGTACCTGCCGGCGCTGGCCTCCCCGGGACGGCGCGGTCCCGCCGAGGTGTTCCGGGAGATGCGCGGCCGGCTGCTGGAGATCGACGCGGCGGCGCACGAGGACGACGAGGCCTGGTGGCCCCGGGTGCTGGAGCAGATCCGGCACGCGCTGAGCTTCCCGTTCTCGGCGGCGTTCGAGGTGGTCGAGCCGGGCGGCCGCAGATACATCGAGACCGAACGGGCGCAGGTGGGCCTCCCCCACCCCGAGCAGGTGCTGTGGGCGAAGCTGGAGGCGCGGGGCGTGCGGCCGGAGCAGATCAGCCGGATCTACACCGAGCTGGAGCCGTGCTTCCTGCCCGGCAACTACTGCGCGATGTGGCTGACCATGTTCCCCAACGCCGAGATCTCCTACGGCCACCCCTACGGGGCCACGATGCGCGAGCGCGAGGAGGGCTTCCTGCAGCTCATGCGCGAGGCCGCCGGGCAGGGCTGAGACATGACGATCCCTCCCGACCCCCCTGAGACCTCCCCCGCCGTCGGCGCCGGCCGGGAAGCGGCCGCCGCCGCCGTCACCGCATGGCTGTCGGACCCCTCACGCCCCCGGCTGTGCCTGGTGACCGGGGCCCCGGCGACGGGCAAGAGCTCGCTGGTCGCCCGGGTGGCGCTGACCTCGCTGCGCGCCGGCCGGGCGCATGCGATCTTCAGTGCGCGCGGCATGACCCTGCACGCGGCGACCTGGGCCGTCGCCGAACAGCTCGCGCTGCCCGGAGGCGGCCCGGACAGCCTGGTGGAACGGGTCGCCGCCGACACCCGCCCGATCACGCTGATCGTCGGCGAGCTGGACGAGTGCGGCGTGCGGATGGACGGCGCGGACGCCGGCGAGATCATCGGGCGGCTGCTGTCGCCGCTGCTGGAGCTGCCGCACGTCCGGGTGCTGGTCGAGGGCCGGCCCCAGGCGGTGGCGCCGCTGAGGCGGCACCCGGCCGAGACGTTCGATCTGGACGAGCCCTCCTTGACCGACCGGCAGGGCTTCACCGCCTGGCTGAGGCGGGTCGCCGCCCGGCAGGGGGTGCACGACCCGGCCGTGGTGGAGGCCGCCGCGACGCTGTACCCCAACGCGGGCCTGGCCGAGCTGGCGCTGCGCGCCAGCCCCGGCGAGGACGTGCCGCTGCGCTGGCTGCGCTCCGTTCCGCAGCAGGCGTGGCCCGCGCTGGAGGCCCTGGCGGGCGCGTACGCGCCGATCAGCCCGCAGGTGTGGTGGGCGTGGACCGCGGCGCTCGCCGGGGACGCCGCCCGCGGTCAGGAGGCGCTGTCCCTCGCCCGGCCGCTGGTCGCCCGGGTCGGCGACCGGTACACGCTGGACTGCCGCATCCTGCGGGAACGGATCCGCGGCATGCGGGACGCCGCCACGGCCGCTCAGGTCGCCGTGCTGCTCGGGCACGCGCTGTTCACCACGCTGCCGGCCGCCGGGGGCGCCGTGGACTGGGCGAACGCCGACCCGTACGCGGCCGCGCAGATCCTCCGGCACGCCGTCGCCACCGGCGTCGCCGAACGGCTGCTGGAGGATCTCGGCTGTGTGGTCCACGCCGATCCCGTCGCCGTCACGGCGACGCTGGAGGAGCTGGGAGACCGCGCCCCCGCGGAGCTCGTCCGCGCCTGGGAGTTCGCCGGGCCGGCCCTGCTGGAGACCCGGGAGCCCGCCGAACGGGCGGCGATGCTGCATCTGGCGGCGCGATGCACCGGCGGGACCGGCACGGCCGGTCGACTCGCCGGGCACGCCGCCGCGGCCCCCTGGACGACCCGGTGGGCCGACGCCCGCCCCGGGGACTCCGGCGCCGGAAGGTGGGCGGGGCCGGTGGAGGCGCTGGCGTTCGCCCCCGCCGGCGACGGCGGCCGCCTGCTGGCGGCGGGCGCCGGGACGCTGCGGCTGCTGTCCCCCGTCGACGGGAGGCCGGTGGGACGGTCACCGCAGCGCATCCCGGACGCCCGGGCGGTGCTCGCCTTCACCGACGGCTCGGTGTTGTGCCTGGACGGGGGCGGCGGGCTGGTGAACGTCCGGGGAGTCCGGGAACCGTCCGGCGCCGAACCGCTCGCCGAGCGGGTCCGCGCGACGGTGGCCGGGCACCGGACCGCACCGCTGTCGGCGCTGGCCGCCGACGAGAGCGGGCGCGGGCACATCATGGCCGGCGACCGCTCGGGGGCCGTGCATCTTTGGCGTCCGGGCGACGACGACCCCGGGCCGGTCTCCTGGCCCCTCCACGTCGGTCCCGTCACCGCGGTGACCTGCCTCAGGACGCGGTCGGGCGGGCATCTGGCGGTCAGCGGAGGCGCCGACGGGGCGGTCCGGCTGTGGAGCCCGGGCGAGGAGGGGGTCGACGGCGATGCGCTGTTGCAGCGCGACTGCCCGGTCACGGCCGTCGCCGGTGCGTCCCGGGCGGACGGGGCGCTGATCGCGGCCGGGTGGGCGGACGGTTTCCTGTGGCTGTGGCACTCCTCCGCCGACCGGGAGCTGGTCGTCCGTCTCGGCTTCCCGGTGAACGCCCTGGTCCTGACCGGTGACGGCGTCCTGTTCGTCGGCGGCCCGCACGGAGTGTGCGCTCTGGACGCCCGCCTCGACCGGGCGTCCCGGCCCGCCGCCTGAGCGTTCCCCGACGGCGGTCGAGAGGAGTTCTCCGGCCGTCGCGTACGCGCCCCGCCGCCTGAGCGCGGGCCCGCTTCCGGCGCGGCCGGCGCCGAAACGGCGTCATGCACGACGGCCCTGCCGAAGGCTCCCCCGCAACAAGCCTTCGACAGGGCCGGGTCGGAACCGTTGCGCACGCGCCAAGCTTCGGTCCGTCATCGACGGCACTCGACGCTAAGGGGAGGCGCGCGGAGCCGGCAATGCGCACGCTGCTCAATCGCGGGCCCGTCACTGGTCACGGTGCACAGTCGGCGACGCGGAGGGCGTGCACCACGTCGTGGGTGCCGAAGCCTGCGGTGAGCAGATCGCGGTTGAGGAGCCGTTCGGCGGTGCGCAGGCGGGACCGGACCGTGGTGCGGCTGATGCCGAGGGCGCGGGCCGTCCGCTGGGCGTCGGCGTCGGCCTCCACCCAGGCCCGCAGGGTCGCCAGGACGGGACGGTGCTCCTCATCCTGAAGAGACCGCAGGAAGGCGCGGGCCCAGGTGACGGCCGCGTCGGTGGACAGCAGCCCCTCCAGGGTGGGCGCCGGCGGGTCGCCGGCCGGGGCGTCCTCGGCGGAGTCCGGGAGGCTGCTGATCGCCATGGCCAGGGCGATGTCGGCGCGGTGGCGCACCCTCCGCAGGTCCACGCCGAGGGCCTCCTCCACCCGGCGCAGATGGGCGGTGACGGTGTTGCGGCTGATGCCCAGCAGCCGCGCCACCCCGGAACGGGGGAAGGACAGGGCGAGACGGGTCACCTCGAAGGTGAGGCGGGGCATCGGGGACAGCGGCCGGAGGAGGGTGCGGGCCCACCGCAGGGCCGGCCGCCGGGGCAGCAGCCCGGCCAGCGGCGCGTCCCCCTGGTAGGCGGCGATCCGGTCGCGCTTCTGCTGCGCGATGGCCAGGGCGTGGTAGGCCTGCTCATAGGCCTCCGCGGTGGCCTCCGGGGGGTGCGGGGCGCTGATGCCCAGCGCATAGTGCGGGTTGTCGCGCACCAGGGACCGCAGCAGCCCGGCCAGGCCGCAAGGCTCCGCGGCCTGCGCCTCGTCCGCCGGGACGAGACAGATGAGGTGCTCGTCGTAGACGGGGCACAGCACCATCAGCCCCCGCCCGTGATAGCCCGACCCGTCCTGGTGGGCCTCGGCCAGCAGGGAGCGGTCCCGAGGTTCGCAGCGCAGCAGATGGACGCACAGGTGCTCGGCCTCCAGCAGCGGAGGGACGGAGCCGACCGTCGCCCGCCGGGCCGTGGCCAGGTCGCCCGCCATCAACGTCATGAAGACCGCCAGGCGGTACCGTTCGGCCATCCGCCGGTAGCGGTCGGTGAGGTCGTCCACCCGTTTCAGCCGGTGGAGCACCTCCAGCACAGTGCCGGTGTGCGAGACGAGTTCGCCCGCCTCCCGGGTGAGCGGGGAGGGGGCGGCCACCATCAGCACCGGGCGCGGCACGTGCCTGCCCAGCGCCTCGCACCGCACCTGCCACGCGCCCACCTGCCTGGTGGCCGCGCGCAGCCGGCCGGACGTCAGCTGCGCCAGCACGGGCCGGAGGGCGGTGACCGTGTCGGGCGGGAATCCCGGGGTGGCCGCCTGCGTCCTCGCGTGTCCGTCCACCACGGCGATGTCCGCGTCGATCTGTCGTCGCAGCCAGCCGATGAGCCCCCGGGCGTCCGGTTCGGCGTCCCGGAGCGCGTGCGTTCTCAGCCGGCGCAGCAGCTCATCGAGCTGATCGGAACCGTCAGGGGAATGAGGCGCGTGCATGGGCACTGTCGTACCACTCAGGACGTTCACCGACATCGGCGGCATGCGCCGGTCGGGCGGGAGCGGCCCGGCGGACGCGGCCGCCGCCGCGATCACCGAGGACGCCGGCATCCCGGTCCGCTGCGAGCAGCTCATCGGGGAGGAGGCCGCCGCGCGGCTTCACCCGTTCGCGCCGACCGCGCCCGGGCTCGCCGCCCGCAGCGCTCTTCCCGTGCTGCGGGCGGAGCCGGGGGCGTCGTGCCGCGGAGCCGGCCGGACGACGCCGGTCAGAAGATGGAGTAGGCGCCGTCCACCACGATGGTGTCGCCGGTGTGGAAGCCGCCCACGCCGCCGGCGAGGTAGACGGCGAGGCGGGCGAAGTCGTCGGGACGGCCCCAGCGGCGCTGCGGCATCCGCTTCATGACGTTGCGCTCGAACTTGGGGTTGTGCAGGACCGGCTCGGTCATGGGGGTCTCGGTCCAGCCCGCGATGATCGCGTGCGCGTTGATGCCGTAGCGGGCCAGCTCCACCGCGCACCCTCTGATCATCGCGGCCAGGCCGGCCTTGCCGGCGGCATAGGCCTGGTTGGCCGGGGCGCCGTGGAGGGCGGAGACGCTGGAGGTGCCCACCAGCACGCCCCCGCCGCCGCGCTCGACCATGTGGGCCGCGGCGGCGCGCAGGGTGAGGAAGGCGCCGTCCAGGTTGATCCGCAGGACCCTGCGGAACTCCTCCAGGCTCGTCTCGATGAACGGGGTGCCCGCGCCGCTCACCCCGGCGTTGGCGAAGCAGGAGTCGACCCGGCCGAAGCGTTCCAGCGTCTCGGCGAAGGCCGCGGTGACGGCGTCCTCGTCGCCGACGTCGCAGCGGATCGCCGCCACCCGGGTGCCGTGCTCGGACAGCTCCCGGACCGCGGCCTCGTTGCGTTCGGGGTTGGTGCCCCAGATGCAGACGTCGGCGCCGCACCGGGCCAGGCCGTGGGCCATTCCCAGCCCGATGCCGGAGTTGCCTCCGGTGATCAGAGCGGTGTGTCCGGACAGGTCGAACAGGGACGTGCTCATCGCTCTCCTCACAGCCGGTCGCGGGCGGTCGCGGCAGGACCTGGGCATTCTGGGGCGCCCTGGGGGATGCGCCTGGTTCCGGTGACCGTAACCGATCGCATATCGGGGTCGGGAGGGCGGTTCCGGGTCGGGCTTCAGGAGGGCGAACGGCACCGGTCCGGCTGCTCCGCCCGCGTGTGAGGAGGCGTATCGGCGGGCGTCCCCCGAAGGAGACGGCGGCGAGCGTCGGTGACGTGCCGACTCGAGCCCTCGGTCGACTGGTGGGGATCGAGGGAGACCGGTGAACGGCCGTTGTCCCCTCTCCGCCGAACGATTCGCGCGAGACGACCGCTACAGCCGCCGCGCCCTCAGGAGAGCCACGGTGCCTCCGGATGACCGGTCATTCCCACGGACTGGGCCAGGACTCATCCCGCCAGCTCGTGAACACTGACCTCGGAGAGGGAATACTTGAGATGCTGAACGGACTGGGGTGACCATCCCTGATGATGGCGAGAAGAAACTCCACCATCCCACCCTCGAATGACCACCACGTTTCTTCAAGAGAAGGAACATGGCGCCGCCAAATCAAAATAGTCCACTCATCTGGATCCTCACTCACACAGCGCCAATAAGCATCATCACCTTCTGAACTGTAGCCCCAACGAAGTATGCCACCAGGATCCGGGCAATAAGGATAACCCTCCGGATGCCGCAAATCCGGCCCAAAAGGAGCGCCATTCAAAATGGCTCCATAAATCGAACCTTCAACTGGAGGGGTGATAATACCGATGCAGTCGTCCATAACACCACCACCATAAGTTTCCACAAAACTTCTGTAGTCAACCGGGAACGCCACTCCATACTCCTCTTCGATCCGACCCCAATCAATTTGGTCACCACCACTGGCAGGCGGTGCCAACACGGCGGTTAACTGCTCAACGGCCCAATGCATTCAGTTGCCTCCTTGCCAGATCTGTGCTTGCTCGCGCATGAACACACCGGAACTCTCAAGTCGACCCGGCATCGATGACACCCGAAGGATGAACACCTCCACGGCGCCTGGACAGTCCTTCTCACCCCGGGAGCCGATCACCGGAATCACGGAAAGTCATTGCCCAGGGATCCCTCACAGAGCCGCCCGACTACCGGAACAAGATGGGGCGGCAGCATACAAGGCGGCATTGACATCCCTCCGGACGCACTCCCGCTCCTCGCCGCCATACAGCCCCCGCTGAGACCCTCTCAGCGCAGGCCGCCGTCATGCCTCGGCGGGACCCGCACATGTCTTCGGGTCGTCACAGCGTGGGACGACGCCGAAGCGCCGGGCATTCTTCGGCGCTTCGACCCCTTCCCCTCGACGATCGGTGACCAAGGGAGATCCGCCGGGAGGAGCGGGCAATGGCCCCTCCGCCGCAGCAGTCCTGCAGAAAGCCCGGCAGACGTCCCGGGACGTCCTTTCGTGCGGCCACCACGAGCCCGCCTCCTCCGTCCGGCGCGGCCACTGCGGCGACCGCGGCATGCCCGCAGACCGGCGTCTCGCCCCCGCGAGCGGAGCGGCGCGGCGCAGAGGCCCGACCCGCGCGCGTCCCCGTCGTCCATTCCCGGACCACCGGGGGGCGGGGTCGACGGGAGTCGATCGTGCAGTGCGCCGCGGAGGCCGGCCCGGCGGCGCCCCGCCCACATGGGGGAGGCCACGTTGACAGGGCCGAGAACGGTGAGACATTTTTGAGTAAATGTCTACTTACACCGCGGTGGACGCCTCCCCGCCCACCGCAGCACCGGAAAGGCCCGCAAGGTGCCCTCGACCGATGTGCCCCCGCTCGGCCCGGACTCCCTGACCTGGCGTTTCTTCGGGGACACCCGGCTGCTGCTGGTCGGGCCCCGGGCCGCCGTGCTGCAGAACATGCTGCCCGCCCTCGGCCAGGGCGTGCTGGAGCACTCGGTGTTCTTCTCCGAGACCTTCGCCCGGCTCAAGCGCTCGGCCGGCCCCATCCTCAACACCGTCTACGGCGGCGAGGACGCCCCCGCCATCGGGCGGCGGGTCCGCGACTACCACCACCACGTCAAGGGCGAGCTGCCCGACGGGACCCGCTACCACGCCCTGGACCCGGAGACCTATTACTGGGCGCACGCCACGTTCGTCGACCACATGATCTACGGGGTCGAGACGTTCATCCGCCCCCTCGGCGAGGGGGAGAAGCGGCGGATCTACGAGGAGTCCAAGACCTGGTACCGCATGTACGGGGTCAGCGACCGGGTCATGCCCGAGGACTGGGAGGGCTTCCAGGCGTACTGGAAGCACATGCTCGAAGAGGTCCTCGTCCCCCACAAGACCGCCCGCTACGGCGTCGGCTACGCCACCAAGGGCCTGCCCGCCCCGCGCCGCGTCCCCGAGCGGCTGTGGCGGGCCGTCAGCCCTCCGCTGAATCGGGCCGCCTCCTTCCTGACCATCGGCGGGCTGCCGCCGCGGGCCCGTGAGCTGCTCGAGCTGCCCTGGAGCGCCGACGACGAGCGCCGCTACCGGCGATTCGCCGCCAGGGTGCGGCGCGCGGGCCGCCACTGGACGCTGCTGCCGGAGGCGGTGCGTTACTTCCCGCAGGCCCGCACGGCCTTCGTCCGCGCCCGCGCCGCCGGCCGCTGAGCCCCCGGAGCCCCCGAAAGGACGCGCATCCATGTCCCGCATCCGCCAGGTCGTCGAAGGACTGTCCGCCGCGCGGCGGGCCGGGCTGATCGGGCTGCCGCCGCGGGCGGTGGCGCCGTCGGTGCGCGCGCTGCGCGCCTACGGGCCGCTGGGCGCGGCCTCGGTCATGAACGCGCTGCGCTTCGGCTCCCGCACCGCGCTGGTGGACGAGCACGGCCCGCTCGGCTTCGCCGACCTGGAACGCCGCTCCAACGCGCTGGCCAACGCATGGCGGGCGCGCGGGCTCGGTGCCGGCGACCGGGTCGGCATCATGTGCCGCAACCACCGCGGGCTGCTGGACGCCATGACCGCCGCCGCCAAGATCGGCGCCGGGGTGCTGCTCCTCAACACCGACTTCGGCGGCCCGCAGCTGGCGCAGACCGTGGAACGCGAGGGCGTCACCGCCCTCGTCCACGACGAGGAGTTCGCCGCGGTGGCGGCTGGCGCCCCCGCCCCGCAGGGGCGTTTCACCGCCTGGACCGACGAGCCCGGAGGCGGCGACCTGGAACGGCTCATCGCCGACGGCGACCCGGCCCCGCCGCCCGCCCCCGGCCGGCACGGCTCCCTGGTCATCCTCACCAGCGGCACCTCCGGCGCCCCCAAGGGCGCGCCCCGCTCCTCCGGGCTCGCCGCGGCGCTGCTGCCGGTCGGGGTGGTGCACCGCATCCCCTTCCGTCCCGGGGAGCGCGTCCTCATCGCTCCGCCGATGTTCCACGGCTGGGGCCTGACCGCCATGCTGGTCACCTTGGGCACCGGCTCCACCCTGCTGCTGCGCCGCCGGTTCGACGCCGACGCCGCGCTGGACCTGCTGGAGCGGCACCAGGCCGGGGTGCTGGTGGCGGTGCCGGTGATGCTGTCGCGGCTGCTGGCCGCCGACGCCCGCCGCGAGCGCCGCCCCGAGCTGCGGTCGCGGGTCATCGCCACCGGCGGCGCCGCCCTGTCCCCCGCGCTCGCCGAACGGGTCATGGGCCGCTTCGGCCCGGTGCTGCATGACTTCTACGGCTCCACCGAGGCCTCCGGCATCAGCATCGCCACCCCGGAGGATCTGCGCGCCGCCCCCGGCTGCGTGGGCCGTCCCACCCTCGGCACCACCGTGAAGATCCTGGACGAGTCCGGCCGGGAGGTGCCGCCGGGCGTCACCGGTCGGATCCACATCGACAGCCCGTTGCGGTCCGCCGGTCACACCGGGGACGAGGGCGAGCCGGCCGCCGGGGGGCTGATGGCCGTGGGCGATCTGGGCCATGTGGACTCCGCCGGGCGGTTGTTCGTCGACGAGCTGCCCCGCACCTCCACCGGCAAGGTCGTCAAGCGCATGCTGCCCCGGTGAGGCCCGCGGGGGGCGGCACGGCGACGGGCCGCCCCGTCCCCCTGACGCGCCTCGGCCCCGGTCCGCCGCGGATCGACGTGCGGCGGGCCGGGGCCGGGGACGCGCGGCCGGGACGGCCGCGCGTCCGATGCGTTCATCCCGGGATCGGCGAACGCCCCGTCTCGGGACGGGCGCGGAGGCTCACTCCTCGGGCTTGGCGTCCGGGTGGGCGGCGATGAACTTCTCGTAGACCTCGTCGGAGATCTTGCCCTGGTCTCCGACCTCCAGGCCCTGGGCCCTGGCCCACTCGCGGACCTCGGTGTTGGAGTAGCCCCGGATCCGGGGAGCGGCGTCGGCGCTCTTGCGGGCGCGGGAGCGGCCCGCACGCTTCACGGTGGTCGCCTTCTCCAGGTAGGGGGCGAGCGTCTCCAGCGTCTCCAGGAGCTTTTGGTAGTTGGCGTCCCCCAGGTCGATGGTGAACCGGGTGCCGGCTACCTCGAAGTCCCGCTTGGCGACGTCCTCCCCGTCGTACCCGTCGATGTCATCGACCATGACGACCTTGGTGGCCATGCACTCCCTCTCTCGAGTTGTTCGGCGACCCAGCATCATAGGAGTCGGCCAGGTCATTGCGGGCGCGGTTGGCCTCCTCCCCCGCCGGAAGGCGGGCTCTGCCCGGAGATCTCCGATGGCCGGCCTCCGGCGTGCGCGCCCTCCCGCGCCCGCCGGACGGGACGTTCCGGCCGGCGTCTTGCGTCCGTGGCCGGCCCCGCCCGTTAATGGCCCCATGGGATCGGGCGAGGGACGCTCCATGAGCATCGGGGAGCTGGCCGGGCGGTTCGGGCTGCGCCCCCATGTGCTGCGGCACTGGGAGGCGATGGGCCTGCTGTCTCCCGCCCGGGGGGTCGGCGGCCGGCGGCGCTACACCGAGGACCACGTCACCCGGGTGGCCATGATCGTCCGGGGCAAGGCGGCCGGGTTCAGCCTGGAGCGGCTGCGGGAGATGTTCCAGACCCCCGACCCGCGGCGGCGGCGCGACCTGCTGCGCGCGCACTACGCCGCCCTGGAGCGCCGGATCGAGGAGATCAAGGACTCCCAGCGGCTGATCGAGCACGCCTTGGAGTGCCGGTCGGAGGACTTCACCCGCTGCCCCGAGTTCCGCCGGCTGGTCGAGGGGCTGGCGGCGGGCCGGGGCGCGACGGCCGTCTCGGGGCACTGAAGGGGGGCGCTGAGGCGGGGCCGGATCCGGCGCCCGTCCCGCCGGCGCGTCGATGCGCCGGCCTCACCGACGGTGGGCCGGGCGGGGTCAGACCATCCCGGTCATGCCGAAGAGGGTGCCGGCGCCGTAGGTGGCGGCCAGGGCCAGGGCGCCGCCGATCGTCACCCGCAGGGCGGCGCGGAGCCGGGAGCCGCCGCCGATCCAGGCGGCCACCGTACCGGTGAGCGCCAGGCCCAGCAGCGTGGCCGTGAACGCGACCGGGACCCGCAGGTCCACCGGGGGCAGCAGGATCGCCAGCAGCGGCAGCAGCGCGCCGATCGCGAACGCGAGGAACGAGGCGATCGCCGCGTGCCAGGGGTTGGTGACGTCGTCGGGGTCGATGTTGTGCCGCTCGCGGAGGTGGGCCTCCAGAGCGTCGCGGCGGGACAGCTCCACCGCGGCCCGCCGTGCGGTGTCGGGGGAGAGCCCGCGTTCGGTGTAGGCGTGGACCAGCGCGTGCAGCTCGCCCTCGGGGTCGGCGTCCAGCGCCCGTCGTTCCTGCTCGATCAGGTGTTTTTCGCTGTCGCGCTGGCTGTGCACCGACACGTACTCGCCCAGCGCCATCGAGATGGCGCCGCCGGTCGCGGCGGCGAGGCCCGCCAGCATGACCGGCTGGGCGGCGGCGGTCGCCCCGGCGACGCCCACGACGACGGCCGCGGTCGACACGATCCCGTCGTTGGCCCCCAGGACGCCGGCGCGCAGCGCGTTGAGCTTTCGTTCCAGACGGCTGGTCCGGGGCGGCTGTCGGGTGTCCGGCCGCTGTCGCACGGTCGTCCTCGGCGCGGCGTCCGGGCGATATCGGATCGCGACGGACTCCATCATCTCGTCCCACCTTCCCCTTCGTTTTCGTCCGGCGCGCAGGCCGTGCTCAGGACAACCGCGAATCGGTTCCCGCTATTCCAGAGGAAGATGCGACCCAGGTCACTTTCCAACGATTTAGCCAAGGCTCACCTTAGTTGAATTAGGAGAGGCTTACCTAAGCCTTTGAAAGGGGGCGCCTCCTCTCTGCTCCGGTCATTTTCCCGCTCTTTTTCAAAAGGAACAAGTCCCGGTGCTCACGCCGCGTCCGGCCCTCCCGCATCCGGCACGCGGGGCGGCCAGGAGGCCGCATCGACCAGCGTCATCCGGCGTTCGGGGTCGGCAGGATCGGCCGCCACCGCCGTTCCGCCGCCGAGACGGCGATGGAGCGCCCCGGCGGCGGCCCCGGCCCCTCCCGGGGGCGCCGATCGCGGGTCGTCGGCGCCCCGGGCGCGGCCCCGCGTCTCGAGCAGCGTCCCGGCCCGCCCCGGACGGACCGTCACGCCGCCCTCCGCCGCGCCGCCCCGCTCCTCCGCCCCGCTCCTCCGCCCCGCCTTTTCCCGCCGCAGGCGGATCCCCCTCCCGAACGCGACAGGCCTTTCACGACGGCCGCCCCTCATCACCCGCGTGGCCGTACTTTTCTCCGCACGACCGCCGCATCGTCGCCGCTCGGTCACCGGATGAAAAACGTCGCGCAGCGGCGAAGCGCCCCGATGTCCATGGCCGTTCTCGACGAGGGCGTCATCCGCCGCCTGATCGGCGGGCGCGCCGTCA
This sequence comes from Thermomonospora catenispora, assembly GCF_006363815.1. Classification (GTDB taxonomy): domain Bacteria; phylum Actinomycetota; class Actinomycetes; order Streptosporangiales; family Streptosporangiaceae; genus Thermomonospora; species Thermomonospora catenispora. The sequence goes on from NZ_RRYT01000012.1 coordinate 34,919, forward strand.
GAGCGGCTCATGCATCTGATCGCGTTCTGCGAGCGCCCCAACGTCGTCGTGCAGGCGGTTCCGGCCGATATCGGGGCGTGCGCCGGCATCGGCGGGCCCTTCGCCCGGCCGCGCTCGACGGTGATGAGATGGCGCATCTCGGCACCGCGCTCAGCGGTCACATCGTGGAGGGCCCGGAGGAAGCGGCGGTCATCAAACGCCGCCGGGAGTCATTGCGAGCCGAAGCGCTGTCGTGCCCGGCGTCGCTCCGGCCGATGAGGGAAGGGGCGGACCAATGCACGCCCTGAAGCGGCCGAAGGGCTCCAAGAGCGACATCAGCGGCGGTGAGCGCGTCGAAGTCGCCGCCCTCCCGCACGGCATCGGCGTTCGCGACGGCAAGAACACCGAGGTCGGGCGCCTCACCGTCACCCGCGACGCGTTCGGCGCGCTCGTCCACCGCATCGAGCGCGACCACCGCGCCTGACCCGTCCCGACGCGCGGCAGGCCCCTCACACCTCGTGGGGGCCCGCCCCTGCGGATCTCCGCGTCCCCCGCACCGTTCCGCGGCGGCGGAACGCGCCCGGGACCGGCGCGACCGCACCGGGCGGGCGCGCGCCGCCCGGAGGGGCCGCACGGACCCGGTCTCCCGAACCCGTGCGGCCCTCAGCGCGTCAGGCGTCGGCGGGCGCCTCGGCGTAGGAGTCGAACCGCATCGTGTACCAGGCGCGGCCGGAGGTCAGGCTGCGCAGATCGCCCACGTAGCCGAACATCTCCGCCAGCGGCACCAGGGCGTCGACGACCTTGGCGCCGGATCGCTCCCCTATCCCGCGGACCCGTCCGCGGCGGGCGGCGATGTCGCCGATGACCTCGCCCATGTCCTCCTCGGGGGTGACGACCTCGACGGCCATCACCGGTTCGAGCAGCACCGGGTCGGCCCGGCGGACCGCCTCGTAGAACGCCTGCACGGCGGCGCTTTTGAAGGCGAGCTCGGAGGAGTCCACCGAGTGATGGTCCCCGTCCAGCAGGATCACCCGGACGCCGATCATCTCGTGGCCCGCGAGCACGCCCGACTGCATGGCCTCCTGGCAGCCGGCGTCGACGGACGGGATGTACTCCTTGGGGATGCGCCCTCCGGTGACCCTGTTGACGAACTCGTACGCCACGCCCTCCTCTGTGATCGGCTCGATCGCGAGCTGGACCTTGGCGTACTGGCCGCGTCCGCCGGTCTGCCGCCGCAGGGTGCACTCGACCTTCTCCACCGCACGGCGGATCGTCTCCCGGTAGGCGACCCGGGGACGGCCGACCGAGACCTCCACCTTGTACTGCTGTGTCATCTGCTCGACCAGCACCTCCAGGTGCAGCTCGCCCATCCCGCCGATGAGCGTCTGGCCGGTCTGCGGGTCGTTGCGCACCCGGAACGAGGGGTCCTCCTCGGCCAGCCGGGCGACGGCGGCGCCCAGCCGGTCCTGGTCGCCGCGGCTCTTGGGCTCGATGGCGACCTCGATCACCGGAGCGGGGAACTCCATCGACTCCAGCACCACCGGGGCCTTCTCGTCGCACAGCGTCTCGCCGGTCGCGGTCTGCTTCAGGCCCTGCACGGCGACGATGTCGCCGGCGCCGGCCGAGGCGACCTCCTCACGGCGATCGGCGTGCATCCGGTAGATCGCGCCGAGCCGTTCCCGGCGTCCCTTGACCGGGTTGAACACCGTGGCGCCGGGTTCCAGCCGTCCCGAGTAGACCCGCACGAACGTGAGCCGGCCCAGGTGCGGGACGGTCGTCGCCTTGAACGCCAACGCCGCCAGCGGCGCGGAGTCGGACGGCTCCCGCGTCACGGTCCGGCCGTCGTCGGCGAGCCCCTCGACCGCCCCCACGTCCAGCGGGGACGGCAGGTAGCGCACGATCCCGTCCAGCAGCGGCTGGATGCCCTTGTTCCGCAGCGCGGTGCCGCACAGCACCGGGGTGATCGTGGGACCGTCGGACCGGCCGGAGGCGATCGTGAGCCTGCGGATCGCGGCGTGCAGCCGCTCCTGTGAGGGCTCGACGCCCGCCGCCACCAGCTCGAAGATCTCCTCATCGTGCTCGGCGACCGTCTCCACCAGCCGGGCGCGCCGCCGTTCGACGGTCTCGGCGTGCTCGGCCGGGACGTCGACGACCTGGAACTCCTCGCCGTTCCTCGTGCCGTCCCAGATCAGCGCGCGGCGGGAGAGGAGGTCCAGCACGCCGGTGAAGCCGTCCTCGGCGCCCAGCGGAAGCTGCACCGTCAGCGGCACCGCGCCGAGCCGTTCGGCGATCATGTCCACGCAGCGGTCGAAATCCGCCCCGGCCCGGTCCATCTTGTTGACGAAGCAGATCCGCGACACGCCGTAGCGGTCGGCCTGCCGCCACACCGTCTCCGACTGCGGTTCCACGCCGGCGACGCCGTCGAACACCGCGACCGCCCCGTCGAGCACCCGTAGGCAGCGTTCCACCTCGACGGTGAAATCGACGTGCCCGGGGGTGTCGATGATGGTGATGACGTGATCGGTTCCAGAAACGGACCAATGGCAACTCGTCGCGGCGGACGTGATGGTGATGCCGCGTTTTCTCTCCTGCGGCAGGTAGTCCATCGTGGCGGCGCCGTCGTGCACTTCGCCCATCCGGTGCGAGATTCCGGTGTAGTACAGGATCCGCTCGGTCACCGTGGTCTTTCCGGCGTCGATGTGCGCCATGATCCCGATGTTGCGAACGGTGGTCAGGCCCAGCGCGGTGGTGACCATCTTCCACTTCCCTTCTTCGTTCGCGATCGGGGACGACCCGCCGGAAGTGACCGGGGGCCGTCTTCACGGCGGCTCGGCCACGATCATTCCATTGCGGTCACCGTGACGGTAAGGGAATGCACCGCGAAGAGGCGACATATTTTTCACGCGGCCGGCATTTCCGCATGTTCCTTGACCGGCACCCCGAACGATGTCGACGCGCCGGGTTGGAGTACGTTCGGACCGAACGGACGGCATCTGCGAAAGATGGAGCGATGAGCGAATCGCCGGAAGCCTTCTACCTGCCCCTCGGCGACGACCGGTACGAGCCGACCCTCGCCACCCAGAGCCCCTGGGACCCCGACACCCAGCACGGCGGCCCGCCCACGGCCCTGCTGGCCCACGTGATCGACCGGACCGTCGAGCCCGGGATGCGGCTGGGCCGGATCTCCGCGGACTTCCTCGGCCTCATCCCCCGCCGCGAGGCGCGGATCGAGGTCTCCCCCCTCCGTCCCGGCCGTGCGATCCGCCTCACCGAGGCGCGGATGATCGTCGACGACCGTCCCGTAGTGATCGCCCGCACCTGGCACATCGCCACCGGCTCCGCCCCGCCGGCCACCGGGGAGCAGGTCGCCCCGCCGCCGCTGCCCCCCGCCGCGCCCGACCTCCCCCAGGCCACCGGCTGGGGCTACGGCGAGGCCGTCGAGTGGCGCCACACCCACCACTCGCCCGGGCACGCCTCCGTGTGGGCCCGCCCCCGCGTGCCCCTCATCGCCGGGGAGAAGCTCACCGGGCAGGACGCGGCCCTCATCCTCGCCGACTCCGCCAACGGCCTGTCCCTCGTCCTGCCGCTGACCGAGTGGCTGTCCATCCCCCCGACCATGACCGCCACCCTCGCCCGCGCCCCCGAAGACGCCTGGGTCCACATGGACGCCCGCACCACCCTCTCCGACGACGGTCTGGGCGTGGCGCGCGCCACCCTGTGCGACGCCGCCGGATATCTGGGCGAGGTCACTCAGCCTCTGCTGGTCCGCAGACGCTGATCTTCTGGAGGAAATCCCGGACGGCGGGCACGTCGCGGTAGGGCGCCAGACGGGCGGCGACCGCACGAGCCCGCCGGGCGGTGCGGTCGCCGGCGACCTCAGTCGCCTCGTCTCCTCCGCGCAATCACAAGAGTCGGTGCTGGGATGCGTTGTCGACGAGATACCGGATACGGTCGGCGGCGTCGATGACGGTGGACGATGCGCCGGAAGACCGGTCGATCCTCGTGACGGTCTCTCGCAGCAGGGCGGTGGTACGGCAGGGGCCGAGGGTGGCCGCAAGGTCGACGGCCTCGCCGAGGATTTCCTCCGCCCGTGACCAGTCACGCACGTGGACCAGTGCATCCAGCAGCTCAGCCAGGTCGAACCTGGCATAGGCGGGTCCTTCGCGTACCCGTGCGACGACCTCCTCTCGGAGAGGCACCACCTGCCGCCACCGGCCCAGTTGGGCCAGAGCCGCGCTTCGCTGCCGGTCGATCTCCATGTCGTCGATCCACCAGGTCCAGTGTGGATCGCGAGCACTGATCCCGGCCGAGACCATGACTTGGGCCTTGTCGAGTGCGGCCATCGCGCGGTGCTCCTCGCCCATCTGCGCAAGCGCCCGGCCGCGCCGGATCTCGAAGAGTGCCGCCACGCGAGGGGCCAGGCGACCGTCATCGGCGAGCTCGTCAGCGATCCTCAGCGCCTCGGCGGGCCGATGTGCGCGCAGCGACAGCATGCTCAGGTGACCTAGCTCGAACAGCTCCATGGCACGGTCACCGGCCTGGCGGGACAGCAGGAGCGCTTCATTGATGAGCTGCCGTGAGGTCGTCTGCCGGTCGGCGTCGTAGGCGATCCACGCTGCGATCTCACCGGTCTCCCCGGCGACCGCAACCAGATCGCGCTCCACCTTGGGGTCACAGGTCCCGGCACCGACCTTGTGGTGCACCTCCCGAAAGACACGAACGGCGTGCTGGAGAAGGCTGCCGCCTCCATGCAGCGTGTCGAGCTGGATCAACGCCTGGTTGGTCTGCCTGATCGCCTCGACGTAGCGAGCGTCGACCGGCCGTCTGGCCCTGTCGGACAGGCCGGCCGCATCGAGCAGATCCTGCGGCACCGCTGGAACACCGGAGGCAGCCGTTCGAATGTCCTGTTGGGGGCCGAACAGCTCGTCCACATCCATGTCGAAAGCGGCGGCATAGGCGAAGCGGTAGCGCTCGCTGACGTTGACCCTGCCCGCTTCCCACCGCTTGACATAGGAGAGCACCGTGTCGAAGTCAGGCCGCTGCCGGTCGGGAATGGCCTCGCGCAGACGGCGGGCCATCTCCGGCTTGGTCCACCGGCGACGCTCCCGCTCGGCCCGCAACCGATCCCCCAGCGTCCGGTGACGAGCCCGAGTCATGGCGCACCTCCGGGCGGTCTGCTCCGATGTGCTCCTACGTGCTCCCCATCATGCCCCTGGAGGTGCACCGCACGGCATTGATTCACTGAAAGTGCCGGATCGGTGACAACAAGCTCCGTTGCGTTGGACCCGGCGAGTGACCTTTGCGAATCGAAGCGGCCCCGGACGGTGGTGACGCACCGTGCCCCGGGGCCTGACCACGACCGGAGCGTGGCTGATGGCGAACCTATCGAACTCCGCACAGATCCCGGAGGCAGTGCGAGAACCGCTTCGAGCGCTGCAGGCCCGGTTCCCGGGGGTGACGATCTGGTACGGCAACCGGACGGGGCGCTGGTGGGCCATGCCGGGCGGGGCGCATGCCGTCGAGCTGCTCGAGAGCGCCTCGGTGGACGGGCTCATCCGCAAGCTCGCCGCCTGGTGCCCGCAGACGACCTCCCGGCCGGTACCGCCGCGTCCTCGACAAGCCGTGCTGGACCCGGCGAGGGTCGACGCGGCTGCGCAGCGAACGCCCTCACAGACCGCGGTGTCCCGCATCGCCGCGTCCCCTCCCCAGCGTCCTGGCCCAAGGAGCGGTCCTCTGAACTCCCGACATGCGACCGCTCGCACCAGCCAGCAGGAGAGTCCTCGTTCCACACTGTCCAGTCCCCGGCAGGCGGCGGTCCGGAACGGACACGGCATGCGGCGGTGGGCCGGGGGCCTGTTCTCGCTGGGGACGGCGTGATCGCACAGCGCATTCCCGCCGCCGAAGTGGGGGCCGTCCGGTGGGACGTGCCGGTCGAGGAGCGGTCGCTCCGACGGGTGCGCCGGTGGGCCGCAGAACATCTGCGGCGGTGGGACATGGCCGATCTGGTGAACGACGCCGAGGTCGTGCTGACCGAACTTCTCACCAATGCCGTCCAGGCCGGATCGACCAGGATCACCGTGGCGATCGAGCCGTGCGGTGGGCCGGACGCCGTTGAGGTCGCCGTCTGGGACGACGCGCCCGGCACCCCCCGTCTGCTGGAACCCGATTTCGAACACGAACGGGGACGGGGCCTGTTCATGGTGGACGCCCTGTCCCTCGAGTGGGGCCATCACGAGATCGCCATCAGCCCGAACAGCACCGGCAAAGTCGTGTGGGCCGTGGTCGGCCGCCGGACCCCGGCCGAGTACATCGAAGGGAGCGCACACCATGGGCAAGCATGAAGGCGGGCCGAAGAAGGACAAGCCCTTCGAGCCGAAGCCTCCGACCAGGGAACGGGGGGACGCCCAGCCTCAGGGCGGCGGGAAGCGGGAGAAATGACCGACTTCACCGAACGGATCGAACGGCTGGCCGACCTGCTCGAGGCCACCGGCCAGCTCAGCGACCCGGCGTGGCGGCAGGCCCTGCACGCGGTGCCGCGGCATCTGTTCGTCCCGCCGGTCGCATGGGCGCAGGGTCCGGACGGGTCCGGCCGTCGCATCGACATCGCCACCGATCCGGACGGCTGGTGGGACGCCGCCTACGCCGATCAGCCGATCGTCACCCAGGCCGATGACGGGGCCACCGACCCGGGCACGGGTCAGGGCAGCGCGTCCTCGTCGCTGTCGGCGCCCGGCATCGTCACCGCGTTCCTGGAGCTGCTGAACCCGTTCGAGGGCGACCGCATTCTGGAGATCGGCACCGGGACGGGATGGACCGCCGCGCTGCTGGCCTCCCGTCCCAGGGTGCAGGTCACCACGATCGAGGTGGACGCCCAGGTCGCCGAGCAGGCGATGGCGAACCTGAAAGCCGTCGGATGCGACGTCCGGGTGCTGGTGGGCGATGGCGCTGAGGGGCATCCGGACGGTGCTCCCTTCGACTGCGTCCACGTCACCTGCGGCGTGGTGACCGTCCCGTACGCCTGGGTACGGCAGACCCGACCGGGAGGCGTCATCGCCTTCCCGTGGATGCCCTGGTTCGAAGGCGGTCATCAGACGCGATTGACGGTGGGACGCGACGGCACCGCGATCGGCCGTTTCCACGGCGGATGCGCCTACATGAGGCTGCGCTCGCAGCGGCCGCATGACGAGGACGGTCCGCAGGGCGAGATCCGGGAGAGCACCGCACAGGTCGACCCCCGCCGGATCTTCCATGCCTCCACCGGGTTGGACGTCGTCGTCGCGGGGTTGTTCCCGGAGCTGGGGGCGACCCGGGTCACGACGGCCGAAGGCGCCTTCAAGGCATGGCTGTGGACGGCCGACTGCGGAGCGCGGATCATCCGTGATCCCGACGGCGGCACGACCGTCCTGCAGTACGGTCCCCGCGACCTGTGGGATGAGGTGGAGGGCGTTTTCTTCCGCTGGCTGGGGTGGGGACTGCCCGGCCGTGATCGTTTCGGCATCACCGTCACCCCAGAAGGCCAGACGATCTGGCTGGACACCCCGGACAACGCCCTCACTCCCCTTGACGGAAGGGTCTGATAAAACCGCGACAGACAGCGAACGATCGGCACGTTCCGTTCCGCGGCGAACCCGCAAGGCCTTCACAAGACAGGCGTCAGGGTCGCGGGCGATTCCGGTGGGCGTCCGGTGTCCCGCCTGGGGCCGGTCGAATCCGGGGCGCCGCGCTGATCTTCTGCCGCTCGCGGCGCCCGTCGCGTTCTCGCCGCCCGCCGCTAGATCGGATCTGGCGGCGGGCCGTCGCGATCTCGCGCCTTCGGGATGAAAGGCCTGTGGAAAAACGGTTGCCCCTCAAGGGAGGAGGCGCAATGGTGAGCGCGGCGATGACCGCGGAGGGAACCCGGAGCATGAGCGAGGCGGGGGATTCCCTGGCGATCGAGACATCGGGACTGGTGAAGTCGTTCGGCGGAACGCGGGCGGTGGACGGCATCGACCTGACCGTGCCGGCCGGGACGGTGTACGGGGTGCTCGGGCCGAACGGGGCGGGCAAGACCACCACGGTCCGGATGCTGGCCACGCTGCTGCGGCCGGACGGCGGGCAGGCGCGGGTGTTCGGGCACGACGTGGTGCGCGAGGCCGATGCGGTGCGGTCGCGGGTCAGCCTGACCGGCCAGTACGCCTCGGTGGACGAGGACCTGACCGGCATGGAGAACCTGGTGCTGTTGAGCCGGCTGCTGGGGTATCGCAAACCGGCCGCCCGGGAACGGGCCGTCACGCTGCTGGAGGCGTTCGGGCTGACCGAGGCCGCGGACCGGCAGGTGAAGAACTACTCCGGCGGGATGCGGCGGCGGCTGGACATCGCCGCCAGCATCCTCAACACCCCCGACCTGCTGTTCTTGGACGAGCCCACGACGGGGCTGGACCCGCGCAGCCGCAACCAGGTGTGGGACATCGTCCGGGCGGTGGTGGCGCACGGCACGACCGTCCTGCTGACCACCCAGTACCTGGAGGAGGCCGACCGGCTGGCCGAGCGGATCGCGGTGATCGACCGCGGCAAGGTGATCGCCGAGGGCACCCCGGGCGAGCTGAAGTCCTCGGTCGGCGCGGGCTCGGTGCACGTCCGGCTGCGCGACCGGTGGCAGCGCGAGCAGGCGCGGCAGGTGCTGGCCCGGGTGCTGGGCACCGAGGTGCAGCTGGACGCCGACCCGGTGGCGCTGACCGCCCGGATCATGGACGGCGACAGCCGGGACCGGGCCTCCGCGCAGGCCTCGCGGGCGCTGGCCGAGCTCGATGAGGCCGGCATCACCGTGGACGACTTCTCCCTCGGCCAGCCCAGCCTGGACGAGGTGTTCCTGGCCCTCACCGGCCACCCGGCCGAGGAGCGCGACGAGAACGAGCAGGAGGTGGCCGAGTGACCGCGACGACCACCGCGCCCGACCGCGACCCGACCGCGGAGACGATCTCCGCGGTGCTGTCCCGGGAGGTCCGGCCGCCACGGCCCGGCGCGCTGTCGGCGTCGCTCGCCTTCGGCTGGCGGGCCATGCTGAAGATCAAGCACGTGCCCTCTCAGCTGTTCGACATCACGGCGTTCCCCATCATGATCACGCTGATGTTCACCTACCTGTTCGGCGGGGCGCTGGCCGGGTCCACCCGGGAGTACCTGCAGTTCCTGCTGCCGGGGATCATGGTGATGAGCGTCGTGATGACCTCGATGTACACCGGGATGTCGGTGAACATCGACATCTCCAAGGGGGTGTTCGACCGGTTCCGCACCCTGCCGATCTGGCGGCCCGCCCCGATGGTCGGCTACATCCTCGGCGACATGTTCCGCTACACGGCGGGCGCCCTGGTGATCCTGGCGGTCGGGCTGATCCTGGGCTTCCGGCCGGACGGCGGCGCGCTCGGGGTGCTGGCCGGGATCGCGCTGCTGGTGGCGTTCTCGTTCGCGCTGTCGTGGCTGTGGACGATGCTGGGGCTGCTGGTGCGCACCGAGAGGTCGGTGATGGGCATCAGCATGCTGGTGCTGTTCCCGGCGACCTTCCTGTCCAACATCCTGGTCGACCCGAAGACGATGCCCGGCTGGCTCCAGGTCTTCGTGGACCTCAACCTGATCGCGCATCTGGTGGCGGCGGTCCGCGGGCTGATGTCCGGCGATGCGGTCGTCGACGAGCTGCTGTGGACCGCGGTCTGCGGCGGCGTGCTCATCGCGGTCTTCGGCACGCTCACCATGCGCCTGTACAACCGGAAGTGACGCGCTCGGCGGCCTGAGGGCCGCGGAGCGGCGCGGGTGGATTCGGCGGCCCGGCGCGCGGGGACGCGCCCGGCTCCGCTCCTGCGGGGCCGGGCGCGTCCCTCGTCTTCTCTTCCGTTCCCGCCCCGCCCGCGGGTCCCGCCTCCGGCGACGCCCCTGCCCGGACCGCCGGAGACGCCGGCGACGGCCATGGGATGCCCGCGGGTCTCCGCGGCGCCCGCGGGTCTCCGCGAGTTCCACGGATCCCCGCGGGTTCCGCGGGTCAGTTGCGGACGGTGCTCATGTCGGGGTAGCGGTCGCCGGCCACCGCGTCGGCCGGCACGGCCGCCTCCAGGGCGGCCAGGTCCTCGGGGGTCAGCTCGACCTCGCGGGCGGCGGCGTTCTCCTCCAGCCGGCTGCGCCGCTTGGTGCCGGGGATCGGCACGATGTCATCGCCCTGCGCCAGCACCCATGCCAGCGCCAGCTGGGCCGCCGTCACCCCCTTGGCCTCGGCCAGCTGTCGGACCCGCCGGGCCAGCGCCAGGTTGCGGTCGAAGTTGCCCTCCTTGAACCGCGGGTTGATGGTGCGGACGTCGCCTTCGGCGAACTGCTCCCGGCTGGTGATGGCGCCGGTCAGCATGCCCCGCCCCAGCGGACTGTAGGCCACCAGGCCGATGCCCAGCTCCCGCAGCGTCGGCAGGATGTCCTCGTCCAGGTCCCGGCTGAACAGCGAGTACTCGTACTGGCCGGCGGTGATGGGGTGCACCGCGTGCGCCCGCCGCACCGTCTCCGGGGCCGCCTCGGAGATCCCCAGATGCCGCACCTTGCCCGCCTGCACCAGCTCGGCCATCGCGCCCCAGGTCTCCTCGACGGGCACCGACGTGTCCACCCGGTGCTGGTAGTACAGGTCGATGTAGTCCACGCCCAGCCGCTGCAGCGAGGCGTCGCAGCACTTGCGGACGTACTCGGGGCGGCCGTTGACGCCGACCGAGGTTCCGTCCGGCCGCCGTTCGATGCCGAACTTGGTGGCCAGCAGCACCTCCTCCCGCCGCCCCTTGATGGCCTTGCCCACCAGCTGCTCGTTGGTGAACGGCCCGTACATGTCGGAGGTGTCCAGGTGGGTGATGCCCAGGTCCAGGGCCCGGTGGATGGTCGCGATCGCCTCGCTCTCGTCGGTGGGGCCGTAGAAGTCGCTCATGCCCATGCATCCCAGGCCCAGCGCCGAGCTGACCAGCCCCTGGCCCAGCGTGCGCGTGTTCGCCGTCATCTGTTCCTCACATCGCTCGTACAGGGAGATCTTCCAGTCGATGAGGGCGAGGTCCGCGTCCAGCTGCCTGATCTGTTCCACCACCCGCGCCCGATGCTCCAGCAGCAGCTTCTTGCGTTCGGACACGGTGTGGGGGCCGATGTCCACCAGCCGGAAGTAGCGCCGCATGTCGGCGATCGCCATTCCGGTGGCGCGCAGCCGCGTGATCAGGTGGATGCGCTCCAGATCGCGGGTCCCGTACCGGCGGTGCCCGTTGATCGACCGGGCCGGGGATTTCAGCAGTCCGACCCGCTCGTAGTAGCGCAGCGTGTGCGCGGTCAGACCGGTCCGCGCGGCGACCTCGGCGATGGTCAGCCCCTCGTCCTCCATGCGTCCAGCCTTCCGCTTAGAGCGCGCTCAAAGTCAAGCCGCCTCAGGCCGATGTCCCCGCCGCGCCGGGGTCTTTCACAGGCGCCAGTCGACCCGTTCGTCGGGGCGGTAGGCGCAGGCGGTGCCGGTGGAGACGGACCGGCGGAGGTGGGCGGCCAGTTCGGGGTGATGCCGCTCGAGGCGGCGCAGGGCGTCGCGGATGCGAGCGGTGACGGTCTTGCGGGCGCGTTCGGCCTCGTCGCCCAGTCGGCGGGTGCGGCCGGCCAGCCCGGCGGCGGCGCGCAGCTCGGCGAGCAGCGACGCCCGTTCCCGGTCGTGGGCGGCGGCGCGCGCATCGTCGCCGACGGCGACGGCGCGGTCGATCTCCTCCTCCAGCTCGGCCAGCCGGCGCTTGTAGCGGACCCTGGCCTCCTCGTCGAGGACCTCGTCGCCGCCCAGGCTGCGGGCGGCGACGGCCTCGACGCCGCCCTCGGGGTTGGCCAGCCGCACCGCCGGGACGTCGACGCCGGGGCTGGACAGCAGCCGATGCAGGTCGCGCAGCCCCTTGGCGTCGGGCATGTGCACGGTCCGCCCGGCGAACGTCAACGACCAGACCCGCCCGTCGAACCGGAACTCCCCGCCGGCCTCCCCCGCCCGGCCGGCCCGGGAGCGGCGGACCCGCCGGGCGCGCGCCACGATGTGACTCCTCCGCTCCCTGAAGGGAGCGGCTTCTCGCTAAGCCGCTTCCGCAGCCTCGCGAAGGGCAAGCCCTGCCCTCAAGATGTTTACCGCCGCGTTCACGTCGGCGTGTGCGGAATGCCCGCATGCCGTGCACTGGAACGCGGCCTGGGTGAGGCGGTTCTCCGCAGCGCAGTGCCCGCAGCGCGAGCAGGTGCGGGAGGTGTTGCGGGGCTCGACTGCGATCAGCTCGCGACCGGCGCTTTCAGCCTTGTGCGCGAGCACACGCAGGAACACCCCCCAACCCGCGTCGAGAATCGATCGGTTGAGGCCGGACTTCGCGGCGACGTTCCGGCCGGGGTTGTCGATCGTGCCGCGCGCCGAGCGGGTCATGTGCGTGATCCGCAGGTCTTCGTGCACGATCACGTCGTAGGCGGCGACCAGCGCGTTGGCGGTCTTGTGGGCGTGGTCGCAGCGCTGGCGGCGGACCTTGGCGTGCAGCGCGGCGACACGGGCGGCCGCCTTGCGCCGCCGCGCCGAGCCGCGCTTCTTGCGGGCGAGGTCGCGCTGTGCGGCGGCCAGCCGGTCGGCGGTCGCGGTCAAGTGGCGCGGGTTGGCCACGTGTGCGCCGTCGCTCGTGGTGACAAACGAGGCGACGCCCAGGTCGATCCCGGCGACCGCGCCGGCGGCGGGCAGCGGCTTGGCGGGCACGTCGTCGCACGCCAGGATCACGTACCAGCGGCGGCCCTCGCGTTTGACGCTGATCGTCTTGACCCGGCCTTTCACGGGGCGGTGCTGGTGGACGCGGACGTGCCCGATGCCCTGAAGCCGCACGAACGTGGCCGTGGGGTGCTCGGGCTGGGAGTCCCACCGGCAGCCGTCGCCGTCCTTGGGCCAGGTGACGGTGTCGAACCAGCCCCGGCCTTTGAACCGGGGGAAGCCCGGCGTGCGCCCGGCCTTGACGCGGGCGAAGAACGCGGCGAACGCCTTGTCGAGGCGGCGCAGGGTGGCCTGCTGGGAGGAGAACGACCAGCGGCCTTGCCCGTCGGGGTCGTCGGCGCGGATGTGCTTCAGCTCGGCGGACTGGTCACCGTAGCGGATCGTTACCCCGGCCTTGCGGTAGGCGGTGCGGCGGTGCTCCAGCGCGGCGTTGTACAACTGCCGGTGGTCTTCCAGGCACGCCGTCAGCGCCGCCGCTTGCTTGCTGGTGGGGCGGAGCAGGAACTTGTACGACCTACGCACGGCCACCGCCCTTGGACGGCCGCTCGTACTGCGTCTCGATGTAGCGCTGCACCGTCTCGGCCGACACCGAGCCGACCGTGGCGACGAAGTAGGAGCGTGACCACAGCGTGGGCAGCCGGGAACGCAGGTGCGGGAACTCGGTGCGCAGGTGGTGGGAGGTGAAGCCCTTGAACTGGTTGGCCACGTACGACGGCGAGTGCTTCGGGTGTGCCTTGACGAACAGGTGCACGTGGTCGGGCATCACCTCAAGCGCCACGATCTCCCAGCCGTGCTCGTCGGCCTTGGCGCGGATCAGCTCCTCAAGGCGGTCCTTGACCCGGCCGTCGAGGACCGGGCGGCGGTACTTCGGGCACCACACCACGTGGTACCCGAGGTCATACGCCGCACCGGCAGAGGTCCGCACCCGACGAGTCACACGATCATTATACCAGCGTTGTGCATCTAACGCCTGTGGAAAGGCTGAGCTGGTACGCACTTCGTGCTTGGTCCTGCCCCGCTGGCGCGGGCCAGTCCCTGGCGGGACCCCGATTCACCCGTCGCCTGAAGGCGACAGTCCCCTCGGGAGGTTTTGATGGCGCAGCGCGGTGCCCGCATCGTCGCGGTACAGGGCGGTGAGGCTCTCGATCAGCCGGGCATGGACGCTGTTCGGCGGCGGGGGCTTGCCGAGAGGGTCCTCCTCCAGGCGACCCTGCAGCGCGAGCAGGGCCCAGTGCAGGTGGAACAGCACATCGTGCATGTGGGTGTTCCCCTCGCCGCCGAAGCGCGCCGCCTCCGTCAACAGGTCGGCGGCCTCGGCGAAGCGGCCGTGGAACGCGGCGATGATGCCGCGGTCGGCCAGCGCGGCGGCCTTCTCGTACGGAAGCCCGCCCTGCTCGGCCAGGGCGAGGGAGGTCTCGTGGGCGCCGAGGTAGCCCGGGTCGCCCAGCTCCAGCAGCGCCGTCCAACGCAGCGCCACCGCGAACCAGGCCGAGTCATGGCCGCTCGCCCCCGGTCGGCTCTGTCCGCGCCGGGCGACCCGCTCGATCTCGCCGATCAGCCGCATGCGCTCGGCGGCGGTGCCGGGACCCCAGATCAGGTCATGCATCGACCACAGGAAGAAGGTCAGCGCCTCATCGTCCTTCTCCCGTCTGGCCAGCACGCTCCCGTGCACGGCGATCTCCTCGGCCAGCCGGGCCGGCGGCGCCGGCCCGGCGTCCTCGCCGATCAGCGCACGGTACGCGTCGGCCAGCGCGCCGTCTCTGATCTCGGCGTGCTCCTCGGCGTCCGCGTAGTGGTACAGGGTGATCGCCACCCGGGCCGACAGCAGCGGGTCGGCGGCGGCGCGGGCGCGGTCGGCGGCGTGCCTCAGCGTCTCCCACGCCTCGTCCCGGCGGTCGAGGCGGTACAGGTCCCGGCCGAGCCCTTCGGCGATGAGCGCCTGGCGTCGCGGTCCCAGCGCGGCCGCCGCCTCCAGTGCGCGGCGACGGTGCCCGGCGGCCTCCTCGAGCGCCATCCGGGCTCCGGCGTCCCGGGCCGCGCCCTCCAGCAGGTCCACCACCGTGGCCGGGTCGAGCACCTCCCGGGCCAGATAGGCGTGCCGGGCCCGCTCGGCGGGCAGCAGCCGGTCGGCCAGCTCGGGGGAACGCGCCACCGCCTCGACCACGGCGGCGTGCCGGCGCGGAGGGTCGTCGAGGGAGTCGTAGAGGGTCTCGCGGACCAGATCGTGGGCGAACGCGAACCTGCCGTCGCCGCGCGCCACCGCCAGCCGGGCCGCCACCGCGCGCCCCACCAGCCGGTCCACCCGGTCGGCGGGCTCCCCGGCGACGGCCGCGAGCACCTGGCGGTGGAACTCCCGCCCCAGCACCGCCGCCACGGCCAGCAGCCGGACCACGGGCTCGGGCAGCAGCGACAGCCGGCGTTGCACCGCGTCCCGCACGCCCGGGGCGATGGCCTCCACCGGGCTGCCGCCGCCCCACAGCCGCGCCGACTGCTCCACGAAGAACGGGTTGCCGCCGGTGCGCCGATGCACCTGGGTCACCACGGCATCGTCCGGCCTGCGGCCGACGGTCCGGGTCATCAGCTCGCCCACCGCGTCCCGGTCCAACCCGGTCAGCGTGATCATGGTGGCGCGGGAGGCCAGCGCCGTCAGCAGCGGACGCAGCGGATGGTCGGTCGGCTCCACCTCGGCGTCCCGGTAGGTGCCCACCAGCAGCAGCCGTTCGAGCCAGGTGTGCCGGGCGGCGAACTCCAGCAGCCGCACCGATGCGGCGTCCGCCCAGTGCAGGTCGTCCAGCACCACCGTCACCGGGCGTCGTTGCGAGGCCGTCACCAGCGCTGAGGTCACCCCGTCGTACAGCGCGAACTCGGTCTCGTCCACGGCGGTCTCGTCCACGGCGGCCGTCTCGCCCAGCAGCACCGCCGTCGCCCCGCCGGACGCCCGCCGCACCTCGGCCCACTCCGCCTCGGTGCTCGCCCGGCGCAGTCCGCGCAGCACCTGCACCCAGGGCCAGTAGCCGGGGGCGCCGTCGGCCCCCCAGCACGACCCGCCCAGCACCAGCGCGCCGCGCCGCCGGGCCTCGGCCGCCGCGTCCCCGACCAGGGCGGTCTTGCCGATCCCGGCCTCCCCGGTGACCAGCACCAGCCCGCCGTGACCGCCGACGGCGCGGTCGATCTCGGCGCGCAGCAGCGCGGCGGCGTGCTCCCGCCCGATCAGCCGGGTCGTCACTCCGTCTCCGGAGGGTGCGCGCGATGGTCCACGATGCCGATGAGCCTGCGGTGGGGGAGGGTGTCGGATTAGAACATGCTATCGAATGGAGTGCCGCCGGTCCGTCGATCACGCCTCGGCCGGGTCGCCTTCGCACCGCTCGTCGAACCAGAGGCGGCCCGTCGCGGCGGTCCCATGCGGCCGGCCCCAACCCGCCCCGGTGACACCGGCCGGACCGTCGACGCCCCGGGAACGGGCGCCGCGGACGTGGGACGCGGGCGTGGGAGGAGTCGTGGATAGGTCGTCTGCTGCCGGGTAGAGCGCCCTCACCTGCTCGATGCAGGACAAGGAGGTGTCATGTCCCACATCACGCAAGGCGGGCGCACCCGTACCGGCCGCAGGGCGATGACCCCCGTCCAGCTCGCGTCCGCGATCGTCGGCGCGGTGTTCCTGCTGGTGGCGATCTTGGGGTTCATCCCCGGCATCACCACCAATTACGACCAGCTGGAGTTCGCCGGGCACGAGTCCGACGCCCGTCTGTTCGGGCTGTTCCAGGTCTCCATCCTGCACAACCTGGTGCACGGCCTGTTCGGCGTCCTCGGCCTGGCGTTGGCGCGCAGCGTCCCGACCGCCCGCGGCTTCCTGGTCGGCGGCGGTCTGATCTATCTGCTGCTGTGGCTGTACGGGCTGTTCATCGACCACGGCAGCGGCGCCAACTTCATCCCGGTCAACCACGCCGACAACTGGCTGCATCTGGGGCTCGGCGTCGGCATGGTCCTGCTCGGCCTGTTGCTGCCTCCGCGGCGCCAGCCCGCACCGGCCGGCCGGCACACCGCGCAGAGCCAGAACCGCCCCGACCGCTGACGGCCTCCTCGCGCCCGGGGCGCTCCGGTCCGCGGCCGGCGACCGGGCGCCCCTGCACCGAGGGGCGCCTCAGGGGGGCGTCGAGGACGCCTCCGCGGGCGCGCGCAGGGTGAACAACGACAGGCGCAGCCGGGGATACAGGTCCGCCGGCAGCGGGCCCTGGTCGCGCCAGCCCAGGGAGCGGTACAGGCGCGCGGCGGGTGATCGGGCATAGGTGATCAGCCAGGCGGCCGGGCGGTCGCGCACGACGGCCTGCACCAGCCGCCGGCCGATGCCCTGCCCCTGGGCGTCGGGGTGGACGAACAGTTCGGCGACGGCGAAGGCCCCGCCGATGAGCTCGGCGGCCCGGGCGGCTCCGAACGCCCGGGTCACGGCGTCATGGACGCGGTCGCCTTCGGAGAGAGCGGGCGTGGGCCAGCCGTAGCAGACGCCCAGCAGTCGTCGCCGGCCGTTCCCGGCGGCGGCGGTCAGGGCGGTGAAGCCGGGGCGGGCGGCGGCCTCGGCCAGTTTGCCGTCGTAGGAGGCCATCTGCTCCGGGGTCTCCGACCACGGCGGGCGGCGATAGCACGAGCGGTACAGGGCGGTGATCCGGTCGGCGATCGCCATGACGCGCCGTCCGTCCAGCCGGTCCACCTCGATCCGCACCTCTGCGCCTCCACCGGGAGCGTCCAGCATGCAATCGTATTGTTGATGCAGTTGCGAGTTATTTGCAATAGTGACCGCATGACGACGTACTCACTGCCGGACCTGCCCTACGACTACGCCGCCCTGGAGCCCGCGATCACCGGGGAGATCCTGGAGCTGCACCACTCCAAGCACCACGCCGCCTACGTCAAGGGCGCCAACGAGACCCTGGAGAAGCTGGAGGAGGCCCGCGCCAAGGAGCAGTACGAGGGCCTGGTCGGGCTGGAGAAGACGCTGGCGTTCAACCTCTCCGGCCACATCCTGCACTCGATCTTCTGGAAGAACCTCTCCCCCGACGGCGGAGACCGTCCCGACGGGGAGCTGGCCGCCGCCATCGACGAGCACTTCGGCTCCTTCGAAGCGTTCAAGAGGCAGCTCACCACCGCCACCACCACCGTGCAGGGCTCCGGCTGGGGCGTGCTGGCCTGGGAGCCGGTCGGCCGGAAGCTGATCGTGCAGCAGGTCTACGACCACCACGGCAACGTCGGCGTCGGCTCGGTTCCGCTGCTGGTCTTCGACGCCTGGGAGCACGCCTACTACCTGCAGTACCGCAACGTCCGCCCCGACTACGTCGCCAAGCTGTGGGACCTGGTCGACTGGGCCGACGTCGCGACCCGCTTCGCCGCCGCCGAGAGCGCCTGACCGCACGCGTCGGGCCCACGAGCCGCGGCGCCCACCAGGCCGGGATCATGCTCAGGACCCGTTCCTTCCACGGCCCGGTGGGCGCCGCCCGCATCCCCCTGCGGCCCGCCGCACGATCACGTCGGCGTGTTCGAAGCGGCCTCCGGGGCGGGTCCTTCGCCGGCGGCGAGGACCTCCAGGACCTGCCGGCCGTATCTGGCGAGCTTGCTCTCCCCCACCCCGGAGACGGCGCCGAGCTCCTGGAGGGTGGCGGGGAGGCGCAGGGCGATGTCGCGCAGCGTGGCGTCGTGGAAGACCACATAGGCGGGCACGCCCTGCTCCCTGGCGGTGGCGGCGCGCCAGGCGCGGAGGCGTTCGAAGACCGGCCGGGCGTGGTCGGGGAGCTCGGCGGGGGCGCGGCGTTCCTTGGCCGCCGTGGCCTTGGCGGTCTTGACGCGTTCGGGGTCGCGGCGCAGCCGGACCGTGCGGCCTTGGAACAGCACCTCGGCGCTGGCGGGGGTGAGGCCGAGGGTGCCGTAGTCGGACTCCACCGACAGCAGGCCCTGGGCGAGGAGCTGGCGGATGACGCCGCGCCACTCGCCCGCCTTGAGCTCGGTCCCCACCCCGAACGACTTGAGCGAGTCGTGCCGGTATTGGGCGACCTTGGGGGTGGTCCTGCCCAGCAGGATGTCGACGATGTGACCGGCGCCGAACCGCTGGCCGCGCTCTCTCCACAGCCTGTGGACGACCGAGAGCACCTTCTGCGCGGCGACGGTGCCGTCCACCGCCTGCGGGGGCGACAGGCAGGTGTCGCAGTTGCCGCAGGGGGCGGCCTGCTCGCCGAAGTAGTTCAGCAGCTGCACCCGGCGGCACTCGACCGTCTCGCACAGCGCCAGCATCGCGTCCAGGTGGATGCTCAGCCGGCGGCGGTGCGCCTCGTCGCCCTCGGAGGTGTCGATCAGCCTCCGCTGCTGGACGACGTCGGCCAGACCGTAGGCCATCCAGGCGGTGGACGGCAGCCCGTCCCGCCCGGCCCGGCCGGTCTCCTGGTAGTAGCCCTCCACCGACTTGGGCAGATCCAGATGGGCGACGAACCGCACGTCGGGCTTGTCGATGCCCATCCCGAACGCGATCGTCGCCACCATCACCAGCCCGTCCTCGCGCAGGAACCGGGCCTGGTGGGCGGCGCGGGCGCGGGCGTCGAGCCCGGCGTGGTAGGGCAGCGCCTCGATGCCGTTGTCCACCAGCCAGGCGGCGGTCTCCTCCACCGCCGCCCGGGTCAGCCGGTAGACGATGCCCGCCTCCCCCGGATGCTCGGTGCGCAGGAACTGCAGCAGCTGCCGTTTGGGGTTGTCCTTGGGGACGATCCGGTACTGGATGTTGGGGCGGTCGAACCCGGCGACGAAGCGGCGGGCGTCCTCCAGGTGCAGCCGCTGCGCGATCTCGGCGCAGGTGGCGGGGGTGGCGGTCGCGGTGAGCGCGATGCGCGGCACGTCCGGCCAGCGTTCGTGCAGGTCGGACAGCTCCAGGTAATCGGGCCGGAAGTCGTGGCCCCACTGGGCGACGCAGTGCGCCTCGTCGATGGCGAACAGCGAGATCCGCCCCTTGTCCAGCAGCCGCCGGGTCTGCTCCAGCCGGAGCCGCTCCGGGGCCAGATACAGCAGGTCCAGCTCGCCGGCCGTGAACTGGGCCTCCACGACGCGGCGCTCGCCCGGGTCCTGGGCGGAGTTGAGGAACCCGGCCCGCACCCCCGCCGCGCGCAGCGCCTCCACCTGGTCCTGCATGAGCGCGATCAACGGGGAGACGACCACGCCCACGCCGTCGCGGACCAGCGCCGGGATCTGGTAGCACAGCGATTTGCCGCCGCCGGTGGGCATCAGCACCAGCGCGTCCCCGCCGGCGATGACGTGCTCGATGATCTCCTGCTGGCCGGGGCGGAAGGAGTCGTAGCCGAAGACGCGGGCGAGCACCCGCGACGCTTCGCTCACCGCGGAGCCGGTATCAGGGGCGGTCACCCGCCCACTGTATGAGCCTCCGGGAGGTCCGCACGCCCCGAAGCCGCCGCTGGGGAAAACCGTTCAGGCGAGCCTGGCCAGCACGACGCCCGTGACGATCAGGCCGAGCGCGGCGATCCGGCCGGCGTTGACCGGGTCGTCGTCGAGCACGACGCCGAGGGTGACGGCGCCCACCGCGCCGATGCCGGTGAAGACCGCGTAGGCGGTGCCGACCGGCACCGTGTCCATCGCCTTGGACAGCAGCCAGACCGCCCCGGCCGCCAGCAGGAAACAGATCACCGTGGGCAGGGGCCGGGTGAAGTTCTCGGTCGGTTTGATGCTCTGCGACCAGGCCGCCTCCACCAGCCCCGCCAGCAGCAGCGCCGTCCAGCCGGTCATCGCGCCGCCTCCTGCCGGACGCGCCGCCTGGCGGCGGCGTGCGAGGCGGCGTGCCGGTCGCGCAGATGCGCCAGCTCAGGGTCGATCAGGGCGTTGACCAGCTCGGCGTGGATGAAGGTCACGTCCTCGACGGCGAAGTGGCCCCTGAGGAAGTCCCGCAGGAAGCGCTCTTGGTGGTCCACCGGTTCACGGGGCGTTCCGGGCCCGTAGGCGCCGCCGCGGGCGCTGGTCACCACGAAGCGGCGGCCGGCCAGCGACATGCGCGGGAAGGTCACCTGGTCCAGCCACGCCTTGAGCGAGGAGGGGATCGAGAAGTTGTACATCGGCGTGCCGATGAGCACGACGTCGGCGGCGACCAGTTCGTTCAGCAGCGGCTCGACGATCTTCCAGGCCGCCCGCTGGGCGGGCGTGCGGGCGGCCTCGTGGTAGCGGGAGACGTCGGTGATCCGGTGCCGCAGGATGTGGTCGCACAGTTGCGTCCACGCCTCGTCGATGTGCGGGACGGGGTCGGCCGCCAGGTCGCGGTAGGTGTAGGCGGCGCCCGGGCGGGCCGCTAGCCAGGCGTCGGCGAACGCCCGGGACAGCTCCCGGGAGAAGGAGTTGCGCCGGGCGCTGGCGTCCAGGTGCAGCAGATGGCTCATGGGGCTCCCCCCTCCAGATATGTGGACACACTGTCCGCTTAGCACGCTACCAATAAGCGGACACAGCGTCCAGATAGACTTCGGGCATGGAGCGAGCCGACGCCGCGCGCAACCGCGCCAAGATCCTGGAGGCGGCCGAACGGCTGTTCGCCGAGAAGGGCGCGCCGAACGTGACCATGGACGACATCGCGCGCGCCGCCGGGGTGGGCCGCGGCACCCTCTACCGGCGCTATCCGGACCGCGCCTCCATCGCCGTCGCGCTCCTGGACGAGCATGAGCGGGCCCTGCAGGAGAAACTGCTGCACGGGGACCCTCCCCTGGGCCCCGGCGCCCCTCCCGCCGAGCGGCTGGCCGCCTTCTACGCCGCCATGGTGGAGCTCCTGGAAGACCACGCCCACCTGGTGCTCGGCGCGGAGACCGGTCGTTCCCGCTTCGAGGTCGGCGCCTACGGGTTCTGGCGGGCGCACGTGCGCTCACTGGTGAGCGCCGCCGGCGTCCCCGAGCCCGAGGCCCTGGTGGACGTACTGCTCGCACCGCTGGCCCCGGAGGTGTACACCTACCAGCGCCGCGACCGGGGGCTGACCCCCGCCCAGATCACCGCCGCCCTGTCCCGCCTGGCCCGCGTCCTGGCGCCCGCCTGACGCGGGCGGAACCGGCGGCGCACCGGCTACAGGCGGCGCAGCACGGCCTGTTTGGCGAGGGTGAACTCCTCCTCGGTGAGCACGCCGCGCCGGCGCAGTTCGCCCAGTTCGCGCAGCCGGCGCAACAATGCGTCCACGTCGTGTTCGCCTTCGGAGGCGGTGTCGCGGCCGGGGACGTTCGCCGGCGAGTCGGCGTCGGACGCCGGACGCGGCGTCCCGTAGGGATGGGGCAGCCGGGCGGTCACCGCGGCCGCCACCAGCGGAGCGGTCCCGCCGTCGCCGAAGGTCCACGCCAGGCAGGAGGGGTCTTTTTCCGGAGGCAGCCTGCCGGGCTCGCCGCCGGTGGTGAACCGCAGGCAGCCGTAGTCGGTGAAGGTGGCGCGCTCCCACTCCACGCTCACCAGATCCCCCACCCGGAACAGGCGCGGCCCGACGCTCCGCTTGCCGGCGGACGCCGAGGAGTTCCACTCCAGCCGGACGTGCTCGCCGTCGAAGGTCACCGTCCCGTCCCCCACCGAGACCCTCAGCGGGACATCCGGCCCGGGCATCAGGTAGCGGTCGGTGGGCCCGTCGGGGACCTGCTCCACGATGCGGCAGTTGCGCACGTCGTCGACCAGGAGCTCGGCGAGGGCGAACGCGTCGGGCTCCACGACGAGCCGGTAGGGGTCGGCGTCGTCGGGCAGCCACCCGGCGACGGCCTGGGTGAAGGGGTCGGCACCGCCCTCCGGCACCGGGATGTTGCATGTTACATTCAACAGTGCAAGGACCATGCTCCCGTCCACGGCGTCGGCCGGGGCCGCCCCGGCCGCGGGCGGAGATCGAGGAGGGCCAGAGAGTGCACACCCAACCCGTCCGCCCCGAGACGATCTTCACCTACGGCTCACCCGCCCTGAAGTTCGGCGCCGGGGCCGCCGAGGAGATCGGCCACGACCTGTCCCGGCTGGGAGTGCGCCGGGCGCTGGTGGTGACCGACCCCGGAGTGGCCGCCACCGGGCATCCCCAGCGGATCGCCGACCGGATGGCCGAGCACGGCATCGAGACCCGCATCTACGACGGCGTCCACGTCGAGCCCACCGACAAGAGCCTGAACCAGGCCATCGACCACGCCCAGGGCACCGGGCCGTGGGACGCGTTCGTGGCGGTCGGCGGCGGCTCCAGCATCGACACCGCCAAGGCCGTCAACCTGCTGCTCACCAACCCCGGCGGCCTGATGGACTACGTCAACGCGCCGGTGGGGGCCGCGCAGGCGCCGACCCAGCCGCTCAAGCCGCTGGTCGCCGTCCCCACCACCACCGGGACGGGCTCGGAGAGCACCACGATCTGCGTGCTGGACGTGCTGTCGCTGAAGGTCAAGACCGGCATCAGCCACGCCTGGCTGCGCCCGACGATGGCGGTGGTGGACCCGGAGCTGACCGTCACCCAGCCGCCGGAGGTGACGGCCTGCGCCGGGATGGACATCCTGTGCCACGCGCTGGAGAGCTACACCGCCCGCTGGTACGCCTCGTACGAGCGCAAGACCCCCGAGCAGCGGGTGCCCTACTGCGGCGCGAACCCGATCTCCGACATGTGGGCCGAGCAGGCGCTGCGGCTGCTGTCCCGCTCGTTCCGCACGGCCGTGCGCGAACCGGAGAACCTGGAGGCCCGCACCGAGATGGCGCTGGCCGCCACGATGGCCGGGCTCGGGTTCGGCAACGCCGGCGTGCACATCCCGCACGCCAACGCCTACCCGATCGCCGGGCGGGTGAAGGAGTTCCGCCCCGCCGGCTACCCCGACGCCGAGCCGCTGGTGCCGCACGGGATGTCGGTGTCGCTGACGGCCCCGGAGGCGTTCCGCTTCACCTTCTCCGCCGCCCCCGACCGGCACGTGCGGGCCGCCGAGCTGCTGGACCCGTCGCTGCCCCGACCGAACGACCCGGCCGAGCACCTGCCGAGCGCCCTGATGCGGCTGATGCGCGACATCGGCATCCCCAACGGCATCGGCGACGTCGGCTACACCGATCGGGACGTCCCCGCCCTGGTGGAGGGCGCGCTCGCGCAACAGCGCCTGCTGGCCACCGCGCCCCGCGAGGTCACCGCCGACGACCTGGCGGGCATCTTCACCCGCTCCCTGGCGCTGTGGTGACCGCCGTGCACGCCCCCGAAGAGATCGCCGACGCGCTGCGGCGGGCCGGACTGGCCGAGGTCGACGCCTCCACGCGGCGCCGGGCCGAGTACTCCGCCGACGCCTCGCTGTACCGGGTGGTGCCGCAGGTGGTGGCGTTCCCCCGGGCGGCGGACGAGGTGATCGCCGCGGTGGAGACCTGCCGGTCGCTGGGCGTCCCGCTGACCGCCCGCGGCGCGGGCACCTCGATCGCGGGCAACGCCGTCGGCCCGGGGGTGGTGCTGGACTTCTCCCGGCACATGCGGCGGATCCTCCGCATCGACCCCGACGCCGCGACCGCGACGGTCGAGCCGGGGGTGATCCTGGACGACCTGCAACGGGCGGCCGGGCGGCACGGCCTGCGGTTCGGGCCCGACCCCTCCACGCACAGCCGGTGCACGATCGGCGGGATGATCGGCAACAACGCGTGCGGGTCGCGGGCCCTGGGGTTCGGGCGGACCAGCGACAACGTGACGGCGCTGGACGTGATCGCCGGGACCGGGGAGCGGCTGGACCTGCGGCACGGCGCCGACGCGGCCTCCTCGCCCACGCTGAGCGCGCTGACGAAGGTCGTGCAGGGCGGCCTGGCGACGATCCGCACCGAGCTGGGCCGGTTCGGCCGGCAGATCTCCGGCTACTCGCTGGAGCACCTGCTGCCCGAGCGGGGCTTCGACCCGGCCCGGGCGTTCGTGGGCAGCGAGGGCACCTGGGGCGTGCTGCTGGAGGCGACCGTCCGCCTGGTGCCCGTCCCGCGGCGGCCGTTGCTGGTGGTGCTGGGCTATCCGGACATGGCGGCGGCGGCGGACGCGGTGCCGCGGGTGCTGCCGTACCGGCCGATCGCCGCCGAAGGGCTGGACGCTCGGATCGTGGAGGTGGTGCGGCGGCTGCGGGGCGCGGCGGCCGTCCCCGAGCTGCCGCGCGGCGGCGGCTGGCTGTTCGTGGAGCTGGCCGAGGGCGACCCCGCGGCACTGGCGGCCGACGCCGAGGCGCTCGACCACCGCGTCGTGCGCGACCCGGCGGAGGCGGCGACGCTGTGGCGGATCCGGGAGGACGGCGCCGGGCTGGCGGCCCGCTCCCGCGGCGGGCGGCTCTCCCACGCCGGCTGGGAGGACGCGGCCGTGCCGCCCGAACGGCTCGGCGACTACCTGCGGGACTTCGAGGCCCTGATGGCCGAGCGGGGACTGTCGGGCACCCCGTACGGGCACTTCGGCGACGGCTGCGTGCACGTGCGGATCGACTTCCCGCTGGACCGGCCGGGCGGGGTCGCGCTCTTCCGCGAGTTCCTGACGGACGCGGCGAGGCTGGTGGCCGAGCACGGCGGGTCGATGTCCGGGGAGCACGGCGACGGCCGGGCCCGCGGCGAGCTGCTGCCGCTGATGTACTCACCGGCCGCGCTGCGCCTGTTCGAGCGGGTCAAAGGGGTGTTCGACCCCGATGAGACGCTCAATCCGGGGGTGCTGGTGCGGCCCCGGCCCGTGGACGCCGATCTGCGGGTGCCGGCCGCGGCGCCGCTGCGGCGCGGGCTGGCGTTCGCCTACCCCCACGACGGGGGCGACTTCACCAACGCGGTGCACCGCTGCACCGGGGTGGGCAAGTGCCGCGCCGACCTGACCGGCTCCGGCGGGGTCATGTGCCCCTCCTACCTGGCCACCCGGGACGAGAAGGACTCCACGCGCGGCCGCGCCCGGGTGCTGCAGGAGATGGCGAACGGCTCCCTGGTGCGCGGCTGGCGGGCCCCCGAGGTGCAGCAGGCGCTGGAACTGTGCCTGGCCTGCAAGGGCTGCTCGTCGGACTGCCCGACCGGGGTGGACATGGCGACCTACAAGGCTGAGGCGCTCTACCAGCGGTACCGGCGACGGCTCCGCCCCATGTCGCACTACGTGCTGGGCGGCCTGCCCCGGCTGGCGCGGCTGGCGTCACGGGCCCCGGGCCTGGCCAACCGGCTGCTGTCGAGCCCGCTGGCGGGTGCGGGCAAGCGGCTGGCGGGGGTGGATCCGCGCCGCGACCTGCCGCTGCTGGCGCCCCGGACGTTCCGGGAGTGGTTCTCGGCGCGGCCGGCGGCGCCCGGTGACCCCGTGGTGCTGTGGGTGGACACCTTCACCGACCACTTCACCCCCCACGTGGGGGTCGCGGCGGTCCGGGTGCTGGAGAGCGCCGGGTTCTCGGTGCGGATCCCCGAGCCCGGCCTGTGCTGCGGCCTCACCTACATCTCCACGGGCCGGCTGGACGTCGCCCGCCGCATGCTCCGCCGCTGCGTCACCGCGCTGACCCCGCACGCGGAGGCCGGCACCCCGATCGTCGGGCTGGAGCCCTCCTGCACGGCCGTGTTCCGCTCCGACGCCGTGCATCTGCTCGGCGGCGCCGCGGTCCCCGCGGTCCGCACCCTGGCCGAGCTGCTGCTGAACCGGGACGGCTGGACGCCTCCCGACCTGTCCGGAGTGACCGCCGTGGCGCAGCCGCACTGCCATCACCACGCCGTCATGGGCTGGGACGCCGACCGCGCTCTGCTGGAACGCTCCGGCGCCGCGGTCCGGGCGGTGGGCGGCTGCTGCGGCCTGGCCGGCAACTTCGGCGTCGAACGCGGTCACTACGAGGTCAGCGTGGCGGTGGCCGAGACCGCCCTGCTGCCGGCCGTGCGGGCCGCGGGCCCGGAGGCGACCGTGCTGGCCGACGGGTTCTCCTGCCGCACCCAACTGGCCGCCCTGGGCGACCGCCACGCCGTACACTTGGCCGAGCTCCTGGCCACCGCAACGTGAGAGGACCCGCGTTGCGCCGGATCACCGGAACGACCAATCTCAACCGCCAGGTGGCCGAAGCCCTGCGCGAGGCCATCCACACCGGCGAGCTGCGCCCCGGCGAGCTGTACTCGGTCTCCCGTCTGGCCGAGACCCTGGGCGTCTCCCGCACCCCCGTGCGGGAGGCGCTGCTGACCCTCGCCGACACCGGCCTGGTCCGCATCGAACGCAACCGGGGTTTCCGGGTGGTGCGCCGCGACCCCCGCCACATCGCCGAGGTCTTCCACCTGCGGCTGCTGCTGGAGGTCCCCGCCGCCCGTCTGGCCGCCGCGGCCGTCACCCCGGAGCTGCTGGAGGAGCTGGAGGCGGAGCTGACGGCCATGCGGGAGGCCGCCGCCGACCACGACGAGCCCCGCTTCATGCGGCACGACCGCCGCTTCCACGCGCTGATCCTGCAGGCCGCGGGCAACTCCCTGCTGACCGGCACGGTCGCCGCCCTCCGCGACACCATCACCACGGTGGGCGCCTCGACCGCCGACCAGACCCGCTCCCTGGCCGACATCGCCGCCGAGCACGCCCCCGTCCTGGACGCCCTCCGCGCGGCCGACCCCGAGGCCGCCGCCCGGGCCATGCGCCACCACATCGCCCACACCGGCGAGCTGCTGGTGGCGCAGACCGCCGCGGAGAACGCCGAACCGGTCGCCGAGGCGGACCTGGCCCTGCTCCGCGATCCGCGCCGGTGAGCCGTCGGGCGCGGCGGCCCGCCACCGGAGGCCCGTCCGGTCCGTGGTCGGGGTGCGGCCAGGCGGCCGACTCGTCGCGCTCCAGGCGGGAGGCCTCCTCCATGCGGTCGGAGGGGATGACCGCCTGGGTGACCTCCAGCGCGTTCCCGTCCTTCGCCGAATACCCGATGCGGACGATCTCCCAGACCGGCAACGACACCGGGATCTGGAGCAGCGCGGCCTCCTCCTGGTCGGGCATCCGGGCGCGGCGGCGCTCCAGCCACTCGATCGGCCCGTGCCCGGCCTCCTCCAACCGGTCGATCCATGCGCCCGGCCCGGTGCCGTAGGGGTCCCTGACCAGCGGCGCGTCGGCGACGCCGCGGGTGGATCCACGTCGTGCCGATCTGGAACGGCGGCTCGTTCTGCGGCCCGGTGACGCGGCGGCGCCGCAGGACGGTCGCGTCCGCCTCGACGTTGAGCATGTGCGCCGGCCGGGCGTCCGTCAGGGGCTCTTCGGAGACGATGGGTTCGATGTGGTGGATCCACAACCCGTCGCCCTGCGCGGCCGGGAAAGTGCAGCCGCCGACGGCGGGCTTGCCGTCCATGACGTGCCGCGAGTTGCGGCGCACCACGTCGGTGCGCAGGATGACCCGGCGCTTGTCGGGGCGGACGATCGTCCCACGCCGGGGCACGGCCCACAGCCTGCCCCCGTCCTCCAGAACGCTGATGGGCAGGCATCGGAAAGACGTGCCCCGCAGCGGGTGCAATGGGTCGGGCGTACAAGACCGGTGGGCCGACGGAAAGAAGGAGAGCGTCAAGTGTCCGCTCTGGGACGGTACGGGCAAGGCGTAGACCGCCGGGACTTCATTCCCGACCGCATCTGGGTGTCCCCACCGGGTGAAACGGCTTCGACCGTTGGATCGCGTAGAGCACCCGGAGCTGTGGGAACGACACGTCGCAGGAGACAACGCCGTGGTGACCCGGGTCCACAGGGACGCCAGCGGCATGGTGTGGCCGACGTGCTCCTCGTCCGCCCGCTGGGTCATGCGGGAGATGATCGACGCGCTCGCCCTGGAACCCGGCATGAACGTGCTGGAGATCGGAACGGGCACCGGGTACAACGCCGCGCTGCCGGCCGAGGCAGGGGCTCGCGTCGTCACGGTGGAGATCGACCCGGAGCTGTCCGCCGCAGCGTCGGCCGCCCTGGAGCGGACCGGCTTCGCCGACCGGGTGAGCGTGGCCACCGGCGACGGCGAGCAGAGCGTGCCGGGCCACGCTCCGTTCGACCGGGTGATCGTCACGGCGGCGGCCCGCACGATCCCGTACCCATGGGTCGAGCAGGCCCGCGACGGCGGCCGGATCGCGCTCCCCTACAGCGGCCCCGAATGCGTCGGCGCATTGGTGGTCCTGACCGTATCCGGGGGAACGGCCGAGGGGCACGCCGTGGGCGACGCCTACTTCATGCCGCCTTCATGCCGCTGCGAGGCCAGAAGCAGCCGCAGTCGGTGCTGCAGACCGAACACCCGTCCGACGCGCTTCGCCGGTTCCACATCACCGTGCCCCCGGCCGGCCAGACCGTCACGCTCAGGTGAGCCTCACAAGGCGAGGACGGAGCGGTTCTCATGATCACCTGGCGGAGGTCCGGCCGCGTGCCGGGGCCCTATCGCCTCCTGTCCGGGGACGAGGCCGCAACGAGCGGCCGCCGCGGCGCGCCCCGCCCCGCGTCGACGACGCCGCTTACTCCGCTCTCTTGCGGGCGATCTCGTACAGGGCGATGCCGGTGGCGACGCCCGCGTTGAGGGACTCGATCCGGCCGGGCATCGGGATGTTCGCCAGCAGGTCGCAGGTCTCGGCGACCAGGCGGCTCAGCCCCTTGCCCTCGGAGCCGACGACCAGCACGAACGGCTCGGTGGCCACCTCGAGCTCGGCGACGGGGACCCCGCCGCGGGCGTCCAGGCCGACGACGAAGCAGCCGGCCTGCTGGTAGGCCTTGAGCTGCCGGGTCAGGTTGGTGGTCTGGGCGACGGGGACGGCGGCCAGGGCGCCGGCGGAGGCCTTCCAGGTGCCGACGGTGACGCCGGCGGCGCGGCGCTCGGGGACGACGACGCCGTGGGCGCCGAACGCGGCGGCCGAACGCACCACCGCGCCGAGATTGCGCGGATCGGTGATGCCGTCGCAGGCCACGATCAGCGGCGGGGCGCCCCGCCGGAGCAGGTCGTCGGGGTGGGCGTAGGCGTAGGGGCGGACCTGCAGGGCGATGCCCTGGTGGACGGCGCCGTCGGTCATCCGGTCCAACTCGCTCTTGCCGGCCTGCAGCAGCGGGATGTTGCGGTCGCCGGCGAGCGTGACGGCCTCGCGGATGCGCTCATCGCCGCTGGACATCACATACAGGGCGGTGCCGGGGACTCCGGCGCGCAGCGCCTCCACGACCGGGTTGCGGCCGACCACCAGCTCAGGGGCATCGGCCGCGCCCGACCCGCGCGTCTTCACGGGACGTACGGCGCCGACCGCCTCCAGAAGGCGGGCGTCGCGTCGCGGGCCGACGGTGCGGGTGCCGGTGCGGGCCGCGTTCTTGGCGGCGCGGGCGGCCTGGCGCTTGCCGTACCAGTGCCGGTCCTCGGCCTTGGGCGTGAAGCTGGGCCCCTTCTTACGACGCTTGGCCATGCCGAATGTTCCTCCCCATCCCCTTTGAGCGCCGGGGCGGCAAGGTGACGACCGGCCCCTGACCAGGCCCGCCCTCGCGACGGACGCTCACGGCCACCCGATTGTATGCGCGGTGCGGCGGGGGCCCGGCGCCCCGGCGCCGGGCCGAAGCGCCCGTCTCGCCTCGCCGTGCGGGCGCTTCCAGGCCGCGTGATTCCCACCGATCCCCGGTTCCACCGTGCGCCCGGCGCCGGCCGAGCGGCGGGCCGGCGCCGCCGGTCAGGGCCGCTTGAGCTCCCAGCGGGGACCGTGCGGGGTGTCCTCCACCACGATCCCGGCGGCGGCCAGACCGTCGCGGATCTCGTCGGCGGTGGCGTAGTCCTTGCGGGCCCGGGCCGCCTGCCGCTGCTCCAACGCCACCTTGACCAGGGCGTCCACCACCGGGCGCAGGTCGTCGCCCCCGCTCGTCGTCCACGGCTCCGAGAGCGGGTCCAATCCGAGCGTGCCGGCCATCGCCCGCACCTGCGCCAGCCGCCCGGCCACCCCGGCCTCGTCGCCGGAGGCCAGCGCGTTGTTGCCGTCGCGCACGGTCTCGTGCAGCACCGCCAGCGCCTGCGGAACGCCCAGGTCGTCGTCCATCGCGGCGGTGAACGCCTCCGGCGGCTCCCCGTCGGGGTCGCCGGCCCCCACGACCTCGGCGGCGCGGGTGACGAACCCCTCGATCCGCTGGTAGGCGGAGACGGCCTCGGCCAGCGCCGCGTCGGTGTAGTCCATCAGCGACCGGTAGTGCGCCGAGAGCAGGTAGTAGCGCACCTCCACCGGGCGGGCCCGCTCCAGCAGGTCGTTCAAGGTGACCACGTTGCCGACGGACTTGCTCATCTTCACGCCGTCCACGGTGAGCAGCCCGTTGTGCAGCCAGTAGCGGGCGAACCCGTCCCCGGCGGCCCGCGACTGGGCCCGCTCGTTCTCGTGGTGCGGGAAGATCAGGTCGACGCCGCCGCCGTGGATGTCGAACTCCGGCCCCAGGTACTTGGTGGCCATCGCCGAGCACTCCAGGTGCCAGCCGGGACGCCCCTCGCCCCAGGGGGTCTCCCAGCTCGGCTCGCCCGGCTTGGCGCCCTTCCACAGGGCGAAGTCGCGCGGGTCGCGCTTGGCGTCCTCGTTGGGGGTGTCGCCGGCCGGGCGCATGTTCTCCAGCCGCTGGTTGGACAGCTCCCCGTAGTGGTCGGCCCAGGAGCGGACGTCGAAGTACACGTCCCCGGCGGCGGTGTAGGCGTGGCCCGCCTCGATCAGCCGGCGGATGAGCACGATCATCTCCGGGACGTGGCCGGTGGCGCGCGGCTCGACGGTCGGCGGCAGGCAGCCCAGCAGATCGTAGCCGCGGGCGAAGATCCGCTGGTTGGCCTCGGCCACCGCGAACCAGGGAACGCCGCTCTCGGCCGCGACCGCGATGATCTTGTCGTCCACGTCGGTGATGTTGCGGACGAACGTCACCTCGTATCCGCTGCGGCGCAGCCAGCGCAGCAGCACGTCGTAGATCACACCGGACCGCAGGTGGCCGATGTGCGGTGCGGCCTGCGGGGTGGCGCCGCACACGTACATCCCCACTCGGCCCTCGTGCAGGGGCACGAACGGACGGACGGTGCGGGTGCCGGTGTCGTACAGATGCAGGCTCACGATGTCAAGGTTATTGGATCGCCGGCCGCACGGGCCGCCGTTGGCGCGCGTTCAGGCGTGCGTTCCGCCGGCGCCGGCGTGCTCGACGCGCGAGAGCAGCCGCCGGCAGAGCTCGACGAGCACCGCCGCGTTCGGCACCCGGTCCAGCGGGACCGTCACGGGCCGGGGGTCACCGTTCCGGTGCACCGCGACCTCCCCGCCGCCGAGCGTCACCGCGCGGACCGCCTGCCACGGCATGTGCTCGCCGTTCACCGCGATCCCCCACCGGTCGACGGTGAACGGCCCGAACTCCGCCGTCGCGCCGCCCTCGACCGCGGCGAGCCGCACGGGCAGCGCCCGCCGGGCCGCCTCGGCGACCAGCGCCTCGCCCAGGTCGCGCACCCCGGGCAGCTCGTCGCCGAGCTCGAAGCGGCGGCCGCCGGCGGCGACCACCCGGTATCGCCACGGCGGGCGCCGCCCCGGCGTCCGCCGCGCCCCCGCCGTGGTGACGCTGTGCATCTCGTCCCAGCGGCAGATCTGCGTCTCCCGCCGCGCGGTGCGGATCAGGCCGCCCTCGAACACGTACACCACCAGCCCGCGGCCGCGCAGCGCGCCGCCGTGCAGGATCCACCACATGGCGCCCAGGTAGCCGGCCGACGGCAGCACCCCGAGGGCGCCCAGCCAGCGCGGTCCCGCTATGAGGCAGTAGACCGTCGCCCACAGCGACAGCAGGCCCACCGCTCCGAGCAGCGCCGTCCACACCACCGTCCGGCGAAAGCAGTCGCGTGCGTCGAAGGTCCTGATGGGGGCGCCGAGGTGATGTTCCCGGGCAAGCGTCATCACGTGTTCGGGAAACGACACAAAGGCACAACTACCCGCATTGGCCCGAACGAATCCCTACACAGGCGGCACATGTGGGGCTCGGTGCGGGGCGGGTCGCCGCCCGGCCCCGGCCGGCACCGGCCTCCGGCGCGCTCGGGACGACGCCTCGACGTCCCCGGCCGGCGCCGCCTGTCCCGGGCCGCCCCGGAGGCCCGCCTCCACGCCCGCTCGTGGGCCGGCCTCGGCAGTGGCCGCGGACCTCCCGCCCCCACGCCCGCCCCGAGGCCGCCGACGGATCCGTCCCCCGCCCGGCGAGACGGCGGGCTCATCGCGTGTCGCGGGCATGCAGGAAGTGATCGCCAGCAAGATAGGAATGACCACAGGCTGGGTCGGTCAGATATACCTCGTGAGTCTGCCCACCGCCCCCCGAGATTGAGAGCGATGGCCTCCGAAGACATCGATGCGGCGCCGACCGCGGACGGCGCCGGACCCGTGACACCGCCGGCCGCCGGGCGGACGCAGCACCGGCTGATGACGGCGGCGGCCGGACTGGGCGTGGTGGTGCTGGCGGGCGCCACCTTCGTGCTCACCTACGACGACCTGCGGGCGCTGGCCCTGGCGGGCGGGGCCGCGCGGCGGTGGGCCCCGGCCTACCCGATCATGGTGGACGTCCTGCTCCTGGTGATCGTGGTGGCGCTGGCGGCGGCGCGGAACGCGCGCTGGTGGTCGCGCTGGCCGCGGTGGGCGCTGCTGTTCGCGGTGCTGGGCGGGACCGCGGCGGCCAGCGTGCAGCGGGCGGTGCACGGATACGAGTCGCTGCCGGAGGAGCCGCTGCGGGCCGGGGTCGCGGTCGCGCCGTACGTGATGCTGGCCATCGTGGTGTGGCTGTGGCTGGCGATGTTCCGCCGGCTCCACCGGGCACCGAGCCGAGCCGAGCCGCCCGCCGCGCCGATGCGGCCCGAGGAGGCCGCGCCGAACGCCGAGCCCGCCGAGCCCGTGGAGTTCGCCGAGCCCGCCGAGGCCGCGCGGACGGAGCGGACCGCGCCGCAGCCGGCGCTGCCGGCGGCCAGACCGGACTCGGCGTGGCTGTTCGACGAGGAGGACGAGCAGGACGCGCTGCCGCTGCCGCGGCAGGAGACCGGTGCGGAGCACGCGGCGGTGCCGCCGCTGGAGCCGCCCGAACACCACCACGGCCCGGAGGACACCGGCCCGCCGTTCGACTCGCCGGAACCGCTGCCCGCCCCGCGCCCGGCACTCGACCGGTCGGACGAGGACCCGGTGTTCGCCCCCGACGTGGACGACGACCCCACCCCGCCCGGCGGCTGTCCGGCGCTGCTGCCCACCGATGTGGAGCTGGTGCGCGGCGGGGCGCGCCCCGAGGTCAAGCCCGCCGCCACCACCCGCCCCGACATCGTGATGCCCGACCCCCGGGAGCTCGCGGAGGCCGCGAACGCCGCGCGGGACGAGGAGGAGGACGCCGGTCTCGGGGAGGACCGCCCCGAGGACCCCGACGGGGGCGATCGGGTGCCGTTCCATGACGAGCTGATCGACCGGGACCGTCGGACTCCCCCGCCGTCGGGGAGTTTCCGCAGCTCGCCCACCCCGCCGCGGGACTGACCGGCCGCACTCCCCGGCCGCCGATCGCGGGCGGCCCGGGCAGGGGGACATGTGGCAGGGGGACCGGTACCGGGTACCCCATGGGCGTGGAGCCGCTGTTGACCCGGATCATCGACGACACCGCGCTGCTCCCCCCGACCGGCGCCCCGATGGAGGAGGCGCTGCACGGACATCGGGCGGCGGAGGGCGATCGGCTGGTGGGCCGGCTCTGGTGCCCGGTGTCACGGCTGGCGGAGCTGCGCCGCCACCTGGTGCCCGAGGACCTGATCGATCTGGTGCTCGTCGCCGACACCGGCCCGGAGGCGCTGCCCGAGGCCGTGGAGACGGCCCGGCGGGAGCCCCGGGTGCGGCTGCGCGGGCTGCAGATCACCCCCGATCCGGACGCCGACCAGGCCCGGGCCGCCGCCGTGGCGATCGCCCGGTTGCCCTCCGATCTCGACTGTCACATCGAGGTGCGGCAGACCCCCGGCTGGCGGGAGACGCTGGACCGGCTGGCCGCCGCCCGCTCCCGGGGCCTGCCGGTGGGGGCCGCGCTCCGTGTCGACGGCCGCCCCGACACGAGGGGGGACGGCGCGGCCGCGTCGCCCCCCGCCCAGGTGGCGGCGTTCTTGACGGCCTGCGCCGAACGCGGGCTGCCGGCCGTCTTCCCGGCGGGCGTGCACCGCGCCGCGCGGCGCGTCGCCCCCGACGCCGGGCCCGGCGGCCACGGGCTCCTCAACCTGGTGGTGGCGGCCTGCCGCTGCGTCACCGGGAAGGGCTCGGTGGAGGAGGCGGTGGCCGCCGCCGACGCCCGGGCGCTGGCCGAGGAGGCGGGGAGCGTCGCCGAGGACGCCGCGCGGGCCGCCCGGCGGCTGCTGGTGGCGATCGGGTCCGGCGACGTCCGCGTCCCGCGCGCCGGCCTGCTCGAACTGGGCCTGGCCGGGGAAGGAACCAGGCCATGACCGACGAATCCTGGGTGCCCGTGCCCGCCGGCAGCGGCTTCGGCATCGAGAACCTGCCGTACGGAGTGTTCGCCCGCCCCGGTGAGCTCCCCCGCGTCGGCGTGGCCATCGGCGAGATGGTGCTGGACCTGGCCGGGCTGGCCGCGGTGGGGCTGCTGGACGACCGGCGCTGGTTCGCCTCCGGCTCGCTGAACGGGTTCATGGCGGCGGGCCGCCCCGCGTGGCAGGCCACCCGCGCCCGCATCACCCGGCTGCTCACCGATCCGGCGCACCGATCGGAGGTGGAGCCGCATCTGATCCCCCTGCCGCAGGTGGAGCTGCTGCGGCCCATCGAGGTGGCCGACTTCGTGGACTTCTACTCCTCCATCCACCACGCGGCCAACGCCGGCCAGATGTTCCGCCCGCACACCAACCCGCTCACCCCGAACTGGCGGCGCATACCGGTCGCCTATCACGGCCGCGCCGGAACGGTCTACGTCTCCGGCACCCCGATCTTCCGCCCCTGGGGGCAGCGCCGCGAGGAGCACGAGCCCGAGCCCACCTACGGCCCCTCTCGTCGCCTGGACTTCGAGGCCGAGATCGGCTTCGTGGCGGGCGTCCCCTCCGTCCCCGGATATCCGGTGCCGACCTCGGCGTTCCGCGACCACGTCTTCGGCTTCCTGCTGGTGAACGACTGGAGCGCCCGCGACATCCAGCTGTGGGAGTCCCGCCCGCTCGGCCCGTTCCTGGGCAAGTCGTTCGCCACGTCGATCTCTCCGTGGGTGGTCCCGGTCGAGGCCCTCGAGGCCGCCCGCGTCACCCCGCCCGCCCAGGCTCCGCCGGTCCTGCCCTACCTGCACTGCGACGAGCCGTGGGGGTTGGACATCACGCTGGAGATCGAGCTGAACGGCCATGTCATCTCTCGCCCGCCGTTCGCCTCGATGTACTGGACCCCGCCGCAGCAGCTCGCGCACGCCACCGTGGGCGGCGCCCCGCTGCGCACCGGCGATCTGTTCGCCTCCGGCACCGTCTCCGGGCCCGAGCCCGGCCAACGCGGCTGTCTGCTGGAGCTCACCTGGAACGGCGCCGAGGAGCTCGTCCTCCCGGACGGCACCGCCCGCACCTTCCTGGAGGACGGCGACACCGTCACCATCCGCGCCCACGCCCCCACCGCCTCCGGCGCGCGCCTCACCCTGGGCGAGGTCACCGGCACCGTCCGTCCCTCTCCGTCGGCCCCTTCCCCGGCCGTGCTCGGCGGTGCGCCCTGAGCGCTCCGGTGCGGCGTCCGGAGCCGGGGGTCGCGGCCCGGGGCGTGGCGGGCGGGCGCGCCGGCGTCCGGGCGGGACCGGACACGACGGCGCGCCGAGGGGCACGATCCGCCCGGGCGCCGATGAGGGGCCGGCGGGCGGCGCCCGGGCCGATGGGCGTTCGCGTGCGGCGGATCGGGACGAACGGTCAGCCGGGCGGCAGCACGAGGGCGGTGGCGATGGCGGCCAGGCCTTCGCCCCGGCCGGTCAGGCCCAGACCGTCGGTGGTGGTGGCCGACACGGACACGGGGGCGCCGCCCAGGGCCTCGCTGAGGACCTTCTCGGCCTCGGCGCGGCGTCGGCCGATCTTGGGGCGGTTGCCGATCACCTGGATGGCGACGTTGCCGATGCTCCAGCCGCCCTCGGCGAGCAGCCGGGCGACCTCCCTGAGCAGGTCGGTGCCGGAGGCGCCGCGCCACCGGGGGTCGGAGGTGCCGAAGACGGCGCCCAGGTCGCCCAGGCCGGCGGCCGACAGCAAGGCGTCACAGGCCGCATGCGCGGCGACGTCGCCGTCGGAGTGGCCGGTCAGGCCGTCGCCCTCGTCGGGCCACAGCAAACCGGCCACCCACAGCGGACGCCCCGAACCGAACGGGTGGACGTCGGTCCCGACGCCCACCCGTGGAATCCGTGCGCCCAATGTCAGCCGGCGAGAACCTCGTCGAGGAGAGCCTCGGCCTTGTCCTCGTTGGTCTTCTCCGCCAGCGCGAGCTCACTGACCAGTATCTGCCGCGCCTTGGCCAGCATCCGCTTCTCACCCGCCGACAGACCGCGCTCCTTGTCGCGGCGCCACAGGTCGCGCACCACTTCGGCGACCTTGTTGACATCGCCGGAGGCGAGCTTTTCCAGATTGGCCTTGTAGCGCCGGGACCAGTTGGTGGGCTCCTCGGTGTACGGGGCGCGGAGCACCTCGAACACCTTCTCCAGCCCTTCCTGGCCCACGACGTCGCGGACACCCACGTCCTCGATGCTCTCCACCGGGACGCGTACTGTCAGGTCGCCCTTGTCGACCTTCAAGACCAAGTAGGTCTTATCCTCACCTTTGATGGTGCGAGTCTCGATGGCTTCAATCCGAGCAGCCCCATGGTGGGGGTAGACGACGGTGTCGCCGACCGTGAAAGTCATGTGACAAGTACCCCTTCCGCTAAGACGAGGATACCACGCGTCCACCGGAGACCGCATCGACCTTCCGGACAAATCCGCAGGTCAAACCCCTAAACAGGGTCTTGACAAAGTGTCCGTGAGGTGTCCGGGGCGGCGTTTTCGCAGGGCAGCGGGAGCGCTTTCGCGCGTCGACGGGCTCACCGGGCGTGCTCACCGGTCCTCCCTGGACGCCCGCGGGCGGCCCCCGGGACGCAAAGCGGTACGTTCCGCCACCACCGGCGCATACTGGAAGGTGAGCCCCGCCGGACCGCCGAAGACCCCCGGTCCTCCCGCCGCGAGCCGGCGCCGGCGCCTCCGGCGGCGCGGAGAGTCGAGGTGCGGCGTGAGGCCTGACGGCGATCCCGAACGCGACGACCACGGGCTGCCCTGGGTCGATGTGGTGATCCCCGACGACGCCCGGGAGCTGGAACGCGACCTGATCGCCTACCGCCGGGAACGGCGCCGCGAACGCCGCCGGGAACGAATGCGACGGCTGGTGGAGCCGCTGGGGCGGTTCGGCGTCGCGGTGCCGCTGATCGTCGGCGCCCTGGTCGTCGCCCTGATCAGCGGAACGCTGCTCACCGTGCTGGGGCCCCGCCCCGTCCACCGCACGCCCGCCGATCCGGTGGCCGGCAGTCCGTCGGCGGCGCCCGGGCGGATCGGCGGCCCGCTGCCGCCCGGCAGGGTCACCGTGATCACCGGTGCGACCCCGCGCGAGGTGGACGCGGTGGACCTGCGCGCCGGCGTGATCGGCATCGTGCCGCCCGGCTGCGGCTGCGGCGCCCTGGTCGCGGAGCTGGCCCGGCTCACCCGGGCCAACGGGGTCGGCCTCTGGCTGGCGGCCGACCGTCGCCGGGCGACCGTCCCGGAGCAGGAGTCGATCAAGGAGCTGCGGGCGCTGGCGGGCGAGTCCCATGACGGCGTTCCCGGTCTGATCTCCGATCCGCGGCACGTCCTGGCCTCCGCCTACGATCCAGATCCGTCCGACGGCCGCCTGACAGCGGTCCTCGTCCACACCGACGGTGTCGTCGCCGAGGTCCTGCACGGCCCCGTTCCCGGTCCCATGCTGGCCCAGCGCGTCTCCGCGCTCAAGACCGCCGGCGCCCGCGCTCCCCGCTGACCCCGCCGGCCCTCCGGGCCGGCCCCGCGGTCGCCGGGATCGCCGCGGTCGCCGGGCCCCGCACGGACACCCGCCCGCATTCACCATCATGCGGTCCGGCCGGCCCGAGATCACCCGGTGGAATGCAACGATTCGGGCAGGCGACCACCCCGATGGGCGGACCCGGGCCGGTGCTCGCTAATCTTCCTCTGGCGAGAGGCGCGCGCCTTGAGCGGCCCGGACCGACCAGTGCCCGCGCTCGCCCCTGTATCCCTTTTGCGAGGAGATCGTCGCTGTGATCCGCAACAGCCGCCGAGTGTTCGCGCTCACCGTCGCGGGTGCCGTCGCCTTCGCACCGGTGATGTCCGGCTGCGCGGCCGGTCGCACCCCACAGACGGCCATGCCCACCCAGCTGACCGAGGGCATCAACGTCACGGTGCCGCAGCGCGCCAAGAAGCCGGAGATCGACATCCGCAACATGTTCGTGCTCGGTCCGGCGGCCGGCACGGCGGCGGCGCCGGGTTCGTCCGTCCCGCTGTACGCCACCTTCATCAACCAGGTGCAGGGCCGTCCCGACCGGCTGGTGTCGGTGTCCTCCCCGGACATCACCGGGGCGCAGATCGCCGGGAACGCCGTCACGCTGCCGGCGGCCACCGCGCAGGGCGGGCAGGCGGTGCGGCTGTTCACCCAGCCGGGCCAGACCCCGCAGGTGGTCCTGCAGGGCATCCGCACCCGGCTGTTCGGCGGGGAGTACATCGAGCTGACGCTGCGGTTCGAGCGGGCCGGATCGATCACCGTGCCGGTGCCGGTGGTGCCGGCGCAGGGCGAGTTCGCCTCCTACTCGCCGGTGCCGACCGCCTCCCCCGCCTCGTCGCCGACCCAGAGCGGCCGACCCGCGGCCACCACCTCCCCGACGGTGGGCGACACCGCGACGCCGGGCGCCACGGAGACGCCGGTGCCGTCGCCGACCGTGCCGAGCGCCTCGCCGAGCTGAGCCCGAGCGACGGCCGAGCGACAGAAGGACCCATCGGCGCGAGGGCCGGCCACCCGCCGCGGTGGCCGGCCCTTCGGCCGTCGCCCGCCGGCGACCGGGGCCCGGATCAGGGCTCGAACTTGTAGCCCAGTCCGCGCACGGTGACGATGTAGCGCGGCGCGGACGGCGTCGGCTCGATCTTGGCGCGCAACCGCTTGATGTGGACGTCCAGGGTCTTGGTGTCGCCCACGTAGTCGGCGCCCCACACCCGGTCGATGAGCTGCATCCGGGTCAGCACCCGGCCGGCGTTGCGCAGCAGCGCCTCCAGCAGCTCGAACTCCTTGAGCGGCAGCTGCACGTTCTCGCCGTTCACGGTGACGACGTGGCGTTCGACGTCCATCCGGACCGGGCCGGCCTCCAGGACGGTGGGGGCGGGCTCCTCCATGTCGCCCTGGCGGCGCAGCACCGCCCGGATGCGGGCGATCAGCTCACGGGTGGAGAACGGCTTGGTGACGTAGTCGTCGGCGCCCAGCTCCAGGCCGACCACCTTGTCGACCTCGCTGTCCTTGGCGGTCAGCATGATCACCGGGACGTTGGAGCGGGCGCGCAGCTCCCGGCAGACCTCGGTGCCGGGCAGCCCCGGCAGCATCAGATCCAGCAGCACCAGGTCGGCGCCGTTGCGTTCGAAGGCCTTCAGGGCGTCGGGCCCGGTGGCCGCGACCGCCACCTCGAAGCCCTCCTTGCGGAGGGTGTAGGACAGTGCGTCGCTGAACGACTCTTCGTCTTCCACGACGAGCACACGGGTCACGGTGTGGCCTCCCGGGCGTTGTCGGTCACGGCCCCCTGGCGTTCCTGGGGGGCGCTTGCGGATTGCGCGGCGGGGTCGGCGGCGGGGTCGCCGCCGCGCAGCAGCGGCAGCCGCAGCGTGAAGGTGGAGCCGGAGCCCTCCTTGCTCCAGACCGTCACCTCCCCGCCGTGCTTGGTGGTCACGTGCTTGACGATGGCCAGGCCGAGTCCGGTGCCGCCGGTCTGCCGGGAGCGGGCCGGATCGACCCGGTAGAAGCGTTCGAAGATCCGTTCCAGCTCGGCGCCGGAGACGCCGATGCCCTGGTCGGTCACGGCGATCTCGGCGTGCTCGGCGTCGGCCCGCCTGGCCGTGATCACCACTCGGGTGCGCTCCGGGCTGTAGGCGATCGCGTTGTCGATCAGGTTGCGCAACGCGGTGACCAGCAGTTCCTCGTCGCCGCGGACCCGCAGGCCGGTGCGTTCGCCGGTGACCAGCTCGATCTCCTTGGTCTCGGCCTTGACCCGGCAGCGGTCCACGGCCTCGCCGACCACGTCGTCCAGCGCGACCGGGCGCAGCTCGGTCAGCGGCTCCTCGCCCTGCACCCGCGAGAGGGTCATCAGGTCCCGGACGAGGTTGTTGAGACGCACCGCCTCGATCTGCATCCGGCCGGCGAACCGGCGGACCGCCTCGGGGTCGTCGGCGGCGTCCGCGACCGTCTCGGCCAGCAGGCTCAGCGCGCCGACCGGGGTCTTGAGCTCGTGGCTGACGTTGGCCACGAAGTCACGGCGGATGGCCTCGGTGCGCCGCATCTCGGTGAGGTCCTCGGCCAGCACCAGCACCAGCCGCTGGATGCCGAGGGGGGCCACCCTGACGGCGAACCACCGCCCCTCGGCCCGGCCGCCGCCCCGCGCCGGCACCTGGACCTCGGTCTCGCGGATCTCGCCGTCCCGGCGCACCAGCCGGGCCATGGCCAGCAGCTCGTCGACGACCAGCCGGTCCCCTTTGACCATCCCGAACGCGCGCGCGGCGGGGCTGGCCCGGACCACCCGGTCCTCGGCGTCGATCACCACGGCGGAGGAGCGCAGCACCGCCAGCACCGAGGCGATGCCCGGCGGCAGCGTCGGTCCGGGCTGCGCGGCGTGCCCGGTCCGCTGGGCGCGCTCGCTCGCCCGCACGGCCAGTCCGGCGGTGAGCCCGATCGCGAGCCCGGCCAGACCGGTCAGTCCCGCGACTATCTCCACCTGCACACTTGGGATCGTAAGCGGCCGAACCGGGAGCCTTGCACCGGCGGAGGGTCGACGGGGCGCACGTTCGCCAAAAGTTCACCTCTCTTCCCGTCGGGGTTCACACTCATGGGAGATCGTGTGCGCTGGATCGTTCCGCCTCCGAACGCAGGGAAGCTCCAGTGCGCGACAGCTATCACGAGGAACTCGACGGCATCTCCGACAAGCTCGTCGAGATGACACGACTGGTGCGGGCGGCCGTGTCCCGGGCGGTGCACGCGCTGCTGGACGCCGACCTGCGGCTGGCCGAGGAGGTCATCGGCGACGACGAGCGGGTCAACGGGCTCCACGCGCAGATCGAGCAGACCGTGCTCGATCTGATGGCACGCCAGCAGCCGGTGGCCGGCGACCTGCGCACCCTGGTCACCTCGCTGCGGATGAGCGGTGACCTGGAGCGGATGGGCGACCTGGCGGTGCACCTGGCCAAGACCGCCCGGCGCCGTCACCCCGACCCGGCGATCCCGCCGGAGATGCAGGCCACCGTGCTGGAGATGGGCCGGATCGCCGAGCGCATGGCCGCCAAGGCCGGCAGCGTCATCGCCTCCCGGAACGTCGACCTCGGCCTGGAGCTCGACGCCGACGACGACGCCATGGACCGGCTGCACCGCAAGCTGTTCGACAGCATGCTGTCCCCCTCGTGGAAGCACGGCGTCGAGCCGGCGGTCGACATCTCCCTGGCCGGCCGGTACTTCGAGCGCTTCGCCGACCACGCCGTCCACGTCGCCGAGGACATGGTCTACATCGTCACCGGCCGGCGCCCCGAGGAGATCAACGAGCCGGCCTGAGCCGCGGTCGAACCGGACCGGACGCGCCCGGGCCGGCGTCGCGTTCCGACCGCGCGCGGTGCGCCCGCCGCGCCGCGGGCGCGGCGGAACGCGGTGCGCGGGCGCAGCGGCGCTCCCCGCACAGGCTCCGCCCGGAGGGGGACCGTCCGCCCGGCGTGCGCTCGCCCTCCGGGGGGCGGTCGGCCGCCGGGGCGTGAGAACGAGCGACGCCGACCGGCCCGCCGACCGGTCGGCGTCATGATCGCCGAGAGTCCTCCCGGCTACTTCTTCTTCTTGTCCTTCTTGTCCTTGCGGGCGGCCCGGCCGGACGCGCCGTCGGAGTCCTTCGCGGCGCCGGAGGAGGCGGCGCCCTGGTTCTTGACCGCCTCGATGGCGGCCTTGGCGGCCTCGGGGTCGAGGTACTCCCCGCCCCGCTTGAGCGGGGTGAAGTCGTCGTCGAGCTCGTAGACCAGCGGGATGCCGGTGGGGATGTTGAGCTCGGCGATGTCGGCGTCGGAGATGTCGTCCAGGTGCTTGACCAGGGCGCGCAGCGAGTTGCCGTGCGCGACGACCAGGACGGTCTTGCCCGAGGCCAGGTCCGGCACGATGGCGTCGTACCAGTACGGCAGCAGCCGGTCCACCACGTCGGCCAGGCACTCGGTGCGCGGGATCAGCTCCGACGGCAGATGGGCGTACTTGAGGTCGTTGACCTGCGACAGCGGGTCGTTGTCGGCGATCGGCGGGGGCGGGGTGTCGTACGAGCGCCGCCAGATCTTGAACTGCTCCTCGCCGAACTCCTCACGGGTCTGCGCCTTGTTCTTGCCCTGCAGGGCGCCGTAGTGGCGTTCGTTCAGCCGCCAGGAGCGACGGACCGGGATCCACAGCAGGTCGGCCACGTCCAAGGCGATGTTGGCGGTGCGGATGGCCCGCTTGAGGACTGAGGTGTGCACCACGTCGGGGGTGATGTCGGCGTCCAGCAGCAGTTCACCGCCGTTGGTCGCCTCGCTCTCGCCCTTGGCGGACAGGTCCACGTCCACCCAGCCGGTGAACAGGCCCTCCGCGTTCCACACGCTTTCCCCGTGCCGGAGCAAAACCAAGGTCGCCATGGCGGGAAGCCTACCGGGAGGGGTCGGCGAACCTCGCGAAGGCCTGCAGGTTGGCCAGGCTCTCCCCGCGGGAGACCCGCCAGGCCCATTCCTTGCGGATGGAGGTCTTGAAGCCCAGCTCCAGGGCCTTGTCGAAATTGTCGTCGGCGTAGCTGAGCACGCTGCCCAGCACCCGGTCGATCTCCTCGGCGCTGACCGACGACAGCGGCAGCCGGCCCACCAGATAAACGTCGCCGACCTCGTCGAGGGTGAACGCCACGGCGTACATGCGGCCGTTCTTGCGCAGCAGCCAGCGGTAGAACTCCTCGTGGTTCTCATCGGGCCGGCGGCAGAAGAACGCCTCGATGTGCAGGCTGTGGTCGCCCACGATCAGCCAGGTCATGGTGGCGAGCTTGTGCTCGCCGGGCAGCCTGACCAAGAACGCCCCTTCGCGGGGCTTCTCGTAGGTGACGTCGGCGTCCTTGAGGGCCTTTTCGATGATCTCTGCTGGGGTCATCGTGGGGGTCATCGCGGGAGCGCTCCGGCGGGTTGGGCAACGGCGGTCACCGCCCCGGCGTACACCTCCAGCAGCCGGTCCACGGTGCCCTCCCAGCCGAACCG
The DNA here is from genome assembly GCF_006363815.1 of Thermomonospora catenispora. Taxonomy (GTDB): domain Bacteria; phylum Actinomycetota; class Actinomycetes; order Streptosporangiales; family Streptosporangiaceae; genus Thermomonospora; species Thermomonospora catenispora. Next base: position 79,000 of record NZ_RRYT01000012.1, read on the forward strand.
GTGGGCGTGGCGGACCGCGCCGCGGGCGAGGCGCTCGCGCAGCCGGGGCTCGGCCCCGAGGCGGGACAGCACGGCAGCGTAGTCGGCGGGATCGTGACCGTCGATCAGCACACCGGATTCGCCGTCGCGCACGGCGGTGCGCAGCCCGCCCACGGCGGCGGCGACGACCGGGGTGCCGCAGGCCTGGGACTCGGCGGCGACCAGGCCGAAGGACTCGTTGTGGGAGGGCACCACGGTCACGTCGGCGGCGCGGTACCACTCGGCCAGCTCCGACTGCGGGCACGGCGGCTCGAACCGCACCAGGTCGGCGATGCCCAGGTCGCCGGCGAGCTTCTGCAGCCCGTCGGGCCGGGCGCGGCCGGTGCCGCTGGGGCCGCCGACCACCGCGACGACCAGCCGGCTCCGCAGCCTCGGATCGGTCTCCACCATCCGGGCGGCGGCGCGCAGCAGCACGTCGGGGGCCTTGAGCGGCTGGATCCGGCCGACGAACAGCAGCACGTACGCCTCCCGCGGCAGGCCGAGGCGGCGGCGGGCCGCCTCGGTGCCGGAGCGCAGCAACCCGGGGCGGGGGCGGAAGCGGGACAGGTCGACGCCGGGGGTGACGGTGGCGACGCGGGCGGGGTCGGCCCCGTACAGCTCCACGAGCTGGCGGGCCTCCTCGTCGGTGTTGGCCACCAGCCGGTCGGCCGACTCGACCACCTGTTCCTCGCCGAGGATCCGGCCGGGCGGCTCGGGGGTGTCGCCCTCGGCGAGCGCGGCGTTCTTGACCTTGGCCATGGTGTGCATGGAGTGCACCAGCGGCACGCCCCAGCGCTGCTTGGCGGCCCATCCGACCTGGCCGGACAGCCAGTAGTGGGTGTGCAGCAGGTCATAGTGCCCGGGTTCGTGGGCGGCCTCGGCGCGCAGCACCCCGGAGGTGAATCCGCACAGCTCGGCGGGGAGCTCGCTTTTGTCCAGCTCCTCGAACGGCCCGGCGATCACGTGCCGGACCAGCACGCCGGGGACCAGTTCGGCCACCGGGGGCAGGTCCCGGGAGGTGGCGCGGGTGAAGATGTCGACCTCGACTCCCCTGTCGGCCAGCCGTTTGGCGATCTCCACGATGTAGACGTTCATGCCCCCCGCATCGCCCGTACCCGGCTGGTCGAGCGGCGAGGTGTGCACGCTCAGTGTCGCAATCCGCCTGATCGGGGCGCTTCGGCGCGACAAGGGACACCACCTCCGTTGGGAGAACCTATCGACCGCACGGTCTGTTCCCGGCGCATCCCCCGCCGGAGGGGACGTTGCGCCGAGGCGGGACAATCAGGATGTGCGTAAGACGGCGGTAGTGACTGGAGCGAGCAGTGGGATCGGCGCGGCCACGGCCCGCCGGCTGGCGGCCGAGGGCTTCAACGTGGTGTTGGCGGCCCGGCGACGGGACCGGCTGGACGCGCTGGTCGAGGAGATCGGGAAGAGCGTTCCGGGGGCGGGCCGGCTGGCCGCGGTCACCCTGGACGTGACCTCACAGGAGTCGGTGGACGCGCTGGCGGCGGGCCTGCCCGAGTGCCACGTGCTGGTCAACAACGCGGGCGGCGCGATCGGCATGGAGTCGGTCGCCGAGGCGGACCCGGCGGACTGGCAGACCATGTACGACACCAACGTGCTGGGCCTGCTGCGGGTCACCAAGGCCCTGCTGCCCAAGCTGATCGCCAGCGGCGACGGGCATGTGGTCAACGTCACGTCGCTGGCGGGCCACGTCCCCTATGAGGGCGGCGCCGGCTACAACGCGGCCAAGCACGCGGCCTACGCGGTCAACGAGGTCATGCGGCTGGAGCTGGTCGCCGAGCCGGTGCGCGTCACCGAGATCGCCCCCGGCATGGTCAAGACCGAGGAGTTCAGCCTGGTCCGGTTCCGCGGGGACGCCGAGAAGGCCGCCAAGGTGTACGAGGGCGTCGCCGAGCCGCTGGTGGCCGAGGACGTCGCCGACTGCATCGCCTGGGCGGTGACCCGTCCCCCGCACGTCAACATCGACCGCATCGACGTTCAGCCCCGGGTGCAGGCCGCCCCCTACAAGGTGCACCGGGAGCCCGCCTCTTAGGGGGCGACGGCCGACCAGGGGAGGGTGACCTCGCCCAGCCGCCAGCGCGGGCGGGGGCCCAGGGGCGGGCGGGTGAGGACGGGGTGGATCTGCGCCAGCAGGCGCACGGCCTCGATCCAGCGGGCCCTGGGGCCGAAGACGGACTGGGGGGCGGCGACGGCCCAGCAGCGGTCGAAGTCGGCGAGGAACGCGTGGACGGGCTCGCCGGGGACGTTGCGATGGATGAGGGTCTTGGGGAGCCGCTCGGCCAGGTCCGAGGGGCGGGAGAGGGTCGGCAGGTGGGCGGCGAAGGTGATGGTGCGGGGCCCTTCGGGGCCCAGCGCGACCCAGACGGCGCGGCGCCCGATCTCGCTGCAGGTGCCCTCGATCAGGACGCCGTCGGGGGCGAGCTTGGCCCGTAGGGCGTCCCAGGCGCGCCAGGCGGCCGGCTCGTCGTACTGGCGGAGGACGTTGAAGGCGCGGATCAGCGCCGGGGGGCGGTCGACGGGGAGTTCGAAGCCGCCGAGCCGGAACGACAGGTCCGCGTACCGACCGGTGGGACGGACGCGGTCGAGGAACGCCAGGCCGGCGGCGACGCGCTCGGGGTCGATCTCGATGCCGACGACCTGGAGGCGGGGGCAGACCGCGCGGAGCCGGTCGTACAGCTCGACGGTGGTGACGGGCGAGGCGCCGTAGCCCAGGTCGACGGCCAGCGGACGCGGGTCCGAGCGCAGGGCGCGGGTCTGGGTGACGGCGATCCACAGGTCGACGCGGCGCAGGCGGTTGGGGGCGGTGGTCCCCCGGGTCGCCTCGCCCACCGGTTTGGCCGGTCTGCCCGGCGCCTTGCGCGCGGCCATGGGGTCGATTGTGGCGCGAGGACCCACCGAATGAGATTCTGTAAGACATCGGTTACGGTGATCGTCGCGGCTCTGAACGCCCCCCAGCACCGAGGAGCACGGATGCTCGACCTGGCGACCCTGCACGAGGCCATCGCAGCGGCCAAGCCGGACGCCGAATGCCTGATCTGGCGGGACCGCAGGCTGACCTGGCGGGAGGTGACCGACCGGACGCGGCGCCTGGCGCGCGTGCTGCACGAGCACGGGCTGGGCCGCCGCGAGACGGCCGCCGAGCCCTGGGAGTCGCCGCACGACCATCTGGCGCTCTACCTGTACAACGGCCCGGAGTACCTGGAGGGCCTGCTCGGAGCGCACAAGGCGCGCGTCGCCCCGTTCAACGTCAACTACCGGTACGTGGACGAGGAGCTGGTCCACCTGTTCACCGACGGCCGGCCGGCCGCGATCCTCTACCACGCCGCGTTCGCCCCGACGCTGGCCCGCGCGCTCGACCGGCTCGGCCGCCGGCCGCTGCTGCTCCAGGTCGCCGACGAGTCCGGGAACGACCTGCTGCCCGGCGCGCTGGACTACGAACAGGCCCTCGCCGCCGCCTCCCCCGACCCGCTGGACGTCCGCCCCGACCCCTCCGACCTGCACATCCTCTACACCGGCGGGACGACCGGCCGGCCCAAGGGCGTGCTGTGGCGGATCGGCGACCTGCTGACCGGCCCGCTGGCCGTCCGCCGCCGCGACGGCGGGCCGTTCTCCGGCGTCGAGGAGGCGGTGGACGGCGCGCTGAACCGTCCCGAGGCGCGGGTGCTGGTCGCTCCGCCGATGATGCACGGCGGCGGCACCTGGACCGCGCTGGGCGGCTGGTGCGGCGGCGGGGTCGTGATCATCCCCGACCGGGTGGACCGCCTCGATGCGGCGAACCTGCTGAGCGTCGCCACCCGCGAGCGCGTCACCAGGATGCCGCTGGTCGGCGACGCGTTCTGCCGCCCGCTGGTGGAGGAGCTGGAGCGCGCCGAACCCGGCGCCTATGACCTGTCCTCCCTGCGCAGCATCATCAACTCGGCCGCCGCCATCAGCCCCGGCGTGCGCGCCCGGCTGACGGCGCTGCTCCCGCACGTGCGGATCCTCGACGTGCTCGGCTCCTCCGAATCCGGCTTCCAGGTCGCCCGGCAGGCGGCCGGGAGCGAACCGTTCCACCCCATGCCCGGCGCCGCGGTGGTCAGCGACGACCGCACCCGGCTGCTGAAGCCCGGGGAGGAGGAGGTCGGCTGGCTGGCCAAGAGCGGCGTCATCCCGCTCGGCTACCTCGGCGACCCGGACAAGACGCGGGAGACGTTCGTCACCATCGAGGGGCGGCGGCTGGTCGTGGCGGGCGACCGGGCGCGGCTGCTGCAGGACGGCCGGATCGAGGTGTACGGCCGGGAGGCGACCACCATCAACACCGGCGGGGAGAAGGTGTACGCCGAGGAGGTCGAGGAGGTGCTGCGCGGCATCCCCGGCGTCGCCGAGGCCCTGGTGGTGGGCCGGCCGAGCGAGCGATGGGGCCAGGAGGTCGTGGCGGTGATCCGGCCGGACCGCCGGGAGCCCGGCGCGGCCGGCCTCACCGACGAGGCGCTGCGGGCGGGCTGCGCCGCCCGCCTGGCCGGCTACAAGATCCCCAAGGCGTTCTTCCGCACCGAGGAGAGCCTGCGGCTGCCCAACGGCAAGGCCGACTACAAGACCGCGCGCGCCATCGTGGCCAAGGGCGCGGCCATGAGCGCGGCCGAGGGCGCGCCCCGGGGCGCGGCCGAGGGCTGACCGCCCGGGGGCCGGGCGGAGGGGTCAGACGGCGGCGAGGGCGCTCTGGAAGGCCCGGTAGGCGTCCTCGGTGAACAGCACGAACCGCGCCTCCACCACCTGCGACGGCGTGCTCAGCACCGTGCCGACGGCGATCCGCGCGGCGTCGTGGATCGGCCAGCCGTACACCCCGGCCGACACCGCCGGGAACGCCACCGTCCGCGCCCCCAGCTCGTCGGCCACCCGCAGCGACTCCCGATAGCAGGAGGCCAGCAGATCGGAGCGGTCCTCGGCGGCCGAGTAGACCGGTCCCACGGTGTGGATGACCCAGCGGGCGGGCAGTTCGCCCGCAGTGGTGGCGACGGCGTACCCTGTCGGGAGTCCGCCGCCGAAGCGCGAGGCCCGCAGCTTGCGACATTCGTCGAGGATGGCGGGCCCACCGCGCCGGTGGATGGCGCCGTCCACGCCGCCACCGCCCATCAGCGAGGAGTTGGCGGCGTTGACGATCGCGTCCACCTGCTGCTCGGTGATATCGCCCCACACTAGAGTGATGTCCATCACACCCCCACCCTCCATCCTGACCGATTGCCAACCTATTCGATACCCAGGTCGTGATAGGCGTTAAATCACCGCGCGTCAGTCAGCACCCGGGTCCGACAGGCCCTAACGTGACAGCGGGCTGTGCCGCTGTACCTGGAGGTTCACTGTGAAGATCCTCGTCGCCGGAGCGACCGGCGCCATCGGACGTCGTCTGGTGCCGTTGCTCGTCCAGGCCGGCCACGACGTCTCGGGCACGACCCGGAGCACCGAGCGGGCCGAGGCCCTGAAGGAAGCGGGGGCCCGGCCGGTGGTGGTCGACGTTCTGGACGCCGAAGCGCTGCGGGAGGCGGTCGTCGCCGAACGGCCCGACGTGATCATCCACCAGCTCACCGACCTGGCCGCGGAGGACTTCGCGGCCAACAACCGGCTGCGCATCGAGGGCACCCGCAACCTGGTGGACGCCGCCAAGGCCGCCGGGGTCGAGAAGATGATCGCGCAGAGCATCGCCTGGCTGTACGTCCCCGGCTCCACGCCGGCGACGGAGGACGAGCCGCTGGACGACCGGGCGTTCCCCTACCCGGGCGTGGCCGCGCTGGAGGAGGCCGTGGGCACCATGCCGCACGGCGTCGTGCTGCGCTATGGAGCGTTTTACGGCCCCGGCACCTGGTACGCGCCCGACGGCGCGATCGCCGAGCGGGTCCGGGCGGGCGAGTACCGCCCCTCTCCGGCCTGGACGTCGTTCATCCACGTGGACGACGCCGCGGCCGCCGCGGTGGAGGCGCTGGAGTGGCCGGCCGGTCCGGTGAACGTGGTGGACGACGAGCCCGCCCAGGCCACCGAGTGGATGCCGGTGTACTGCGAGGCGATCGGCACGCCCCTTCCGGCGGGGGGCCGGCACGCCGCCGCCACCGGCCGCCCGATCTCCAACGCCAAGGCCCGCGGCCTGGGCTGGAAGCCGCAGTACGCGAGCTGGCGCACCGGTTTCGCGCACCTGACGGACTGAGGCCCCGCCGCTTCCGGAGCCCGCCGCGCCTGTGCGGCGACGACGGCCCCCCGGCGGCGCATCGCCCGGAGGACGCCGGTCGGCGGGGCGGGTCGATGCGGCACCGCACCGGACCCGCGCCGGAGTCGGCCTCGGATCGATGCGGCCGGCGGCGTCCGGACCCGCCGGAGCGCCTCCGCCCGGGCCGCCTCGCCCGGCGGGCGGTGCGGTCGGACCGGGCCGGGTCAGGCGAACTGGAACGACCGCTTGGCCAGCCCGTACCAGTACCCGTCGATCACGGCGCGGGTCTCCCCCGGCCGGTCGACGTCCGCGCCGAGGGCGACGAACAGCGGGGCGAAGTGCTCGGTCCTGGGGTGGGCCAGCCGCGCCGCCGGGGCCTTGCGCCGGAAGTCCAGCAGGGCGTCGACGTCCCGGGCGGTCACCGTCTCGTGCGCCCACTGGTCGAACTCCGCCGACCAGCTCGGCGGATCCGCGTCGACCCCCTTGCGGGGGTCGAACGCGCTCAGGTTGTGGGTGGTGAACCCGCTGCCGACGATCAGCACGCCCCGGTCGCGCAGCGGGGCCAGCCGCCGCCCCAGGTCGAGCAGCTCGACAGGGTCCAGGGTGGGCATGGAGATCTGCAGCACCGGGACGTCGGCCTGCGGATACATCTCCTTGAGCGGAACGTAGGCGCCGTGGTCCAGCCCGCGCCGGGGGTCGTGGCGGACGGGCCGTCCGGCGCCGCCGAGGAGCGCGCGCACGTCCTCGGCCAGGGCGGGGGCGCCGGGGGCGTCATAGGTCACGCGGTAGTAGCGCTCGGGGAAGCCCCAGAAGTCGTGCACCAGCGGCACCCGTTCGGTGGCGCCCACGGTCAGCGGCGCCGCCTCCCAGTGCGCGGACACGACGAGGATCGCCTCGGGCCGGGGCAGGGCCGCCGCCCAGTCCGCCAGCTGGCGCGTCCACACCGGGTCGTCGGCCAGCGGCGGCGCACCGTGACTCAGATACAAGGCGGGCATACGGCTCATATCGCCAGCCTAGGCCAGGTTTAGTTGAAACATCAACAATCGGTGCGGAAGGCCTCTCCGCACCGTGCGTCGCCGTCGCGCCCCGGGGCTTCCCGGCGGACGCGCGGACCCGCCCGTCCTCAGACCGGGAGGTGGTACAGCAGGAAGGGGGTCACCGCGATGACGGCGGCGGAGGTCAAGGCGGCGACGCGCGCGGCGGGGCCGGCGGGCTCGGGCTCCAGCAGACGGCGGACGCGGGCCAGCACGGCGGGCTGGTCGAGGGAGGCCGCCGCCAGGGCGCCGGAGGGGGCGGCCACCGGGCGCGCGGCGGCGAACCGCAGCAGGGCGGTGGCCAGCTCGCGCGGCGGGCGGTGCCGCCTGGCGCGGTCGTCGGCGGCCATCTCGATCAGCAGCTCGACCGCGTCCAGGCACCGGCCGACCAGGCCGATCTGCGGGAAGACCTGGCGGAGCGAGGCGAACGGCAGCAGCACCAGGTCGTGGCGCTCGCGGGCGTGGGCCCGCTCGTGGGCCAGCACGGCGGCCAGCTCGGCGTCGTCCAGCAGCGCCAGCGTGCCGGCGCTGACCACGACCTTGGAGGAGCGGACGCCGGGCACGCAGTACGCCGCCGCGGCCGGATGGTCCAGCACCAGGGTGCCGGGGACCTCGGCGCTCCGGCTGGCGACCAGGGCCAGCAGGGCGCGGTGGCGGCGGCGGGCGCGGTCGATGCGGACGATCGCATGCGCCAGCATGGCCAGCAGCACGACCGCCAGCCCGACCCCGGTCAGCAGCGCGGCCAGATGCGTGGCGTCCAGCCGGGAGGCGCCGTCGGCGAGCATCGCCGGGACGCCGCCGGTGATGCCTTCGCCGTAGGGCAGGACGGCGTAACCGACCAGTGCGCCGATGGTGGCCACGCCCCACGCCAGGCCGAGGGCCTGCCACAGGGCGATGCCCGCCCGCGGCATCCGCCACGGCCAGCGGGCCTTGGACAGCAGGTGCGCGCCGCCCACCGTGCCGACGGCGATCAGGGCGAGCAGCGCGGTGCTCGTCATCCGCCGGACTCCGTTCTGTGCCGGTCGCCGTCGCCGGAGGCGGCCGTCAGCTCGTCGAGGACCTGGCGCAGGACCGCCACCTCGTCCTCGGAGACCGAACGGACGAAGTGCGCCAGCGCGGCGTCGCGGTCGCCGGTCTGGTCCAGGGCGCCCAGCATCAGCTCGGCCACATAGCTCTCACGGCTGGCGGTCGGACGGTAGCGCCAGGCGCGCCCGTCGCGTTCACGGGTCAGGAAGCCCTTCTTGGCCAACCGGTCCAGCACCGTCATCACGGTGGTGTGCGCGAGGTCTCGTTCCCCGGCCAGCGCGCGGCTGACGTCTCGCGCGGTGGCCGCGCCCTCTCCGGCGTCCTCCCGCGCCCACAGAATCTCCATGACGGTGCGCTCGAGCTCTCCCAAACCCTTCACGCCCTCGAGGGTACCGGCCTGAGAGAAAGGTCACCACGGTGGGTAGTACTACCCGATTAAGTACTACAGCTCGTAGTACTACGATCCGTCGTATGGAGACGTTCGCGATCCTGGCCGACGCCGCCACGCTGGCGGACTTCGCCGCGGCGCGCCAGCAGATGGCGTTCACCCTCGGCTTCCACATCATCCTGGCCAGCATCGGGATCGGCCTGCCCGCGATCACCCTGCTCGCCGAGTGGCGCGCGCTGCGCACCGGCGACGAGGTCTACGCCGAGCTGGCCCGACGCTGGATGAAGGCCGCCGGGGTGCTGTTCGCCGTCGGCGCGGTGTCCGGCACGGTGCTGTCGTTCGAGATGGGCACCCTGTGGCCGGGCTTCATGGACACCTACGGCCAGGTGTTCGGCGCCGCCTTCGCCATGGAGGGCATCGCCTTCTTCATCGAGGCGATCTTCATGGGCATCTACCTGTACGGGTGGGACCGGCTGCCGCCCAGGACGCACTTCCTCACCGGCATCCCGGTGGTGATCGCCGGGCTGATGTCGGCCTCGTTCGTGGTCACCGTCAACGCCTGGATGAACAACCCCCGCGGCTTCACCCTGGTGGACGGCGAGGTCACCGAGGTCGACCCGATCGCCGCCATGCTCAACCCCAACACCCCCGTCCAGGCCGCCCACCTGATCCTGGCGTCGCTGATGGTGTGCGGCTTCACGGTGGCGTCGGTGTACGCGGTGGCGCTGCTGCGCGACCACCGGCGCGGACGTCCGCTGGACCCCTACCACCGGCGGGGATTCGCGATCCCCTTCACGCTGGGGGCGATCTGCGCCCCGCTGCAGGTGCTGGTGGGCGACTGGGCGGTCCGGCACGTGCACGAGCACCAGCCGATCAAGTTCGCCGCCATGGAGGGCATCGAGCACACCGGAGGCGGCCAGCCGTTCAAGTTCGCGATCTTCGAGATCCCCGGCGCGCTGTCGCTGATGACGACGTTCGACGTGAACGGGGTGCTGCGCGGCCTGGACTCCTTCCCGGTCGGCGAGCGGCCGCCCGCCGAGGTGGTCCGGATCGGGTTCGAGCTGATGATCGCGATCGGGGTGGCGCTGCTGGCGCTGGCGGCCTGGTGGGCGCTGGCCTGGTGGCGGCACCGCAAGGGGCGCCGGGACCTGCCGTACCGGCCGTGGTTCCTGCGGATCGCGGCGCCGGCCGGGGTCGCCGCCATGGTCGCCATGGAGGCCGGCTGGACGACCACGGAGGTCGGCCGGCAGCCGTGGATCGTGTACGGGGTCATGCGCACCGAGGAGGCCGTCAACCCCTCCCCCGGCCTGCGGTTCGGGCTGTACGCGGTGCTGGCGGTGTACGCGGTGCTGACCGTCGCGACGATCAGCGTGCTGCGGCGGATGCGGCGGCGGCCCGAGCGGGCCCAGGAGCGGCCCCGTCCCAGGGAAGTGGAGGTCGTCGGATGAGCTACCCCGACATCGCGCTCGGCCTGATCCTGCTGGGGCTGTCGGCGTACCTGCTGTTCGGCGGGGCGGACTTCGGCGCGGGGCTGTGGCACCTGCTGGCCCGCCACCGGCGGGACCGCGAGGTCATCGAGCACGCCATGGGCCCCGTCTGGGAGGCCAACCACGTCTGGCTGATCTTCGTCATGGTGATGACGTGGACGGCGTTCCCCCCGGTGTTCGCCGACGTGATGTCCGCGCACTGGGTCCCGCTGTCGCTGGCGGCGCTGGGCATCGTGGCGCGCGGCAGCGCGTTCGTGTTCGCCAAGGCCGCGCCCAGCCGGGCGTATGCGTGGGTCTTCGGGATCTCCTCGGTGCTCACGCCGTACTGCATGGGGGCGGTCGCCGCGGTGATCGCCACCGGCGGGTCGAGCTGGCTGAGCCCCGCCGGGGCGTACGGCGGAGCGCTCACCACCGGGCTGTGCGCCTATCTGGCCGCCGTCTACCTGACCTGGGACGGCCGCCGGCTGGACCGGGCCGACTCGGCGGAACGGTTCCGCGCCTGCGCGCTGGTCTCGGGGACGGTCGTGGGGCTGATCGCCCTGCCCGGGGCGTTGACCCTCGGCGTGGGGTCGCCGCTGATCACCGCCTCGGCGCTGGCGGGCGTGGTGTCGCTGGCGCTGCTGCTGCTGCGCCGTTTCCTGGCGGTGCGGGTCACCGCCGCCCTGGCCGTCGCGACCGTGCTGTGGGGCGCCGCCGGCCTGGCCGACCTGGACCTGCACGCGGTCGCCGCCCACGACGCCGTCCTGCAGATCGTCCTGGCCGCCCTGGGAGTCGGCACGCTGATCCTGGTCCCCTCCATGATCTGGCTGTTCGTCCTCTTCCAGCGGGCCCCCGAGCGGCCCGCGGCGTGAGAGGCCGACCGCACGATCCCGCGGTCGCATCGCGCGTTTTCTGAGTCGGCTTCCGAGCCGACTCAGGCGGGCCGGTCCGACGGCCGGCCGGGCGTCGGACCGGCACATCCGCCCCTTCCGGGCGCGGTTGTCCGAGTGAGAACAAGCGCTTAACGAAGCTTGACCCCCACCCCCTACACAGCCAGGAATTCCGGACTAGCCTCATAAGAGTTGATTTTTTAGTACAGCGCCATGTCGGACCCCGCCGCTTGGAGCGCGATTCGGTCGCCCCGAGCGCCCATGGCCAGAAAAGCGCATTTCAGATGCGCGCCCAGATGCGCGCCTTGCAGCCGACAGACCGCATCTTGAGATCCATCGAGTCAGGAGATCCTGATGAGAAAGCACATGATCACGGTCGGCTTGGCCTCTGCCGCCCTCGGCGGCGGGCTGCTGGCGGCCCCGTCCGCTCTGGCCCAGGAAACCTCCGCCTCCGGCGCCAACCGCGCGGTCGCCCCGGTCGCCGTCCAGGTCGACCAGAGCAGCACCGTCCGCAAGGACCGTCCGCGCTACAAGCGGGTCTGCAAGATCCGCTTCGTCAAGCGCTATGACGGCTGGCGTCACAAGTACGTCAAGCGGATCCAAATTCGCTGCTTCTATGTGAAGCGGGGCGGCTTCTACCGCTACTGACCCCTTCGCGAAAGGTCCCTATCAGTCATCGCGCGAACGCCTTCCTTCGGAGCGCCGACGCGCAATGACACCGCAAAAGGTCGTCGCACCCGGCGGCCTTTTGTCATTCTCCCGTCAGATCACTCGCCGGCGGACAACTCCCGCTCGTAGACCTGCAGGGTTTCGATGAACATCCGGCGCTGCTCGGGGGTGAGCGGCTCCACCGCCCTGCTCCAGGCGCGGACGCCCTTGGCCAACCAGGCGTTGACGGCGTCCTGGTGGGCCGGAGCGATGCTCACGATGGTGCGCCGCCGGTCGCTATCGTCCTCACGGCGCTCCACCACGCCTTTACGGCTCAGCTCACTGACCATCAGGCTCACCGTGGTCGGCGCCACCTCCAGCCGTTCGGCCAGCCCGGTCACCGTCAGCGGCCCGTCGAAGATCAGATACGACAGCAGCGACAGATGCCGGGGGGCCAGGTCCAGCGACCGCAGCGTCTCCGGCACCGGAGTCCGCTTGAGCCGTCCCACCACCCGCGGCATCAGCAGCAACAGCGTCCGCACGGCCTCCGGCACGCTCGGGCCCGTTGACATACCTTTAACTCCAAAATATTTTTAAGTTCAAAGCAGATGCTGTCTCGCCGGAAGGGTATCCCTTCATGTCCGATTGGAACACGTCGATCATCGAAGAGTTCCGAGCCAACGGCGGCAAGGTCGGCGGCCCGTTCGAGGGGGCCGCGCTGGTGCTGCTCACCACCACCGGGGCCCGCACCGGCCGCCCGCACACCACGCCCGCCATGTACGTGCGCGACGGCGCCCGGATCCTGGTGTCGGCCTCGAACGCCGGGGCCGACCGGCACCCCGCCTGGTTCCACAACCTGGTGGCGAACCCCCGGGTCACCGTGGAGATCGGCCACGGCGGCGACATCGAGACCTACACCGCCGTGGCCGACGTCCTCGAAGGCCGGGAGCGCGACCTGATGTACGCCCGCTTCTGCGAGATGGCCGCTCGGTTCGCCGAGTACCAGGCCAAGACCGACCGGGTGATCCCGGTGGTCGCCCTGTACCGGGTCGACCCGGGCCGCGCCCAGGCGATCGGCGACCATCTGGTCCGCGTCCACGACAAGCTGCGCCGGGAGATGGCCGACCTGCTCGCCGAGGTCGACCCCCATTTGGCCGATCCCGCCGGGGATCCCGTCGAGAATCTCGCCGGGAGGGCCCGGCCCGCGTTCACCGACCAGCTCCGCGACCGGTGCGTCGACGTGTGCCACGCCCTGCACGGCCATCACGACAAGGAGGTCGCCAGAGCCTTCCCTCTGCTGGAGCAGCGTTTCCCTGGCATCACCCCCGCCCTTGAGCAATTCCACCGCGAGCACAAGGCGCTGAACGAGATCCGCCTGCGTGTCCAGGAGGCCCTGGCCCGGCTGGGCACCACGGACCCCGCCACGGTGCGGTCGGAGCTGGAGCAGCTCTCCGCCGAGATGAACGCCCACTTCGACCGCGAGGAACGCCGTCTGGTCGCCGCGCTCAACGCCTTGTGACGCGGGCTCAGTCCACCCCGCACAGCCGCAGCGCCGCCGTGACGACCGCCGCCGCGATCACCACCACCGGGAACGGCGCTCCCCGCACCGCCGCGATCCCCGCCGTCGTCACGCCCAGCACCCTGGCCCATCCGGCGAACGCCCCGCCCTCGGTGAGGGTCGAGACGGCCGCCAGCGCCACCAGCAGCACCGTCGCGGTCGCCGCCAGGGTCCGTTCCGCCCCGCCGGGGAGGCGCACCCGGCCCCGCAGCAGCGGCCCCGCCGCCCGGAACGCATACGTCCCCGCCGCCAGCACCGCCACGGCCCACACCGGCATCATCGTCGCCTCCCCTCGGCGACGCGCCATCCGGCCGCCCCGGCGAGGGCCGCGAGGACGGGCAGGCCCGCGGGCAGGAACGGGGCGGCGGCGACCGCGATCACGGCGCCCAGCAGCGCCGGGACACAGGCGTCGCGGTTCCTCAGGGCGGGCAGGACCAGGGCCAGCAGGACGGCGGGAAAGGCGGCGTCCAGCCCCAGGGCGCCGGGGTCGCCGAGGCTCCGCCCGGCGAGGGCGCCGACCGCCACGGCGGCGTTCCAGCTGACGAACAGGCAGGCCCCGCACAGCCAGAAGACGACGCGACGGCGGTCGGCGTCGGCCTGGCGCAGGGTGAACGCCACGGCCTCGTCCGTCACCAGATGGGCGCCGGTCAGCCGGGTGAGACGGCGCCCGCCCAGCGTCTCGGCGACCGCGAAGCCGAACGGCAGCAGCCGGGCGTTCAGCACCAGGCCGGCCGTCACGGCGGCGGCCGGCCCGCCCCCGGACAGCACGACGCCGACCGCGGCGAACTGGGCGCCGCCGGCGAACACCAGCAGGGACATCGCGATCGGCGCCCACGGGTCCAGCCCGCCGGACACGGCGATGGCCCCGAACGACGCGCCCACCAGAGCGTCGGCGAGGCAGACCAGGGCGATGTCCCGGACCGTGCCGCGATCTGGTGTTCGCCACAGCGAACTCATGTCCATTAAAATGAACGACACCGTGCATGTTCGTCAAATCGAACGATCGGATTGGTAGAGCGAACACCATGACCGGCACTCCGAGCGGCCCGCCGCTCGACCTGATCGCCGCCGCGATCCGCCGCGAGCGCGAGCGGGCCGGGCTGTCCCTCACCGAGCTGGCCCGGCGGTCGGGCCTGGCCAAGTCCACGCTGTCGCAGCTGGAGTCGGGCTCCGGCAACCCCAGCGTCGAGACGCTGTGGGCGCTGAGCGTCGCGCTCGACATCCCGGTCAGCCGGCTGATCGACCCGCCCCGCCCCGAGGTCCGGGTGATCCGCGCCGGGGAGGGGCCGGCGGTCCGCTCCGAGCGGGCGGGCTACACCGCGACCCTGCTGGCCTCCTGTCCCCCGGGCGCCCGGCGCGACGTCTACCGGATCGACGCCCGGCCCGGCGAGGCCCGCGAGTCCCGACCGCACCAGCCGGGGACCGTCGAGCACCTGATCGTCGGCACCGGCCGGGCGCTGGCCGGACCGGCCGACGAGCCCGTCGAGCTGGGGCCGGGCGACTACATCGCCTACCCGGGGGACGTCGCGCACGTCTTCCGGGCGCTCGCCCCAGGCACCATGGCCGTGATCGTCATGGAGCACCGCTGACCGGCGGCCGCCCGGGCCGTGTGAGCCCCCTCCCGCAGACCGGTCCGCGTCGGGCGACCGCGCCCCCGCGCGAAGGACCCGCGCGAGGGACCCGCGCACGGGCCGGGCCGGCCGTCCGCCGCGCGGCTCGGAGGCGGCGCGCCGCGAGCACGTTTCACCCGGGCGGTATCGAGCACGATCGTGATGCCGCGCCACGGCGACACGGCGCGGCGACCGACGCCACGATCCGCGGGGGCGCCATGTCGATCCACCTCAGCCGCATCGTCGTCTTCGCCAAGGACAAGCGGGCCTCGGCGCGTTTCCTGGCCGACCTGTTCGGCCTGGACGACCCGGTCCCCGTGGGGATCTTCGTCGCGGTCCGGCTGAGCGACGGGGTCACCGTGAACTACGCCCAGCCGGCCTCCGACTTCCCCCGGCAGCGCTACACGTTCCTGGCCGGCGAGGAGGACTTCGACGCCGTCTACGCCCGCGTCCGCGAGCGAGGGCTGACCTTCTGGGCCGACCCCTACCGCCGCACCGCGGGCCAGATCGCCTCCCACGACGGCCGCGGCCTGTACGTCGACGACCCCTCCGGCCACATCCTGGAGATCGTCACCAAGGCGGCCTGGTGACCCCGCACGGCGGCCCGCCGGCGGCGCCGGCACGGACCGCCCCGCCCAGCCGCCCGGCCCCGCTCAGCCGACCGATTCGAGCGAACGGGAGTCCTTCTCCAGGCCGACCGCCGCCGGGCCGGGGCGCTCGGCGGCCCGCGGACGGGACCGGCCGGGGAACCACCAGTTGGCGTGGCCCAGCAGGCTCATCAGGGCGGGCACCAGGACCATGCGGACGATGGTGGCGTCGACGACGACCGCGACCGCCAGGCCCAGCGCCACCATCTTGACGGTGGGGTCGGGCTGGGGGACGAAGCTCAGGAAGACGGAGATCATGATCAGGGCGGCCGAGGTGATCAGGCGGGCGGTGGCGCCGATGCCGACCACCACGCTCCCCCGCGGGTCGCCGGTGCGGTCGTACTCCTCCTTGATCCGCGACAGCAGGAACACCTCGTAGTCCATGGACAGGCCGAAGATCAGCGCGAACATGAACAGCGGGACGAACGAGACGATCGGCACCGCCTGATCCAGGCCGAAGAGCCGCACCCCCCAGCCCCACTGGAAGACGGCGGTGACCACCCCGTAGGACGCGCCGATCGACAACAGGTTCATCAGCGCCGCCTTGACCGGGACCAGGATCGCCCGGAACGCGACGATCAGCAGCACCAGCGCGACGACCACCACGGAGACGACCACGATGGGCATGCGGTCCCCGACCGTGACGGCCAGGTCGATGATCGCCGGGTTCTCCCCGCCCAGGTAGACCAGGGCGCCGGGGTGGGCGCGCGCGATCTCGGGCAGCTCCTGGGAGCGCAGTCGGTGCACCAGGTCGATGGCGGCCTGCTCGTGCGGGGCGTGGGCGGCCATGACCCGCACCACGGCGGTCTCGCCGGACACGATGGGCTCGCCGACCTGCGCGATGCCGGGCACGTTCGCGACGGCCTGCCTGATCTCCTGTCCGATCCGCCGGGCCTCAGGGCTGGGCTTCTTCAGCTCCATGGGCGCGCCGCCGCCCTCGGCGCGCCGGGCCTCGGCGGGGTCCGGCTCCGGGGCGGGGGAGGACGGCGGGACGGTCAGCCCGCCGAGCCCGGCCAGGCCCTCCACCACCGGCACCTGACCGGCGGATCGCCCCCGCTCCTCGGACTGCTCGGGGGCCGTGCCGGGGACCTTGGCGACCACCACCCACGGGCTGTAGTGGCCGGGGCCGAAGTTCTCGGCGACCGCGTCGTAGGCCCGCCGCGACGACATCGAGGTGGAGGCGGTGCTGTCGGACATCACCCCGAACTTCAGGTCCAGCGCCGGGACGGCGCACAGCAGCAGGAGCAGCGTCGCGCCGATCGCGTACGGCCAGGCGTGCCGGTCCACGTGCCGGCCCCAGCGCATCCAGCGGCCGCTCGCCCGGTCGGGCCGCACCCTCGGCAGCATGTAGCGGTCGATGCGGTCGCCGATCGCGCCGAGGATCGCCGGCAGCAGGGTGAGCGCCGCCAGCACCATGACCGCCACGGCCAGTGCGGCGGCGATCCCGATCCGTCCCACGAACGCGATCCCCGACAGGAACAGCCCGCAGATCGCGAACACCACCGTCCCGCCGGCGAAGACCACCGCATGGCCGGAGTGCGCCATCGCCCGGCCCACCGCGGTCTCGACGTCATCGCCCTCGGCGAGCTGCTGCCGGTAGCGGGTGACGATGAACAGCGCGTAGTCGATCCCGGCGCCGAGCCCGAGCATGGCGGCCGCCATCGGCGCGGTGGGATGGATCTCCAGCACCGATGCGCCGTAGTGGATGAGCGAGTACGACACCGCCAGCGCGCACAGCGACGCCGCGATCGGCACGCAGGCGGCCAGGTAGGAGCCGAACGCCAGCAGCAGCACCAGCAGCGCCACCATCAGGCCCAGGGCCTCTCCGGCGCCGCCCCGGGGCTGGTTGAGCAGCATCGCGACGATGCCGCCGACCTCGACGTCCAGCCCGGCCATCCGGGCGGGCTCCACCGCGCGGTCGAACTGCTCCAGGTCGGCCCGGCTGATGTCGCTCATGGTGCCCTTGAGGCTGACCCGGACGGCCACGGCGTCGTGGCTCTTCAGCCCGCCCATCCCCGGGACGTAGGGGTTCTCCACATAGGCGGTGCGGTCGAGGCGGGCGAGGTTGTCGATGGACCGGCCGATGGCCAGCGCCACCCGCCAGTCGCCGGGCTTGGCCGCGCCGGGTTCGTCCCGGGCGGTGAACACCACCGTGGTGGTGGGGCCGGCGAGCGCCGGGAAGTCCTCGGCGATCAGGTCGAGGGCCCGCTGGGTCTCGGTGCCGGGCAGGCTGGACTGCTGCACGAACACTCCGCCGTGGGCCAGGCCCAGGAAGCCGATGCCGAGGATCGCGACGATCCACAGCTCGAACACCAGCCGTCGTCGCCGCACGCACCAGCGTCCGAGCGCGTCCAGGAAACCCGCCATGGAGGCATGAAAGCGCTATGCCTGCAAAGTTGCAACAGATGCAGAATTGCACCCCATGTTAATGTCCGTGACATGCCTCACGTGGAGTCCGCAGGACTGCGCGAACGCAAGAAACAGCGCACCCGGCAGGCGATCTTCGCCGCCGCGCTCCGGTTGTTCGCCGAGCGCGGCTACGACGAGACGACGATCGCCGACATCGCCGCCGCCGCGGACGTGTCGCCGCGCACCTTCTTCGCCTACTTCCCCAGCAAAGAGGACGTGATCTTCGCCGAGATCGACGACCGGCTGGCCGAGGTGCAGCAACGGCTGTCCCGCCGCACCCCCGGGGAGACCCCGCTGGAGATCATCCGGCAGAGCGTCGTCGAGGTGATGGAGGCGCTGGTCGCCGAGCAGGGCGAGCACGGCCCCGTGCAGGTCCGGCTGGTGCTGGAGCGGCCCGCGCTGCAGGCCCGCGCGCTGCAGCGGATGCACGAGACCAAGCAGGAGGTCCAGCGGCAGATCTGCCAGCTGTGCCCGGGCCTGGACGAGATCGAGGCGGTCGCGATCTCCGGGATGGCGCTCGGCGCCATGCAGTCGGTCGTCATCCACTGCCGGCAGAACGGCCTGGCCCCCGGCACCACCCGCACCGCCCTGGACCGGGCGCTGGCGCTCATGGAACGCGGTCTTCGTTCTGTGCCCGCTCTCAACGAGCCGATCCCCTAGGATTCGGACACGGCCGCCGGTGTGCGAAGCGGCCGTCGGCTCGATCTCTGAAAGGGCTTTCCGGCGTTGCCCCGACCCCTGTGGTGCGCATTGGTGGCGCTCGCGTTCCTGCTCTGCGGATGCGGCGGCGCGCCGACGAGCGCCCGCCCCGCGCCGGCCGAACCGGGCCGGCCCGCCCGGCCGCACGTCCCGGTGGTGTTCGTGCTGGGCGACAGCTACACCGCCGGGATCCGCGCCGTTCCGGCGGAGCAGACCTACGCCGCCGAGACCGCACGGCGGCTCGGCTGGCAGATCGTCATCGGCGGGCACGCCGGGACCGGCTTCGTCAACGACGGCAGCATCGGCAAGAACTTCGCCCAGCTGTACACGGCCCAGCTGGCGTGGCGGCCCGCCCCCGACATGGTGGTGGTCTCCGGCGGGCACAACGACTCCCGCGCGCCCGAGCGGGTCGGGCCCGCCGCCGAACGGCTGCTGCGGGACATCAAGACCCGCTGGCCGCGCACCCATCTGGTGATGATGGGGCCGCTGTGGGGCGGGGATCCGCCGCCGTCCGCCCGGCGGGTCCGGGACCGGCTGCGTCAGGTCGCCGACACGCTGGGGGTGCCGTTCATCGACCCGCTCGGCTGGATCACCGGGGACGTGCACGAGGGGACCGGCAACGCCGCGACCTATGTCCTCGACGACGGCGTGCACCTGACCCCGGCGGGCAACCGGTACGTCGCCGACCGGCTCGTCGGCGAGCTGCGCGCCCTCGGCCTGGACCGGCCCGTGCTCGGGGCGCCGGCGCGCCCCTCCGCCCGCCCCACCGCGTCAACGGCTCACCAGGGACCGTAGGGGCCGCCGGAGGAGCCTCCGCCGCGCCTGCGGTACGGCGCCACCGCGGGCCGCACGTCGGTCAGATAGACCGCGGCCACCACGAACGCGGCGATCGGCAGGAGGCCGATCAGGAAGACCATGCGGGTCGCCGCCGCCAGCCCGACCACGTTGGCGACCACCAGCAGGATCGTCCACAGCCTCTTGTTCTGCTTGCCGGCCGCCGTATAGGCGCCGGGCGGCACCCGTAGCGCGTCGACCAGCGCGTACGCCTCGAACAGGAAGGCGATGATCGCCAGAAACCAGAAAAGCAGCCCCACCCCTTCGGCCACCGACATCACCACCTCCGCCGAACGACCGGCGCCGTGCCCGACGCCGCGGATCCACTACACCCTATGCAAGATTTCAGCGGACGCCCCCCGGGACGCGCGACGGCCCGGCCGGACGCGTCCGGCCGGGCCGTCGTCGGTGCGGGCCGGTCAGTCGCCGACCTTCTTGCTCGCGTCGCCGGCGGTGCGCCGGGCGGCGCGGGCGGTCTTGCCGGCCTCGCCCACCGCGGCGCGGGTCTTGCGCCGGGTGCGCTTGGCGCTCTCGGTCAGCTCCCGGGTGGCGGCCTGGTTCTCCACGCGGGCGACGACCTTCTTGCCGCGCTCGGCCAGCTCGTCGAGCATGCTCTGCACCTGGGCGACGTACGCGCCGGCCAGCTCGCGCAGGTCCGCGCTCTCGACCCGCTCCTGGAGCCTGGTGACGTTCTCCCGCACCTCCTCCTGGAGCTTGATCATGTTCTCGCGGACCCCGCCCTGCAGCTTGGTCACGTTGACCCGCATCTCGTCCTGGTAGCGGGTCACGTTCTCGCGCAGTCGGCCCACCTGCTCGGGGACCTCGCGGAGCTTCTCCACCGCGAGGTCGCCGGCGCCGGCGACGGTATGGACGGTCTTGCTGTCACGAAGTCTTTCGGCGAGCGTCATCGGTGTCCTCTCCGGCTGATGCCTGGGTGTCGTCCCCCGGAGCGTCGTGGTCCGGGTCCTCCTCGTCTGCGGCGGCTGCGGCGGCGGCCTCGTTCTCCCTGCGGAACGACTCGTAGATGTCCAGCAGAACCTGCTTCTGCCGTTCCGTCAGCAGCAGGTCGGCCCGGATCGCCGCCTGGGTGTCGGTGTCGGCCTCGCGCTCGTCGAGAATCCCCGCCTGCACGTACAGCGCCTCCGCCGAGATCCGCAGCCCCTTGGCGATCTGCTGCAGGATCTCCGCGCTCGGCTTGCGCAGCCCGCGCTCGATCTGGCTCAGGTACGGGTTGGAAATGCCCGACACCGCCGCGAGCTGGCGCAGCGAGATCTTCGCCCGCTGCCGCTGCTCGCGGATGTACTCCCCGATCGATCCGACCTTCGACCCCGCCATGTCTCCACCCTGCGTCAGGGTGCTTGCAATTGCAAGCACCTTAGCTAGCACTTTACGGTGAGTTCGCCCACACCGAAGCACATCGGAGCACACCGGAGCCCGCCGCCTTCGTGCGCTCGGGCGGCGTCGCCGACCCGTCGCGGGTTCGCCGGGATCCGCCCGAGGACGCGCGGGGGCGCGCCGGGGGATCCGCCGCGGGGCTCAGCGGGAGGAGCGCAGCGCCTCCAGCAGCTCCTCGGACTGCCGCCTGGACCTCGCCAGCGCGCTCCACAGGAAGCAGAACAGCCCGGAGAAGAACGCGACCCCGGCGCAGACGGCCACGATCGCGCCGATCAGCAGCTCACGCACGTCCACGAAGGCGGACCCGGCGGGCAGCACCCGCACATCGGACTCCACGGACCCCAGCACCAGCACCAGCGACGCTCCGGCGAGCACCGCGGAGCAGACCAGCAGCGTCCAACCGGCGACGATCCAGCGCTGAGGGCTCATGGCGGGATGATGCCCGCGCCCCGGCCCGCTGTGAAGGCCCTCACTCGACCTCGGCGGCCGGGATCGTCCAGGTGTTGCACGCCGAGACCGCAGAGCCCCGGTACCCCTTGGCGACCCAGCCGGCGTAGTTGCGGGCGGTGCCGTGGTGCCGCTCCTCGGGCGGGCGGCGGTCGTCGCCCCGCCCCCGGACGTCGTTCATCATCGCGGCGTACTGGGCCCGGGTCATCGGGAGGGTCCTGCGCTCGGCGCCCAGGAAGAGCCCCGCCAGGCACTGGGCCTGCAGCTCGATCCGGCGGCTGATCTCGGCGCGGACGGCGGGGTCGGAGACGCTCATCTGCTGGTGGCCGTAGGGGAGGATGCCGGCGCGCTCCTGGACGTGGTGGCCGTACTCGTGGGCGATGACCCGGGCGTAGACGGCGTAGTGGGAGACCGGCTCGCCGGCGGCGGTCTCCACGATGTGGCGCAGCCCCACGTACATGGTGTTGTTCTCGGGGCAGTAGAACGCGGCGGTGCCGGGGCTGGGATAGCTGCCGCAGGGACCGCGCCCGGGCTCGCTCCAGAACACGCGCTGCGGCGGCTCGAACGGCATGCCGGCCTTGCCGAACTGCACCGCCCACACCCGGTCCAGGC
The DNA here is from genome assembly GCF_006363815.1 of Thermomonospora catenispora. GTDB lineage: Bacteria > Actinomycetota > Actinomycetes > Streptosporangiales > Streptosporangiaceae > Thermomonospora > Thermomonospora catenispora. The sequence continues at coordinate 100,880 of NZ_RRYT01000012.1, forward strand.
ACTGGGAGAGGGTCTCCATGAAACGGCGCATGGACTCGTCCTCCCCCTCGCGGATGCGCGGCAGGCGGCACCGCACGGGGGTGAGCGCGCCGGTGGCGTACAGGCGGTTGTCGGTGGCGACTTGCTGGGAGATCCGCGGCGCCTGCGTCCGGACCAAAGGCACGCCCTCGGCGTCCGCGAAACCGGCCAACGCCAGGGCCGCGATCACCAGCATCGCGGCGACGCCGCCCAGGGCGAGGGCCACCGCGCCGCCCACGCTGCGACGCGGGCGAGAGCGGCGCGACGGGAGCGCGTACGAGCGCCCCGGAGCGGGTGCCGGACGAGGGCGGCGCGCCGTGGCGGCGGGAGATTGGCGTGCCATGGGCGAGATCATCCCATAGGAGATGAAAGTTCACCGTCGCGTGGATGCGGCCGGCGGCTCGGGCCGGCGCAGACCGGCCCGGGCCGGGATCGGCCATGCGGACAGACCGCTCCGTCGCAGTGAGACCGCTACGATTCGCCCCATGCTGGGACAGTCGCGGACGCTGGTCGTGCCCCTGATCGTGATGGTCACCGCATTGCTCGGCCTGGCGTCACCGGCCGCCGCGGACGCCCCGTCGCAGGCCCTCGCCGCCGAGACGGTGGCCAGCGACGAGGTCGTCCTGACGGTGGGCCGCGACGGCGTCGTGCAGGCGCGCGAGACCATCGTCTATGAGTTCGCCGGCGGACGCGGGTTCGAGCGCACGTTCGTCACCCGCACCCGTGACAGCGACACCCGCGACCGGGTGTACGAGATCAGCGACGTGCAGGCCTCCAGCCCCGACGGCGGCCCCGACCGGGCGACGGTGTCGGTGGACGGCAGCCGCACCCGGGTGTCGGTGTCCGGCGACCGGCCGCTGCACGGACGGCGCACCGTGGTCCTGACCTACCGGGTGCGCGGCGTCATCACCCCGCTCGGCATGCGGGACGAGCTGCGGTGGGCGGCGATCGGCGGCTGGAGCACCCGGGTGGCCGCCGCCCGGGTGGTCGTGCGCGGCCCGGTGATGGACGGGTCCATCAACTGCTTCGCCGGCCCGCTGGCCAGCGCGATCGGCTGCGCCCAGTTCAACCCCGACCACACCCGCACCGAGGGCACGTTCTCGCAGAACAACCTGCTGCCCGGCGAGCACCTGACGGTGGTGGTGGGCTACCGGGCCGGGACCGTGCCCGCCGAGCCGATCTACGCCAAGCGCCGCACCCTGGCCACCGCGTTCTCGGTGAACGCCGTCACCCTCGGCGCCCTGGGGGCGCTGCTGGTGCTGCTGCTCGGCGGGTTCGGCGTGCTGTACCTGCTGCGCGGCCGGGACGCCCGCGCCGTCGACAAGCACGCCGCCGAGGGCGACCGGCCCGCCGTGCAGGGCGAGGAGTTCGCCCCGCCGGACGGGGTGCGCCCCGGCCAGATCGGCACCCTGATCGACGAGCAGGCCGACGTCATCGACGTCACCGCCACCATCGTGGACCTGGCGGTGCGCGCGTACCTGCTGATCGAGGAGGAGGACCGGGAGGCCACCGGCCGCACCGACTGGACGCTGCGCAAGCTGGACCGGCCGGTCGACGACCTGCTCCCCTACGAGCGGCTGCTGCTCGACGCGCTGTTCGAGGGGCGGGAGGCGATCAAGCTGTCGGAGCTGGACGGCACGTTCGCCCCGCAGCTGGCCCGGGTCCGCTCGGCGATGTACGACGACGTGGTCAAGCAGGGCTGGTTCGCCCGTCGCCCGGACACGGTGCGCAGCCGCTGGTCCACCGCGGGCATCGTGCTGACGATCCTGGGCGTCGTCGGCACCGTGGGGCTGGCGATCTTCACCGATCTGGCGCTGATCGGGCTGGCGGTCATCATCGGCGGAGCGGCCCTGGCGGTCGGCGGCCAGTACATGCCGGCCAAGACCGCCCGCGGCTCCACCGTACTGGCCCACACCATCGGCTTCCGCGCCCATCTGGAGCGCGGCGAGGCCCCCGAAGGCGTCGAGGGTCCCCAGCGCATCGCCCTGTTCTCCCGCTACCTGCCGTACGCGGTGGTGTTCGACGTGGTCGACAAGTGGGCCAAGACGGTCGAGGACGCCGGGGTGCAGGCCGAGGGCGCCGACAACCTCTACTGGTACGAGGGCCCCGCCGAGTGGGACCTGTCGAAGTTCGCCGAGTCGATGCGCACCTTCACCCTGGCCACCTCCGGCGCCATCTCCCGCACCAGGCAGTTCCGCAGCCTCTGACCCCTCCGGCGGATTGATCGCCCGCCACCGGGTAAAGGCCGGGGCGGAGGTGGAAGGCATGCTCATCATGGCCGTCCGGCTGGGCGCCGGTTACTGGCTGCTCCTCGGGCCCGCCCTGGTGGCGCTGGCGCTGGCCGTCTGGCTGTTCCTGACGGTGCGCGCGGCGCGCCGCCGGGTGCCCCATCCGGAACGGATGCACGGCGACGCGCCGCATCGCGGCCCCATCCAGGGCGGCACCCTGCAGGGCGACCCCGGACAGCGCAACGCCAACGAAAAAGGGTTCGAGCCCGACGAGGAGACGACCGAGCCGCGCCGGCGCTGAGGGCCGGGAGAGCTAGCGTCCCGGCAGCGCGGCGAGGAAGGCGGCGGCCGGGCGGACCGCGCCGACCGTCTCCTCGCCGCCGAACACCGGCGAGAGGTCCATCTCCGCCTCCGCGCCGAGCGCGCGCAGCAGCGCGACGGTGACCGGGACGCGCGCCCGCATCGCCCCGTCGTCGATCTTGACGGCGCCGGCCCGGCCGTCCGGGAGCGCGAACGCGTCCACGCCCTCGGCGCCGCACTTGACCAGCAGACCGGGCACCGCCTCCATCAACCGCAGCTCCGGGCGCCCGGTGCCGCAGGTCCACTCCGGATGAGCCCGCATCGCGTCGGCCACCCGCCGCTCCGGGTCGCCCGGCGGGGCGGTCACCAACGCCCGGTACGCCCGCGCCACCCCCAGCGGCGAGACGGCGAACACCGGCGCCCCGCAGCCGTCCACCCCGACCGCGGCGGGCGTCTCGCCGCTCAGCTCGGCGAGGGTGTCGCGCACGGCCCGCTGCAGCGGATGGCCGGGATCCAGGTAGGCGTCGACGGGCCAGCCGCGGTGCACGCAGGTGGCGAGCATGGCGGCGTGCTTGCCGGAGCAGTTCATCCGCAGCCGCGAGGGGGCGCCGCCCGCCTTGGCGAGACCGATGGCGACGGCGTCCTCCATCGGCCACGCCCGCGGGCAGCGCAGCGCCGCCGAGGTCAGGCCGGCCCCGGCGAGGATGCGCTCCACGCCCTCGACGTGGAACTCCTCTCCGCTGTGGCTGGCGGCGGCCAGCGCCACCAGCTCCTCCTCCTTCAGCTCCAGCCCGCAGCGGAGCATGGCGGCGGCCTGGATCGGCTTGAGGGTCGACCGGGGCCAGATCGGCTCCCGGGCCGACCCGACCCGCACCAGCGGGGTCCCGTCGGCGGCGAGCGCGACCGCCGTCCCCCGGTGCCGGGACTCCACCAGGCCCGACCGCTCCACCTCGACCAGCACGGGATGCGCGTCCACCGCGTCCTCTCGACGCTCGAAGGTCCGGGCCGACATCACCGGCGCGCGGGCATGCCGAGGAACTCCCGGGCCTCCTCCGCCCGCATCGGCGGGCGCTGGGCGATCCGGGCCAGCTCGGCGGCCCGTTCCACCAGCATGGCGTTGGAGGTCACCGGGACGCCCTTGGCGTAGGTGAGGGTGTCCTCCATGCCGACCCGCAGATGCCCGCCCGCGGACAGGGCGGCCAGCATCACCGGCACGCTGGTGCGGCCGATCCCGGTGGCCGACCAGGTCGCCCCGGCGGGCAGCGCCTCGACGGCGGCGACCAGGGTGCGGGCGTCGCCCGGCATCCCGCCCGGCACCCCCATCACCAGGTCGCAGTGCACCCGGCCGCCGTGCGGGGGGCCGTAGGCGTCCAGCAGCCGGTGCAGCGTACTGATGTGACCGAGGTCGAACAGCTCGAACTCCGGAACGATCCCCAGCTCCTGGGTGCGGCGGTAGAGGCGAGTGATGAACGGCCAGGGGTTCATGAACACCTCGTCGCCGAAGTTGACCGTTCCGCAGGTCAGCGAGCAGGCGTCCGGCTCGGACTCCAGCACCCGCAGCCGGTCCTCGTAACCGTCGCTGACCGCCCCGCCGGTGGAGACCTGGATGATCAGCCCGGTGGCCTCGCGCAGCGCCTGCACGGTGTCCCGCAGCCGCGCCGGGTCCAGGGTGGGCCGTGCCTCGTCGTCCCGGATGTGCACGTGGATCACCGCCGCCCCGGCGGCCTCGCACTCCTTGGCCGTCTGGACCAGCTCCTCCAGCGTCACCGGCAGCTGCGGCACCTCGGACTTGGCGGACTCGGCGCCCGTCGGCGCCACGGTGATGAGCGTCGTTGCTCCCATAGCGGAAGTCTCGCGCCGCGACCGGGCGCGACACAATAGTCCCGTTCCGAGGAAAGGCAGGTCATGCGGGCTGTTGTACAGCGGGTCAGCCGGGCGAGCGTCACCGTCGACGGGTCGGTGGTGGGCGAGATCACCGAGCCGGGGCTGCTGGCGCTGGTGGGGGTGACGCACGACGACACCCCCGAGCGGGCGCGCAAGCTGGCGGGCAAGATGTGGGGGCTGCGGATCCTGGAGGGCGAGAAGTCCTGCTCGGACGTGGGCGCCCCGCTGCTGGTGGTCAGCCAGTTCACGCTGTACGGCGACACCCGCAAGGGCCGTCGCCCCAGCTGGGTGGCCGCCGCGCCCGGGCCGGTGGCCGAGCCGCTGGTCGACGCGGTGGTGGCCGAGCTGCGGAGGCTGGGCGCCCGGGTGGAGACCGGCCGGTTCGGCGCGGACATGAAGGTGGAGCTGGTCAACGACGGCCCGGTGACGCTGATCCTGGAGGTCTAGCGGGCCCCGAAGGCCCGGCGGCGGGCTCAGCCGCGCAGGAGGGGGCCCCGGCGGAGCCGCTCCCTGGCGGTGCCGCCGGTGTCGGGGGGCACCACCACCTCCTGGGCGGCGGCCACCCCGCCGGCCAGCAGGTCGGCGTCCACCGGGACGGTCCGCTTGACCAGGGCGAGCGCGATCGGCCCCAGCTCATGGTGCCGGGCGGCCGACCCGACGAACCCGACGTCGCGGCCGTCCAGCTCGACCGGGTCGCCGTGCGCGGGCAGCCGGTCGACGCTGCCGTCCAGATGCAGCATCACCAGCCGGCGCGGCGGATGCCCCAGGTTGTGGACGCGGGCGACCGTCTCCTGGCCGCGGTAGCAGCCCTTGTTCAGGTGCACGGCGTCCTCGACCCAGCCCACCTCGTGCGGGATGGTGCGATGGTCGGTGTCCAGTCCCAGCCGCGGCCGGTGCGCGGCGATCCGGAGCGCCTCATAGGCCCAGATCCCCGCCGGACGGGCGCGCTCGGGCAGCTCCGCCAGGACGGACCGCTCGACGATCCGGGTGGTGGTGCCGGCCACGTCGGGGAACTCCAGCGCCCCCGGGATCTCGGGGCCGCCGGTGACCACGGCGTACTCCTCGCTGAGGTCGGCGACCTCGACCCGCAGCGTGAACCGCATCCGGTCGAGGAACTCCACCAGCGCCGGCGCGGTCCCGGGCTCCACGTGCGCCCACACCGCCTCGCCGTCGTCGATCAGGTGCAGGTGGTGCTCGATGTGCCCGTTGGGGCTCAGCAGCAGCGCCTGCGTCGGCCGGTTCGGCGGCAGCTCCTTCAGATGCTGGCTGAGCAGGCTGTGCAGCCACTCCAGCCGGTCGGGCCCGGACACCCGGATCACTCCGCGGTTGCCGCGGTCGACGAACGCCGTCCCGTCCGCCAGGGCCCGCTGCTCGTGCGCGGGCCGTCCGTAGTGCGCGGCGACCTCCTCGTCGGGACGATCGGCGGCGACGGCTCCGGGCAGCTTGAGCAGCGGACTGTTCATGACACCCAGTATGACCGCTCCCGGGCCCTGCTTCTCGGGGCGCAGGGCGCCTCCCGCCGGTCGTCCCGCGGGCGCACGGAGGCTATCCGCACTTGCGGCAGCGGCCGTAGACGGTGAGGTGGTGAACGTCGGTCTGGAAGCCGTACTCGCGTTGCAGGAGGTCGATCATCTGGTCGGCGACGCTGGGCGCGACGTCGTCGACGGCGCCGCACTTGCGGCACACCAGGTGGACGTGCTCGGCCTCGGTGGCCAGGTGATAGGTGGGCGGGCCGTGCCCCAGATGGGTGTGCTTGACCAGGCCCAGCTCCTCCAGCAGCTCCAGGGTGCGGTAGACCGTGGAGATGTTGACGCCGCGCGCCGTGCGCTGAACCTCGGTGCAGATCTCCTCGGGGGTCCCGTGCTCCAGCGTGGTGACCGCCTCGAGCACCAGCTGGCGCTGCGGAGTGACCCGATAGCCGCGCGCCCGCAGTTCCTCCTGCCACGTGTCGGCCATGGACGCAGTGTATGTCGGGCCGATGCCGCCCGCCCCCTGCAAGCAACCTCAAAGAAGCACAGAGCTGGAGAAATCAGTTGCCCGACCGGGGGACGGGCGCATAGCGTGCGAGTACGCGAGAAAGGAGGTGGTCCGGAACATGCATGGTTGCGGGACTCGCGAGGTGACTGTCCGCTAGTCGCCGTCTCGCCTCGGCTCCGGCGCCTCGGCGCGGAGGAGACCAGCCGTGACGCGGCTGGCGAATACCAGGCATTCACCCGATCCCCGGGCCGATGGACCCAGTCCCGTCCATCGCCCGCCGTACGGCGGAAGGCCCGGGGATCGTTCTTTCCCGCCTCTTCCCGCCCGTACCGCCCGCGGCGCGCTCCGGCGGCGCGATCAGGGCGCCGGCCCGCGGCCCCGGACGGGCGCGTCGTTCACTCGTTCCGGTTCACTCGGCCCGGTTCACGTGACCCGCTTGAGCTGGGCCGACACATGGGACTGCAGCGGCTTTCCCATGGCGGCCATGTCATAGGCCCAGCCCAGGTCCTCCCCGATCAGCCCGTACAGCCGGTGCCCGGCGGCGACCTCCTTGGCGGTGGCGGTGCGGGCGACCATGTCGGTGCGCAGCTCCACCCGGTTGAACGCCACGTTCCCCAGGTAGATCTCCACGATCCCGGTGGAGTGCGTCAGCGTGACCTCGACCTCGTGGTCCGGCAGCGGGCGCCAGTAGCCCGTCTCCACGGCCAGCGGCCGTCCCAGGCCACCCTCCTCGTCCAGCAGCCAGGTGCGGCTGGTGTAGCTCAAAAACGGCCTGCCGTCGTGGGTGAAGGAGATGTGCTGGCCGAACCGGAAGCTCTCGATGGTGGGGTAGCCGCCGACTCCGGCGCCCTCCCATTCGCCGACCAGGAACTCCAGCGGCTTGAGATCGGGGTGCAGCTCGGGCTCCATGCTCCGTCAGCGTAGTGCCCGCCGTGCAGCGCTCAGGACGCCCCGGCGGACCTCCGGCGCGCTCCGCTCAGCGCAGCCGGAACAGCGCCAGCACCAGCAGCAGCATCGTCACCGCGATCACGACCAGGACAGCCACCAGCACGATGGCGTTCACCATCCCCATGCGGCCGGAGCGTAACGCGACCGCCCGCCGGGACGGGAGCGGGCGCGCGCTACTGTGCCCCTCATGGCGAAGACATTGGTGATCAAAGCCACGTCCGGGGAGGACGGGAAGGAGCGCTGCAACCAGGCCTTCACCGTCGCGGCGGCGGCGGTGGCGTCCGGGGTGAAGGTCTCGCTGTGGCTGACCGGCGAGTCCGCCTGGTTCGCCCTGCCGGGCAGGGCCGCGGAGTTCGAGCTGCCGCACGCCACCCCGCTGCAGGACCTGCTGGAGGCGGTGCTGGCCGGCGGCACGGTGACGGTCTGCTCCCAGTGCGCCGCCCGCCGCGACATCACCGCCGACGACGTCATCCCCGGCATCCGGATCGCGGGGGCGCCCACATTCGTCGAAGAGGTGACCGCCGAGGGCGCTCAGGCGTTGGTCTACTGAACGCCGCGGCGCCGTTTCGTCGGTCGCGGCACGACGCCGGGCGGCATCATGAGCACCGGGCCCTGCCGGCCCGCCATCGGATTGATCCCCCGGAGAAGGGACACAACAGGGTCATGCGGCACACCGGAGATGCGACGTGAACCCCATCCCCGGCTGGTTCTGGGGCGCGACGATCGCCTTCATCGTCGTGCTCTTCGTCTTCGACCTCTTCGTCGCCGTACGCCGTCCGCACGTGGTGCACCTGCGGGAGGCGACGCTGTGGTCGGTGTTCTATGTCGCGATCGCGCTCGCGTTCGGCGGGGTGCTGTGGGCGGTGTCCGGGGCCGCCGCGGGCACCGAGTACTTCGCCGGATGGGTGGTCGAGAAAAGCCTGTCGATCGACAACCTCTTCGTCTTCGTGATCATCTTCGCCCGGTTCACGGTGCCCGAGGAGTTCCAGCAGAAGGTGCTGCTGTTCGGGATCGCGGCGGCGCTGTCGTTGCGCTGCGTCTTCATCGCGATCGGCGCCGCGGCGATCGGGATGTTCTCCTGGACCTTCCTGTTCTTCGGGCTGGTGCTGCTGTGGACGGCGGTGCAGCTGATCCGGCATCGCAATGACGAACCCGACGTCGACGACAACGCGATAGTCCGGTACGCCCGCAGGGTGCTGCCGATGACCAACGACTTCCACGGCGGCCGGATGGTCACCCACGAGAGCGGCCGCCGGGTGGTGACGCCGCTGCTGCTGGTGTTCCTGGCGATCGGCAGCACCGACATCATGTTCGCGCTGGACTCCATCCCCGCGGTGTTCGGCGTGACCAGGGAGCCGTTCATCGTCTTCACCGCCAACGCGTTCGCCCTGCTCGGCCTGCGCGCTCTGTTCTTCCTGGTGGAGGGGCTGCTGGAGCGGCTGGTCTACCTGGCCCTCGGGCTGTCGGCGATCCTGGCGTTCATCGGCGTCAAGCTGATCCTGCACTTCGCTCACGAGAACATCTCCGCCGACGTCCCCGAGATCCCCATTCCGCTGTCCCTGCTGGTGATCCTCGCCGTCTTGACCGTCACCTCGATCGCCAGCCTGATCCGCGTCCGCAAGCACCCCGAGGAGAGGGCGCACGCCATCGTCGTCACCGTCCACCGCCGCGACCGCGAGGAGTCCCCGGAGGCCGGGGACGAGACGCCCACCGGTCCCTGACCCCCGGCCCCGCACGGGCCGGCGCGCACACCCCCCCCGGCGACTCCCGTCGCCGCGCACCGGCCCGCGACCGGCCGAAGGCCCCGGCGACGGGAGTCGCCGGGGCCGGGAACGCCGCGGGCCATCGAGGTCAGCCGGTCACCGGCAGGTCCTTGACGACCGGCTTGGGAGCCGGGGCCTGGGCGGCGGGAACGCTCGGGGACGGCTTGACGGTGGGCGTGCTGTCCGGCTTCTTGGTCGGCTTCGGCGTCCGCTCGACCGGGGCGCAGGTGACCGAGGCGATGCTGAGGGTCTGCGACTTGCCCGCCACCGGCGGCAGCACGACCTCGATCGCGGTGACGGTCAGCCTGCCGTCGGGCCTGCGGACCTGCTTGTTCAGCACGACCGAGGCGGTGCCGACCCCGTCCAGGCCGACCCTGAGCCCGGTGTTGGGGGCGACGGCGGCGCGCAGGCCCTTGCCGTTCACGGCGGCCTTGACCAGGTTCACGGCGCCCCTGCCGTCCACGCAGGTGGCGCTGACCGCCTCGGCGGTCAGCCCGAGCTTGGCGACGGTCAGGTCGGCGACGCTCGCCCGGGCCCGCCCGGCGCCGGCGGCCGCCGACAGGGCCGAGGCCCGCACCAGCGAGTTGGCCGGGAGCTCCACCACGCTCTTGTGCACCGGCCGCTGCGCGGACGAGGTCACCGCCGGGGTGGCCGGGATGTTCACCAGACCGCCGGCGGCGAGGGCGTGGGCCGAGCCCGCCGAGGCGGGGGCCGCGTGGGCGGGGGCGGCCAGGGCGATCGCGGGGGCGGCGGCCATGCCGGCCAGGGCGGCCCCGGTGGCCAGTGTCTTGAACTTCATCGCTTCCTCCTGAGCGGTTTTCGGGGGGTGCTCGGTCACGCCGTCACGTGCACGGGCGTGCCGAGCGGGATCTTCGACAGCCGTTCCAGGGCGTCCGCGGGGACGCGGATGCAGCCGTGGGTGACGGCCTTGCCGAAGACGGACTTGTCCTTCCAGCCGTGGAAGGCGACCGTGCCGGGCCCGCCGCCGAACGTGTCGAGCGTCTGGGAGTGGGCTCCGACCGGCAGCACCAGCGGGCTGAAGGTGGGCTTGGACGGCTTGAGCAGCGCCAGCAGGAACGTCCGCCCGACCGGGGTGGGGGTGGCGTCCGCGCCCACCGCGACCGTCCATGTGCCGACTTTGCGGCCGTCCCGCACGATGGTGAGCCGGCGCTCCCCGACCTCCACCTTGATCTGGTACGGGGTGTGGGCGACGGTCAGCTTGCCGCCGTCCTGCGGGATCCACCCGGTCGTCTGGTTCGGCTTGCTGGGCAGCATCACCCGATGCCAGCCCTGCCGGGTCTCCAGAACGGGCACCCAGGTGGGGCCGTCCAGCTGCTTGTCGGGCAGCGCCGCCACCGGACGGCCGCCCGGCTCGGCCGCCACCGGCACCGTGGTGGTGGGGTGCACCACCGTGCCGTCCACCGGCGCGTGCGGAGCGGGGTCCTTGGGCAGTCCCTGCAGGGTGGTGAACGTGGTCGCCTGCGGCAGCGCGGCCAGGTCCACCTCGCCGGCGGGGCGGGACGAGCTCTGCTGTCCGCCGCCACCGCCGCAGCCGGACGCCAGCACCGCGCACACGGCCGCCGCGCCGAGGCGGGCCCGCAGGTCCCGGCTCCGACGCCCGGTGTCCCGGGGCGCCTTCTGCGCACGGCGGATCATTCGCTGAAAACGATGGGTCACGACAACTCCACGGGAGTGCGACTCCTCACCCAAGGTGACGATTACTCTCCGCAAGCTCACATCTTGCGAGAGTCACATCATTACCACGGGCACCCCGTCGACTGCCGATTAACGGGACTACAGGACGGTAAATCCTGCAGGGCTCCTCAAACCCCACCCCCACCGACCTGCACCGTTACCAAATTCCCCGGATGTCCGCATATTTCTGATCGCACGTTTAGGGCGGATTGCCGCCATCGAATCGGGACCGACCACGCCTCACGGTCGGTAGTCGCATCCGGCGCCCCGCGGCGCCGTCACGGCGTCGCCGCCTCGCCGTCGCGACGCCGTCCACCCCTCCTCGACCTGCGATGATCACGGCGATCGGGACGGAAGAGGCCACGACCGACGACACCGAAAAACCCTTTATCTGCCCCTTGATGAATTCTCACATCACCGCTTCGCGAGAACTCTTCACGATCACGGCGATCATCGCCCGAGCGACGCCGTCATATCCGCCATCGCGCACGACCGCCACCGCGCATGGACACAGTGGAGAAAGCACTAAAAATCCGACGTCGAGGCCGCCGCATCATGACCGATGGAAATTCCCGGCACCGTCCTCGACGTCCTGCACGCACGTCCGTCATGCACGACGCCTGTGCGCACATCCTGCACGCACCTCTTGTGCGCACGACAAAGGCCCCGGCGCCGCCTGGCGCCGGGGCCTTGCGTACTTTCGCGCGCATCGGGCCCGCCACGGCCGCGCGGGCGGCCGCACGACGATGCGCGAGACCCGCCGGGGAGGCCCGTCAGGAGAGCACGGCGTTCAGCCGCTCCTCACGGAGACGTTCGGACCAGGACTCCGGGAGCGGAGGGAGCTCGTCGCGCTTGAGCGCCCACCGCAGCAGGAGATCGGCCAGGCCGGGGTTGCGGACCAGGGCGGGGCCGTGCATGTAGGTGCCCATGACGTGGTCGGCGTAGGCGCCCTCGGTGCCGTCCCCGTTGCCGACGCCGTGCACCACCGTCGCCAGCGGCTTGACCCCGGGCCCGAGGTGGGTGACGCCCTGGTGGTTCTCGAAACCGGTGATCCGGGGCACGTTCAAGGCGGGGTCGACGTCGCCGACGATCTCCCCGACGGCGCGCTTCTCCCCGCGCCCGGAACGGATGTCCAGCAGGCCCAGGCCCTCGACGGGCTGCCCCTCCTCACCGCCGAACTCGGTGCCCAGCAGCTGGTAGCCGGCGCACACCGCGAAGATCACCGCGCCGAACTCCCGGGCCCGGTGCAGTCCGCCGTCGTTGCGCAGCCGCCGGGCGGCCAGGATCTGGGGCCGGTCCTCCCCGCCGCCGAGCAGGTAGATGTCGCCGTCCACCGGCACGTTCTCGTCCGAGCGGACGTGCACGGTGCGGGTGCTGATGCCGCGCAGCCGCGCCCGGCGCTCCAGGACGATGCAGTTGCCCTGGTCCCCGTAGGTGCTCAGCAGGTCGGGATAGACCCAGACGATCTTGATGCTGTCAGACGACACGGCCGTACCTCGTTCGGATGTGCTGGAAGGCGGTGTAGTTGGCGATCACGTCCAGGTGGCCCGGCGGCACCGCCATCACCGCCTGGTCGATGTCGTCCACCACGGTGAAGTCCACCTCGGCGGCCTCCAGCCGGGCGGCCAGGTCCAGCCGGCGCTCCCCGGTCGCCCACACCGGGCGGCCGCGCAGGATGCGATAGTCCACATCCCACAGCCACGAGGTGTCACGGCCGTCGGGCACCTGAGCGTTGATCGACAGCGCCACCGGACCCGGCGCGGGCTGCAGCACATCGAACGCCTCCAGCCAGCCGGCCGGGTTCTTCGCCAGCAGCAGCCGGATGGTGCGGTCCTGGTGCTCGACCGTGGTGTACCGGCCGGCCACCGACTTGACCTGCGTCATCAGCGGCAGCGCCGTCTCCGGCTCCACACCGAAGTAGGAGGCCACCGCCAGCGCGATCGCGGCGTTGGACCGGTTGGCCCGTCCCGGCAGCTGCAGCCCGGTCAGCTCGTAGGTGCGTCCCCCCGGAGCGGTGACCCGCTCGCCGTGCAGGATCCAGGCGGGCTTGGGCCGGGCGAACGAGCACTCCCGGCACTCCCAGTTGGTGCCCTCGCGGTCCAGCGGCCCGCCGCACTCGGGGCACGACCAGGAGTCCTCCCGCCAGTGCTGCCCGGCCGCCACCCAGGTGACGCTCTTGGCGGAGGACGCCCCCCAGGTGACCAGCGGGTCGTCGCAGTTGGCGATCACGTGGGTGTTCGGCGCGGCCTCCAGCGCCTTGCGCCACTTGCCGGCCAGCAGCCAGATCTCCGCGGCCCGGTCCATCTGGTCGCGGCTGAGGTTCATCAGTGCGACGACGCTCGCCTCGGTCTGCTTGAGCACCATCGGCACGTACTTCTCGTCGCACTCCAGCACGCCGTACTCGGCGTCCAGCGCGGCCGCCAGCGCCGACACGTGCCCGGTCGGCATGTTGGCGCCGAAGGCGTTGGTGGCGATCTCGCCGAGCGGGGTCATCGCCGCGGTGATCAGCCGCGTGGTGGTGGTCTTGCCGTTGGTGGCGCTGACCAGAACGAGCTTGCGGTCCTTGGCCAGCCGAGCCAGCAGCTCGGGGTCGAGTTTGAGCCCGATCCGGCCGCCGATCACCGAACCGTCGCCGCGGCCGGCCAGCCGGGACATCTTGGCGGCGGTGCGGCCCAGCGCTACGGCCATCTGCGCGCGCAGCGGAAGATCGCTCATGGACTCCTGCTCTTCCGGGTGAGGCCTGAACGTCAGACGCGACCAGCCGACGGGGGACGTCAGAGCTGACGGGCGTCACAAGCGAGCCTAGCGCGTGCTCATTACGCTCGTGTGGCGACTCGGACTCGGATGCACGGTATGTTCTCGGCGGTCTTGTGCACGGACGCCCGCCCGATGTGCACTGAAAAGACCCGGCGCCGGCGCGGAGGCGCAAGAGGCGGGCGGGAACGGCCGGCGGCCCGTCCGCGACGGCCCGGCCGGACGACGGGCGGAAGGCCGGAGACGGGTGCGGCGGGGCCGTCGCGCGCGCCGGACCGGTCTCCGGACGCGACCGGCACGGAGTCGAAGCAGAACCGGGATGAAAGAGGCGCAACGCCCTTGCTGGCCAAAGCCCGATAACAACAGGAGAGCGGAGCAATCGGCCAGGACATGGGATCCTGGTGCAGCCCGTGCCCTGTGAGCCGAGGCCCACTCCATGCCGATCCGGCCCACGAGAGGGCGTCAAACCAGTACTTTGACGGAAAANCATGCCGATCCGGCCCACGAGAGGGCGTCAAACCAGTACTTTGACGGAAAACCCCGACAAGGCGAGGTCCGAGTAGCTATGCAGTGCCCACGGTGCGGCGAGAACACGCCCGGGACGCTGAGCGGATGCGCACGCTGCGGTGCGCCGGTCGACCAGCGGCCGGATCCACAGGCGGCGCAGCCCGGCGGGGCAGGGGTGACGCCTTCGCTCGACGTCACGATGCTGGACCCGCAGCAGCCTCCGGCGCCACGGCCCCCGGCGACCCCGGAGGCCGGGTTGCCGCCGCTGGACCCGCCGCCGCCGGCGCCGTGGGCGAACATGACGATGGTGGACCCGCTGGGCCGGCTGCCGGACGCGCAGAAGAACGACCGGGGAACGGCGGAAGGGGCCCCGGCCGTACCGGCGCAGCCTCCCGCGCAGGGCGCCGCGCCGCCTTATGCGCAGTCCCCGCAGCCCTCCGTGCAGTCCCCCGCACAGCCCCCCGTGCCGGGGACCGCCCAGCCGCCCGCGCACCCGCCCGCCCAGGGGTCCGCGCAGCGGGAGGAGGATCCGGGCGAGGACACCCAGGCGTGGACGATGCCCCCGGAGGACGAGGACGAGACGCCGCAGGCCGGCCTGCCGTCCCCGCCCGCCGCGCCGGCCTGGGCCGCCGGCTCCGCCGGCCTCGGCGGGGCCGCCGCGCCCCCCGCGGCGAACGCCCGGCTGGACGGGGAGGCGCTCGTCCCGGACTCGTGGTTCGCCGAGCCGCGCCCGCCCGGACCGGAGGACGTCGAGGAGCAGCCCGGCGCCCCCGCGAACGCGCCGGTCCCGCAGCAGTGGACGCAGGACGCCGCCGCCACGGCCGCCCTCCCGGCACCGGTGCACGACGCGCCGGCGGCCGACCGGGGCTGGAATCCGCACGACGCCGGAGCGGGCTGGCAGGGGGCGCCCGCCGTGCAGCCCGGCGCCGACCCCTACCAGTCGCCGGCCGCCGGATACGGCAACGCGACGGCCGTGTACGAGGGGGGTTATCCCCCGCCGACCGACTATCCCCAGGCCGACTATCCCCAGGCCGACTATCCCGCCGCCCGCAGCGGCTCCTCCAACAAGCCGCTGGCCATCGGCGTCGCGATCCTGGTGGTGATCGCCCTCGGGGCGGTCGGGCTGGTGCTGTGGCCGGACGGCGGCGACCCCGCCGCGGCGGTGGGTCCGTCGGCGTCGGCCACCCCGCGCAGCGTCTCCCAGCCCAAGCCCACCAAGACCGGCCCGAGCGCGGCCACGGTGGCGCAGGCCAAGGAGGTGAACGCGCTGCTGAACGCCAGCGCCGACACCCGCAACACCCTCGGCCGGGCGCTGCACGCCTCCAACAAGTGCAAGACCCTGCCCGCCGCGATCCAGGACTTCCAGCGCGTGGCGGTGCGCCGCAACAACCAGATCCGGCGGACCAAGGCGCTGCAGGTCGACCAGCTCAAGGACGGCGAAAGGCTCCGGGCGTCGCTGCTGCGTTCCTTCCAGCTCTCCCTCCAGGTCGACCAGGAGTTCCTGGCCTGGGCGAAAAAGGCGCAGCGCCGCTGCAAGGGCCGGCCGAAACACGACGCCCACTACCGGCGCGGCAACGAGCTGTCGGCGCAGGCCACGGTCGCCAAGAAGCAATTCACCCTGCTGTGGAACCCGATCGCCCGTGAGGTGGGTCTGCCCACGCGCACCGACCGGCAATTCTGAGCGGCCCGGCCGGGGATTTTCGTCGGCGAACGCATGCACCCGGCACAATCTTCTCGCCCCGTCCGCGGCAGCCTGGGATCATCGAGGAAACGACGGACTCTCGCAGGTGGGGTGGCGCTCTGATGCAGTGTCCGGTGTGCGGCAGCGACACCGCCTCGACCTCGTCCCGTTGCACCCGCTGCAACGCTCCGCTGAGCGATGCCACCGTCCGGGACGACGCAACGGTCCAGGACGACGCAACGGTCCAGGACGACGTGACGGTCCAGGACGACGTGACGAAGCGGGACGAGGCGACGAAGGGGGACGACGCGGGGCCGTCGCATGGAGGAGGCGGCGACGTCGTCACCGCCCTGTCGCCCGAGCCCTGGAACGCCTCGTCCGCCGAGGACGAGCAGGTGACCCGGCTGTCCCCGGAGCCCTGGGCGCAACCCGGAGGCCCCTGGGAGCAGCCGCGGATCTGGCAGCCCCCGCCGCCGCGCCGCCGCTCCCGGACGACCTCGTGGATGACGGTCGCGGTGACCGCCTGGGTCACGGTGGTCACGGTGCTCGTCATCGTGTTCTGGCCGGATCGGGAGGACCCCGCCCCCGGTTCGCCCACGGCCGTCGCCCCGAACTCGTCGGCCGAGTCCGCCCCAGCCGACGAGGAGGGCACGGAAGAGGAGAGTGCGGAGGAGGAGGGCGACGACTCGGCCGAGCAACAGGCCAAGGAGATCGACTCCCTGCTCAACGACATGGCCCTGACCCGCCGCGAGCTGATCGGGGCCGTCGTCGAGGGCTGTGCACGCGGTGCGTTGCAGCGCATCCGCGACACCCGGCGGCAGCAGCTGAACCGCGCCGAGAACCTGCAGGTCGACGCCCTGTCCGACGGCGAAGAGCTCAAACGGGCCCTGACCGATGCCCTGCGGCGGTCGCTGGAGTCCAACGACGAGTACCTGAACTACGCCCCCGGCTGTCCGAGCGACTCCGCCGTCGCGGACGTCAACGACCGCGCCACCGAGGCCAAGGAGGAACTGCTCCGTATCTGGAACCCGATCGCCACGGAGTACGGACTGATCACCCGCGACTCGTCCCAGATCTGAGGGCCTCGGTCGCGCCTCACATCCCCGTCACCAGGGCGGAGAGGTCGGCGACGGCCTGGGCCACGACGGCGACGGCGGTCACGCGGGCGCCCAGCCGCTGCAGAGCGTGGGAGATCCGATCCCGGTCGGGCTCGGCCTCGGCGACCTCCTGCCGGATGTCCTCCAGGTCCCGCCGTGCCCGATGCGATTCGGGGATCTGATCCCGATGGCGTTCCAGCAGCTCGGCGACTCGGTCGATGGCCTGCTCGATCTTCGAGACCTCGTCGCTCCGCTCGGCGTCGTTCCGGATCTGGTGCACGTTCCGGCCGGAGGCGATCTGGCTGCCGACGATGGACGCCTCGCCGCCGATCTGGATGCGGTAGTCATCACCCGACATGGTCATCCTCCCTCAGGACTTGGGCCGTGACTGCTTCTGCGCGATCCGGGAGCCCGCGCCGCCCACCGCGATCTGGCTGCCGACGATCGAGCCGCCCGACATGATGAACGGGCTGTTGAGCACGATGTCCGCCTGCTCCCGGTAGGCGGTCACGTCGATGCCGCGGGCCTGCAGGTAGTCCAGGACCGCCTCGTTGATCCGGCGTTCGAGCAGCGTGGTGTACTTGTCGGCGTCCAGGGTCTGCATGAACGTCGGGAAGTCGCGCTCGGCGGCCTCCTCCCGGACGCTGATCCGGGCGCCGTAGTCGTAGCGGAGGAACTCGGTGGGGCGCCGCCCGGTCCAGGCCTGCCAGGCCTCGCCCGCCAGCTCCCACAGCGCCCGGATCAACCGGAACGGGCCGAGAACCCCGTCGCTCAGGGTCTGCAGACCGTTCTCCCGCAGCGCCCGCATCAGCAGCATGCCCTCGCCGTAGGCGGGCAGGTCGTCGACGATCCGGAACTCCTCCCGGATGGGCGGGATCACGTTGACCACGAACTGCGCGTACAGCATGCGCCCCTCGACGGCCAGGTAGAGGAACGCCGACAGCAGGGTGTCCTCGTACCTGGCCGGTGCGACGACCGCGCCGTCGGCGTCCTTGATCGCCTGGCCCTGGGTGGCGACGGTCACCCGCTGGTAGCAGCGGATGTCGGCCTGCGGATGGCGGATGATCGCCTCGATGGCGCGCTTCCCGGCGCGCGAGTACGGCACGGCGTACTTCGGATCGATCAGCGGATGCCCCTCGTACATCAGGCCGCCCGCCCCGGCCGGCTCCACGGGGCGCCTCATCTGGACGCACTCGCCCCGCGCCACCACGTGCCAGTCGACCATCAGCCCGCCGATCCGCTCGTTGGGGGGCGGCTCGTCGCGCATGGCGACGAGGCGCTCGCGGACGTAGCGGTGCAGCTCCACCGGATCCACCTCACCGGGCTCGCGGTCGCCGCCCAGCGACTTGGCGCGTCCCCGGTCCAGCTCGAGTGCGATCGACCAGGCGCGCACCCAGGCGGACCCGATGTCCCCCGATCCCAGGAACGGGTTCTCCTGGGAATAGAGGGTGATGTTGCCGCGCTGGGCGGCCGACACCCGCTCCAAGAGGGTGCGCACCCGGCTGCTGATCGGCTCGGGCGGGACCGCGGTGGAACCCGGCCCCAGCTCGCGGAGCGTCCGATACACCGCGTACCGGTAGGCGAGGTGCGCCCCGATCATCGCCCCCAGCACGATCAAGGCGGCCAGCCACGTCTCCTTGCCGTCCCCGGAGGCCGCGTCGTCGGCCAGGACGCCCGCGGGACCCTCCGGCTGCCAGTAGGTCGAGTAGGGGCTGGAGCCGCCGGACACGACGTTGAGGAGCAGCCCCAGCAACAGGAGCGGCAGGGACAGGAGGACGATCACGCCGCCGATGGTGAGGCCCCTGATCGGCCATGTCGCCCACACCCCGCCGAGGCGGACCATCGCCGTGCTCAGCTTCATGACCAGGGCCACCAACATGGAGAGCCCCAGCACCGCACTGGCCGCATCGGGGTTCACCGCCGCGCCCGCCAGGACCGCCAGCACGATGGCGGTGTCGCGCACCAGCCGCATCCGCCGCGCCCGCAGGGCGTGCTTGATCACCGGCACCAGGTCGAACCCGAAGGAGGGCACCACGCCGCGGTGGTCCTCCACCACGAATTCCTTGATCAACTTCCGGGCGAACGCCTCGTCGAGATACGCCGCCGCGCACAGGTACCGGGTCGGATGCTGCAGCACGCCGCCGCCCGATGAGGTGACGGGCATGTGCGAGAAATACGGCTCGGTCTTCGCCACTACGCCACCCCCTGCCGCAGGGAAAGAGTAGGTATATTTCTTACCCTCTTACGGCGTGTCACGCCGCCTGTTCACACAAACAGGGACGGCGTGACGGAACGGCGGGTTTTCAGTCCTCCGTCAGGAAGGGAATGGCCGCCTCCGGATCCTCGAACGGGGCGATGAAGCGTTCCGGCCAGGTCAGCACCGGCTCCAGCCAGGAGGCGACGCGCATGGCCCGGGCCGTCTCGACCAGCGCCTCCTCGGTGTCCAGCCCGATCGCGACCGTGGCCAGGTCCTCGAAGAAGCCGTTGTGCTCCTCGTCCCAGCCGAGGGCCGCCAGCGCGATCGACCGGTTGGCGGCGACCTCCATCGACAGCGGATGGCGCCGCAGCGCCCGCAGCCGGTGCCCCACCCGGGCGTCCGGGGCCTGCCGCAGCCCGGGCAGCGGATAGTCCAGCGGCGGGGCCGGGGCGTGCTTGTCGGGCTTGCCGTCGTAGGGGAAGATCCGGTCCATCTCGTGCAGCCAGCGGATCTGGCCGATCACCCAGTCGGGACCGGGCCGCCGGCCGGCCTCCTCGTGGGCGCCGTCCAGCAGGCTCCGGGCGACCCGCGCCGCCTCCTCGGCCAGCGAGTCGGGCGCATAGGACCGCTGCAGCGCCCAGGCCCGGCGGGACACGCACCGCTCCACCACCGTCGCCAGCATGCACTCGCGCAGCCGCGGGACCAGCCGGGACCAGGCGCGGCTCAGCTCCGGCGGCACCGTCGGCAGCGGCCGGTCGACCACATGGGCGAGCACCAGGGTGTCGGCCCACACCCGCAGCCAGGCCCAGTCGGCGTCCTCGGCCAGCAGGTCGGCCTCCCGCAGCTCGTACAGGGTGCAGGCGCGCCCGGACCGGCACTCTCCGCCGCAGGCGGCCGAGCGGCGGCCGTGGATGGGCGGCGGCGGGCTGGGGCGCGCCTTCTCCCGCCCCTCGCCGTGCGGGACGCGGACCCGCAGCGGCCGGTCCATCCCGTCGGCGAACACCGCCGCCACCCCCGGCCGCAGCGACACCACCTCGCGGGACTGCTCCTCGTCGAGGTTCATCGCCGCGCCGACCTGGTGACGGTCGTCCAGCGCGGGAAGCCGGTGGACGACCTTGAGCGCGGTGTTCTTGATGACGTCGGGGACGAGCTTGGTGGGGATCTGCTCGGCCACGATGATCCCGGTGCCGTAGGCGCGGATCTCCGCCAGCATCCCGGCGAACAGCTCCACCGCGTGCGAGCTGGCGCGCTCGGGGCCGCGGTTGCGCAGCAGCCGATGCGCCTCCTCGATCACGATGACGTGCCGCAGCCCGCCGGGCTCGGAGCCCGGCTCGCGCGCCCGCATCCGCAGATGCTCCACGATCCGGATGATCAGCGTGCCCATGAGGAACGCCTTGTCCTCGTCGTTGGCGACGTCCTCGATGGCCAGCACCACGTTCTCGCGCAGCAGCCCGCCGATGTCGGCCGGATGCCCGCCTTCGAAGAACCGGCCCGCGGAGCCGATCCGCAGCGACCGCAGCCGCACGTCCACGAACCCCTTGACGTCGGCCATCAGCTCCCGGCCGTACCCGACCTCGCCGATCACCTCCAGCGCCGCCTTCTGCAGCTGCTCCAGCGTCGGCACGGTGGGCTCCACCCGCGAGCCCGGCATGCCCGCCCCGGTGACCACGTCCCAGCCGTTGGCCTCGTACACCCGCTGCAGCGCCTGCGACATGATCTGCGGGAACGGCTCCTCGGCGTCGAAGGCGGCCTGGAACAGCGCCCGCACCATGTCGATGTGCGCCTGCACCGGGTAGCCCGGTTCGGGCGCCAGCGGGTTCACCGACAGCGGCACCGCATGGGGGTCGGCCGGGTTGATCACGGTGACGTTCGCGCCCAGGTCCTCGATCCGCCCGGCCATCGCGGCGTACTCGGACTTGGCGGGCTCGATCGCCAGCCACGGCACGCCCGCCCGGGTGAGCTGCTCCAGCAGGTGACGGACGGTCTGGGACTTGCCGGCGCCGGTCGCGCCGGTGACGAACACGTGCCGGTTGACGGTGGAGCGCGGCACCGTGAACGCGCCCACCCGTCGGTCCTGGCCGTCCAGGATGGCGCCCAGCTCGATCGGCGGGCCGTCGGGGTCGGCGGCGGTCTCGGAGGTGACGTCGAAGTAGCCGGGCTCCACCACCCGCAGTCCCGGGACCTCCCGGCGCGGCAGCCCCGCCAGCGCCGCCAGAGGACCGGCGGTGGCGGTGAACGGGTAGCGCAGCTCGGCGTCGGAGACGTTCCGGTGCGAGGCGGGGGGCGGGGTGGTCGGCTGCAGCATCTCATGAAGGCGCCCGGACCCGTACCAGGCGCGCAGCCGGTAGGGGTGGCGGGTCAGCTCCATCGAGCCGACCAGCACCGGCGCGATCCGGGCCAGCTCCTGCGGCGAGGCCGCCCCCGCCAGCACCCGCACGTGCCACAGCCCGGCCTGGTGGAAGGCGTCCAGCTCGGCCAGCCGCCGGTTGGCGCGCTCCACCGCCAGCCGGGCCTGCTCGTCCTCGCCGCGGCGCAGGATCCGCAGCTCGTGCTGCAGGTCCCGCATCTCCTGATCGATCAGCCGCTCGTCGGCGGGCTCGGCCACCACGATCCACCCGAACGGCCGGTCCATCAGCGTCACCAGCGTCGACTCGAACAGGGTCGGCCCCTGCCGGTCCGTTCCGCGGTGCACCGGCGGCGCGGCCCGTCCCGGGCAGCGCACCCACACCATCCGCTCGGCCTGCCGCAGCCACTCGTCCCCGACCCGGACGCCCCGTGCCCCGTTGGGGAACAGCAGCCCTTCGTGCCCCTCGCCGACCGGCCCGGCGTTGGTGATCAGCTCCAGCGGCGCCCCGCCGCCCCGGGACAGCCAGCCCACGACGAACGCCCGCCCCTGCTGCCGGGCCGAGAGCGCCGCCGGGAGGACCGTCACGAAGTCCCATTCCGCCGACGCCTCCCGCTCCGCCGCGGGCACCGCCGTGATCCGATACCAGGGCCCGCTCAGCACGTCGCCGACGGGCGTCACAGGGGGGAAGTCGTTCATCCGCACATCCCTATCAATCCCGCCTTCTCCCCCGCCACAGGACCCGGCTCCCGACACCGTGATGCACACACTGTGATAAAAGACACACAGTGGGGTGAACGCCCCGAACGGGGCGAACGTCGACGCTCCGTCGTCACGGAGCCGCCGCTGGATCGAACGACGACCGATGAAGCAACCGAACGAGATCTGCTCGATCGAGATCCGCCGGGGCGTGATCCGGCTCGTCTCGATCGAGATGCAGATGACCTATGGAGGCCTGATCGAGGGGGCGCCGACGGCCTCGTTCAACGACGACCTCATCGAGGGTCTGCGGAAGAGGCACACGCCGTCCTACGTCGTCCCGCCCGAACGGACCGTGCACCCCCAGACGACGGACCTCCGGGACGAGCCCCTGGAGACCCTGCCGCCGGTGCAGTGCGTCGGCATGTTCGACGGACCGCCCACCCCGCGGGCGGTGGGCGACTGGTGGCGGACCTTCCTGTACGTCATCTGGTTCCAGGAGCCGAGCGATCAGATCGTCCACCCCCGCGCCGCGGCGCGGATGCACGACATGCCGTGGGACGACCTGGCCCGCGACCTGACCTTCGACGACCTGTGACCGGCGCGGGGCCCCGGCCGGAGGGCGGCTCGGCGCCTGCGGGCGCCGAGCCCCATGAGGGCCATGAGCGGATGTACGTCCCGTCCGGGCGGCTGCATCTGCTGCCGGGCGACCACGACCTCATCCTGAGCGCGGGCGAGGCCGCCGAGTCCGACACTCGCCTCCTCACGCGTTCACCGGCCCCGGCCCGACGCAGCCGCATCGTCACCTCCAGGTACCAGACGTGACAAAGAGAGCACGAGGTGCGATGCGTCCCATATGTCACGCAAATCCCAAGCCGGGGAGATCATCGGCTCCGTCCGCAGGACCGTCAAGATCAAAATGAGCGCGGTGGCCGATGTCGGCCACCGCGCTCGGCACCCTGCGTCGAAGATCCCGTCCGAGGTCCGCTCCGCCCAGCCCGCGAAGGCGGCCGCCCGACCCCCGCCCCGGCGCGCGGCCGTGCGCCGCGGCCGGGTCAGGAGGCGTCGAGGCCCTCCGGGGACGGAGAGGAGGACGCCTCGGGGACGGCGGACCGCTCGGCCGGGGCCTCGAGGGCCGCGGCCCTCATCCCGCCGGGCCGTTCCACGGCCGGCTCGGCGGCTTCCTCGACGGACCGCTCGACGGCCTGCTCGACGGCTCGGCCGGCGGACGGCTCCACGGCCGGCCCGGCGGCCGGTTCGACGGCCTCCCCGGCGGCCTGTTCGGCGGCCTGCTGGCGGAGGTACTCCTCGTACTCCAGCGAGTGGGCGGTGGGCAGGGTGATGATGCCGGGGTTGGCGTCGACCAGGAGGATGCGGCGGCCGTCGGGGGCGGCGTGCGTGAAGATCATCGCCGTGGGGGGCAGCTCCTGGAGCTCGTGCGGCTCGACCAGCAGCTCCCGGGAGTTCCGGCAGCGTCCGGTGGCGGGGAGGGTGCTGGGCCAGGCGGTGGCCTGGGAGATCCCGGCGACCAGGGCCGAGTCGTCGGCGGCGGGGGCGGGCAGCGGGGCCCACACCGGGTCGGTGAGGGCGTCGCCGCGGACCCGGGCGTAGGCGATGGTGCTGGCGTACCCGGACTCGGCGGACTCGGGCGGGGCGGCGGAGGCGGCGGCGTCGGTGAGCTCGGCGACCAGCAGGCGGCGGCCGGTGCCGATGTGCTCGGCGGCCACGCGGGCGTCCTCGGCGTTCCCCAGGCGCATGAAGCCGACGGCGGCGCGGCCGCCGCGGCCGAGGCGCTCCCGGACGTGCGGGGGGATCGAGCGGTACAGCAGGACCAGGCCGGTGCCGGTGGCCTCGCAGGCGTCGATCAGGCGGTCCAGCACGTCCCCGCGCAGCTTCTCGGCCCCGCACAGGAACACCGTGTGCTCCCAGCGGCGCACCGGCGGGGAGGAGCGGATCCGGTGGGTGAGGGCGGTGGCGACATAGGTGCCGAGGACCCGGTTGGTGAGCACTCCGGCGCGGCGGTCCAGCGACACCACGTGCAGCCGGGACGGCGGCAGCCGGACCGGGTCGCTGCCCAGACCCTCCAGTTTGCGCAGCCGAGCCTCCAGCGCCCAGGCCCGGCGGATCACGATCCGGTCGGCGGCGTCCCGGCCGTACATGGTGGTGACGCGGGTCAGCTGCTCGTCGGTGAGCAGTCCCCGCCGCAGGTCCTCCCGGGGATCGCCGACCTGCGCCAGAGCGCGGAGCGCGGCGGTGATCTGCGGGATGGCGGCGTGTCCGCCGAACACCTCGGAGACGATCCGCTCCAGGATCGCGTTGTCGAACGCCAGGTCGCCGGAGGCGCCTTCGCCCTCGCCCGCGCCGACCACCAGCGACAGCACGTCGGCGAGCGCGTCGGCGGACAGGCCGCTGGTCAGGTCCAGCCGGGGCAGGTCCTCGGGCAGGACCCACACCAGCGGGTCGTCGCCGCGGTCGGCGGCCAGCCGGACCAGGTCGTGCGCGACCGCGCCCTCCGACAGGTCCAGCACGGTGAGCCTGGCCCCGGCCGCCAGCCGGCCCGCGCCCATGGTGGTGACCGCGGCGGCCCAGCCGGCCAGCGTGCCGCCCACCACGTCCACCCGGTCCACGCCGGGCGGGACGGCGACCGGGTACCACTCGCGCTGGTTCTCGTACGCCCGGCGGCGGCGCTCCCACTCCCGGTACTCGGCGAGATGCCGCTCCCGGGCCCGGCGCATCCGTTCTTCGCGTTCGCGGCGCTGGCGTTCGCGGCGCTCCTGCTCGGCCCGCATCCGGTCGCGCAGGACGCGACGGCGCTGCCAGATCGGGTAGCCGGTGATCAGGGCGATGATCCCGCAGGCCACCAGCGCCGCCGCGGCGAACCGCCAGGGCATCAGGCCGGCCGCCGCCAGCAGCAGGCAGACCGCCGCACCGGCCCCCGCCCCCGCGGCGGTAACCTGGACCGGCCGTTCCAGCAGATGGTCGCGGTCGGAGGGGTACACCGGACCCGGCGGCGGAACGGGCTCGGGCGGCCGGGGACAGCGCGGCGGCGGCCCCGGATCGGGATGCACCTGTGCATAGCGCCAGCCCACGTGAACGCGGTCGGATCGCACCAGACGCCTCGTCGCCGGCCCGCTCGTCACGTCCGTCACGTCAGCGCCCCAGGGAGTCGTCGGTTCGGCGGGTGGCATGGGCACTCGCTGGTCGGGGTCCGTACCCGTACAGACTAAGGACCATGGGACGAATCCGCGCGTCGTTCAACAGAACACGGAACACACTCCACAACGAACAGCAACATTTACCCCATCAAACACGCTCAGGAAGAGAACGGACAGAAGGCTTCTAGGCACACGGCACCGGGACGGACGGCACCCTGCACGATGCACCACCATGGCAGGCCACAGCACGGGAACGGCACAGAAAATGGACCATTCCCCTCATCTACCCCCATTCCGGAGATAAGGTCGGCTGCGCGGGCCGCCGAGGCCCCGCCACGACCGTACCCGGCGCAAGGGGGCGCCCCGGGCACGAGGAGGTTCATGAAACCGGGCAGCAAAGCCCGCCGCATCGGCATCTGGTCGACCGCGGCGCTCGCGACGGCCGCCACCCTCACGGGCCTGACCGTGCTCTCGGTGAACGACTCCAAGCCCTCCCAGGACGACCAGGCGCACGCGGCGGTGCCCCCGCCCCCGCCGCCCTCCCAGCGCCCCAACATCGTCGTGATCACCACCGACGACCAGGACGTCGCCTCGCTGTCGGTGATGCCGAACGTGCGCCGCCTGCTGGCCGAGCAGGGCACCACCTACGCCAACTCCTTCTCCTCCACCCCGCTGTGCGCGCCGTCCCGGGCCAGTTTCCTGACCGGCCAGTACGCCCACAACCACGGGATCACCGACAACTCCGAGGCCACCGGCGGCGGCTATGAAGGACTGCGCAAGACCGAGACCCTGCCGGTGTGGCTGACGCGCGCCGGCTACTCCACCGCGCACATCGGCAAGTTCCTCAACGGCTACGGGGCCCACCGCCGCACAGAGATCCCGCCGGGCTGGAGCGACTGGTACGGGCTGGTCGGCCCGTCCACCTACACCATGTTCGGCTACACCATCAACGAGAACGGCCGGCTGCGCACCTACGGCGACATGCACACCCCGCAGCGCGGGCTCTACCAGACCGACGTGCTGGCCTCCAAGGCGGTCGACTACATCACCCGCCGCCCCCACGCCGACCGGCCCTTCTTCCTGTCCATCAACACCCTGGCGCCGCATCCGGAGCTGCCCGCGGTGAGCGGCCAAGGCAGATGGACGGCCCCGCGGCCCGCCCCGCGTCACCAGACCGCCCTGCCGGACGCGCGGCTGCCGCGGACCCCGGCGTTCAACGAGGCCGACGTGTCCGACAAGCCCCGGCACATCCAGCGGCTCGCCCCGCAGAACCCCCTGCAGCTCGACCACGACCACCGAAGACGGCTGCAATCGCTGCTGGCGGTCGACGACATGGTGGCCCGGATCGTGGAGTCGCTGCGCAGCACCGGTCAGCTGGACAACACGTTGATCTTCTTCACCTCCGACAACGGCATGATGGAGGGCGACCACCGCATCAACTTCAAAGAGCACCCCTACGAGCAGTCCATCCGGGTGCCGCTGATCGTCCGGGGGCCGGGCGTGCAACGCGGGAGGACCGAGCAGCGGTTCGTCACCACCGTCGACCTGACCGCCACGGTGCTGGCGGCGGCGCGGGCCAAGCCCGGGATCGCGATTGACGGCCGGTCGTTCCTGGGGACGGCCGCGCCCCGCTCGCGCGACATGCTGCTGGAGACCGGGCCGCGCGTCGGCACGACCCCCTGGTACACGGCGATCCGCACCGAACGCTATCTGTACGTGGAGCACTCCACCGGCGAGCGGGAGCTGTACGACCTGCTCACCGACCCCTACCAGGTCCAGTCCCGGCACGCCGATCCCGCGCTCCGGAAGGTGCGCGAAGACCTGGCCAGACGGCTGCACCTGCTGCGCAGCTGCGCCGGGCAGAGCTGCCCGTGAGGCTCAGGAGGACCGCGCGGCCCTGGCCTTGGCCCGGCGGTCCTCCCGCCACATCTCGCCGGCGACCGCCACGTCGCCGTCGAAGACCAGCCGCCCGCGCCGCATCATGATGCCCCGCGAGCACAGCTCGGTGAGCAGCTTGATGTCGTGCGCCACGATCACCATGGTCATGCCCTGGTCGCG
This sequence comes from Thermomonospora catenispora, assembly GCF_006363815.1. Lineage (GTDB taxonomy): Bacteria > Actinomycetota > Actinomycetes > Streptosporangiales > Streptosporangiaceae > Thermomonospora > Thermomonospora catenispora. The sequence continues at coordinate 128,185 of NZ_RRYT01000012.1, forward strand.
GAGCTCCCGGATGCGCGCCAGGCACCGCTGCCGGAACGGCGGATCGCCCACCGCCAGCGCCTCGTCGATCAGGAAGACGTCCGGCTCGGTGTGCGCGGCGATGGAGAAGCCCAGCCGCATGAACATCCCCGAGGAGTAGAACTTCACCTGGCTGTCCAGGAACCGCCCCACCCCGGCGAACTCCACGATGGCGTCGAACTTGCGCCGGGTCTCCGCCTCGGTCATGCCGAGGATGGCCGCGTTGAGGAAGATGTTCTCCCGGCCGGTCAGCTCCGGATGCAGCCCGGCGCCGACGTCGATCAGCCCGGCCACCCGCCCGCGGACCCGCACCGAGCCGCGGTCCGGCAGCAGCACCCCGGAGATCATCTTCAGCAGGGTGCTCTTGCCCGACCCGTTCAGCCCCATCAGGGCGAGCGTCTCGCCCTCCTCGACGGTGAAGCTCACGTCCTCCACCGCGCAGAACCGCTCCGAGAGGCTCTGCCGCCGCGCCATCCGCACCGTCAGCTCGCGCAGCGAACGCGCGTGCCGCAGGGTGAACGTCTTGGTGACCGAGTCCACGATGATCGACGTCGCCATCGGATCACAGCTCCTGCGCGAAACGGCCGTGCAGCCGGCCGAAGACGTACCTGCCCAGCAGCAGCACCGCCGCCCCGACCGCCAGCGCCGCGACGGCCCGCGGATACAGGTCCGGCGGGAACTCGAAGGAGCGGTCCGTGCCGGGGTACCAGAACGCCCGCTGGAACAGCGACACCGCGGTCACCAGCGGATTGGCCAGGTACACGTCCAGCACCCACGCCGGCGCGTTGTCGCGGACCTGGGTCCAGGGGTAGATCATCGGCACCGACCAGGTGAACACGACCATGAGCACGTCCACCGCCTGCTCCAGGTCGCGCAGCAGCACGTTCACCGCCGAGCACAGCAGCGCCAGGCCCAGCGCCAGCAGCGCCGTGATCGCGAACCCCAGTACCGCGGCGCCCATCCCCACCGGGTCCGGCCGCCATCCGCTCGCCAGCGCGCCGGCCAGCAGGATCAGCAGGCCCGGCACCATGTGCACCAACGACACCAGGTACGCCGCCACCGGGAACGTCTCGCGCGGCAGGAACACCTTGCGCACCAGCGGGGCGTTGCCGGTGACCGACCGGGTGGAGGCGTGCAGGGCGTCGTTGAAGAAGTGCATCAGCACCATCCCGGAGAAGAGGAAGACCGCGAAGTCCTCGATCGCGTCGTCCACTCCCAGGAACACGCCGACCACGAAGAAGTACACCGCGAACGACACCGCCGGCCGCACATACGACCAGCCGAGCCCCAGCAGCGAGCTCTTGTAGCGGGCCTTCAGCTCCCGGCGCACCAGCAGCCGCAGCAGATACCGGCGCCGGATCACCGCGCGCAGTCCTCCGCCGCGGCCGGGCTCCACCAGTTCCCCGGTCACCGTGGGGGCCGCCATGCCGATCACTGCCGTTCGCGCACCGACGCCTCGAAGGTGCGCTTCCACCGGTCGGGGGAGGTCACCTCGCCCATCGCCGCCCGGTAGTCCTCGGCCAGCCGCGGCCACTCCTTGGCGAGGCGGGCGTGCAGCGCCAGCGTCCGCCGGATCAGCGAGCGGAAGCGGCTCGGGTCGCGCTGGTACCAGGCGACCTTGGTGCCGTCGGCCGACGAGACCAGCGCGCTGTCGAACTGGGTGAGCAGCCACCAGCGCTGGTCCATGTGCGGCACCGCGGTCTGCGGGAACCGCCGGGCGAACTCCTTGACCGGCAGCAGCTGCTTGACCGCGGCGCCGGCCGCGTGGGCGTACATCGCCCGGCGGCCCTTCGGCACCCGCACGCCCCGGCCCTTCTTCGGCGGCTTCTCCCGGCGCACCGGCGGGAAGTGGTCGATCCGGCTCTTGGCCTGCGCGTCGGGGAACCGCGCCCGGAAGGCCCGCAGCTCGGCGAGCTTGCCGACGATCTGCCGGTGCATGTGCTCCGGCCCCTCCAGCACGTCCGTCATGGCCTGCAGCATCAGCTCGGCGGCCGAGTACTGCATGGCCAGCGCGTGCTTGACGGTGATGTAGAGGCTCTCCTTGAGCAGGTTGCCGGCCCGCTCGTAGGGGGAGTGCACCAGCGCCGACACCAGCCGGTTGCGCTCGTGGTAGTAGGCCTGCCAGTCGATGGTGTCGTCCTTGTCGTGGAACGGCATGTGCCACACCGCCGCGCCCGGCAGGGTCACGGTGGGGAACCCGGCGCTGCGGGCCCGCAGCCCGTACTCGGCGTCGTCCCACTTGATGAAGAACGGCATCGCCAGACCGATCTGCCGGATCACCTCGACCGGGATCAGGCACATCCACCAGGCGTTGTAGTCGACGTCCACCCGGCGGTGCAGCCACGGGGTGGACCACAGCGGCTCCCTGGCGAAGTCGTGCCCCGGCCGGGTGTTGGGGGCCGCGCCCCAGAACCACCGGTAGGGCTCGACGGTCTCGCCGTAGGAGTGCAGCACCGAGCGCGCGTACAGGCTGAACATGTGCCCGCCGACCAGGGTCGGGGTGCGGCACAGGTCGGCGAAGGTGACGGCGCGCAGGATGCCCTCGGGCTCGGTGACCACGTCGTCGTCGAGCAGCAGGACGTAGTCGCTGCGCCCGGCGTCCAAGGTCTCGGCCATGCAGCGGGCGAACCCGCCGGAGCCGCCCAGGTTGCCCTGGGTGATCACGGTGAGCCGGTCGCCGAGCGCCTCGGCGGCGGCGGCGAACCGCGGGTGGTCGGAGACCCTGTCGGTGCCCTGGTCGATGACGAAGACCTCGTCGATGACCTCCAGCACCTCGGGGAACTGCACCAGCTTCTCCAGCTGGCCCACGCAGAAGTCCGGACGGTTGTAGGTGGTGATCCCGATGCTGGTGGTCCCCCGGGGCCGCTCGGTGGCGGCGCACCACTCGGCGCTCTCCAGCACCACCTCGCGCCCCCCGGCGACGATGTCGAACCAGTACCAGCCGCCGTCGATGAACGGCTCCAGCGACAGCTCGACGGTCAGCTCCCGGGGCGTGGAGTCGTCGACCGACAGGGAGGCGACCCGCTGGCTGTGCCCCTTGGCGCTGGACCGATAGACGATCAGCATCGCCTCACCGGAGATCCGGGCGCGCAGCGTGACCTGCGAGACCTCGGTCCACCGCCGCCAGTAGCCGGCCGGGAAGGCGTTGAAGTAGGTGCACAGCGACACCCGGCGGCCCGGCGGCACCGTCAGGCTCCGGCGGCCGAGGGCGCCGCCGGGTCCGCGCCGGCGTTCCCCGGCGGCGCTCTCGGCCGCGTCGGCCGTCGCCTCCGGCCCGCGGCCTCCCCGCCCGTCGACGTACAGCTTGAGCACGTCCAGGTCGCGGTCGATGGGCATCACCACCCGCTGCAGCACCCGCAACGGCACATCCTGAGCGCCGGTGCCGTCCGCCGTCGCCGGGTCCACTGCCTGTGCCGTCATTGGTCCACTCCTCCGCTGATGAGCGGCGCGCCCTCGGTGAAATGGGGGCGCAGCCGATTGTCGACCATGCTCAGCGCGCTGGCGATGGCCATGTGCATGTCGAGGTACTTGTAGGTGCCGAGCCGTCCGCCGAACAGCACGTCCTTCTCCCGGCGGGCCAGCTCCCGGTAGCGCAGCAGCCGGGCGCGGTCGGCGGGGGTGTTGATCGGGTAATACGGCTCGTCGCCGCGCTCGGCGAAGCGGGAGTACTCCCGCATGATCACCGTCCGATCGCTCGGATAATGGCGGCGTTCGGGATGGAAGTGCCGGAACTCGTGGATGCGGGTATAGGGCACCTCCTCGTCGGCGTAGTTCATCACCGCGGTGCCCTGGAAGTCGCCGGTCTCCTTGACCTCGAGCTCGAAGTCCAGGGTGCGCCACCCCAGCTCGCCCTCGGAGTAGTCGAAGTACCGGTCCAGCGGGCCGGTGTAGACGACCGGGACGTTGCCGACGATGTCGTCGCGCAGGTCGAAGAAGTCGGTGTTCAGCCGCACCTCGATGTTGGGGTGATCGGCCATCCGCTCCAGCCAGGGGGTGTAGCCGTCAACCGGAAGCCCTTCATGGGTGTCATTGAAGTAGCGGTTGTCGAAGGTGTACCGGACCGGCAGGCGGGTGATGATCTCGGCGGGCAGCTCCTTGGGGTCGGTCTGCCACTGCTTGGCGGTGTATCCGCGGATGAACGCCTCATACAGCGGGCGGCCGATCAGCGAGATCGCCTTCTCCTCGAGATTGCGCGGCTCGGTGATCTCGGCGGCCTGCTCGGCGATCAGCGCGCGGGCCTCGTCAGGGGTGAAGACCCGGCCGAAGTATGCGCAGATCGTGCCCAGATTGATCGGCATCGGATAAACGCGTCCTTGGAAGACCGTGTAGACCCGATGCCGGTAATCGGTGAACGAGGTGAATCGATTGACGTATTCCCACACCCGCTCGTTGGAGGTGTGAAACAGATGCGCGCCGTACCGGTGGATCTCGATGCCGGTCCGCGGCTCGAGCTCGCTGTAGGAGTTCCCCCCGATATGGTCCCGGCGCTCCAGGATCAGTACGCGAAGTCCCAGGTCCCGGGCGCATCGCTCGGCCACGGTCAAGCCGAAGAACCCGGATCCGACCACTACCAGATCAACGTTCACCAGGCGCCTTTCCGGTCGTCTGGTGGCCCCCGCAAACCGCACGGTCGCCCCGTCACCCGTCTCCCGGCGTGATCGCGGGAGGGGATGGTAAGCGCCCCCGGCACACCCCTGCGAGGCCCACAACAAAGGGAGCGAAGGGTGAGGTACTACCGATACCGGGCGCTAAGATACCGGGAACCCGCGCCCCGTGAGAGCCAACCCGGCGACCGTCCAGGACCGCGGCGCGCATCACGGCATTCCCCGCGCAGGAAGTGAACGATGTCCCAGACCCCCTCCCGTCCGGTCGTCTACCTGCACATCGGCACACCCAAGAGCGGGACGACATACCTGCAGGGCATCCTGTGGCATAACCGGCAGGCCCTGCGCGAGGAAGGACTGCAGTACACCGGCCGCGAGCACGGCGCGCATCTGCGCGCCTCGTTCGACTTGCAGGAACGGGACGTGCAGGACGGCTGGCGCGACCCGGCGATCGCGGGCGCGTGGAAGCAGGCGGTGGAGGAGGCCCGGGAATGGCCCCGCCGCACGCTGATCTCCCACGAGACGTTCGCGCTGGCCGAGCCCGAGCACGCCGACCGGGCGCTGGCCGACCTGGACTTCGCCGAGGTCCACCTCATCATCACCATGCGGGACCTGGCCCGGCAGATCCCGGCCGCCTGGCAGGAGGAGGTCAAGAACCGCAACCCGGTGACCTACCAGACCTACCTGTCGCGGCTGCGGGAGGACCCCGCCCCGGACCGTCCCCGGCATCCGTTCTGGGTGTTCCAGGACGTGCCGGGGATCCTGGAGCGGTGGGCGCGCGACGTCCCGCCCGAACGCGTGCACATCGTGACGGTGCCGCCGCCGGGTTCCCCGCCCACGGTGGTGTGGGAGCGGTTCTCCCGCGTGCTGGGGATCGACCCCGCCCGGTACGACACCACGCGCACCTTCGGCAACCCGTCCCTGGGCATGGCGCAGGCGCAGCTGCTGCGCAAGTTCAACGAGCTGCTGCTGGCCCGGCCCGAGGAGGAGCGGCCGAGCTGGCCGGACTATCTGCGGATCTTCAAGGACGTCTACGCCCAGCAGATCCTGGTGGAGCTGCCCGGGGACCGGCGGATCACGCTGCCGAAGGACTGCCACGACTGGGTCGTCGAACGCGCCGAGACGATGATCTCCGAGCTGCGGGACGGCGGATACGACATCGTCGGCGACCTGGAGGACCTGCGCCCCGCGCTGCCCGCAGACCCCGCCCCCGCCGCCGCCCCGGTCGGCGACGACGCCCTGCTGGAGACCGCGCTGCGGTCCGTCGAGGCGCTGATCCGCCGGATGGAGCGGGAGCGCGAGCAGGCCCGGCGGCGACTGGAGCGGGCCCGCGAGGAGGCCCGGGCCGAGGCCGACGGGCTGCGCGCCCGGATCGCCGAGCTGGAGGAGGTCCTGGGCAAGCCCGCGGTCAAGCTGTTCGTGCGACGGCTCAGCGAGCAGTACCCGCCGGTGATGCGGGCCCGGGTGGCCTACTGGCACGCCGTGGAGTCCGGCCGGCGGGTCTGGGGCGGGCCGAACCGCCCCCGCCGGCGCGACGAGCGTCCCGGTGACCGGTCGTGAACGCCCGGGTCGTCGCGGTCGTCGTCACCCATGACCGGCGGGAGCTGCTGGCCGAATCGCTGACCGCGATCATCGAGCAGACCCGGCCCCCGGACCTGATCATCGTGGTGGACAACGCCTCCACCGACGGCACCCGGCAGATGGTCCGCGAGCGGTTCCCCCAGGTGGAGCTGCTGGCGCTGGGCGCCAACACCGGAGGGGCGGGCGGTTTCGCGGCGGGCATGGCGCTGGCGCTGGAACGCGACGCCGAGCGGATCTGGCTGATGGACGACGACACCGTCCCCAAGCCGGGCGCGCTGGAGGCGCTGCTGGCCGCCGCGGACGGCGCCGCGCTGGTGGCCAGCCGGGTGATCTGGACCGACGGCCGGCCGCACCCGATGAACACCCCGCGTCCCAAGCCCGGCGCCACCCCCGCCGAACGGGCCGCCGCCCACCGCGTGGGCTGCATCCCCATCCGGTCGGCGTCGTTCGTGTCGGTGCTGGTGGACGCGGCGGCGGTCCGGGAGTGCGGGCTGCCGATCGCCGACTACTTCCTGTGGAACGACGACTTCGAGTTCACCACCCGGCTGCTGCGCGGCCGGATCGGGCTGCTGTGCCCGGCCAGCGTGGTCGTCCACAAGACCAGGACCTACGGCGACATCGACGTCGATCCGGGTCCGCGGTTCTTCTACGAGGTCCGCAACAAGATCTGGCTGTTCACCCGCAGCCCCGGCCTGGAACCGAAGGAGCGCGCCCTGTACGCCGGCGCGACGGCCCGGCGCTGGGCCCGCGCCCTCGCCAGATCCCCCGACCGCGCCCGGCTCGGCCGGGCCCTGCGCCGCGGCCTGGTGGCGGGCCTGACCACCCGGCCCCGTCCGACCGAGGAGTTCCTCCGCAGGCTCCCCGTCGACGAACACGCCAAGGGGCAAGAGGAGTCATCACGGGTGACGCCGACGTCCTCGCACGATTCCCCGCCCGATTGACCCCCATCCCCTCATCCGACGGCGGCAGGCATGAGCCAGGCGAACTCCTCCCACCCCGGATCCGACGCGCCGGCCCCCTCGGCGCCCCGGCCCCGCCCGGCCATGACGGCGGCGACCCTCCTCGCGGGGGTCGCGGGACTGCTGTGCGCGCTGGCGCTGCCCTTCGCACCGGTGCTGGTCACCCAGGCGACGGTGACCTGGCCGCCCGCGGGCGAGGCGCCCCGCTCCACGACGGCGTTCTTCGTGCCGTACGAGCCGGCGGAGATGCGCCTGCGGGTGCCCTGCCGCGTCCTCCGGCAGAGGCCGGCCGCCGAGGAACGGACGACCGTCTTCGCCACCGGCGGTGAGGAGTCCGTTCGGGCCGGGCGCGCCCTGGTGCTGGAGACCGAACGCGGCCTGCTGCGGATCCACCTGAACGGACGCCTGGTCACCGCCGTCGCCCCGTCCCCCGCCGGCTGCGACGTCGCGGTGGACGCCACCGCCGACGCCACCACCGTCACGGTGGGGTCCGCGCCGCCCATCCGGCTCGCCGGGCAGGTGCCGCAGATCCACGCGTTCGTCACCCGGCTGCCTCCCGAGCAGGCGCGCGGCATCACCGTCACCGCCCGCGCCCGCAACTGGTTCGAGGCCTCCCCGACCGGCCTCAAGCAGGCGCTGATCGCCGGGCAGGCGCTGCTGGCCGCCGCTTCCCTGGCGCTGCTGTGGCGGGCGGGACGACGGGCCGCCCCGGCGGTCCCGGAACACGCCCGCCGTGCCCGCCGGCCCCGCCGGGCACGGCGGGCACGGCGGGCACGGCGGGCGACGGCGATCGCCGCGGCGGACGCGGCCGTCGTCGGCGTGCTGGGGGCGTGGGCGGTCATCGGGCCGATGACCGCCGACGACGGCTACGCGATGATGACCATCCGCAACGCCGTGCACAGCGGGGACATCGGCAACTACTACCACTGGTACAACGCCTCCGAGGCGCCGTTCACGCTGTGGCAGCGGATCATCGGGCTGATCGCGCCGGTGAGCCTGGCGCCGGTGTGGCTGCGGCTGCCCAGCGTCCTCGCCGGGGCGCTCACCTGGCTCCTGGTCCACCGCGGGCTGGTGCGCGAGCTGCTGCCCCGGCATGCGGGCCGCCCGTCGGTGGCGCTGCTCACGGCGGTGCTCTTCCTGGCCTGGTGGCTGCCGTTCGGGCTGGGCATCCGCCCCGAGCCGATGGTCGCGCTGTGCGTCACCGCGACGTTCGCGTTCCTGCTGCGGGGCGTCCGTCCCGGCGCGGGCGTCCGCGGGCTGCCGTGGCTGGGGGCGGCGGCGCTGGCGGCCGGGCTGGGTCTGAGCGTCACCCCGTCGGGGATCTTGGTCTTCGCGCCCGTCCTGGTGCTGCTGCCGCGCATCCGGCGGACCCTGCGGGCGGGGCTGCCGGCGGGGGCGTGGGCGGCACTGGCCGGGCGGATCGCCGCCCTCGCCGCGGCGGCCTCCGCCGGGCTCACCGCCATGTTCTGGGCGCAGAGCCTGCGCGGCACGCTCAAGGCCACCGAGGTCCATGACGAGATCGGCCCCAGCCACGCCTGGCACGAGGAGCTGATCCGGTACCAGTACCTGCTCGGCGAGGGCGCCATGGGCGGCGCCGCCAAGCGGGTCGCGGTGCTGGTGACGCTGGCGCTCCTGATCACCATGGTCGCCCTGGTCGCCCGGCACGTCCGCGCCGTCGCCGGGCTGCGGCTCGTCCACCTGCCCACCGCGGTCACGGCGGCGGCGTTCCTGCTGCTGTGCCTGACCCCCTCCAAGTGGTCGCACCACTTCGGCGCGTTGGCGGGCGTGGGCTCGGCGTTCGCGACGGTCGCGACGGTCGCCGTGGTCCTGGCGGTCCGCCGGAACGCCGATCGGGGCACCGCCGTCATCGCCATGGCGGGCGGCGGCCTGGTCGCACTGGCCGCCGCCCTGGCGTTCTCCGGGCCCAACCGCTGGTGGCCGTGGAGCGAGTACCAGCTGCCGTGGGCGGGCAGGCGGATAACGCCGCTGGGGCTGCCGTTGTCCAGCCCGCTGCTGTGGGCGGCGGTAGCGCTGGCGGCCGCGGGCGTGTGGGCGGCGGTGCACCGCGCCGCCGATCCGCGGGCCCGCGGACGGGCGGCGCTGGCGGCCTCGCCGGCGCTGCTGGCCGTGCTCGCCTCGGCCGCATCGGTCGCGGCGATGCTGGTGAGCTTCGCGGTGGCGCCCTTCCGCGACCCGGCCTCCTACACCCTGGGCCGGCAGAACATCGGGCATCTGACCGGCTCCGACTGCGGACTGCCCGACAGGGTCGAGGTGCTGCCGGACGTGCCCGGCGGGGTGCTCGACCCGTTGGACGCCGCCGAGGCGCGGAAGGCCGAGCCCGCCGACCGGACGGGGTTCGCGGCGCAGGCGGGCTTCCCCGGGCAGGTCTCCCCCACGCCCCCCGTCGGAGAGGGGCCGCACCGGTTCGTGTGGGGGAGCTTCCTCCCCGGCGAACGCGGCGGCGATCTGGTCACCGGGCGGTTCACCAGCCCGTGGTTCCGGCTCCCGGCGCTGCGGCCCGGCCAGGAGCTGGCCCTGTCGGTCGCCGGCGAGGTCACCGGCGGCAACCGGCTGGTCCTGGAGTTCGGTCGGGCGGGGACGGACGCGCCGGTGGCGGCCCGGACGCCGACCGTCCCCGCCGGCGACCGGTGGCGGACCGCGGCGCTGCCGGCGTCGGCCGTGCCGGCCGGGAGCGACCGGGTCCGGGTGCGGGCCGTGGACGGCTCCACCGGGTTCGGCGGCTGGTTGGCGTTCAGCGGCCCCCGGATCCGGGAGGCGGTGAGGCTGTCGGACTTCCTGACCCGGCGTCCGGGCCCCCGGCTGGTCGCCTGGGAGATGGCCTTCACCACGCCCTGCGTGACCGACTTCCCCCCCGTGGCGCACGGCCTGGCCACCGCGCCCACGACCCTGATCCAGGTCCCCCAGACGCTGAACGCCGGGATCATCTTCAACGCCCGCATGGGCGGCAGCCTCTACGGCGCGCGTCTCACCGGCCGGTTCTCGGAGGTGCCGAGCCGGCTCGTGGGGCGTCCCGGCAAGGCGTGGGGGCGTCTGGTGCTCATCGACTATCCGTTCGCGCGCGACGCCTACGACGTCGCGCTGCGCACGGTCCGGCTCAACGGCTGGGAGGGCGACCGGTAGTCCTTTCCGACGACCGCTAGCGAGGTTCCCATGACAGCGACCGAGGTCCCCGCGACCGGCGCCGGGCGGGCGCCGAAGAAGACGATTTCCTACGCGCTGCCGGTCTACAACGAGGCGGGCTGCCTCCGGCTGTTCCATCAGCGGCTGGTCGAGGCGACCGACGCGCGACCGGAGTACGACTACGAGTTCGTGTACGTCAACGACGGGTCACGGGACGGGTCCCTGGAGATCCTGCGCGAGCTGGCGTCGGCCGACCCGCGGATCCGGATCGTGGACTTCGCCCGCAACTACGGCCATCAGATCGCCATCACCGCGGGAATCGACCACGCCACCGGGGACGCGGTCATCGTGATGGACACCGACCTGCAGGACCCCCCGGCGGTGAGCATGGAGCTGGTGGACGCCTGGGAGCGGGGCGCCGACGTCGCCTACGCCCAGCGCCGGACCCGCAAGGACACCCCCTTCAAGCGGTTCACCGCCCATGCGTACTACCGGCTGCTGCGCCGGCTGGCCGAGGTGGACATCCCCGTGGACGCCGGGGACTTCCGGCTGCTGGACCGCAAGGTGGCCGACGAGCTGAGCCGGTACCGCGAGCGCAACCGGTTCCTGCGGGGGATCATCGCCTCGATGGGGTTCACCCAGGTCGCCGTGCCGTTCGACCGGGACGAGCGGGCGGCGGGCGAGACGAACTACTCGCTGGGCAAGATGCTGCGGCTGGCGGTCGACGGGGTGACCGGGTTCTCCACGGCCCCGCTGAAGGCGATCACCCGGCTGGGCTTCGTGACCGTGGCGCTGTCGATCCTCGGCATCGTCTACGCCCTGGTGCTGCGGATCTTCTTCCCGGAGATCTCGGTCTCCGGGTGGACCCTGCTGATGATCAGCATCCTGTTCCTGGGCGGGGTGCAGATGCTCTCCCTGGGGGTGATCGGCTCCTACGTCGGCCGGATCTATCAAGAGGTGCAGAACCGGCCCCTCTACATCGTTCGGGAGATCGTCCAGCATGACGCGCGCGAGACCGCCTGAGGCGCCCGCGGCCCCGGCCGCCTCCGCCGGGCCGCGGGAGGGATACCGGCAGTTCGCCCTGTACACGGTCATCGGCGGATCGGGCGTGCTGCTGGACCTGGCGCTGTTCGCCGTGCTGTTCAACGTGGCCGGCCTGGACGAGCAGGCGGCCAACCTGCTCGGCATCAGCGCCGGGATCACCAACAACTTCGTGTGGAACTCGCTGTTCACCTTCCGCCGGACCGACCGGCCGCTGGTCAGGTTCGCCCGGTTCTACCTGGTGGGGCTGAGCGGGCTGGCGCTGACCGCGGCGCTGCTGTGGCTGCTGTCGGACGTGCTGGGGATCGACGCCAATCTCGTCAAGCTCGTCTCGCTGCCGCTGGTGCTGGCGCTGCAGTTCTGGCTCAACAAGAAATGGAGTTTCCGATGAGGGTCGGCATCGTCGGCGCCGGGGCCACCGGGCTGACCGCCGGGTTCGAGCTGGTCAAGGACGGCCATGAGGTGACCCTGCTGGAGGCCGAGCCGGAGCTGGGCGGGCTGGCGGCCTCGATCTCGGTGGGCGGCACCCCGCTGGAGCGCTACTACCACCACGTCTTCGCCGGCGACACGGCGATGATCTCCCTGATCGAGGAGCTGGGGCTGGGTCCCCGGCTGCGCTTCCACAGCCCGACCACCGGCATCTTCTACGACGGGAGGCTGCACGACTTCACCTCCCCGCTGCAGATGCTGCGGTTCACGCCGATCCCGCTGCTGGACCGGCTGCGGTTCGGGATGTCCTCGGTGCTGCTGAAGCTGATCCGCGACGGGGAGCGGCTGGGCGACCGGCGGGCGATCGAGTGGACCCGGCGCTGGGCGGGCCGACGCGCCAGCGAGGTGATCTGGGAGCCGCTGCTGGCCGGGAAGTTCGGCGACCGCGCCGACGAGGTGTCGATGGCGTGGCTGTGGGCGCGGGTGAACTGCCGCACCTTCAAGCTCGGCTACGTGGACGGGGGTTTCGACCAGGTCTACACGCGGCTGGCGGAGCGGATCTCGGCCGCCGGCGGGAAGATCGAGCTCGGCGCGCGGGTGGACGGCATCCGCCAGGCGGACCCCGCCGGCCCGGTGGAGGTCACCACCCGGGAGGGGACCCGCTACTCCTTCGACCGGGTGCTGGCCACCGTCCCGCAGTCCACGTTCGCCAAGGCGATCGGCGCCGAACCCGACGACCCGCTGTGGGCCGCGGGGTATCTGGGGGCGACCTGCTTCATCCTGGAGCTGGACCGCAGCGTCATCCCCTACTACTGGCTGAACGTCAACGACCCCGATTTCCCGTTCCTGGCGGTCGTGGAGCACACGCGGATGATCCCGCCGAGCGAGTACGGCGGCCGCCACATCCTGTACGTGGGCAACTATGTGCCGCGCGACGACTGGCGTTACACCACCGCGCCGGAACGGCTGCTGGAGAGGTTCGCGCCCTATCTGCGCCGGCTCAATCCCGATTTCGAGCTGTCGTGGGTGCGACGGTGGCACTATTCTCGTGCGCCGTTCGCCCAGCCCATCGTCACTCCCGGCTATCGGGACCGCATCCCCGCCCACCGGACGCCGCTGCCGGGCGTGGTGCTGGCGACGATGTCCCAGATCTATCCGCAGGACCGTGGACAGAACTATGCGGTGCAGATGGCCCGGGACGTCGTCCACAGGTATTTCCGCCGGTCCGGCGGGCGCCCGGACTGAACGGCGGGAAGCGGCCTCGGGACGAAGGCTCGACGCGAAGATTCGCCCTCCTCGTCCCGCTATGATCCCAGGCGATGGGCCTGCGGCCTGCGGCACCCGACGAACGACAACGGAGAGACGGGCGTGACCTCACACAGCAATCCCGGGGACGAGCCGCGCGACGACCGGCCCTCGACCGGAGGGGCGAACCAACCCGACGAGCAGGGCTTCGCGGCGGGCCCGCCGCCGGTGCCGCAGTGGGCCCAGGAGCCCGACCGGCCGCAGGACGCGGTCCCGCCGCCGCCGTCGTACGATCCGGGTGCGCCGCCGCCGTTCGGCACGCCCGCTCCGAACCTGCTGCCGGACGCCCCTCCCCCGCCGCCGTTCGCCGGCGAGACCGCACCGCAGCAGCCGCCCGCGGACGGCCCGTCGCCGTTCGGCGCGCCCGGCTCGTTCCTGCCCCCGGACCCGGCGACGCCGCAGCCTCCGCCGCCCGCGCCGTCGGAGACGCCGGCGGACCTGCCGCCTCCGCCGACGGACCAGACCAGGACGGACACTCCGGCCCTGTGGGGGGCGCCGCCGCCGGCGCCGGACCAGACGGTGGCGGACATCCCGCCGCCGGCGGACGCGACCGCACCGGACGCTCCGCCACCGCAGCAGCCGCCCGCGGACGTGCCGGAGGTCCCGCCGTCCCAGCCGCCCTCGCCGCTGGTCCCGCCCCAGTTCCAGCAGCAGCAGCAGTACGTGCCGCCGCCGACGCCGCAGCCGCCGGTCCCCCAGCCCCAGCAGCCGCAGCCCCCGGCCCTCCAGCCGGCCGAATCCGAGCTGGGACGCGGCCGCCAGCCGGTGCAGCAGCCGTACGAGCCGTGGCGGATCGAGCGGCCCGCCCGCCGGGGCCCCAGGATCCCCAAGGGCCTGGTGATCGGACTGGCCGGGGCGACCGGCGTCGCGGTGGTGGCGGCCGCCGGAGCCTTCGTGCTGTTCGGCGGCGACGGGGAGAACGACCCCACCGCCCAGATCAGCAAGATCGCCGACAAGGAGTTCGCCGGAGCCGACAACGCCGTGTCCGACGGCCGCACCCAGGTCGTCACCTCGGCCGCCGCCTCGGGCGACACCGTGGTGGCGGTCGGCGCGGAGACCGGCCCCGGGCACGCCCGCGGCCAGTTCCTGGTGTCCACCGACGGGGGCCGCACGTTCCGGCCGGGCACCGCCCGCGAGCCCGACGGCGGCGACCCCGCCCCCGGCATGCTGCCCCAGCAGGTGACCGCCTCCTCCACGGGCTGGGTGGCCCTGGGCAGCCGGCCCGGCGGGGTGGCGTTGTGGACCAGCCAGGACGGCCACACCTGGCAGCGGCAGCAGCTCGGCCCCTCGTTCGGGCCGAACGACCATGTGACCGCGCTGACCTCCGGGCGGCAGGGCCTGGTGGCGGTCGGCTACACCGGCGCCAAGCCCGACCGCAGCGACGCCGAGCCGGTGCTGTGGACCAGCCGGGACGGCCGCACCTGGCAGCGTCAGGACGCCCGCGCGCTGAAGTTCAACGACGAGGGCGGCGCCCTGCACCTGACCCATGTGGCCACCGACGGCAAGACCACGCTCGTCCAGGGCGTCATCCTCAAGAAGGCCGGCGGCAGGCTCCAGCCCGGCCGCCGGGTCTGGCGTTCCGACGACTGGCGCACGTGGGAGCCGGGCAAGGTCCCCGTCCCCAAGGGCAACGCCGGCATGCTGATCGGCGGCGGCCCCACCGGCCTGCTGGTCGCCCGCGACGTCCGCCGCGGCGGGCAGACCTACGCGCAGGTGTACCGGTACGACGACGGCAAGTGGCGGGAGGCCGGCCGGATCCAGACGCCCGGGCAGACCCGGGTGCTGAGGATGCTGGCCGGCGAGCAGGGCCACGTGGCGGTGGTCGGCACCCAGCAGCAGGGCATGGTGCTGCAGTCCAGCGGCGACGGGGAGAGCTGGCGCGACGTCGGCACCCTGCCGTTGGACACGATCACGCAGGTGCTGGGCGGCACGGTCACCTCCCGGCAGACCGTCGTCACCGGCGCCAAGACCATGGGCGAGGACGTCGACGCGGTGATCGCCGTCCGCGACGCCCAGGGCGGGGAGGTCTCCGTCGACCTGTCCGCCGTGGAGGGGCTGCAGCGGCCCGACCGGGCGGTGACCGCGGTGACCGTGGCCGGGGACCGGACGGTCGCGGTGGGCGGCGCCGACGGCGACGCCTCGGTGTGGACCTCCGCGGACGGACGGTCCTGGAAGCGCGCCCAGGGGCAGGGCGCGGTGCTGGCCCGGCGCGGCATCCAGCGGCTGACCGATGTGACCCACGGCGGGCGCGGCTGGCTGGCGGTCGGCTTCGACAACGGCCAGGGGCGGCGTCCGCTGGTCGTCACCTCCGCCGACGGGAACACCTGGCAGGCCGTCGACGGCGACGAGGCGTTCCGGCCGGGACGGCGGCCGCTGTCCACCAACGCCGCCGCCGCGGGACCGGGCGGCTATGTGATCGTCGGGGAGGAGGGCTCCTCGGCCGCCGCCTGGTTCTCCGCCGACCTGCGGACCTGGGAGCGCGCCAAGGGCGCCGGGGACGAGGACCTGGAGTCCGACGGCGGGATGAGCATGCTGTCGGTCACCGCCGCCGGCAACGGGTTCGTGGCGGTCGGCTCCCTCAACGACCCCAACGCCGACGGCGGCTCCCCCGTCCGCCCCGCCCTGTGGACCTCCGCGGACGGGCGCACCTGGTCGCTGCAGCGGCCGGAGCTGCCGCAGGGCTTCCGGGACGGCCGGCTCACCCATGTGCGGGCCAACGGGAACACGCTGGTGGCCTTCGGCGCCGGCACCGGCTCCAACGGCCAGACTCCGCTGGCGTACGCCTCCGCCGACGGCGGCCGCACCTGGGAGCCGGTCGCCCTGCCGACCGGCGACAAGCCCGCCGCGCCGACCGCGGTGACGGCGACCGACAACGGCTTCGCGGCGACCATCGCGAACGGCCGGCCGGGGACGGCGGACGTGGCGCTGTGGACCTCCCGTGACGGCAAGGCCTGGCGGGCCGAGACGGTGGAGGGCGAGGGCCTGACCGGAGCCGGGGATCAGCGCATCCTCGGGCTGGCCGGCCTGCGGGGCGGGCTGCTGGGCGTCGGGATCACCAGCGACGCCAAGAGCGACCACCCCGTGCTGTGGGTGCTTCCCTGAGCCGGACGGCCGGGGCGGGCCCTGCACCCGCCCCGGCGCCTCAGGACTCCAGGGTCCGGCTCCGGGCGGTCCCGGCGGCCCGGCCGGCGACCGACCGAAGGGCCGGGTGGTCACGATTGCGGCGGGCCCCGTAGGGGGCGACCAGCAGCCGGTAGACGGGGCGGCGGACGGCGGTGGGGACCAGCCGGTAGCCGCCTCGGATGATGACGTTGCGCAGGTACTGGGCGCGGCTGATGAAGCCGTGGCGGAGCATCTCGCGCTGCAGGCGCAGCTCCGACTGCAGCAGGGCGCGGCCGCCGCGGCGCTCGTAGGCGCCGTCGCTGACCCGGTAGTACACCAGCGGCTCGGCGACGTTCACCACCCGGGCGCCGCGCGCGATCATGCGCACGAACAGCCAGTAGTCCTCCATCAGCGGCAGGTCGCCGTAGCCGCCGGCGTCCAGCACCGCGCTGCGCCGGTAGACCACCGTGGGGTGGTTGAACGGGTCGTGCAGACGGGAGTAGCGGGCGATGTCCAGCGGGTCGCTGGGCGGGATCCGGCGGCCCACGATGTCGCTGGGATCGGTGTCGAACTCCAGCAGGCCCGCCCCGACCAGGTCGGCCCCCGCGCGCACCAGCGGCACCTGGGTCCGGAAGCGGTGCGGCATGGCGATGTCGTCGGCGTCCATGCGGGCCACGATGTCGTTGGTGCAGGCCGACAGCCCCGCGTCCAGCGCCGGGCCCAGCCCCTGGTTGCGCTCCAGCCGCAGGAACGTGACCTGCACCGGGCTGGTCGCCACCAGTTCCTCCAGACAGCCGGCCACCGCGTCGGGCACCGGCCCGTCCTGGACCAGCACCACCTCGTCGGGCCGCAACGTCTGGTCGTGCACCGCGCTGCGGAAGGCCGCCCGGATGTACTCCTCGCGATCGCCGCCGTAGACGGTCAGCAACAGGGAGAAAGGTTCGGGGGCCATGTGTCCATCTCTGCGACCGGGGGTTTCATCCGCCCGGGGGGTGGCGGGTTCTGCGCGGACACCATATCGGTCCGCTCCGACGGAAACCGTTCGAACGCGGTCCTGTCGGCGATCGTCTTCTTGCTCGTAACGCTCCTCATTCGTGACGTTCAGACGGTGTCGGCGCAAGGGTCGGCGTCGGCGCGCCGCTCCCCGGCGATCTTCGGCAGCGGGGTGCCGGAGCCCTGCAGCCGGACCCCGCCCTTGCCGATGACCAGGTAGACCAGGCCGGGCTTGGCCTTGGCGTACGGCTCGGGCCGCACGCCCGGGACGGCCTGGGCCAGGGCGGCGGCCTGGCGTTCGGCGCCCTGGCCGTAGAGGATCTGGGTGGGCTTGCCGGCGGAGCGCCGGCGGGACCCGACCTGCACGATCTGGAAGCCCTTGTCCTTGAGCCCGTCGGCGGTGCGCTGGGCCAGGCCCTGGGTGGTGGTACCGTTGAGGACGACGACGCGGGTCTGGTCGGGTCTGGCGGCCGGCTGGGCGGAGGAGGGGGGCGGCGGGGCCTTGGGCAGCTCGTTGTCCTGCCGGATGGCGTCGAACAGCGGCTTGGCCTGGGCCTGGTTGATCTGCACGCGGTTGCGGTCGGGCGGGTAGGGCTGCACCGGGACGGTGACGAAGGTGACCTTGCCGGCGCTCATCCCCTGGAGGCTGCGCGCCAGCCTCTGCATGGTGTTCAGGGTGAGCCGGTCGTCGACCTTGACCGCGCCGGCCACCGCCTTGAGGAAGGCGTACGTCTTGGCCGGGTCCTTGAGCAGGTCGCCGCTGGTGGCCTTGGTGACCACCGATCCCATGAACGCCTGCTGCCGCTTGATCCGCGACAGGTCCGAGCCGTCGCCCAGCCCGCCGGTGCGGGTGCGCACGTAGCCGACCGCCTTCCGGCCGTCCACGATCTGGCGGCCCTTTTTGAGCACCAGATCGGCCTTGGGGTCGTTGACCGCCTTGGGCACGCAGATCTCCACTCCGCCGAGCGCGTCCACCACTTTGATGAACCCGGCCATGTCGATCTCGACGTAGTGGTCGATGCGGATTTTGGTGAGGTCCTCGATGAGGTTCCAGGTGCAGGCCGGTCCGGCGTAGGAGTACGCCCAGTTGAGCTGGCCGAAGCTGGGCGGGACCCGGGTGCCGTCCTTCTTGCGGCACTCGGGGATCCGCACCATCGAGTCGCGCGGGAAGCTGATCCCGATCGCCCGTTCGCCGCCCGGCGAGATGTGCATCAGGATCGTGGTGTCGGAGCCTCCGCCCTGGTCGGCGCCGAACTGCCGGTTGGCCCCCTCTCGGCTGTCGGAGCCGATCAGCAGGATGTTGAGGGAGTTGTCGAGCTTGGGCGGCCGGTCGGCGTTCAGCTGGTCGTCGACGTTGTCGCGGGTGATGCTGCCGTTGATGCTGCGGTAGAAGCCGTAGGCGGTGAGGCTGGCCGCCACCATCACCGCCGACATGACGATGGACGCCCAGCCGATCAGCCGCCAGCGCCGATCGCCCGCCTCCGGCATCTCCTCGACGGGGACGCTACGCTCTGAGATGGCCAAACGTTCCATCCGTCATCTTCCAGCACAGGCGAGACAGCGGTCACGGCGGTCGCGGCGATCGGCACGACGATCCCCGGTTCTGTCCGGACTCGTCAAGTTCGCACCGATATGCCGGTCATGGAAGAGACGCCCCGGCGACGTTCCTGGATGACAAGGAGGTCTCTTCCGGGGCTCCCGTGCCTTTGTCACCGAAGGCCACTGGGATGTCCCGACCGGACTAGACTCGGGCCGCATCCAGGGTGTTCGCCCGATCAGTCGTGACGCTGAGAGGAGACCGGTGTCCGATCGGGACTGGCAGCATGCAGTGCTGCGTGAACTCGGCGCCGCCGAGCGCGGACTCGCCGACTCCCGGCCACCGGGTCCCGTCCCGCGCCCCGCACCGGCCCCCTCGGCCGCCGGGCGAGCGACCGGTTCCGGTCCCTCGGCCTGGTATCCGGAAGGCAGCGTCGGCGGCGAGGGCACGGCGGGCGCACCTGTGGAGACCGCCCCCTCCGTGCTGAGCGCCCCGCCTCCGCCGGGCCGCGAGGCCACCGCGGTCTTCGGCCTGCCCGCGCGGGAGAACCGGCGCTCCGACCCCGCCGAGCAGCCGAACGCGGCGCGAGGCGGCCCGTCCGAGGAGCCGTCGGCGGGCGGCCTTCCCGCGCCCCCGTCCGTCCCGCCCGCGCTGCAGCCCGACGGCGCCTCGAGCCCCGCCGGGCCGGCGGCCCCCGCGAGCCCGACGCCGTCCGTCCCGGCGCACGGCGGCTTCCCCGAGCCGCCCGCGCCCCCGTCCGTCCCGCCCGCCCTCCAGTCCTCCGGCGGGGCCGCCGAGCAGCCGAACGCGGCCCAGCCCGCGCACGG
>NZ_RRYT01000013.1 GCF_006363815.1 Thermomonospora catenispora
CCGTATGGGCCTGGAGCGGGGAACGCGAGTTCTCGACGATGCAGATCGACCCGCGGGCCCCGCAGTGGCTCAGGGCCCTGCTCATCGCCCAGATGGTCGCGGGAAGGCTGGAGAAGAGGCTGCACAAGTCCCTCTTCGCCCGCTACCGCCCGCCGGCGCCGCTGGACCCCACCAGGGAGCCGTATCCGGGGTTCCGCCACGTCCACTCCTCCTACATGCGCTACCAGGAGGAGGTCACCCAGTGGTTCCGGGAGGAGATCAAACGGCGGAACTGGCTGGTCGGCCGCACCCAGCCGCTGCCGCCGTCGTGATCCCGGCGGGCTCGCCGCCACCTCGACCACCTTCCGACGCAGCGGTCAGCGCGCGAGCCGTTCGGACACGGCCCGAGGGATCCCGACATCGTCGTTCTGGGGGGGCCGGGCGACACGGGGCCCTCCGAGGAGACCCGCCGGGCGTTGACGTCGATGCGGCCGTCGAATCTGCGTGAGGTCGATGAGGCGGTGGCGGCGTTCGTGCGGACGGTGGAGGAGGAAGGGCTGTCCTGGGGGCGGAGTCAGGCGAACATGGACGCCCTCGCGGCGTTGAACGCGCTTCGTGAGGAGCACATGCCCTACGGATCCCGAGCGTCGACGAGCGACGGCAGGGGTTCTTCCGGGCGTTGCGCAAGCGGCTCGACGGAATGTGACTCCTCGCTCGCATGGATCTCTCCGGCGGAGTCCGCTCGAGTGCACGGTGGCGGTTCGTCGTGCTCCTCACCGGGTGCGGAGCATGAGGACGGGCGGCGGCACGGCGCATCGTTCGCCGGTGCTGCTCTGCCGATGTCGTCTGATCGCCTTGAGCACCGTCTGAGGGGAACCGAGGGAGCCGTGCTCCGTTCGGGACGCTGCCGATCGAAGCGGTGCGAACGGTCTGAGGAGTGCGCACGTTGAGCAGTCAGGACGAGCCGACCAGCAGCGCCCTGCTCAGGAAGGAGTGGCTGCGGCGGGAGAAGGCGGCATTGAAGCCGCTGGGATTCAAGCACGCCCGGCGTGATCTCTATGAGATCCGGTTGGGTGAGGATTGGGTCGGAAGGGTGGGCATGCACAAGCGTGCGGCGCCCGCCGGGGCGCTCACGGTGTTCACGGATTCGGTGTCCGTGGTCCTCAACCATCTTCCGACGCAGCGGTTGGCGCGCGAGCTGTTCGGATACGGTCCGAAGGACCCCGACATCGTCGTTCTGGGGGGCGGACTGCACGGCATACCGTCCGACGAGACGAACCGTGTATTGAGGTCGATGCGGCCGTCGAATCTGCGTGAGGTCGATGAGGCGGTGGCGGCGTTCGTGCGGATGGTGGAGGAGGAAGGGCTCCCCTGGATGCGGAGCCAGGCGAACATGGACGCCCTCGCGGCGACCCTTCGCATTCCGTGTGCGTCGGCCGGACAGGAGAGCGGACGACTGGAGAAGCTGGCGATGGTGAGTTATCTGCGCGGTGAGAAGGAGGAGGCCCGTGCGGCGTTGAATGTGCTCCGTGAAGAGCACATGCCCTCTGGAGTACAGATCATCGACGAACGGCAACAAAGGTTCTACCGGGAACTGTGCAAGCGGCTCGACGAGATGTGATCCCCTGGGTCTATGACCTGGGGTGAGAACGGTGAAGAAGTCGCGCCGGGGGGTGCCATCGCCTCCGGTTACGGTCGGCCTCCCTGCACCATCTCCCGCGGAATCACCTCGACAGAGAAAATGGCGCCATGTTTGGCGAACAGTTTTCTGGCCTCCTTGAGAAGTCCGAGCAGAGCCTCTCCGCTCGGCTCCTCGTGGCACACCAGGCGGACTGTCACGCGCTTTCCCGCCATTTCCGGGAACTGCTGGGTCATCTGCCCGGTCTGCAGGAACGCCAGATAGGTGTTGATCTTCTCCATGATCTGGTCGTTCTGCGCGGACGATCCGGTGAACGGGTGGTCCTCGACCATCGGCAGGTTGCATGGCGACTCGTCGGTGCTCAGTGTTATGCGGTCGATGTTCGACCTGCTTGCTCAGCGCGGTGACGTCGACGACCTGGTCGGCTGCGGCGCCGGCGGCCTTGGCGCGGAGGTCGTCGAGAGCCGCGTTGACCGCGATCGCGAGTTCTTCTCCGAGGGCCTCGGACCCCATCCGCATCGCTCGAGGGTCGATGTGGACGCCGGTGATGCGACCACCGGTGATCGCCGTCACCGTGATGCGCCCATCGGCGGCTTCACCGATGCCTTCGATCTGTTCGGCGGTCTCCCGGTCGGCAGACGTCTTCTTGCCCTGCCGCATCGACTCCAAGGTCTTGTGCGCGTCGCTCAGCATCCGTTCCAGCTCGTTCACGGGAAGACCCGCCACGAATGCCCCTTTCGCGGACGAAGTCACGCCGAAAAGAGCATAACAGTGCAAAATCCCGTCGCCTGTTGAGAGGGCCGGCTGCTATCGGGCTGTTGGGGGCGCGGGTCTCTGGCGTAGCCGCGAAGAGCCTCCCCGCGGAGGTGGAACATTCAGAACGTGTGCGCAGATGGACTGCTGCGCTCTTCTTTGCTTCTATCCACCGTATTCGATGGTTTCTCAACTTATATGGTGGAGCGTCCGCTGAAATTTCCTCCGCGGCCGTGGCGCCGCTGGCCCTGCGTCCGAGCCGGCGTCCGGTTCTGCGGCGCGGCGGTGCGGTGACTCAGGCCGCTCGGCCGAGTTCGCGGCCGGCTGGCCGACTTTGCTGGCGGGTTTAACCAATTCGAACCCGATCCGAGGTGTCGGTCCGCCCCTCGTGTGGTAACTCATCGTGTTGAACGATTCACGTTCAGTGATTGGAGTTGTCATGCGACACCGCATCGCCCCACTGCTGGCCGCTCCGGCGCTGCTGGCCGGACTCGTCATGGTCCCCGCGGCCGAGGCCACCACCGCCCCTGTTCCCGCCCGAGACGGAGGGGTCCGCTGCAGCCTCTACCGGTCCTCCTACGACGTGTCGATCGCCCGCTGCCACGACTCCCGCACCTACCAGCACTGGATCCGGTGCCGGGACCGTGACAGGAGGGTCGAGATTGAGGTCACCCGGCGCTTCCACGGGACCAACAGCAGGCTGGCCTGCCCGCGCAACTACGAGCTCATCAACCACGCCGTCGGCGTGTGAGACCCGTCCCAATGCCGAGCGGCGGGGGACACCGATCGTCGGTGTCCCCCGCCGCTCGCGTTCGTGACCGGCGCCTTCAGGAGCCGACGCTCGGCTCGGGGGCGCCGGTCTTCTCCGTCTGCGCCTTCTGCGGCTTCTCCTCGTCCCGGCGCGCCGGCCGGTTGCCGCGCCGGATCTTGCGGCGCCGCCGCGGCGGCCGCGTGGCCTGGTCGCGCAGCCGGCAGAACGCGCACACCTCCGCGGTCGTCGGCGAGCCGCACCGCGCACAGGTGCCGACCGCGTCGCGTTCCCGCTCGGCCAGGTCGTCCAGCAGCGGCATGAGCCGGTCGGAGAAACCGTTGAGGAAGGCCGCCTTCGACCCGGGCGCCCGCTCCTCCAGCGAGTTGAGCAGCTCCTTGTACATCAGGTGGCGGTTGCCGGTGGCCATCGGGCACTCCTCGACGATGTAGTCGATGCGCCGGATGACGCAGTAGGCCGCCGTCTCGCGCTCGGTCAGCCTGATCAGCGGCTTGACCCGGCGGGCGAACCCCTGGGACTCGGGCAGGGCCGGACGCTGCCGGGCCAGATACGGCAGGTTCCACTGCATCGTGTTCCCGAACAGCACGGCGGCCTCGTCGTCGAGGTTGTGCCCGGTGACGAGCACGTCGTAGCCGTGGTCGAGCGTGACCTTGTTGAGCAGGTGCCGTTTGGACAGACCGCAGGCCGAGCACGGGGTGCGGCGGGTCGAGGCGGCCTGGGGGATCGTGAAGCCGGCCTCCTCGGCCAGGTCGACCTCGATCAGCCGGGCCCCCCGCCGTTCGGCGAACGCCCGCGCGCACGCGCCGGAGCGGTCGCTGTAGCCACCGATGCCCAGGCCCAGGTACACGCCGTCCGCCTGGTATCCCAGGTCCAGAAGCAGATCCCACACGGCCAGGGAGTCCTTGCCCCCGGAGACCGCGACGAGCACCCGCTCACCCGAGCGGATCATCCGGTGCTTGCTGATCGCGTGGCTCACCTGCTCCCGGCAGCGCTGCACGAAGCAGGTGGGACAGTACGCGGCGTTGACGTGCCGCACCTCGACGGCGGCCTGTTCCTCGCAACGATGGCACTTCACGTAAGCCTTAGCCTCCCGAGATCACCGGCCTGACCTCCACGGTGTCGCCCTCCTCCAGAAGGGCGTCGCCCGTGACCAGCTCGTCGCCACGGATGAGGAGGACGGACTCACGGTTGAGCCCCAACTGCTTGCACAGATCGTTCGCCCGCAGCGGACCGGCGATCTCGACTTCACGCTTGGGGTTGTGGAGCTGGATCTTCATCTCGTCATCTCAGACGTTCATGCGCGGACGGGGGGATCCTGAACCGACTCCTTCCAGTCTAGGAAGCCCGCCCGACCCGCGACGGCCCTCGACGGCTCCCCGCCGCCGGCGCGCATCCGGCGCGCGACCGGCCTGCACGGGCGGGGGACGCCGACGGGCTCGGCGACCGAACGGCCGCAGGGTACACGCCTTTCGTCCCCCGGGCGACGGGGACGGCGCCGCGGGCGGCCTCGCAGGGCACCGTGCCGGCCGGGACGCACGCCTCGCCCGCCGGGAAAATCCCTTCGGCGGAGAAACGAGAGGGGCCTACGATGCCCGCATGACCGGAGCGCGCCCTCGGCGAGCGGAGACGCACCGGTTGATCGGTTGCGTCCGGCGCGGAGGGCCGCAGGACCCGTCCTCATCGGAAGGCGAGCCCGTCATGACCTACCAGGTGCCGTTCGAGACGATCCTGCGGGGCCTGCGCGAGCGCCTGGACGAAGAGGACCTCGCCGAGGTGTGCGACCTGCTCATCTGGAGGACCCCGGACAACGGGTCGGAGCTGCTCGACGTCTGCGAGAAGTGGCTGCGGCAGGGGACGGCCGAGGAGGTGTCGGCCGCCCTCGCCGTCAACGGCGGGATCCACTTCCGGACGCTGGAGGAGCGGGAGAGTGAGCTGCGCGCGGCCGCCGAGCGTTTCCCGCGGTTCCGGGAACGCGTGGAGCGGATCCTCCGCGACTGGATCGACAGGCAGAAGCCGCAGGCGGTGCGCGAGGTCCTCCAGGACGGCGCCCCGCGATCGCTCGTGGCCTACCGGCACGGCATCACCGAGGAGCGGCTCGACGCCTGGATCGACGAACACCTGCGCGAGAACCCCGCCCCGGACTCCGGGGCGTGAATCGCCTTCCGGACCGCTCTTGATCAGAGCTTGAAGCGGTCGACCCTATCTTGTCCGGATTTGAGGTGAAACGGTGGATCTGAGGGAACTGTGCTTTCATCTGAGACATCATCGGAGGATGTTTCTTCCCGATGACAGGTATTTCACGGCGGTCGCCTTCATTGAAGGTTTCGACACTGCTCGCGACGGTGTGACTCTGAAGGGGTTTCAGGAATGGGTTTCTGAGCGCATTCACGGTGGCCACTCGCCGTTGCACTGGTCGTACATCCTCGCCTCAGCGAAACATCCGCGCATTTCCGAGGAGAATTTGTCGATCAACGAGGTGCCCCTCGATCTGCAGATCAGCCTGGTCGACGACCTGCTCGACCTGCTCGAGGAGTTCCTGGAGGGCTCCCGAGGTTCGGAGCGCTCGTAGGCGCCGGCGGGCATCGCGTCGGGCCCTCGTCCGAGGAGCGTGCGAGGGCCACGGCAGCGGAGAACATGATCGTCGACGTCTCCTCCGGTGCCTGACCGGTGGAGGCGGATCTCCGGATGGGCCGGGGCGCTTCCGGGCGCGTTCCAGGATCATGGAGGCTCCGAGCGACGTTCGTCGGGATTCTCTCGTCGAGGACCGGACGCCGGCCTCTGCCCGGTGGCTCTGGATGGAGGTCCGCCGCCGTCAGGTCGCGTGGCCAAAACCGCGGTGTTCCCGGAACTCTTCCGGAGAACGCGCGCCCGCGTCATGGGCGGCGCGTCTCAGGGCGCGTTCTTGCGGCGGGAACCGGCTGGCGCACCCAGTGGGCCGTCGAGGCGGCGTCGGCGCGTCGCCGGCAGGGCGGCTCGGCGGCCCCCGCCGCGGTGATCGGCCGCTCCGGCACCGGCCGCCGGCCGAGGACGCGGATCAGCGGATTGATCAACCGATCCGTCGCATGCCGCTCGAGCAGGAGCGCGGTGCAGATCTCCTCCGCGCACTCGGCCGCCGGCGCGGGCCGCTCGCTCAAGGCCCGCCCCGACCGCAACCGGCTGGTCTCAAGGAGCGTGTGGCGCCGGAGCTCTCGTCGGCGTCGTCGGGGACCGGGCCTCCCGCTGCGGGCACGCCCTCTCCAGGAGAGGATCGATGCTCTCCTGGAGCAGCTCACCGTCGGTCTTCCCGATGACCCCCCATCCTCCGAGGCGGTCTCGCCGGCGGGGAGTCCAAGCGTACGGCGAAGACGCCCCTTTTCACGGGGGCCGATGTCATGGGGTTCGGTGCCGTCGAAGCGGCGTCAGGGGAGCGGGGCCGCAGGGCGGCCGTGCCGTCCGGTCGGGCGCATCGGCCGTGATGTCGCCGAACGGATCGGTCGCGGCGCCGAGGCCGTGCGTTTTCAACAGAGCGCGCCGACCGCATGCCCGGAGGCGGCCCGAGCGGGGCCGGGTGGGGCCGGTCGGCACGACGGCGCGATGACGACGAACGCCCGACCGCTTTCGTGCGGATCGGGCGTTGGATGAAACCAAGGAGTGAAGGTGGGCAGGGGCGGGGTCGAACCGCCGACCTTCCGCTTTTCAGGCGGACGCTCGTACCAACTGAGCTACCTGCCCTAGGCGCAAGACGCCTTTGCGGTCCTGACGGGATTTGAACCCGCGACCTCCACCTTGACAGGGTGGCGAGCACTCCTAACTGCTCCACAGGACCTTGGCTGTCACCGCTTTGACCGGGGCCGTATCGGCAACGCTGGAGAGCATACGCGATGCCCGGTACATGCGCCAACTTGATATCCGTGGGATCTGCGGGGGTGTCGCGGGCCTAGGAGTCCTGCTCGTCGGACGGCGTGTGGAGGGGGAGGCGGAGGACCAGGCGGGCGCCCTTGGGGCTGTCCTCCACGACGAGGGAGCCGCCGTGGGCCTCCGCGGTCTGACGGGCGATGGGGAGGCCCAGCCCGGTGCCGCCGGCGTCGCGGTTGCGGGCGGTGTCCAGGCGGGTGAAGCGCTGGAAGACCAGTTCGCGGTGCTCGGGAGGGATGCCGCTGCCGTCGTCGAGGACCTCCATGACGGCGGTGCCGTCCTCGGCGCGGACCGTGACGTGGATCTCCGAGGCGGCGTGGCGTTCGGCGTTGTCGAGGAGGTTACCCAGCAGGCGGGAGAGCCGCAGCGGCTCGCCGCGCACGGTGACGCCGGAGGCCAGGGAGGTGGCGACGGGGATCCGGCGGGGATGGCGATCGAGTTCGTTGGTGACCAGGGCGGCCAGGTCGACGGTCTCGACGGGCTGCTTGGCGCCGGCGTCCAGGGCGGCGAGCTCGAGGAGGTCGGTGACGATGGCCTGGAGCCGGTCGAGGCTGTGCAGGATCTCGATGGCCGTCACGGGCCAGTCGGTCTCCTCCGGATACAGCAGCGCCTCCTCGACCAGGGCGCGGGCCGCGGCGATGGGGGTGCGCAGGTCGTGGGAGGCGTCGGAGGTGAAGCGGCGCATCTGGATCATGGCGGCGTCCAGACGGGCCAGGGTGCCGTTGACGGTTTCGGCCAGCAGCCTGATCTCGTCCCGGGTCTTGGGGACGGGGACGCGGCGGCCGGTGTCGGAGGCGGAGATCTCGGCGAGTTCGGCGCGGATGGCCTCCACCGGGGCGAGGGTCCGGTTGACGGTGCGGATGGTGCCGAGGGCGGTGAGCAGCAGCAGGGCGAGGGTCGCGGCGATGAGGAACGCGACGAGGACTCCGCTGGTGTACCAGGGGATGGGCTCGTCGGCGGCGTAGATCGTCCACTCTCCGCCGGGCTGGCCGTAGGCGCGGAGCGCGAGCACGTCCATGCACCGGTCCATCCCGCGCGGCGGGCACAGGGTGCGGGCCTCTATGGAGGTGTCCTCCGCGGGACGGAACGCGGCGATCGGCGGTCGGCCGGCCAGCTCCGGGACGGAGGCGACGACCCGGCCGCGGGCGTCGACGACCTGGATCAGGACGCCGCCCGTGGACGGCAGCGAGCTCGGAAGGCGGCCGCGTTGGAGCCGGTGGAGCACGCTGTGGGCGGCTTCCTCGGCGTGGTGGCGTTTGTAGGAGATCGCCTCGTCGCGGGTGCCCACGAGCACCAGGATGCCGGCGACCAGGCAGGTGATCCCCATGGCGCTGCAGGTCAGCAGCGTCATCCTGGCGCGCAGCGGCCACGCCTTCCTCTTGAACAAGCCCCACCTCCAGCCGGTGGCCCGGAATTCACCCCTACCGGGGCTGTGACCGGCTGGAACGCACCGGAAATCAATGCGATGGCAAAAAACGACCTGGCTCGGCCCTCATGTCCGTCATGCCAGGTCATGTCCGGGTTGGGGGACGCTGTGCGCGGCGAGCGGGCGGGGGGTGGCCGGCGGGGCCCTCGATGCGCGCCGCTTCCGGGCCGGGCGCCGGTGGCGGGCGGCGTTCCGATCGTCGGGGTCGACGGTCGCTCGGTATCCTGCGGTATGGGATTTTTTCGCCCCGCCGCTCCGTCGTCGGTGCGGCCGCGACGCCTGCGGCCGTGCGACGCCGAGCGCGTCCGCCGACGGCCGTCGTCCGCATCGGCCGTCGCCCGGGCGCTCCGCCGGGGCGATGCGGCGGGGTTCGAGCGGCGACCGGGCGTGCGGGCCGCGCGCCGCCGGAGCTTCGTCGCCCCGTCGTGTTTCGGTCGTGTCCGGCCCTCCGGATCACATGGCGACGATTGCCGCTTACCGGGATTTATCTCGCCCGTAGGAACGTTTCGCCATGGAGATACGTCGTACATATGTCATGATGCCGGGCATCTGAATCTTCCGGCGGATGTGTCGGAGGCCAGGTGAGGCGTTCCGGCCCACCGTCACCGGCGCCGGAGAAGATTCCATGGCGATGCCGTGAAGAATTCATCGACCGTGATAAGGAGTGGTATGACCGCTGAATCGATCGATGACGGCCTGCACACCGCGTTCCGGCGAATCGACGTGGACGGCGACGGAAAGCTGGACCTGGTCGGGTTCACGGTGATCCTGGAGGAGATGGGGCTGTCGTGGTCGCGGCATGAGACTCAGGACCGGTTCGAGATCGCCGACAGTGACCGGGACGGGCTGATCTCCATGCCGGAGCTGCAGGCCTTGCTGGCCAAGTACGACCTGAGCTGACCCGACGGCCCGGGGAAGGGCCCCGGGCCCGGAAACGGGTCCACAGGAGCCTTGTTTCGCCGCGGCCGCCCGCCGTCGTGCGCTCGCGGCCGCCCGAAAATCCCTCACGCGGACATCGAAGGACGTCGAACAGGTCAGGCAGGCAGGTGCCGGGCCAGGAATTCCTCGGTCAGGCGCCACGCCCGGGCCGCGGGTTCGGGCTGGTGGAACATCGCGGACTTCCGGTTGTGGAAGGCGTGCCCGGCCTCTTCCTGCACGTGGATCTGCGCGTTCGGCATGTCGGCGACCGCCCGCTCCACCGCGGCGACCCGCTCGCGCGGGATGTAGGGGTCGCGGCCGCCGAAGTGGAACTGGATCGGGCACGTGATCCGCGGCGCCAGCTCCAGCGCGTCCGGCACCTGGGAGCCGTAGAACGACACGCAGGCGGCCAGGTCGTCCCGCTCGGCCGCCAGCAGGTAGGCCATCGAGCCGCCGAAGCAGAAGCCCACCGCCCCGACGCCCCCGACGACCTCCGGCAGCCCGGCGAGATGCTCCAGCGCCGCCTGGAGGTCGGCCAGCCCGGCGTGCCCGTCGAAGCGTGAGGCGAGCTCGATCGACTCCCGGGTGCCCTGCTCGGTGTGCTCGCCGACCCATCCCGGGTGGAGTCGCCAGAACAGATCCGGCGCCCCCACGACGTACCCCAGTGCGGCCAGGTCCTCGGCCACGGCCGTGATGTAGGGGCCGACCCCGTAGATCTCGTGGATCAGCACGATCCCCGGCCCGCGACCGTCGGCGGGCAGCCAGAGGGGCATGGCGAACGAGCCGTCGGCGACGGCGACCTTCTCGGTCCGGGACGGCATGGCGCCTCCTGGGGATCGGTGATGCGTGCCCCATGATGCACCCCGCCTGGGGGACACGTCACATGCAAGATGGCCACAATAACTATTGATTTGGTAGGAAAAGTGGGGCATCCTGCCGGAGTGCGCAGTACCGAGCCCCGCCGTCTGGTCGCGCGCCTGCACGTCGATCTGCGACGGCAGGCCAGCGCGCTGTGTCCCCGCTGACGCCCTCGCAGTCACTGTCGAACGGCCTCAACGGAAGGACCAACCTGTTGTCCGCATCCTCGATCGAACTGGCGCGCCCGGTGGGCCGTCGCGGTCGGATCGCGCTCCGGCCGCCTCGGGACGCCCTGCTGCGCGTCGCCAGCCCCCTGGCCCTGCTGCTGATCTGGCAGCTCGCCGGGAGCACCGGAGTGCTCCCTGAACGCCTGCTGGCCGCTCCTTCCACCATCGCCGCCACCGCCTACGACCTCTTCCGGGACGGCGTGCTGACCGAGGCGTTGGGCGTCTCGTTGCGCCGGGCCGCATTCGGGTTCACGCTCGGCGCCCTCGTCGGGATCGGCTTCGCGCTGGTCGCCGGACTCAGCCGGCTCGGCGAGTACGCGGTGGACCCGCCCATGCAGATGCTGCGGGCGTTGCCGCTGTTCGGCCTGATCCCGCTGTTCATCCTGTGGTTCGGGATCGGCGAGACGCCCAAGATCGCCCTGGTGGCGTTCGGTGTGGCGTTCCCGCTCTATCTCAACACCTACGCCGGGATCCGCGGCGTGGACGCCAAGCTGGCCGAGCTGGGCCAGGTGCTGCGGCTGTCACGGCCCGCCCTGATCCGGCACATCGTGCTGCCCGGCGCGCTGCCGCAGACCCTGGTCGGGCTGCGGCAGAGCCTCGGCGTCGCCTGGCTGGCGCTCATCGTGGCCGAGCAGATCAACGCCGACGCCGGGCTCGGCTTCATGATCAACGACGCCCGGGAGTTCCTGCGCACCGACGTGGTGGTGGTCGGCCTGGTGACGTACGCGCTGCTGGGCCTGCTCACCGATGCGATCGTCCGGCTGCTGGAGAGGAGGGCGCTGGCATGGCGACGCAACTTCCTGAGCTGACGGCGGCGGCGCGGGTGCGCGGACTGGTCAAGCGGTTCGGCGACCGGACCGTGCTGGACGGCCTGGATCTGGAGATCGGCGCCGGCGAGTTCGTGGCGCTGCTGGGCCGCAGCGGCTCCGGCAAGTCCACGCTGCTGCGCGCGCTGGCCGGGCTGGAGCCGATCTCCGGCGGCGAGCTGGAGGTCCCCGGCACCGTGGCGGTCGCCTTCCAAGAGCCCCGGCTGGTGCCGTGGAAGCGGGTCGGCGCGAACGTGACGCTCGGCCTGGACGTCCCCGACCCCGAGGCCGCGGCCGCCGCCGCGCTCGAAGAGGTCGGGCTGCTGGGGCACCGCGACGCCTGGCCGCTCACCCTCTCCGGCGGAGAGGCCCAGCGGGTCTCGCTGGCCCGCGCCCTGGTCCGTCGGCCGTCCCTGCTGCTGCTCGACGAGCCGTTCAGCGCCCTGGACGCGCTCACCCGCATCAACGTCCACCGGCTGGTGCTGGACCTGTGGGAACGGCACCGTCCCGGGGTCCTGCTGGTCACCCACGACGTGGACGAGGCGCTGCTGCTGGCCGACCGGGTCCTGGTGCTGGAGAGCGGACGGATCGCCCACCAGACCGCCGTCGAGCTGGACCGGCCCCGGCAGCGCGACCACGCCGAGCTGATCCGGCTGCGCTCGGTGCTGCTGGAGCGGTTGGGGGTGGCCCCATGAGGCGCCTGGCGGCCGCCCTGCTGGCGGCGATGACGTTGATGGCGAGCGCGGCGTGCGGGGCCGAGGACTCCGGCCCGGCCGACATCTCCCAGGTGACGCTGCGGATCGGCGACCAGAAGGGGTCGAGCGTGCAGTCGCTGCTGAAGGCGGCCGGGCAGCTCGACGGCACCCCCTACAAGATCAGCTGGTCGCTGTTCACCTCCGGGCCGCCGATCCTGGAGGCGGTCAACGCCGGGGCCGTGGACTTCGGCGTGGTGGGCAACACCCCGCCGGTCTTCTCCGCCGCCGCCCGCTCCGAGATCGTGATCGTCGGGGCCAGCGAGTCGCGCCTGGAGGGCCAGGCCATCGTGGTGCCCAAGGACTCGCCGATCAGCAAGCCCGAGGAGCTGCGCGGCAAGCGGATCGCTGTGGCCAAGGGCAGCTCCGCGCACTATCACCTGCTGGCCGTGCTGAAGAAGCACGGAATCGACTACAGCGACATCCAACCCCAGTACCTGCAGCCCGCCGACGCCCTCGCCGCCCTGTCCAGCGGCCGGGTCGACGCCTGGGCCATCTGGGAGCCCTACACCGCCCAGGCCGAGCAGCAGGCCGGGGCCCGGATCCTGGTCGACGGCAACGGCTATGTGAACGGCTACGGCTTCCAGATCACCTCCCGGTCGGCGTTGGAGAACCGGGCCAAGGTCGAGGCCCTGCGCGACCTGATCGACCGCTACCGCAAGGCGCTGCTGTGGGCCAACTCCCACCACAAGGAGTGGGCCCGGCAGTGGGCCGCCGACACCGGCCTGCCCCTCGGGGTGGCCGAGCAGGCCCACAAGCGCCGCTTCGTCACGATCATCCGGATCGACGACGAGGTGATCGCCGAGGAGCAGCGGGTGGCCGACGCGTTCGCCGAGATCCGGCTGATCCCGGGCCGGTTCGACTTCGCCGACTACTTCGACCGGCGCTTCAACGACACGGTTTCGAACTCCTGAAGGGGCCCTGCGACATGACGCTGACGTTCCACTGGTTCCTGCCGACCCCCGGGGACGGGCGCTCCCTGGTCGGCGGCGGACACAACATCCCCCGGGGCCTGGCGGTCCCCTCCGGCCGGGAGGGCACCGCCGACCGGTTCCGGGCCCCCGACATCGACTACCTGGCGCAGATCGCCCGGTCGGCCGAGCAGCTCGGCTTCGACGCCGTGCTCACCCCGACCGGCACCTGGTGCGAGGACGCCTGGCTGACCACCGCCGCGCTGATCCGCGAGACCAAGCGGCTGCGCTTTTTGGTGGCGTTCCGGCCCGGACTGCTCTCGCCCACCCTAGCCGCCCAGATGGCCGCCACCTACCAGCGGATCTCCGGCGGCCGGCTGCTGCTGAACGTCGTCACCGGAGGGGAGAAGGTCGAGCAGGCCCGCTTCGGCGACCACCTCTCGCACGCCGAGCGCTACGCCCGCACCGACGAGTTCCTCACCGTCGTGAAGGGCGCCTGGAGCGGCGAGCCGTTCGACTTCACCGGCAAGTACTACCGGGTCGAGGGCGCCACCGTCGCGGGCGGCATCGACCCCGTCCCCGAGCTGTACTTCGGCGGCTCCTCCCAGCCCGCCGGGCCGGTCGCCGCCAAGCACGTCGACGTCTACCTCACCTGGGGCGAGCCGCCCGCCCAGGTCGCCGAGAAGATCGAGTGGATGCGCAAGCTGGCCGCCGAGCAGGGCCGCACCCTGCGCTTCGGCATCCGGCTGCACACCCTCAGCCGCGACACCTCCGAGGAGGCCTGGCGCGAGGCCGACCGGATGCTGGCGGCGTTGGACCCGGCCGTCATCGACCAGGCCCAGAAGAACCTGGCCGCCAGCGACTCGGTGGGCCAGAAGCGGATGCGCGCCCTCCACGAGAAGTTCCGCAGCACCGGCGACCCGCGCACCCTCGAGGTCTCCCCCAACCTGTGGGCGGGCGTGGGCCTGGTCCGCGGCGGCGCCGGCACCGCCCTGGTCGGCAGCCACACGGAGGTCGCCGACCGCATCGAGGAGTACGCCGAGCTGGGCATCACCGAGTTCATCATGTCCGGCTACCCCCATCTGGAGGAGGCCTACTGGTTCGGTGAGGGCGTGCTGTCCGAGCTCCGCCGCCGGGGCTCGCTCAAGGCCCTGAAGGCCACCGCCTGACCGGCCGCCGAGGCGCCCCGCGGACGATGGGACGCGGGCCGGGCGGATCCTCCTTGCGGGCTCCTCAGGGCCGCCCGGCCCGATGACCGAGCGCCGCCCCCGACGAGCGGGGCGGCGCTCGCCGCCGTTCCGGACCGCCCGCGGCGGCGCGACCGGGCCGGGGAGGGGGACGTCACGGCCTCCACGCCCGTCGCGCGAGTCCGTGTGAGCGGGGACGGGTGCGGCGGACCGGGGAAGCCGGTCTCTCCTCGGCCGGGGCGGCGATTCCCCACGGCCCGGCAGGGCGACCCTCGGCCCGGTCTTTTCACCGCGAGTCTTTGAGGGCGCGGACGAACGCCGTCCACTGGGAGCGATGCAGGGTGAGCGCGGGGCCGTCGGGGTTCTTGCTGTCGCGGACGGCCACCACGGCGCCGAGGTCCGCGACCTCGACGCAGTTGTTGCCTCCACCGCTGTAGGTGCTCTTGCGCCAGGTCGCGTACGCAGGGTCCGGCCTGTTCATCGCCTCAGCTCCTTCAGCTCGGAACGGATCAGGTCCGCGGACTCGTCGGGCGGCAGCGCCATATCCGCAATGTGATCCCAAGCCAGGCTATATCTGGCGACCCCTTCGACACTCTCCACGTAGACGTCGCCCATCAGCCCTTCGGTGTACGCGACATCGGGGTCGGACGACTCGGAGAACTGCATGATCACGAAGGAGCCCTCCATGGCGGCGTGCAATCCCGCATCGAACGGGAGGACCCGAACCGTGACATGTGGGCGTTCGCTTGCGGTGAGCAGGGCCTGGAGCTGTGCGGAAGCGATGCCGGGCCCGCAGGCCGCACAGCGACGGAGCACCGCTTCGTTCAGGATGCAAAGGAGCTCCGGCGGGTGCTCGCGGTCGAGTATGGCCTGGCGCGCAAGGCGTGCCGTCACCCGGCGCTCCACCTCCTGGGCGGTGGCCGTCGGCCGTAGGGCGTGGATGACGGCACGGGCATAGCTCTTCTCTTGGAGCAGGCCGGGGATCAGCTCGGCCTCATAGGTGCGGATCCTGGCGGCCTCGCTTTCCAGACCGACGTAGCTGCCGGTGAAAACGTCCTGGTACTCGGTCCACCAGCCGCGCTGACGAGAGTCGCGGGCGAGCTGGATCAGGGCGTCTCTGTCAGGGCTGGGAACACCGTACAGATCGCACAGGTCTCGGATGTCGCGCCAGGATGCGGACGTTCGGCCGTGCTCTAGGCGGTAGACCTTCGAGACCGACCACTCCATCTGGTCGGCCACTGCTTCGCGTGACAGCCCTGACCGTGCGCGCAGTTCACGGAGTGCGGCGGCCAGCCTGCGACGCCGCACCGTGGGAGAGGTCCCTTGGCCTCTGAGCTGGTTCGTCATGATTGCCGCCCTTCTCGGCATGGCTTGGCCGATACATATATGCACCAGTTCACCGTGACCTGTTGCACATTGCCGTGAGTCACGACATGATACCGAGCGTCATCGTGACACAGTGCACGCTGCCAAGGTGCATGTTCGCTGGAGGAGAGACGGAGGGGCTATGGCTGATGTCCCGGATGAGCACCGGGGGCGTCACGGGGACGAGCCTGTGCGTTCAACCGGTGACGGCACGGCGGCGCCGAGGGACATGATCGGGACCGTCCCGAACGGGTCATGGGCGGTGCAGGTGCTGCTGTGCGCCACCTTCCCGGCGGCGGAGGAACAGGTGCGCCGTGCACGGCGGACGGTGCGGCAGGTGTTGGCGGCTTGTCCGGAGTTCGACTCGGGGGACGCCGAGCTGCTGGTCAGCGAGCTGGCGGGCAACGCCGTCCGGCACAGCGGATCGCGGATGTTCGGGCTGGAGCTGGCGCGGACGTGGAACGGCGCGTTGCGCATCGCCCTCGCCGACGACGGACG
This sequence comes from Thermomonospora catenispora, assembly GCF_006363815.1. GTDB lineage: Bacteria > Actinomycetota > Actinomycetes > Streptosporangiales > Streptosporangiaceae > Thermomonospora > Thermomonospora catenispora. Next base: position 15,983 of record NZ_RRYT01000013.1, read on the forward strand.
GGGCGTCACCACCCCTCATCTGCGGGTCGGCGGGCTGTCCGACACGGGCGGACGAGGGCTGCGGCTGGTCGAGGAGCTGGCGAGCCGGTGGGGGATGGTCCGCGCGCGGGGCGGCGGTCAGGCGGTCTGGTGCGAGCTGGACCGTGCTCCTCGTCCACACGCCGCCGCCGACCTCCCCTTCTCGGGGCTGCGCCCGTATGGTCATGCCGTCCCCGCTCCCGGCCCGTCCTGGGGCAGGGCCGCAGCGGGCCGGTGGTGAGCGGTGGCGGCCGAAGGACCGGGTGAGCCGGAACGCGCAGGAGCAACCCCACATGCGATCCGCCTGACCGCCCGGGAGCGCGAGGCGGTCGCCCTGGCCACCGAGGTCCGCGGGCTGCTGTGCACCTGGATGGCGCGCCGCGGCCTGGCGGCGCCCCTGGGCGTCTCTCCCTATGTGGACCGCGCCGGTCGTCCCTGCGTCCTCATCCGCATGGACGCGCGGCTCGCCCTGGCCGTGTTGCGCACCCTTCCCGACGGGCGGCCGCCGCCCCGCCGTCCCAACGGCACCTTCCGGCACGGCCCGTGAACCGTCCGTCCGGCGGAGGAGGCGCCGTGGTCTCGTCCGCTCCACGGACGTTCCGGCGGGCGGGGGCGTGCCGTCGATCACCGTCCCGAGGTCCGCGGACCGTCTCATCGGCGCCCCGGCGGGCACGACGTCGTCGGCCGTTCGCGGTGTGTTCGCCGGAGGGGACGCGCCCGCATGCGCTTCGGCCCGGTCCCGCGCACCCTGGGACCGGGCCGAAGCTTTTCGGCACCGCGGCGTCCACCCCCGCCGCGGTGGTCTAGGGGTACGGGATGAAGCGGCCGAAGCGGCCGTGGTGGTACAGCAGCGGGGCGCCGCCGTGGCCGTTCCGGGTGCCCACCACCAGGCCGACGACCAGATGGTGGTCGCCGATCGTGGCGGTGGTGTAGGGGACGGCCAGCAGATGGGCGACGACGTCCTCCAGGAGGGGGACCCCGAGGGGTCCGGGTCGCCAGGCGGTGGGGGCGGCGAACCGGTCGATGCCCTTCTGGGCGAAGCGGGCCGCCACGTCGGGCTGGTGGGCGGCCAGCAGGTTGACCGCGAAGACCTCCGCCTGGGACAGGTCGGGCCAGGTGGTGGAGGACGCGGCGACGTAGAAGGAGATCAGCGGCGGGTCCAGGCTCACCGAGGAGAACGAGGTGGCGGTGAGGCCGACCGGGGTGCCCTCGGCGTTGCGGGCGGTGACCACCACGACCCCCGAGGCGTGCAGGGCCAGGGTGCGGCGGAACCGGCGGGCGTCGACCGGCTGATGGGTCAGGGTCCTGGTCACGGCGACGCCTCCGGCCGGGGGATCGGGGGCCGCCAGCCGTCGAGGACCTCGCGCAGGGCGGGCAACTGCGACTCCACCACGGCCAGGCCCGGGGTCGGGACGTGGGCCCCCAGCTCCACCAGCAGGGGCCGCAGATGCACCTCCACCGCGAGGGCGTGCTTGGGGTCGCCCATCACCAGGATCGGCAGCGCCACCGTTCCGCGCAGCGCGCCGCCGGGCAGCAGGTCCAGGAACGACTTGAGCAGCCCGGTGTAGGTCCCCTTGTAGGTGGGGCTCGCCACCACCAGCACCTCGGCCTCGGCGGTGGTCTTCAACGCGGCGTCCAGCTCGCCGGCGGGTTCGGGGGAGTAGAGCTGCGCGGCCAGTCCGGACAGGTCGATGACCTGGTCGGGGCCCTCCCGGCCGATCCGCTCGGCCAGCGTGCGGGCGGCCTCGACGGCCACATGGCGGGTGCGGGAGGCGGGGCGGGGGTTGCCCACCACGGTGACGACGCCGCTCATCGGCGCCTCCTCGCCTCGTGCGACGGACGTCCGGGAAGCGGCGTGGGGCAGCGGGTCATGGGGGGTCTCCTTGCAACGGGAACGGTCACAGGCAGGTGGGGTCGGGCTCGGCGGGCCAGGGCGCGCCGGTGGTGGGCAGGCCGACGGCGCGCCAGGCCCGGTAGCCGCCGATGACGTCGGTGGCGCGGCTCAGGCCCAGGTCCTGGAGGGAGGCCGCGGCCAGGCTGGAGGTGTAGCCCTCCGCGCAGATCACGATGACCCGCGCTCCGTAGCCGGTGGCCTCGGGGAGCCGGGACGGGCTGGCCGGGTCGAACCGCCACTCCAGGACGTTCCGTTCGACGATCAGGGAGCCGGGGATCTCGCCCTCGGCGGCCCGCTGCGCCTGTGGGCGGATGTCCACCAGCACCGCTTCGCCCTCGACGAACTCCCGGTACGCCTCGCCCGGGGTCAGCCGGACGAGGCGGCGGCGGGCCTCGGCCAGCATCCGGTCGATCGAACGGGGCGCGTTCACCATTGGTCCGCCCGTTCCGTCGCCAGCCGGATCAGCTCGCCGTCCGGGGTGAGGTCGTAGCGGTTCATCGAGCTCAGCGGCGGGGAGTAGACGTGCACGCTGACGGCGGGGGCGGCGGTGGTGTTGGTGACCGAGTGGATGTGGTCGGGTCCGAACTCGCGCAGCCCGCCCGCCGTGAGCACTCGGCGTCCGTGCAGGTCCTGCTCCTCCAGCGCGCCGAGCGCGACGGCGAACGCGCCGCGTGAGCCGCCGTGGTCGTGCAGCCCGGTCGACTGGCCCGGCATCCAGCTGAGCAGCCAGACCTCGTGCCGGGCGTCGTGGTGCAGCCGCTCGTACCAGCGTTCGGGGACGCTGAGCCGGACCCGGTCGATCCAGCGCGCCGGGTCGGCGGCGAGCGACCGGGCGATCTCGGCCACGGCCGGGAGGGAAGTGCTGACGGTCATGCCTCGTCCTCGCGGTGTCGGTCCGGAAAGAAGGGTCGCTTTCACCTCACGGGACCGGACACAGCGCGCTGGCCTGGCGGCGCAGGTCGACATGCCGGCGCCGCCACTGCAGGACGTCGGGACGCATGGTCTCGACGATCCCAGAAATTCACCACTAAGTCAATAGGAAATAGCGGGTATATATGCGCTGAGCTGCGCTCATCACCGTGGGTGATCATTTCGAGGGTGGGTATGAGCTCCCGCATGCGGAGGGCTCGCTCGAGGACACGTCACAGGCCTTCCGGAACTTCCGGACGCACGCGCGCGGGGGCGCTGGCGCTGGCGGCGGCGCTGGGCGGCACGATCGTCGGCTGCGGGGGCGAGAGCGCGCGCCGGCCCACCGTCAACCTCTACAACGCGCCCCAGGAGAACATCGGCGTCCTCGTCGACCGCTGCAACCGGCTCGCCCGGGGCCGCTACACCATCGTCCTCAACACCCTCCCGCGCGACGCCGACGGCCAGCGCGAGCAGCTCGTGCGCCGGCTCGCCGCCGCCGACCCCGGCCTGGACGTGCTCGGCCTCGACGTCACCTGGACCGCCGAGCTGGCCGAGGCCGGCTGGATCCGCCCCTGGACCGGCGAATATGAGCGTCGCGCCCGCGCCGGCACCCTCGCCAAGCCGCTGGAGACCGCCGTCTGGGAGGGCCGGCTGTACGCCGCGCCCTACAACACCAACGTCCAGCTCCTGTGGTACCGCTCCGACCTGATCCCCGAGCCGCCGCGGACCTGGGAGGAGCTGATCCGCACCTCGACCCGGCTCGCCGCCCAGGGCAAGCCGCACCGCGGCGGGATCACCGGGGCCCGCTACGAGGGCCTGGTGGTGTGGTTCAACAGCCTGATCCAGTCGGCGGGCGGCGCCATCCTCACCCCCGACGGCGAACGCGTTCAGCTGGGCGCGCCCGCGCTCACCGCGCTGGGCGTCATGCGGGCCTTCGCCCGCTCTCCCGCCGCCGACCCGTCCCTGTCGAGCATGCGGGAGGACGACGTGCGGCTGGCGATGGAGAGCGGACGCGCCGCCTACCAGATCAACTGGCCGTTCGTGTACGCGTCGATGGCCGCCAACCGGCCCGACATGCTGCGCGTCCTCAAATGGGCGCCCTACCCCGGGATCACCGGCCCGGGCCGGGCCCCGCTCGGCGGCGCGAACTTCGGGGTCAGCGCCTACAGCAGGCATCCGCGGGAGGCGTTCGAGGCCGCGCTGTGCCTGCGCGACGCCGAGAGCCAGAAGATCGCCGCCGTCCGCGACGGGCTGCCGCCCACCATCCGCGCCGTCTACGACGAGCCGGAGATGGCCCGGGCCTACCCGATGCGGCAGGCCATCCTGGACGCCCTGGAGACCGCCGCGCCGCGCCCCAAGACCCCCACCTATCAGAACGTCTCCACCGTCACCTCCGCCGTCCTCTCGCCCCCCGACGAGATCGTCCCCGTCCGGACCGAGGCGCGGCTGCGGGACCTGATCGGTGACGCGCTGAGCAGCAAGGGGGTTCTGCCATGAGCACCCGGGCGCCCGCACGGCACGCCCGACGCAGGATCAGCGAGGAGAAGACGGCGCAGCGGAGGCTGGCGCTGTGGCTGTGCGCGCCGGCGGCGCTGATCATGCTGCTGGTCACCGGCTGGCCGATCCTGTACGCGGTGCTGCTGTCGCTGCAGCGGTACGACCTGCGCTTCCCCGACGAGCGGGCGTGGGTGGGGCTGAGCAACTACGCGGCCGTGCTGACCGACCCGTTCTGGTGGAACGCCTTCTGGGTCACCGTCGTGATCACCGTGATCAGCGTGGCGATCGAGCTGGTGCTGGGGATGCTGCTGGCGCTGGCCATGTACCGCACGCTGATCGGGCGGGGCGTGATCCGCACGCTGGTGCTGATCCCCTACGGCATCGTCACCGTGGTCGCCGCCTACGGCTGGCGGTACGCCTGGACGCCGGGGACCGGCTGGCTGGCCGGGGCGCTGCCGCCGGGATCGGCCCCGCTCACCGAGAAGATCCCCGGAGTGGCGATCATCATCCTGGCCGAGGTGTGGAAGACCACGCCGTTCATGGCGCTGCTGCTGATGGCGGGCCTGGCACTGGTGCCCGACGACCTGCTCAAGGCCGCCTCGATGGACGGGGCGACGGCCTGGCAGCGGTTCTGGCAGGTGACGCTGCCGCTGATGCGCCCGGCGATCCTGGTGGCGCTGCTGTTCCGCACGCTGGACGCGTTCCGGATCTTCGACAACATCTACGTGCTGACCGGCGGGGCCGCCGACACCGGCTCGGTGTCGCTGCTCGCCTACCGCAACCTGATCGGCGGGCTGAACCTCGGCATCGGCTCCACCATGTCGGTGCTGATCTTCCTGACCGTGGCCGCGATCTCGGTCCTGTTCATCCGGGCGTTCGGCATCAGCGCCCCCGGCACCCAGGGGGAGCGGCGATGAGGACCGACCGCGGCGCCCGGGCCCGCTGGCTGGCGGTGGACCTGCTGGTGGCGCTGTACGTGCTGATCCCGGTGCTGTGGATCGTCTCGCTGTCGTTCAAACACCCCAGCACGTTCGGCGACGGGTCGTTCATCCCGCGCCGATGGACGCTGGAGAACTACGCGGGGATCTTCGACAACCCCGACTTCACCCGAGGGCTGATCAACTCCATCGGGATCGGGCTGATCGCCACGCTGATCGCGATCGTGTTCGGCACGATGGCCGCCTACGCCATCGCCCGGCTGGACTTCCCCGGCAAGAACACGCTGGTGGCGGTCTCGCTGCTGGTGGCGATGTTCCCGCAGATCTCGCTGGTCAGCCCGCTGTTCCAGATCGAGCGGGCGCTGGGGCTGTTCGACACCTGGCCGGGACTGATCATCCCCTACATCACCTTTGCGCTGCCGCTGACGATCTTCACCCTCTCGTCGTTCCTGCGGGAGATCCCCTGGGAGCTGGAACAGGCCGCCAAGATGGACGGGGCCACCCCCTTCCAGGCGTTCTGGCAGGTGATCGCGCCGCTGGCGATGCCCGGCATGGTGACCACCGCGATCTTGACGTTCATCTTCTGCTGGAACGACTTCCTGTTCGCGATCTCGCTGACCTCCTCGAACCGGGCCCGGACCGCGCCGGCCACCATCTCGTTCTTCACCGGCAGCACGCAGTTCGAGGACCCGGCGGGATCGATCGCCGCCGCCGCGGTGATCGTGACCATCCCGATCATCATCTTCGTGCTGTTCTTCCAGCGCCGGATCGTCTCCGGGCTGACCAGCGGAGCCGTCAAGGGGTGAGGGGCCCGTGGCCGAGATCGTGCTGGACAAGGTGACCAAGCGCTACGGCGACACGGTGGCCGTCGCCGAGTTCAGCCTGCACATCGCCGACGGGGAGTTCATCATCCTGGTCGGCCCCTCCGGCTCGGGGAAGTCCACCGTGCTCAACATGATCGCCGGGCTGGAGGACATCACCGAGGGCGAGCTGCGGATCGACGGCGAACGGGTCAACGAACGCGCCCCCCGCGACCGCGACATCGCGATGATCTTCCAGTCGTACGCGCTGTACCCGCACATGACCGTGGCGCAGAACATCGGGTTCCCGCTCAAGCTGGCCGGCCTGGACAAGGCGGCGATCGCCGAGAAGGTCGAGCACGCCGCCCGGCTGCTGGGGCTGACCCCCTACCTGGACCGCAAGCCCGCCCAGCTGTCCGGCGGGCAGCGGCAGCGGGTGGCGATGGGCCGGGCGATCGTGCGCAGCCCCAAGGCGTTCCTGATGGACGAGCCGCTGTCCAACCTGGACGCCAAGCTGCGGGTGCAGATGCGCACCACCATCTCCCGGCTGCAAAAGGACCTGGGCACCACCACCGTCTACGTCACCCACGACCAGGTGGAGGCGATGACGCTGGGCGACCGGATCGTGATCATGCGGGACGGGGTGATCCAGCAGGTCGGCACGCCGCAGGAGCTGTACGACCGGCCGCGCAACCTGTTCGTGGCCGGGTTCATCGGGTCGCCGCCGATGAACTTCCTGCCCGGCGAGCTGACCGTCGACGGGGTGCGGACGCCGCTGGGGACGATCCCGCTGGGGTCGCAGATGCCGCGCGGCACCGTGGAGCCGCGCCGGGTGATCCTCGGGATCCGGCCGGAGGCGTTCGAGGACGCCGAGCTGATGCGCGACCGGGAGCCGGGGGTCTTCTACACCGGGACCGTGGACATCGTGGAGTCGCTGGGCGCGGAGAAGATCGCCTTCTTCGACCTGGGCGCCGTCGAGGCGGTCCGCTCCGAGCATCTGGAGGCGCTGTCGCGGGACCGGGGCACCCAGGACATGGCGGCGGAGAGCGCGCAGCTCACCGTGCGGCTCGACGCCAAGTCCAAGGCCGCGGAGGGCCGTCCGCTCAAGGTGTGGTTCTCCCCCGAGTCCGTCTACCTGTTCGACCCCGACAGCGGCGCCACGCTGACCGAGCACGTCGTCGCCGGATAGCCGCGCGCCCGGCGGACGTCCCCCGTCCGCGCGGCGGGAGGCCGGGCCGTCGGATCGGTGATGCGGGCGGCGAGGACGCTCACAGGCTGCGCGGGACGGCCAGGAACCCGTCCCGCCGGTCGCGGTGGAGCCGGCGGGTCTGCAGCGCCAGTCCTCCGGACAGGCAGGCGGCGCAGCCCAGCACCACCGCCGACGCCGGGTCCTCGGCCACCCGGGCGGGCAGGCCGGTGTGCTTCGACAGCAGCTCCGGCAGCCCGGTGAGCTTCGCGCCGCCGCCGGTCAGCACCATGCCGCCGGTGGTCAGGTCGACGACCGTCTCGGCCGGGCAGTGCTCCAGCAGGGAGCGGAGCTCCTCCACCAGGGTCCGCAGCGGGGGTTCGACGGCCGCGCCGATCTCGGCGGCGGTCAGCACGACGGGCTTGGGCACCCCGGTGTCCAGGTCGCGGCCGTGCACCAGCACATGGTCGTGCCAGGGGGCGGCCCCGATCCGCCGTTTGATGGAGGCGGCGGCGTCCAGGCCGATCAGCACGCCTCGCTCGCGACGCACATGGTCCGCGATCGCCCGGTCCAGGTCCTGCCCGCCCACCCGCACCGTGCGGGCGACGACGATCATGCCCAGCGACAGCACCGCCAGGTCGGTCGTCACCGCGCCCACGTCCACCATCAGCACCGCGGGCGGCTCGTCCAGCCGAATCCCCGCGCCCAGGGCGGCGGCCAGCGGGGTCGGCACCATGGTCAGCGACCGGGCGCCCGCGCCGCAGGCCACATAGGCCAGGGCGTGCTGCTGCACGTCGGTGATCTGACTGGGCACCGCCACCGCCATCCGCGGGGTGGTCAGGTAGCGGCGGCGGTGGGCGCGGCGCAGCAGATGCCGCAGCAGCCGCCGCGCGGTCTCCACCTCGTTGAGCACCCCGCCCTCGAACGGCCAGACGAACCGGATGCCCACCGGCGCCCGCGCGTGCAGCTCCAGCGCCTCCTCGCCGGCCGCCAGGTATTCGCCGGTGGCGTCGTCCAGCGCCAGCAGGGTCGGCGTGACGGCCACCACCCCTCGCCCCCGGAGGTGCACCCGGGCGGTGCGGCTGCCCAGATCGACGGCGGTGTCCCGGCACGGGAAATCGCGCAGCCGCATGGCACTCCCTTCGGGGCGCGAGCGTGCGGAATCCGTGGAACATCCCGCACGCACGAATATGCGGAGGTCGGTGGCGACCGGTGCATCGGTGACCGATATCTACCCGGGCGTAGCGTGCTCATCGCCAAGTCGCGGAAAAGAACGTCTCTTCGGTCGGCCGGACATGCAGACGGCAAAACGGTCATGCTCTGCGGGGTCGCCCGCCGTCGGCGAGGCCGGGTCTCGCGGCGCCGGGCGACACACATCTGTTCCGTTGTGTGACGTTCACCTGGAGAAATGGTGTGCTTTGCCGAGGCGTTGCCGGCCCGCGATGTTCCTCGAAAATCCTTTCCGGTCACTTCGTCAGGGATTTGGAGCGTGCTGGACAAGCCCCGTGGCGACGGAGAGACTCGCTGATGCCGGCCGCGGACCCGCATCGCTGCAGGCAAGGCCGGCGAGCCGACAGGCGCAGATTTTTCGGTCGTATTCACAAAGGTCGATCAAAGGAGGTCCGTGAGACATCGCGATCCGTCGGGACGCACCGGCCGCGGCGGACTCCGCCGCGCGACTCCGCCCGCGCGCCGCCGGCCCGCCGCCCGCTTCTTTACGGCATGAGGCGCGCCGAGGTGCGGGCCGACCTGCTGGACCTGGCCGCCCGGCATCGCGGCCCGGTGGCGGCCGGGACGATCGTGACGCTGGCGGCGTTCGCGCTCGGCCTGGCGCAGCCGCCGCTGGTGCGCCGGGCGATCGAGGACGCCGAGACGGGCCGGATCGCCTGGGGCGTGCTCGCCGTGCTGGTCGCGCTGTTCGTGGCGCAGGCGCTGCTGGAGGGGCTGCGCCGGTACACGCTGGCGCGCACCGGGGAGAGCGTGGTGCTGTCCGTCCGGGAGGCGCTGACCGGGCACCTGCTGCGGCTGCGGATGCCGGTGTACGAGCGGCACCGCGCCGGTGACCTGATCGTGCGGGCGACCGCCGACGCCGCGGCGCTGCGCCGGACGGTCGCCGCCGGATTCGTCGGCCTGATCACCGGGGTGATCGGGCTGGTCGGGGCGGCGGCGCTGATGATCTGGCTGGACCGGGTGCTGTTCGCGGTGGCCGCGGCGCTGATCGCGGCGGCCGTGACGGTGCCGGCCGGGGCGCTGCGCGCGATGCGCGCCTCCTCCCTGCACGCCCGGCAGGCCACCGGCGAGATGGCCGCCGACCTGGAACGCGCGCTCGGCGCGATCCGCACCGTCCGGGCGGCGCGGGCCGAGGCCCGGGAAGAGGCCCGGATCGTCCGGCGGGCGCGGGCCGCCCGCGCCGCCGAGGTGCGGACGGCCCGGTTCGACGCCATGGTGGGGCCGGCCGGAGAGGCCGCGATCACCGGCTCGTTCCTGCTGGTGGTGCTGGTCGGCGGGGCGCGGGCGGCGACCGGGGAGATCGCGGTGGCGGATCTGGCGGCGTTCGTGATGTGCCTGGTGTTCCTGACCGGGCCGCTGGGGGCGCTGGTCGAGGCGATCGGCGTCATCCAGGAGGGGACGGGGGCGCTGCGCCGGATCGGCCAGGCGATGGCGTGGCCCCGGGAGTCGGACGGCGACGGGGTGCCGCCCCAGGTGCGCTCTCCTGGGGAGCCGGCGCTGCTGGAGCTGCAGGACGTGTGGTTCGGATACGCGCCGGACCGGCCGGTGCTGCGCGGGGTGTCGCTGCGGATCCCCCGGCGCGGCCTGGTGGCGCTGGTCGGCCCGCCCGGCGCGGGCAAGTCCACGCTCTTCGCGCTGATCGAGCGGTTCTATGAGCCCGACCAGGGCCGGATCCTGTTCGAGGGCGCCGACCTGGCGGAGCTGGAGCGTTCGGCGTACCGGTCGGCGATCGGGCTGGTGGAGCAGGACTGCCCGATCATGCGCGGCACGCTGCGCGACAACCTCGCCTACGCCGTGCCCCGCGCCGGGGACGCGGAGCTGGAGCGGGTGATCGAGCTGGTCGGGCTGTCCCGGCTGGTGGAGCGGCTGCCGCAGGGGCTGGACACCCCGGTCGCCGACCGCGGCGCGACCCTGTCGGGCGGCGAGCGGCAGCGCATCGCGCTCGCCCGCGCGCTGCTGGCCCGCCCGGCGCTGCTGCTGCTGGACGAGCCGTCCCCGCGGCTCGACGCCGGCACCGTCGCCCGCCTCGCCGCCGAGCGGGCGGTGGTGGTCGTCACCCACCGGCCGGACCTGGTGCGGGACGCCGACCGGATCGTCGTCCTCGACGAGGGCCGCGTCACCGCCGCCGGCGCCCATGAGGACCTGCTGGAGAGCAGCCCCTGCTATCGGGGGCTGGTCGTCGCGGCCGGGGGCGGCCGGGCGGTCCGCCTGTGGTGACCGTGCACCGGCCCGGGACGCCGCCCGCGTTCGGGGACGTGCGAGGAGAACGGGGGAGGGCGCCCGCCCGGAGGGGCGGAGCGGGTATGCCGAGGACTCGACGTCCTCCCCGGTATGGAGGCGAGGTCTTCTCGGAGGTGTCCGATGATCGAGATTCGCCGGGTGTACGACCCGCCGCCGGAGCAGGGCGCGGTGTTCCTGGTGGACCGGGTGTGGCCGCGCGGCGTCCGCAAGGAGGAGCTGCGCATCGACGGCTGGCTGCGCGATGCGGCCCCCTCGGCGGAGCTGCGCATATGGTTCGGGCATCGCCCCGAGCGGTTCGCCGAGTTCGCCGAGCGTTATCGCCGTGAGCTCCAGGCCCGGCCCGAAGTGCTGCGCCCGCTGCTGGAGGCCGCTCGCCGCGGCCCGGTCACCCTGCTGTATTCGGCCAAGGACACCGAGCACAACCAGGCGGTGGTCCTCCGTGAGCATCTGAACGCGCTGCTCGCTGACGGGTGATCTTTCAGGGATGTGCCGGATGTCCTGACTTGTGCTGCTAGCGTGCCGCCCGAACGGGGAGGTACGGGTGGCGTCGATCAAATGGCGGGACCGGATCCGGTACTGGTTCGACAACACCATGTCCAAGGGCACCCCGGCGCTGGTCGGCTGGCTGGGGCTGGCCTCCGCGGTGCTGATCGTCTCGGTGGCGACGCTGGCGGTGGTGATCGCTCCCGGCGACGCCGCCGACAACGGCCACTGGCCCGGGGTGGTGTGGCGGAGCCTGCTGCGCACGCTGGACCCCGGGACGATGGGCGACGACACCGGCAGCGCCCCCTACCTGGGGTTGATGCTGGCGGCCACCTTCGGCGGGCTGCTGATCGTCAGCGCCTTCATCGGCGTGCTCACCACCGGGCTGGAGGCCAAGCTCACCGAGCTGCGCAAGGGACGCTCACGGATCGTCGAGAGCGGCCACACGGTGATCCTGGGCTGGTCGGACCAGGTGTTCACGGTGCTGTCGGAGCTGGCCGAGGCCAACCAGGGCCGCCGCCGCACCACCGTGGCGATCCTGGCCGACTGCGACAAGGTCGAGATGGAGGACGCCATCCGCGCCCGCGTCGGCGACACCGGCCGCATCCGCGTGGTGTGCCGGCACGGCAACCCGCTCAAGGTCGCCGACCTGGAGCTGGTCAGCCCCTCCACGGCGCGGTCGATCGTGGTGCTGGCCCCGCCGATGCCCGACCCCGACACCTATGTGATCAAGGTGCTGCTGTCGCTCAACACCCGGTCCTGGGACGAGCCCCGGCCGCACGTGGTGGCCGCCGTGCAGGACTCGGCCAATCTGCCCGCGGCGCGGCTGGCGGGCGGCCCGGCCGCCCAGGTGATCGACGCCGACGACATCGCGATCCGGTTGATCGTGCAGTCGCACCGCCAGTCGGGGCTGTCCCAGGTGTGCACCGACCTGCTGGACTTCAAGGGCCATGAGTTCTACATGCGGCCCGAGCCGAGCCTGGTGGGCGCCACCTACGGCGAGGCGCTGCTGGCCTATGAGCTGGGCATCCCCGTGGGGCTGCGGCGCGAGGGCGAGTCGATGCTCAACCCGCCGATGGACACCGTGATCGCCCCCGGCGACGAGATGATCGTGCTGGCCGAGGACGACCTGCTGATCAAACTGGCCGCCGACCGGCCGCCGGTGGTGGAGGAGGCGATCGGGACCGCCCGTCCTCACCCCTCCGCGCCCAGCCGGACGCTGATGCTGGGCTGGAACCACCGGGCCCCCAAGATCATCAGGCTGCTGGACGAGTTCGTGGAGGCCGGCTCGGAGCTGACCGTCGCCGGGCTGTGCGCCGACCCCCGCCCGCAGCTCACCGGCCTGCGCAACCTGCGCATCGGCTTCGTCCACGGCGACGACACCTCCCGGGCCTTCCTGGACTCCCTCGACGTCGGCTCCTACCAGCACGTGGTGGTGCTCTCGGACGAGGCGTTCGACCCGCGCCTGGCCGACGCCCGCACCCTGGTCACCTTGCTGCACCTGCGCGACATGGAAGAGGGGCTGGGCGACCCCTACTCCATCGTCAGCGAGATCAACGACGACGCCGACCGGGAGGTCGCCCAGGTCACCAAGGCCGACGACTTCGTGGTCAGCGACAAGCTGATCAGTCTGATGCTCACCCAGCTCAGCGAGAACCGGCACCTGCACGAGGTGTTCTTCGACCTGCTGGACCCGGCCGGCTCGGAGATCTACCTCAAGCCCGCCGAGGACTATCTCGCGCCGGGGGTGGAGGCGAACTTCGCCACGGTGATCGAGGCGGCCCGGCGGCGCGGTCAGACCGCCATCGGCTACCGGCTGTGGAACGCCTTCCACGAGCCGCCCACCTACGGCATCGTCCTCAACCCCGACAAGGCCGCTCCGCTGACCCTCTCGCCCGACGACCGGGTCATCGTGATCGCCGAGGACTGACGGGGACGGGCCGGGTTAGGCTGCGGGTAAGCGTTCGCTTGCGTCGTGAGGAGCAGCCCGTGGATCACACCGCCCCACCCGAGATCGCCCGTCTGCTGGCCGACATCGACGCCTTCATCGAGGAGCAGATCAAGCCGCTGGAAGCCGCCGACGACAACATCCGGTTCTTCGACCACCGGCGCGAGTGGGCCCGCACCGACTTCGAGAACGGCGGGCTGCCCCGCCCCGAGTGGGAGGAGCTGCTCGCCGAGGTCCGCCGCCGCGCCGACGCCGCCGGGCTCTACCGCTACGCCCTGCCCAAGGAGCTCGGCGGGAGCGACGGCACCAACCTCGGCATGGCCTACATCCGCGAGCACCTGGCCCGCAAAGGGCTCGGCCTGCACAACGACCTGCAGGATGAGACGAGCATCGTCGGCAACTTCCCCGTCGTGCAGCTGATCTGGACGTTCGGGACCCCCGAGCAGAAAGAGGAGTTCTGCGAGCCGCAGATCACCGGGGAGCGCGCGGTGGCGTTCGGCCTCACCGAGCCCGGCCACGGCAGCGACGCGACCTGGCTGGAGACCACCGCCGTGCGGGACGGCGGCGACTGGATCATCAACGGGACCAAGCGGTTCAACACCGGGATGCACCGCGCCACCCACGACCTGGTGTTCGCCCGCACCTCGGGACGGCCGGGGGAGGCGCGCGGGATCACCGCCTTCCTGGTGCCGACCGACGCCCCCGGGGTGGAGATCCCCTTCTACTGGTGGACGTTCAACATGCCCACCGACCACGCCGAGGTGGAGCTCCGCGACGTGCGGGTGCCCTCGTCGGCGATCGTCGGGGAAGAGGGCAGGGGCCTGGAGGTGGCGCAGGCGTTCGTCCACGAGAACCGCATCCGCCAGGCCGCCTCCGGGGTTGGCGTCGCGCAGTACTGCATCGACGAGAGCGTCGCCTACGCCCGCGAGCGCATCGTCTTCGGCAGGCCGCTGGCCGAACGGCAGGCCGTCCAGTGGCCGCTGGTGGAGCTGCACACCGAGGCGGAGATGCTGCGCACCCTGGTCCGCAAGACCGCCGCCGAGCTGGACGCCCGCCACCACATGGAGGTCAGCGACAAGGTCTCCATGTGCAACTACCGGGCCAACCGGCTCGCCTGCCAGGCCGCCGACCAGGCCATGCAGGTCCACGGCGGCCTCGGCTACACCCGGCACAAGCCGTTCGAGCACATCTACCGGCACCACCGCCGGTACCGCATCACCGAGGGCTCGGAGGAGATCCAGATGCGCCGGGTCGCCGGTCACCTGTTCGGCTACCTGGGCCGCTAGCCGCCGGACGCGCGGCGGGACGCCGGAAATGTCGGTGGGGCCGGCGATGATCGGCCCCATGCCGTACCTCTCCGACGATGTCGTGCTGTCGCCCCGGGCGGTGCGGATGGCCGCCGCGCTGGCCGAGGCGCCGGATGTCCGCCCGGACCCCGACGTGTGGGACCCCTCGTGGTTGACCGACGAGGAGCTGGCGGCGCTGCTGCCCGTCGCCTACGCGTCGGCGGACCGCTCCCTGCGCAGCGACGTCGAGCGCGCGGCGAGCGAGCGGGAGCCGCGGTTCACGCCGGGAGCGTGCTCGGCGATGTTCGACGCGCTCGTGGACATGCTGCCGCGCCGGGGCCGGGCGGATCTGGACACAGGACTGGGGGCGCTGCTGCGGTGCACCGGACCGTGGCCGCCCGGCCTGACCGACCGTGCGGCGACCCTGGTCCGGGCCATGCTCGAGCGGGGCGAGGAGGCGGGGACGTATCGGCTGCTGGCGATGGCCCGGCTGGCGGGGCCGATGCTGCACGCCGAGGTCGCGGCGGGGTTCGCGGTCGAGGGGGAGATCGCGCGCGCCGAGCTGGAGCTGCTGCTGACCTGGCCGGTGCGGGAGCTGGTCGCGTTCTGCGAGGTCGAGGGCCGCCAGCGGTTCCGTTCCGTCGCCATGCCGACGCCGCCGTGGGCCTGGGAGCTGGTGGCCGACGCAGGGTATGCACGGTTCGCCCGATGGGCGCTGGGGCAGGCGCGGGCGCGGGCGGCCGCCGTCCAGGCGGGCGAGGTGCCCTACCGGGCCGACAAGGCGTTCACCGCCGACGAGGTCCGGACGCTGGGGCGGGCGGCGCGGCTGGCGCTGCGGCGGGACGAGCCGTGGCTGCCGGAGGCGGTGGACCGGCTGCTGCACGACGTGGCGGTCGCGCCGAAGGAGGACGCCCGGACGCTGCCCTCGCAGGCGCTGCTGTTCGAGATCACCCGGGCGGTGGAGGACTTCCCCACGCCCGAGACGGCGGCGTCGCTGCGCGCGGTGCGGCGGACGGTGCGGCACAGAGGCGTGCCCAAGCAGCTCGACCGGATGCTCAAACGCGTGGACGCCGCCCTGGCCGAACGCGTCGAGGTGGCGCTGCGGATGCCCGACCTGGGCTTCCCCCCGGACGGCGTGCTGCGCACCCCGGTGGGCGAGTGCACCGCGGTCATCACGGTCGAGGAGGAGAAGGCGACGCTCGGCTGGCTCGGCCCGGACGGCAGGCCGAGGCGGTCGACGCCCGCCCAGGTGAGGCGGGAGCACCGCGAGACCGTCAAGGACCTGCGGAACCTGGCCAAACGGGTCCGCGCCCACCTGAGCACGCTGGTGCGGGCCCTGGAGGGCGGCCTCCCCGCCGAGGCGACCCGGCCTTATGAGCGGTGGCGGGAGGACCTGGTCCGCCATCCGCTGGCCGGCACCACGGTCCGGCGGCTGATCTGGGAGGTGGAGGCGGAGCCGGGACGGTGGCGGGCCGTGCTGCCCTCCCCCGAGGGCCTGCTGGACTCCACCGGCGCCGCCGTCGACGAGCCGGGGCGGGACGCGGCGGTCCGGCTGTGGCATCCGATCCGCTCCGACGCCGAGGAGATCACGCGGTGGCGCGACCTGATCGTCGAACGGCGGATCCGGCAGCCGTTCCCGCAGGCGTTCCGGGAGGTCTACCGCCTCACCCCCGCCGAGGAGGAGGCGGGGACGCACTCCGAGCGGTTCGCCGCGCATCTGGTGCACTACCGGCGGATGTTCGCGCTGTTCCGCGCCCGGGGCTGGCGAAGCGGCCTGCTGGGGCCGTGGGACGGCGGAGGCGAGGACGAGGCGGAGCGGGTCCTGGCCGGACGGTGGCGGGTCGCCTTCCGGCATCTGCATGCGGACGAGGGCATCGCCTCCACCGACCGGGTCCGCTTCGCCCGCCGCGTCGCCGACGGGTGGCGGGAGGTCCCCCTGACCGAGGTGCCGCCGGTGGTGTTCAGCGAGGCCATGCGGGATGTGGACCTGTTCGTCGGGGTGAGCTCGCTGGCCGCCGACCCGGACTGGGCGCAGCGCCGCGAGGACCCCTACCGGGCCTACCGCCACGAGCACGCCTTCGGCGAGCTCACCCCGTCCGCCGAGGCCCGCCGGGAGGCGCTGGCCCGGATCCTGCCGCGCACCAAGATCGCCGACCGCTGCGCGCTGACCGACCGCTTCCTGGTGGTCCGCGGCGACCTGCGCACCTACCGGATCCATCTGGGCTCGGCCAATGTCGTGATGGAGCCCGACGGCGCCTACCTGTGCATCGTCCCCGCCCGCCCCGGCCCCCGTGTCTACCTCCCCTTCGAGGAGGACCGGCTGTCGCTGATCCTCGGCAAGGCGTTCCTGCTGGCCGCCGACACCGAGATCACCGACGAGTCCATCCGCGCGCAGATCACCTGCGGACCGCCCGCCGGCTGAAGGCGGCCCCGCCCCCGTCGTGACCGACGCCCCCGCGCCGGACGGCGCCGCCGACGGCCCGGCCGTGACGGCCCGGGACCGGCGGGCCGGACCACCGGCAGAGCACCGAGAGGACACCGATGCCCGACGTCGTCCTCCGCGATGAGACCGCGGCCGGCCGCCCCGCCGGCGCCCTCCGGCTGTCCGACCTCCCCGAGCGCATGACGTTGCGGGAGCTGATCCGGCTGCGCGTCCGGGAGGAGGTCGCCCGGTGCGACGCCGACCCCTCGCGCGACCCCGCCGGGCCGGCCGGAGCCCGGCGCACCGGCCGGGCCGGCCCGGCCGTCGACTGGGTCGAACGGGCCGACCGCGCCGAGCGGGCCTTCGCGGCCAACGGGTTCTTCGTCTTCTCCGCCGACCGGCGGCTGGAGGACCTCGACGAGGAGCCGGACCTCACCGCCGGGCTGGAGCTCACCTTCGTCAAGGTCGTCCCGCCGGCCGGGGGCTGAGGCCGCCGCGGCGGTTAGGCTCGCCGCAGGGCACCGTCGCGTCCGGTTGGGGTGATCTTGTGGCCGAGCTGCTGGCGACCAGCGATCTGCACGTCGGGCATCCGGAGAACCGGGCTCTGGTGGAACGGATCGAGCCGCGCTCGCCCGGCGACTGGCTGATCGTCGCGGGGGACGTGGGCGAGCGCCTCCCCGACATCGAGTGGGCGCTGCGCACGCTGGCCGGCAGGTTCGCCAAGGTGTTCTGGGCGCCCGGCAATCACGAGCTGTGGACGCCGCCCGGCGAGGAGGACGGGCCGCGGGGGGTGGAGCGGTACCGGCACCTGGTCGACATGTGCCGGAGCCTCGGGGTCCGCACCCCCGAGGACCCTTATGAGGTGTGGGAGGGCCCGGGCGGGCCGGTGACGATCGTCCCGATGTTCCTGCTGTACGACTACACCTTCCGGCCCGACGGGGCGACCACCAAGGAAGAGGGTCTGGCGATCGCCCACCGATCCGGGATCGTCTGCACCGACGAGAGGTTCCTGCACCCCGACCCCTATCCCAGCCGCGAGGCCTGGTGCGAGGCCCGGCTCGCCGAGACGCGCAGGCGGCTGGAGGAGCGCCCCGCCGGCGTCCGGACCGTGCTGGTCAACCACTGGCCGCTGATCCGCGAGCCCACCCGGGTGCTGTGGTACCCGGAGTTCGCCCAGTGGTGCGGCACCGTCCACACCGACGACTGGCACGTCCGCTACGACGCCAAGGCGGTCGTCTACGGGCATCTGCACATCCCCCGGACGATCGAACGCGACGGCGTCCCCTTCGTCGAGGTCTCCCTGGGCTACCCCCGGGAGTGGCGGCGCCGCGGCACGCCGCCGGTGCTGCGGCCGGTCTTCCCCGAGCCCTGAGGAGCCGCATCGGGGCGTCCGCCGGGCGGCGCCGTCCGGCGGTGCGCGGCGCACCGAGGGGCGACGGTGCGCCGCCGCGGGGTCACCGCGCCCCGTGCGGGCTGGGCGAGCGCAGCTCGGCGAACGCCTCGGGGACGGCGGAGGCCAGCACCTCCAGGTCGGGGACGGTGTCGAAGTCGCCGGTGACGCCGAAGAAGAGACGGCCCACATAGGAGAAGACCGCCACCGTGATGCCGGCCCCCGCGGCGACGGGGACGTAGGGGTAGAGGGCCAGGACCTCGCGGCCCGCCACGTACAGGGGGTCCTGCGGCCCGGGGATGTTGGTGACCGTCGTCTGGAACACGCTGCGCGCCACCGCCATCACCGCCCGGGCGGCCGGGGCCAGCAGGGTGGGCGCGGTCCCGGCGAGCCGCACCAGCGCGTCGGCCCCGGCGGCCTGGTGGGTGTGCTTGAGCTCGTGCATCTGGGTGCGCAGGTCGGCCAGTCGCAGGCGGGGGTTGGGCTCCCCGCAGGGGAGCTCCGCGATCACGGCGGAGACCCGGTTGCCCAGCGGGGCGTCGTCGGCGCGGACCGAGACCGGCACCAGGCAGCGGACCCGGGTGCGGTCCTCCAGCTCGCCGCGCGCCGCGAGGAGCTCCCGGAAGCCGTGGGCGACGGCGGCCAGGATGACGTCGTTGACGGTGCCGCCCAGCTCGCGGCGGATCGCCTTGGCCTCCTCCAGGCTCGCCTCCGCGGTGAGCCACCGGCGGTCCGGGCCGGCGGGGCCGCGCAGGGACGGCATGGCCTGCCGGGTGATGTGCTCGACGGTGTGCGGCAGGCCCTCGGCGAACTCGCGGGCCTTGCGCAGCTGCGCCGCACGCGGCGGCCGGGTCAGCCGCCGGGCCAGCGCACCCGCCGGGCGGCCCACGGCCCGGCCCAGCCCGCTCAGGGCCAGCGCCCATCGGGAGGGGCCGGGTGCGGCGGGCGGGGGCGCCGGCTCCGGCGAGAGATCGGGGCCGGAGTCGAACAGCGCGGTCAGCAGGTCGCTGCCGCCGACGCCGTCCACGATGCAGTGGTGCACCTTGATGATCAGCGCCCACCGGTCGTCGGCGAGCCCCTCGGCCACCCACATCTCCCACAGCGGCCGGTCCGGATCCAGCCGGCGGCTCATGATCCTGCCGACCAGGTTCTGCAGCTCCCGCATGCCGCCCGGGGCGGGCACGGCGGTGCGGCGCAGATGGCGGTCGAGCGAGAAACCGGGATCGTCCACCCAGATCGGGGTGTCCAGGTGCAGGGGGACGGTCCGCACCCGCTGGCGGGCGCGCGGCACCCGCGGCAGGGCGGCGGTGATGATCTCGGCGGTCTCCTCGGGGCCGGGCGGCGGGCCGTGCAGGATCGCGATCGAGGCGATGTGCAACGGGGCCCGGTCGCTTTCGGCATACCAAAAGCCCGCATCCAGCGCGTTCATCCGCTCCATGGGCGATCCCCCTCCTTGAGGGCTTATTGCCGCCCCCGGCCGCTTTACGCGGCGGCGGCGCGTGCGGTGGCCCACAGCGCCGGAACGCCTCAGGTGCGCTGACCTGCACAAAAACGGGTAGAACCTGGCAAACAGGCCAAATGCCTGGTCTGTGATCCGTTGAGCCGAGGTGAGGCGCATGTCCATCACACTGGCGCTGGCCGGCGACACCATGCTGGGGCGCGACGTGGCGAAGCGCCTGGCCGCGGTCTCCTGGCACGACCTGTTCGCCACCGCGGTGCGGGACCGGTTCGCCGCCGCCGACCTGGCCGTCCTCAACCTGGAGTGCTGCATCTCCGCACGCGGCCGGCCGTGGTCCTCGCCGGGCAAGATGTTCCACTTCCGCGCCCCGCCGAAGGCCGCGGACCTGCTGGCCCTGCTGGGGGTCGACTGCGTCACCCTGGCCAACAACCACGCCCTGGACTACGGGCACGAGGCGTTCCTCGACACCCTCGAGCACCTGGAGAACGCCGGGATCGCGGTGGTCGGGGCGGGCCCGGACGAGCCGAGCGCACGGGCCGGCACGATCCTGGAGGCCCACGGCGTGAAGGTCGGGGTGCTCGGGCTGACCGACCATCCGGCCGAGTTCGCCGCCGGACCCGACCGCCCCGGCGTGGCGTACGCCGACCTGTCCTCCGGGGTGCCCGGCTGGGTGAAGGAGCGCATCGCGGCCCTGCGGGCCCGGGCCGACGTCGTGCTGGTCACCCCGCACTGGGGGCCCAACATGGTCGCCGAGCCCCTGCCGTACGTCCGGCGCGCCGCCGTCGAGCTGCTGGAGGCCGGCGCCACCATGATCGCCGGTCACTCCGCGCACGTCTTCCAGGGCGTGTCCGGCCCGATCCTCTACGACCTGGGGGACTTCATCGACGACTACGCCGTGGACGCCGACCTGCGCAACGACCTGGGCCTGCTGTGGCTGGTCGAGCTGGACGAGCGCGGCCCCCGCCAGGTCACCGCCGTCCCGCTGGCCCTGGACTACTGCCGCACCCGGATCGCCTCGGAGAACGAACGGGCCCTGATCTACGACCGGCTGGCCGCCGCCTCCGCCGAGTTCGGCACCCCGGTCGAGGAGCACGACGGGGTCTTCACCATGCACATGGCCGTCCCCGCCCACTGACGTCCCGGCCGGGGACGGCGGGACGGGCGACCGCAACCCCGGGAGTACGGCCGGGCGGCCGGGACGCAACCGGAAGGGTAGGGCGGTGTCAGCCACGGGCCGATCCGGCCCGGTGGGCCGGCGGCCTACGTTCGCCGCATGAACACCGATCCCTTCCTCTCCGTGCGGCGGCGGGTCGACTGGCCCATGGCCTGCCTGCTGACGGCCATCGCGCTGGTGAGGCCGCTGTTCTCCATCGCCGGATGGAGCGAGGCGCTGGGCAAGCCCGCCACGCCGCTGCTGCTGACCGCCGCGATCACGCTGCTGTGGATCCTCATCGGGGCCTTCGGGCGGATCCGCGAACCCCTCCCGACCCTGATCTGCGCCGGGGCGGCCTACGCCGTCGTCGCCATCGTGGCGAGCGGGATCCTCTCGCCCATCCTCACCGGTGAGCTCCAAGGGCCGCTCGCCACCCCGATCGCCGTCTTTCCGGTGATCGCGGTGAACGTCCTGTGGGGGGCGTTTTGCGGCGTCTGCGCTCAGGCGCTGCGGCGTCTGCGCCGCTGACCCGAGCGCGGCGATCGGGGAGCGGAACGACCGGAAGAATGCGTTTTCCGCCGCCTGCCGATTTCTTTCTCCGCACATGCGCCGGCGATGGGCCATGGCCGGCGGCGACCGGTCGGAATTTCCGGCGGACAGGGTGTTGCGGGTCTTGCCTCCATTCCGTGCGGAATGGACAAGCCCCAGGTCACGGCACTGATCGCGGGATCAGTAAAAGGAATTTTGTCATTGCGAGTGCGATTGCTTGCCGTGATTGAGGTGTCACGCCTGATAAACCTGGGACGCCCGTGCGACATCAGTCGCATCGAGTGACCGCCCCCTCTGCCGGGGTGTCCCGGTTTGGAGTTCTCGTGACCGAACGTTCCCCAGGGATATGCCACGCCATGAGGCGTGTCCGCCGGTGGCGTCGCGCTCTGGCGAGCGCGGCCTGCGCGGCGGTGATGGCGGGCTGCGGCGGGGGCGACGGCCCGACCGAGAGCCGGTCCACCGGGCCGGACCTGACCAGGCTGCCGCAGGCGACGACGTTCACCACGCTGCGCGGCCTGCCCCAGGACCCCGCACCGCAGGCGGAGACCGACGGCACGGTGGTGCACCCCACGAGCACCGTGGAGGTGGCGGCCCGGCCCGGCGGACCGGCCGTGGCCGCACTGCCGGAACAGCAGCTCGACAGCCCCACCTGGGTGCCCGTCGTGGGCGCCCGGGACGGCTGGCTGCAGGTGCTGCTGCCCAGCAGGCCGAACGGGGTGACCGGCTGGATCCGAGACGACGGGCGGATCACCGTCGCCCGCACCTCGCACCTGGTCAAGGTGGACCTCGCCCAGCGGCGGCTCACCCTGTGGGAGTCCGGCCGCAAGACGGGGACCTGGACGGTCGCGGTCGGGGCGGCCGAGACGCCCACCCCCAAGGGGCGGACGTTCCTGCTCGCCCTGCTCAAGCCGGCCAAGCCCACGTTCAGTCCGCTGATCGTGCCGGTGGGGGCCCACTCGGAGACGCTGGAGACCTTCGGCGGCGGCCCGGGCACCGTCGCCTTCCACGGCTGGCGCGATGCGTCGGTCTTCGGCAAGGCCGTCACCCACGGCTGCATCAGGGTGCCGGACGAGGCGCTGACCAGGCTCAGCCGGATCCCGCTCGGCACCCTCGTCCTGGTGACCTGACCGACCCGACGCCGGCCGGGCGGCCGAACGTCCCGGCCGGCCGACAGACCCTTCCGCGAACCCGATCGTCGATCTGTCAAGGAGGAAGCGTGCGTTTGTCATCCACGGCCCGGACGGCCGCCGTCACCGGGGCCCTGGTGGCCCCCCTGATCATCGCCGGTGCGCCCGCCGCGTTCGCCGACAAGGCCGGCGCCAAGGACAACAGCTCGGCCTACGGCCTGACCGCCGACGGGCTGGTGACCCTGCCGGCGACGCCTCTGGTGGCGGCCCAGGGCAAGACGCCGCAGCGCAAGTCCGTCGCCGAGCTGCCGCCGAACTCGCTGGTGAACGCCTCCGCGCTGGACGCCCTGGCGCAGCGCGGCGTGGGCCGGGCCAGCGTGTCCGACCTGAACGTGGCCCAGCGGCTGCTGCACGCCGAGACGGTCAGCGCCACCTGCGAGGGCCGCAAGGGCCAGGCCACCTTGACCAACGCCTACCTCAACGGCCAGCGCCTGGCCGCCAACCCCAAGCCCAACAGCGCGCTGCGGGTGCCGATCCAGGGGCTCGGCGAGGCCTCGGTGGTGCTCAACTCCCAGCGGCGCAACCCGCAGGGCGACCTGACCGTCACCGCCATCGAGCTGAACCTGCCGTCGACCAACGGCAAGCCGCAGCGTCTCGGCATCGCCTCGGCCACCTGCGGCGCCGCCAAGCGGATCAAGAGCAACCCCGAGAAGCCCCACAGCCGGCCCGGTCAGGGCCACCACGCGGGCGGCAAGGGCCACCCCGGGCACACCAGGCCCGCGGCCATGGCCCCGGCGCCCACCCCGGTGACCAAGGACCTTCCGGTCACCGGCTGACACCCCGCCGCAGCGCGCCCTCCTTCGCCCGCACCCGGGCGGGGGAGGGCGCCGCGGCGTCGGCGGCGCTCTCACGGCGACCGCCCGCGGGCCCGGCCACCGGTCAGACCGCCGGGGAGGGGGCCTCCAGCCCGTCGTCGGGCGCCGGTGCGCCCGGCGGGTCGCCCGCCGCGTCGCCCACCAGACGGGGCACGACCTGTTCGGCGAGGTGGAGGACCGTCTGCTCCAGCAGCAGATGCACCTGCGCCCGAGTCATCCGCCCGAACTTCAGCCACTCCCGGGTGACGGCCACGGCCATCCCGGAGAACCCGCGCAGCGCCGCGCGCACCTCATCGTGCTCGGCCGCCAGCGGCGCCAGCCCCAGCACCTCGCAGACCCGGTCCACGGCGCGGTCCCGGGCCTGGTCCAGGATCCGGCTCAGCTCCGGGTCGCCGCCGGACTCCACCATGTCCAGCGCGGTGATCCACGTGCCCCGGTTGCGCTCCAGCAGCTCCAGCCAGCCGTCCAGGGCCTTGGTGACGCGGCTGCGGACGCCGGCCCCCTCGACATAGGCCGGCACCGGCATCGGCGGCATCTCCAGCATCCGCCGCACCGCCGCCAGATACAGCTCCCGCTTGGTCCCGAAATAGTGGTTGAGTAGGCCGCGGCTGACGCCCGCCGCGTCCGCGATCTGAGTGCTGGACACCGATTGATAAGGGTGCCTGCTGAACAGTCTCTGGGCGACCCGCAGGATCTGATCACGCCGTTCGTCGGGCTCTTTGCGCACCCGGCGCGTCGTCGCGCCGCCGACCGTGGCCTTGCCCATCTACTCCCTCGCCGTCGGGCCGCGCCCGGCCGCATCATCGCTGAAAGCGGTGTTCATCGTCGTCTCGACGATACTCCGGTCATCGGCGGGGCGAGGACGACGGGGTGGGGGAGGGGCTCCGGTCGTCGGAGCCGGACATGCTCTCGTTGATCGACCCGATGGACGACACCTCGGTGACCTTCCACTGCCCGTTCTGGCGCACCAGGTTCATCTCCAGGTACGAACCCAGCACCCGGCGGGTCCCGGCGGTGCTCTTGACCTCGGAGTCCAGCACCACGATGGCCTTGGCCGCGGTGTCGTTCACCTCGCTCACGTACACGTTGCGGACGGTGGCGGTGGCGTCGGCCTTGAGCCGCCCGATCACGCCCTCCAGGCCCCCGGTGAACGCCACGTCGTAGGTCTTGGCGAAGTCGTCGGAGGCCATGGACATGACCCTCTCCCGCGCCGCCTTCAGATCGTTGTGGTCGTAGCTCAGCAGCGCCACCCCGAACTCGGCGGCCCGGGTGCGCACGGCGGTGCGCACCGCCTCCTCCTCGGCCATCCCGTTCGCCCGGTGCCACTGCAGCCCGGCCACCGCGATCGCGGCCGCCAGCGCCGCCAGCACCGCCGCCTTGGCCGCCCCTTCCGCGGAGGGCCTGAACCGCCGGCGGCCGGTGCGGCCCCCGGCGCCCTCGCGGGACGCTCCGTCCCCGCGCTTCCCGTTCGCGGCCTTCGCGGTGGGGGCGTCGTCGCGATCGCCCTCCGCCGCGGCTTTCCCGGCCCGCCGCTCGGCCCCCTCCTTCTCGGGCCCCTCCGCGGCGCGCTCGTCCTCGACCTCCTCCACGCGAGCCGCGTCCGCGGGCTCCTCCGCATCCGGAGCGCCCTCCTCGGCTCGCGCGGCGTCCTCGGCGGCGTCGCGGTCCTCACGCCGGGCGGCGTTCTCGGCCTCGGGAGTCCGCAGGGCGTCCTCGGAGTCCGTCGGTGCGGGGGCCGAGGGCCCGGGGGCGGTGTCGTCACCCAGCCAGGTCATGGTCGTGCGGGTCATCGGGGCCTCCTCAACGGCCGAAGCGGCGACGGATCAGGGTGCGGAGGGTCTGGGCGCCGACGGCGATGACGATGAGGGCTCCCAGCAGCGGCGGCAGGAGCGGCAGGACGCCGGAGACCGGCGAGGCGTTCTCGCTGTCGGCGGACTTGCGGAGCACGGTGGTCCCCCGCCCCGGCCTGCCGCCGCCGTCGGGTTCGGCGGTGAACGCGCCGGCCTGGGCGGGGTCGGCGCCCTCGGTGGCGGGGCAGACGCTCAACGGCCGGGGAACGGGCTTGGGACGGGGCTCGGCGAACTCGGCGCCCTGCGGGGAACCGGAGCCGGGGACGGTGATGACCGGCTTGATCCGGGCGTAGCGGCGGCCGCCCTCCTTGACGGTGATGTCGGAGACCAGCGCCTTCAGGGTGGGCACCATCTCGATCACATGGTCGATGCGCGCCTCGTTCTGCGGGCTGAAGATCGGTGAGCCGGGCGTGGACACCGCCGTCAGCAGGCAGTCCAGGCTCGGCCTGGCCTCCTGCAGGAGCTTGTCGACCTGCTCCAGGAAATCGGGCCCCTCCTCCAGGACCGCCTCGAGTCGCTGCCGGGACCGGCGGACCGACTCGGTGACGGTCGCCAGGTCGCGCACCCCGGCGGCGAGCTGCAGCCGGTGGTCGGCGAGGGTCCCGGTGAGCCGGGTGAGCTGCACCGACAGGGCGTCCAGGGTGGCGGACTCGGCGGCCAGGGTGCCGGTGAGCCTGTGGGTGTCGGCGATCAGGTCGCGCAGCGAGTCGTCCCGGCCCTCCAGCGCGGCGGCCGCCTCGTGCACCAGGGTGCGGGCGTCGTCGGGGTCGACGGCGTCGAGGACGTCGCTCAGCGAGCGGAACAGGTGCCGGTAGTCGGTGCTGCCGACGGTGCGGTCGAGCGGGATGTGGTCCCCGGCGCGCAGCGGACGGGGCTCGGACGTGGTCGCGGGCGGCGGGGTCAGCTCGATGTACGGCTCGCCGACGGCGGACTTGCGCATCACCCGGGCGCCCACCGTGGACGGCACCCGGGCGTGGCGGTCCAGGTCGATGCGGACCTCGGCGCGTCCGGGCTTCAGCTCGATGGCGCCGACCTTGCCGACGCGGACGCCCAGATGGGTGACCTCCAGTCCGGACCTCAGGCCGGGGGAGGAGGCGAACTCGGCGATGACGGGGGTCGGGCGGCGCAGCGCGTCGATATCGATCAGGCTGCTCACCGCCCAGATCGCCAGCACCACGCCGAGGACGGCGAAGAACACCAGGTTGACGACGATGCGGCGGTTGTGGTTCACGATCGCGGCTCCAGCAGATCGCGCAGCGGGCCGGGGGCCTGCGCCGTGGACGCGGGGACGTCGTCGGCGGGCAGGAAGCCGCGCAGCCAGATGAACATCAGCCCCTGTCCCCCGTAGGACACCGAGGGGCCCTCCAGCATCGTGAGCACCGACAGGGTGATCGCCTTGAGGTCCTCCCGGCCTCGGACGGCCGCCTCGATCAGCTCGTCGGCCTGGCGCAGCAGGTTCTCCAGCCGCTCGCCGTGCCGGAGCTGGACGTTGGCGTTCACCGACTCGGCCAGCCGCAGCAGCTGCTGCACCGCCCGCTTGAGCCGGGCGCGGTCGGCGGCCAGCCGCCGGGTGGCGAGCCGGATGTTGCCGGGCAGCTTGTCCAGCTCATCGTGCCCGGAGCGCAGCGTGCCGCCCAGGCGGGCCATGGCGTCCAGCGCCCGGGCCAGGTCGGCGTTGGCGGCGGCGTAGCTGTCGGTGACCTCGGCGGCCTTCTTGATGAGCGTGTTGAGCTGCCTGCCCTTGCCGCCGATCGCGGTGGCGCCCTCGGTGGTGATGGTCTCCACGTTCCGCCCGCTGACGGCGGCCAGCAGCGGCCCGACCCGTTCGGTGATCTGCTCCAGGTCGGGCTGCACCGAGGTCTGCTCCAGCCTCGCCCCGTCGGCCAGGAACGGCCCGGTGCCCAGGTCGCGGCCGGGCGGCGGGGTGAGCCGCACATAGTTCTCGCCCAGCAGCGAGGTGCGGGAGATCATCGCGGTGGTGCCGACCGGGATCCGCTGTCCCTTCCGCAGCGACATGGTGACGGTCGCCCGGTAGCCGGACAGCTCGATGTCGGTGACGGTGCCGACCTTGACGTCGGCGATCTGCACGCTGTGCCCCACGGTGAGGCTCTGCACGTCGTCGAACGTCGCGGTCAGCTCCATGCCGCCGCGCGGCGCGCCGAGCGTCTGCACCGAGCAGCCCGCCGTCATCGTCAGGGCCAGCGCCCCCGCGGCGATCGTGCGTCGCGCCCTCATCATCCCCCCTCGGTGCACCGGCCCAGCTCCGGCTCGTCCTCGATGCACGGGACGGTGCCCCAGCCCATCGCGGTGAACAGCGGCTGCAGCCAGGCGCGGATGGTGCCGTGCACGATGACCCGGACGGTGGCGGTGTGGTTCTCGCGGTCCCACGCCTCGACGGCCACGTCGGCGAACCGCCCGATCGCGGCGATCGCCTGGTTGAGGGAGTCGGCGTTGGCCTTGAGGGTCATGACGATGTTGGACATGTCGGCCACGGTGCTCGGCAGCGTCTCCCGGTAGGCGACGATCAGCACCTCGCTGCGCTGGATCACCGCCGCCAGGTCGTCGATGAACGCCTGGAGCCGCCGCCGCTCCTCGACCAGGGTGCGGCTGGTGGCGGAGAACGAGTCGATCAGCCCGGTGAGCTGCTTGTCGCGTTCGTTCAGGCTGGTGGCCAGCGACCGGAGCCGCTCGGCGAGCCGGACCAGCCGTCGGTCCTGGGCGGCCAGGTCGTTGCTCAGCGCGGCGGCGGCCTGCAGTCCCCGGTTGATGTCGTCGCCCTTGCCGCGCAGCCCGCGTGCGCCGCCGTGGAGGGCGTCGCCGACGGTCTGCGCGTCCAGGGAGTCGCCGAGCTTGCCGAACGCGTCGAGCGCCTCGTCCACCTCCACCGGCAGGTCGGTGCGCTCGATCGGGATGACGGTGCCCGGCGGGGCCTTGGGCAGGCCCCGCCGCCAGGCCGGGTGCAGCTGGACGAACCGTTCGCCGAGCGTGTTGGCCGACACGATCGCGGCGCGGACGTCCGCCGGCAGCGGCACCTCCTCGTCCACCTCCAGGTCGACCCGGACCCGGCCGCGTTCGGGCGTGATGTCGGTGACGACCCCGGCGTCGATGCCCATGACCTTCACCCGGGACCGCTCATACAGCGAGGTGGCGGAGGGGAAATAGACGGTCACCCGGTAGGTGTCCGAGCCGCCGAGCACCGTGCAGCCGCCGGTCGCGGCGATCAACGCCAGTCCGGTCGCCCATGCGATCAGCCGTCTCATCGGGCGGCTCCCTGCCGCCGGGCCAGGCGGGCCAGCGCGGCCAGGTCCTCGGGCGACAGCGGGCCGAGCCCGGTCGCCACCACCTCCAGCCAGGGGCCCCGGCCGCCGACCGAGGACAGG
Source organism: Thermomonospora catenispora (assembly GCF_006363815.1). Taxonomy (GTDB): domain Bacteria; phylum Actinomycetota; class Actinomycetes; order Streptosporangiales; family Streptosporangiaceae; genus Thermomonospora; species Thermomonospora catenispora. The sequence continues at coordinate 44,618 of NZ_RRYT01000013.1, forward strand.
CCGCTGAGCGTGGGGCCGGCCCACGCCAGCAGCGCGTTGAGGTCGTCGTTGGCGGGGCGCAGGGCGGCCAGCGTGGTCTGCAGGTCCTTGACGATCGACGCGAGCTTGGCCTGCTGCCGGTCGATCAGACGGGTCATGGACTTGACGGTGGCGTCGCCGCCGCCCAGGAACGCCGACAGCTCGTCGCGGCGCAGCTCCAGCTCCTTCAGCATGGCCTGCACGTTGTCCATCAGCGTGAGCAGCTGCCGCTCCTTGCTGTCGGCCAGGGCGACCAGCCGTTCGCCGTTGTCGAGCAGCGTGCGGATCTGCGGGTCGCTCTCGTCGACGGTCTCGGCCACCTCGGTGAGATCGGTCAGCGCCCGGCTGAGCCTGCCCCGGTCCCGCTCGCTCAGCCCGCCGAGCTCGTCGACGATGGTCTGGATGGAGCGGGTGTCGAGCCTGCGCACCGCCTCGGTGGAGCTCTTCAGCACGTCGTTGAACGTGGTGGGCACCGCCGTCCGCTCCAGGGGGATCCGCCGCCGTCGCTCGGGCAGGTCGTCCATGTAGGGGGCGGCGACCGGGCCGGACAGCCGCAGGTGCCGGCCGCCCAGCACGTTGGAGACCCGCACCTCGGCGCGGGTGGCGGTCCCCAGCTTCACCTCGGAGTCGACCTCCCAGGCGACCAGCACCCGGCCGTTGGCCCAGTCCGGCTTGACCTCGGTGACCTCGCCGACCTCGACGCCGGCGACCCGCACCTCGTCGCCGGGGCGCAGCCCGCCGCTGTCGGCGAACACCCCCGACATGGTGTAGCGGTCGCGCAGCAGCCCCTCGGTGCCGATCAGGTACACCGACACCACCAGCAGGACCAGGATCCCGGAGGACACCACACCGACGGTGATCCGGTTGCGGTCGCGGAACGACTTGAGCGCCATCATCCGCCTCCGACGATCAGTCGCTGCAGCTCGGGAACGGTGTCGATGCGGCCGGTGCCCTCCCGGTCGGCGGGCAGCCGGGTGGGGTAGGGGCAGGGCGGGGCCACCAGCGTCAGGCAGGGGGCGGCGACCTCCATGTACTCGCCGTTGTCGACGGCGGCGAAGATGTGCTCCAGCTTGGGCCGGGCCTTCTCCAGCACCGCGCGCACGGCCTCGTGGTTGCGCCGCACCCCGGAGGTGAACACGCTCAGCCGGGCGATGATCTCCTCCAGTTGCCCGGCGTTGCGGGCCAGCACCGCCTCGGAGGTCCGCGCGGTCTTCGACAGCTCGACCAGCGTCCGGTCGATCAGCCGGCGGTTGTCGACGAACGCCTGGCTGAGCGTCGCCATGTCGTCCACCGCGGCGGCGATCTGCTTGTCGCGGCGGGCGATGATCTCGCTGACCGTGGCGTAGTCGGCGATCATCTGCCGGAGCGCCTGGCGGCGCCGGGCGAGGGTGGCCGAGAGCGTCTCGATGTCGCCGATCAGCCGGTCGATGTCGGCGGCGTTGCCGTCCATCGCCTGCGCCAGCGAGGCCAGCAGCTCGTTGACCTGGGCCCCGTCCAGGCTCTCGGTCAGCGGGCCGAGCTGGTTGATCAGCTCTCCGCCGTCGACCACGGACTTGGTGCGGGTGATGTGGGCGCCCGGGCGCAGCATGGTGCGGCTGGTGCCGGGGATCAGGTAGACCACCCGCTGCCCGACGGCGTCGCGCCAGCGGATCGCGGCCTGGGTGTCGGCGGGGACCCGCACCGACTCGCGGATGCTCATCGTCACCCTGGCCCGGCCCTTGACCACCTTGATCTCGTCCACCCGGCCGACCGGGACGCCGGCGATCTTGACCTGGTCGCCCTCGGCCAGGCCGCTGGCGTCCTCGAAGGAGGCGCTCAGCCTCCAGCCGCCGGAGAGGTCCACCCGGGCGATCTGGGCGCCGATGAACGCGGTGAGCAGGCCGGTCACCGCCACGTACAGCCCCAGCTTCAGCAGCAGCCCGCGACGTCCGGAGATCACGGCCGCTCACCCCCCGGACCGCACAGTCCGACGACCAGCGCGCACGGGTGGTTGGGCAGCCAGCCGTGCACGCCCAGGTAGTTCTTGCCGCCCACGCCCGGGAAGTCGGTCAGCTCCTGGTACATCGGCAGGATCTGGTTCCCGGTGCGGACGGCGTCGCCGAGATCGGGAAGCTGCCGGTAGATGATGCCGACCGCGCGTTCCCCGGAGCGGAAGCCGGCGCCGAGCTGCCGGCCGCGCCGGTCGAACCCGTGCGCCACCAGCGCCGAGACCTCCGCCAGCCGGTCGGCGAAGGAGCCCAGCCGGCCCCGGCCGCCCGCCGCGAAGCCGCCGATCACCGTGTTGGCGTCGTCGGCGATGGCGATCATCTCGTCGGAGACTTGGGCCACCGTGGTCAGCAGGTCGGCCCCGTCGGACAGGAAGGCGCGGGCCTCCTCGCGGCGGCGGTGCGCCACGTTCAGCAGCGTCCCGCCGAAGTCGATGGTCTGGCGGAGCCGCCGTCCCTGCCCGTCGAGGCCCTGGGCGAGGGTGTTCACGATGACGGCGACCTCGTCGGGGTCGATCGCCGCCAGCGCCGTGTGCGCCTCCCCGAGCAGGTCCGACAGGTCGCGCGGGTCGGCGGTGCGGGTGATGCGCGCCCCGTCGGCCAGGAACGGCCCCCGCTCCTCGTGCGCGCCGGGCAGCAGGTTGATGTACTTGGGCCCGAACACCGACGAGGGTTCGACGGCGGCGGTGACGGTGTCGGGGACCCGCACCCCCGGGTCGATCGCCATGGTGACCCGGGCCCGGCCGGAGGCGGTCAGCTCCACGGAGGTCACCCGGCCGACGTCCACGCCGCGGATCTTGACCGGCGCGTTGTCGGACAGTCCCTGCCCGGCCCGGCCGAACTCGGCGGTCAGCCGGGTCCCCTCCGGGGCGAAGGGCTCGGTGATCAGCGTCCAGATCAGCGCGGCCGCGACGGCCAGGGTGATCGCGGTGATCACCAGCCGGCGGCCGAGCGGCAGCTCCACGGCGTTCATCCGGTCAGCCTCACCGTCTCGCCGTTGCCCCAGAAGACGTACGACAACAGCAGGTTCAGGGTGACGATCGCGATGATCGACAGCCGGATGGCCCGCCCGGTCGCCCGGCCCACCCCGGCCGGGCCGCCGGTGGCGTAGTAGCCGTAGTAGCAGTGGATGGCGATCACCGCGAAGGCGAACACCGCCACCTTGATGCAGCTGTAGATCAGGTCGATCGTCGGCAGGTAGAGCTGGAAGTAGTAGTCGTAGACGCCCGGGGCCAGCCCGAAGAACCGCGTGGTGATCAGGCGGGTGGCGAAGAAGCTGGCGAACAGCGCGATCAGGTACAGCGGCACCAGCGCGATCAGCGCCGCCAGCACCCGGGTGCACACCAGGTAGGTGAACGACCCGATGCCCATGACCTCCAGCGCGTCGATCTCCTCGGAGATCCGCATCGCGCCGAGCTCGGCGGTGAACGCCGACCCGCACTGCGCCGCCAGCGCCACCGCCGCGATCACCGGGGTGATCTCCCGGACGTTGGCGAACGAGCCGACCAGCCCCATGAACGACTCGGCGCCGATGGCCCGCAGCCCGGTGTAGCCCTGGAGGCCGACCTCGGTGCCGACGAAGAACGCCATCGTGAAGATCACGAAGATCATGCCGCCGCCGACCACGGTGGCCCCGGCGCCGACCACCACGTCGCTGACCTGGCGGGCGACCACCGTGCCGTACTTGCGGCGCCAGATCAGGTCCCGGACGATCCCCAGCATCACCCGGCCGATGAACAGCGGCCAGTCGGCCAGGTCGCCGACGCGGCGCACCGCGTCGGCCGTGACTCGGACGCCGCCGCGCGCTCCCGCGCGGCCGACGGACAACAGGCCGTTCATCCGATCTTGGGCGGGAACGCGACGAAGTAGACCGTTGAGATCACGTAGTTGAGGGCGAACACCAGCATGAACGCGACCACGATGGATCGGTTGACCGCGCGGCCCACCCCGACCGGGGTGGAGGCGCAGTTCATGCCCATGTGGCAGGCGACGATCCCGGCGATCATGCCGAACAGCCAGGCCTTGAGCAGGGTGACCACCAGGTCGGAGGTCTGCAGCAGGGAGACCGCGCCGTCGAAGTAGGCGCCCGGGGTGACCCCCTGCAGCAGCACGTTGAACACGAACCCGCCGGTCGCGCCCGACAGCACCACCAGCGACACCAGGAGGGTGGAGACCAGGCTGGAGGCCCACAGCCGGGGGGTGACCAGCCGGTGGATGGGGTTGACCGCCATGACCTCCATGGCCGCCAGCTCGTCGCGGATCCGCCGGGTGCCCATGTCCGCGGCCATCGCCGAGCCGCCGGCCCCGGCGATGATCAGCGCGGCGGCGATCGGGGCGACCTCGCGGACCAGTCCGACGATCACCGCGCCGCCGGTGGCCGACTGCGCGCCGAGCTGGGCGGCGACCTGGCCGACCTGCAGCGCCACGGTGGCTCCCAGCGGCAGCGCCACCAGGATCACCGGGATGCTGGTGACCCGGGCCAGGAACCAGGCCTGATCGACGAACTCCCAGAACCAGCTGCGGACGTCCCAGGTCCGCCGGAGACCTTCCAACGCCACCACGAACAGCTCGCCGACCTCGCTGAGCAGTCCGTGGATCCGCATCGGCACCTGTGTGGCGGCCAGTGCGCTCACCTCCTAGACGCCGCGAGGGCGTGGCGACTCCGGGCGGCCCCGGAGCGGTGGTCGAGGCATGGGACAAGCCGGGAAGGTGTTGCGTACGTCACCTTCTGGCGCTCTTGGGGCAGCCTAAAGAGTTATTGGCGATCTGCCAATAGTCTGTGGACAAGATGTCGGACGAGACCCGCCGACCTGCGCGGGACGCCGCGCCACAGGGCCGCGAGAGGCCGCGAGGGGCCGCCGGGGACGGCGCGACGGGCGGTCCGAGGAGCGGCGGACGGAGCCGGTCGGAGGCCGGTCGGGGGGCCGAGGGGAGGGGCCCGGAGAGAGGCGATGCGGCGGGCGGCGCGGCCCGGCCGGTCGGCCGGGCGCGTAGACTGGTCGAAAGCGCCGGGAATTTTTCCGGCGCCCCGCACGCTGTACGGTGTGGTTGCAGTCGAAGTTTGCGAACGTGGAAAGCGCCGCAGGGTTTGACAGCGGGCGCTTCATCGTTCGAGGGACCGACTCCTTTGAAGGGTGGCGGCCGTAGGCCGGGACCGTGCGATCCGGCGCGGGCCCAACGACGACCCTCCCGCACCCGCGGAGAGGACCTTCAAAGGAGACACCATGGCTCAGGGAACCGTGAAGTGGTTCAACCCCGACAAGGGCTTCGGGTTCATCGCCCCTGACGACGGCACCGCCGACATCTTCGTCCACCACTCGGCGATCGAGATGAGCGGCTTCCGCACCCTCAGCGAGGATCAGCGCGTGGAGTACACCGCCGTCCAGGGCCCCAAGGGGCTGCAGGCCGACCAGGTCCGCGCCCTCTGAGCGGCCGCGCAGCCCGCTGCGCCACGAGGCAGGCCCCGCATCGCCGGGCCTGCCTCGTGCCGTTCGCGACGGGCACGGTACGAAAGACGGGCAGGACCGAGGAGCCGACCATGACGATCACCGCCCCCCGCGAGGCCGCCGGCTTCGCCGACCTCCAGCTGCGGCCCGAACTGCTCGCCGCGCTGTCCGGACTGGGGTACGAGGAGCCGACCCCCATCCAACGCGAGGCCATCCCGCACCTGCTGGACGGCCGTGACCTGCTCGGCCAGGCCGCCACCGGCACCGGCAAGACCGCCGCGTTCGCCCTGCCCGTCCTCGAGCGGCTGGAGAGGGCCGGCGAGGAGGGCGCCCGACCGCGCGCGCTGGTGCTCGTCCCGACCCGCGAGCTGGCGATCCAGGTCTCGGAGGCGTTCCACCGCTACGGCCGCCGGATGGGCGCCCGGGTGCTGCCGGTGTACGGGGGCGCCCCGATCGGCCGTCAGCTCGCGGCGCTCAGGCGGGGCGTCGACGTGGTGGTCGCCACCCCCGGCCGGGCCCTGGACCTGATCGGCCGGGACGCGCTGCGGCTGGAGGAGCTGCGCACCGTCGTGCTCGACGAGGCCGACGAGATGCTCGACATGGGCTTCGCCGAGGACATCGAGGCGATCTTGGCCGAGACCCCCGCGGAGCGGCAGACCGTGCTGTTCTCGGCGACCGTCCCGCCGCGCATCGAGCAGATCGCCGGGCGGCATCTGCGGCATCCGGTCCGCATCGAGATCGAGCGGCCCGAACGCGAGGCCGGCGAGCCCCCGCTGGTCCGCCAGCGCGCCTATGTGGTCGACCGCGCCCACAAGCCCGCCGCCCTCGGCCGGCTGCTGGACGTGGAGGCCCCCGCCGCCGCGATCGTGTTCTGCCGCACCCGCGAGCAGGTCGACGAGCTGACCGAGATGCTCAACGGCCGCGGCCACCGGGCCGAGGCGCTGCACGGCGGGATGACCCAGGACCAGCGGGACCGGGTGATGGGCCGGCTGCGCGCCGGCACCGCCCAACTGCTGATCGCCACCGACGTGGCCGCCCGCGGCATCGACGTCGAACACCTCACCCACGTGATCAACTACCACGTGCCGTCCGACCCCGACTCGTTCGTGCACCGCATCGGCCGGGTCGGCCGCGCCGGGCGGCAGGGCGTGGCGCTCACCCTCGCCGAGCCCCGCGAGCACCGGATGCTCAGGACGATCGAGCGCGCCACCGGCCTGAGGATCACCGTGGAGAAGATCCCCACCGTCGCCGACCTGCGCGCCCGCCGGCTGGAGCTGCTCCGCGCCGCGCTGCGCGAGAGCCTGCTGAACGACGACCTGGACCCCTACCGGGCGGTGGTGGAGTCGCTGGCCGAGGAGTTCGACGTGATGGAGGTCGCGCTGGCCGCCGTCAAGCTCGCCCAGGAGGCCGACGGCGTCGCCGCGGACGAGGAGGAGATCCCCGAGGTCGTTCCGCGCCGGCCGCGCGAGGACCGCCCCGGCCGCCGCATCGCGCGGCGCGGCGGCCCGGACGCCGGTGTGACCCGGCTGTTCGTGGGACTGGGCCGGCGCCACGGCATCCGCCCCCAGGACCTGGTCGGCGCCATCGCCGGCGAGGCCGGGCTGCACGGCCGCGACATCGGTGCGATCGAGATCGCCGACCGGTTCTCCCTGGTGGAGGTGCCGGAGGCGACGGCGGCCAGGGTCATCGACGCGCTGCGGCGCACCACCCTCAAGGGACAGAAGGCCGTGGTCCGCCGGGAACGCTTCGACCGCGCCGACCGCAGGCCCCGCTGACCGGCGCCCCGCCGCCCCCGGTCCTCCCGGGAGCGGCCGGGCGGGTCGTCCGCCGGGATGGGCGTGATGGGCGGGACGAGGAGATGTGCGCCGGGCGCCCCGCCGATGCGGGCGGGCGTCGCGTCGACGAGAGCGCGTCCGTCGGGGCGCGCCGGGCGCCCCGACGGCACGGACGGCGTCTTCCGCCCGTCAGCCCCGGTAGGCGGAGATCCCGGTGATCGCCTGACCCAGCACCAGGGTGTGGATCTCCTGAGTGCCCTCGTAGGTCAGCACCGACTCCAGGTTGTTCATGTGCCGGATCACCGGGTACTCCAGCGTGATCCCGTTGGCGCCCAGCACGGTGCGGGCCTGCCGCGCCACGTCCAGCGCCGCCCGCACGTTCGCCAGCTTGCCGAAGGAGATCTGCTGCGGGGTGACCTTCCCGGCGTCCTTGAGCCGGCCGATGTGCAGGGCGGTCAGCCCGGCCTGCCCCAGCGCCACCTCCATCCACGCCAGCTTCTCCTGGGTGAGCTGGAACGCCCCGATGGGACGGCCGAACTGCTCGCGCGTCGTGGCATAGTCCACGGCCGCCTCATAGCAGGCCCGGCCCGCTCCGACCGCGCCCCACAGGATCCCGTACCGCGCCTCCGACAGACAGCTCAGCGGACCCCGCAGCCCGGTCACGCCGGGAAGCACCGCGTCCGCCGGCAGCCGCACGTCCTCCAGCACCAGCTCGGCGGTCACCGACGCGCGCAGCGACAGCTTGCGGTGGATCTCGGAGGCGGAGAACCCGGGCGTCCCGGCGGGCACCAGGAAGCCCCGGATGCCCTCCTCGGTCTGCGCCCACACCACCGCGACGTCGGCGACGGAACCGTTGGTGATCCACATCTTGGTCCCGTTCAGCACCCAGTCCGAGCCGTCGCGGCGGGCGTGGGTGCGCATGGAGCCGGGGTCGGAGCCGTGGTCCGGCTCGGTCAGCCCGAAGCAGCCCAGCGCCTCGCCGGCCGCCATCCGCGGCAGCCACTGCCGCTTCTGCTCCTCGGAGCCGAACTTGTGGATCGCCGCCATCGCCAACGAGCCCTGCACGGACACGAAGCTGCGCAGACCCGAGTCGCCCGCCTCCAGCTCCCGGCACGCCACCCCGTAGGCCACCGCGCTCATCCCCGCGCAGCCGTACCCCTGCAGATGCATGCCCAGCAGCCCCAGCTTGCCCAGCTCGGGGGCCAGTTCGCGGGCCGGGAACGTGCCCTGCTCGAACCACTCGCCGACATGCGGGAGGACCTTCTCGGCGACGACGGCGCGAACCGTGTCGCGGATCATCCGCTCTTCCTCGGTGAGCTGGTCGTCGATGCGCAGCACGTCCATGCGAAGCCCCGTTTCGTCCCGGATGACGGATGTGCCCGCCAGGGTACTCCTCGCCGTTCGCCCGACACCGGGTGACCTGGGGGCGGATATCAGGGACGGATCGGGGACGGTCCCTGATGTGCGAGGCGGCCCGGACGGGGCACGATCGAGACATGGAACACGACCTGAACAAGCCGCAGTCCACGACCTCGACCTCCCGTAAGCTGCGCCGATCCACGCAGGGCCGGCTCATCGCCGGCGTGTGCTCGGGCGTCGGCGAGTACGCCGGCGTGGACCCCACCGTCATCCGGCTGCTGCTGGGGGTGTTCACCCTCTTCGGAGGCTCCGGCGTGATCCTGTACGTGCTGGGCTGGCTGCTGATCCCCGAGGCCGGCAGCGACGTGTCCCTCGCGCAGGAGCTGATCGACAAGAACAAGGACAACCCCAAGGTCCAGGAGATGGTGAACAAGACCAAGGAGGCGTTCACCAAGTCCGGCACCGGGCGCTCCTAGCCGGGCCTGCTCCGGCCGGTCTCCGGTCGGCCTCCCGGCGGGACGCTCCTAGTCGTCCTCGGAGGCGGCGACCACGTCGTCGTTCAGGCGCCCCGGGCGCCGGCGCGGCTTCTCGGTGCAGCGGGCGCCCTCGGTGAGGGCCTTGGACGCCGTGCCCTTGTCGCCGCGGCCGGCCGGGCGTTCGGGACGGCGGTCCCGTTCGGTCTCCGCCGTCTCGTCGACCACGGCGGTGATCATCTCGCCGCGCACCGGCGCCCACATCAGGGTCAGCAGGGTCGCCGCCGACAGCCCCGCCACCCCGGCCAGCGCCACCACGGTCTGCGGCCCGAGCGCCTCGGCGGCGAGGCCGGCGATTAAGATCCCCAGGCCCTGGCCCGCCAGGATCCCCGACTGCGCCAGCCCGAACGCCTGCCCGCGACCCGAGGGCGGCACGGCGGCGACGAACGCGGCGTTGGCGGCGAGCTGGTAGGCGCTGCCCGCCCCCGACAGCCCCCACAGCAGCAGCACCACCCACAGCGGGGGCTGCATGCCCGACCCGATCAGCGGGGCGCACGCCAGCATCGACATCCAGCCCATCGCCCGGATCCGATCCGAGGGGCGGACGAACCGGCTGAACACGAACATCCCGATGACCATCCCGGTGGGCATGGCCGACATCAGCAGCCCCACCGTGACCGCCGTGCTGCCCGGATAGGTCGCCGCATACGGGGCCGCCAGCCCTTCGGGGATCACATAGAACGCGCACAGCCAGGCGAACAGCACCAGGGACCGCAGCGTCGGGTCCCCGAACACCAGCCGGGCCCCGTCCCGGGTGTTGCGCCACAGCGCCAGCGGCTCCTGCTCCCCGTGGCGCGGGGCCGGGCGCGGCTTCAGCCCCACCATCAGGATGATCGCCGACACCGCGAACGTCAGCGCGTCCAGGGCCAGCGCCTCGTGCGTCCCCACCGCCGCCACCAGCGCCCCGCCGCTCAGGAACCCCAGCATCTGGGTGCCCTGGTGGGTGATGTTGTTGATCGCCATCCCGGCCACGTAGCGGTCGCCGGCCAGCACGTCGGGCAGCAGCGCCGCCCGCGCCGCGGTGAACGGCGCCCCCAGCAGCACGGTCGCGAACACCAGCGCGCACAGCACGGGGAACGGCAGCCCCTGCAGCGTCATCAGGGCGACCAGGCACGCCCGCAGCACGTCGCAGACCACCATCACGCTGCGCCGGGGGAACATGTCGGCCAGCCCGGACAGGATCGGGCCGCCCACGATCGGCGGCAGATAGGTCAGCGCATAGGTGACGGCGGTGAGCAGGGGGGAGCCGGTGCGGTGGAACACCAGGACGGCCAGCGCCACTTGGGCGAGCTGGTCGCCGACGTACGACAGGGCTTGGGCCAGCCACAGCGCACGGAACTCGCCGATGGCGAAGACCTCACGATAGGTCGCCTGGCGTTCGCGCGGGCGTCGGTGCCTGCCGCTCTGCCTTTCCGCCAAGACATCTCCAGTCCGTGTGCGCCCGGGTGCCGAGCGTGATCCCCCCTATTAACTCACGCTCCGTCGCATGGATGTGACCTTCTGTGCTCAATTGGTGGAACGGGTTGCGGCGGGGCGGGAGAAGGGGGTGCTGCGGTCAGTAGCCGTGCCGGTGCAGCCACTCGTCGGAGATGCCGAAGTGGTGGGCTATCTCGTGGACGACAGTGATACGTACCTCTTCGATGACATCGTCGATGGAGTCACAGATGGCCAGAATCTCCTTACGGTAGATCGAGATGTGGTCGGGCAGGACGCCTGCGTACCAATCGCCGCGCTCGGTGAGCGGTACACCGTGGTAGAGGCCGAGCAGGCCGGGCTCGGGGGCGTCGTCCTCCACCAGGATGACGACGTTGTCCATCAGCTCGGTCAGCTCGGGCGGAACGGTGTCGAGGGCCTCAGAGACGAGCTCCTCGAACTCCTCGCGCGACAGCTCGATCACGGCACCATTGTCGAGGACGAGGAGAGGAGGCGACGTGGTGCTCGGGCGCTTCCGTCGACGCCGATCCTCCCCACCCCCCGCCGATCCGGCGGCAGGGCCCTCGCCCGCTTCCCCCGGGTCTTCCTCCGCTGTGCTCTCCGCCTGGGGCGAGCGGCTCCGGACGCTGCACGCCCGCACCGCACGGCTGCGGCGGCGCCGCGCCGTCCGCGTCGGGACGATCGTCGTGGTGGGACTCGCCGGCGGCATGATCGGCATGCTGCTCGGCGGCCGGGTGGAGACCCCCGTCGGGCCCGCCGACGTGTCGCTGTCCATCCGCCCGTCCTGGAACGGCGGCACCACCGTCCAGATCCCGCCGCTGGGCTCGCTCCAGTTCGACAGCCACTGGGGCCCGGTCCGGCTCAACGCCCAGATCGCCGAACTGCACGCCGAACCCGCCCGCAGGCTCATCGAGCAGGACGACGCGCTGGACCGGCTCGCCGACACCGTCGACGATCAGGTCCGCCACGGCGTCATCGTGCTGATCGTCCGCGCCGCCCTGTTCGCGACGGTCTTCGCCTTCCTGGCCGGGCTGCTGGTGTTCCGCTCCTGGCGCGGCGCACTGCTGTCCATGGGCGCCGGCGCGGGCGGGCTGGTCGCCACCTGCCTGCTGGCGTATGCGACGTTCAACCCCCAGTCCGTGGGCGAGCCCCGCTACACCGGCCTGCTCGCCAACGCCCCTCAGGTCGTCGGCGACGTGGAGAACATCGTCGAGCGCTTCTCCCACTACCGGGCCCAGCTCGCCCGCCTGGTCGGCAACGTCACCCGCCTGTACGCCGCCACCTCCACGCTGCCCGTCTACGAGCCCGACCCCTCCACGCTGCGCGTCGTCCACGTCTCCGACATCCATCTGAACCCGGCCGCCTGGGACGTCATCCGCTCCGTCAGCACCCAGTTCCAGGCCGACCTGATCATCGACAGCGGGGACCTGACCGACCACGGCAGCGGCCCCGAGGACCGGTTCGTCAAGAGCATCGGGGACCTGAAGATCCCGTACGTGTTCGTCCGCGGCAACCACGACTCCAAGGCCACCCAGCAGGCCGTCGCCGAACAGAAGAACGCCGTCGTCCTGGACGGGCGGACCGCGGAGGTCGCGGGTCTGCGCATCCACGGGGTGGGCGACCCCCGCTTCACCCCCGACAAGACCACCCGCGACGACGAGGTCACCGCCGCCCAGCTGAGGAACCTGGGGGCCCGGCAGGGCGCCGACCTGCACAACGCGGGCCCCGCCCCCGACGTGGTGGTCGTGCACGATCCCGACCAGGCCGAGGGGTTCAGCGGCAGGACCCCCCTCATCCTGTCCGGCCACACCCACCGGCGCGGCACCGAGCTCCTGCCCACCGGCACCCGCCTGTTCGTGCAGGGCTCCACCGGCGGCGCCGGCCTGCGCGGGCTGGAGAACGAGGAGCCCACCCCCATCGAGCTCTCGGTCCTGTACTTCAACCGCACCACCAGGCGCCTCCAGGGCTGGGACGACCTCCGCCTCGGCGGTCTCGGCCTCACCTCCGCCCTCATCGAGCGTCACCTGGAGCCCGAGCCCGACCGGACGATCACCGGGCCGGCCCCCACCGTCGTCCCGACCCCCACGCCCTCCCAGTGGCCGTCCCTGGACCCCACCCGGTGGCCCACGCGCCCGCCCACGCTCGCCCCGAGCCGCGACACCCCGTCGGCGACCGCGAGCCCGACCGGCCGTCCCTGACGGGACCGGGACGCCCCGAATAGGCGTCCCGCTCTCATTTCCCCTATGCTGACGGCAGGCAACGCCGGCGGCCCCCATCGTCTAGCGGCCTAGGACGCCGCCCTTTCAAGGCGGTAGCACGGGTTCGAATCCCGTTGGGGGCACACGTTCCTCCACCTGCGCGATCACACCCCTCCCGCCTCGGAGCACGCATGCGCTCCGCACGGCTCGATGCGGGGCCGGGCCCCGCGGCGCCGGTGGGCCGAGGGACCGGCGCGGCGTCGGCCATGGGCGGGGAGCGGGCCGCACCGGATGCGCCCGCCTCGAATCCACCGGATCCTTCTTGCCCGATAATCGGGAGCCCGATATGCTTGGCCGTTTTCAGAATGCCTTCTTCGTTGCATTCGTCCGGCCGGATCCGCCGCGTCCCGGATCGGGGGCGCCGCAGTGTCCCGCACTGCCCGGGAGATCTGTCTTTGCGGATGGATATGTATCGCGTTGATCTTTGCCCGGATCCGCTATAGGTTGCTTTCGTGGAGTATGCTCGATCTGCGCTTTATCTGGACTTCGATAATGTATTCACCGGGCTTTTCGGATTGAACCCCGAGGTGGCGATCCAGTTCGCGAGCAGCCCTGAGACTTGGCTGCGCCGCCTGTCGACGACGCTGACGGTGGACGCCCCACGGCGCTGGCTGATCCTGCGCTGCTATCTCAACCCGGCCGGCTGGGTGAATCATTACAACCCCGCCGGTGAGCCGTCCCGTCTGCAGTTCTTCCGATTCCGGTCGGCGTTCATCCGGGCCGGTTTCGAGGTGGTCGACTGCCCTCCCTACAATTCCACGAAGAACGGCGCCGACATCAGGATCGTCGTCGACGCCATCGACGCGCTGTCGGCGGACACCAGATACGACGAGTTCGTCATCGCCTCCGGCGATTCCGATATGACGCCGCTGCTGCAGCGGCTGCGCCGGGCCGACCGGCGGACCATGATCGTGTCGGCGGTGGATTCGGCCGAGGCGTTCACCTCGATCGCCGATCGCGTGCTCGGCAGCCGGCGGCTGCTGGCGCTGGTGCAGGGCGGGCCGGTCGATTGCGCCGAGGACTTCGCCGAGGGCTCCGATGGGAACTTCGCCGGGAACCTCGCCGGCGAGGGGGACGGCGTCGCGGCGGCCGAGTCCGGCGGGGCCGACGGGGAGATCGACGGCAAGGTCGATGGGAAGGCCGACGGGGAGATCGACGGCAAGGCCGGCGGCGAGGTCGTGCCCGCCGCCGTCGTGCCGGCCGATCAGACCGTGGCGTACGAGGCCTTCCGGTCGGCGGTCGTCGCCAGGTACAACGACGCGTCCGCTCCGCTGAACATGGCCGCCCTCGCCGACCAGCTGCGCAGTGAGCTGGGCGAGGTGGTCGGCGAGACCAACTGGTTCGGCTTCGGCGGCTTCGCCCGGGCGGTGAGGAGCCTGAAACTGCCCAACCTGCGGATGTCACAGCATGAGATATGGGATGAGAGCCGCCACTCTCCCCCCGAGGGCTCGGCCGCCGTGGCGCCGCGGGTCTCCCTGCCGGAGCCCGTCGAGCGTCTGGTCGAGCTGATCAATCTGCCTCGGCTGCCCCAGGAGTGGTGGCCGCCGATCTATCAGGCGCTGTCCGTGTACGCCCACACTCACCATTTCAATCTGGCCCAGTGCACGAACTGGTCGCGGGACTGGCTCCGGGAGAAGGGGTTCGCCGTCGACCGCGCCACCGTCATGTTCGTCGTGCGCGGCATTTCGCGCGGCTGCCCGCTGAACCGCGAGCCGCCGCCGACCGCGGCGGAGATCGGTGCGGCGTTCGTGGACAACGTGCTCGGCCGCGCCTACGGAGACGCCTACGGGGAGACGTTCACCGAGGACGAGGTCGCGACGATCCGCACCTGGCTGGGGGTGTACTCCTAGCGGGCCCGGCGGACGCGTCGTGCGCGGCGGAGCGCCGGCGCCGGGGAGGACGATGCGGCCGTGGACCCCTCGCCGCTCCGGGGAAATCCCCTGCGATCGACTGACCGGAACCGGTCAGAGCCGGTTCCGGAACGTCCCCGACAGACGGACCGATGGGGACGAAACCCATGGTGGGCGTGCTCCCCGGAGCGGAGACGGTGATCGTCTCCGGACCTCCCGGCCGGTTGCGCGCAGGGTGCAATTCGCCGTTTCGACATGTCCGTGCGAGCGTGGAACCGTCACCGGCGCAATGCCCGTGATAGGTTCCGGGCCCGGCGTGGAAGCGACCGGCACCTGCCGGGCGACGCCATGGTGACGGTGATCGCTCGGCGGGATGCCCCGGGCCGAGCGTGACCGACGACAAAGGAGTGATCATGGCCGGCGCCGAGGACAGCGCGTACGAGGGCTTCACCGCCGAAGAGCGGGCCGCGATGAAAGAGCACGCCCAGGAGCAGAAGAAGGCGGCGCGGCGCCGCGGTTCGCGTGCGGAGAAGGCGGCGGAGGCGGAGCGGGACGTCCTCGCCAAGATCGCCGACATGCAGGAATCCGATCGGGTCATGGCCGAGCGCATCCACGCCCTCATCAAGGCCAACGCCCCCGCCCTCGCGCCCAGGCTCTGGTATGGCATGCCCGCCTATGCGCTGAACGGCAAGGTGCTGTGCTTCTTCCAGAGCGCCGAGAAGTTCAAGTCGCGGTACGCGACGTTCGGGTTCAACGACGTGGCCAAGCTGGACGACGGTCCGATGTGGCCGACCGCGTTCGCGTTGACCGAGGTGACGCCCGAGGTGGAGGAGCGGATCGTCGAGCTGGTGAAGCGCGCGGTGGGCTGAGGAGCCCTCCGGCTGCCTTCAGGGCTTGCGGGCCACCCCGCAGTAGGCGGTCACCTCCTCCGGGAGACCCCAGGGGGTGGGTTCGGGGCGCCACCGGGACACCGACACCACCCCCGGCTCGACGAGCTCCAGGCCGTCGAAGAACGCCGCGATCTGCTCGGGGGTGCGCAGCTTGTAGGGGTCGCCCGCCTCGGCGCGGGTCTGCTCCGCCTTGGCGGCGGCCTCGGGGTCCACCGCGTCGGTGCCGTCCTCCAGGACCAGATAGCTGCCCGAGGGCAGCGCCGCCACCAGATGGTCGCGGATCGCGGTGGCCTCGGCGTCGTCCCAGACGTTGCCCAGGATCCCCAGCATCATCAGCCCGATCGGCCGGGAGAAGTCCAGGGTGCGGGCCGCCTGCTGCAGCACGTATTCGGGGTCGCGGACGTCGGCGTCGACGTACTGGCACTCCCCCTCGGGGGTGCTGGTCAGCAGGGCGCGGGCGTGCACGAGCACCAGCGGGTCGTTGTCGACGTACACGATCTTGCAGGCCGGGTTGACGCGCTGGGCGACCTCGTGGGTGTTGTCGACCGTGGGCAGGCCGGTGCCCAGGTCCAGGAACTGGTCGATCCCCACCTCGCCGGCCAGGTAGCGGACCGCCCGGCCCAAGAAGGCCCGGGAGTGCCGGGCCACGTCGACGATCCCCGGGTACACCTTGCGGACCTGCTCGCCGACCTCCCGGTCGATCGGGTAGTTGTCCTTGCCGCCCAACCAGTAGTTCCACACCCGCGCCGAATGCGGCTTGCTGGTGTCGATCACCGGCTGCGGGTCGCGCTCCCAGTCCTGGTCGGTCATCGCAGACGCCTTCCTCGTCGCCGACACCGGGCGGCGTTCACTTTAGTGCCACGGGTCGGTTTCAGTGGATCATCACCGGATTCGTCCTGCATCGGACAGGGCGATCCCGGCCGCTTCGCGATGCGCCGCCGACGCCCGCCGTCCGGCGACGGGGGCTCGCGGCGGCCCGTTCGGCGGCGTGCCTGCGCCGCCGAACGCCGCCGATTCGATCGGCGTCGCGCCCAAGGGGCTGCGGAACCGGCGGGTGAACGGGTAAGGTCGGCCGATCACAAATTGCCGGGAAACGGGCGAGATCGGCCCGGAGGTGATAAAGGTCTCCTGGCGGCGCTCGCGGGAGCGGGTGCCGCTTCACCTGTCATCGGGACCTTGCCGGCTGGTGGGCGTTCGGTCGGGTCACCCGGGTGGCCGCCCCGCCGGGCAGGGACGCCGCCGATATCGCGTCACGTTGCGGAGTTGAAGATGACCAGTACCGGAGCAGGCGTCCCCGTGCGGGTGGCGCACTTCAGCGACACGTTCCTGCCGCACCGGAACGGCGTGGTGACCTCGCTGCAGACCCTGATCCCCGAACTGCACGCCGCCGGACACCCGGGCCTGCTGGTCGCGCCCCGCCACCGGTCCCAGAGCCCCGGCGAGGTGGGGCTCCCCCTGCGGTCGATCCCGGCCGGGGTCGCCGAGATGCGGCTGTGCCACCCCCGGCTGCGCCACGTGGCGAAGGTCGCCGACTGGTCCCCGTCGCTGATCCACGTGCACACCCCCGGCACCGTCGGGCTCCTGGGCGCCCTGGCGGCCCGGCGGCTCGGCCTGCCCATGGTCGCCACCTACCACACGGACCTGCACGCCTACGCCGACGCCTACCGCATCCCCACCTGCGCGCTGCGCCTGATGCTGCGCGCCTATGCGCGGCGCCTGGGCGTGCAGTGCCCGCCCGCCGAACGACGCGAGGAGATCATCGACGCCGCCAACGCCCTGCTGTACGGCGACGCCGACGCGCTCGTGGTGCCCACCGAGGCGATCTTGAACCGGAACGCGTGGCTGGCCCGGCACCCCCGGGTGGTCGTGGCGCCCAACGGCGTGTCCCCCGTCCGGGTGCCCCCCGGCGCCGACCAGGAGTTCCGTGCCCGCTGGGGGGTCCCCGCCCGTGCGCCCATGGTGCTGTTCGTCGGCCGGGTCACCCCCGAGAAGGGGGTCGACCTGCTCGCCCAGGCGTTCCGCACCGTGCTGCAGACCGTCCCGGACGCCTGGCTGGTCCTGGTCGGCGCCCTGTACAAGCGGCGCTGGCTGCGCCGGGCGCTGAAGGACGCCGGCGTCGCCCACCGCACGGTCACCACCGGGCAGCAGCCGCCCTCGGTGGTCGGCGCCGCCTACGCGGCCGCCCAGGTGTTCGGCTTCCCCTCCCAGACCGACACCCAGGCCCTGGTCCTGCACGAGGCCTCCCTCGCCGGGGTGCCGTCGGTGGTGGTCGACGAGGCCCTGCACAAGGCGAGCCCGCTGCGGGACGAGATGATCCTCACCGCGCCCACCGCCGCCGAGATGGGGGCGGCGATCGCGGAGCTGCTGCTCGACCCCGAGCTGGCCCGCGGCCGTGGGGCCGCCGCCCGCCGCCGCGCCATGGATCTGCATCCGCGCCGGCAGAGCGACCTCATGCTCTCCCTCTACCGCGACGTCCGCTCCCGGGCCTCCCGCCCCGACGCCCGGACGGAACGGTGACCGCGGCGGCGGGGCCGCGACCGGACGCCTCGACGCCGGTCACGGCCCGCCGGCCCCCGGGAGGTCACCGCCGAGGGGTCAGGGAGCTGCGGGAGACGGGGAAGTCGAAGTAGGTGTCGGGGAACGACTCCGGCTTGTGGGTGAAGTGCCACCACTCCTCGGGGAGGTTGACGAAGCCCTCCGCCTCGAGGGCGCTCTTCAGCAGGAGGCGGTTGGCCCGCTGCTCGCCGGTGATGCGCGGATCGAGGGTGTGGGAGAGGGTGTCGAAGCAGTCGTACCCCGTTCCCATGTCGATGGAGTTGTCCGGGAACCGCAGGTGCTGCGGGTAGTAGCAGGGGACCAGCCGCTCGCCCGGCCGGTAGGGCCGGGTGGGCCGCGCGGGGAGCTTGACGAGGGTCACGTCCACGGTGCTGCCCCGGCTGTGCCCGGACTTCTCGGCGATGTACCCGTCGGCGAACAGGTCGGCCTTGTCCACCCGCGGGTAGAACTCGGCCTTCATCCGCTGGTCGTCCAGGTCCTGGGCCCAGGCGACGAAGTGGTCCACCGCCCGCTGCGGCCGGTAGCAGTCATAGACCTTCAGCGAATAGCCCCGGCGCAGCAGCGTGCGCTGGGCCCGATGCAGGGCCTCGGCGGCGGGCCTGGTCAAGATGCACATCGGCTGGCGGTAGCCGTCGATCGGGTCCCCGACGAAGTTGTGCGCCGTGGTGTAGCGGATCTCCTCCAGGATCGTGCGGTCCACATCGCGCAGCGCCACGAACTCCTTGGGCGCGGTGGGCTCCGGACGCGCCTGCGCCGGGGCGGACGCCACGGGGATCGCCAGCAGGGCCGCGGCGAGGACCGCGAGGGCACGGAAGAACGATCTGTCCATGACCCCGCCCTATCAGGCCGTCCCCGCCCGCCGGATCCCCGCCTGCGAAACCGAGACCTCCAGGTGATCTCCGGCCCCGCACGGCTCCGAACGCGTGCCCGGCGACCCCGCACGGCGGCGGACCGCCCCGGTCGTCGGCTCGGGCGCGAGACGTTCAGGACGGCCTGATGTTGTGCGTGAAGCGGAAGAGGTTGTCGGGGTCGTAGCGGCGTTTCACCGCCGCCAGACGGTCCAGGTTGGCGCCGAACGTGTCCCGCACGGTCCGGTCGGCGTCCTCGTACAGCCCGGGGAAGTTCAGATACTCCGCCCCGGTCGAGAACGGCGCCGCCGCCGCGTGGACGCGGCGGGCCCAGGCGATGCACGCCTCGTCGTCGGCCGGATCCTCCCAGTTGGCCTCGATGCCGAGCAGGAACGGCGCCGAACGGTCGCCGAACGCCGTGTCCTGAGCGCCCACCCGGGCGAACGCCCCGCCCAGCTGCCAGACGTCGAGGGTGGAGTGCGGGGAGGGGGCGGCCTCGTTCAGCTCCACCAGCACGTCGATCAGCTCGTCGGGCAGCCCGGTCAGATAACGGGACTTCCAGTAGTACCGCATCACGTGCGCCGGATAGTCCTCGTCGAAGAACCGCTGCACCTCCAGGTAGGAGGAGGCCGCCGAGAGGTCGGCGATCGGCGTGCCGATGGCGCGGAGCGGCCGCAGCGCCTCCTCGCCCTCCCGGGGGGAGCCGCTGTGCAGGGCGGCGAACACCACGATCGGCGCGCCGTGGTGCTCGGCCGGGACGGCCTCGTCCGGGGGCCCGTGCCACAGGATCGCGAACGAGCTGATCTCATCCGGCGCGGCGGCCGCCCACTCCCGGTAGGCGCGCAGCGCGGAACGGGCGTCCCGGCCCGCGTGGATCACCTGGGCGAAGAACACCTCCGGCCCCACCGGGTGGGCGCGGAACTCGAACGAGGTGACCACGCCGAAGTTCCCCCCGCCCCCCTTCAGCGCCCACATCAGCTCGGGGTCGGACTCGGCCGCCACCACCCGGCCGTCCGCCGTCACCACGTCCGCCGAGATCAAATCGTCGCAGCTCAACCCGTACTTGCGGCGCAGCCAGCCCAGCCCGCCGCCCAGCGTGAGCCCGGCGATGCCGGTCTCGGTGACCACCCCCATCGGCACCGCCAGCCCGAACGCCTGCGTCTCGCGGTCCAGGTCGCCGATCGTGACGCCGCCGTCCGCCCGCACGGTTCCGGCGGCGGGATCGACCCGCACCCCCCGCATCGGCGTCAGATCGACGACCAGCCCGTCGTCGCAGACCGCGGCCCCGGACACGTTGTGCCCGCCGCCGCGCACCGCGACCGGCAGGCCCCGTGCCCGGGCGTGGCGGACCGCCTCGAGCACATCGCTCGTCCCGGCGCACCGCACGATGAGCGCCGGGCGCTTGTCGACCATCCCGTTCCACACCGCGCGGACCCGGTCGTAGTCCGCGTCCGTCGGCCGCACGACCCGGCCCCGCAGCCGGTTCGCCAGGCCTTCCACCGTGTTCTGGGTCACGGCTGCGTCGGTACCCGACCAGACGGGGACGAAAAGCGCCCCCGGGCCGCCGGCGGCGCCCCCGTCGCACGCACCGGACATCGGGGCGGGACCGCACGGCGGTCCCGGGTCCCGGCCGGCCGGGGCGCCTCAGGCGGACTCCTGGAACACCACGCGGGTCACGCCGGGGATCGTGCGGGTGAGGGTCTCGGCGATGCGCCGGGCGTCCTCGTCGGCCGGGCCGGACAGGCGCACCTCGCCCTCGTGGACGCCGGCGGTCCAGGCGTGGCCGTTCGGCAGCAGCTCGGCCAGCGCCGCCAGCACGTCGTCGCGGATCCGGGCGTCCCCGCGCGCCAGCACGGCGATCAGGTCCCGGCGGCTGATCATCCCGACGATCCGGCCGTCGTCCAGCACCGGAACGCTCTTGATGTGGGTGCGCAGCATCATCTCCGCCAGCTCGGCCACGTCGGTGGTGGGCTGGGCGGTGCGCACGTCCCGGATCATCACGTCCGACACCAGCCGCGGCGGAGGCTCGTCCGGTCCCGCCACCGGCAGCGCGAACGCCCGCGGATCGGCCTGGAACTCGCCGCGCAGCAGATCCATGTCGCTGACGATCCCCACCATCGCCCCGGAGTCGTCCACCACCGGCATCGCGGTGATGTCGTGCTCGTGCAGCAGACGGATGGCCTGCCGGACGGTCGCCGAAGGCGGCACCGTCACGACGGGGGAGGTCATGGCCTCTCGGACAAGCATGGTCGAGCTCCTTCGCCTCAGGACCGCACGCCGCCGCCCGGTGCGGACGGAGGCGCCGACAGCCATCATCGTCCCCGCCTCCGCGTCCCCGACGACCCCACGGCCCCGGCCCGCCGGCCGTCCGCGTCATCGCGGGCCGGATGCCGCTCCTCCGGCTTCTCCGGGACGGCGACGGGTACAACGACCCCCTCGGGAGCACCACCGAAGGAGGATCCGATGGCCGCCATCATCGTCGCCACCGACGGCTCCCCGCCCGCCGACCGCGCCGTCCGCTGGGCCGCCGACGAGGCCGTGCTGCGCGGCCTGCCGCTGCAGATCGTGCACGTCATCGACGAGGCCCCCTACGACGTGCTGGGCTCGCCCGACGCCCGCATCACCGACCGGGCCACGGCGACGGCCGAGGCCCTCCTCGCGGAGGCGCACAAGCTCGCGCTCGACCGTCACCCGGGCCTTGCGGCGACCACCGAGATTGCCCGCGGCTCCGTCCCCGTCGCCCTGCGGGAGCGCGCCGCCACCGCCGCCGCCCTGGTCCTGGGGCACCGCGGACGGGGCGGGTTCGCCAGCCTGCTGCTGGGCTCCATCGGCCTGCGCGTCGCCGGTCACGCCCGCGGCCCGGTCATCGTGGTGCGCGGCGAGCCGGGACCCGTCCGCGGCGAGGTCGTCCTGGGCATCGACCCGGACACCGCGGACGACGCCGCGCTCGCGTACGCCTTCGAGGCCGCCGCGCTGCGCGACGCACGGCTGCGGGTGCTGCACGCCTTCCAGCTGTCCGAGGGGCCGGTGACGCCCGCCGGATACTACGAGGACATGGCCCAGATCGAGGAGGCCCGCCGCCACCAGATCGACGACCTGCTGACCCCCTACCGGGAGCGCCACGGGGATGTGGCCGTGGTGACGGACATGGTGCGCGACCATCCGGTCCAGGCCCTGACGACCGCCTCCCGGCAGGCCGACCTGCTGGTGGTGAACGCCCGCGGCCGCAGTCTGCTGCGGGACATGCTGCTCGGCTCGGTCAGCCACGGCGTGCTCCACCACGCCCACTGCCCGGTCGCGGTCCTCGGCCGCTACGCCTGACCGAGGGGACGACCCCGGACGCGCCCCGGCCGGGCGGCCGGATGCGCCCGGCGTTCTCCATGGCCCATAATCCTTTTCCCTGTGCGCCCGAATCGGGCCGCTCGGGCGGATCGTCATGGCCCGGCTGTTTCATGGGTGTGGTGGCCGATCGCTCGGGAGGGAGGTCCGGTGGGGAACGAGCACGATCAGGGGCCGGAGCCGATCCCGCCGGCCCAGCCCTTCGCGCCGCCGCCCGGCCCGAGCCGGGGAGGACCGCCGCCGGGCGGGCCGCCCCTGCGGGGAGCCCACCCGCCCGGGCCGCCGCCGGGAGGCGGAGGAGGCCGGTCGCGGCGGAAGACCGCCGGGGGCGTGGTGGCCGGCGCGCTCGTCGTCGCCCTGCTGGCGACCCTGGTCGTGGTGGGGCTGTTCGTCGGGGACGGACGGCTCGGCGACCGTCCCCCCGCCCCGGAGAGGACCGCGGCGGCACAGCTGCGGCGGGCCGCGGCGCGGCTGGCGGACGCCGCGGCGGCCCGCTACCGGGGCGTGGTCGCCGCCGGCGGCAAGCGGTCCCGCGTCGACCTCCGGGTCACCCGGCACGGAGCGGCGCACGGCACGATGACCGTGGACGACGACGAGCTGCGGCTGCTGGCCGTCGACGGCCGGACCTTCATCAAGGGCGACGAGGGGTTCTGGCGGTCCTCCGGGATGGCGGACGAGGACCTGCTGCGGGAGTACGCCGGCCACTGGGTGGGGATGCCGCCGGCGGAGCTCGGCCTCGACGTCCCGGGGACCCTCGCGCCCGCCGAGCTGGGACGGGCGGTCGAGCAGGAGGCCGCGACCACGGGCGTGCTCGTCGAGAACGCCCTCCTGGACGGCGCCCCCGTCAAACGGGTGACCACCGCCCGCTGGAACGTCTACCTCGCCGCGACCGACCCCCGGCGGATCCTGCGGATCGAGACCAGGGGATTCGGCGACGACGAGCTGCGCAGACCGCCGATGGTCCCGCGGATCCCCACCGTCCGGCCGGATCCGGACGGGCCCGCTACCGTGCAGCCGGCGGCGGCGCGCGGCGGCGCGCCGACCGGGGAGTTCCGGCTCGACCTGACCTTCCCCGACGAGCGGGAGATCGGGCGGTGGTACGAGGAGCTGCAGGGCGGGGTCCGCGAGCTGACGGACTCGGTGGACCCGCGGGTGGAGTTCTCCCTGGACGGGTCGATCCGGCTGTCGCCCTGTGACGTGAACGGCTGCACCGCCCATGTGAGGGTTACCAACAGCGTTCCCGCCGACGGCTCCACCACCGCCCCCGACCGGCCGGTCCACGCCGCGATCACGATCACCATGACCCTCGACGGCCGTCCCGTGCGCACCTGCCGGATCACCCGGACCATGCGGCCGAACGGCAGCGCCACCGCCTCCTGCCGCGCCGGCTTCCACATCCCGCCCTCCTACACGCCGCGCCGCCACATCGTGCGGGCCGAGGCGCACGCGGTGGCGCGTCCGCTCGCCCGGGCCGACGTCGACCGGATCCTGCGCGACCTGCGCGCCCAGCGATCCGCCGTGCCGACCCCGACCCCGACCGGCTGACCGGACCGAGAGACAGACCATGCCGTTCACGCTGAGCCACCCGGCGATCGGCTGCCCCTGGCGCGCGGACCGCTGGTGCCCTCCGCCCTGGTCGCCGGGGCGATGGCGCCCGACCTGCCGTACTTCGTGGGACCGGCCGACCGGCGGCTGCTGACCCACCGGCTCATCGGGATCCCCACCGTCGACCCGGGGATGGCGCTGCTGCTGCTCGTCGTCGCCGCGACCCACCGGATCCTCCACGGTCCGGTCGGGCTGACGGCCGTGTCCGAGGAGGCGGCGTTGCGGGACGCGTGATGTGCTGGGCCTCATGTCTTCGACCTCACCCATCGACCTGGCCGCCGCCGCCCGCTTCATGGCCTCGCACGCCCGGCAGCTCGATCGGCGACGCTGGGAGCTGCTCACCGGCCCCGGCGACCCCGAGGCGCTGCTCGCCGCGCTGGACGGCTACCGCAACCCGGACGGCGGCTACGGCTGGGGCCTGGAGCCGGACCTGCGCTCCCCCGAGAGCCAGCCGGCCGGGGCGCTGCACGCGATGGAGGTCTTCGCCGAGGCGGGACCGGTGCGCACCTCCCGCGTCCGGGAGCTGTGCGACTGGCTGGAGTCGGTGTCGCTGCCGGACGGCGGACTGCCGTTCGCACTGCCGGTGACCGAACCCGCGGGCTGCGCACCCTGGTGGACCGGCGCCGACCCCACCGCATCGTCGCTGCAGATCACCGCCGCCGTGACGGGCATGGCCCACCGCGCCGCCGCCCACCACCCCGAGATCGCCGCGCATCCTTGGCTGCAGCGCGCCACCGGTTACTGCCTGGACGCCATCGGGGCGCTCGAGACGACCCCGCCCGCTTTGGTCCTGGCGTTCGCGATCCAGTTCCTGGACGCCGTCCACGACATCCGCCCCGAGGCCGCCGGACTGCTGGCGGATCTCCTCCGCCGCCTCCCGCCGGACGGCGTCGTCCACGTCGAGGGAGGCACCGAGAACGAGGTCCTGCGCCCGTTGGACTTCGTCCCGTTCCCCGGCCCGGCCCGGGATCTGTTCGACCCCGCCCTGATCGACGCCGAGCTCGACCGCCTGGCGGCCCGGCAACGGCCCGACGGCGGCTGGACCGTCGAGTACGCCACCGCGTCCCCGGCCGCGGCCCTGGAATGGCGCGGCTACATCACCGTCCGCGCCGTCGCGCTCCTGCGGTCCGCCCGACGGATCGGGTGACGCCACCGGGCGACCGGCGGACGGACGATCACCGCGGTCGCCTCCCCCGCGCACCGGACGATGCGCCCGCCGGGCCTCGATCCCGGCGGGCGTGCGCGTTCCCGTCGCCCCCGTCCGCTCCGCGGGAAGGCCGGGACCGGACACCGACGACCGGTGATTTGCGCGATGCCGGACGGCCGGTCCGCTTGTCAGGCTGCTGGGGCCAGTGCCACCACTCCCGTACGGAGGTGCGATGTCGGGTTCGCTCATCGGACGCCTGGCGGGGATCCGTCGGCGATCGCCTTGGATACGACGGGCAGGGGTGCTGTCGGGCGCGCTCATGCTGTCGGTCGGCGGGCTGACCGCCGTTCCGGCGGCGGCGGACGACGGCCCGATCGTCACGACCAGATACGGGAAGGTACAGGGGAAGGCGGGGGAGGCCGCGAACTCCTACCTCGGCATCCCCTATGCCGCCCCGCCGGTCGGGGAGCGGCGCTGGAGGCCGCCGTCCCCGCCTGCGCGCTGGTCGGGCGTGCGGGACGCCACCGAGCCGGGCAACCCCTGCATGCAGCACCCCTCGGACACGCCCTGGGGCGACCTGACGGGCCCCGGCACGCCCAGCGAGGACTGCCTGTACCTGAACGTCTACACGCCCGCCCGGCGGTCCCTGCGCAAGCGGCCGGTGATGGTGTGGATCCACGGCGGCGGGTTCACCGTCGGCTCCGGGGCGTTCTATGGCGGCGGCACCCTGGCGGCCAAGGGGGACGTGGTCGTCGTCACCCTCAACTACCGGCTCGGGGCGTTCGGCTACTTCGCCCACCCGGACCTGACCAAGGAGTCGCCGCACGGGACATCGGGCAACTACGGGCTGCTGGACCAGCAGGCGGCCCTGCGCTGGGTGCGGCAGAACATCGCCGCGTTCGGCGGCGACCCCGGCAACGTGACGATCTTCGGCGAGTCGGCCGGCGGCGGCAGCGTCTGCCACAACCTGATCTCGCCCCTGTCGACGGGACTGTTCCACCGGGCCATCGCCCAGTCGGGCTGCGGCTTCCCCCTGCCCGCCCGGGCCGACCAGGAGCGCTCCGGCGCCGCCTGGGCCGAGTCCCTGGGCTGCGCCGACGTGGCCTGCCTGCGCGGCAAGTCCGCCGAGGAGGTGTTGAACGCCTCCACGGCCCCGAACGTCCGCTGGGTGCCGAACGTCGACGGCAAGGTGCTCCCGCGGCAGGTGACCGAGGCGCTGGACCGCGGGCTGTTCCACCGGGTCCCCGTCCTGCAGGGCACCACCGCCGACGAGGGGCGGCTCACCGTGGCCTCCACCTACGACCTGGCGGGCCGGCAGCTCACCGCGGAGGGCTACCCGGTCGCGGTCCGCGCGGTCTACGGCGACCGGACCGATGAGATCCTGGCCCGCTACCCGCTGTCGGACTACGGCACGCCCGCGGAGGCGCTGGGCGCGGTCTTCACCGACTCCCAGTTCTCCTGCTCGCAGTCCCAGACGGCGCGGCTGGCGGCCAAGCACACCCGGTCCTACCAGTACGAGTTCGCCGACCGGAACGCCATGGACTACCTGAACCTGCCGATCAGCTTCCCGATCGGCGCCCCGCACGGCTCGGAGATCCGGTACGTGTTCGGCGACGTCTCCGGCACCCCCGCCCAGAAGGCCCTGTCGGACCGCATGCTGAAGTACTGGACCAACTTCGCCAGGACCGGCGTCCCCTACGCCCTCGGCGCCCCGCGCTGGGAGCGGTTCCCGAAGGTCCAGATCCTCGCCCCCGATGCGATCGCGCCGAGCACCACCTTCCCCCAGGACCACAAGTGCGACCTGTGGCTGGGGTCCGCCTCCTGATCCCCTGACCCTCGTCCTCCGGTCCGCCGGACGTCTTCGGCCCGGAACGCATCGTTCCGGGCCGAAGACGTGTCGGCGCCTGGAACGCCCGCTCCCGGATCTTCGTCTCATGCCAAGATCGCAGCGGAGCCCTCGGGAGGGACATGGAGGGCACCCCCACCTTCACCTCTCCGTGGACCAAGGCCACCGAGTACGGCGACGGCTACGTTCAAGCGCACCGACGTGCTGCCGCGCGAGGACTGAGGAGGCGCCATGATGCCCGCTCGCGGGGAGATCGTCCTGAGGGACAGCTCCGTCTACGCGCCGCTCGGCATCGTCGCGCTCGTGCTCGCGGGCGGCATCGCCGGCGGGGCGGGGGCGATGACCGACGGTTGGTATTCGATACCGCTGATCGTGGTCGGCGTCCTGCTGATCGGCCTGGCCGTCGCCATCGGCGTGTCGAACCGGGTGCACGGCGCCGCACGGCTGCGGCTGACCCCGCGGGGCCTGATCCACTCGATCGGAGACCGGGAGTACGTCCTGCCCGTGGAGGCGATCGAGGGGATCGGGCTGTTGCGCACCCGGGGCGGTTTCCCGGAGCTTTCGCTCTGGTACGACCGCGCTCGGCTCCCGGAACTGCCCAAGCAGCTACGCCCGCTGGAGAGGCAGCCCGGCCGGCTCCGGCTGGCCATCGTCACCGACGAGGTGGGGGGCATGCACAAGTGGCAGGTCAAGGAGATCCGCGAGTACGTTCAGGCCCACCGGCTGGGCCAGTGGCGCAACCGCAAGGGCTGACCCGCCGCGGCGGGATCGGGGCCGGCCGGGATCTGGACGACCGGCGGGACGCCGCCCCCACGGCGCGAGCCGGACGCCGGTCCGATCCGGCCTGGACGGCCGGCCGCCCCGTCCGCCTCATGGGCTCCAGGGCGGCCCCGTTCACCACTCCCGCTGCTGGAACCGCACCTGCTCGGTGGCGATCACCAGGGCCACGAACAGCCGTGTCCAGTCGTCGGTGATGCCGGGGCTCAGTTCGACGAACCAGCTCTCGCCCACCCGCTCGGCCGTGGCGACCCGCTCGCCCTCCGCGGTCGCCGCCTCCAGGAAGTCCAGCAGGGTGCCGCTGTGGGCCGTGCCGATCACCGCGTCGTCCCGCAGCACGTCGAAACGTCCGCCGGCGGGGGCGAGCCGGCTGCGGTTGCGGAACTCGCCGACGGGGTCGCCGGCGCCGTCACGAACCCACAGGGACGTGATCTTCGGACCCTGGGGATGCTCGAGTCGGAGCAGCGTCGTCCCGTCCGTTCCCACGACGCTCAGCCCTTCCCGGGAGCCGGGCGGCAGCGTGCGCCACGAGAGCCGCGGGCGGCGGATCTCGGCCAGTGCGGTGCCGTTCTTGTCGGTGATCTCTTCGTCGTCGATCACCAGATCGGTGGTGCCGAACACCGGTCTCACCGCCCCAGCGTCCGGCGCAGGTTCTCCGGCAGGGCGGTGGCGTCCTGCAGGGTGCCGTGGAACCCGTCCTGCAGCTCCTTGATCTTGTCCTGGACCGCCTCCGGGTCCTCTAGCACCTCCAGGGGATCGCCGTCGGGGCCGAAGAGCTCCTCGGTGAGCGCGTCGGCCTGGGCGCGCAGGTCGTCCTCGGCGACCTGGGCCGTCGTGACGATCAGCTCGGCCAGCTCGGTGGACGACGACCGCATCGCGCGCGGGCCGATCCGCAGCCCGGCCAGTCCGCGCTCGTGGGTCCACTCGACCTCGACCCGGCCGTCGGGGGATTCGGCGCGCCCGACCAGCTCGGCCGACTTGCGCGTCAGCTCCTGCGACTTGGCCGCCTGGCGTTCGGACGCCCGGAGGAACTCCCCGAAATCGAACTCGTTCATCGCCCGCCCTCCTCGACGCCACCGGCCCATGCGCCATCCCGACGCCGCATGCTCCCGAGGGCCGGCCCAAAGGTTAACGAGTTCTGCGGCACCGGAGTGATCTGCACAGAAGGTGCAATTCTCCCTAAAAAGAGTTTTCTGTGAACTATCGGACGGCAATCGGCGGGTACGGGGTCCCATCCGAGCGCGATGAGCGCCCCGCCGTCGTGAACGGCGGCAGCCGACCCGTTCAGGAGGGAGTCCCGGCGATGACCGCACCGACCCCCGTCCTCTCGGCCCAGGAGTGGGCCGACGCCTTCGCCGAGGCCAACAACACCGACCCGGAGATCCAGGCCCACGGCAAGCACTTCACCTGCTCGTACCTGCTGGACGCCGGCGAGCACTCCTTCGTCATCGACGTCGTGTCCGGCAAGGTCGTGCACGTCGCGGTCGATCCGGGCCCGCTCGAGGCGCCCTACCAGTTCGCGATCCGGGCGAGCGCGGAGACCTGGCGCGGCTTCGGCCGCCCGGTGCCCGAGCCGATGTTCCACGGGATCTGGTCGGCCAGCTTCCGACGCGACATGCGGCTGGAGGGCGACCTGCTCGTCCTCATGCAGAACCTGCGCTGCATCACCCGCCAGATCGAGCTGCTGCGCACCGTCGGCTCCCCCGTGTGAGGAAGGACGACACCATGAGCAGGATCTCCCCGGTCACCGGACACTATGTGACCTTCGAGGTCGACGGACTGGAATACAAGGTCTTCTACCTGGAGAACGGCACCGGACAGCCCCTGGTCTGCCAGCACACGGCCGGATGTCACAACCACCAGTGGCGCGGCCTGCTGGAGGACGAGGAGATCGCCTCCCGGTACCGGATCATCGCCTACGACCTGCCCCGCCACGGCAAGTCCGACCCGCCGGAGAACACCGAGTGGTGGAAGGAGGAGTACCGGCTCACCGCCGACCACTACTGCGCCTTCATCGTCGCGCTGTGCGACGCCCTCGACCTGCGGGACCCGATCTTCATGGGCTGCTCGTTCGGCGGGAACGTCGCCCTGCAGCTGGCGCTGCGGCACCCCGACCGGTTCGGCGGCATCCTGGCGGTGGAGGGCGCCGACCACTCTCCCGGCTTCTACCTCGACTGGTGGCAGCACCCCCACGCCAACGCCGCACAGGTGTGCGCGAGCGGGGTGTGGGACCTGATGGCCCCGCAGTCTCCCGAAGCCGACCGGTGGAAGACCTGGTTCTACTACACCCAGGGATCCGAGGCCTTCAAGGGAGACCTGTACTTCTACTCCGTCGACCACGATCTGCGCGGTCGCCTCGGCGAGATCGACACCGACCGGTGTCCCCTGGTCATGCTCACCGGCGAGTACGACTACCTGACCACGCCCGCCGACAGCGCCCGGACCGCGGCGGCGATCGGGAACTGCACCTTCATCGAGATGAAGGACATCGGGCACTTCCCGATGAGCGAGAACTACCCGCTCTTCCGCCGCTACCTGCTCCAGGCCCTCCAGGCGGTGGAACGGCGCAAGCCGGTCCCCGTCTGAGCCCCCCGCGACCCGCTCGCACGTCAGGACGGGGCGGCCCTCCCCGGCGCCCGGTCCTTCCGCGGGCTCCCGGGTCCCCGAGCCGCACCGGCGCGGGCAACGGCGACCTCCTCGCCGAGGTCGCCCGCGCGCCGGCCGGCCGAGAAGGACGGACGCGCGGGCGGCCTCATGGACGGCTCGCCGCCGTCGCCGGACTCCGCCCCGTCCGCGCCGTCGGCCGCCGTGGGAGTGGTTACGATCGAGGACCACGCCCGCGTTGCGGAAGGGGATCATGTCTGATCAGTACGAGGCGGTGTTCGCCCGCTACGACGTCAACGGAGATGGGCGGCTCACCGTGGAGGAGGTGACCGCGGCGATCGCGGGGATGTTCCCGGCGTCCGAAGTGGACGACCTGTCGGGGATCGTCAAGGCGCTGTTCGCCGAATACGACACCGACGGCGATGGGCTGCTGTCGGTGTCGGAGTTCGTGCCGCTGGCAAAGAATCTTCCCGAGCTCGGTTCCAAGGGCTGAGCGCTCGACGTGCCGGCCGGGCCTTCACCGGTCCGCGCCGCGCGAATGCGCTCCTGAGGTCATCGCCCTCCGGCGATTCGTCGCCGGCCGCATCGACGGCGTCCCGCTCGGACGCCGAAACCTCACGTTCGCTGCGGAGCACATGAGGGCGACGCCGTCGTCTCGACCGGTGCATGTCGCCGCCGGCAGTGGTCTGGCCGCGCGGCGATGCGGATGTCAACGGGTTCTCCGCTTCGCCCCCTGCGGCGAGACGCCGTCCGGCGGAGGCCGCGTCGGCGAGACGACGGGCGGCCGCACCGGTGCGTCGCCGAAGGGCGGTGCGGATTTCTCCTCATGCGGCCGGGCGGGGACCCGGTGAACGACCGCCGGTCCCCGCCCGGCCGTTTCCACACCCCGCGGCTCACCTGTGGACGCCGCGGCGAGCGGCGATCGCGTCGATCTTCGTGAAGACGTGCGCTGAAAGCGCGCGAAGACGTTCGGTGAATGCGCCCCCCGGGGCGGCCGGACGCCGTCTCCCGGCCGGGGATCGTGATCCGTGATGACCGGATCCGGCCGCGGACCGGCGGTGTCGCCGACCGTTGAAAGATCATCGAACTGGAGCGGAACCGAACCCACAGAAAGCGCGTCTCACGTATCGGCTCACGCCAATGAGGCGATCATCGCGATATTCCGTACATTGACGTATTCGGGGAGTGGATGACCGTGCAACCCCCACAGCCGCCCTCGTACGGGCCTCCGCCCGGACCGCCGACGCCGCCCGGTCCCCCTCCCGGAATGGGACCCACGGGCCCGCGGCGGTCGAACGACAACGCTGCGGCCGTCATCATCATCGCCGTCGTGGCGCTGGTGGCGGTGATCGGCGGCGCCGGCCTGCTGTGGTGGCTGTTCGCCGCCGGCAGCTCGAGCGGCACGACCACCGCGCGCAAGATTCCGGACAGCTGGCCGTCCCCCACCTACACCCTGCCGTCGCGCCCGACGATCCCGGCGTACACGCCGCCCCCGGCGTACACGCCTCCCGCCTACACGCCGCCCCCGGTCTACACGCCGCGGCGGCAGTACTACGGCGCCATCGCGGTGGCGCCCGACGGCAGCATCGGCAAGTCCTGGGACTACAGCACCAGCTCCGGCGCCGAGCAGCGGGCGCTGCGGGAGTGCCGCCGCTCCGACTGCAAGGTGCTGGTGGTCTTCGTCAACAGCTGCGGCGCCGTCGCCTACAACCCCAAGACCAACAAGTACTGGGGCGGTCGAGGCAGCACCCGGACCCAGGCGCAGAACAACGCCATCTCCAACGCCGGCGGCGGCCGCTGGATCACCTGGGTGTGCACCACCCGGTACACGGACTGAGCCTGGCGCCCGGTGCCGGCTGCGGCCCGAGCGCGGGCGGCCCGGCGAGCGGAGCGCAGATCCGCCGACCCGCCGCATGACCGGCGCGGCGATGACGGCGTGACCGGCGAGGGGGCGGCGTCCCGCCGCCGCGGTCGACGCACCCGGCGCCGGCGGAACGACCCGGGCCGGCGTGGGGCGGCCTTCGAGACCGGGCCGCGGCGTGGTGGCGCATGGCCGGGTTGAAGAGGGCTGGGGCCATGCGCCGCCCGGCGGATCACACCGCCGACCGACCGGGGCGATCGTCCGCATGCGTCGCGCACCGGGGGCCTGGACGGTCACAGGCCCCTCGCGTCCGCCGCACGGCGGAACGGCGCCGCCACAAGCCGGCACCTGGCGCAGCGGACGACGACGAGAACCTGCGCCGCGGCCGTCCCCTCCCCCTTCAGCGGAGGCCCTGGATCAGGTAGAGGACGGCGAGGACGGACGCCAGAAGACCGAGGATCAGACGCAGGGCCCGTTCCGGGAGGTGCGGCTGCAGCCGGGCGCCGAGATATCCGCCGATCAGACCGCCCAGGCCGCACAGCAGACCCAGCGACCACACCGGCGCGATGTCCCCTTCGGCGGTGAAGGACAAGACCGCATACGTCAGGGCGCCGACCACCGAGGTCAGGAAGGTCGAGGCCAGTGCGGCGGGGGCGACGGTCGCGACCGGCAGGCCGCGGCCCACCAGGATGGGGCCGAGGATGGAGCCGCCGCCGATGCCGTAGACGCCGCCGACGACCCCCACGCCCAGGGCGAGGGCGGTGGTGAAGCGCGGTGAGGGCCCGCTCCCGCCCGGCTCGGCGGGGCGTCGGGCGGCGCGGACGCACAGCCACACCCCCAACGGCAGCAGGAACAGCCCCACCAGGATCCGGAAGACGTCCGGGCCGGGAACGACATGGACCCGGACGATCGCCCCGATGACGACGCCCGGCAGCGTCCCGGCGATGAGCAGCCGGGTGAGCGGACCGCTGAGACGGTCCCGGTAGCGGGCGAGCGCAC
This sequence comes from Thermomonospora catenispora, assembly GCF_006363815.1. Taxonomy (GTDB): domain Bacteria; phylum Actinomycetota; class Actinomycetes; order Streptosporangiales; family Streptosporangiaceae; genus Thermomonospora; species Thermomonospora catenispora. Next base: position 77,748 of record NZ_RRYT01000013.1, read on the forward strand.
CGGGACCGGAGACGATGTTGAACAGCAGGTTCGTCGGGGTGACCGCCGGGTTCGGCACACCCAGCACGCTGAGCTGCACGGGCAGCAGGAACACCGCCCCGGACACGCCCACCGGCGAGGTGACCGTCGCGATCAGCAGGCCCGCCAGGAACCCCGCCGGACCCGTCCCCCAAGCATCCCACGCCACAAGGGCAAGCCTGCCTTACACATCCGTCCGGACGCGGCGATTCCCCGCCTCCTCCGGAGCGTCACGAGCCGGAGGGCTCACGCGTCCGGCGCCGGGGGAGCCCGATTGGGCCATGGCGAGCGGCGGGGATCACGTCGCCGGGCCTTCGACCGTGCGACGACGCTTCTTCGGGCGTCTCCTCAGACGGTCGCGCGTTCCCCGAGGGGGACGGGTGTGCAGGCGGGCGATCCGCGGAGCGGAAGGACGGCCCACGCCGTGCCGCCGCCGTCATGGTGATGCCCGCCGCGCCCACACGCCCCGGGGGAGGCGTTCGGAGAGAATCGGCGGACCCGGGGAGAGCGGGCGAGGATCGGGAGGGATGCATGCGGTGGCCGTGGGGGCGTCCGCGGATGGACGCGTTCGCCGGACTGGCCGACGTTCCGGTGGCCGACGGGGACGGCGGGGTGTCGGGGGTGTTCCTGGGGACCAGCAGCGTGCTGCTGCGGGACGGGGGCACCGCGCTGCTGACCGACGGGTTCTTCACCCGGCCGGGCTGGCTGCGGGTGGGGCTGGGACGGATCGCGCCCGACCGGGAGGCGATCGACGCCTGCCTGCGGCGGGCGGGCATCGGGCATGCCGGCTCGCTGGCGGCGGTGATATGCGTGCACTCCCACTACGACCACGCCATGGACGCCCCGGTGATCGCCCGGCGGCTCGGGGCGACGCTGGTGGGCTCGCGGTCCACCGCCAACATCGGCCGCGGCCACGGGGTGCCCGAGGAGCTGCTGCGCGTCGTGGACGACGGCGAGACGGTGCGGTTCGGGGACTTCGAGGTCACCTTCGTCGTCGGGGTGCACTGCCCTGGCGACCTGGCCCCCGGCACCGTCGACGCCCCGCTGTCCCCGCCGGCCAGGGCCACGGCGTACCGGACGGGCGAGGCGTACTCGGTGTTCTTCCGGCACCCGCTGGGCACCGTGCTGGTCCACGGCAGCGCCGGGTTCGTGCCGGGCCGGCTGGACGGGCGCCGCGCCGACGTCGTCTATCTGGGCATCGGGCAGCTCGGCAGACAGGACGACGACTACCGCCGCCGGTATTGGGCGGAGACCGTCCGCGCCACCGGCGCCGAGGTCGTCATCCCGATCCACTGGGACGACTTCACCGCCCCCTTGACCGGCCCGCTGCGCCCGTTCCCCTACTTCGCCGACGACGTCGCCGCCTCGATGCGCTTCCTGGTCGAGCAGAGCCGCCGCGACGGCGTCCGCCTGGTCCTGCCGACCTTGTGGCGGGAGACCGTCCTGCTCCCCGCCCGCTGAATCGCGCACCGCCGCGGTCGCCCGCGAACGGCCGCAGGCCGGCCGGGGCGCGCAGCGGCACGGCCTGACCCGGCGTCCCCGCCTGTGACCCGCGGAAGGGCGCACGTGAAGAGGGTCACCGCCCCGGGCGGCCGCACGTTCCCGGAGGGCGGACGAACGCCAAGGTCGCGGCGGTGATCTGCGCCTCGGGATGCCCCTGGGCGATCAGGCGGGTGGCGGCGTTCAACGTGCCGACCATCAACTCCATGGTGATCTGCGGGGACGGGTCGCCCAGCTCGACGAGGGCCTGGCGGAGCGGCTCGGTCAGCCGCCGGTGCAGGACGCGGATCCGCGCCGCGTCCTGCGGCGGCAGGTTGGGAAAGCCGATGGCGTCGGCGACGCGGTGCTCCTCGCTCCCGGCGAATTCCAAGAACGTCCGGATGTAGGCGGTCACCCGCTCGGCGGGGCCGGCCTGGGCGGCCATCACCTCGCCGAGCCGGGCGATCCATCGCTGGAAGATCTCCTCCAGCAGGTGCACCAGGATGTCGCGGGAGGTGGGGAAGTACTTGTAGACGCTGGAGCGGGCCAGCCCGATGCGGGCGCCGACCGCGCCCGGGGTCACCGCCTCCGGACCGTCGGCGAGCACGATCTGCCGGGCCGCCTCCAGCAGCTCGGCGTACCGGCGGGTGCGGTGCTCGGCGACGGTCGGGGCGGTGATCTTCGGCATGCGCGTCCTCGGCGAGCAGGTCAGGACAGCTTACCGTCCCGCATGTGGACGACCCGGTCGGCGGCCTCCAGCAGGTCGGTGTCGTGGGTGACCATCACGGTGGCGGCCTTGCGCTCGTGGGCCTGGGCGGCCAGCAGCGCCACGATCTCGCGGGCCCGGCGGCGGTCCAGCGCCGCGGTGGGCTCGTCGGCCAACAGCACCGCCGGCCGGTTCATCAGCGCGCGGGCCAGCCCGACCCGCTGCCGCTCGCCGCCGGACAGCTCGTGCGGGCGGCGGTCGGCCTTGGCGGTCAGCCCGACCGCCTCCAGCAGCTCGTCGGCGCGGGCGCGGTCTTCGGCGGTGATCCGCCCCGACAGGTGCGGCACCAAGAGCAGCTGGTCGCGGGCGGTCAGCGAGGCCAGCAGGTTGCCGCTTTGGAAGACGTAGCCGATCCGGGTGCGGCGCAGCTTCGCCAGCTCGGCGGCCTTGGCGCCGGAGACGGTCACATCGGCGATGCGCACCCGGCCCCGGGTGGGGTGGATCAGCGCGCCCGCCACGGCCAGCAGGCTGGACTTGCCCGACCCCGACGGGCCGACGACCGCGACGAACTCTCCGGGCTCCACGGTCAAGGTGACCTCGTCCAGCGCGGTCACCAGCGTCTCACCCGTCCCGTACTCCAGGGTGACCTGCTCCAGGGCCAGCCCGGTGGCGGTGGCGGTGGCGGCGGTCATCGGTTGCCTCCCAGGGCGAGCAGCGGATCGACGGAGGTGATGCGGCGCAGCGCCGCCAGCGCGCCCAGCACGCCCAGCACCACCAGCAGCGCCATGGCGGTGATGATCGGGCCGGGCGCCCAGGCGATCGGCATGCCGGGGGCGGCCCGCCGCAGCAGCGCGATCATCCCTGCGCCGACCGCGGTGCCGACCGCGGTGGCGGACACCAGCACCACCAGCACCTGGGCGATGGCGTCGCGGAGCAGGTAGCCGGCCGAGCCGCCCAGCGCCCGCACCAGCGCGATCTCGTCCCTGCGCTGGATCGTCCAGACCACGAAGAAGGCGCCGACCACGAACATCGAGATCACGTACAGGAAGAACTGGATCATCTGCATCGTGGCCTGCTCGGCGGAGTACCCCGGCGACTGTCCGTAGGAGTCCTCCCGGCTGAGCACCTCGGCCTCGGGGCCGCCGGCGCCGGGCTCACCGTCCAGGGCGATGGCGGTGGCCGCCTTGAACGCCTCCTCGGGCGGCTCGCCGGGCAGCCCGTAGTGGATGCGCTGCCAGGTCTTCAGCGGCGCGTACACCACCGCCACATGCCCGTAGGAGACGTCGCCGATGGTGCCGATGACCGGCAGCCGCACCTCGCTGCGCTCCACGACCAGCGTGTCGCCGATCTTGAGGCCCTCGTCCACCAGCTTGCGGGAGATCAGCACCCCGTCCTCCCGGCTGCCCAGCGGGTCGCCGGTCAGCGGCTCGGGCGCCATGAACGAGCCGGGCTCCACGCCGAACACCGCGACGTCCACGTCCTTGCCGCTGCGCTCTTCCTTGGCGTGGGCGAGCGTGTTGCCGTACGGGGTCGCCGCGCGGATGTCGGGGACCTTCGCCCACTCCTGCGCCAGCGCCGGATCGACCGTGCTGCGGGAGAACAGGTTGCCGTCCACGCCCGGCTGGAAGGCCAGATGGGTGGCGGGGAGGCTGCGCAGCCCCGACACGTTGTCGTTGACCAGGCCGGTGGCCAGGCCGGTGAGCAGGACGGCCAGCACCGCGATCAACCCGACCACGGTGCCCATCAATGCGAAACGCCCCCGGGCGAACCGGAGGTCGCGCAATGCCAGGAACACGGACCACCTCGAAGGATCGGCGGCATGCCGAGACGAATCTAGAAGATGGGGACATGGTGTCGCCAAATCGGGGGGCGCCGTTTCTATGCTGGGCCGGTGGCCACCACCGAACGCGAGATCACCGAGCCCGTGGAACTGTGCCTGCCGGACGGGCGGCTCAACCCCGCCGCGGTGGGCTGGTCGCGCCGCCCCCTGCACACCTGCCGGCTGCGCGGCTGGGGCCGCACCAAACGCTGGGAGTACTGGTGCGTCACCACCCCCGCCCACCTGCTCGCCCTCACCGTCAGCGACCTGGACTTCCTGGCCCTCAACAGCGTCTACTTCCTGGAGTACGGCGGACGCGAGGTGGAGCGCACCGCGCTGGTCCCGTTCGGGCGCGGGGTGTCCCTCCCGCCGGTCATCGCCGGCACCCCCGGCGACCCGCGGACCGACGTGGCGGTCGGCCCCGAACGCCCCACCGGCGGGCAGGTCCGCGTGGAGATCACCGCGCTGCCCGACGGCACCCGGCTGCGGGCGCGCTGCCTGACCCCCGACCGGGAGCCGCTGGAGGCCGACCTGACGGTGGCGCTGCCGGACGGGCACGAGACGCTGGGCGTCGTCGTCCCCTGGAGCGACCGGCGGTTCCAGTACACCGCCAAGCACACCGCCCGCCCCGCCACCGGCACCGTGCGGATCGGCGCGACCGTCTACGAGTTCGGTGAGGACGCCTGGGGCGTGCTGGACCACGGCAGGGGCCGCTGGCCGCGGTCGATCACCTGGAACTGGGGCGCCGCCTCCGGCCGCAGCGACGGCCGCGTCGTCGGACTCCAGCTCGGCGGGAAGTGGACCGCGGGCACCGGCGTCACCGAGAACGCCGTGTGCGTGGACGGCCGGCTCACCAAGATCGGCCAGGAGCTGGAGTGGCGCTACGACCCGGGCGACTTCCTGGCGCCCTGGACGATCCGCACCCCCGACGGCGAGCAGGTCGAGCTGACCTTCACCCCGTTCCACGACCGGGTCGTCCGCACCGACGCCGTCCTGCTGGCCAACCGCACCGACCAGTGCTTCGGCCGCTACCACGGGCGGGTGCGCACCGACGACGGACGGGACGTCCTGATCGACGGCCTGCTCGGCTGGGCCGAAGAGGTCCGCATGCTCTGGTGACCCCGCACCGGCCGGGGAGCCGGCCGGGCTCCCCGGCGTCTCCGACCGGGAGACCGGCCGGAGAACGCGCGCTGAGCTGGGCGAACGTGATCGATGACACAGCGCGGCGGCGACGGGCCCCCGCACCCGCGAGCACCCGCGGCCACCTGGGGAAACGCTCGGGGGCCGGGAAGAACGCCCTCGACGGCAGGGGCGAAGGTCCCCTCGGGCGATGGACCTTCGCCCCTAAGGCGGGCGAAGGGCCGGTGATGGGCTGGAACCACCGGACCTACCACCGAGGGGGCGGCCGCGCGACCGCGCGGCCGCCTCCGTCCCCCGCCTGCCGAGGAGAGCCCCATGGACGCTCTGGACCTGGCCCGATGGCAGTTCGGGATCACCACCGTCTACCACTTCATCTTCGTTCCGCTGAGCATCGGCCTGGCCGTCCTGGTGGCGGTCATGCAGACGATGTGGTTCCGCCGCAAGGACCCCAGGTACCTGCGGATGACCAAGTTCTTCGGCAAGTTGATACTGATCAACTTCGCCGTCGGCGTGGTCACCGGCATCGTGCAGGAGTTCCAGTTCGGCATGAACTGGTCGGAGTACTCGCGCTTCGTCGGTGACGTGTTCGGCGCCCCCCTCGCCATGGAAGGCCTGCTGGCCTTCTTCCTGGAGTCCACGTTCCTGGGGCTGTGGATCTTCGGGTGGGACAAGCTCAAGCCGGCGGTGCACCTGGCGTGCATCTGGCTGCTGGCGATCGGCACCGCCCTGTCGGCCTACTTCATCATGGCCGCCAACTCCTGGATGCAGCACCCGGTCGGCTACCGGATCAACCCCGACACCGGCCGGGCCGAGCTGACCAGCATCTGGAAGGTGCTCACCAACCCCACCACCCTCGCGGCCTACCCGCACGTCATCTTCGGCGCGCTGATCACCGCCGGCATGCTGATCGTCGGGATCTCCGCCTGGTACCTGCACAAGCGCCGCGACACCGAGGTGTTCCGCCCGGCGCTGCGGCTCGGCCTGATCGTCTCGCTGGCGGCGTCGCTGGGCGTGGTGATCTCCGGCGACATCCAGGCGCGGCTGATGACCGAGCAGCAGCCGATGAAGATGGCCGCCGCCGAGGCGCTGTACGACACCTCCGCCCCCGCGTCCTTCTCGCTGTTCACCCTCGGGAGCCTGGACGGCCGTGCGGAGCTGTGGAGCCTGCGGGTCCCGCACCTGCTGTCGGTCATGGCGACCGGCGACCCCGACGGCCGGGTCGAGGGCATCAACGACGTGCAGCGCGCCTACGAGGCCCTCTACGGCCACGGCGACTACATCCCCATCGTCCCGGTCACCTACTGGAGCTTCCGGCTGATGATCGGCTTCGGCCTGCTGGCCGGCGCGGTGGCGATCTGGGGACTGTGGCTGACCCGCGACGGCCGCACCCCGCGCAGCCGCTGGTTCACCCGCGCGGCGCTGGCCGGGATCGCCCTGCCCTACCTGGCCAACACCATGGGCTGGATCTTCACCGAGATGGGCCGCCAGCCCTGGGTGGTGCACGGGGTGCTGAAGACCGCGGACGGGGTCTCCCCGACGGTCGGCGGCGCCGAGGTGATCGTCTCGCTGTCGGTCTTCACCGTCTTGTACGGGGTGCTGGCCGTGGTGGCGGGCGTGCTGATGGTGCGCTTCGCCAAGCAGGGGCCGCCCGCGGAGGCGGAGACCCCCAAGGAGGACGAACCGATGCCCTCCTTCACCTACTGACGACCGGGGAGTGAGCGATGGAACTCACCACAGTCTGGTTCCTGCTGATCGCGGTGCTGTGGACCGGCTACTTCCTGCTGGAGGGCTTCGACTTCGGGGTCGGGGTGCTGATGCCGGTGCTGGCCCCCCGCAAGGCGCCGCACTCCGACGTCGACCGCCGAGTCATGATCAACTCGATCGGCCCGGTCTGGGACGGCAACGAGGTGTGGCTGCTGGTGGCCGGCGGCGCCACCTTCGCCGCCTTCCCCGAGTGGTACGCCAGCCTCTTCAGCGGCTTCTACCTGGCGCTGCTGGTGATCCTGGCGGCGCTGATCGCCCGCGGGGTGGCCTTCGAGTTCCGCGGCAAGATCGACAGCGACCGGTGGCGGCGCAACTGGGACCGGGCCATCTTCTGGGGGTCGGCCGTCCCCGCCCTGCTGTGGGGCGTGGCGTTCGCCAACATCCTCCAGGGCGTGCCGCTGGACGCCCGGCACCACTACACCGGCACCCTGCTCGACCTGCTCAACCCGTACGCGCTGCTGGGCGGGCTGACCACGCTGTCGGTGTTCACCCTGCACGGCGCGGTGTTCCTGACGCTGAAGACCCGCGGCCACGTCCGTGACCAGGCGCGGCGGGCGATCCGGTTCATCGCGCCGCCGACCGTGGTGAGCGCGGCGTCCTTCCTGGTGATCACCGGGATGCGCTTCGGGGTGCCGTGGACCTGGGCGACCACCGCCGTGGCGGCGCTGGCCCTGGCGGGCGGCGTGGCGGCCGCCCTGCGCGGCCGGGACGGCTGGGCGTTCACCGGCACCGCGGTCGCCATCGTCGCCACCGTGGCCACCCTGTTCGGCGACCTGTGGCCGGCGGTGCTGCCGTCCAGCATCGACCCCGCCTACAGCCTGACCGTCGACAACGCCGCCTCCAGCCCCTACACGCTCACGGTGATGACCTGGGTCGCGGTGATCTTCACCCCGATCGTGCTGGGCTACCAGGCGTGGACGTACTGGGTGTTCCGCACGCGGCTCACCCGGGAGGCGATCGTGCCGCCCGCACCGGCCGGACCGACCGGTGCGGGCGCCCCCGCCCGTCCCGCCGAAGGCCCCCGGACCGGACGGGCCGCGGAGCGGAGCCGGGCATGAAACCGCTCGACCCCCGGCTGCTGCGGCACGCCCGCCCGGCCCGGACCTTCCTGGCCCTCACCGTGCTGCTGGGCGCCGTCACCACCGGCCTGGTGCTGGCCCAGGCGGCGCTGCTGGCCCACGTGCTGGCGGGCTCGTTCGACGGCCGGGGGTCGAGCGAGCTGCGAACGGCCCTCGGCGCGCTGCTGGCGGTGGTGGCGGCGCGCGCCCTCGTGCACGGCCTGGCCGAGGCCGCCGCGCTGCACTACGCCGGCACCGTCCGGTCGCTGCTGCGGCGCCGCCTGGTGGCGCACGCCCTGAGGCTGGGGCCGCAGTGGACGGCCGGCGCGCGGGCCGGCGAGGTCGCCACCGTCGCCACCCGCGGCCTGGACGCCCTGGACGTCTACTTCGCCCGCTACCTGCCGCAGCTGGTGCTGGCGTGCATCACCCCGATCGCGGTGCTGGCCGTGATCGCCGGCGCGGACCTGCTGTCGGCGATGGTCATCGCGGTGACGCTGCCGCTGATCCCGGTGTTCATGATCCTGGTGGGCCTGCACACCCGGGCCCGCACCGAACGCCAATGGCGACTGCTGGAACGGCTCGGCGGCCACTTCCTGGACGTGGTCGAAGGGCTGCCGACGCTGAAGCTGTTCGACCGGGCCGAGGCCCAGGCGAAGGTGATCGCCGAGGTGACCGGCGCGCACCGGCGGGTCACCATGCGGGTGCTGCGGGTGGCGTTCCTGTCGGCGATGGTGCTGGAGCTGCTGTCCACGCTGGCGGTGGCGCTGGTGGCCGTCCAGGTGGGGCTGCGGCTGCTGGGCGGCGACGTCCCGTACGAGACGGCGCTGCTGGTGCTGATCCTGGCGCCGGAGGCCTACCTGCCGCTGCGCACCGTCGGCGCCCAGTTCCACGCCGGCATGGAGGGCGTGGCGGCCGCCGAACGCGCCTTCGAGGTGCTGGACACCCCGCCGCCGCGGCGCCCCGCCCCCGGCGGCGCCGTCGCGGACCTGCGCCGCGACCCGATCGTCCTGCGCGACGTCACGGTGCGCCATCCCGAACGCGACCGGCCCGCCCTGGAGAACGTGTCGCTGACCATCGAACCCGGCGAGCGGATCGTCGTCCTCGGCCCCAGCGGCGCGGGCAAGAGCACCCTGCTGAGCCTGCTGCTGCGCTTCGTCGAACCGTCCGCCGGCACGGTGGGCTTCGCCGACGTCCCGGTGGAGGCCTGGCGCGCCCAGATCTCCTGGGTGCCGCAGCACCCCCACCTGTTCGACGGCACCATCGCCGACAACATCCGGCTCGGCCGCCCCGACGCCTCCCCCGCCGAGGTGCGCCGCGCCGCCGCCCGGGCGGGCCTGGCGGAGTTCATCGCCTCCCTGCCCGACGGCCTCGACACCCGCGTCGGCGAACGCGGCGCCCGCCTGTCCTCGGGCCAGCGGCAGCGCGTCGCCCTGGCCCGCGCCTTCCTGCGCGACGCGCCGCTGGTGCTGCTGGACGAGCCCACCGCCCACCTCGACCCGCTCACCGCCCACGGCGTGCAGGAGACGGTGCACCGGCTGGCCGCCGGACGCACCGTCGTGCTGGTCACCCACGACCCGACCTGGACGCGCCTGGCCGACCGCGTCGTGCGCATCGAGGCGGGCCGCCTCACCGAATCCCCTCCCCCGCGGCCGAGGCCGCACCGAGCCCTGGAGATGGCCTCATGACCGCCACCGCCGCCGAGCCTCTCGAGCGCCGCCGCCCGTTGCCGTGGCTGCTGGCGGCGGCCCGCCCGGTGCGCGGACGGCTGGCGCTGGCGGCGCTGCTGGGCGCCGCCACCACCGCCGCCGGCATCGGGCTGCTGGGGATCTCCGGGTTCCTCATCGCCCGGGCCGCCGAGCATCCCGGCATCACCGCCCTGTCCATCGCCGTGGTGGCGGTGCGGGCGCTGGGCGTCGGCCGGGGCGTCCTCCGCTACCTGGAACGGCTGACCGCCCACGACGCGGCGTTCCGGGTGCTGGGGGACGTGCGGGTGCGCATCTACCGGCGGCTGGCGCGCCTGGCCCCCGCCGGGCTGCGCCCGCTCCGCTCCGGCGACCTGCTCACCCGGCTGGTCAGCGACGTCGACTCCACCCAGGACCTGTTCGTGCGCGGGGTGGTGCCGGTGGTCGCCGCCGCGCTCGCAGGCGGCGGCGCGGTCGCCGCCTGCGCGTTCCTGCTGGCCCCCGCCGCCGGCGTGCTGGCGCTCGGACTGCTGGCGGCGGGGGCGCTGCTGCCGGCGCTGTCGTCGGCGTCGGCCCGCGCCGCCGGACGCCGCACCGCCCGCGCCCGCGGCGCCGTCTCGGCCCGCGTGGTGGACGCCCTGGCCGGAGCGGCCGAACTGCACGCCTTCGGCGCCCAGGACCGGGCGCTGGCCGCCGTCGCCGAGGCCGACGCCGAACTCACCGCCCAGAGCCGCCGCGGCGCCCTGGTGCAGGCCGCCGGCGCCGGACTGGCCTCCCTGGCGGCGGGGCTGACCGTGTGGGCGGTGCTGCTGCTGGGGGTCGCCGCGGTGGAGGACGGCACGCTGGGCCGGGTCCCGCTGGCGGTGCTGACGCTGACCGCGCTGGCCGCCTTCGAGGCCACCGCCGCCCTGCCCGCCGCGGCCGCCCAGCTCGCCGAGACCCGGGCCGGCGCCGCCCGCATCCTCGACGTGCTGGACGCCCCCGACCCGGTCGCCGAACCGGCGACGCCGGCGCCGCCGCCCGAGCCTCCGCTGACCGTGCGGCTGCGCGACGTGCGCGCCCGCTACACCCCGGGCGGCCCGCTCGCGGTGGACGGGCTGGACCTGGACCTGACCCCCGGCAAGCGGGTCGCGCTGGTGGGGCCCAGCGGCGCGGGCAAGAGCACCGTGGCCGCCCTGCTGCTGCGCTTCCTGGACCCGGCGGGCGGCGTCATCACCCTGAACGGCACCGACCTGACCGCCTTCGCCCCCGACCAGGTGCGCCGCCTGATCGGCGGCTGCCCCCAGGACCCGCACATCTTCGACGCCACCGTCCGCGACAACCTGAGACTCGCCCGCCCCGACGCCACCGACGCCGAACTGGCCGACGCCGCCGCCCGGGCCCGGCTGCTGCCGTGGATCGAGTCGCTGCCCGACGGCCTCGACACCCGCGTCGGCGCCCACGGCGCCCGAATGTCCGGCGGGGAGCGCCGCCGCCTCGCCCTGGCCCGCGCCCTGCTCGCCGACCCGGCCCTGATGATCCTGGACGAGCCCACCGCCCACCTGGACCGGCCCACCGCCGCCGCGCTCACCGCCGACCTGCTGCGCGCCACCCGGGGCCGCAGCACCCTGCTCATCACCCACGACCTGACCGGGATGGAGGAGATCGACGAGATCGTCGTGCTGGACGCCGGCCGCGTCGTCCAGCGCGGCGCCCACGCCGACCTGATCGCCCGTCCCGGCCTCTACCGCACCCTGTGGGAGTGCTCCGTCCCGGACGCCCGCGCCGCCGCGCCGTGACCCGGGACATCCGCGGTGCAGGCCCCCGGCCCTCGGGCCGGAGCGGGCCGTCCAGCGGCTCGACCGGCGTCGGCGCCCGGTGCACCGCCCGCCGGATGACGGCCGTCCCCCGCGTCCCTCACGGGGCGGCCGGCGGCACGGGCCACCGGCCCTCGAGGTGGCGGCGGATGAGGGCGGCGTGCGACAGCGGCGCGGACAGGTCGCTCACCTCCCCGTTCGTCGTGTAGTCCAGCAGCACCACGTCCCGGCGGGAGCTCAGCTCGCGCAGCCGGTCCACCAGGTCGGCGACGCGATGCTCCAGGACCCAGCGGTAGGACGGCAGGTAGATCCGCCGGCGCGCCTCCTCGTACGGCAGCAGCTCCCCGCCCGTCAGTCCCGCTCGGTGCCCGAGCACCGGGCCGTGCCTGCGCACCGTGCGCTTGAGGCCCCGCATCGTGGTGATCGTCAGCTTGGTCGGGTCGACGTCGGCGTCGGCGAACACCTTGAGCGCCTGCCAGATGCCCTCGACCGACTGGGCGGTGACGCCGGGGGAGAACGGCACGGGGATGCCGCCGTGCGGATAGAACGGGCTGAACCGCACCCACGGCCGCTCGGCGCGCGAGGTGACGTCCACGATCAGCGCACCGGGATGGGCCGCCTCGATGGACGCCCTCGCCCTGCGCCTGCTCGCCACATGGATCGCCATCGGAGCACCCCCGATCGAGGAATCGGACGGAGGCATCCTCTGCGACGGCACCGACATTCCAGGCGCCCTTCCGGAGCGGGGTCGGCTCGGTGATCCCGAACGGGGCGGAGCGGCGGGACTCCTTGGGCTCCGCGCGACGGCCGCACCCCGTGCATGCGACCCGTTCGATCACCTGCGGGGCGGTGGGTTCCACCGGGCGTGGCGATCCTCTCGGCGGAGGGTGTCCAACCGGTGGGCCACTTCGGCGCGGGCCGCCTCTTGGGCGGTGGCGCGGCGGATGTACGGGCTCAGCCCGCTGATCTCCCGGATGCGCAGCAGCGTGTCGAAGCCGTCCCAGGCACGGACGTCCCAGCCGTAGGCGGCGGTGAAGTCGTCGATCTCCTGGGCGGTGTGCCGACCGAAGCGGCGGCGCATGTGATGGATCTGGACGAGATCCCACTCTCGAGGGCCGATGGCGACGTGGTCCCAGTCGCCCAAGAGCATTCCGCCGCGGGTGGGGATGAGGTTGTTGGAGTGGGCGTCTGCATGGATCAGTCCTGTCGGCAATGCGGGGCGCAGGGCCGACCAGCGGCGCCGCAAGGTCGCGATCCGATCGGTGAGCCAGGCTCGGTCGCGGGCGGTCAGTCCTTCGGGGTGGTGGTCGACGGCCGCGGCGACACCGGCGAGAGGGTCGGTCAGGCGGGGGAGCGGGAACGGCGGGGCGGGCTGGTCGTGCAGGAGCCGCAGCAGCCGTCCCAGGTCACCGCCCGTTCCGGCGGGTCCGTCGGTGACGTCGGCCAGCCGCCACACCGAGACCACCCGCCCGTCCACCCGGAACGGACCCGCCTGTTCGGCCGGTACGACGCAGGGGAAGCCGCGGGCATGAAGCCAGCGTGTGACCGCGATCGATGCGGCCACGCGCTCGAAGGCGGCGGGAGCGCCGGCGATCCGGATCAACAGACGGGCGGACGGAAGCGCGATCACCGTGTTGCTGTGCCGGTGCAGCAGCCTCGCGTCGTCGGTCGGGACCCGGCAACGTTCGGCGACCTCGGCCAGAACGCGGAGAACGTCCTCAGGGGGCGAAGAAGGCATACCGACGCCGCCTCCCCGGCTATTCGGCGGGATGCAGCACCGGCCGGGCCGCTTCGAACACGTCCCTGACGGCAGGGGCGGCTCGATGCGGTTCCAGAGCCTGGAGCACCTCCGAAAGCCGCAGCCGTACCCGCGCGGACGACAGATGGCCGGCTACCGTGATCAGTTCCTGGGCCGTGGTGCAGGCCTGATCGATGTGACCGGACTGGGCATGTGCCATCGCCGGCACTCCCAGGGTGAACGCCCGGGGCCGCAGGTCGCTGCGAACCGTCAGGGACTCCTCGGCCGCGCGCACGGCAGGCTCACCGAGCCCGACGTTGACCAGACAGCGGGCCTCCTCGTGTCGCAGGTGTCCCCACCCGTAGGCGCTCGCCCAGGCCGGCTCCGGGCTGGTGGTGGGCTGCTCGTAGGCGCGCCACATCGCCGTCAGAGCGCGCCGGGTCTCGGCTCGGTCACCGGTCATCGACCAGGCCAGCGCATGCTTGGTGTGGATGAAGGCCTTGCTGAGCGGGCCGGCGCGCCGGGCCAGGCCACAGGCGCCGTCGGTGTAGGCGATCGCCCGGTCGATATGGACACGGCGTCGCTCGGGCTCCGCGCCGATGGCGACCATCTGGAGTTCGTGCTCACCGCGGCGGGCCAGCACCCATGCCGACAAGGTCGTGTCGTCGGTTTCGTGAGCCATGCTCGCCGCGTCCGCCAGCAGCTGTCGTGCGGTGGCGTTCTGCCCGACGTCCATGTGCATCGCCGAGACGCGCATCGAGAACTCGGTCGCCACGGTGAACAGGTCACGGCGCAACGGATCCGGTGCATGCGCATGCAGGCGAGGCCGCACCACCCGGGTGAGGTACTCGGTGGCGTACTGACGAGCGTGCTCGCCCCCGAACTGTCGGTCGGAGGCGGTCAGCGCGGCCGGCATCCTCCGCACCACCGGAACGTCACCGGGCGTCGGTCGAGGCGGTGGCGCGTTCTGCGGAGGAAGGTCGTCGAGGTTGAACAGCTCGTCCTCGGACATCTTCAGGACCTTGCAGTACAACAGCCGGTATCGCTCGGTGATCCGGGTGACGTCCCCAGACTCCCACCGTTCGATATTGCGGACCAGGCTGGCCAGGGTGGGCCGCTGGCGCTCGTCCATCGCCGCGAGCATCTCTTGCGCAAGGCGGGCGGGGTCCCAGCCTCGGCGTTTGCGTTCGGCGCGGAGCCGGTCACGTACTCGCTGAGTCGTCTCATATGCCATGAGCGTGCGTCCTCGCTGCGTTCGGCGGCACCTGACCGCCCGGTATTCCTTCGGCTTGTCGGGACGTGTCGGAGGCCGCTGTCCCTCCTCGTCGTTCCTTGTCGGCTGGCGGCCGCTTTCTCCTCGGTGTTCGCTGACGAGTGACCGCACGAACCTCTGGAATACGCGGTCAGGGCGGATGCCCATCCGCCCTTGTCACTGGCGATGGTGCATGCGAAAGGTTCCTGATGTCATCCCGGCTCGAAGAACACTCACCGCCCCGGCCGGTTGCGCCCGTCCCGGTGACGGCGCCTTCCTCATCGGACGACGGCCTGTTCTCTTGGACCATCGTCGAAGCCCTTGGTGATCCGCCAGAATTCGGTGCCGTCGGCGTCTGCAGTGATCGTGACCGAGCCCTGCGGAAGATGGTCGACGCCCTTCGAGCCGCACCGCCCGGTGCATTCGGACTTTTGCACAAAGTCGCGCTGAGTCCAGATTGCAGGGGATATCGGTACAGCGGACCGCTGCTTCGCGTGGCCATCGGGGATAGGGCCGATGCGGTCGTCATGGTCGAGCATGACGGCGGCGGCCGGATGAGGCCCGGCGACATCTTCGCGGAGATCGTTCGGGACGCCCGTGTGCTCTGTCCGGAAGCCGCCGTATGACCTCCGCCGGCGACCTCTCCAGGGCGGAGACGGATCCGCGACAGGCCGCCTTGCACGAGCCGGCCGGGCTGTTGCGGGGCCAGTCCCCGAACCCCCTGCGGCTCCGCACCTCCCTGACGACCGACGCCATCGGAGCATGCGACCCTCCAAGGGAGAACAAGGCCGATGCGGATGCCGCCCAGACCCGACGAGCCCGATTTCACTCGACCGGACAGCGTGTACGGCCGACCCGAACGAGCAGCCGCCGAGATCCAATCCCGCACACGCGATACGTGGATCTGCCGGTTCGGACGGTTCACCCGCTCCTCCTGGGGAGTTCCACGGCACCCGCACCCGTGGCGAGGACCGGTCGAGGCCGGAACGCCGGTGGACCTGCTCGTCAGGATCCGCGAGGTGGACGCACGCCACGGCATGGTCGACATGACCGGGACGCCATAGCGACGGCCGGAGCGTCCTTGACGGCGTCGGGCATGTGCGGCTCCGCGCCCGGCGATGCGCTCGACCGGAGTGGCTTTTCTCCTCAGCTCGGATCCGGCCTTGTCATCGGCCGTCCCTGAGTTCCGGCTCGATTAATGAGGGGAGCCGTGTCGGCCGAAGAAGCGATGCGGCCGACCACGCCGCCCAAGGCCGGTGCGCATCGAGCGGACCTTCCCGGAGTTGCAGTCGCCGGCGCACACCATGGTCCGCCTGCATCCGTGTGGCGGATCTTCGCATGGAAGGAGCTGGACGGAGGCGGTGGAGCCACCGGTACCACCTGTCCGTCGCTCCCGGCACCAAGGCCGACGGTCGGGTGGACTGGATCCAGGACCCCACGTGGCTGACCGGCGAGCGCGGCCGTGCCCCTGGAGCATCCGCCGACCATCGCCGGCCGGGAATCAGACGGCGGCCCGATGCGGCGGGATGTTCAGGCAGGGGAGAATGGCCCGTGTCCTGGACCGGTCCTTGAGCGGGTATGGGGCGAACATGGGAGCGGACGCGGGCGGCCGGGATGCCGCACACCGGCCTTCCCGCGCCTTGCCGCAGGTCATCAGTGGTGGGTCGCGTGGGACTCGAACCCACAACCTACGGATTAAAAGTCCGGAGCTCTGCCAATTGAGCTAGCGACCCGCTGGTAAGGGTACCCAGAGGGATCACGGGTTCGCGACGGGATATCCGGGCGGGGGAGGGGCGGCGCCGTGGACGGGCGGGGCGCCCACGGCGCCGCCGAGGCGCGGGGTCACAGACCAGGGCGGACGGCGCCGTTGAAGTGCTTCTTGTAGTAGGTGCTCAGCTTCACCTTCTGGACCCGCTTGCCGCTGCTGGGGGCGTGGATCATGTAGCCCTTGCCCACGTAGATGCCCATGTGGCTGCGGCCGCTGTAGAAGAAGACCAGGTCGCCGCGCTTGAGGTTGCGGTAGGAGACCTTCTTCTTGACGTGGCTGTAGATCTGGGTGGTGGTGCGGGGGAGCTTCACGCCCGCCTTGCGCCAGGCGCCGCCGGCGAGGCCGGAGCAGTCCCAGCTGTCGGGGCCGGTGCCGCCGTAGCGGTAGGGGTCGCCGATCTGCTTGGCGGCGTACCGGACGGCCTTCTCCGCCAGCTGAGCCTGTTTGGCGGCCTTGGAGGACGACTTCTTCGCGGTCGTGGTCTGTGCCTTGGCCGTGGCGGCCGGCTGGAAGGCGGCCGTCTTGGTCGCCGCGTCGGCCGGGGCGGCCGCCATCGCGGTGGTGAACACGGTCGCGGAGGCGCTCAGCGCGAGTCCGCTCAGCGTGAGTCGGGTGATGCGGGAGGTATTCAGAACAGCTCCAGCCCTCGCGGTTTGTGCCTACCGGGCAGCCGAAACCGACCGAAGCGGCGTTTTCGGCTGAACGGCGTCCCGAAACCTGCGCCATTGCGGGCGGGAATCCCGGCTCCGTGCCTCCTGGCTGCACGGACTCGGCGGCCGACGCGGCTCGACGGCGATCTGATGCGCCGTGCGCCGGGTCGGCGGGGTGGGTCGCCGACGGTGATCCGGTCACCGCCGGAACCGGGAAGAACGTTAACCATGTCACCCTGAGAGGGCAAATGTTCGGCATGGAGATGATCGAGAAAAGGTTCGTGACATTCCTTCGATCATGCCTCTGAGCTGCGAAGACGTAGAAAATGATCAGTAATGTGTGACTTGTGTCGCATTACGAGGAAGATCGCGGAAGAGAAGCCCTCGAGGAGTGTCGACGTCGCCCTGGGGTGATGATCACGGGATCATCACAGCGACTCCGTCAGCCGGGTGCATCCGAAAAGTCAGATGATCATTACCGGGGCGCATAGGGCGCTTCCGCCTTCTGAAGGGGGCCGTGTGCGGCCTTGGTGATTCGCCGTCGGAGGCACCGGATCATGAGGCTTCGCACCGCCTCGATGTGCGGGGAAAACGGCCTGGTGAGGAGCTCGCGACGGTCTCCCCTGAGACGCCGCCTCGGCGTGCGGGGAAATCGGGCGGTGGATCCGTCGGCGGGCCGGGTCGGCTCGTGAGGGGTTCATGGGGGGCGCGAGGGTCGTCGCGGGCGTTCCGCGACCTCGCGGCCGGCGGTCGACGGACCGGAGGTCGGCCGCGGGCGGCGTCCCCGGCCCCGGAGGCGTGCGGGCCCAGGGGCGTGGATCTGGGGGCGTCCGACCGTTCCTCGCCGATCGCGGTGAACGGGGAGCCGAGGGTTCTTGCCGAGCGCGGCGGCCTGCGGGCTCGGGGCCTGCGGATCGGGCCTGCGGGGGCGGGGCGCCGATCCCTGGTCGGCGGGGCCGCGGGCGGCGGCGCCCGCCTCGACCTCCGTCGACCGTCGTCGCGACCCGCCGACCCGAACCGCTTGCAATGAAAATCGTTTTCATACAAGACTCGGGGGCATGGCCGGATCCGGCCGCCACGACCCGGGAGAGACCCAGGAGAAAGGACCTGCCATGTCCCTGACCGTCAGCGACGACCTGCTGCGCCGGGCCCGAGACGGCGAGGTGCGCGACGCGGACTTCCTGGCCTGCGTGCGCGACTCGCTCCCCTACGCCTGGCAGGTGATCAGCGAGGTCGCCGAACGTTCCCGGAAGGCCCCCGACGGCTTCGCCGACAACCAGGTCCCGCCGCCGGACGAGGCCGCCCGCGGTCAGCTGCTGCGGGCGCTGGCCAGCGACGCCATGCGCGGCGCCCTCGAGCGTCACTTCGGCGTCCGCCTGGCGTTCCAGAACTGCCACCGCGTCGCCGCGTTCGTCCCGGACGCCCCGGGGACCGCCCAGCGGTACGCGGAGTTCGTCTCGCCCCGCGCCCAGCTGCTCAACCAGTCCCCCGAGCTCGTGGACTGCTGAGCAGCCGCCGTCCCCCGGGCCCGGGCGGGCGGGGCGCGGACGCCGCCCGGGCTCGGGGGCGCCCTCGCGCAGGGCGTGCGGCGGATCTGCGCGCATGAGGGGGCGCTGCGCGGGTACGGCGTCGCCACGACCCCGTCGCGGGGAGCGCGGCGGGACCACCAGGCGCAGGGCGGGGGGCATGCCGCAGGTCAGGCCGCGGACCGATGAGGAGACGCTGCTCACCAGCCTGAAGCGGGTGGCGAGCCTGCTGAAGGAGGCCGGCGTCGGCTTCGCGCTGGCCGGCGGCTTCGCCGCCTACACCAGGGGAGCGGCGATCTCCACCCACGATGTGGACTTCGTGCTGCGGGAGCGGGACGTGGACGCGGCGGTGGCCGCGCTGACCGCCGCCGGGATGCGCCGCCTGGAGACCCCGGAGGACTGGCTGGCCAAGGTGTACGACGGCGACCGGCCGATCGATCTGATCTTCCGGCCGTCGGGGCGTCCGGTGGACGATGAGCTGCTGGCCCGGGCCGAGGAGCTGCCGGTGGCGGCGGTGCACATGCCGGTGCTGGCGGCCGACGACCTGGTGGTGATGCGACTGCTGGCGTTCACCGAGACGGCCTGCGACTTCAGCGGCTTCCTGCACGTGTGCCGGGCGCTGCGCGAGCAGGTGGACTGGCCGAAGGTGGCCAAGGAGACGGCGCACTCCCCTTATGCGTACGCGTTCTTGACGCTGCTGCACCGGCTGAAGGTGATCGAGGGGGACTTCCTGTGACCAGAACCGAGGACGTGCCGCACTACCTGGTCGAGCACATCCGCGCCCGGGTCGCCGAGGAGGCGCACGAGCTGGGCGTCCAGGTGGACGTCCGGGAAGGGAAGGTCTATCTGCGCGGCCGGGTGATGTCGTCGGAGCGCAGGCGCGACGTCGAGGAGGCCGCCCGCGCCGCCGCGCACGGGCACCCGGTGTGCAACGAGGTGTCGGTGGTCTCCTCCAGGGAGCCCGACGAAGGCGAGCAGGAGCGCCTTTCATGATCCGCGTCGCCGCGGTCGGTGACATCCATGTGGGCGCCGACACCGCCGGCCGGTACCGGCGGCACGTCACGGGCCTGGCCGGGCACGCCGACGTGCTGCTGGTCGCCGGGGACCTGACCCGGCACGGCACCGTCGAGGAGGGCCGGGTCGCGGTGGAGGAGCTCAAGGACGCCCCGGTACCGGTGATCGCCGTGCTGGGCAACCACGACCACCACAGCGACGCCCAGGACGAGATCGCCGCGATGCTCCGGGACGCCGGGATCATCGTGCTGGAGGGCGACGGCGCGATCGTCGACTGCGACGGCGTCCGGCTGGGCGTCGCCGGCGGCAAGGGGTTCGGCGGCGGATTCCCGGGCCGCAGCGCCGGGGAGTTCGGCGAGCGGGTGATGAAGGAGTTCGTCCGGGAGACCCGGAGCTTCTCCGAACGCCTGCGGCAGGCGCTCACGGAGGTGAACGAGGCGGGCGCGGACGTCACGATCGCCCTCACCCACTACTCGCCGATCAAGGAGACGCTGGCGGGGGAGCCGCTGGAGATCTATCCGTTCCTCGGCAGCTATCTGATGGCCGAGGCGATCGATGAGGCGGGCGCCGACCTGGCCGTCCACGGGCATGCCCATCTGGGCAGCGAGAAGGGCGTCACCTCCGCCGGCACCCGCGTCCGCAACGTCGCCCTCCCGGTGCTCGGGCAGGCGTACGCGGTCTATTGCCTGGAGCCGGCCGCGACCCGCGCCTGAGCGCCGGGCGGCCTCCCGCAGCGGCCCGGGCGACCCCGCATCCGCCTCCGCGGCGGCTCACCCGCCCTCCAGGGGACGGCGCAGCATGTCCACGACGGCGCGTTCGACCTCGCCCTGGGTGGCGAGCTCCCCGAAGTCGGCCCCCTCGCCCAGCGCGGTCAGGGCGGGGGCGACGGTGACGCCCCGTTCGTACCAGGCGATGACGCGCGCGTCGATGTAGGAGGCGCGCGCCACCGCCGGGGTGTTGCCCAAGTAGTCGGCGACCTCCCGGACGACCCGGCTCACCGCCCTCCTGCGGGCCGCCTCGCCGGTCGCCGCCTGCGTCGAGACGGCCAGTCCCACGGCGGCCAGCACGGTGGCGTGCCAGGTGCGGAAGTCCTTGGCGGTGAAGCCGCCGCCGGAGACCTCGCGCAGATAGGCGTTGATGTCGGCGGAGGTCACATCGCGCCGGCCGCCGTCCGGCGACCGATAGGCCAGCAGCTCCGGACCGTCGTCCCGGCGCCGCTTCAGGGCGCCGACCACCCGGCACACCGCCTCCTCGGCGACCGCCTGATGGCGGTCCTTGGCGCCCTTGGCCGGGTACTCGAAGATCACTTCGTTGCGGCGGCAGGTCACGTGCTCGCGCAGCACCGTCGCCATCCCGAACGTGCCGTTCTCCTCGGCGTACTCCTCCCCGCCGGCCCGGAAGAACCCCAGGTCGATCAGCCGGACGGCGGCGGCCAGCACCCGATCCCTGGTCAGGCCCCGCCCCGACAGGTGCTCGGCGACCCGGGCGCGGACGGCCGGGAGCGCCTCGGCGAAGTCCAGCACCCGGTCGTGCTTCTCGCGGTCCCGTCGCTCGCGCCACCGCGGGTGGTACAGGTACTGGCGGCGGCCCGCGGCGTCGGTGCCGACGGCCTGGATGTGCCCGTCGGGGTCGGGGCAGATCCACACGTCCCGCCAGGCCGGCGGGATCACCAGGTCCTCGACCCGGGCCGCCGTGGAGGGCGGCACCGGACGCCCGTCGGCGTCCAGGAGGCGGAACCCCCGCCCGTGTCGGCGCCGGGTGATGCCGGGGGCGGAGGGGTCGCTGCGGTTGAGCTCCATCCCTCCTGGGATCCCCGGGGGTCATGTTTGAAACCCGGTGACCGGTGACGTACTCGCCATGGCCGACAACCGAGACAAGCCCTTGGCGGACCGGCGGGCCGAGGCCGCCGGCGCCGCCGACGACGACGCCCAGGAGCCGTACGAGGTGCCGGACATCGGCGGCGAGCATCAGCCGAGCCCCACCGATCCGCCCAACGCGCCGGAGGAGGCGCCCGGCGGCGAGGCCGAGGGGTATCAGCCGCAGACCCGCACCCCGTAGCGTTCCGGGGCGCCCACGCGCCGCGGCGGCGGCCCCGCGGGGCGACCCCGCGTCATGGCCGCGTGCCACGGGGCGCGATACGGCCCCGTGGCGCGCCCCCGCGCACGGCCCTGCGCCAGGGTCCCGCAGCACGGTTCCGCGGCGCGCGGGGGCGGTCGGCGCGGCTGAGGAGCGCGGGGCCCGGGGGCGGGAGGCGGGCCGGCGGGCGCGGGCTCAGCCCGGGTGGATCTCCCCGCCCGCCGGGACGAGGGTCTGGCCGGTGTAGTACGACGAGAGCCGGTCGCTGGCGAAGAACACATACGACGGGGCGATCTCGTCGGGCTCGGCGGCCCGCCCCATGGGGGCCTGCCGTCCGAACGTCTCCACCTTCTCCTCCGGCAGGGTGGCCGGGATCAGCGGCGTCCACACCGGGCCGGGGGCGACCGAGTTCACCCGGATGCCCCGCTCCATCAGGTGCTGGGCCAGGGATTGGGCGAGGTTCATCGCCGCGGCCTTGCTGGCGGCGTAGTCGATCAGCGACGCGTTGCCGCGCAGCCCGTTGATCGAGCCGGTGATCACGATGGACGAGCCCTTGCCGAGGTGGTCCAACGCCGCCTGCACGGTCCACAGCAGGCTGAAGACGTTGACGGTGAAGGTCCGGAGCAGCTGCCGGTCGTCGATCTGGCGCAGGTCCTGCACCGGCTGCTGGGTGCCGTGGTGCAGCACCAGCACGTCCAGCCCGCCGAGGCCGCGGGCGGCGTGCTCGACCACCTCGCGGCAGTGCCGCTCCTCGGCCATGTCGCCGCCCAGCGTCAGGCAGCGGCGGCCCTCCTGTTCGACCAGTGCGGCGGTGCGCCGGGCGTCGGCGTCCTCGGACAGGTAGGTGATCGCCACGTCGGCGCCCTCTTTGGCGAACGCCACGGCGACGGCGCGGCCGATGCCCGAGTCGCCGCCGGTGATCAGGGCGCGTCGTCCCTCCAGCAGCCCGCTGCCGGTGTAGTCGCGCATCTCGTCGCGCGGGCGGGGTGTCATATCTCCGCTGCGGCCGGGGTAGGGCTGCTGTTGGGCGGGTCGTTCGCTCATGGGGTCCCCGCTGCTCACTCGGTGACAAGATCGCGTCGCCGGAGTCGTCGGCGGATGAGCCGGCGGACGGTCCGCGGCGGCTCCGCGGCGACTTCACGGCGCCAAGGCGCATCCCCCTTGGACACGGGGTCAAACATTCCCGGTAGTTTGACCCCTGGGTAACATCAACCCGAACGACATTCGGTCCCTGACGTAAGGTGCTGCTTATGGACCTGAACGGAGTCTCCGCCGTCATCTCCGGTGGTGCGAGCGGTCTCGGTGAGGCCACCGCCCGCGACCTGGCCGGCCACGGCGTCAAGGTCGTCATCGCCGACCTGAACGAGGACAAGGGCAAGGCGCTGGCCGACGAGATCGGCGGCGTTTTCGTCAAGACCGACGTCTCCGACGAGGGGCAGGTGCAGGCCGCGGTGCAGGCCGCGGTGGACACCGGCGCCCCGCTGCGCATCATCGTCAACAGCGCCGGCATCGGCTGGGCCGAGCGCACCGTCAACCGCGACGGCTCCCCGCACAACCTGGCCACCTACCAGAAGGTCATCGCCGTCAACCTGATCGGCACCTTCAACCTGATGCGGATCGGCGCCGCCGCCATCGCCAAGACCGAGCCCGCCGACGCCGACGGCCAGCGCGGCGTGGTGATCAACACCGCCTCCGTCGCCGCCCTGGAGGGCCAGACCGGCCAGGTGGCGTACTCGGCGTCCAAGGGCGGCATCGTCGGCATGACGCTGCCGGCCGCCCGTGACCTGTCGGTCATCGGCGTCCGGGTCAACACCATCTGCCCGGGCATCATCGACACCCCGATCTACGGCGAGGGCGAGGCCGCCGAGGCGTTCAAGGCCAAGCTGGTCGCGCCGGTGCAGTTCCCCAAGCGGATGGGCCAGCCCGCCGAGTTCGCGCACCTGGTGCGCGCGCTCATCGAGAACGACTACATGAACGGCGAGGTCATCCGTTTCGACGGCGCCATTCGCTTCCAGCCCAAGTAAGGAGGGGCAGGCATGTCCGACGCGGTACTGACCGAGACCGATGGCGCCGTCCTCGTCATCACCATCAACCGCCCGGAGGCCAAGAACGCGGTGAACGCCGCGGTGGCCCAGGGCATCGCCGCGGCGCTCGATGAGCTGGACAACCGCAAGGACCTGTCGGTGGCGGTGCTCACCGGGGCCGGCGGCACGTTCTGCTCCGGAATGGACCTGAAGGGCTTCCTCAAGGGCGAGCTGCCGTGGGCCGAGGGCCGCGGATTCGCCGGCATCGTGGAGAAGCCCCCGGCCAAGCCGATCATCGCGGCGGTCGAGGGCTACGCGCTGGCCGGCGGCTGCGAGGTCGCGCTGGCCTGCGACATGATCGTCGCCTCCAAGGAGGCCAAGTTCGGCCTGCCCGAGCCCAAGCGCGGGCTGGTCGCCGCCGGCGGCGGGCTGCTGCGGCTGCCGCAGCGGATCCCGTACCACATCGCCATGGAGATCGCGCTGACCGGCGACTTCTACGGCGCCGAGCGGATGGCCGAGCTGGGCTTCGTCAACCGGCTGACCGAGCCCGGCCAGGCGCTGGAGGGCGCCCGGGAGCTGGCGCTCAAGATCGCCGAGAACGCTCCGCTGGCGCTGGCCGCCACCAAGCGGATCATCGTCGAGTCGCCGACCTGGCCGGCCGACCAGGTGTGGGTCAAGCAGGGCGAGATCACCGGCCCGGTGTTCACCTCCAAGGACGCCCAGGAGGGGCCGAAGGCCTTCGCGGAGAAGCGCAAGCCGGTGTGGAAGGGCGAGTGATCGCCTGACCCGGCATCGGAACGCCCCGGCCGCACGGCCGGGGCGTTCTGCGCTCCTCACGTGCTCCTCCCGGGCCCGTTCCGCGCCCGCCCCATCCGCCCCCGTCCGCGGCTCCTCCCGCGGCCCGTCCCGGGCGTGCTCCGCGCCCGCTCTCACGCCCTCCCCGCCCCGCCCCGCGCCCGCTTCACCGCCCTCAGCGGGCTTTCGGCGGGCTTTCAGGATGCGTTCAGGTTCGCCGGCCAGCCTGGGCATGATGGACAAGGGGAGAGTGGTCTCGTGAACGAGCGCGCCGCGCCGGCGGCCCGCCTGCTGGTGGTCGAGGACGACGCCAACATCCTCGAACTGCTGGCGGGCAGCCTGCGCTTCGCCGGGTTCGACGTGGTCACCGCCACCAACGGCACCGCCGCGGTGGAGGCCGCGCTGCGGCACCGGCCCGACCTGATCGTGCTGGACGTGATGCTGCCGGACCTCGACGGGTTCGCCGTGGTGCGGCGGCTGCGGTCGGGCGGCGCCCGGACGCCGGTGCTGTTCCTGACCGCCCGGGACGCGGTGCAGGACCGCATCACCGGACTGACCATCGGCGGCGACGACTACGTCACCAAGCCGTTCAGCCTGGAAGAGGTCATCGCCCGCATCCACGCGGTGCTGCGGCGGACCCGCGGCGAGCGGCCCGCACCCTCCCCTCGGCTGGTGGTCGCCGACATCGAGCTGGACGACGACGGCCACCAGGTGTGGCGGGCGGGACGGCCGATCGCGCTGTCGCCGACCGAGTTCAAGCTGCTGCGATACTTCATGACCAACGCCGGACGGGTGCTGTCCAAGGCGCAGATCCTCGACCACGTGTGGAACTACGACTTCCGCGGCGACGCCGGGATCGTCGAGTCCTACGTCTCGGCGCTGCGTCGCAAGGTCGACAACGCCGAGCCCAGGCTCATCCACACCCTGCGCGGGGTCGGATACGTGCTCCGCCCGCCCCAGGGGTCATGACCGTCGCGGCGCTGCACCGCCTGTCGGCCCGCGTTCCGCTGCGGGTCAAGCTCATCGCCGCCATGCTGGCGCTGGTGCTGGCGGGTCTGGCGGTGATCGGCGTCGCCGGGGTGTCGGTCCTGCGCAGCCATCTGATCGCCCGTGCCGACGAGCAGCTGCGGCAGGCCACCGCCCGGCTGGTCGACCAGCTCTCCCGGCCGCTGGTCGACCCGGACGGGCGGATCATGCTGCGGGTGCCCGCCGACATGTACGGGCAGGTCCGCGCCCCCGACGGCACCGTGCGGACCGAGACCCAGGCCCCCTGGATCACCGGGAGCCCGCGCCTTCCCGAGGATCTCGGCGGCCGGTACGACGAGCCGTTCACCGTCTCGGACACCGGCGGCGGCCCCTCCTGGCGGGTGATGGCGGTCCCCGTGGTGGGCGGCGGCAGCGTGGTCGTGGGCGTCAGCCTGGGCGAGGCCGACCGCACCGTGCGGCGGCTCATCGCCATCGACCTGGTGGTGGGGGTGACGGTCCTGCTCGTGCTGGTCGGGGCGGGGGTGTGGATGGTCAGCGCCAGCCTGCGCCCACTGGAGGCGATCGAGGAGACCGCCGAGGCCATCGCCGCCGGCGACCTGTCCCGCCGCGTCCCGCACGCCGAGCCGGGCACCGAGGTGGGGCGGCTCAGCAGATCCCTGAACGGGATGCTCGCCCAGATCGAGGCCGCGTTCCGGGCCCGCCAGATCTCCGAGGCCGCCGCCCGCGAGTCCGAACGCCGGATGCGCCGCTTCATCGCCGACGCCGGTCACGAGCTGCGCACCCCGCTCACCGCCATCCGCGGCTTCGCCGAGCTGTACCGGCAGGGCGCCGCCCGCACCCCCGAGGAGATCGACCGTCTGCTCGGCCGCATCGAGGACACCGCCGCCCGGATGGGTCTGCTGGTGGAGGATCTGCTCCTGCTGGCCCGGCTGGACCGGCAGCGGCCCCTTCGGCTGAGCCCGGTCGACCTGCTGGCCGTGGCCGCCGAGTCCGTCCAGGAGATCCGCGCGGTCGCCCCCGACCGCACCGTCGAGCTGTCCGTCGAGGGCGGCATGGCCTACCAGGTGATGGGGGACGAGCCGCGGCTCCGCCAGATCCTGGGCAACCTGCTCAAGAACGCCGTCACGCACACCCCCGCCGGCACCCCGGTGGAGGTGCGGCTGCGCCCCGGGACCTCCGCCGAGCGGCACGAGCTGCACGCCCGCGGCGCCCCGCCCGGCACGCCCGCCGTGGTCTGCGAGGTCATCGACACCGGGCCGGGCCTCACCCGCGAGCAGGCCCATCGGGTCTTCGAACGCTTCTACCGGGCCGAGGAGTCCCGCAGCCGGCAGGACGGCGGCACGGGGCTGGGGCTGGCCATCGTCGCCGCCCTGGTGGCCGCGCACAACGGCGTCGTCCAGCTGGAGACCGCCCCGGGCCGGGGCGCCGCCTTCCGGGTGATCCTGCCCCTGTGGGAGGAGGGCGTGCAGCCGGACGATCCGCCGCCCGTGCCGGAGGCGGATCGGGCCCCTCCGTCGACCGCCCCCCGCCCGCCGCACGGCCCCTCTCCGGCGGACGATCCCGGCCCGTCGACCGATCCCCGCACCCCGGACGGCCGGCGGTGAACGCCCCGTGCGGTCAGGCCGCGTCGGCCTTGATCTTCAGTCGGGGCTTGTTCTCCTTCTCGGCCAGCCTCCGCAGCATCTTGCGGGTCTGGTGCATGTAGATCTCCCGCGGCAGGGTGCGGATCCGTTCCGGCAGCCGCGGGTAGATCAGCGACAGCGTCATCATCAGCAGGTGGAACTGGAGCTCGCGGAGCCTGCCGTACTTCCAGCCGTACTGCTCGCGGATCGGCGGCGGCATCAGGCCGTGGGTGATGAGCCGGATCACGATCATCGAAGGCCGCATGAACCACGGCAGCCTGGTGGGGTGCAGCACTCCGTCGGCGATGTGCCGGGACGCGTCGCTGATCTTCAGGGTGTTGACCATGTGGGCGTAGTACTCGCGGAAGTCCCGGTAGGTGGCCGGCATCCGCTCCTCGGGGCAGCCGAGGATCGTCGCGTAGATCTTGGCCTGCTGGTAGTACTCCTCCAGCTCCTCCTCGGTGAACCGGCGCCGGAACAGGATCTGGTAGGTCTGCGCGGCGACCGCGAACAGCGTGGCGGCCACCCAGACCTGCAGCTCGGGGTCGTTGGCGTGGTAGCCGGGCCCGACCACCCGGTCGTGCATCCGGGTGACGATGGCGCTGATCCGCTCGGCCTCCTCACGGCTGCCGAACGCCACCATGTAGACCCATCCCATGGTGTTGCGCAGCCGGGTCATCGGGTCGTCGAACGTGTAGCTGTGGTCATGCACCCCCTGCGCGACCTTGGGGTGGGAGGTCTGCAGGAGGGAGGCGGCCCCGCCCGCCGCGATCAGCAGCCCCTCTTTGGTGACCGTGCGGATGATGTCGTCGTCCGTGAACAGCCCGTCGCTCATGGCACGAGTGTAAGTAACCACTTTCTTCGCTCGCCAGTGCGCACTGACGAAAATCGAACGACATGGACCACGACGAGGGGAGATAATCGGGCGCATGCCCACCGTCGTCCGCGTGCGAGGCTCGGTCGTCATCCCCGAGACCGAGCTGCGCTGGCGTTTCTCCCGTTCCTCGGGACCCGGTGGGCAGCACGTCAACACCAGCGCCACCGCCGTCGAGCTCTCCTTCGACGTCGCCGGCTCTCCGTCGTTGCCCGAGCCCTATCGGCGCCGGGTCCTGGAACGGCTGGCCAACCGCATCAGCGGCGGCGTGCTGACCATCCGCGCCGAGGAGCACCGCTCCCAGCAGCGCAACCGCGAGGCCGCCCGCCGGCGGCTGGCCATGCTCCTGCACGAGGCCACCGCCCCGCCCCCCAAACCGCGCCGCCCCACCAAACCCAGCCGCCGCGTCCACGAACGCCGCCTCAAGGACAAACGGCACCGCGGCGAACTCAAGCGCTCCCGCTCCGCGCGCTGGTACTGAGCCCGGCGCCGGGCGGAGCGGGCGCCCCCTCGACCGAAGGACGGCCCGGCGGCCGCCCCCTCGTCACTGGAGCGAACGGATGGCCCGCATGGCCTCGCGGCGGGTCTCGCCCTTGAGCACGTCGATGTACAGACCGCCGCGCAGGTGATAGCTCTCGTGCTGCAGGCAGCGGGCGAAGTAGCCGGTGCCCTCCACGCGCACGGGAGAGCCCTTGTAGTCGACGCCCTCCACCACCGCGTGCGCGTACCGGGGAGTGGGGAAGTGCAGCCCGGGGACGGACAGGCAGCCCTCGTTGTCGGTGATGATCTCGCCGTCCTCGACGACCAGGACGGGGTTCACCACATGGCCCACGTGGCGGCGGCCGTCGTCGTCCTCGCAGTCGTAGACGAACACCTGGCGGGACACGCCGATCTGGTTGGCGGCCAGCCCCACGCCCTCGGCGGCGTACATGCTGGCGAACATGTCGTCGATGAGGCGCTTGAGGGCGGCGTCGAACTCGCGCACCGGATCACAGGAGGTGCGCAGCACCGGATCGCCCAACGTGCGGATCGGCCGCACCGCGCCACGGCCCTTGCTGTCGGTCACGGTCAAAGCCTATTGACCTTCCGCCGGCGCCGGGTCCCCGGCGTCACGGCCCCGGATCACGACCCCCGCCCGCGGCGCCCGGTCGGGCCGCGAGGAGGCCCGACCGCCGGGCCCCGCCCTGCGGGACCGGGCCCGCACGGGGCGCCGCGGACCCTGCGGGCCCGGACACCGTCGACCGCAGCCGACCGGATGCGCCGCCGTGCGCACGGCGGCGCATCCGGTCACAACCCCCGACTCCCGGTCCGACCGGCGGCCCGGCGTCAGGCGTCGGCCGTCGGGGCGGACGGCGCCTGACCGGGCAGCGGCCGAGGACCCTCCAGCTCGTTGAGGTCGTCCAGGACGATCTTGTCGTCCAGCGCGTTGGCCGGCGGCGGCACCGTGGGCGCGGGCTCCGGCGCCGGAGCCAGGTCCGGCTTGGTCGGTGCGGGCTCGGCGGGCGCGGGCGGCGCGGCCACGGCGTGCTTGGGCGCCGGAGCCTGCTCCGACTCGGCGGGCGCCGGCTGCGCCGGCTGGGCGGCCTTGGCCGGCTGCGCCGGCTGAGCCGACGGAGCGGGCTTGGCGAGCTTGGCGGGCTGGGCGGCCTTGGCGGACTGCTTGCGCGAGCCGGCGGTCCGGCTCACCGCGTCGTCGACCATCTTCTCCAGCGGGCCCGCCTCGTTCTCGGCGCGCAGCAGGCCGGCCAGCGTCTCGTGGATCTCGGTGAGCCGCTGCAGCGCCTGGGTGTGCGTGCGGGTCAGCTTGTCCAGCCGCTGGGTGGCGTCCTCGTTGATCACGCTGGCCCGGCGCTCGGCCGTGGTCAGCGTGCGCTCGGCCTCCAGCCGGGCGGTGGAGACGGTCTGCTCGGCCTCGGCCTTGGCCGCCGCCAGGATGGCCTCGGCCTCCTGCTTGGCGGTGTTCAGCACCTGCCCGGCCTTCTCCTTGGCCTCGGCCACGTCCCGGGAGGCCGCCTCGCGGGCCTCGTCGATGATCCGCTGCGACTCGGCCTCGGCGTCCTTGCGGATCTGCTCGCCCTGGGCCTCGGCCTCGGCCACCTTGTCGCGCGCCTCTTCCTCGGCCAGGTTGATGATCTGCCGGAGCCGCTCGCTCAGGTCGTCGCCGGTGGGCTTGCGGGCCTCGCGCAGCTCGGCCATCTCCCGCCGGGTCCGCTCGACGTCGTCGAGCGCGCGGGCCAGCCTGGCCTCCAGGTCGCGGATCTGGTTCTGGTACTTGGTCTTGAGATCGCGCAGGCGGTCCTCCACCTGACGGCGGTTGTAGCC
The DNA here is from genome assembly GCF_006363815.1 of Thermomonospora catenispora. Taxonomy (GTDB): domain Bacteria; phylum Actinomycetota; class Actinomycetes; order Streptosporangiales; family Streptosporangiaceae; genus Thermomonospora; species Thermomonospora catenispora. The sequence continues at coordinate 107,858 of NZ_RRYT01000013.1, forward strand.
GCGCATCACGATCTCGAACTCCTCGTCCTGCTGGAGGAGGTTCGGCAGGATTTCTGCTTCGTTGCTCATGGGCCTAAGGGGGTCGTTGGCGGGGCATGCCCCGTCAAGGGGGTCGGAGTCGACGGTCGGCGGGCGGGGTGGAACCCGCTCGGGAACCTCTGTAGTAGCACACAGATGTCAAGAGTCGACTCTCGCCCCGACCGCCCCGCCTGCGCAACCGGAATGCCCGTTCTCGCTGCGATTTCTTCGTCTCGGAGCGTGACGGCCGGACGCCCGGTGCGGTCATGGGCGACAGGGGCTCGGGCGAGGAGGCGACGCGGCCCTTCCCTACGATCGCCGTCATGAGTCAGATGAGCTACGTGGGGTCGCTGGGCTCCGACAAGCCGAACATCCACCCCCAGGCCTGGATCGCCCCCGGCGCGGTGGTCGTCGGCAAGGTGACGCTGGGCCGGTCCGCCAACGTCTGGTACGGGTCCGTGCTGCGCGGCGACGACGAGCAGATCATCGTCGGCGACGAGTGCAACATCCAGGACCTGTGCTGCCTGCACGCCGACCCCGGGATGCCGGCGATCCTGGAGGACCGCGTCAGCCTGGGGCACAAGGCGATGGTGCACGGCGCCCATGTGGAGACCGGCTCGCTGATCGGCATCGGCGCGATCGTGCTGAACGGCGCCCGGATCGGCGCGGGCACCCTGGTCGCGGCGGGCGCGCTGGTCCCGCCCGGCAAGCAGATCCCCTCCGGGGTGCTGGTCGCCGGCGTCCCCGGCAGGGTCGTGCGGGAGCTGAACGACGACGACCGCCTGGTGCTGGAGCACACCTGGCAGGTCTACGTCCGCAAGGCGGAGCATCACCGCACCTCCGCGTCCTGGGACTCCGCAGGCTGACCGTCGATCGGCCGGCGAGGGGACGGCGGCCGGGCGGCCGTCCCTTTCACGGCGCTGTGACCGGCGCCGGACACTCCGCGGTGATATGCGGCGGTGCCCGGGACGCGGCGGAACTACCATGACCACGTGGTGTGGGGACCGGGATACGGGGCTCCGCCCCCGATGGGGCAGGGTCTGGCGGCACCTCCGATGGGGCAGGACCCGTTCACGGCGGCTGAGCGCGACACGAGATCGATGGTGTCCGCCGGGTGGTGGCCGTCGGCGCCGCCGCAGCAGCGGCAGCATGCGATCGCGGGGCGCATGCTCGTGCTGCCCGACGGCACGTGGTGGGTGTTCGGGGCGTGGGCCCGCTGGTACCGGAGGCACCCGTCCGACGGCCAGTGGTACCTGTGCCCGCCGCCGCAGTCCCCCGCCACCCGCATGTCGGCGCGGCCCGCCCAGCACGCCGGGCGGCCCCCCGAGCTGCCGCCGCACGTGCTGCCCGCCGGGCCCGACTTCGCCTACCGGGCGCCCGCCCCGCTGCCGTTCGTGGGCCGCTCCCTCTCCTCCGACGTGACCGCGCGGATGCGGGCCACCATCGAGCAGGCCGCGGCGCTGCCCGCCGCCGACTACCCGCACTGGTGGTCGCTGTTCACCCAGGAGACTCCCGGCACGGTCGCGGTCACCTGGGGCGTGATGCTGTGGTGCGCGGTCGCCCCGGTCTTCGACTCCAAGCTCGACGCGCAGCTGCTGGAGCTGTGGTCGCCGTACCGGGTCAAGCCGCTGCCGACCGTGGACGGGCCGCGCTGGCTCACCCCGCCGCCGCTGGAGGCGGTGGTCGCCCTGTACTCCGAGCGCCTGCGCGCCGGGCGGGTGGACGCGGCGGTGTCGGTGCTGCGGACCATGTGGGCGACGGCCAGCGTGCTGCGCGACGACCCCAGGTTCCAGGCCCGCGCCGACGCGCTGATGGCGATCGTGGGCACCACGCTGGCCAACCCGCAGGTCGACTACGGCGCCCTCTCCTACGGCGACCAGGCCATCGTCCAGCAGTGGCTGACCCGCTGCCCGCCGAACCTGGCGCCCGCGCTGCGCGCCGAGAGCTCCCCGGGCGACAACGTCCGGCACGCCTTCTACGAGCTGGCCGAGGCGGTCGTCCCCATCGCCGGGGACCCCGCCGATCCCGGCTACATCGAGCCGCGGCTGGTGGCCGCCGCGCTGATCGCCGCCGACCTGGCCAAGGTGCGGCAGGACGTCGCGGGCAGGGTCGTGCCGTGGCTGGACCCGGAGATCCGCTACACCATCCAGGCCGTGCAGACCCAGCCGGGGCACCCGCTGCGCCGCCTGTGGCCGCAGAACGCCCGGCTGCCCGAGCCGCTGCACGGCAACCTCAAGGGCGCCTCCTCCGACGGCGCCGAGCCGCTGCTGGCCGCCGCCTACGCCGCCGACCTGGCCTGGTGCCGGCTGGCGGGCATCCCCGCCCGGCCCCGCGGATTCCCGGTGCCCACCGCGATCCTGGCCGAGATCATCGGCACCACGCGGGCGCGCGCCGCGAGCACGGCCGCCCCGATGACCCCGCCGCCGGGGGCGGCGCCGTCGCTGCAGACCCCGGGCCAGCCGGGGCTGCCCGCCCCCGGGTTCCCCGGGGCCGCCCCGGGAGGCGTCGTCGCCCCCGGCGGCTCCGCGGCCCCCGGCGGCTCCGGGCACCAGCCCGACCCGGGCCACCCGTTCGTGCAGGCCCCCGCCCAGCCGGAGCCCGCCCCCGAGCCGCCCGCCGCCTCTCCCGCCGGCCCGGGCCCGGCGGACGCGGGACAGGCGTTCGGATCGCCGGGCGTTCCCGGCGCCGCCGCCCCGGCGCAGCCGTTCGGTCCCGGCGGCGCGCCCGGCGGTCCCGGGCAGATCGCCCCGCCGGATCCGCTGCCGGGCACCGAGAACGGCGAGGAGGAGCAGGGCGACGGGTTCGTCGTCCCCTACACCCAGCTGGGCTTCGCGCCCTCCACTCCCCCGCAGCAGCAGCAGTGGGAGCAGCAGGCGCAGCAGCAGAACCAGGCCCCGCCGCCCCCGCCCGCCGACCAGGGGTTCCAGCAGCCCGGACAGCCGGGCGGAGCGCCCGTGGGGGCGCCCGGCCCGCAGCCGGGCATGCCCGCGCCCGGCCCGCAGCCGGGACCGGACGCTCCCGCCGCCTCGCCCATGGCGGCGCCCGGGCCGCAGCCCGAGGCGCCGGGCGGCCCGGTGAACGTCCCGCCGAACGCCGACCCCCTGGCCACCAGGGTCGAGGACGGAGGGGGAGCGGCTCCCGCGGGAGCGGCCGCCGCGCAACCGCCGCGCACCAAGATCCTGCGGCCGGAGGACATCGCCGACGCCGAGGCCGCCGAGTCCCCGCCGGCGGCGCCCGACTCCGGCGAGGTCGGCTCGGGGACCCGGATCATGTCCGAGACGATGATCGGGGACTTCGAGTTCNCCCGGATCATGTCCGAGACGATGATCGGGGACTTCGAGTTCCTCAACGAGGCGCCGCCGATGCCCGCCCGGCCGGTCGACCAGATCGACCCGCCGGAGAACCGGACGGACCGGCGCCGGGTCGTGGAGCGCTACGGCATCGCCTTCGTGTCCGGCGAGGAGGACGTCAACGTTCTGCTCGACGAGGTGCGCGACCACCCGGCCTGGTCGGCGGGGGCCGCGTGGGACATGGAGGCGACCCGCGTGGACGGCCGGCCGGCGGGGCCCGCCCCGGACATGGAGGCGACCCGCGTCGACGGACGGCCGGCGGAGGGCGCCCCGCCCAGCATCCTGCTGGTCGGCAGCCCGCACACCGGACAGCGCCGGCTGGCCCGGATGATCGCGCTCGCCTTGGCCGAGGCCGGGATCGGAGACGCCGCGATCCGCACCGCCGACGCCGCCGACGTGCGCGGCGCCTCCCCCGAGCAGCTGGCCGCGGTGCTGGAGCCGGGCGGCCCGACCCTGCTGTTCGAACGGCTCGACGCCGCGCTGCTGGAGGCCGCCGACCCCGAGGCCATGATCCGGGTGGTGCGCTCGGTGCGCAGCCGCCCCGGGCGGACCACGCTGATCGCCACCTGCGAGCCGCGCCACTTCAAGCGTCTGCAGCAGGACCACCCCGCGCTGGTGGAGGTCTTCCGGACCTACCGGCTGCCGGACTTCGGCCGGGTGGAGAACCGGATGACCCTGCTGTACGTGCTGGCCGAGGAGCGCCGGGTCACGTTGGGGCCCGACGCGCTGGAGGTCGCGGAGCGGGATCTGGAGCGGTTGCGCGGGCCGGGCGACCTGGTCAACGCCCGCCTGGTGGAGGCGTATCTGGACCAGGCCTGCCAGCGGCACCTGGACCGGGCCGGCGCCGCGCAGCACCGGCTGGTGCTGGCCGCTCAGGACTTCTCCGGCGTCGCCGAGGCCATCGAGCCGGCGCTGCGTCCGCCCGGCGACATCGACGGCTACCTCGCCCAGCTGGACGCCCTGATGGGGCTGGAGGAGGTGAAGGCCGCCGTCGAGGAGCTGGTCGCCGACGCCGAGGTCGAGGCCGAGCGGGCCCGGCACGGCGTCCCCACCCGCCGGCAGGACCGCCATCTGCTGTTCCTCGGCCCGCCCGGCACCGGCAAGAGCACGGTGGCCGGGCTGGTGGGCGGCATCTACGCGGCGCTCGGTCTGCTGGACTCCGGTCATGTGGTGGCCTGTCGTCCGGTGCACCTGACGGGCCGGGACGCCCTCGACACCGAGACCCGGGTGGCCGGGATGGTCGACCAGGCGATGGGCGGGGTGCTGCTCATCCAGGAGGCCTCCCGGCTGGACCGCACCCCCCGGGTGGTGCACGAGCTGCTGCGGCACCTGGACGAGCGCGCCGACCGGTTCCTGATGATCTGCACCGACCGGGCCGCGGAGATGGAGGGCTTCCTGGCCGGGAACCCGGCGTTCAAGGCGCGGTTCGGCCGCACCCTGGAGTTCGTCGGGCTGGACGACCGGCAGCTGGTCCAGCTGTTCCAGAGCTACGCCGAACGCGACCTGTATCTGCTGGACGAGGAGCTGCGGGTCGAGCTGCTGGCGCGGTTCGCCCGGATGCGCGAGAGCCCCGACTTCGCCTACGCCCGGACGGCGCGTCAGCTCTTCGAGCAGACCGTGGCGCGCCAGGCGGCCCGGCTGGCCGGGGCCGACGTCAACGCCGCCACGGTGGCCCGGCTCACCGCCCGCGACCTGCCCGAGTCCCCGCTGGAGCAGGTCATGGGCGACTTCCGGCCGGAGCAGTAGGCCCGATCGGGGGGTCCGGCACCACCCGTCCGCGGTGGTGCGCACCCCTCGTACGGGTGGCCACCGAATGGTCCTCTTGGGTCATGTGTCGTCCCGCTCTTCCCGCGTAGCCTCATTGGTGGGTGTGGGAACGACGAGCTCAACTCCCCGCGCACGCGGGGACGCCCCAGGGAGGTGGACGCGATGCCCCAGCGGATCGACCTGCGCGTCCACGACCGTGTCGCGCTGGAGGAGATCGAGCTGTACTCCGAGATCCTGAGCGCGGTGGCGGCGGCGGAGCGGCCGCTGACCACCGACGAGATCGACATGGTGCTCGGAGTCCGTTCGCAGGACGGGACCGGTCGTCGTGAGCTGACGTCACAGTAGTGCAGTGGATCGTCCCCGAACGGCCGGGGCGCCGCCCAGAGCCTGGGCGGCGCCCCGGCCGTTCGGTATCCGATCGACGGCGCCGCCCCGGTATGGGCGGCATTTTGTAAGCAATCTCACGCTTCTTCGCCGAACGCCCACACGATCATGATCTGGGATGGTTGGACCGGTCTGTGGGCAAAGGACCTGTCTGGTGACCTACCGCCCTTGCCGCAGGCACTTCCGGCCGTCTCGGATGTCGACGTGTGCCTGTTGTGGACGGGGGCAACCCTTTGAGGGAGGGGTTGGGGACAGCCGGGAGAACAAGGGGGGAAGGTTCTTTTTCAGGCTGGCAACGCCTACGATCTCTGCGGATCGTTCCGGCACTTCAGGAGTATGACGTGCGACTGCGTCTCACGCCGCGTGAGGACAGCTTCTACGACATGTTCGCGAACTCCGCGAACAACCTGGTCACGGGGGTCAGGCTGCTCGTGGAGCTCATCAGCGACGGCAGCGATCGGGAGGCCATCGCGGAGAAGCTGCGCGCGTGCGAGCACGCGTGTGACGAGGCGACTCACGCGATCGTGCACCGGTTGAACGAAACCTTCATCACCCCGTTCGACCGGGAGGACATCCATGCTCTGGCCGTCCGCCTCGACGACGTGATGGACGAGATGGAGGAGGCCGCCGACCTCGTCGTGCTGTACAAGATCGAGCAGCTCCCCAGGGAGGTCGTGCAGCAGGTGGAGGTCCTCGAACGGGCCGCCGAGCTGACCGCCGAGGCGATGCCCCGGCTGCGGTCCATGAAGGAGCTGAACGAGTACTGGATCGAGATCAACCGCCTGGAGAACCAGGGGGACCAGATCTACCGGCGGCTTCTGGCGCGCCTGTTCGGCGGCGACTACGACGCGCTGACGGTGATGAAGCTCAAGGACGTGATCGACCGGCTGGAGGGGGCTGCGGACGCGTTCGAGCACGTGGCCAACACCGTCGAGGCGATCGCGGTCAAGGAATCATGACGGCCGCATGTCGGACGGGCCGTACCGCGACCCGGGAGGCGCGGCTGTGAGCGCACGCGAGGTGAGCGCACGCGAGGAGCCACGTGAAGAGCCGCGCGAGGGGGCGCGTGGGGGGCACGGCGCGGTGCTGACCCCGACGCCGCCGAGCACGACATCGGAACCGCCGTCGCTGAGCGAGCAGGCGTCCCGGGTCTCCCGGAAGGCATGGCTGGGGCTGCTGGCCCTGGTCGTGGCGGTGGTGGCCGCCGGGGCGCTGGGGCTGCGGGCCGATCATCAGACGGCCGTGCTGGTGCTGGTCGTCGTGATCGCGCTGGGCTTCGACTACACCAACGGCTTCCACGACGCCGCCAACGCCATCGCGACCTCGGTGTCCACCCGGGCGCTCACCCCACGCGCGGCGCTGCTGATGGCCGCGGTGATGAACCTGCTGGGCGCGCTGCTGGGGGTGGAGGTCGCCAAGACCGTCAGCGAGGTGATCACGCCGCCGGCCGGGCTGCACGGGCTGACCGTGGTGGCCGCGGGAGTGCTCGGCGCCATCACCTGGAACATGATCACCTGGTACTTCGGGCTGCCGTCCTCGTCCTCGCACGCCCTGATCGGCGGGGTGGTGGGCGCCGGCCTGGTCTCGGCGTCCTCGGTGAGCTGGGGCACGGTGGTGGAGAAGGTCGCCGTCCCGATGGTGGTCTCTCCGGTCGTCGGCTTCTGCCTGGCGTACCTGGTGATGGTGGCCATCTTGTGGATCTTCCGCCGGGCGCATCCGGGCCGGGTGGGCCGCCGATTCCGGATCGCCCAGTCGCTGTCGGCGGCGTCGATGGCGCTCGGCCACGGCCTGCAGGACGCCCAGAAGACCATGGGCATCATCGTGCTGGCCCTGGTCACCACCGGCCATTCGGACGGTGAGGGCGTGCCGCTGTGGGTGGTGCTGGCCTGCGCCGGCGCGCTGGCGGCCGGCACCTACGCCGGCGGCTGGCGGATCATGCGCACCCTGGGCCGCCGGGTGATCGAACTGGACCCGCCCAAGGGGTTCGCCGCCGAAGCGACGGCGTCGTCCATCCTCTACCTGACCGCGTACGTCTGGCACGCTCCAATCTCGACCACCCACACGATCACGTCCTGCATCATGGGCGTCGGCGCCACCAAGCGCCTCTCGGCGGTCCGCTGGGGCGTGGCCGGCAACATCGTGGTGGCCTGGATCCTCACCATGCCCATGGCCGCGACGGTCGCCGCCGTCATCTACTGGGTCGTCCACCTGTTCGGGGCCTGAGGCTCCGCCGGGCCCGCACGAGGCCTCCTTCGAGCCCGAAGAGCGCCGGGCGCCCGCACTCGGGGCGCCCGGCGCCTTCGCGTCCGGCGGACCCGCCGGCCGGCGCACCGCCGCGGGCGGGCCCGGTTTCCGCGGCGATGCGGTCACGTCCGCCGGGTCGCCCGCCGGCGGACGGCTCCCGGCGGGCGACCCGGCCTCCCGCGGCCCGAGGGCGCGGATCAGCCGAACCGGCCGGTGATGTAGTCCTCGGTGGCCTTCTGGGAGGGGTTGGTGAAGATCTTGCCGGTGTCGTCGATCTCGATCAGCCGGCCCGGCTCGCCGGTGCCGGCGATGTTGAAGAACGCGGTGCGGTCGCTGACCCGGGCGGCCTGCTGCATGTTGTGGGTCACGATCACGATGGTGTACCGGCTCTTCAGCTCGGCGATCAGGTCCTCGATCGCCAGCGTCGAGATCGGGTCCAGCGCCGAGCAGGGCTCGTCCATCAACAGGACCTGGGGCTCGACCGCGATGGCGCGGGCGATGCACAGCCGCTGCTGCTGGCCGCCGGACAGGCCGGCGCCCGGGCGGTGGAGCCGGTCCTTGACCTCGTCCCACAGGTTGGCCCCTCGCAGCGACCGCTCCACGATCTCATCGAGCAGGGACTTGCGGCGGACGCCGTTCAGCTTCAGCCCGGCGGCCACGTTGTCGTAGATCGACATGGTGGGGAACGGGTTGGGCCGCTGGAAGACCATGCCCACCACCCGGCGGACCGCCACCGGGTCCACGCCCGGCCCGTACAGGTCCTCGTCGTCCAGCAGCACCTTGCCCTCGACGCGGGCGCCCGGGATCACCTCGTGCATCCGGTTGAGGGTGCGCAGGAACGTGGACTTGCCGCAGCCGGAGGGGCCGATGAACGCGGTGACGGACCGGGGCTCGATCGTCATCGAGATGTCCTCGATGGCGCGGACCCGGCCGTAGTAGGCGTTCAGCCCGGAGACTTCGATGCGCTTGGCCATGAGGTCGACTCCTATCGGGACACGGGCTTGCGGAGCCGGGACAGCAGCCGTGCACCCAGGTTGAGCAGCATGATGATCAGGATCAGGGTGAGCGCGGCGGCCCAGGCCCGCTCGACGGCCTGCGGGTTGGGGTCGCCGGCCTGGTACCAGATGAACGTCGGCAGCGAGCCCTGCGGTCCGGAGAAGGGGTTGGCGTTGATCGCGTCGGTGATGAAGATCAGCAGCAGCAGCGGGGCGGTCTCGCCCATCACCCGCGCCACCGCCAGCATCACCCCGGTGACGATGCCGGGCAGCGCGGTCGGCAGCACCACGAAGCAGACGGTCCGCCACCGCGGCACGCCCAGCGCGTACGCCGCCTCCCGCAGGTCGCCCGGGACCAGCAGGAGCATCTCCTCGGTGGCCCGCACGACGGTCGGCAGCATCAAGATGGCCAGCGCCAGCGACCCGGCGAAGCCGGAGTAGTCGAAACCCAGCGCCAGCAGCCAGAACGCCAGCACGAACAGGCCCGCCACGATCGAGGGAATGCCGGTCATCACGTCCACGACGAAGGTGATGACCTTGGCCAGCCGCCGGCCCCGGCCGTACTCGACCAGATAGACGGCGGTCAGGACGCCCAGCGGCACCGCCATCGCCGAGGTCAGCCCGACCTGCTCCAGCGTGCCGACGATGGCGTGGTTGGCGCCGCCGCCCTCGTCGCCGCTGGACAGCCCGTTCATCGAGTGCGTCAGGAAGGTCGGGTCCAGCCGCTCCAGGCCGCGGCCGATCACCATCCACAGCACCGACACCAGCGGCACGATCGCGAGCACGAACGCCGCGTAGACCAGCGCCTGCACGACCTTGTCGGCCGCCCGTCGGCGGAAGGAGATCTCCGGCAGGGTGCCGCCGCCGGTCGGCGCCTCGCCGCGTTCGCCGGTCATGACGCTCATGCGAACTCCTTCCGACGGGCCACGATCAGCCGGGCGGTCATGTTGACGATCAGGGTGATCACGAACAGCACCAGGCCGGAGGCGATCAGGGCGCCCCGGCCGGTCTCGGTGGCCTCGGCGAAGCTGTTGGCGATGTTGGCGGCGATGGTGTTCCCGCCGTCGGCGAGGATGTGGATGCTGATCCCGGACGCGGTGGACAGCACCATGGCGACCGCGATGGTCTCGCCCAGCGCCCGGCCCAGCCCCAGCATCGCGGCGCTGATCATGCCGGAGCGGCCGAACGGCAGCACCGCCAGCTTGATGACCTCCCAGCGGGTGGCGCCCAGCGCCAGGGCCGCCTCCACATGGGAGCCGGGAACCTGCAGGAACACCTCGCGGGTGATCGAGGAGATGATCGGCAGGATCATGATCGCCAAGATCACCGAGGCGGTGAGCAGCGACCGGCCGCCCACGCTGTCCCCGCCGAACAGCGGGATCCAGCCGAAGTAGGCGTTCAGGAACCGGCCGACGTCGTCCATCGTGGTGTTGAAGTAGTGCAGGCCCCACAGGCCGTAGACGATGCTGGGCACCGCGGCCAGCAGATCGACCAGATAGCCGAGCCCGGCGGCCAGCCGGCGGGGCGCGTAGAAGGAGATGAACAACGCGATCCCGATCGCCACCGGCGTGGCCATCACCAGCGCCAGGAACGACGACATCACGGTCCCGAACGCCAGCTGGGCGATGCCGAACACCGGCGGGTTCGCGTTCGGGTTCCACTCCTGCTCGGTCAGGAAGTCGGCCTCGTTGGCCTGCAGCGCGGGGACGGCCTTCCAGATCAGGAACACCCCGATGGCGACCATGACGGCCAGCAGCAGGACGCCCGAGCCCTGGGCGGCCAGCGCGAAGAGCCGGTCTCCGAGCCGGCCGGTGCTCCGCGGGGGCCCGGCGACGCCGTCGTCTCGGGCGAAGCCCGCCCGGGAGCCTATGTCGATCTCGCTGGTCACGTGTTCATCTCCTTCTCCGGAGCCGGTGCGGAACCCACGACGGCCCCGCCACCGGGGGTGCGGCCGGTGACGGGGCTGATCGGGATGGGATCGTCGGTGGTCAGGACAGCGCCTCGACGGCGGCGCGGACCTTGCCGGCCAGGGCCGGGGACAGCGGCGCGTAGCCGACGTCGCTCAGCACCTTCTGGCCGTCCTCGCCGGCGGTGTACGTCAGGAAGGCCTTGACGAACTCGGCCTGCTCGGCCGGCAGGCCCTTGGAGCACACGATCTCGTAGGTGACCAGGAAGATCGGGTAACCGCTCTTGGTGTTGTAGTCCAGCTCCAGCGCCAGGTCGTTGCCCTGGCCGACCTGCTTGGCGGTGTCCAGGGCGTTGCCCACGCTCTGCTCGGAGACCTCGACGAACTCACCCGAGCCGTTGGCGATCTTGGCGGTCTGCAGGTCGTTCTTCGTGGCGTAGGACATCTCCACGTAGGAGATGCCGCCCTGGGTCTGCTTGAGGACCGTCACCACGCCGTCGGACTTGGTCGCGCCCTGGCCGCCGGCCTCGGTCGGCCACTTCTTCGCGGGCTCCCACTTCCACTCGTCCCGGGCGACGGAGTGGAGGTACTCGGTGAAGTTCTCGGTCGTGCCGGATTCATCGGCACGGTGGATGGGCTTGATGTCGGTGTTCGGCAGGTTCGCGTCGGGGTTGTCGGCGGCGATCTTCGGGTCGTTCCACTTGGTGATCTCGCCGGCGAAGATCGCGGCCAGCGTGGCGGGCTTGAGCTGCAGGCCGTCGACGCCCGGCAGGTTGTAGATCACCGCGACCGGGCCGACCACCATGGGCAGGTGCCAGGCCGGGTTGCCCTGGCAGCGCTGCCGCGCCTGGGCGGCCTCCTGCTCGTCCATCGTGGAGTCCGAGCCGGCGAAGGCCACCTGCCCGGCGGTGAACGCCTGGATGCCGGCGCCCGAGCCGGTCGGGTTGTAGTTGAGGGTGGCGCCCGCGCAGGCCTGCGCGTACAGCTTCTTCCACTCCTCGATGGCGTTCTTCTGGGCGCTGGAGCCGGCCGCGTTCACCGTGCCCCTGACGCAGTTCACGTCGCCGGGGGCGTTCGCGGCGCTGGAGCCGCCCGTGTTGTCGTCGGAGCCGCACGCGGACAGTGCGAGCGCGCCCGCGACGAACACGCCGCCGAGCGCGGCGAGCCGAGAACCGTTCTTCACCGGGGATTCTCCTCTGGGTCGTCGTGCGGTGAGTCCCCGTGGTCGTTGGAGGCGTTGGGATCACCGTCGCAGGCGACGCTAGGCAGAGCAGGTGTATGGGCGCCCTGATCCAGGTGAACGAGGAGTGAACTGAAATGGGCGGTGCCGGGAAGGTTGTGGCGACTTTGGGTGGATGTTCGGTGAACGCGCTGGTGCGCGGGGGTCGCCGGCGACGGAGGAGGCGCGGATCCGCCGCCGGCGCGCGGGGCGGACCTCCGGCCCGAACGGGGCGCCGCCGGTCGCCGACGCGCGGCCGCGCGGAGAGGGCTCCCCTGAGGCGGCGCGGAGATCCGGGCGCCGAAGCGTGCCGGCTCGGTGGGGAATGCGCTGACGGCGGCGCCCAGGCCCGAGCGTCGAGGCCGGGGCGTCGAGGCGCGGTCGTACGGGGCGGACGGTGAGGAGGCGGAGGGCGGCGGGGCGCGGCTCGTCGGGGCGGCGGCGCCGGTCAGCCGGTGCCGTACATGACGTCGACGGCGCAGCGGGTGAAGCCCAGCGACTCATACAGCCGCACCGCCGGGCGGTTGGCCTCGTCCACGTACAGCATCACCGCGGGGAGACCGCGCTCCCGCAGGTGGTGCAGGCCGATCAGGGTGAGCGTGCGGCCCAGCCCCAGCCCTTGGGCGTCGGGGTCCACGCCCACCACGTACACCTCGCCGATCGGGTCGGGGTGCACCTTGGTCCAGTGGAAGCCGATCACCCGGCCGTCCCGTTCGGCCAGGAACAGCCCCTCGGGGTCGAACCACGGCTCGGCCTGGCGGGCGCGCACGTCCTCGATCGTCCAGGCGCCCTGCTCGGGATGGTCGGCGAAGGCGCGCCCGTTCACGCGCAGCCAGGCCTCCTCGTCCCGGCCGACCCGGAAGGTGCGGATCCGCACCCCGTCGGGGATCGTCGCCTCGGGCAGCGGAGCGCCGTCGAAGGGCCGCCGCATCTGCAGCAGGACCCGCACCCTGGTCAGGCCCTCCGCGCGGGCCAGCGCGGCGGCGGCGGGGAGGTCCCCGTGCGCCCACACCCGCAGCGGGCCGCCGGCCTCCCGCAGCAGCGCCCGCAGCAGCGCCCGGCCGTGCCCGCGGCGGCGATGCCGGGGATGGACGACCAGTTCCCCGGAGGCGTCCCCGTCGTCCGGGGCGGGGTCCAGGTGCGCGTAGCCGGCCACGTCCCGGCCCGCCAGCCGGACCAGCGCATGGGAACGCCCGGCTCGCAGGGTCAGCAGCGTCTGCTCCGACAGCGGCGCCACCCCGTCGTGCCGGGCGGCGTCCTCCGCCAGCGCGAGGACCTGCTCGACCAGCGGCCCGGTCAGTCCGTCCGCGGCGACCACCTCGCGCACGTCATGCTCGCCCACGCCGGCCACCCTAGCCGGTCCGTGAACGGCGCGCGCGGGGAGGTTTGGGACGTTCCACGCCGCTCGCGCGCGTCGCGGCTCAGGAACGGACCGGCTCCGGGGACTCTGACTCCGAGCCGCCCGGCCGGTGGTCGGGGACGAACCGGTAGCCGACGTTGCGCACGGTGCCGATCAGCGACTCGTACTCGGCGCCGAGCTTGGCCCGCAGCCGCCGCACGTGCACGTCCACCGTCCGGGTGCCGCCGAAGTAGTCGTACCCCCACACCTCTTGCAGCAGCTGGGCGCGGGTGAACACCCGGCCGGGATGCTGCGCGAGGTACTTCAGCAGCTCGAACTCCTTGAACGTCAGGTCCAGCACCCGCCCGCGCAGCCGCGCCGTGTAGGTGGCCTCGTCGATGGTCAGGTCGCCGCTGCGGATCTCCCCGGGCACGTCGTCGGCCGCGGCGGACTCCGCCCGCCCGATCGCCAGCCTCAGCCGGGCCTCCACCTCCGCCGGGCCGGCGGTGTTCAGCAGCACGTCGTCCAGTCCCCATTCGGGGCTGAGCGCGGCCAGACCGCCCTCGGTGACCACCGCCAGCAGCGGGCAGTCCAGCCCGGTGGTGCGCAGCAGCCGGCACAGGCTCTTGGCCTGCACCAGGTCGCGCCGCGCGTCGACGATCACCACATCGGCCGGGGGAGCGTCGATCAGCGCGGAGGCCTCCGCCGGAGCGACGCGAATCGAGTGCAACAGCAATCCCAGTGCGGGGAGGACCTCATCCGAGGGCTCCAGCGCATTGGTGAGCAAAAGCACGTTGCTCAAGGTCCGCCTCCCGCCCCTAAAAGACGTGAGGATCCGGGGGCTTCATCGCCCGGATCCCTCGACACGAGGATATCCGAGGCGGCGAATGGGGCAATGGCCCATGACCGTTCGTTTTCCGTCACAGGGGGATGACATCCTGGATCCATGGCCAGGGGCACGATCAGATACTGGGCGGCGGCGCGCGCGGCGGCGGGGGTGGAGTCCGAGCCCTATGAGGCGGCCACGCTGGCCGAGGCGCTGCAGGCGGCCCGCGCGGCGCGGGACGCGACGTTCGCCCAGGTGGTCGCGCGCAGTTCGTTCCTGATCGACGGGGATCCCGTCGGCGCTCGGCCGCATGATTCGGTGATCTTGCGCGACGGCGCGGTCATCGAGGTGCTGCCGCCGTTCGCCGGTGGTTGATCTCACATTCGCCGCCCGCGACGCCCGTTCCCGCGACGCCCTTCCGCGGCGTCCCCGCGGGGTCGTTGCGCCGCGGTGTGATCCTGCGTGATTCCGCGCCGCCGTTCCGTGACGTCGTTCTGCGGCGTCGTTCTGCGGTGTCGTTCCGTGACGTCGTTCCGCGGTGTCGTTCCGCGGCGTCGTCCTCCGGTGCGGCTTCGCCGCGGCCGTCGGTCCGGGGGCGACCGGCCGTCGATGATCCGGCGCTGCTTCATTAGATTCTGGTTGATTCCTCCTGATTTTTCGTGATCGGTGAACTCTTTCGCCGGTTGTCGCGTTACCACCAGGTGAAGCCCGGCGGTCGGTCCGGCTAGGGTTTGCGGGCACGCGGGCGTGAGGGAGACGAGATGCGCAAGGCTTTGGCCGCCGTGGTGATCGTGTTGATCGTGGGATTGGTCGCAGCCGATCGGATCGGTGTGCGGATCGCCGAGGACCGGATCGCCGGCGAGGTCGCCGCCCAGTACGGCCTGACCGAGCGGCCCGCGGTGACCGTCCACGGCGTCCCCTTCCTCACCCAGGCCGTCGGCGGCGAGTACCGGCGCATCGAGATCGGCATCGGCGAGTTCACCCAGCGCGGCGTCACCGTCCGGGACGTCCGCGTGGAGGTGCGCGACCTGCGGGCGCCGCTCGGCGACCTGCTCGGCGGCGTCACCAGCAGCATCGTGGCGGGCACCGCCACCGCCTCGGCGGTCCTGCCGTACGAGCTGATGCGCCGCAACGCCCCCGAGCAGGTCGCCGGCATCCGGCCGCGGGGCGAGAACCTGGAGGTCGAGCTGTCCGGCACCCTGGCCGGCATCCCGGTGAGCGGCACCGCCGTGGTCTCCGTCGAGGCCACCCCCGAAGGGGTGCGGGTCACCCCCCGGTCCGTCGACGCCGGCCGCTTGCGGGTCCCCACCGCCCTGCTCCGTCGGCACCTGGCGTGGACGGTGCCCGTGCAGCGCCTGCCCATCGCCGCCCGCATCACCGACATCCAGGTCACCCCCGAGGGCCTGCGGGTGACGGCCACCGCCCGCGACGTCCCCCTGGGCCGCCTGTGAGGCCACCGGTGAGGCGACCCGGCGCCCGCCGCGCGACACCGTCCCCGGAACCGGCCGGGGGAACCGGCCTGAGAACCGGCCCCGGGAGAGGCCGGCCCGGGAAGGGCCCAGGGGCCGGGGCCGGGAAGAAAACGCACGACCGGAGGGTTGTCCCGGCACGATGACGGGTGCAGGGGTCGCGGCCGCGGTGCTGCTGACGGCGACGGTGTTCGGGCTGTGGCGCCGTCGCCGGGACGGGCGGCTGCGCAAAGGACGCGAAGGAAGGGGCGACGTGCCGGACGGCGAACGGCTGACCGCCGCGGAGCTGGGCGCGGAGCTGGGCGCGCGGGCGACGCTGGTGCAGTTCTCCACGGCGTTCTGCGCCCCCTGCAGGGCCGCCCGGCGGATCCTCGGCGAGGTCGCCGCCATGGTCGACGGCGTCGTCCACATCGAGATCGACGCCGCCTCCCGCCTGGACCTGGCGCGCCGGGCGGGCGTGGTGCGCACCCCCACGGTCCTGGTCCTGGACGCCGACGGCCGGGTGGTGCGGCGCGCCGCGGGCGCCCCGCGCAAGCCCGACGTCATCGCCGCCCTCGGCGAGGCGATCGACCGCGCCGCCGGCGATCCCTAGCGCAGAGCTATCTTCCAAGCAAGATCTCTGTCTCGCCGCTCGAGACAGATGTGACATCTCTCGAGACAACGCTTACCATCAACCCGTGCGTTACTGGACAGAGCAGATGCTCACGAAGCGTCGCGCGGTCGACTTCTGCCGCGTCGCCGCCTCGCTCTGTCGCATGGTCTGAGGCATCGAGCCCTTTTTCAGAGCCCTCTGAGTTCCCCCCAGCTCGGACCACGTCTCAGCACCTGGAGCACCCCTGATGCAGGTCGATCCGCGCGGACAGCGTGTGGCCGCGGGCATCACCACCGTGATCCTGGTGCTGGTGCTGGTCACCGGAAGCTGGGCACTGCTCGCAGCCCAGGCCGTGGTGTTCGCCATCGGAGCCCTGATCGGCCTGCGGTACTCCCCGTACGGCGTCCTCTACCAGGCCCTGATCAGGCCTCGGCTCGGGCCGCCCGCCGAACTGGAGGACCAGGCCCCGCCGCGTTTCGCGCAGGGCGTCGGACTGGTCTTCGCCGTGGCGGGTGTGACCGGGTACGCAGTGGGGATGGAGTGGCTCGGCATCGGTGCCACCGCCTTCGCGCTGGGTGCGGCGTTCCTGAACGCGGCGTTCGGGTTCTGCCTCGGCTGCGAAATGTATCTGCTGATCCGTCGCCTGATTCCCAACTGATCCCATCAACCGCTCCGACAGGGAGGTCTCCGTATGAGCCGCTCCGACGTCCTGGTGGACGCAGACTGGGTGGAACAGCACCTGGACGACCCCGGCGTGGTGATCGTCGAGGTCGACGAGGACGTGTCCGCCTACGACAAGGGCCACATCCGTGGCGCCATCAAGATCGACTGGAAGACCGAGCTGCAGGACCCGGTCCGCCGCGACTTCGTCGACAAGGCCGGCTTCGAGGAGCTGCTGTCCCGCAAGGGGATCTCCAACGACGACCTGGTCATCCTCTACGGCGGCAACAACAACTGGTTCGCCGCCTACGCCTACTGGTACTTCAAGCTCTACGGCCACGAGAAGGTCAAGCTGCTGGACGGCGGCCGCAAGAAGTGGGAGCTGGACTCCCGCGAGCTGGTCACCGAGGTGCCCGAGCGTCCGCGCACCCAGTACAAGGCCAAGGACCAGGACCTGTCGATCCGCGCCTTCCGCGACGAGGTCGTGGACGCCATCGGCAAGGCCAACCTGGTCGACGTGCGCTCGCCGGACGAGTTCTCCGGCAAGCTGCTGGCGCCCGCCCACCTGCCGCAGGAGCAGGCGCAGCGCGCCGGCCACGTGCCGACCGCCCGTAACATCCCGTGGTCGAAGGCCGCCAACGAGGACGGCACCTTCAAGTCCGACGAGGAGCTGCGCGCCCTCTACGAGGAGGCGGGCGTCGACTTCAGCAAGCCCATCATCGCCTACTGCCGGATCGGCGAGCGCTCCTCGCACACCTGGTTCGCGCTGCGCGAGCTGCTGGGCGTGGAGAACGTCAAGAACTACGACGGTTCGTGGACCGAGTACGGCTCGCTGGTCGGCGTCCCGATCGAGCTGGGCGAATCCAAGTGATCCGGTGGGGGACGCGGGTCGTCCCCCACGGTTGAGGACCTTCGAGAGAAGGAGACACGATGACCCAAGGCTGCGCTGCACCCGCCCAGACCGCCCGCCTGCCCGCAACCGTCGACCTGTCCAACGAAGCGGTCATCCAGGGCACCGTCACCCGTGACGGCGCCCCGGTGACGAACGCCTACGCCCGGCTGCTGGACTCCTCCGGCGAGTTCACCGCCGAGGTCGCGACCGGGGACGAGGGCGTGTTCCGCTTCTTCGCCGCCGACGGGGAGTGGACGGTGCGCGTCCTGGCCCCCGGCGGAGTGAGTGTGGACACCAAGGTGACCGCCAAGGTCGGTGAGGTGGCCACCGTCGAGGTCTCCATCTGATCCGACGGAACGCCGATCGGGCCCCGCTCCCGCCTGCCGGGGGCGGGGCCCGGTGTTTTACCCGCCCGGAAAACCCGCATCCCGGAAAACGCTCCGGCGGTCGATAACCGCCGATGCGACCTCATCCGGTCTTTCCGGCGATATGCCCGGCTGGCCGGCAATGCTCTAGAGTCTGTTGCGGCCCTGCATTCAGGGATGCGTCGGGAAAGGGGTCAGGGTTTTGCTCGTGCGACGCGTGGCATGGTGCACCACGGTGCTGCTGGCCGCACAGCTCGCGACCACCGGGGTGGCGGCGGCCGCGCCCTCCCCGTCGCCCGGCCGGACGGCCAAGGCCAAGCCGAGCCGCTCCGCCCGGCCCCAGCCCCAGCAGCAGCAGCGTCCCCAGCAGACCGACTGCCAGCTCGAGCAGGGCAGCCCCGCCAGCCAGATCCAAGGCGAGCCGTGGGCCCAGCAGCGGCTCGGGTTCACCGACGTGTGGCCGCTGACCAAGGGACGGAGCGTCACCGTCGCCGTCGTCGACAGCGGCGTCGACACCTCCCACCCGCAACTGCGGGGCAAGGTCCACGCCGTCGACGTCACCGGCCAGGGCCTGCGGGACTGCGTCGGCCACGGCACCATGGCGGCCGGCATCATCGTCGCCCAGGACATGCGCCGCCGGAGGATCCCGTTCCTCGGCGTGGCGCCCGAGGTGCGGCTGATCTCCATCAAGGCCGCGGTGGGCCGCACCGGCAACAACCCCCGCTGGACCGCCGAGGGCATCCGCAAGGCCGCCGACATGGGCGCCGACGTCATCAACGTCTCCTCCCAGACCCCCAATTACCGGTACCTGCAGGAGGCCGTCGAGTACGCCCAGCGCAAGGACGCGCTGATCGTCGCGGCCGCCGGCAATGTCCAGGACGAGCAGCGCGGCACCGCCACCGCCGCCTACCCCGCGGCCTACGAGGGGGTCGTGTCGGTCGGCGCGGTCGGCCAGGACGGCTCCCTGGCCCAGTTCTCCAACTCCAAGACCCCGGTCAGCGTGATCGCCCCCGGCGTGAACATCATCGCCACCTGGCCGGGCGGCACCTACAGGAGCGACAGCGGCACCAGCTTCGCCACCCCCTTCGTGGCCGGCGTCGCCGCCCTGGTCCGCGCCTACCACCCCCGCCTGAACTACCGGCAGGTCAAGCGTCGCCTGGAGCTCACCGCCGACGGCGGCACCGCCATCGGCACCGGCGGCGGCATGGTCAACCCCGGCCAGGCCGTCACCGCCGTCCTCGAGGGCGAGTCCCGCGGCGTCATCCCCACCCCCAAGCCCCGCACCGTCTCCATCGCCCAGCCCCAGCCCGAGGACTCCTTCACCCGCACCCTGGCGCTCTCCATGGCCGGCGGCGCCCTGACCCTGGCCGCCACCGCCGTGGCCGCCGGCGTCATCATCCCCGCCGGCCGCCGTCGCGGCTGGCGCCCCACCCGCCGCACCGCCCCGCCGTCCTGATTCCGGCGAAAAGCAGGAACAAAAGGCTGAAATATGTCACCATGAATACCCGACCGCCTGCTGTGGGCATATCGTGTCCTGCGCCGGGGAGTTCTCTTGGGAGAGAAAAACAGGATCGCTGAGGCCCTGAACGGTCCGAGCCCCGGGCCCAGCCCGACCCCGCCCCCCACGCCCGGCCCGACCACCGGGCCTCATCCGCCCTCGGGAGGGGGGACGCCCACCTCGCCTCCCACACCCCGGACCACTCCTGTGCCTCGACCGACTCCGCCTCGTCCCACCAGCGGTGAGAACCGGGATGTGCGGTTCCAGCCCCAAGAGATGCGGAACCTGGGGAAGGCGATCGAGACGGAGATGCTCGAGCTGTTCAAGAAGGCTCGGGTGAAGCTGAACGACAAGCCCCGCGAGGTGCAGCCCGAGGTCTACACGATGCTGTGCATCAGCGCCGCGCTGGTCTACACCCAGGTCATCGAGTGGGCCGACCAGGACCTCATTGAAAAGAGCAAGGTCGCGATCGACTTCAACAACCGCATGCAGGACGCGGCGAAGAACAGCGAGGAAGCCGAACGGGCGTCCACGATCAAGAAAGTGCAGGGCTGATGAGCGACGGCAACGCGCTGAGCGCATGCTCGGGGTTGGCGCAGGCCGCCATGTTCGAGGCGCTGTGGGTCGCCGTGGTCATCCCCGCGGCCATCCCGATCATCCCGCTCACCTTCCAGTCCCAGGGAGACCCGGCCACGGTGTGGGAGGGGGCCGGCGGCTGGAAGGACATGATCGCCGAGCTTGAGCAATCCCAGGACAAGATCGACGAATACCGGCACACGCGGCTGAGCCGGGAGCGCTGGGACGGCAAGGACCGGGACGCCTTCGACGGCAAGATGGAGAACTTCCAGGACCAGATCGGCTGGAGCATCGCGGTGGCGTGGGTCGTCACCGCCTGCCTGTACGTTCTGGCCGTGATGGTCGGGATCTTCATCTACATGCTGTTCCTGATCATGACCTTGCTGGCGATCTTCGCCACCGCGATCGTCATCGCGGCGGGCACCGTCGTCGGTGCTCCTGCCGCGCTGGAGCTGGAGGCCACGGCGAACCAGTTCGCCCACATGGCGTACACGGTGTTGAACGTGTCGGCCAAAGCCATCGAACTGACCTCCCGCGGTGTCGCCGTCCTCTGGGGCGGAATGCTCGCAGCGAACGCCATCGGCCAGTGGACTCAGGGCAACAACCGGGTGGCGGCCACCTACGGGAACGCCTTCGTGCGCGGTCTCGACGACACCCTCAAGGGCAGCCTGGCCTGGCTGAACCAGTGGGCCTACGGCAAGATGTTCGGCAGTCCCGCCACCAATTGGTGGGGCAAGCCGACCGAGGGCGCCCGGACCGCGGGCTGGAGCAACCTGGAAAGGATCTTTGGCGGTCTGGGCGGTATCGATGTGGGAGGCAACGTCGTGGGCGGTTGGGAAGGGTCGGCGCCCACGCAGTTGACCGACCGCATGATCGACTGGGGGGCGAAGAAGGTCGGGCTGGACACCGGATATGCCGGTGACGACGAGGAAGGCACCGGACCGAACGACAAGCGGAGCCCTGCAGAGAAGTACGTGGAGCGCACCCAGCCCAAGGGATCCGGTTCCTGACTGTTCTCTGTGCCCTTCCGGGGATGCCGGAAGGGCACAGAAGGCGATCACTGAGAAGATTCCGGCTGCTCGTTCTCTTGGTCATTCCGGTTTCCGCGGGGGCGGTCCCGGCCTTCCGCCTCCCGCACATAGCGGGGCAGCACCCATTTCGGGGGGTAGATGGCATACAGGGCCGCTGCGAGAATGGCCGGCAGCGCTATGCACCCGAGGGGAAGGACCAGCCAAGAAGGCATGGCGGTCCAATCATCGATGACCCCCAGCAGCTCCAGGCCACTGGAGACGGTCAGCGGCAGCAGAATGCACAGTCCCGCCACCGAGAGCCACATGTAGTAGAACGGCGCGTAGGCCGTGTTGTTCGTGGCGAAGTGGCGCCGCTGCCAGCGGCGCCAGCGGCCCGTATAGGCCAGGACGCCGAGGACCACCCGGAAGATCAAAAAGGCCGACACCGCCGCGGCCGCGATGAACAGCGTGAGGGGGTCCACGTCGCCGCCGGTGGACTCGTTCGCCGGCACCATCGCGGGGGCGTCGCCCAACCGGTGCACCGAGTGCATCAGGTTACCCCAGGGCACGGTCATCGGAAACCGTCACCGGCCGGTGTCGATCCGGATTCCCAACTGACGCTGCAACTGGTCGAGCATGCGCTGAGTGTCCGAGCTCGCCTTCTGGAACATGTTCTGCATCTCGGCCAGCGACTCCTTGAGCCGCTCGGGGTCCCTGAGCATCCCCAAGGGATTGACGGTGTCGCCGAACTCCTGCGCCGTCAGCTCCTCGACCTGCTCATTGAGGTGCGCACGCGCCCGTCGCGCGGCCTCCCGGATCGCCTCCGCCAGCTCCTGGGAGCCCATGCGCATCGCGCGCGGATCGATGTAGATCTCCGCCACCGGATCTTGTGAGGTGCAGGTCACCCGGACCCGCCCGTCGGCGGACTCTCCCTTTCCCTCCAGGTCGGCCATCTTCTCCCGTACGGTGGAAAGCGCCTTCATGCGCTGCTGCGACTGCTGAAGGGCGTCCGCCGCATCCATATTGCTGAGATCGAAGTCCACGACTTGCCCTCTCCTCCGTACCGGAGCCCTGGCTCGGCGTCATTCTCATGATCGCGAGTCACGCCAGTCTAGCTATCGCCTCTTTCTCTGTGCAGGCGTATCGCTTCGGCCGATGCGCAGGGAACATCCCCTGCGCATCGGCCGAGACCTCGGGACGGCCGGGAGGCGAACGGTCGGGAACGAAAGACATCACTTCGCCCGATGGCGCGGATCCCGTCGGGCTCGCGGGCTCGATACGGGCCGTTCACGCGATCGCGCGCGAGGAGACCGATCGTCGAGGAGGCCGCCGAAAAGCCGGCAACGGGTCGTGGAGGGGCTGGAAAGCCTGTGCGGGCGGGCGATGCGATTCGCATCGCCCGCCCGCACGAGTCGGCGTCGTGTCCCCGCTCAGGCGTCCCGGTAGGCGGTCTGGATGAGGCGGGTCCCGGTACGGCGGTCGATGAAGTAACCCCGGCCGGGCGGCAGCTTGTGCGGCTTGATGTTGCCCAGCAGGATGCCCTCGTCCTTGTCGCCGGACATCAGGAGACCGGGAGAGGCCATCTCCTTGATGCGCTGGATGATCGGGTCGAACATGCCGCGGCCAGCGCCGCCCATGGCGCGGGCGACGATGAGGTGCAGACCGATGTCCCGGGCCTGCGGCAGCAGCTCCACCAGCGGACGCAGCGGGTTGTCGGAGGTGGCGACCATCTCGTAGTCGTCGACGATCAGGAACAACTCCGCACCCGTCCACCAGGAGCGGGACCGCAGCTGCTCGGGGGTCAGGTCGGGCGGGGGCAGCCGGGACTCCATGGCCCCGTAGATGTCGCGGGCCAGGGACGAGGCGGCGGTGGACGAGGCGGCGTAGCCGATCTGGTGCTCGGTCTCGGCCACGTCCAGCAGCGAACGGCTGTAGTCGATGAAGATCATCCGCGCCTGGTTGGGCGTGTACCGTTCGGCGATCCCGGCGGCGATCGTCCGCAGCAGGTTGGACTTGCCGCACTCGGTGTCCCCGATGACCAGGAAGTGCGGGTCGGCCGCGAAGTCCAGATAGACCGGCGACAGGGTGTCCTCGTCGATGCCGATCGGCAGCGCGGGCCCGGTCTCGGACGCGGACGGCAGCTGACCGATGGGCAGCACGTCGGGCAGCAGCCGGACCGGCCGGGCGGTCGGGCCGTGCCAGGCCTCGCGGATCGCCTTGACGGTGGCGGCGACGCCCTCGGCGAGGGTCTCGACGTTGTTGTCGCCGTCGATCCGCGGCAGCGCGGTCAGGAAGTGATAGCCGTCCCGCGACAGGCCTCGGCCGGGCCGGTCCTCCGGCACGTTCTCGGCCTTCTTCCGGTCGATCTCCGACTCGTACGGGTCACCGAGCCGCAGCTCCAGCTTGGTGCCGAGCAGGTCGCGGATGCTGGTGCGGAACTCCGACCACTTGTTGCTGGAGAGCACCACGTGGATGCCGTACCCCAGGCCGCGGGCGGCGATCTGGGTGATGGTCTCCTCGAGGTTCTCGTAGTCCTGCCGCAGCGTCAGCCAGTTGTCCACTACCAGGAACACGTCGCCGTACCCGTCGCCGGCGTAGTCGGTGGTGGCCCGCAGCCGCCGGTAGGCGGCCATCGAGTCGATGCCGCGCTCGGCGAACTCCCGCTCCCGGCTCTCCAGCAGGCCGGAGATCTCGGCCACGGTGCGCCGGATCCGGTCGGCGTCCCGCCGGGTGGCGACCGAGCCGATGTGCGGCAGGTCCGTCATCGCCGCCAGCGTTCCACCGCCGAAGTCCAGGCAGTAGAACTGCACCTCCTCCGGGGTGTGCAGCAGCGCCAGCGAGGTGATCAGCGTCCGCAGCATGGTGGACTTGCCGGACTGCGGACCGCCCGCCACGCCCACGTGACCGGCACCGCCGGACAGGTCCAGCCAGTAGGGGTCGCGGCGCTGGTCGAACGGCCGGTCCACCAGGCCGACCACGGCGTGCAGCCGTCCCCGCCACTCCCAGCCGTCGGTGGTCAGGCCGTGCGCGGGGGTCGCCGACAGCCGCGGCAGCATCTCGTTCAGCGTCGGCGGGACGTCCAGCGGCGGCAGCCAGATCTGGTGCGGCTCGGGGCCGTGCCCGGCCAGCTGGCGCACCACCACGTCGAACAACGACTCGGAGCTTTTGCTCTTCTCCTGCTGCGGCTGCTCGGGCTTGGGCTGCTCGATGATCTGCGGCTGGATGTAGTCGGGGATGTACGGCAGCACCTGGCGGACGATCTGCGGCCCCTGCGACTGCTGGTTCTGCTGCTCCACCACCTCGTCGACCGGGCCGGAGACGTACCCCGCCTTGAACCGCACCAGCGGCTCGGTGGCGAACTTCAGGTAGCCGTTACCGGGCGACGGCGGCAGCTCGTAGGCGTCGGGCACGCCCAGCACCACCCGCGACTCCATCGCCGAGAACGTCCGCAGGCCGATCCGGTACGACAGGTGGGTGTCCAGGCCGCGCAGCTTGCCCTCCTCCAGACGCTGCGAGGCCAGCAGCAGGTGCACGCCCAGCGAACGGCCCAGCCGGCCGATCATCACGAACAGATCGGCGAAGTCCGGCTTGGCGCTCAGCAGCTCGGAGAACTCGTCCAGCACGATGAACAGCGACGGCATCGGCTCCAGGGGCGCCCCCTCCAGCCGCGCCTTCTCATAGTCGCGCAGCGAGGCGTAGTTGCCCGAGCGGCGCAGATGCTCCTGGCGCCGGACCATCTCGCCGTGCAGCGCGTCGTACATCCGGTCGACCAGGGGGAGCTCTTCCTCCAGGTTGGTGATGATCGCCGAGACGTGCCGCAGGCCCTCCATGCCCAGGAACGTCGCACCGCCCTTGAAGTCGACCAGGACGAAGTTGAGCACCTCGGGGGAGTGGGTGAGCGCCAGCGCCAGCACCAGCGTGCGCAGCAGCTCCGACTTGCCCGAACCGGTCGCCCCGATGCACAGGCCGTGCGGGCCCATGCCGCCCTGCGCCGACTCCTTGATGTCCAGCTCCAGGGGCCGGCCGTCGGCGTCGATGCCGATCGGCACCCGCAGCCGGTTGCGCTGCGGCCGCGGCCGCCACATCACGTTCGGGTCGATGTTGTAGACGTCGTCGATGCCCAGCAGCGAGGTCAGCGTCATGTTGCCGGCGAGGACGTCCTCCTCCGGCTCGTCGGCGGCGCTGGCCCGCAGCGGCGCCAGCTGCCGGGCCAGCGCCTCGGCCTCGGCGATCCCGGCCCGGTCCGGCTTGCCGATCTTGGAGAGCACGTCCTTGCCGGTGCGGTCGCGCTTGACCATCTGGACGAGGTTCTTGGTGATCCGCAGCCGCAGCATGGTGTTCTCGGCGGTCTGCGCGACGCTGCCGGTCAGGTCGACCACGCACACCCCGTCGATGCCGTCGGTGGCGATCTGCGAGTCGTAGGAGGCGCCGCCGCCGTCCACGATGATCAGGTGGAACGGCTCGGCCGGGGTGCGCGCGGCGCCGAACATGCTGCGGTCTTTGATCTCCGCGCCGAGCAGGTTCTCCAGCTCGGACATGGTGTGGGTCATCAGCCGGACCTGCCCGGCCGCGTCGTGCTCGGTGGGATGCAGGGTGTGCGGCAGCCACTTCATCCACTGCCAGTACGGCATCCGCTCCCGCGAGGCGCAGACGGTGATCCGCACGTCGTCGGGGGAGTGGAACGCGGCCAGCTGCATGATCATCGCGCGCACCATGCCGTACACCGCGTCCGGCTCGCCCTCGGGCAGGATCCGGGCGAACGACCGCAGCGAGATCGCCACCGGCAGGTCCGGCACGGTCGAGTGGGCGCGCAGGAAACGCCGCAACGCCCCGGCGGTCATCGGCTCCAGGTCCTCCACCGGTTTGGTCTCCGGCGGGATCAGCTGGACGGCCAGGCGCTGCGCACCGGTGCCGATGCGGACCTGGGCGAAATCGGGGTCGGAGGGACGCCGCTCCCACAGCCGCGGGCTCATCACCATGGACCACAATCGGCCGGGGGCGGGGTTGTTCCACTCCAGCGCCTCGCGCTGCTGCTTGGCGGCCTTGCGGACCTTGGCCCGGACCTGGCCGAGATAACGCAGGTAGTCGCGGCGGGCGCTGTTCAGCTTCATCTTCCGCTCGCCGCTGTTTTGGCCGAGCTGGCTGAAAATCATCCCGACCATTGACAGCGCGAACATGCCGCCCGCCACCATCTGCAGCACGTTGGCGTTGGGGTTCATGAACATGAACACCATCGCGCCCGACCCCGCCGCCATCGGCAGGTACTGCAGAACGTTCTGGAAGGAGTTGGTGACGACTTCGGGCAGCTCGGGCGGCGACTCCAGCAGAATCTCGCCCCTCGGCATCTGGGGCGGCTGCCTGCGCTCGCTGCGCCGCACGAGTACGGTGCTCACCCGATCTCTCCTCAGGTCGCTGCTCGGTCGCCGGAACCCGGACGCGCCGGGGGAATCCCCGGCATTTTAGGGAGTTGCGTCCAGGTCATGGCGTCCGGTGACTTCTCTCCCGAGAAGCGTGCCAGGTCCGGCCGCCCGGCGCGACCGGACGGCCGTGTCCGGTCCGGACGAGCCCGGATGGGACCGGATGAGACCGGATGAGAGTCGTGGGAGGCCGCGGGAGAAGACGCACGGGCGAGACCGCGGGCGGGACGAGACGGCCCGGACCCGCCCCGCGGCGGGCGGGCGCCGGTCATTCGCCTTCCGGCGCCTTCCGGAAGGCCCGTTCTGCCGGACCCGAGCGGATGTTCTGGTGGATCGGCGCCATTGGCCGCGGATACGACCGGATGCGGCCATCGCGACGTGAGGGTCGGATGGGGGGAGTGGCGACGGATCCTCGTTTTCGGCCATGCTAGATGGCTGTCTGCCGATTCAGGGTGTTTGATCGGGGCGCGGCGGGGTGCCGGCCCCGCCGTTTGTGAGGAACGAGTTGAGTCCGACTGCGGGAACGGATCTCTGCCGGGTCACGGTGGTCGGTCCCCAGCGCAGGGTCGATATCTCCCTGCCCACCGACGTGCCGTTCGCCCAGCTCTTCCCAGCGATCCTGCACTATCTCGGGGAGAACCTGGCCGAGCACGGGCTCGCCCACGGGGGCTGGGTGCTCCAGCGCCTGGACGAGGCGCCCTTCGCCGGCGACCAGACCCCCGGCCAGGTCAATCTGCGCGACGGCGAACAGCTCTACCTGCGGCCGGGCATGTCCCAGCTGCCGGAGCCCTCGTTCGACGACGTCGCCGACGTGGTGGCCACCGGCGTCAACGAGCAACCGGACCGCTGGCGGATCGAGTGGACCCGGGTCTTCGCGCTCGGCGCCGGAGCCGGCACCGCGGTGTTCGCCGCGGTGATCCTGCTGCTGTCCGGCCCGTCGTGGATCGTGCCCTCCATCGCCGCGGGGGTGCTGGCGCTGGCGCTGCTGGTCGCGGGCGTGTCGGTGTCCCGGGCGGCCGGCGACTCGGTGGCCGGGGCGCTGCTGGGGTTCGTGGCGCTGCCGCACGCCTTCCTGGCCGGCCTGCTCGGCCCCGCCCGCCACGACCCGCTGTCGGAGCTGGGCAACCTGCACCTGCTGTCGGGGTTCGCGGTCGTGGTGCTGGTCTCGGCGATCGCCGCGGTGGCCGTGGCCGACGGACTGCCGATGTTCCTGGGCACCGGGTCGGCGGCGCTGGCCGGCTGCATCGGCGCCGGCGTCGGACTGCTGTTCGACAACCTCTCCGGCTCCGGCGTCGCCGCCGTCACCTGCGTGGTGTTCATGGCGCTGGTCCCGCTCGCCCCCGCCATCGCGTTCCGGCTGGCCCGGGTCACCCTGCCGCCGCCGCCCGCCAACGTCGAGGAGCTGCGCCGCGACACCCTGCCGGTGGACGGCAACGTGGTGCGCCGCCGCACCGCCCGCGCCGACCGGATCGTCACCGGCATCACCCTGGCGGTCGGCCTGGTCGGGCTGACCGCGGTGATCCCGCTGTCGCTGGCCGACGGCTGGCTGGCCCCGCTCACCGCCGGGTTCATCTCGGTGTCGCTGCTGCTGCGCTCCCGGCTGTTCCGCGGCCGGTTCCAGCGGCTGAACCTGATGGTCTCCGGGTGGCTCGGCCTCGGCGTCCTGGGGATCGGCATCGCCTCCGGCTCCTCCCAGCTGGTGGCGCTGCTGGGGGCGGTCCTCCCGCTGATCGCGGCGGGCGCCACCGTGGTGGGCGCCGGATTGTGGCTGCCCGGCAAGAAGCTCTCGCCGTTCTGGGGCCGGGCCGCCGACGTGTGCGACTTCACCGTCGCGCTCGGCCTGATCCCGCTGTCGCTCGGCGAGGCCGGACTGTACGCCTGGGTCCGCGGCCTGGGGGGCTGAACGCATGCAGACCCGCAAGGACCTGCTGCAGGCGCATCGTCTGAACACCCAGCGCGCCGCGCTGGCGCTGATCCTCGGCCAGCCCGACACCGCCGAGCAGCCGATGCGCCGGATCAACGTCTCCACGTTCGCCGGCGTCATGATCAGCGTGCTGGTGACGGCGGTGTTCGGCATCTACGGCATCCTGCGGCCCGGCGGGGCCGCCAACCTCAAACAGGCCGGGATGCTGATCGTCGAGAAGGAGACCGGCGCCCGCTACGTGTGGTGCGAGAACGGCAAGCTCTGCCCGGTGGCCAACTACGTGTCGGCCCGGCTGCTGGCCGGCACGGACGACAAGCACCGGCGCACCGTCTCCCGCAACTCCCTGGACGAGTTCCAGCGCGGGCCGCTGATCGGCATCGCGGGCGCCCCCAACACCCTGCCCGAGGCCAAGGAGCTGGTGAAGACCCCCTGGTCGGCGTGCGTGCGGACGGTCGAGAACGCCACCTTGGGCAACGTCTCGATGGTCTCCCTGGTGGTCGGCCGTCAGGTCGGCGGCCAGCCGCTGCGCGACGACCAGGCCATCGTGATCCGCTCGGCCGACGAGTACTGGCTGATCTGGAAGAACCGCCGGCTGCGCGTCGACCCCTCCGTGGTCAACGCCCTCAGCCCCAACCCGGCGCAGATCTCGGCCAAGTGGCTCAACGCCCTGCCCGTCGGCCCGGACTACCAGGCCCCCGCCATCCCCGGCCTCGGCCAGCAGGTCCACGGCCCGGGCGGCAGGCCGGCCCGGGTCGGCCAGCTCTACTCGGTCGTCACCGCCTCGGGCACCAACTACTACGTCCAGCTCGCCGACGGGATCGCCCCGATCAGCGAGATCGAGAAAGAGCTGCTGCGCGCCGACCCCGACTCCCGGCGGGCCTACGGGGACCTGCCCGTCCAGGAGGGGCAGCTGGACCCCGCCACGGTCAACACCACGCCCAAGTCGGCGCGCCAGATCACCAAGCCCGAGCTGGCCGGCAGCCCGCCGCAGATCGTGAACTTCTCCGAGCAGACCCCGCTGTGCTCGGTGTACGACGACCCCACCGGCGACAGCGGCGGCCGGGTCACCCTGAACGGCACCCTGCCCGACCCGCCGCAGACCGTCGCCGCCGTCGGCGTCGACCAGCTGGACTTCCCGCCCGGCGGCGCCGCCCTGGTGGGCGCCATGCCGTCCCCCGGCAAGGCCTCCGCCGTCAGCACCTACTACCTGGTCACCGAGGGGATGAAGTTCCCGCTGAAGGACGCGGAGACCGCCGGCAAGCTGGGCTATGACGTCAGCAAGGCGGTTCCGGTCCCCACCTCTTTGCTCAACCTCGTTCCGGAGGGGCCGCTGCTCGACCCGTCCGCCGCCGCACGTGAGCTGTCCAACGGGCCGCGCTGAGGCCCGGCCCCGGGCGGCCGCCGGCCGATACCGGACGGAAATCAGGTGGAACCTTTTTCCTCTCCGGTGCGTCTAAAGGCCTTTCTTAATCGGCCCGCCGAGATTTTCGGAAACAGGTCGCCAGGGCCCGTCGGAGACGGGCGGGCCCTGGTCAGCGGCCCTCGAAGGGCGTCGCGATGAGATCACGAAAAGTCCGGTAAGCGGACCGATCGGTGGACAGCCCGGTTTTTTCTCTCTACAGTGCAGCACAGCGGCGATGTTTTCCACTCCTGCCGTGTGATGTCGCCGCCGGGAAGGACGGCTCACGGGGGCGTGACGTCGCTCCGCCCGCTCCGCTGTGAGAGGGCCGGTGAGCCTGGAGGACACAGCGATCGGAGGAGGGTCGTAGATGTCGCAGTCGGCTGTCGATAGGGCGGCGATGG
>NZ_RRYT01000014.1 GCF_006363815.1 Thermomonospora catenispora
GCCGCCGGGCCGTTCCTGCGCGGCGGGCTTCGCCGCGGACTCGGCGGGCGCGTCGGAGCCGTCCCGAGCCGCCTCGGCGGCCGGCCGGGACGCTCCGGAGGCCCCGTCGCCCTCGGCGGTCCCGGCGGGCCCGTCGGAGGTCGATGCGGACTCCCGCTCGGCCAGGGGCGCGGGCGGGGGCGAGGCGGGGGCCAGCGGGGCCGGAGCGGCCATCTGACGGGCGGGCGGCAGGCTCCCCGGGCGCGGGGGCGGCAACGGCGCGGGAGCGACCTCCCGCGCGTCGGAGACGATCTTCATGGCCGGGCGGCGCGGCAGCAGCGGGGTGACCGTGTCCCCGGCCTCCTCGTTGCCCTCCCACTCCATGCCCGACAGCCGCGCCGCCATCTCGTCCATCGGGGCCAGATGCCGTCGCCGCGGGTCGAACAGCCACTCGGCGGCGTGCGGCCGGCCCTCGTCGAAGAACGACAGCCGCACCCGCCAGGTGCTGTCCTCACACTTCCACGAGTCCCACTCGACGTCCTCCAGATCCACGCCGCTCCGGTTCAACCGCTCCTCGACCACCTCGCCCAGCGGGGGGCCGGGGGACGACTCGCCCGGCTTGCGCACCGGCACCCGTTGCGCCTGCTGCGCCATGTACTCGCGTTCCTGCAGGACCGGACCCTCGAACCAGCGGACGCGTTCGACCGGGATGCCGGCGGATTCGGCGATCTCCTCCGCGGTCTCACCGGCCCGGATGCGAGCCTGGATCTCCTTGGGGCGCAAGGGACTCTCCACTTCGATCTCGAACTGGCCGAGTCGGGAGAAGTGCCCACGGACCGCGGCGCGCAGCCGGTCGTCGACGGGCAGGGTGAACCGAGTGCCTCGGCCCGCGGTGGCCAGCACGAGGTATGTACCGTCCTCGCTGACCGCGACGAGGCGCAGCTCCTGCATGCGTGTCCTTCCTGCCAGTCCGGCGACGGCTTTGGAAGGACGCCGAACGACCCGGTGCCGCCGTGAACGCGGTGGCGCTCACGGGGCGCCGGTATGGTACGACGCCCGACCAAGGGCGCATGCGTGCCCTTCCCCCGGGTTCTCGAGTGTCTCTTTCGGACACGCCTGCTGCCAGCACCGTACCCGGCATGTCCGAACATCGCCGCTCTCAGTCCCCCGCGGAGCACGCTCGGGGGACCGCCGGCCGGAGAGCGGACGGCGCGGGACGCGCGCGGGCCCGGTGCCCCCGCGCCCCCGTCGCCGTCGCTCTAGCTTGCCGTTTCCCAGGGGTGCGCGGGGCCTTCCCAGCATGATCCTTGTGGATCCTTTGCCCCAGGGTCGCTCAGTCGCCGAGAACTCGCGTCACATAGCGGTTGGCGAATCGGCGTTCGGGGTCCAACTCGTCGCGCAACGCCGTGAACGCGGAG
Source organism: Thermomonospora catenispora (assembly GCF_006363815.1). Classification (GTDB taxonomy): domain Bacteria; phylum Actinomycetota; class Actinomycetes; order Streptosporangiales; family Streptosporangiaceae; genus Thermomonospora; species Thermomonospora catenispora. The sequence goes on from NZ_RRYT01000014.1 coordinate 1,398, forward strand.
AACTTGGGATAGACCTTCTCCAGGTAGGCGGCGTCGCGGGTGTGCAGCTTGCCCCAGTGCGGCCGCCCGCCCACCGCGGTCATCAGCTCCTCCACGCCGCGGAAGTACTCCTCGTGCGGGTTGCGGTGGTAGACGTGCACGGCGATGAACGCCGTCGGCCGCCCGTAGGCCATGGACAGCCAGGCGTCCTCCGGCGGCAGCACCCGCACCTCGATCGGGAAGCTGATCCGCCAGTCCCGCCGGGCGAACAGCGCCCGCAGCTCGCGCAGGGTCTCGGCCAGGTGCTCGCGGGGGATGGCGTACTCCTGCTCCTTGAAGCGCACCCGCCGCGGGCTGGTGAACACCTTGTAGGAGACGTCGCTGTAGGTGCGCGCGCCCAGCGCCCTGGCCGACACCGCGTTCACCGGGCCGACCGCGGCGGGGACGCGCCGGGTGAGCCGCTGCAGCGCCCCGAACACCGAGTTGGACAGGAACTCGTCGTCCAGCCAGCGGCGCACCGCCGGCAGCGGCGCGGCCCGGTCGGTGCGGTTGTTGCGCTTGGTCAGGCAGCCCTCGGTGTGCGGGAACCAGTAGAACTCGAAGTGCTCGTTGGCGTCGGTCAGCTCGTCCAGGCGCGCCAGCACCTCGTCCCACCGCATCGGCTCCTCGCGGGCCTGGAGACGGAACGCCGGGACGGTCTGCCAGGTGACGGCGGTGACCACGCCGAGGGCGCCCAGCCCCACCCGGGCGGCGTCGAACAGCTCGGGGCGCTCGGTGCGCGAGCAGGTGACCGTGCTCCCGTCGGCCAGCACCAGCTCCAGCGCGGCGACCTGGGAGGCCAGCCCGGCCACGTCGCGGCCGGTGCCGTGGGTGCCGGTCTGCAGCGCGCCCGCGACGGTCTGCTGCTGGATGTCGCCCATGTTGGCCAGCGCCAGGCCGTGCTCCTCCAGCAGCCGGTTGAGCCGGTGCAGGGGCAGGCCCGCCTCCACGGTGACCAGACCGCTGGCGGTGTCGACCGAGCGGACCGCGGTGAGCCGGTCGGGGCGCAGCAGCACCCCGTCGGTGAGGGCGACGCCGGTGAACGAATGGCCGGTCCCGGTCATCCGCACGGTCAGTCCCCGGGCGGCGGCGTCGCGGACGGCCGCGGCCACCTCCTCGGCGCTGCGCGGGACGAGCGTCCGCCGGGGGACGGCGCGCTGGTTGCCGGCCCAGTTCCGCCAGGCGGGGGAGGGGGTGCGGGGGGAACGCACGGGGGGCATGGCCTGCACTCTACCGACAGCACTAACGCGAAAACTATTCATGTTTTTCTGGTTTGATGGAATCGTGACCTGTGTGCGAAGTCGCGTGCGGTGATGCCGTACCATCCGGGGACCAAGCGGGTGCCATGGGCGGCTCCGGACGAGCCCCCGCACCCTGGACGCGACGCACTCGGGACGAGCCGTGGCTGCTGACGACGAGGCCCGGGCGGTGACCGCCCGTCCGCACACCCGGCCGGGACGCGGTCGGCGGCTGGCCGTGGCCGCATTGGCGCTGGCCAGCACGGCGACGCTGATCGCCGGAGTGGTCACCGCCGTGACCTTCGAGCGGTCGCCCGACCGGGCCGCCGCCGGCACCGGCGCACCGGCCGACGCCCGGCCGGGCGGACCGGTGACCACCGTGGTCGACACCCGTCAGGTCGCCCCGCTGCGCCGGGTGGTCCCGCCCGACGTGCTGGTGGTCGGCGTCACCGGGATCACCGCGCAGCAGGTCCAGCGGGTCCGGCGGATCAAGGGCGTGCGCGACGTGAGCCTGGTCGACGGCGGCGCGGTGCAGCTGCGGAGCCGGCTGATCAACGTGTTCGCGGTGGACCCCTCGCAGTTCCGGTCCTGGACCCCGCCGGCCACCGCCCGGAACAACGCGCTGTGGGAGGCGCTGGCCGCCGACCGGTTCGTGGTCTCCTCCAAGGCCCAGCGCGAGCTGCGGCTCACCCCGGGGACGCCGTACTCGATCGTCGCCAAGACCATCCCGACCGTCACCCTCGGCGGCGCCGGCGACCTGGGCCTGCCCGGCATCGACATGCTGGTCAGCGAGCGCACCGGCGCCCAGATGGGCCTGATCCCCGACATCGCCCTGCTGATCAATGCGCCGCAGGCCGATCCCGCCCGGCTCACCCGGTACCTCGAGCGGATCTTCAAGGACACCGCCAAAGTCCTCAACCTCAACGCCCCCCAGTACCGGCAGGCCGCCGGCTACCTGGACCTGTACCGGCAGGCCGCCCGACGCTGCCCGGGCCTGTCGTGGACGGTGCTGGCCGCCATCGGGCAGGTGGAGAGCGACCACGGCCGCAACACCGGCCCCTCCAGCGCCGGCGCCCTCGGCCCCATGCAGTTCCTGCCGTCCACCTGGAGGCACTACGGCGTGGACGGCGACGGGGACGGCAAGGCCGACATCATGAACCCCTACGACGCCATCCCCGCCGCCGCCCGCTACCTGTGCGACCACGGCGCGGGCCGGGGCGGCGAGTCCCTCTACAACGCCATCTACGCCTACAACCACGCCCACTGGTACGTGCAGAAGGTCCTCGCCCTCTCCCGCGCCTACGCCGCCCGCTACCGCTGATCCGCGCCCCGCCCCGGCCCGCTCCGGCCCGCTCCGGACCGTGCCGCCGCGCCCTCGCCGACCCGCCGGCGGGACGGGCCGGCCCCCGGGACCGGGGGACGGGAGCGCCCCGGACGGCTGGTTGGATGGGACACATGACGTCCTATGACGCGCTGCTGCTCGTATCGTTCGGGGGACCGGAGGGACCGCAGGACGTTATGCCGTTCCTGGAGAACGTCACCCGCGGCAGGAACGTCCCCCGGGAACGGCTGGAGGAGGTCGCCGAGCACTACCGCCTGTTCGGCGGGGTCAGCCCCATCAACCAGTACTGCCGCGACCTCAAGGCCGCCATCGAGGCCGACTTCGCCGCCCACGGCCTCGACCTGCCGGTGTACTGGGGCAACCGCAACTGGGACCCCTACCTGACCGACACGGTCCGCCGGATGGCCCGGGACGGGATCCGGCGCGCCGCCGCGTTCGTCACCTCGGCCTACAGCGGCTATTCCAGCTGCGGCCAGTACGTGGGCGACATCGCCCGCGCCCGCGCGGCCGTCCCCGACGCGCCCCGGATCGACAAACTGCGCGTCTACTTCAACCACCCCGGATTCGTGGAGCCGTTCATCGAGGCCACCCGCGCGGCCCTGGAGCGCGTCCCCGAGCGGCTGCGCCCCGGGGCGCACGTGACGTTCACCGCGCACAGCGTGCCGCTGGCCCAGCCCGGCCGGGAGCGCTACGCCGCCGAGCTGGCCGACGTCTCCGCCTACGTCGCTGCCCAGGCCGCGCCCGGCCACGACTGGCGGCTCGTCTACCAGAGCCGCAGCGGCCCGCCCGCCCAACCGTGGCTGGAGCCCGACATCTGCGATCATCTCGCGGAGCTGCGCGCCGCCGGGAGGGAGGCGGTGGTGGTCGTGCCCATCGGCTTCGTTTCCGACCACATGGAGGTCAAGTACGACCTCGACGTGGAGGCCGCCGGGCGGGCCGCCGAGCTCGGGCTGGTCTACGAACGCGCCGCCACCCCCGGCACGCACCCGCACTATGTGTCGATGGTCCGCCGGCTGCTGCTGGAGCGCACCGCCGGCCCGGACGCCCCCAGGCCCGCGCTGGGCGCGCTGGGCGCCCGCCCCGACGTCTGCCCGGCCGAGTGCGGCCACGCCTGACGACCCCGAGGAGCGCCATGAGCCTGCCGGAAGAACTGCTGGAACTCGCCCTGGAGACGGCCCGCGAGGCCGGCCGGATGCTGATCGACAAGCGGCCCGTGGAGGGGCCGGCGGTGGTGCAGACCAAATCCAGCCCCACCGACATCGTCACCCAGATGGACCAGGCCGCCGAGCAGCTGATCGTCGAACGGATCCGCGCCGCCCGCCCCGACGACGCGATCCTCGGCGAGGAGAGCGGCTCCAGCGCCGGGGCCAGCGGTGTCCGCTGGGTGATCGACCCCATCGACGGCACCGTCAACTACCTGTACGACCTGCCCGACTGGGGCGTCAGCATCGCCGCCGAGATCGACGGGGTCGTCGTCGCCGGCGTGGTGGAGATGCCCCGGCGCGGGGAGACCTGCTCGGCCGTCCGCGGCGGCGGCGCCCGGATGCGCACCGCCGCGGGAGAGCGCCCGCTGCGCGTCAACTCCGATGTGCCGTTGAACCGGGCGCTGGTGGCCACCGGGTTCGGTTATGAGTCGCGGCGCCGCGCCCACCAGGCCCGGGTGCTGACCGGGGTGCTGCCGCACGTGCGGGACATCCGTCGCGGCGGGGCCTGCTCGGTGGACCTGTGCACGCTGGCGGCGGGCCGCATCGACGCCTACTACGAACGCGGAGTGCAGGCATGGGACATCGCCGCCGGGGCCCTCATCGTGGAGGAGGCCGGCGGGCGGGTCGGCGGACTGCACGGCGCGGCGGCCGGTCCGGAGTTCACCCTGGCGGCGGGCCCGGGCACGTTCGAGGCGCTGCACGCCCTGCTGGCCCCGCTCGACCCCGCCCGGGACTGATCGGGAGGGGCCGGCGGCTCAGTCGCACGAGGGGAGGGGGATCCCCAGATCGTGGGCGGCGGCGATCCGTTTGAGCTCCTCGATCTCCGCCATCCGGATGTCGGCCAGGTAGGCGTCACCTTCGGCCTGAGCGGCGCGCAGCGACGCGTAGGCGTCGGCGAGCCGCTGTTCGATCGTGCGCGACAGCTCACCCATGCGGATATTCCTCTCTAGACCCGCCGTTCCTTACCCAAACCTCTTCCTCCGGCAAACATGTGATCTTCATCGCCGTCCATGACGCCGACGGAGAGAAGGGCGGGACCCGCGGTGAGGATGCTCTCCCCTCCAGGGGAGAGGCATGCTGGAGAGGGACTTACGAAGGGCTTACGGGCCCTATGGCATATCTGAATGCGCCGGTCCAGCGCACCGGCGGAACCGTCGAACCGGATCTGAGGGGGTCGGGATGCGCGTACTGGTCGTGGAGGACGAGCGAGTGCTCGCCGACGCGATCGCCACCGGCCTGCGTCGCGAGGCACATGCGGTGGACGTCGCCTACGACGGTGCCGGTGCGCTGGAGCGGACCAGCGTCAACGACTACGACGTGATCGTGCTGGACCGGGACCTGCCCCGGGTGCACGGCGACGAGGTGTGCCGCCGGCTGGCGGGGGAGCGGTACCCGGCCCGGATCCTCATGCTCACCGCGGCCGGGGAGCTGGACGACCGGGTCGAGGGCCTGTCCATCGGCGCCGACGACTACCTGCCCAAGCCGTTCGCGTTCGCCGAGCTGGTCGCCCGGGTCCGGGCGCTGGGCCGGCGCACCGCCGCGCCGCTGCCCCCGGTGCTGGAGCGGGCCGGGATCAGGCTCGATCCGGCGCGCCGCGAGGTGCACCGCGACGGCCGCCCCATCGAGCTGACCCGCAAGGAGTTCGCCGTGCTGGAGGTCCTGATGCGGGCCGACGGCGCGGTGGTCAGCTCCGAGCGGCTGCTGGAGAAGGCGTGGGACGAGCACATCGACCCGTTCACCAACGTGGTGCGGGTGACCATGATGACGCTGCGCAAGAAGCTCGGCGAGCCGCAGCCGATCGAGACGGTGCCGGGCGTGGGGTACCGGTTGTGAACGACGGCGACCACGCCCGCCGGCCCACCACCCGGCCGATGGCCGCCCCGCCCGGCGGACCGCCGGGATCGACCCGGCGGGTGCTGCCCGGCCGGGTGAGCGTGCGGCTCCGGCTGACCCTGCTGTACGGGATGCTGTTCCTGCTGGCCGGGCTGCTGCTGCTGTTCATCACCTATGTGCTGATGGCGCAGGTGCTGGACTCGGTGTTCCCGCCGGGGCTGCGGATCCTCACCGCCACCGGCTGGACCATCGAGACCGAGGAGCTCAAGGCCCGCGCCATCAAGGGCCTGATCGGCCGTTCGCTGCTGGTGCTGGCCGGGGTGGGGGTGCTGGCCCTGGTGCTGGGCTACTTCGTCGCCGACCGGGCGCTGTCGCCGCTGCAGCGGGTGACCGCGACCGCCCGCCGGCTGTCGGAGAGCACCCTGCACGAGCGGATCGCGCTGGACGGCCCCGACGATGAGATCAAGGAGCTGGCCGACACCTTCGACGCCATGCTGGAACGGCTCAGCCAGGCGTTCGACGCCCAGCGCCGGTTCGTCGCCAACGCCTCCCACGAGCTGCGCACCCCGCTGACGATCAACCGGACGCTGCTGGAGGTGGCGCTGGCCGACCCGGAGGCCTCCCAGGACCTGAAGACGGTCGGCCGCACCCTGCTGGCCAACAACGCCCGCCACGAACGGCTGATCGAAGGACTGCTGCTGCTGGCCCGCAGCGAACGGGAGCTGACCACCCGCACCTCGGTCGATCTCGCCGAGGTCGCCACGACCGTGCTGGAGACGCTGGGCAAGGCGGCCGAGGAGGCCGGCGTGGAGATGCGCACCGAGCTGGCGAGCGGGGTCACGGTGGGCGACCCGGTGCTGCTGGAGCACCTGGTGTCGAACCTGGTGGACAACGCGATCAAGCACAACGTCGGGGACGGCGGCCGGGTGTGGGTGCGCACCGGGGTGCTGGAGGGCTTCGCCGCCGTGCAGGTGGAGAACACCGGCCCGGTGGTGCCCGCCTATGAGGTGGACCGGCTGTTCGAGCCGTTCCGGCGTCTGCAGCAGGACCGGGTGGAGTCGGCCAAGGGCTCCGGGCTGGGGCTGTCCATCGTCCGGTCGGTGGCCCGCGCCCATCGCGGCGCGGTGTACGCCGCGCCGCGCCAGGGCGGCGGCCTGGTGGTGACGGTCCGGCTGCCGCCGGCGGCCCGGTCCTAGCGCCGCCGCACCTCGGTCAGCAGCGGCACGCCGTGGGGGTCCATCCGCAGCCCGACGAAACCGTCGCCGGCCAGGGCGATGTTCGCCACGTCCACGATCGGGATCCGGGCCATGTCCCCGGCGGCGATCTGCTCGGCCTGACGCAGCTGGTTCAGGGCCGTCGTCTCGTCGGTGCTCTCCCTGGCCCGCTGCAGGGCCCGGTCGAACTCCGCGTTGCGCCAGCCGCCGTAGTTGCCGCCCCCGTCGCCGATCTGGTCGACGCCCAGCATCGAGTGCAGGAAGGAGCGGGCCGACGGGTAGGTCGCCAGCCAGCCCAGCGCGATCAGCCCCTCCAGGTCCCTCCGCTGGATCCGGGAGTAGAACTCGCTGACGGGGACCGGCACGATCCGCAGGTCCCAGCCCAGCGTCGAGCGGACCTGCGCCCGGACGATCTCCGCCCAGCGCTGGTAGACGCTGCCCTCCCGCACATGCAGGTCGATCCGGGTGCCGGAGCCCAGCCCCGCCTGATCGGCGAGCCGCTTGGCCCGCGCGGCGTCGGGACCCTGGCACAGCGGGCAGCCCCCGCCCTGGGCGAAGCCGGGGACGCCGGCGGGGACCAGCCCGGTGGCCGGGGGATAGTGCCCGCCGAAGAGGCTCCGGGAGATCTCCCGCCGGTCCAGCGCCAGCGACAGCGCCTGCCGGGCCCGCGGGTCGCGCAGCGGACCGCGCGTGGTGATCGGGACGAGCATGTGCGCGCCGATCCCCGTCCGTTTGACCACCTGCACCGACGAGGACGGGAGGGAGAGCCGGGCCAGCACGTCGGCCGGGACCTCGGCCCAGTCGGCCTCGCCCGCGGTCACCTGCGCGAGGGCCGCCTGCGGATCGTCGGCGAAGGAGACGGTCACCCGGTCCAGGGGAACCTCGCCGAACGCCCACCGGTCGTTGCGGACCAGCACCGCCTGCCGCCGCTCCTGATAGGAGTCGAGGCGGAACGGCCCGTTGCCGATCGGCAGCCGGTTGTAGGCCTCGTTGTCGTGCTCCCCGGCGACCTCCGGCATCGGGTAGAACACCGGATCGGCCAGACGCCGGGGGAAGTCGCAGTCGGGCCGGCTCAGCCGCAGCTTCACCGTGCGGTCGTCGTCGGCGAGGGCGTGGTCGGCGAACGTGGAGCGGCCGTCCGCGACGGAGCCGTAGCCGTCGATGTCCCCCATCAGCTCCTTGGCCGGGGACTCCGGCGTCCGGGCGGCCCTGGTCCACCCGCGCAGCAGCGCCTGGGCGTCGACCGGCTCCCCGTTGCTGAAGACGCCGCCGGTCCGCAGCTCGATGGTCCACCGGCGGCACTCGTCGTCGCGCTCGATCCGGGCGGCCAGCCGGTTCCGGAGCCGGCCCTCGTGGTCGTACTCCACCAGCCCGGTGAACAGATGCCGGACGATGAGGCGCTCTGCGGCGCCGTAGGCGGTCGCGGGGGCGACGCCGGTCGGCGTGGGCATCGCCATCCGCAGATGCCCGCCGGTCTTCTTCGGATCGGTCGGCCCGCTCGCGGGCGGATCGTCGGCGACGAGCTGCTTGACGACGAACGCCCCGACCAGCACCAGCGCCACGGCCGCCGCGGTGGCCGTCCCGGCCAGCACGCCGATGCCCCGGCGGCGCGGCGCGGGGCCCGTCCCGAATCCCGGGTCGGTGGGCGGCGGGGCGGGCGGGGGAGCCGTCCACCCGGTGCCGTAGGGGGGCCTCCAAGGGGGCGGGGGAGCGGGCGGGGGCGCACTCGGCGGGGCGAGCCGGGCGGGGTCCGCGGCCACCTGCGCGCCCTGTTCCAGCACGGTCAGGTGCTGCCGCGCGGGGTTCGCGGAGTCCGCCGGGTCCGCGACGTCCGCCGGCAGCGCGCCCGCGAGCCGCAGCAGCCGCAGCAGCACCGCGTGGGCGGCGGGACGCTGCGCCGGGTCCTTGGCCAGGCACATCGCCACGACGTCCCGCAGCGGCCCCGACAGCGTCCCCAGATCCGGCGGCTGGTGCAGGATCCGATGCATCACCGCCGGGATCGAGTCCCGCCCGAACGGAGGGCGCCCGGTGGCCGCGCACACCATCGTCGCGCCCCAGGCGAACACGTCCGCCGGCGGACCCACCCGATGCCCGGCGATCTGCTCCGGAGCCATGTAGGCGGGGGTGCCGACCGCGGTGCTGGACAGCGTCCCGGTGGCGTCCAGCGCCCGCGCGATGCCGAAGTCGATCACCCGGGGCCCGTCGGGGGCCAGCAGCACGTTGCTGGGCTTGACGTCCCGGTGCACGACCCCGGCGTCGTGGATGGCGGCCAGCGCGGTGATCGTGCCGATCGCCACCCGCATCAGCGCGGGCCCCGTCCGCGGCCCCTCGGCGGCCAGCACCGCCTGCAAGGAGGGGGCGTCGATGTACTCGCTGACGATGTAGGGGGTCTGCCCCTCCACGTCGGCGTCCAGGATCCGCGCCGTGCAGAACCCCGAGACCCGCTGGGCGACCTTCAGCTCCGCCGCGAAGCGCGCCCGCGCCCGGGGATCGTCGGCCAGCCGAGCGTGCAGCACCTTGACCGCCACCGGCTCGCCGGAGGCGTTCTCGGCGAGGTAGACCGCGCCCTGGCCGCCCTCGCCGAGCCGTCCGGTGAGCCGATAGGCGCCGATCCGTTGCGGATCGCCCGGCGCCAGCGGCTCCGCTCCCGCCATGCCGCCGCCCGCGTCACTTGGTCAGGGTGCCGCTGGCGAGGACGGTGCCGTCGAGGGTCGCGCGCTCCTCGAACCGCAGCCGGTCGTCGCCGATGCGGTAGAACGTCACGTACCCCTCCAGGCACGACCCGGTGGTGATGTCGATCTTGTAGACCGCCTTGGTCTCGGTGACGCCCGGCTGCAGCCGCAGCGTGCCGGTGCAGTCGTAGCTCTCGGCGTCGTAGGTGACCAGCCCGGTGGTGCCGAGCAGGGTGTACCGCACGTCCCAGTACTTGTCCGTGGTGGCCCTCGGCTCGTACCCGCGGCCCTTCCAGGAGCCGATGAACTCCGTCGGGAGCCGGGACAGGGTCGGGGAGGGCAGGGTCGGCAGGCCGGTGGGCCGGGTGATGATCGGGTCGTCGTCATCGTCGTCGCTGCTGGCCACCAGCGCCACCACGAAGACCAGCAGGCACAGCACCACCACCACGGCGCAGCCCACGCCGAGGAGCACGCCGGCGTTCCCCCCGGAGGAGGACTGCGGCGGCCGATAGGTCCCCGGCTGCGGAGCGGCCGGCTGGGGCGGCGGCGTGACCGGACCCGGTTGCGGTCCGGGCGGCGGCCCCATGTGCATCGGGGGCGGGGTGATCGGCTGGGGCGGCGGCGTGGCCGGACCGGGCTGCGGTCCGGGCGGCGGCCCCATGTGCATCGGGGGCGGGGTGATCGGCTGGGGCGGCGGCGTGTGCGACGGCGCCGGCGGGACCGGAGGCGGCGGGGCCATCCGGGAGGCGATCCGGGTGCCCTCGCCCAGCAGGTCCTCGTTGACCGGGGTGGGGGTCGCCGGGGCCGCCCCCACGTGACCGAGCAGCTGCAGCAGCAGCTGGGCGGCGGTCGGCCGGCCGGCCGGATCCTTGGACAGGCTGCTGGCGACCAGCCCGCGCAGCGGCTCCTGCAGGGCCGACAGGTCCGGCTCCTCGTTCAGGATCCGGTTGATGATCACCGGCAGCGTGTCCGCCTCGAACGGGGACTGTCCGGTGGCGGCGAACACCATGGTCGCGCCCCAGGCGAAGATGTCCACCGCGGGCTGCAGCGGCGCCCCGGTCAGCTGTTCGGGCGCCAGATAGCCGGGGGTGCCGACCACCATGCCGGTCGCGGTGACCGCGCTCTCCTGGCTGTTGACGGTGCGCGCGATGCCGAAGTCGACCACCCGCGGGCCGTCGTCGGCCAGCAGCACGTTGTTGGGCTTGAAGTCGCGGTGCACGACGCCGGCCTCGTGGATGGCCGCCAGCGCGGTGATCGTGCCGATCGCCAGCCGCTCCAGCTCGGTGGTGCCCAAGGGGCCGTTGTGGGCGACCACATCATGCAGCGACGGGCCGTCGATGAACTCGCTGACGATGAACGGCGTGTCCCCCGACACGTCCGCCTGCAGCACCCGGGCGGTGCAGAACGGCGCGACCTTCTGCGCCGCGGCCACCTCGCGGGCGAACCGTGCCCGCGCCGAGGGGTCGGCCGCCATCTGCGCGTGCAGCAGCTTGATCGCGACGTACGAGCCGTCCTCGGCCTTGCCCAGGTACACGGCCCCCTGGCCGCCCGCGCCGAGCCGCCCGATCACCTCATAGTTCCCCAGTCTGCGGGGATCCCCCGCCTCCAGGGGAGCGGCATCCGGCATGTGATCCTCCAGTGACCCCGTTGACCCGCGTCAGAGCGGAGACGATATCGCGTTGAGTCTGACGTTTCACCGAACCGCCCGGTTCGCCCGCCGGAACGGTCCCTGGGGCAGTCTGCCGAATCCGGCGGGGGAGTGCGGAGCGGTCGGAGCGGCGGACCGGTATGATCCCGCCGCCGCAGGACGTCCACGGCCGTGCGCCCGTCGCCTGCCGGCGCGCGAGATCCCTCGGGCGCAGGCGGTTTCGGGCGATTTGGCGATGGGTCGGCCAGAGGGCTTCGCTCCACCTGACGGCCGGCGCGCGACCACCACGGAGGTGTGATGTACGGCACATCGAGGGTGAGGTGCGCCGGTGATCCGGACCATCGCGTGTGACTCGTCGCGCCTCGTGTGCCGCAGGTCATCACCCGTGACAGAATTTCCCGCCCGGATCGGGCACAAGAACGGCCCGTTGAGCGTTACACCCGCGCGACGGGGCGCACAGTACACATAGGGGGATGGAGACAGCAGATGGCAACCGACTACGACAGCCCGCGTAAGACCGACGACGACCTCAGCGAGGACAGCCTGCAGGAGCTGCAGGCCCGCCGGGTCGACAAGGCGGCGAGCGTCATCGACGAGGACCTCGACGCGGGCGAGGTCGCCGAGCTGCCCGGCGCCGACCTGTCCAACGAGGAGCTGACCTTCCGGGTCGTGCCGCGGCAGGCCGATGAGTTCACCTGCTCGCGCTGCTTCCTGGTGCACCACCGTAGCCAGCTCGCCGAGGAGCGCAAGGGACAGCCGGTCTGCCGCGAGTGCGCGGCCTGATCGGGGACGCCCGTGTCCGACGACGAGGCGGAACGCATCGAGGAAGAGGCCGCGGACCGGTCCCAGGGCCAGTCTGGCGATCCCGGCGCCCCGGCGCTCCGGGACGGCTCCGGCCGTAACGCCGAGATCGCCAGACTGGTCGGCCGGCTCACCGGCGACCAGGACATGGACCGCGCCACCCGGGGCCGGCTGCTGGGCCGGCTGGCGCGGCTGCTGGGCGACGGCGCCCGGCGGGCGGGCGCCGGCGGCCTGCGCGGCGGCCGCTGGCTGGCCGACCTGATGGCGGAGATCGCCCCGCACATCCCGGTGCGCGACGCCCGGACGCTCAGCGCCCATCACCATGGGCTCACCGGCGAACGACTGGCCGACAGCCTGGTGCGGGTGGCCGCCAACTCCACCACCGCGGTGGGGGCGGCCGGCGGGGCCCTGTCGGCGGTGCAGTTCGCCGCGCCGCCGCTGCTGCTCACCGCCCCGGCGCAGGTGGCGGCCGAGACCGTGGTGATCGCGGCGATCGAGGTCAAGCTGATCGCCGAGCTGCACGCGGTGTACGGGGTGCAGGTGCCCGGCGCCCCCTCGGCCAGGGCGGCGGCGTTCCTGACCGCCTGGGCCAGACAGCGGGGCGTCGATCCGCTGCGGCCCGGTTCGGTCACCGGTGCGCTCGGCCCGGCGGCCCGAGCCGCGCTGCGCCGGCGGTTGCTGCGCACCATGGGGCGCAGCATGACCACCTTGGGGCCGCTGCTGACCGGCGCCGCCGCCGGCGCGACGCTGAACCGGGCGGCCACCCGGCGGCTCGCCGAGGCGATCCGCGCGGATCTGCGCCGGCAGGCGGGCGCGCCGCAGTGGTACTGGGCGCTGTCCGGCTGAGCCCCGTCCTTCCCGCGGCGGCGCCGATTCCCGCGACGCCCCCGCGACTCCCCGCGACGCCCCGGGCGAGGGGGCCGTCCGCGCCCGCTCCACCGGGTCAGCTCTCGAAGATCAGCTCGTCGGCCACCGAGTCCCGTCCGGCCAGCCACAGCCCCAGCGCCTCGCGGGTGCCGCGCACCCGCGGCCCCCGCCCCACCGGCCGTCCCCCGTCGGTCGGCACCAGCCGGTGCCGCAGCACGCGCCGGTTCATCCACAGGCTCAGCTGCATCCCCTCGCGGAGGATCGCGTCCGCCACCGCGTCGGGGACCTCCCGCCTGCGGCCCAGCCCGCGCAGCACGTCCTGGTGATGCACCCCCAGGTCGCCCAGGACGACCGGCACGCCCAGCCGCGAGGTGAGGCTGGGGTTGGCCGCCCAGTGCTCGGCCCACTTCATCAGCCGGTCCCGCGGGATCCTCCGCGCGCGGTCGGCCTGCGCCTGGTTGGCGTCATGGATCCGCATCCCGTACGGCAGGTACGACCCCAGCAGGTAGTCGACGCCGATGAGATGTCCCAGCACGTCGCGGGGCGCCCAGCCGGCGCACAGGGTCGGGCCCTCGTCGAACTCCTCGTCCGACAGCTCCTGCAGCGTCCCGATCAGCCGGAAACGCTCAGCGCGCAACTCGTCTTCAAGGGGAAAACGCATCGTGGCCGATCCCTTCCGTTCGGGATCGACCACGATACGGCACTCGAGGGCTGTTATCGGACGTCGCGTCCAGTCCGCCCGCCGCGGCGCGACGGGGCGGGCCGGCCGGGGCCCGCGCGGGGACCGGGACGCGGTGCGGCACGGGCGGCTCAGTCGCCCAGCTGCCCCGGCAGGCGGCCGTTGATCTTGGTGTACTGGTGCGCCGCCGCCCGGGTGGCCAGCAGCCGCGCCACCTCCATGCCGACGCCCGTCACCACGGCCCAGCCCAGCGCCTCGCCCAGGGCGACGTCGGGCGACTCCGGATTGGTCGGCGGCTCCTTGCCGGTGCTCTTCTTCCAGGCGTACGTGATCACCTTGCGGGCCACGAATCCCGCCCCCATCGCGGCGGCACCCGCCAGGATCCGCCAGCCGATGTCGCCCTTGTCCGCCATCGTTCCTCCTTCGCCTGTGAGGCCGAACTCAGTGAGGTTATCGCGGAGGACGCGCGATAAAACCCGACGGAGGCCGCGACGGCGCCGTCAATAGCATTGGCGCATGAACGCACCGTCACGCGTCCCGCGTGTTCCCGAAAGGCCCTCGCTCGCCGGCCTGGAGGACAAGTGGGCGCGCGTGTGGGAGGCCGAGGGCGTCTACCGCTTCGACCGGGAACGGCCGCGCGAGGGGGTCTTCGCGATCGACACCCCGCCGCCCACGGTCAGCGGATCCCTGCACGTCGGCCATGTGTTCTCCTGCACCCACACCGACACCGTGGCGCCTTATCGGCGGATGCGCGGCCGGACGGTGTTCTATCCGATGGGTCGGGACGACAACGGCCTGCCCACCGAACGCCGGGTGCAGAACCGCTTCGGGGTCCGCTGCGATCCCTCACTGCCGTACGACCCGGAATTCACCCCGCCCGAAAAGCCCGATCCAAACGCCAGATCCCGATCAGCCGCCGCAACTTCATCGAGTTGTGCGAGCGGCTCACCGAGCTCGACGAGTGGGAGTTCGAGGAGGTCTGGCGACGGGTCGGACTGTCGGTGGACTGGAGCCTGCTCTCCACCGCGATCGGCGAGCAGGCCCGGGCGGCCTCGCAGCGGGCGTTCCTGCGCGACCCGGCCCGCGGCGAGGCGTATCCGGCACAGGCGCCGACCCTGTGGGACGTCACCTTCCGCACCGCGGTCGCGCAGGCCGAGCCGGAGGGCCGCGCGACGCACGGGGAGCTCCACCGGCTGCGCTTCCGCGACGGCCACCGCCCGGTGCACGTCGAGACCGCCCGCCCGGAGCTGCTGCCGGCCTGCGTGGCCCTGGTCGCCCACCCCGACGACGAGCGGTACCGGGAGCTGGTGGGGCGCACCGTGCGCACCCCGCTGTTCGACGTCGAGGTCCCGGTCCTGGCGCACCGGCTGGCCGAGCCGGACAAGGGCTCGGGCCTCGCGATGGTCTGCACGTTCGGCGACGTCACCGACGTGACCTGGTGGCGGGAGCCGAACCTGCCGACCCGGGCGGTCGTCGGCCGGGACGGACGGCTGCTCGCCGACCCCCGCCCGGGGTCCCCGCCCGCCCCTGCGCCGAGCTGGCGGGCCTGACCGTCCACGCCGCCCGGAGGCGGATCGTCGAGCTGCTGCGCGAGTCCGGCGATCTGGACGGCGAGCCGCGCCCCGTGCTCCGGCTGGTCAAGTACTACGAGCGGGGCACCGAGCCGCTGGAGATCATCACCACTCGTCAGTGGTACATCCGCAACGGCGGTCGGGACGCCGCCCTGCGGGAGGAGCTGCTGGCGCGCGGGCGAGGGCTGACCTGGCATCCGCCGTTCATGCGCGCCCGCTACGAGAGCTGGGTCCAGGGGCTCAACGGCGACTGGCTGATCTCCCGGCAGCGGTTCTTCTGGGACTTCTGCGACGACTACCTGGAGCTGGTCAAGCAGCGGGCCTACGGTGAGGGCCCCGCGGCGGCCTCGTCGCGGGCGGCGCTGATCGAGGCGCTGTCGGTGCTGCTGCGGCTGTTCGCGCCGGTGCCGCCGTTCGTCACCGAGGAGGTCTGGTCGTGGTGGCGGGACGGCTCCGTCCACCGTTCGCGATGGCCCGACCCGGCCGAGCTGCCCGCCGGCGGCGACCCGACGCTGCTGGCGGACACCGCCGAGGCGCTCCGCCAGGTCCGCAAGAGCAAGTCCCAGGCCAAGGTCTCGATGCGCGCCCCGGTCGCCGTCGCGGTCGTCGGCGGCGACCGGGCCGACCGCATCCGGGCGGCCGCCGAGGACCTGCGGGCCGCCGGCAACAACGAGGTCCTGCGCCTGGAGCCGGACGGCTCCGCCGAGCCGAGCGTGACCGCCGCCCTCGCCGACGACCGGGGATGACGCCCCCGGGCGCGGAGGACGGCCCCGGCGGACCCCGCCGCGGTCGGCCGTTCGGGAGCGGCGCCCCGCCGGGCGCGGGACCCGGCGACGGTCCCCGCGCCCGGCGGGGCGCCGGGGCGATGGCGCGGCGGGGCCGTGCGGGCCGCCGTCCCGGCGGCCTGAGGACCCCCGGGAGGGACCTCCCGATCAGGCGGAGGCCGCGGAGGGACGGTGCAGGACGGCGCGCTCGATCAGCGTCCAGCTCGTCGTGACCAGCAGATGGATCCCCGCGGCCAGCGGCAGGAACAGCGCCGCCGCCACCGTGCCGAACGGCGCCAGCCGCAGGAGCCGGCGGCCCGGCAGATCAGGGGCCGGCGAGGCGTCCAGACGACGGGACGCCGCCCAGGCCACCGCCGCCGTCAGCGCCAGCAGCCCCAGGAACGCCAGCGACGGGACGGTGAAGAGGCCTCCCGCCAGGACGCCGGCGAAGTTCTGGCCGAGCGGCGCGCCGAACAGGGTGTGCGCCAGCAGCGCGTTCTGCCGCCCGGCCACCGTCGCCGAGGTGAACAGCCGGTACATCACGCACAGGAACGGCGCCTGCGCCAGCGCGGGCAGGCATCCGGCCGCGGGGGAGACGCCCTCCTCCCGGTAGAGGGCGGCCAGTTCCCGCCGCAGCCGCCGGGGGTCGGCGCCGTGGCGGCGTCGCACCTCCCGGATCCTGGGCGCCAGCCGGGCGCGGGCGCGCTCGCCGCGGGCGGCGGCGACGCTGAGCGGCAGCAGCAGGGTGCGGACCGCCATCGTGGCCAGCGCGATCGCCGCCACGGCCGCGCCGCCGGCCAGCGCCGGCTCCAGCGCCCGGGTCAGCGCCAGGACCAGGTCGTATGCGAACACCACGGGAACGTCGAACATGGGCTTCCTTCCAGAGCGAGACGGACATGACCGGGGGACCGGTCACGCCGACGGCGCTCTGGCCAGGGGGCGGCCCGGGGCGGCGGGGTCGCGCAGCCGCAGATACGCGGTGACCGCGGTGCTCGCCCGCAGCGCGGTGCGGACCCCGGCGGAGGAGGACCGCCGCGGCGTCCAGGCGGCGGCGCACGCCGCGACCGCCAGCAGCCCGGCGATCGCCAGCACGGCCAGCGCCGGCAGCGCGCCGCCCTGCCCGGACAGCGCGTCCGTCAGCGCGGTGAGCGCCGTGAGCACCGACGTGAACACCGGCGTGTCTCCACTTCCGTCAACGCGTCACCGGCTTCGACGCGCGGCGGGGCGTGCCGGTTCCCGCAGGGGGCCACGGGACGCCGGATCCGGATAGGGTTGCCGTCCGTGAAGCCATCCGTGGACGTGCTCATCAAGCGGCTCGATGAGGATCTGCCGCTGCCCGCGTACGCGCACCCCGGCGACGCCGGGGCGGACCTGTACGCCCGGGTGGACGTGGAGCTGGCGCCGGGGCAGCGGGCGGTGGTGCCCACCGGGATCGCCATCGCTCTGCCCGATGGGTATGCCGGTTTTGTTCATCCGCGTTCGGGTTTGGGCGCTAGGTTTGGGGTCACGATCGTCAATGCCCCCGGCACCATCGACGCCGGCTACCGCGGTGAGATCAAGGTGACCCTGCTGAACACCGACACCAGTGAGACCGTGCGGTTGCGACGCGGCGACCGGATCGCCCAGCTCGTCATCCAGAAGGTGGAGCGGGCGGCCTTCCACGAGGTGGCTGCACTGCCCGGATCGACGCGCGGCGCGAACGGCTTCGGTTCCACCGGTGGCCTGTCGGCGACCGCATCGCAGCCCGGGCGCAACTAGGCTGAGCGCGCTACGGCAGCGGTCAGATCGAGCACATTCAAGAAGGAGCGTGAGTCGTGCCTATTCGACGTCGTCGTCGCCACGACGAGGAATCGGACAAGAACCTCGACGTGGCCCGCGAGCAGGCGGACGCCGTCGAGACGGACGACGCCCCCGCCGGAGGGGCGGGCGATGCCACCGGCCCGTGGGACGTGGCGGACGCCTTCCCCGAGCTGGACCGCCTCGACTTCGGCTCGCTGCGCATCCCGGTCGGACCGGGCCTGGCCTTCCAGGTGAACTTCGAGGCCACCGAGGTGGACGCGCAGGGCAATCCGGTCAACGGCCGTCCGGTCGCGGTGCTGGTGCAGCACGCCGAGAGCGTGCTGCAGATCCAGGCGTTCGCCGCGCCCAAGCGCAGCGGGATCTGGGACGAGGTCCGCAAGGAGGCCGCCACCGAGATCACCGAGCAGGCGCAGGGGCAGGCCGAGGAGCGTCCGGGGCCGTTCGGCACCGAGCTGATGGCCATGGTGCCCGCCCAGCTCACCAAGGAGATGCTGGAGCAGATGCCGCCCGAGGTGCGCGAGCAGATCCCCCAGGAGGTCATCGACCAGGGGTACGCCTGGCAGCCGGTGCGGTTCATCGGGGTGGACGGCCCGCGCTGGTTCCTGCAGGGCGTGGTGCAGGGCGCCGCGGTCGAGGACGAGGAGCAGTGGCAGGTCCTGGAGGACGTGTTCCGCAACATCGTGGTGATCCGCGGCGAGCAGCCGATGCCGCCGCGTGAGCTGCTGCCGCTGAGCATCCCCAAGGAGTTCACCGAGGCGGCCCAGCAGGCTCAGCAGGCCCAGCAGGGCGAGGGCGGCCAGGCCGCCGACCCGGCGGAGCGCGGCCAGGAGGCCAGCGAGGTCCGCTGAGCCCGTCGTCCCCGTCGTGGCCGCGTCCGGCCGGCGGTCATGGCGGGGAGGGGCGACCCCGGCGTCACAGCTCGATCAGCTCGAACGGCATCGCGTGCGGCACCCCGGCCTCCCGTCCGGTCCGCTCGCAGATCCCGGTGAGGAACGCGTCGGGGTCGAAGTCCTGCCCGAGCCCGGCGAAGTACGCCCGGTGGGCCCGGAGGGAGGCGATGCCCGCCGCCAGGCGTCCGGTCACGTCCACATAGTGCGCGGACCGCGGCGAATTGGCCACCAGGGCGAACCGCACCCCCTGCCAGGGCTCCAGGTCCAGATCGCGGAACACCCAGCGGTTGGCGGCGTCGTGCACCGCGTCCAGCACCGCCAGGCCGAACACCCGGTGGTCGGCCATGTTGAAGCCCTCGCCGCCCGGCCAGGTCTCCCGGAAGTTCCCGGTGACCACCACCTCGGGCCGGTGCCGGCGGATCGCCCGGGCGATGTCGCGGCGCAGCGGCAGCCCGTACTCCAGCATCCCGTCGGGATGGTCGAGGAACTCCACCGTCTCCACGCCGACCGCCCGAGCCGCCTCGATCTGCTCGGCGGTGCGGACCCGGGCGGCCTCGGCGGGATCCATGCCGTCGATCCCGGCCTCTCCGCGGGTGGCCAGCACCTGCACCACCGTCTTGCCCGCGGCGGTCCACTTGGCGATGGCGGTGGACGCGCCGTACTCCAGGTCGTCGGGGTGCGCGACGAGGGTCAGCGCACGTTCCCAGTCCTCCGGCACGGGTCGCATGCCCTCCACGCTAACCCGCCGGCCGGCCGCGTTCCGGGCCGGGCCGCGGGTCGGGCGGCGGTCGGGGACCCGGATCAGGGATGCGGCAGGGTGCGCTCCAGCAGGTCCACCACGGTGATCGCGCCGATCATCGGCGGGTTCGGGCCGGCGGTGGACTCCACCACCGCCACCACGGGGCTGTGGGCGGCGGCGCTCAGCGCGGCGATCTCCATCACGGTGGCGTCGCCCTTCACCATCGGGATCCGGGCGGACTCGCGCGGCAGCAGGTCCCGCACCTTCCGGCCGCGCAGCCGCTCGCACAGCCGGTCGGCCTGCTGCTCGCCGTACACGTGCGCCAGCGCCGGATCGTCCTGCACGTACTGGGGGACGGCGAACCGCAGGATCTGCGAGCCGGGCAGCACCGCCACCGGGTGCCGGGCCTCGTCCACCACGATCAGCCCCGGCAGCCGCCGTTCGACCATCAGCCGTGCGGCGTCCAGCGCGTCGTCGTCCGGTCCGATGACCGGGAACTCCCGGGCCAGTTCACGAGCGCGCACGTTTCGACGATACCCCTGTGCCGATACCCCTGTGCCGGATTCGTCCCATAGCCGATTAGGGTGACGGGCAGGTGTGCCGGGAAGTCTGGTCGGCGAGTCCCTCGTTCGCTTCGCCACGGAAGGACACAGGTGAGCGCCGCCGCCGCGATCGTCATCTTCTCCGTCGCCTACATCCTCATCGCCACCGAGCGGATCCCCCGCACCGCCGTCGCGCTCGGCGGTGCGGGGCTGATGCTGCTGCTGCACATCACCGACGCCGAGGCGGCGTTCTTCTCCGAGGAGACCGGCGTCGACTGGAACGTGGTCTTCCTGCTGCTGGGGATGATGGTGATCGTCTCCGTGCTGCGGCAGACCGGGATCTTCGAATACGTGGCGATCTGGGCGGCCAAACGCGCCCGGGGCCGGCCCTACCGACTGATGCTGATGCTGGTGCTCATCACCGCGGTGGCGTCGGCGCTGCTGGACAACGTCACCACCGTGCTGCTGATCGCCCCCGTCACCTTCCTGGTCTGCGAGCGGCTGGCGCTCAACCCGGTCCCCTATCTGATCGCCGAGGTGATGGCCTCCAACATCGGCGGCGCCGCCACCCTGGTCGGCGACCCGCCCAACATCATCATCGCCAGCCGCGGCAACCTGTCGTTCAACGACTTCCTGGTGCACATGGCCCCGCTGGTGATCGTGCTGATCGCGGTGTTCTGCCTGCTGTGCCGGGTGCTGTTCCGCTCGGCGTTCCGCTACGACCCCGAGCGGGTCGCCGAGGTGATGAAGCTGGAGGAGCGCGAGGCCATCACCGACCGGCGGCTGCTGATCCAGGGGCTGGTGGTGCTGGGCCTGGTGATCGCCGCGTTCGTGCTGCACCCGGTGCTGCACTATGAGCCGTCGGTGGTGGCGCTGCTGGGCGCTGGGCTGCTGGTGGCGGCCACCAAGGTCACCACCGAGCAGGCGCTGGAGGAGGTCGAGTGGCCCACCCTGGTGTTCTTCATGGGCCTGTTCGTCATGGTCGGCGGGCTGGTGGAGACCGGGGTGATCGGGGAGATCTCCGAGCGCGCCGCCGAGGCCACCGAGGGCCGCCTCGGCTTCGCCGCCATGCTGCTGCTGTGGGGGTCGGCGCTCCTGTCGGCGATCGTCGACAACATCCCCTATGTGGCCACCATGAGCCCGATCGTGGCCGAGCTGGTGCAGGACGCCGGCGCGGACGGGCAGGTGCTGTGGTGGGCGCTGGCGCTGGGCGCGGACCTGGGCGGCAACGCCACCGCCATCGGCGCCAGCGCCAACGTGGTGGTGCTGGGCATCGCCGCCCGCAACGGCCACCCGATCAGCTTCTGGCACTTCACCAAGTACGGCGTCGCGGTGACCTTGATCATGGTCGCCCTGTGCGTGCCGTATCTGTGGCTTCGCTACCTGTAGACGCCGGCGGAACGTCGGCGTGTCCTCGGGGACGCCTCCGGAGATGCCGCCGGGAATGCGGCGGTTGGTCGGGGCTGTGGTGCCTTAGCCTGGGTTGCATGAACCAGGTGTCGGCGGGGTCGGCCGTGGACATGGACGGCGCATCCGACCGGAAGGGCGAAGGCGGGCTGCGGCGGCTGTGGCGCCGTCTGTTCGCCGAGCGCGAGGAGCTGGAGGCCGAGGAGCTGCAGCAGACCTCCGGGGCGGAGGGCGCGACGCCGATCGCGGAGTGCACCGGGCGCGTCCGCACCCGTGTGGCCGGTACGCTACGGACCGTGACTTTGCGACCGCGGGGAGGCGCTCCGGCGCTGGAGGCAGAGCTGTACGACGGGACCGACGTGGTCAGCCTGGTGTGGCTGGGCCGGCGGAGGATCGCCGGGATCGAGCCCGGCCGCCGGCTCATCGCCGAGGGACTGGTCAGCGTGCAGGACGGCCGCAAGACCATCTTCAACCCGCGCTACGAGCTGCGGGGGGACGGATGACCGGGGGCGCCGGGCAGGACGCCGAGAGAGCCGTGGAACGCCCCGTCACCTACGACACCGTCGAGGCCGCGGTGCGCGCCCAGCTGTCCAAGGCGCTCGGCGGGGTGCGCGGAATGGTCGAGGCGGCCGTGCCGACCATCGGGTTCACCGGCACCTATGTGCTCACCGGCGAGCTGCGGACCTCGCTGCTGGCCGGCGTGATCGCCGCGGTGGCGCTGCTGGCGGTGCGGGTGCTGCAGCGCTCCACCCCGCAGTTCGTGCTCAACAGCCTGGTCGGGATCGGCATCGCGGCGTTCTTCGCGCTGCGCTCGGGGGAGGCCGAGGACGCCTTCCTGCCCGGCATCATCTACAACGCCGCCTACGCCGCCGGCATGATCTTCTCCATCCTGGTGCGCTGGCCGGTGGTCGGCTTCATCATCGGGTCGATCACCGGCGACCCCACCGCCTGGCGGTCCGACCCCGGCATCGTGAAGCTGTGCTCCCGGCTGACCTGGCTGCTGGTGCTGCCCTGCGTGGTGCGAGTGGTGGTGCAGTATCCGCTGTGGCTGGCCGGACAGGTCGCCTGGCTGGGCGCCGCCAAGATCGCGCTCGGCTGGCCGTTGCAGGTCGCCGCGCTGGCCGCCATGGTCTGGCTGCTGGCCCGCGGCCGCACCCCGATGCGGGACGCCTCCGCGGCCTGAGCCGTTCCGATGAGGCCGCTGCTGCGCCGACGCCGCACGCCCTACGGCTCGGCGGTGTTCGCCCGGTTCCGGCATCCGGCCCAGATCATCGTCTGGGCGTTCGCCGCCGCGATCGCCGTGGGCACCGCGCTGCTGTCGCTGCCGATCTCCACCGCCTCCGGGGAGTCCGCCGGGCCGCTCACCGCCGGGCTGACGGCGACCTCGGCGGT
Source organism: Thermomonospora catenispora (assembly GCF_006363815.1). Taxonomy (GTDB): domain Bacteria; phylum Actinomycetota; class Actinomycetes; order Streptosporangiales; family Streptosporangiaceae; genus Thermomonospora; species Thermomonospora catenispora. Next base: position 24,020 of record NZ_RRYT01000014.1, read on the forward strand.
GTGCCTGACCGGGCTGCTGACGGTGGACGTCGCCGCCTACTGGTCGGCGTTCGGCAAGGTCGTGATCATCGCGCTGATCCAGGTCGGCGGGCTGGGGATCATGACGCTGGCCACGTTGTTCGCGTTGCTGGTGTCGGGTCGGCTGGGACTGCGCGCCCGGCTGCTGGCGCAGGCGGAGACCAAGGTCCTCTACGGCGACGAGCTGCGCAAGGTGATCCTCAGGATCGTGGCCTTCAGCCTGCTGTCGGAGACGGCGCTGGCGACGGTGCTGTCGCTGCGGCTGGCCCTGGGCCACGGCGAGCCGGCGGGCCGGGCGATCCCCCTGGGGGTCTTCCACGCGATCTCGGCGTTCAACAACGCCGGGTTCGCGCTGTGGCCCGACAGCCTGACGCGTTTCGTCGGCGACCCGTGGATCGTGCTGCCGGTGGCGTGCGCGGTGATCGTGGGCGGGCTGGGGTTCCCGGTGGTGTTCGAGCTGGTGCGCTCCTGGCGGCGGCCGGGGACCTGGTCGGTGCTGACCCGGATCACCGTCGGGGTGAGCGCGGTGCTGCTGGTGGGCGGGACCCTGCTGTTCACCGTCGCCGAGTGGCGCAACCCGCAGACCCTGGGGGCGCTGCCCGACCGGTACAAGGTCGTCGCGGGATTCTTCACCGCGGTGATGCCCCGCTCGGGCGGGTTCAGCGTCATCGACGTCTCGGCCATGCGGCAGGAGAGCTGGCTGCTCACCGACGCGCTGATGTTCATCGGCGGCGGCAGCGCCGGCACCGCGGGCGGCATCAAGGTCACCACCTTCGGCCTGCTGGCCTTCGTGATCTGGGCCGAGCTGCGCGGCGAGGACCGGGTGAACGTGGGGAACCGCCGGCTGGCCGGGCCGGTGCAGCGGCAGGCGCTCACCATCGCGCTGTTGAGCGTGGGCATCGTCGCGGTGGGCACGTTCATCCTGTTGGTCATGGTTCCGCATACCCTGGACCGGGTGCTGCTGGAGGTGGTGTCGGCGTTCGCCACGGTCGGGCTGAGCACCGGGATCACCCCGCAGTTGCCGCCGGCCGGACAGGTGCTGATCATCGTGTTGATGTTCATCGGCCGGGTCGGTCCGCTGACCGTCTTCTCCGCGCTCGCGCTGCGCGAGCGCACCCGCCGCTACGAGCTTCCCGAGGAGCGACCCATCGTTGGCTGACAGACGCAACGACCCCGTGGTGGTCATCGGACTGGGCCGGTTCGGCAGCTCGCTGGCGCTGGAGCTGGTGCGCCAGGGCACCGAGGTCCTGGCCATCGATCAGCGGCCCAAGGTGGTGCAGGCGATGGCCGGGCAGCTCACCCACATCGCCACCGCCGACTCCACCGACATCGAGGCGCTGCGGCAGCTCGGCGTGCCGGAGTTCCACCGCGCCGTGGTGGCCATCGGCAGCGACATCGAGGCCAGCATCCTGACCACCTCGCTGCTGGTGGAGCTGGAGATCGAGGACATCTGGGCCAAGGCGATCAGCCGCCAGCACGGGCGCATCCTGGAGCGCATCGGCGCCACCCACGTGGTGCTGCCCGAGCACGACATGGGCGAGCGGGTCGCCCACCTGGTCAGCGGCCGGATGCTCGACTACATCGCGGTCGACGAGCACTTCGCGCTGGCCAAGACCCGCCCGCCCAAGGAGCTGGTCGGGATCCCGCTCGCCGACACCGGGCTGCGCCGCAAGTACGGCGTGACCGTGGTGTCGGTCAAGAGCGAGGGGGAGGAGTTCACCTACGCCACCCCCGACACGGTGCTGCAGTACGGCGACCTGATCATCGTCGCCGGGGCGATCGACAAGGTCGAGCGGTTCACCGAGCTGCTGTGAGACGCCCCGCCCGGGGCGCTCAGCGCGGCGCCAGCAGCTCGGCGAGCTCCTCCTCCATGTCCTGATTGGCCACGAACAGCAGCTCGTCGCCGGCCTCCAGGGTGTCGTCGGGGCCGGGGGCCAGCACCCGGCCCTCCCGCAGGATCGCCACCAGCGCGGTGTCGGCCGGCCAGGTCACCGCGCCGACCCGGGACCCCACCAGCGGGGCGTCCTCCGGCAGCGTCAGCTCCACCAGGTTGGCCTCGCCCTGCCGGAACGTCATCAGCCGGACCAGGTCCCCGACGCTGACCGCCTCCTCGACCAGCGCCGACAACAGCCGCGGGGTGGACACCGCCACGTCCACCCCCCAGGACTCGTTGAACAGCCACTCGTTGCTGGGGTGGTTGATCCGGGCCACCACCCGCGGCACCCCGTACTCGGTCTTGGCCAGCAGCGACACCACCAGGTTGACCTTGTCGTCGCCGGAGGCGGCGACCACCACCTGGCAGCGCTCCAGCGCCGCGTCGTCCAGCGAGGAGATCTCACAGGCGTCGGCCAGCAGCCACTCGGCGCGCGGGACCATCTCGACCTTGATGGCCTTGGGGTCCTTGTCGATCAGCAGCACCTCGTGGCCGTTCTCCAGCAGCTCCTGGGCGATGGACCGGCCCACCGCCCCGGCCCCGGCGATCGCGACCCGCATCACCGCTCTCCTTCCGGCCGCCGCGCCGCCGCGGCGTTCAGCCGCTCCATGTCGTCCGAACGCGCCATCACGTGCACCACGTCACCGTCCTGGATCACCGTCTCGGAATCCGGCACGATCGCCTCGCCCAGCCGGGACAGGAACGCCACCCGGGTGCCCACCTCCTCCTCGAAGGCGGTCACCTTGGTGCCCACCCAGGAGGCGTCGACGCCCAGCTCGGCCAGCATCACCTCGCCGGTCGGATCGCGCCACAGCGGCAGCGCCCCGTTCGGCAGCAGCCGGCGCAGGATCTGGTCGGCGGTCCAGCGCACGGTCGCCACCGTGGGGATGCCCAGCCGCTGGTAGACCTCGGCGCGCCGGGGGTCGTAGATCCGCGCCACCACGTTCTCCACCCCGAAGGTCTCCCGCGCCACCCGGGCGGAGATGATGTTGGAGTTGTCGCCGCTGCTGACCGCCACGAACGCGGACGCCCGCTCGATCCCGGCCTCTTCCAGCACGGCCCGGTCGAACCCGATCCCGGTGACCCGGCGGCCCCGGAAGCCGCCGCGCAGCCGCCGGAAGGCCTCGGGATTCTGATCGATGATCGCCACCGAATGGCCTCTGTCCTCCAGGATATGAGCGAGCGTCGAGCCGACCCGCCCGCATCCCATGATCACGATATGCACGGCCGTCCTTTCCCCTGCGTCCCCGGCCTGTCCGCCGTCCCGGGGGGCGTGCTCCCTGGAAGATCCATGACGGGTTGAAACCTACACATCGAGCGCGCACAGTCATACCCGCGCGCGACCCGGTCACCGGGCGGCGGCCCCGCCGGTCCCATCGGCGCCCACGTCCGGACGCGAGCTACGCTCGTCAGTCGTGTCGAAGGTTCCGGACCTGGCGAAGCGGGTCCTGGTGGGGCGGGCCCTGCGCAGCGGACAGCTGCACGAGCAGCTGCTGCCCAAACGGATCGCCCTGCCGGTCTTCGCCAGCGACCCGCTGTCGTCGGTGGCGTACGCGCCTCAGGAACTGCTGATGATGCTGGCGCTGGCCGGCGCCTCGTTCTACGCCTACGGGCCGTGGATCGCCCTGGCCATCGCCGCCCTGATGGCGGTGGTCGTCGCCTCCTACCGGCAGAACGTGCACGCCTACCCCAGCGGCGGCGGCGACTACGAGGTGGCGAAGACCAACCTGGGGACCGGCGCCGGGCTCACCGTCGCCGGGGCGCTGCTGGTGGACTATGTGCTGACGGTGGCGGTGTCGGTGTCGTCGGGGGTGGACAACATCGGCGCGGCCGTCCCCTGGATCGGCGAGCACCGGGTCGCCGTCGCGACCGGCATCATCGCGCTGCTGACCGTGATGAACCTGCGCGGCGTGCGCGAGGCGGGGACGTTGTTCGCCGTCCCCACCTACGCATTCGTGATCGGCGTGCTCGGGATGATCGCCTTCGGGCTGTTCCGGCTCGAGGTGGCCGGGGACGAGCTGCGGGCGCCCACCGCCGATCTGGAGATCAGGGCCGAGCACACCGACCTGGCCGGCTTCGCCCTGGTGTTCCTGCTGCTGCGGGCCTTCTCCTCCGGCTGCGCCGCGCTCACCGGCGTGGAGTCGATCAGCAACGGGGTGCCGGCGTTCCGCAAGCCCAAGAGCCGCAACGCCGCCACCACCCTGCTGATGATGGGCGTCATCGCGATCGTCATGTTCTACGGGGTGATCGCGCTGGCGCTGGCCTCGGACGTGCGGGTGGCCGAGCGGCCCGCCGAGGACCTGCTGCGCGACGGCCGGCCGGTGGGGGAGGACTACGTCCAGCAGCCGATCCTGATCCAGGTCGCCGCGGCGGTGTTCGGCGAGGGCTCGGCGCCGTTCCTGTACATCGCCGTCGTCACCGCGCTGGTGCTGTTCCTGGCGGCCAACACCGCCTACAACGGGTTCCCGGTGCTGGGCTCGATCCTGGCCCGCGACGGCTTCCTGCCCCGTCAGCTGCACACCCGCGGCGATCGGCTGGCGTTCAGCAACGGCATCATCATGCTGGCGGTGATGGCCGCCTTGCTGGTGCAGGCCTTCCAGGCCGAGGTCACCAAGCTGATCCAGCTCTACATCGTGGGCGTGTTCGTGTCGTTCACGCTCGGCCAGATCGGCATGGTCCGGCACTGGAACCGGACGCTGCGCACCGAGCGGGATCTGCGCGAGCGCGCCAGGATGCACCGCAGCCGGACGATCAACGCGGTCGGCGGCACGGTCACCGGCGCGGTGCTGGTCATCGTGCTGCTGACCAAGTTCACCCACGGCGCGTGGATCGTGTGCATCGCGGTGCCGGCGCTGTTCCTGCTGATGAAGGGCATCCGACGGCACTACGACACGGTGTCCCGCGAGCTGGAGCCGACCGGTGAGGACGTGGCGCTGCCGGCCCGCAACCACGTCATCGTGCTGGTCTCCAAGATCCACAAGCCGACGCTGCGGGCGCTGGCCTACGCCCGCGCCACCCGCCCCTCCACGCTGGAGGCGGTCACCGTCGCGGTGGACCCCGGGGAGGTCGCCCGCCTGCGCGAGGAGTGGGAGGCGCTGGATCTGCCGGTGCCGCTGAAGATCCTGGACTCCCCCTACCGGGAGGTCACCCGACCGGTGGTGGACTATGTCAGGAAGGTGCGGCGGCGCAGCCCGCGCGACGTGGTGACGGTGTTCGTCCCCGAGTACGTGGTCGGCCACTGGTGGGAGCACCTGCTGCACAACCAGAGCGCGCTGCGGATGAAGGCCCGGCTGCTGTTCGTGCCCGGGGTGATGGTCACCAGCGTGCCCTGGCAGCTGAAGTCCTCCCACCGGCTCACCCGACGCTCCGAGGAGGGCGGGCCGGGCTCGGTGCGCCGCCCCTACTACAGCGGGTCGGCCGAGCAGGATCGAACGCGCGCGGGCGGCGGTATCGTGTCCGGACGTGACTGACCTCGGCCAAGACCACCCCGCTTCGGACATCCTCGAACTCGACATCGGGGCGGTCGCCAACGGCGGCTGGTGCGTGGCCCGGCATGAGGGCCGGGTGGTGTTCGTGCGGCACACCCTGCCGGGGGAACGGGTCCGCGCCAAGGTGACCGAGGTCACCCGCTCGTTCCTGCGCGCCGACGCGGTGGAGATCCTGCGGCCCTCCCCGGACCGGGTGGACCCGCCCTGCCCGTTCGCCGGGCCCGGCCGGTGCGGCGGCTGCGACTGGCAGCACGTCTCGCCGCCCGCCCAGCGCCGCCTCAAGGCGGCCGTCGTGCAGGAGCAGCTGTCCCGGCTGGCCGGCATCGAACGCACCGTGGTGGTGGAGGAGGTGCCCGATCCGCACCGCCGCGAGGACGACCCGGTGCGCGCCCCGGGCCTGGGCTGGCGCACCCGGGTGCAGTTCGCGGTCCGTGACGACGGGGCAGTCGGGCTGCGCCGCCACCGGTCGCATGAGGTGGAGCCGATCGACGAGTGCCTGATCGCGCATCCCGGTGTGGCGGCGATGGAGATCCAGCGCCGCCGTTGGCCGGGCGCGGCCACGGTGGAGGGCATCGTGTCGGCGGGGACCGGGGACCGGCTGGTGGCGCTGCGCGAACGGCCTGCTCGATCCCGCGGCGGCCGCCGGTCGGTGAAGGTGCCTCGGCTGCCGGTCCCGGTGCGGCTGCTGCGGGGACGCCCTCTGCCCGGCGTCGCGCCGCCCTACGTCCGTGAGGCCGCGGCGGGCCGGCTGTGGCGGGTCACCGGCAGCGGCTTCTGGCAGGTGCACCCCGGGGCGGCCCAGACCCTGGCCGAGGCGGTGCTGGCCGCGCTGGAGCCCAGGCCGGGGGAGATCGCCATGGACCTGTACTGCGGGGTCGGCCTGTTCGCCGGGGTGCTGGGCGAACGGGTCGGGCGGGACGGCCTGGTGGTCGGGGTGGAGTCCGATCCGCAGGCGGTGCGCGATGCGCGGTTCAACCTGCGGGACCTGCCGCAGGTGACGGTCGAGCAGGGCCGGGTTGAGGACGTCATCGCCGAGCTGGAGTTCGGCCGGGCCGACTCGGGCCGCCCGCAGCGGGGTCGGCGCGGCGAGGAGCCGGCCGATCGGCTGCGGGCCGACATCGTGGTGCTGGACCCGCCGCGGACCGGGCTGGGCCGCCGGGTGGTGGAGCGGGTCGCGGAGCTGGCCGGCCGGAAGATCGCGTATGTGTCGTGCGACGCCGCCACGCTGGCCCGCGACCTGGCCTATTTCGGCGAGTCGGGGTGGACGCTGCAGGACCTGCGCGCGTTCGACGCCTTCCCGATGACGCACCACGTGGAGCTGGTGGCGACCCTGGTCAGGGGATAGAAGGGGAAGAGGCGCCGAGCAGAGGGCGGGCGTGCGCGCCGATCCGCGGGACCGGAATCGGTGCCGGTGCGCCTCGCGTCTCGATGCGTTCCGAGCTCATGACGCACGAGCGGCGTCCGGGCGGACGCCGCGCATGATCCCGGACGCCGACGAGGACTTCGATCTGTGCGTTTGAGCGAGACCTCCCGTACGCGGTGATGTGCAGAGGACTCACCCGGCCTCTTGCTCGGCGGGCGGCTTGCCTTTGGACGGTCAGGACATGGAGACGCGCGGAAATTCGCGCGGCCGGTCTGGTCGCCGCCGCACCGCTGGTCACCGCAGCCGCCCCCCATGTCCGGCTGGACGGGGAGCAGAACGCCCTCCATGGGGAGCGGCGCCGCCTCTCGGCCGAGGTCGAATCGCTCTATGAACAGCAGGGGCGCGTCGACGCCGGTCGGCTGCAGGCTGCGGTCCTCGCCGCTTGGGCGAACCTGGTCCGCTTCCCGCAGAGCGAGAAGGCGGCCGTCCACGATCTGCGGGCGCGAACGGCGATCATCGCCGGATCCAACTCGATCACGCTGGCCGACCGGGCAACGGGCGTCGGTGGTTCGAGCCGGCCCACCGCCATGCCCGCCTGGCGGGCGAGCCCTCGCTGATCAGCTTGGCGCACGCCCGAAGCGCGAACGCCGCCATGCACTGGCGAGGGGATCTGCGGCGGGCCCGGGCGGACGCCGAGCCGGCCCGCCACTACGCCGCCACGGCCGAGCAACGTGCCGCCGCCGGACAGGAGTGCCGGGTCCTGGCGCTGATGGCCGACTCCCGGGGCGTTCTCCGGACAGCCGAAGAGGCCGTCGCCTTCGCCGACGGCGGCGACTGTTCTGGCCGGATCGACCGCTGCGGCACCGGCTTCGCCCACATGACCGTCTCCCGGGCGCTGGCGCAGCTGCCGCACCTGGCCACCGCGGCCGAGGAGCACGCCCTGGAGGCGCCGCGGCTCCTGCCGGAGGGGGCCGAGCTGCTGCGGGCGCATGCGCTGCTGGACATCGCCGAGGCCCGGGCCCGGCGCCGGGACGTCTCCGGAGCCCTCGACGCCGCCCACCGGATGCTGATCCGGACCGAACGGCTGGAGCCGGTGCCGGCCGAGCGCGCCGGGACGGCGGCGGGGATGATCGAGCAGCGGACCGGGCGGCCCTGCGGCGGGATCCGCCGATACCTGGAGGCGTGACGATCTCCGGGTGGGGGAGGGGAGGCGGCCGCCGGTTCACCCCCGCCGCCGGCGGCGCCGCAGGCCTGAGGAGGCCGGTGCGCCTGGCGGCGGGATCGCCGGGAGCCGGCGCCTTTCCCCGGACCGGCGGATCGAGCCGACCCCTGAGCGCGACCCGCACGACCGCCGCCCGGGGCGATGGGCGCCCGACGGGACGCCGTGTGGGGCCGGTGGCGACGCCGCTCCCCGGCCGAGGCGGCTCACGACAGCAGCGCCAAGACGATGGTCGCCACCACCGAGGCGATGGTGGCGATGAGCCCCAGCAGCGCCACGGTGTGCCGGAAGCGGGCCTCCAGCTGAGCGCGGGTGACCTGGTCGCGTTCGGCGGCCGCGAGCCGGTCGCTGAGCTCGTCCAGCAGCTTGGTGCAGGCGTCCACCCGGCGTTCGGTGTGCTCTTGCACCTGGTGCAGCAGGGCGATCTGCCCCTCGACGTTCGCCATGCCCACCTCCAGCCCGCGGCGCAGCTCGGAGATCGCCAGCTCGATCGCGGCGGTCTGTCCGCTCATCCTCGACCCCCCCTTCTCTGTTCGCCTCCGCACCAGGCTGCGGGGGCCCCAGAGGTAATCGTCATCTACCGGTAAGTATTGCCGCCCTAACCAGAAATAATCAGAAATCTTGTGCGGGTCGTCGGGGGAGCATGAGGCTCTGGAGGCGCATAGGGGCGGGTGCGATGGGGAAAGAAAATTACCGTGTCTCTTTACTGGATGTTCCTGAATTTTTCCGTCATGCTGTGATCTATGGCTGGGCAGCTGGATCGGGAACGCGTCGCCAAGTACGTGGTCGCACGACGCGGTGCGCTGGGACTGACCCAAGAGCAGCTCGCCGAACGCGCCGGGGTGACCGTCAAGACCATCTACAACCTGGAGTCGGGCGGGCGCTGGCCGCAGGCCCGGACCCGCGGCGCGATCGAGGAGGCGCTGCACTGGCGGCCGGGCGACCTGGTCCGGATCGCCGAAGGTCAGGAGCCGGCGTGGGCGAAGCCCGCCGAGTCGGACATGGACACGGTGCTGCGCGAACTGCGCGAGCTGGAGGCCTATTTCGCCGATCTGCGCGCCGATTCGGGGGAGCGGCGCCGGATGGCGCTGACCTTCCTGCGCGCCCTGTTCGGCAAGACCGGTGACCGGCCGTCCGACAACAAGGAATGAGGTCACCTCGCCATAAGGTGCGGCTTTCTTGTGAGATACTCTGACCTATCCTTCGAGTAACAATCTGTGGACTGCAACATTACGGGATATGGCCGGTTGTTACAGTCCCTTGACAAGGGGGAACACTCTCGGTCTCGCACTTCGTAAGAACTCGGGGGAAGTGTCGTCATGCGTCCAGCCGGATCGCTCTCGCGACACGGCCGCCTGGCGGGCGTGTCCGCGATCGCCGCGGCGTTCGGCGGGCTGGGCGCGAGCGCGCTGGACGGCCCCGCACCCCTCGTGGTGGCCCTGGCCGCCGGAGCGACGGGCACCGTGATCTCGTTCGCGGTGGGGCTGGTGTGGGCGCTGCAGGACATCCGGACCCAGCAGCGGATCATCCTCGCTCGCCTGGAGGACCAGACCAGGTTGATGCACCACGCCGCCCGGCTGGCCGCCGAGCTCGGCGACGACGCCCGCTGAGCCCCGTCCGCCCCGGGATCAACCGCGACCGGGGTGAGTGACGCGGATCTTGGACTGCTTGTGGCCGGTGCGCCGCCGGTCCTCCATCACCCGCGCGACCAGGCCGCGGGCCTCGGCGCGGGCGATCAGCGTCTCCGCCCGGTAGTAGAAGTCCTCGTGCAGCACATGGTGCTCGACGCCCGTGGTCTCGTTGAAGGTGAAGTCGAAGAACCCCTCCGGAGCCATCACCCGGCCGACATGGGCCAGGCACTCGTCGATGACCTCGAGCGGGCTGTGCGAGAACACGCTGTGGGCGTGGATCACCGTGAAGTGCCCGTCCGGCAGGAAGTCCGGCCGCAGGTCCCGCACCGGCGTCAAGTGCGGCATCTTCTCCTGCAGCTTCTCGCGGACCGGCGTCTCCTGGGCGGCGAAGAGGATGTCGGGGGAGATGTCGATCCCGTAGTAGTTGCCGACGTCCAGGTAGTCGATGAACAGCCGGCCGGCGCGCAGGTTCCCGCAGCCGATCTCCAGCATCCGGTCCTGCGGCCGCAGCCCGTGCTCCAGCAGATAGTCGAACTGCATCCGCCCCAGCGCCAGCCAGCGCTCATGGCGGGGCGTGCCCACCGCGCCGTAAGGGTTGCGGGAGGTGTCGGAGCGCATCACCGCACGGTAGTAGCCCACATGGTCGCGGGCGCGCAGACGCAGCCAGGTGTCCCGGGCCGGCCGACGCGCATGGGGAAGGATCGGCTCGGGGCGCCGCACGGCGTGGCGGACCTTGGACGACAGCCGTGCCCTGTTCCGCGATGACGTCATGTGCCGAGTGAAGGCCGGCCCGCACCGGCGCTCGCGCATGGCGGGTCCACGGGACGGTCCACGGAGGGGAGATCCTTGCCCGGAGACGCCGGCAGGAGAGGCCTATAGGAGAAATTGCCGGATCTGTGCGTGCCCGTTCCGTCGGCCCGGCGGCCTTGGCGGGGTATCGACCGTCGCCCGGGGCGGCGCAGGACCCGGCCGCCTTCCGCAGCCGCGGGCGGGAGACGGGATGTACGCCGGTTTGATCCCCCTCCCCTGGCGATGTGCGAAACATGGCCGGGCGTGTATGAAGATGTGCCCATGCGTCTGCGGATCTTCACCGAGCCCCAGCAGGGGGCCACGTACGACACGCTGCTGAAGGTCGCCCGGGCGGCCGAGGATCTGGGTTTCGAGGCCTTCTTCCGGTCCGACCACTACCTGAAGATGGGCGACGTCACCGGCGAGCCCGGCCCGACCGACGCCTGGATCACGCTGGCCGGGCTGGCCCGGGAGACCACGCGGATCCGGCTGGGCACGCTGATGACCGCCGCGACCTTCCGGCATCCCGGGCCGCTGGCGATCTCCGTCGCCCAGGTCGACCAGATGAGCGGCGGGCGGGTCGAGTTCGGCATCGGCACCGGCTGGTACGACGCCGAGCACACCGCCTACGGCATCCCGTTCCCCAGCCTCAAGGAGCGTTTCGAGCGGCTGGAGGAGCAGCTGGAGATCATCACCGGGCTGTGGCGGACCCCGGCCGGGCAGACCTACTCGTTCGAGGGCGCCCACTACCGGCTGGCCGACTCGCCCGCACTGCCCAAGCCCGCTCAGCCCGGCGGCCCGCCGGTGCTGATCGGCGGGACCGGCGCCAAGCGCACCCCGCGTCTGGCCGCCATGTTCGCGCACGAGTACAACGTGCCGTTCAACCGGCCCGAGGAGACCAAGGCCGCCTTCGAGCGGGTGCGCGCCGCCTGCGAGCAGGCGGGCCGCACCGAGCCGATGATCTACTCCGCCGCCCAGGTGGTGTGCTGCGGGCGGGACGACGCCGAGATCGCCCGGCGCGCCGCGGCGATCGGCCGTGAGGTCCCCGAGCTGCGGGAGAACGGCCTGGCCGGCACCCCCCAGGAGATCGTGGACAAGATCGGCCGGTTCGCCGAGTTCGGCACCGAGTGCATCTATCTGCAGGTGCTGGACCTGTCCGACCTGGAGCACCTGGAGCTGCTGGCCGGCGAGGTCATGGCCAAGCTCTGACGCGCCTTCGGCCGCGCGCCGTCGTGACCGCCCGGACGCACCCGCCCGGAGCGGTCACGACGGCGGCCTTCGGCAGGTCGGGCCCTCTGGAGTCCGGCCGTCGGGTCAGTGCCCGGCGGGGCCCTCCGGGCGGGCGCGCCGGGGCAGCAGGAACGTCAGGCCCGCGATGAGGACCATCACGGCGAGCTCGGTCAGCAGGGTGAGCTCCAGCGCCCCGACGAAGGCGGTCCGCCCGGTCCGGCCGCCGAGCGCGTCGAAGAACAGCGTGCCCAGCAGCGCGATGCCCAGCGCCCCGCCGAACTGCTGCACGGCGGTCAGCGAACCGGAGGCCGATCCGGTCTGCTCCGGCCGCACTCCGGCCAGCACGATGTCGAAGAACGGCGCCATCACCATGCTGGCGCCCACCCCGATCGCCGCCAGGGCCGGAACGAGCCGCCAGACGGTGACGTCGGCGCCCGACCAGTGCGCCGTCGCGTACGCCCCGGCGGTCCCTGCGATCATCACCAGCGTGCCCACCTGCATGGACAGCCGGCCGTGCCGTCGGGCCAGCCCTTGTGCGACGCCGAACCCCAGCGCCATGCCCACCGCCCACGACATGGAGGCCAGCCCCGCGCCCAGCGCCGAGTGACCCAGCCCGAGCTGGACGAACAGGCCGAGCACCAGGTTGAAGCCGATCATCGCGGCGAAGAACAGGGCGCCGAACACCAGCCCGCCGGAGAACGCCCGGTTGCGGAACAGCTCGGGGCTCACCAGCGGATCGCCGCCGCTTCGCAGCACCCGCCGCTCGTACCAGGCGAACAGCGCGAACACCGGGAGCGCGGCGGCCATCATGGCGAACGTCCACCCGGGCCAGCCCAGCTCGCGGCCCTGCACCAGCGGGTGGATCACCAGCAGCGAGCCCAGCGCGGCCAGCAGCGCGCCCCCCGGATCGAGCCTGGTCCGCACGGCCGGACGTCCGGCGGGCAGCACCCACGGCCCGATCGCCAGCATGGCCAGCCCCAGCGGCAGGTTGATCAGGAAGATCATCCGCCAGCCGGTGCCGAACAGGTCGGCCTCCACCAGCCAGCCGGCCAGCACCGGGCCGGCCACCGCCGACAGCCCCAGCACCGGCCCGAACAGGCCGAACGCGGCGGCTCGCGTGGACTCGTCGAACATCTCGGTGATCAGGCCCAGTCCCTGCGGCAGCAGCAGCGCGCCGAACAGGCCCTGCGCCGCGCGGAAGCCGATGAGGAGGCCGGGGGAGGGGGCCAGCGCGCAGGCCAGCGAGGCGGCGGTGAACCCGGCGGCGCCGAGGAGGAACATCCGCCGGCGGCCGTGCACGTCGCCCAGCCGCCCGCCGGTGATCAGCCCGATCGCCATGGTCAGCGTGTAGGCGGCGCCCAACCACTGCAGCGAGGCGTACGAGCCGCCCAGGTCGGCCCGGATCGAGGGGGCGGCGATGTTGGTGACGGTCGCGTCCAGCATGTCCATCACCTCGGCGCACAGGATCACGGCGAGCGCGGCCCAGCGCCATCGGTGGGGCCCGGGAGGGGCGTCCGCGGGAGGACGGGTGGAGATCTGGGTCATGAGGGCTCCGGAAAGGCGAACTGAACGAACACTGTTCGTAGAACGAACGCTGTTCTACGATGGGAACGGTGTTCGTGTCAAATACGATGGTCATGGATCCCGTCTCAGGAGGAACCAGCCGCCCATCCGAAAGGCCGGACGATGAGCTCAGCCGCCGAGCTGCCCACCCCGCCGTGGCGCAAGCCCCGTCGAGGCGGTCGGACGCGCCGCCCGCTGAGCCGCGACCTGATCGTGGAGACCGCGCAGGCCGTCGTGCGCGCCGAAGGGCTGGACGCGGTCAGCATGCGGCGGGTGGCCCAGGAGCTGGGCACCGGACCGGCCTCGCTGTACGCCCACGTCTCCGACAAGGACGAGCTGCTGGAGCTGGTGGCCGACCGGATCGCCGGACAGATCCCGCTGCTGGAGCCCGACCCCGACCGCTGGCAGGACCAGATCCGCGAGTCCGCGCGGGCTGCCCGGCGGGTCTGGCGCTCCTACGCCGACATCTGCCGCGTCTTCCTGGGCCGCATCCCCACCGGCGAGAACCAGCTGCGGGTCGCCGAGAACCACCTGGCCATCATGCGGGCCGGGGGCGTGCCCGACCAGATCGCCGCCTGGTTCGTCGACCGGCTCGCCCTGCTCGTCACCTCCGACGTGCTGGAGGAGGCGGTCTTCGTGGCCAAGGTCCGCGAGGGATGGGATCCGGCGGAGTACTTCGCCCAGGTCCGCGGCTACTTCCGGAGCCTGCCGCCCGACCGCTTCCCCCACATCGTCTCGATGACGGACCACCTCATGAACGCCGACGGCGATCAGCGGTTCGAGTTCGGCCTCGAGCTGATGATCCGCGGCCTGGCCTCCTACGTGGAGGACTGACCGCCCAGCCGCCGGACGAACGCCGCATGACGGGGCGCGCCCGGCGCGGTGTCCCACACCGCGAACACCACGTGCTCGAACAGCCCGGCGAACGGGCCTCCGTCCAGCAGCAGCCCGGCGAACGCGTCGGCGACCTCGTCCGGATCGTTGCCGAACACACCGCACCCCCACGCGCCCAGCACCAGCCGCTCGTGCCCGTGGCGGTGGGCGACCGCCAGCACCTTGGCGGCCCGCCTTCGCAGCACCGGACCGACCCGCGCCCGCTGCTCCGGATCGCGCATCGCTCCGCGATTGGGCGCGGGCGAGGTCAAGAACGCCACCCGATACGGCTCCTCCAGCAGCCGCCCGGCGTCGTCCCGGAACACCGGGACCCCCGGTGAATAGATCACCCGATCGCTGTAGAACGGGTCTTGCCGCCGGCGATGGAATGCATAGAACTCCGGCGCCGACCGCAGCGCGGCGTACAGTCCCGAAGAGCGGGCCAGCCCTTCCTCTTGCGCATGCGCGCCGCTGAGAAAACCCCCGCCGGGATTCTTGGCCGACGCGAAGTTCAACGCGGCGACCTGACGTCCGGGGGCGGTGAGGCGGCGGGCGGCGGCGAGGGTGGTCTCCTCGGTCACCTCGATCACCGTGTCCCGGGCGCCCCGGGGGAGCGCGTCCACCAGTGCCGCCAGCTCGTCCGGCAGATACAGCCGGGTGCCCCGGACGGCCTCGGCCAGCTCGTCGGCGATGGCGACGACACGGCCGGAGGGCGCGGTGTAAAAACCCTGCTCGAGAAAGCCGACCGTCTCGGCGGCGACGGCCCGGCGGTGCTGTCTTCTCATGATCGCCGCCGATTCTGCCGTCTCAATGCACCCGAACGCCACACCTTTTCATTCCGAGCGCGTTATTCGGTTGCTTCGAGAGCGGGCGGACCCGGGAGACTGGATTTCGTGCTATTGACGATCACTACCACGGCGGAACCGGCGACCGATCTGGGGTTCCTGCTGCACAAGCACCCCGACCGGGTGCAGCGGTTCCCCCAGTCGTTCGGGACGGCGCACGTCTTCTATCCCGAGGCGGATCAGGACCGGTGCACGGCCGCGCTGATGCTGGAGATCGACCCGATCGCGCTGGTCCGCACCCGGCGCCGCGACACCCCCGACTTCTCCCTGGGCCAGTACGTCAACGACCGCCCCTACGCGGCGTCGTCGCTGCTGGCGTCGGCGATGGCGAACGTGTTCCGCACCGCGCTGCGGGGACGCTGCGACGCCCGGCCCGAGCTGGCCGCCAGCGCGATCCCGCTGGAGGTCGCGCTGCCCGCGCTGCCCTGCCGGGGCGGCCCCGGCCTGGCCGAGGAGCTGTTCGCCCCGCTGGGCTGGCGGGTCGAGGCGACGCCCGTCCCGCTGGACCCGGGCTTCCCCGAGTGGGGCGACTCGCGGTACGTGTCGCTGACCCTGCGCGGCACGCTGCGGCTGGCCGCCGCCCTCAACCAGGTCTACGTGCTGCTGCCGGTGCTGGACCAGGCCAAGCACTACTGGATGTCGCCCCAGGAGGTCGACAAGCT
This sequence comes from Thermomonospora catenispora, assembly GCF_006363815.1. GTDB lineage: Bacteria > Actinomycetota > Actinomycetes > Streptosporangiales > Streptosporangiaceae > Thermomonospora > Thermomonospora catenispora. The sequence continues at coordinate 39,634 of NZ_RRYT01000014.1, forward strand.
GATCCGGGCCGGAGAGGGCTGGCTGGCCGACCACCCCGCCCGCACCACCATCGTCCGCCGCTACCTGGCCAACCGGCGCGGCCTGGTCCGCAGCGCGCTCGGCCGGCTCGCCGAGGCCGAGGACGCGCCCGAGGACGCCCTCGACCGCGGCCCCATCGACGAGGAGCCCCCCGCCGCCGGCGCCGCCGACGAGACCGCCGGAGCCGACGTCGCCGACGGGGTCGTCGAGGCCGACGGGGAGCTGCCCGCCGCGCCGCCCGTCCCGCTGGCCGAACGGCGCATCGCGGCCGTGCTGGAGGTGCTCCGCCAGGAGGGCGCCACCAGCGTCATCGACCTGGGCTGCGGCTCCGGCAAGCTGCTGAAGCGGATGCTGGCCGACCCGTTCTTCACCCGGGTCGCGGGCACCGACGTCTCGCACCGCGCGCTGACGATGGCCCGCCGCGCCCTGCAGGCGGTCCGCACGAACGCCCGATGGACGGTGTTCCCCGGGGCGCTGACCTACGCCGACGACCGCTTCCACGGCTATGACGCGGCCGTGCTCATGGAGGTGATCGAGCACATCGACCCGCCCCGGCTGCCCGCCGTCGAACGCGTGGTCTTCGGCGACGCCCGGCCCCGCGTCGTGGTGGTGACCACGCCGAACGTCGAGTACAACGTCCGCTACGCGGGCCTGGCGTCGGACGCGATGCGCCACCCCGACCACCGCTTCGAGTGGACCCGCGCCGAGTTCCGCGCCTGGACCGAGAAGGTCGCGCGGACCCACGGCTACACCGTCCGCCACCTGCCCGTGGGCGAGGACGACCCCGAGGTCGGCCCGCCGACACAGATGGGGGTGTTCACCCGATGACCGAGATCACGATCCCCGAGCTGGGACTGGTCGTGCTCGTCGGCGTGTCCGGATCCGGCAAGTCCCACTTCGCCCGCAAGCACTTCACGCCCACCCAGGTGGTCTCCTCCGACCGCTGCCGCGCCGTCGTCTCCGACGACGAGAACGACCAGTCCGCCACCGGGGACGCGTTCGAGCTGCTGCACTTCATCGTCGCCACCCGACTGCGGCGCGGGCTGCTGACCGTCGTGGACGCCACCAACCTGCAGCCGCGCAACCGGCAGCAGCTCGTGCGGATCGCCAAGGACCACGACGTGCCGGCGGTGGCGATCGTGCTGAAGGTCCCGCTGAAGGTCGCGCAGGAGCGCAACGCCGCCCGCCCCGACCGGTGTCTGCCCCCTCACGTGCTGCCCCGCCAGCACCGGGAGCTGCGGCACGGGCTGAAGAGCCTGAGCCGGGAGTTCCACCGGCACTACGTGCTCGACGGGGTCGAGGAGATCGACGCCGCCACCGTCGTCTACGCCAAGGCCCGGCACGACAGGCGGGAGCTGACCGGGCCGTTCGACATCATCGGCGACGTCCACGGCTGCCGCCCCGAGCTGGAGACCCTGCTGACCCGGCTGGGATACCGGATCGAACGCGACGCCGACGGCCGGGCCCGCGGCGCCCGCCACCCCGAGGGCCGCACCGCCGTGTTCGTCGGGGACCTGGTCGACCGCGGCCCCGACACCCCCGGCGTGCTGCGCCTGGTCATGGGGATGGTCGAGACCGGCGACGCGTTGTGCGTGTCCGGCAACCACGAGGACAAGCTGGTCCGCGCCCTGCGGGGCCGCAAGGTCAAGATCAGCCACGGGCTGGCCGCGTCGCTGACCCAGCTCGAGGCCGAGCCGGAGGAGTTCCGCGACCGGGTGCGGACCTTCCTGGGCGACCTGGTCAGCCACTACATGCTGGACGGCGGGCGGCTGGTGGTGGCGCACGCCGGGCTCAAGGAGAAGTACCAGGGCCGCTCCTCGGGCCGGGTCCGCGCGTTCGCCCTCTACGGCGACACCACCGGGGAGACCGACGAGTACGGGCTGCCGGTGCGCTACCCGTGGGCCGAGGACTACCGGGGCCGGGCCATGGTCGTCTACGGCCACACCCCGATCCCCGAACCGGAATGGGTCAACAACACCATCTGCCTGGACACCGGATGCGTGTTCGGCGGCCGGCTCACCGCGCTCCGCTACCCCGAACGCGAGCTGGTCTCCGTCCCCGCCGAGCGGGTCTGGTACCCGCCGGTCCGCCCGCTGGAGGCCGCGGCCCCGGACGCCTCGGCGGCCGGCGCCCGCCGGGAACGCGACGTGCTCAAGATCTCCGACGTGCACGACCTGAACGGCGTGCGGACCTCGCTGCTGGGGCGGGTCGCGGTCCGCGAGGAGAACGCGCTGGCCGCCCTGGAGGTGATGAGCCGGTTCGCGATCGACCCGCGCTGGCTGGTGTACCTGCCGCCCACCATGGCCCCGGCCGCCGCCTCCTCCCTGCCCGGCTACCTGGAGCATCCGGCCGAGGCGTTCGAGGCCTACCGCGGGGACGGGCTGGAGCGGGTGGTGTGCGAGGAGAAGCACATGGGCTCGCGGGCCATCGCGGTGGTCTGCCGGGACGCCGGGACGGCCGCCGATCGCTTCGGCGTGGACGACGGCACCACCGGAGCCCTCTACACCCGCACCGGCCGGGCGTTCTTCCGCGACCCGGCCCGCACCGAGGAGGTGCTGGACAGGCTGCGGGACGCGATCGGCGCGGCCGGGCTGTGGGACGAGCTCGGCACCGGCTGGCTGGTGCTGGACTGTGAGCTGATGCCGTGGTCGGTCAAGGCCATGGACCTCATCCGCACCCAGTACGCGGCCACCGCGGCCGCCGCCCGCGCCGCGCTGCCCGCCGCCACCGCCGCCCTGGAGCGGGCCGCCGCCCGCGGCCTGGACGTGGCGGACCTGCGGGCGCGCACGGCGCGCCGGGCGGGCAACGCGGCGGCGTTCCGCGACGCCTACGCCCGCTACTGCTGGACCGTCGACGGACTCGAGGGGGTCCGGCTCGCCCCGTTCCAGATCCTGGCGGGCGAGGGGACCTCGTACGCCGCCGCCCGCGACCACCTGTGGCACCTGCGGATCGCCGACCGGCTGGCCGCCGCCGACCCGAGCGGGCTGCTGGCCCCCACCGCCTCGCGGGTGGTGGAGCTGGCCTCGGAGGAGTCGGAGGCCGCCGTCACCGAGTGGTGGCTCGACCTCACCGAGAACGGCGGCGAGGGCATGGTCGTCAAGCCCCTCGGCTCCGCGCCCGCGGGCGGGAAGGTGCAGCCGGGCCTGAAATGCCGGGGCCGCGAATACCTGCGGATCATCTACGGGCCCGACTACGCCGACCCGGAGAACCTGGAGCGCCTCCGCGACCGCGGGCTGGGCCGGAAGCGGGCGCTGGCGCTGCGGGAGCACGCCCTCGGCATGGAGGCGCTGGACCGGCTCACCGCCGGGGAGCCCCTCTGGCGCGTCCACCAGGCCGTCTTCGCGGTGCTGGCGCTGGAGTGCGAGCCCGTCGACCCGCGGCTGTGACGCACGCCCCGGTTTGGCGCCGGGGCGGAATGCGAACATTGAGGGCATGGTGCATGAGCGCGCGGGGCAGCCGGCCCGCCCAGAGGACCTGGTCGACGTCGCCCGGCTGGTGACCGCCTACTACACGCGGCACCCCGACCCGGGCGAGGCGGCCCAGCAGGTGTCGTTCGGCACCTCCGGGCATCGCGGATCGGCCTTGAACTCCTCGTTCAACGAGGACCACATCCTGGCGACCAGCCAGGCCATCTGCGAGTACCGCGCCGCGCAGGGCGTGGGCGGCCCCCTGTTCCTGGGGGCCGACACCCACGCCCTGTCTGAGCCCGCCAAGGCCACCGCGCTGGAGGTGTTCGCGGCCAACGGGGTGCGGGTGCTCATCGACGACCGGGACGGCTACACGCCCACCCCGGCCGTCTCCCACGCCATCCTCCGCCACAACGCGGGCCGCACCTCGGGACTGGCCGACGGGGTCGTCGTCACCCCCTCGCACAACCCGCCCGGCGACGGCGGCTTCAAGTACAACCCGCCCCACGGGGGACCGGCCGGCACCGACGCCACCTCCTGGATCCAGGACCGCGCCAACGCCCTCATCGCCAGCGGGCTCAAGGAGGTCCGGCGGATCCCCTATGAGCGGGCGCTGGCCGCCGACACCACCGGCCGGTACGACTTCCTCGGCGGCTACGTCGACGACCTGCCGAACGTGCTGGACCTGGAGGCGATCCGCGCCGCGGGGGTGCGGATCGGCGCCGACCCGCTCGGCGGCGCGTCCGTCGCCTACTGGGGCGAGATCGCCGAGCGGCACCGCCTCGACCTCACCGTGGTCAACCCGGTCACCGACCCGACCTGGCGGTTCATGACGCTGGACTGGGACGGGAAGATCCGGATGGACTGCTCGTCGGCGTACGCCATGGCCTCGCTGATCGACAACCGGGCCGCCTACGACGTCGCCACCGGCAACGACGCCGACTCCGACCGGCACGGCATCGTCACCCCGGACGCCGGGCTGATGAACCCCAACCACTTCCTGGCCGTCGCCATCGAGTACCTGTTCACGCACCGCGACGGCTGGCCGGCCGCCGCCGGGGTCGGCAAGACCCTGGTCAGCAGCAGCATGATCGACAAGGTGGCGGACGCGCTCGGCCGGCCGCTGGTGGAGGTGCCGGTCGGGTTCAAGTGGTTCGTGGACGGGCTGCTGAGCGGCGACATCGGGTTCGGCGGCGAGGAGAGCGCCGGCGCGTCGTTCCTGCGCCGCGACGGGTCGGTGTGGACCACCGACAAGGACGGGATCATCCTGGCCCTGCTGGCCGCCGAGATCACCGCCGTCACCGGCGAGTCCCCCAGCCGACGGTACGCCGCGCTCGCCGAACGGCACGGCGCCCCCGCCTACGCGCGGGTCGACGCGCCCGCCACCCGCGAGCAGAAGGCCAGGCTGAAGAAGCTGTCGGCCGAGCAGATCACCGCGACCGAGCTGGCCGGGGACCCGATCACCGCGGTGCTCACCGAGGCGCCCGGCAACGGCGCCCCGATCGGCGGGGTCAAGGTCTGCACCGACCACGCCTGGTTCGCCGCCCGGCCGTCCGGCACCGAGGACGTCTACAAGATCTACGCCGAGTCGTTCCGCGGACCCGACCACCTGGCCAGGGTTCAGGACGAGGCCCGCGCCCTGGTGACCCGCACCCTGGGCGACTGACCCGTCCGCCCGCGGGCCGACCCCGGCCCGTCCGGGCCGCCGGGGACCGCCCGCCCGGGGCCGGCGCGTGGGCGGCCCTTCCCGGGACCGCCCGACCGTGGACGGCCGCCCGGCGGACGGCCGTCGTCCGCCGGGCGCGGGACTGCGGCTCAGGTGGAGAACAGCATGTGGAACACGCTGCGGTGCCGGTAGTACGGCGTGCCGTGGTGGTGGTGATGCACCTGCGGGGCCGCACCCCAGGCCGGGGCCGCGGGCGCCGCCGGCGGGGGCGGCGGGGCGGCCTGCATGTACTGCTGCTGCATCCTGGTGAGGGCCTCGAGCTCGCCGTAGTCCAGGAAGATCCCCCGGCACATCTCACACTGCTCGATGTGGACACCGTTGCGGTCGTACGTCCGCATCGCGCCACGACACTTGGGGCACTGCATCGCCTTACATCCTTCCGTCACGGAAGTCCCCGACTCGACCACCATAGGACCAGATCACGTCCGCGGAGACCCCCTGGTGGCAGAGATTCTGCTGCATGCGTCGACGAGTGCGTCCTCGAACCCGTCGAGCGGCCGCCCTGCGGACCGCGCAGATATGACGCAGGTGGCCGCGATTTGGATCGCCAAAGTTTGCGCCGGTATGTCCAGCCGGTCCCACAGCTCTCCCTCGGGGGTCGCCGCCGGGCCCCCGGCGGAGGCGTAGCCGGCCAGCAGACGGGACCAGTCCTCCGGCGGCAGCACCCCCGCCGAGAACAGCGCCGCGGGCCGCGCCAGGTCCCACGCCGGATCCCCGATCCCCAGGTCCTCGACGTCGATCATCCGCCACGCCCCGTCCGGCATCCGCACCAGCTGACCCAGATGCCAGTCCCCGTGGATCAGCGTCGGACGCGGGGGCGGCGGCGCCGGAGCCTCCCCGCGCACCCAGGCGGGCAGGCCCGCGAACGCCTCCCGGATCACCCGTTCCGCCGCCCCGTCGGGGCTCAGCCGGGCGACCGCCCGGGCGGCGCGCACCGGCCGCTCCCAGCGCGGCACCGTGAGCCGGCGATGGTCGGTCAGATGCAGCCGCGCCAGCAGCCGGCCCCCCTCCTCCCACGGAGGGTCCTCCGGACCGACCGGCTCCCCGTACGGCCACACCGTCACCACCCGGTCCCGCACCCGGCGGGGCGGCCCCACCGGCGGCAACAGCAGCTCGGGCAGCGCGGCGGCCGCGGCCATCCGCGCGGCCAGCGGCGGCCCGGTGTCCCGCCCGGCCTGATGCGCCTTGACCACCACCCCGCCCACCCGGAGCACCAGCACCCCGTGCCGGTCGTACAGCGTGACCGGCTCGGCGTCGGGATCGCCGCCGGGCGCCGCCCGGCCGATCGCGACCAGCTCGGCGTCCAGGGCGGAGGGGGCATCGGACATGTCCGGCAGCATACGCATGTGCCACGCTGGTGTCGTGACCGATTCCCCGGCGCCGGACCTGTGGCTGGTGCGCGAGCACACGGTGCTGTCGGTGGTGGTGGGCTCCCGGGCCTACGGGCTGGACACCGAGGACAGCGACGTGGACCGGCGCGGCGTCTTCCTGGCCCCGACCCCGCTGTTCTGGGGCCTCGACAAGCCGCCGACGCATCTGGAGGGGCCCGAGCCCGAACGCTTCTCCTGGGAGCTCGAACGGTTCTGCGACCTGGCCCTGCAGGCCAACCCGACCGTGCTGGAATGCCTGTGGTCGCCGCTGGTGGAGACGGCCACCGACCTCGGCCGCGAGCTGCTGCTGATCCGCACCGCGTTCCTGTCCCGGCGCGCGCACCGCACGTTCACCCGCTACGCCGACAGCCAGTTCCGCAAGCTGCAGGCCGATCTGCGCAACCACGGCGAGCCCCGCTGGAAGCATGTGATGCACATGCTGCGGCTGCTGCTCAGCGGCCGGCACCTGGCCGAGCACGGCCGGCCGCTGGTGCACGTCGGCGACCTGCGCGACCGGCTGCTGGCGGTCCGCCGCGGCGAGGTGGGCTGGCCGGAGATCGAACGCTGGCGCGCCGAGCTGACCGCCGGGATGGAGGCGGCCGTGGAACGCGGCCCGCTGCCGCCCGAACCCGACCGCCGCCGGGTCGCCGCCCTGCTGTACGAGGCCCGTCGCCGGTCCGCCGCCCGGGCCCTGGGGGTCGGCGGCTAGCCTCAGCGCATCCCGGCCCGCAGGAACTCCTCCCGCAGCACCCGCCGCCGCACCTTGCCGACCGGCGACCGCGGCAGCCGGGCGCACGGCAGGAAACGGGCGGGGACCTTGTAGCGCGACAGGTACTTCTCACAGTGGCGGCGCAGCTCGTCGGCCGAGAACGGATAGGCCGGATGCTCCACCACGCACGCCACCACCTGCTCGCCGCTCCGCTCGTCCGGCAGCCCCAACACCGCGCAGTCCAGCACCGCCGGATGCCGCCGCAGCACCTCCTCCACCTCCGACGGGTACACGCTGAAGCCGTTCACCTTGACCAGGTCGCGCTTGCGATCGATGATCGTCAGCCACCCGTCGGGATCCATCACCCCGATGTCCCCGGTGCGCAGCCAGCCGTCGGGGGACAGCACCCGGGCGGTCTCCTCCGGCCGGTTCCAGTAGCCGGCGAACACCTGCGGGCCGCGCACCATCAGCTCGCCCGGACGGCCCGGCGGCAGCACCACCGCGGGATCCTCGGCGTCCACCACCAGCACCTCGGTGCCCGGCAGCGGCAGCCCCACCGTGCGGTTGCGGGCGCCACCGCCGACCGGGTTGGCCGACACCGCCGGGGAGGCCTCGGTCAGCCCGTACGCCTGGATCAACCCGGTCAGCCCCCACTCCCGGAACCGGGCGATGGTCCGCTCGTCCATTCCGCTGGCGCCCGACAGGAACACCCGCACCGAGGCCAGGTCCTTGCAGGTCAGTCCCGGAGCGTCCATCAGCTCCCGGTACAGCGTCGGCACGCCCGGGAAGATCGTCGGCCGGTGACGGCGCAGCAGCCGGATCGTCTGCGCCAGGTCGAACCGCGGCAGCAGCACCACCGCCCCCGCCTCCATCATCGGGCCGATCAGGCAGCTCATCAGCCCGAAGGAGTGGAACAGCGGCAGCACCGCCAGCACCACCTCCGCACCGTACCGGCTCTCCACGTCCCAGGCGCACCGCTGGCAGGCGTTGGCGATCAGGTTGCGGTGGGTGAGCACCACGCCCTTGGGCCGCCCCTCGGTGCCCCCGGTGTACTGGATCACCGCCGGCCGCCGGGCCGGGTCGAGCTCCGCCTGCCGCACCGGCCGCGCCGGACGGCGCATCAGCTCGGCGAAGCGCACCACGCCGGCGTCCGGCGGCACCTCGGCGGTGACACGGTCCCGTTCGCGCCGCGCCGTCCGCAGCGGCAGCCGCAGCGCCGGCCGCCGGTGCCAGGGGAACTGCTCCGCGAGCGAGGTGACCACCACATGGTCGAGCCGCGCCCCGCGGCGCACCGCGCGCAGCGTCGCATACGACCGGTCCAGCACCACCGCGACCCGGGGGCCGCAGTCGACGAGCTGGCGGCGCATCTCCTCCTCGGTGCACAGCGGGTTGTGCAGCGCCGCGATCGCCCCCAGCCGCAGCGTCCCGAAGAAGGCGATCACCTGCTGCGGGCAGTTCGGCAGGATCAGCGCCACCCGGTCGCCGGGCCGCACCCCGAGCGCGTGCAGCGCGGCGGCGAACCGGTCGACGGCCTGCAGCAGCCGCCGGTAGGTGAACCGGCGGCCGAAGAACCACAGCGCCGTGGCACGGGGACGCCGGGCGGCGGTGTCGTCGAGCAGCCGGGTCACCGGGATGTCGGGAACGTCCACATCGGCGGGCACCCCCGCGGGATACGACCGCACCCAGGGGCGGATGTGATGTGACGCGGCCCACATATCCGGAGATTCAAGCACTCACGGAAAGTGTCCGCGACCCTCCGGCCGCTCCCTCCCGGCGTGCCCGATCATGACATGCGCGAGCGCATCGCGGCCGGGCGCCCCCGCCGGCGGTGCTTCGTCACGGTGGGCGGCGCGCGCGCCTGTACGGCTTCCCCCTCCCGCCGCCTCCGACGCGACCTGCGCGGCGTGCACCTGATGCCGCCGGAGGACCGGGAGGGCCCGACGCTCCCCGAGGCCACGCCGCCCGCGACGGCCTGCACGGGCCGGTGGCGCGGACCCGGCTCAGTGCTCGACGACCAGCCTGAGCCCCAGGGCCACCAGCACCGTCCCGGTGATCGCGTCCAGCCGGCGGCGGACCGCCGGCCGGGACAGCAGCCGGCGCAGCGCCCCCACTACGGCGGACACCACGGTGAACCAGCTCCCGGTGATCGCCGCCGCGACGACCGCCAGCAGCAGCGTGTCCGCCACCCCGGGGGAGGCGGGCAGGAACTGCGGCATCAGCGCGACGAAGAACACCGCCGCCTTGGGGTTGAGCACGTTGGTCAGCAGGCCCTGCCAGAACCCCGACCACGGCCGGGAAGCGGGATCGGCGTCGCCGGCGTCGTCACCGGCACCGTCACCGGCCTCGCCGCCGTCGGCGGCGGCCGCGGCGTGCCCGCCGCGCAGCGCCCCCCACACCGCCCGCGTCCCCATGTACAGCAGGTAGGCCGCGCCCACCAGCTTGACCACCGTGAACGCGGTCGCCGAGGCCGCCAGCAGCGCCGCGATCCCCAGCGCCGCGCACACCGACCACACCATCACCCCGACCGCGATCCCCAACGCGGTCATCACACCCGTTCGCCGCCCGGACACCGCGGCGTTCCGAACCGTGATCGCAAAGTCCGGTCCCGGCGACATCGCCGCCACGGTGACGACTCCTGCGAATACAGCCAACTGCATCAGGTCCACTCCGCGAGTCTAAAACCTCATCACCCCGCTTCGGAGCCCGCAGAAATTGCGTTGCGCCCGCACGGGGGCTGCGGCACAGTGGTCGGCGAAGACGGTCGGAACACCGACGGGAAGGGGTGACGGAGATGTCGCGACATCGGCGAGTCCTCGCTGGTCGCAGCGCGTCCGACCCCACAAGCGGCGCTCGAGCGTGACCGCCGTCTCCTCGCGTCGCCGCCCGGGGTCCGGACTCCGGGCGGTTTTGTCGGGAGGGTTGGCCGAGCGGTAAGGCAGCGGCTTGCTAAGCCGTCGTCAGGGACACCTGCGTGAGTTCGAATCTCACACCCTCCGCATGCCTTTTCGGCGCAGGGCGCCGGCGCCTTCGTCGCCCGGCCGGACGCGCCCGGGCAATGGATTTCCATTCCCGTCCTCGCACAACCGAATATCGAGTCCTCGTGGTGTAGCGGACAACACACCTGGGTGCGGACCAGGAGAGCGCAGGTTCGAATCCTGCCGAGGACACGGCGTCCGTGGTGTAGTGGCATCTGCACGCCGGGTTGTGGCCCCGGAGGTCCTCGGTTCGATTCCGGGCGGTCGCCCTGGAGACCTCCGCGCCCGCCGGCCGCCCGAAGGACCGGAAGGCGGCCGGCGGGCCGGGGGGAGGTCCTGCCCGCCCAGGGGCCGGGGACGGACAGGCGGGGGAACACCGGGGGATGGCGGAGTCGGGACCCGGTGCGGCCTTCACCCCACCCTCTAGTCGATCGAGGGCCGCGCAAAGGTTGCCGCCCGAATCGAAATCGTCCGCGGATCGCGGAGGGCGGGCGCCTCCCGGGTGCGGCGCGCACCCTCTCCGGCGCAGCGGCCGGTCCGGGCGACCCGCGGAGCGTCCGTCCCGGCCCGGGGACGCAGGACACCGGGAGGGGCCGGGAAGGGTCAGCGCGCCCCGCGCTCGCGCCGCATCAATGCGCGGTCGCGGACGACCTCGGCGATCTGCTCCGCGGCCCGCCGGGGGTCCTGGTGCTCCCAGACGTGGACGACGGCCCAGCCGTCTGCGAAGAGCCGGCGGTCGCTCAGGGCGTTCCGCCGCCGTTCGCGCCCGGCCTCCTCGGACCAGTGCCCGGCGTCGGTGCGCTCGTCGAGATGGGGCTCGGGGCACTCGCGCCAGAAACAGCGGTCGAGGAACACCGCGACCTTGAGCTCGGGGAAGGCCAGATCGGCGATGCGGGGGACGTCGTGCGGGAGGCGATAGGCGGTCTGGTGGCGCAGACCGCGGTCCTGCAACGCGCGTCGCAGGGCCGCCAGGGGGCCGGCGCCCCCGATCGCGTTCTCCTGCGTGCCCTCGTGGACGCCTTCACCGGCGGCGCCGACCGGATCGACCGTTTCCATGATCCCGACATTACGGGCATCGGATCGCGCATGCGGCCGACCCGCGCGACCGCGATCGAATCGCCCCGCCCCCGGTCCGGGGCCGCGCCGGGGCGCCGTCCGGATCAGAACCGTCCGCGGATCGTGGAGGGGGCGCCCGCCCCGGCGGCGCGGACCGTGACGACGAAGACGTCCCGGCCCGGGTCGTGCGGACCTCCGGGCCGGTACTGAGCGGCGATCACGTACTCGCCGGGGGGCAGCGTCCGGCCGGGGGACAGGACGTACCGGTAGACGATCGCGTCGGGGGCGAGATCGATGGCGGACCGCACGGGCGAGCCCGGCGGCGAGGTCCAGGACCCGGCCGGGAACGTCCGCCGGGAGCGGGCGACCCGGATGGTGACGTGCAGCGTGGTCAGCGGTCGGCGGACGGTCAGCCTGAGGACGTCGCGTCCCCGGTGCGGCAGGGCGGCCCGGTCGTGCGCGGCGGTCACCGACACCGGGGCGGGACGCGGGCCGTCGTCGTCCTCGCGGCCCGGATCCTTCGGCGCGGGCGGCCGGCTGCTCTCCACCGTGCGCTCCTCGGCCTCGACGCCTTCGCCGGGGGAGGGGGAGACGGTGACGGTGGCGGGGGAGGAGTCGAGAGGGGCGCCGGTGCGGGGCGGCGGCGGGGGGACGGCCGGCTCGGGATCCGTCCCGCCGCCCCGCATGACCGCGGCCAGTGAGGTCGCGCCCAGCACCCCGGCCGTGGCCAGGGCCGCGACGGCGACCCGGAGGGCGCCGCGGCCCCGTCGGGGACGCCGTGCGACGGGAAGCGGCTCCGGGGCGGCGGGCGGCTCGTTCAAGGCGGCCTCGACCCGCGCCCAGATGCGGGCGGTGTCGGGCCGGTGCCGTTCGGCCTCGGCGTGCAATCGGTCGCGCAGCCACGCCAAGGACTCCTCGGTGCGGCGTTCGCGCCGCCCGCGCATCACGCCCCTCCCGGCCGGCTCTGCGGGCGCAGGGCCTGGGCGCGATAGCCCGCCAGCAGCTCGGCGGCCGCATTGCCGCGCAGCTGCCGCTCCAGCTCGGCGACGGCCCGGGAGGTCTGGCTCTTGACGGTGCCGACCGAGATCCCCAGCACCCGCGCGGTCTCCTGCTCGGAGAGGTCGAACGCGTACCGCAGCACCAGGCAGGCGCGTTTGCGGTGCGGCAGCCTGCGCAGCGCGGCCCGCAGGTCGACCATCGCCGCCACGTCGGGACCGTCGGTGACGTCGTCGGCGTCGCCGCCCAGCGCGGCCATCCGGCCGCGTTCCCGCACGATCGCGCGCAACCGGCTGTTGGACAGGTTCACCACGATCCGGCGGACGTAGGCCAGCGGCCGATCGGTTCCGCGCACCCGGTCCCAGTTGCGCCAGGCCGCCACCAGCGCGTCGGCGGCCAGGTCGTCGGCCGCGTCGGGATCGCCGATCAGCAGATACGCCAGCCGGGCCAGCTCCCGATGATGCCGCTCGAAGAAGCGGTGGAACTCCTGACGGGCGTCCTGGTCCGGCGATCCGTCCACCGCCACCGCCTTCGCCCCGACGTTCCCGTATGCGCTGACGTCGCGAGGGTAACAGCCGGTGGCCGGGCTGTCCCGGAATGCCGTGACATGCACCGGAAGGACCGGTGGGAGGCCGGGAAGGACCGATGGGAAGACGAAGAGACCGGCCTGCGGCGGATGAGCCGGAGCCGCCAGGCCGGCCGTACCCCTCGTCACAGACGGCCGGTGCGCCCACCACGCACCACAAGGACCAGAGCGCATCCGCCGTCCGACACGATCAGCGTAGAAACGATCATGCCGGACGGCGGACGCTCTTAAGGTTCTGTTGATCTTCCGCTAGGAGATCCATAAGGCGGGTCAGGACGACTCGCGCACCACCAGCCGGGTGTCCACGATGACCGCGGTGTGCTCGGCCTGCTCACCGCGCATCCGGGCCACCAGCAGCTGCACCATCTCCCGGCCCATCCGCTCGGTGGGCTGGTGGACGGTGGTCAGCGGCGGCTCGGCGCGCCGGGCGGCGGCCGAGTCCTCGAACCCGACCACCGCCACGTCGTCGGGCACGCGCCGGCCGGCCGCCCGCAGCGCCCGCAACGCCCCCAGCGCCATGTTGTCCGAGGCCACGAACACCGCGTCCAGCTCCGCGTCGCGCTCCAGCAGCTCCTGCATGGCGCGGTGGCCGCCCTCCTCGCTGAAGTCGGCGTAGGAGACCAGCTCGGGCAGGTCGCCCAGCGCCCGGCGATAACCGGCCAGCCGGTCGATGCCCACCCCCATGTCCTGGGGGCCGGCGATGGTGGCGATCCTCCGCCGGCCCCGCTCCACCAGGTGGGACACCGCCTGATGGGCCCCGCCCTCGTTGTCGGCGTCCACGTAGCTGACCTCGGCGAGGTCCTGGCCGACCGGCCGGCCGCCCAGCACGGTGGGGACGCCGTGCCGCTCCAGCAGGGCCGGCAGGGGGTCGGCCTCGTGCAGGCTGATCAGCATCACGCCGTCGACGTGGTGGCCGGTCAGGTACTGCTTGAGCCGGTCGTGGTCACGGGCCGACCTGGCCAGGGTGAACATCAGCTGCAGCCCGGTGTCGTTGAGCGCCGAGCTGATGCCCCGGATGATGTCGGCGAAGTACGGCTCGGCGAACAGCCGCTCCTCGTCCTCCGACAGCACCAGCGCCACCGTGTCGGTGCGCCGGGTCACCAGCGTCCGGGCGGCCCGGTTGGGCACGTACCCCAGTTCCTTGATGGCCGCCTGCACCGCGGCCCTGGCCTGCGCGCTCACGCGCGGCGAGCCGTTGATGACCCGGGACACCGTGCCGCGGCCCACCCCGGCCAACGCCGCCACCTCCTCCAGCGTGGGGCGCTTTCGCGATGCGGCGCGTGATTGGGCGCGCCTCACCCGTTCCGATCCCTCACCGTCGTGTGGCCCTTTCACCATGACGCGGTCAACCCGGCAGCCCGCCCCGCCGGATCGTCTGTGCATACCATCGGGCGCTCGCCTTGGGGATGCGCCGCTGCGTAGCGTAGTCAACGTAGACCAGGCCGAAGCGCTTGGAGTATCCCCAGGCCCACTCGAAATTGTCCATCAGGGACCAGGTGAAGTAGCCCCGCAGCGGCACGCCCGCCTCGATGGCCCGGGCGCAGGCCCGCAGGTGAGCGTCCAGATAGGCGATCCGGTCGTCGTCGCGCACGGACCCGTCGGGGTCGGGGACGTCGTCATAGCCCGCGCCGTTCTCGGTGATGTACAGCGGCACCGCCGGATAGTCGCGGTGCACCCGCGACAGCACCTCCAGCAGCCCGTCCGGATCGATCTCCCAGCCCATGCCGGTCACCGGCCTGCCCCGGCTGACGAACCGGACGTGCTCGGAGCCCACCCACGGCGACACCGCCGAGAACGGGGACGACGCCGCCTGGGTCGCCTCGCCGGGCCGCCCCGAGACGGTGTGCCGCGTGTAGTAGTTGATCCCCAGCAGGTCGTTGCGGACCCCGATGGTCTGCAGGTCCCCGTCCCGGACGTGATCGGCGAACCCGAACGGCGCCAGGTCCTCCAGCAGGTCCTCGGGGTAGCGGCCGTGCAGCAGGGCGTCCAGGAAGAACCGGTTCTGCAGGCCGTCGATGCGGCGCGCCGCGTCCAGGTCCTCGGGGGCCTCGGAGGCGGGGGAGATCGCGTACAGGTTGACCGCCGGGCCGATGCGGGAGCCCGAGCGCCGCCCCCGCATCGCCTGCACCGCCAGCCCGTGCCCCAGCAGCAGATGGTGGGCGGCGCGCAGCGCGGCGGCCGGTTCGCGCCGTCCGGGCGCGTGCTCGCCGGAGGCGTACCCCAGATAGGCGGCGCACCACGGCTCGTTGATCGTCATCCAGTTCCGCACCCGGTCGCCGAGCGCCTCATGCGCCAGCGCCGCGTACTCGGCGAACCGCAGCGCGGTGTCGCGCTCGGGCCAGCCGCCCTTGTCCTCCAGGGCCTGCGGCAGGTCCCAGTGGTAGAGGGTGATCCACGGCTCGATCCCGGCCTGGAGCAGCTCGTCGACCAGCCGCCGGTAGAAGTCCAGGCCGCGCTGGTCGGCCGGGCCCGTTCCGGACGGCTGGATCCGCGGCCACGACAGCGAGAACCGGTAGGCGTTCAGGCCCAGCTCGGCCATCAGCGCCACGTCCTCGGCGTACCGGTGGTAGTGGTCGACGGCCTCGGCGGCGGTGTCCCCGCCGAGCACCGCGCCGGGGGTGTCGCAGAAGGTGTCCCAGATGGACCGGCCCCTCCCGCCCTCGTCGACGGCCCCCTCGATCTGGTACGCGGAGGTCGCCGCCCCCCAGCGGAAGTCCTGCGGGAAGCTGACGAGGGCCGATTCCCGGGTCTGCGTTTGCCTCTCGTGTGCTGCTGTCACGCCTTGACCGCGCCTTCCATGATCCCGCCGATGATCTGGCGGCTGAAGATGACGAAAACGATGAGCAGGGGCACCGTGGCGACCGTGGTCCCGGCGAAGACCAGGGTGTAGTCCTGGAAGTAGGCCCCGTTGAGCTGCCGGATGGACAGCTGCACGGTGGGGTTCTCCGGGGTGAGCGCGGCCAGCGGCCACATGAACTCGTTCCAGGTCTGCATGAAGGTCAACAGCGCCAGCACGCCGGCCGCCGGGCGCAGCGCGGGCAGCACGACGCTCCAGTAGATGCGGAACGTGGAGCAGCCGTCCACCCGGGCCGCCTCGATCAGCTCGTCCGGCACCGCCTGCTGGGTGTACTGGCGCATCATGAACACGCCGAACCCGGTGATCAGGAACGGCAGGATGACCGACTGCAGCTCGCCCTGCCAGCCGAACCAGCCCATCATCATGTAGAGCGGGATGATCCCCATCTGGACCGGGATCATCATCGTCGCGATCACCGTGAGCAGCAGCGCGTTCTTGCCGCGGAACCGCAGCTTGGCGAACGCGAACCCGGCCATGGTGGCGAACAGCACCGTGGAGATCGTCACCGAGCTCGCCACGATCGCCGAGTTCACCAGACCCTTGGCGAAGTAGGCCTCCTGGGCGTCGAACACCTTCGAGACGTTCTCGCCCAGCTCGCCGCCCGGCAGCATCGGCGGCGGGACGTCACCGACGATCTCGTTCCCCCGGGTGGCCACGATGATCATCCAGTAGATCGGGAAGACCGACAGGACCAGCCCGACGATCAGGGTGATGTAGGTCAGCGGGCTGGCCTCCCACAGCCCGCGCAGCCGGCCGGCGCGGGGCCTGGCGTGCTGGCCCCGGGCTCCGGCCAGATCAGGACCGGCCACCAGCGTCATCGCGCGCCCCCCATCCGGCGAATGATCATGAAGTTGAGCAGCGAGAACACGATGATCAGCAGGAAGATCATCCAGGCCACCGCGGCGCCGTAGCCGTAGTCGTCATTGCTGAACGCCGTGTCGAACATGTACATGGCGATCGTCTGGAACTGGCCGGTCGAGCCGCCGTCGGTGTCGCCGTTGTCGAACAGCACCGGCTCGGTGAACAGCTGCAGCCCGCCGATGGTGGACACGATCGCGGTGAAGATGATGGTGGGCCGCAGCATCGGCAGCGTGATCGTCCAGAACTGCCGGCGCCGCGAGGCCCCGTCGATGGCCGCGGCCTCGTACAGGTCCTTGGGGATGGACTGCATCGCGGCCAGATAGATCAGCGCGTTGTAGCCGGTCCACCGCCAGTCGACCATCACGCTGATGGCCACCCACGACCACCAGCGGTCGGACTGCCAGGCGATCGGATCCACCCCGACCAGCCCCAGCAGCCAGTTGATCAGCCCGAAGTCGGTGTCGAACAGCTGGGTGAAGACCACCGCCACCGCCACCGTGGAGGTGACCAGCGGCATCATGAACCCCACCCGGAACAGCGTGCTGCCGCGCAGCCGCCGGTTGAGCGCGTTGGCCAGCATCAGCGCCAGCAGCAGCTGCGGCACGGTGGCGATGACGAACATGCCGAGGGTGTTGACCACGGCGTTGAAGAAGTTCGCGTCCTGCAGCAGCTCGGTGTAGTTGCGCAGTCCGACGAACTCGTCCTTGCCGCTGGCCAGTTCGCGGTCGCGCAGCGACATCCACAGCGTGAACAGCAGTGGGAACGCGCCGAACACCGCGAACACGACGTAGAACGGCGAGATCAGCAGGTAGGGCGAGACCTTGATGTCCAGGCGGGACAGCCGGGCCCGCACGCCCCGGTCGGGAGGCGAGGCGGTGGTGCCGGCCTTCGCCCGTCGCCGGGTGGGCGTCGGGCGCACGTCCAGGCTCATGGGATGTCCTTTCGGAGATCGGGGCGGGCCTCCTCGCCCGGCCGCCCCCGTGCGGCCGGGCGAGGAGGCGTCGGCGTACGACCTGGGGGAGTCGGTTACCTGGAGACCCCGCGGGCCCGCTCGACGCCCTGGCTCCAGGCCTGGTCCGGCCGGACCTTGCCCTCGCCGACCGCGACCAGGACGTTCTCCAGCTCCTGCCGGACGTCCTCGTTCTTGGGACCGAGGTAGACCGGCTTCACCTGGGAGACCGCCTCACTGAAGAGCTTGCCGATCGGCGCGTCGCTGAAGTACGGCCTCGTCGCCTCGGCGACCGCCGGGTCGGAGAAGATCTTGGGCGAGGACGGGAAGGTGTTGGCGGCCTTGAACGCGGCCAGCTGCCCCTGCGGGCTGGTCAGGAACTTGGCCAGCTCGGCGGCCTCCTTGGGGTGCTTGCTCTGCTTGGGCACCGCCAGCCAGGAGCCGCCCCAGTAGCCCCCGCCGCCGGGGATGCCGGCCAGGTCCCACTTGCCCTTGCCCTGCTCGCCGGCGTACTCCTCGATGCCGCCGAGCATCCAGGCCGGGCACGGCACGGTGGCGAACGCGTCGCGCTTGAGCCCGGTCTGCCACGGCGGGGTGAAGACCTGGAGGTTGGCGGTCAGCTTCGCCTCCTGGAACTTCAGCGCCGTGTCGAACGCGGTCTTGACCGCGGGGTTGGAGTCGACGACGAAGTTGTTGCTCTTGTCGAAGTAGCTGTAGCCGGGGCCCTTGCTGGCCTCCTGCAGCACGGTCACCCGCAGCAGCGCCTGCGGGCCGTCCAGCCACTTGGTGCCGGAGACCTTGCTCTGGAACTCCTGGCCGCGCCGGAAGAAGTCGTCCCAGGTCGGCCACAGCTTGGTGACCTCGTCGCGGTCGGTGGGCAGGCCGGCCTTGGCGAACAGGTCCTTGCGGTAGCACATGCTGAGCGGGGCGATGTCGGTGCCCAGCGCCATGAGCTGCTTGCCGTCCGGGGTCACGCCCATCTGCCACTTCCACTCGAGGAAGTTCTCCTTGAGCTCGGCGCCCCCGTAGTCGAAGAGGTTGACGAACTTGTCCGCCTGCTGCATGTAGGTGGGGAGCAGGCCCTCCTCGATGGCCACCACGTCGCCGGCGCCCCGGCCGGTCCCGATCCAGCGCTGCAGCTGCGGCTTGTAGGTGTCCAGGTCGGAGACCTTGCGCGAGCGGATCTTGATGTTCGGGTGCTGGGCCTCGTACTGCTTGAACAGCTCCTCGTAGCCGAACTCGCCGAAGGTGTCGACGGTCAGCGTGATCGTGTCGTCGCCGCTGTCACCGCTGCAGGCGGTGCCGGCGACCATGACGCCGGTCAGCACCGCGGCCAGCGCGGTGAGCCCGCGCCGTTTCCGCGAACGTCTCGGAGAACCCATCGCAGACCCCTCTCCGTCCTTTCCTCATGCGCCGGCGGATCGGCCGCCGACGCGGTGTGGGAGCGCTCCCACAGGAAAGACGGTGACGTGGGTCACTGTCAATCTCTTGAAATGCAACCGTTACCTGAGCGACCCCGCCGACCCCGCCCCGCCGCTCCCGCCGGTCCGGCGGAATCCCCAGGTCGGCAGGGTGGAGACGGGCTCAGCGGAGCACCGGGTCCACGCGGCGGCCGTCCTTGCTGAACACCAGCACCCGGTCCAGGTCCACGGCCAGATGGATGTCCATCCCCGGGGAGTAGCCGTCCCGGGAGTGCAGCCGGGTCAGCAGCTCCGCCCGGCGGTGCGCGCCCACGTGCTGGGCGGGAGGCTCGACGGGGGCGCGCCGGTGCGGGCCGCGCAGCAGCGCCAACGCCCGGCCCGCCATTCCGGTCGGCCGGGACGGCGCCCCCACCGGCTCCGGCTCGCGCCGCCGGCTCACCGTCGCCGCGTCCACCACGGTCACGCCGGCGTCGATGTGCGCCAGCCACTCGTGGCCGTGGAACTCCAGGGCGCGCAGGTGCCCGGACAGCACCGCGCCCAGATGGGGGTCCCCGGTGGGCTGCAGGGCGTCGGACCGGATGCCCACCACGACCTCGTCGGCATGACGGGAGGCCAGGTACTGGGCCCGGGGGTCGGACCAGGGGATCACCAGCCGCTGCCGGCCCAGATGCAGGTTCACGCCCTCGCCGGCCACGGCCTCCACGGTGGCCGCCAGCAGGTTGATCGGGGGCACGCCCAGGAACGCCGCCACGAACGCGGTGGCCGGGTTCTCGTAGATCTGGGTGGGGGTGCCCACGTCCTCCAGGCGGCCCTCGTTCATCACCGCGATCCGATCGGCCAGCGTCAGCGCCTCGACCTGGTCGTGGGTGACGTACAGGGTGGTCACGCCCAGTCCGCGCACCAGCCCGCCGATCTCCAGCCGCAGTTCGTTGCGCAGCGCGGCGTCCAGGTTGGACAGCGGCTCGTCCATCAGGAACAGCGAGGGCTCGCGGATGATGGCCCGGCCCATCGCCACCCGCTGCCGCTGCCCGCCCGACAACGTGCCGGGCAGCCGGTCCAGCAGCCGCTCCAGGCCCAGCGCGCGGGCCAGCTCGGTGACCCGCTCGGCGGACTCGGCCGGATCGGCCTTGGCGATCTCCAGCGGGAAGCCGATGTTGCCGCGCACCGAACGGTGCGGATAGAGCGCGCCGTTCTGGAACACCATGGCGACGTTGCGCTCGCGCGGCGTCAGGTCGTTGGCCGGACGGCCGTCCAGCCAGATCGTCCCGGCGGTGACCTCCTCCAGGCCGGCGACCATGCGCAGCGTGGTGGACTTCCCGCAGCCGGACGGACCGAGCAGCACCAGGAACTCACCGTCGGCGATGGTCAACGACAGCTCCTCGACGGCTCGCTGGCCCCCCGGGTAGACCTTGCTGACCGCATCCAGCACCACTTCGGACATCTGGCTTCCTTCGTCGGCCGGCCCCGAGTTGTGAGGTGAACCACAAGTACATCCAGAGGCCGGGGGATTGTCCACCCTGTCGAGGGCTTGACACCTTTCCGGCTTGCCGGGAAGCTCCTTCATGGGAGCGCTCCCACCCACCCCCGCGAAGGGAGCACCACGTGAGGAGAGCACGCCTGCGCACCCGCATCGCGGCACTGGCCGGCCTGGCGACCGTGCTCGCGCTCACCGGTCAGGCGCCCGCCGCGCACGCCCACGCCGTCGGCGACCCGCTGAGCGGCAGGGTCCGCCTCTACGTGGAGCCGGACGGCAACGCCGAGCGGCAGGCCCGGCGATGGGCCGCCGAGGGCCGCACCGAGGACGCCGCCCTCATGCGGGCCATGGCGAAGATCCCCCAGGCCGTCTGGTTCACCGACGGCCCCCCCGCCCAGGTCGAACGCCGGGTCCGCGACGTCATGCGACGGGCCCGCCGGCAGAACGCGGTGCCCGTGCTGGTCGCCTACTACGTCCCCGGCCGCGACTGCTCGCAGTACTCGGCCGGGGGAGCGCCCGACGAGCGGACCTACAAGCGGTGGATCGACGCCTTCGCCCGAGGCATCGGCGGCGGCCGGGCCGTGGTTATCGTCGAACCGGACGGGCTGGCGCTGCTGTCCAGCGAGCCGTGGTGCAACGACGGCGGGGGCGGCAGCACCGGCGAGCCGGAGGACATGAGCCTGGTCGAGCAGCGCTTCCGGGAGATCAGGCACGCGATCGCCGTCTTCTCCCGGCTGCCGCGCACCGGCGTCTACGTGGACGCCGGGCACTCGGCCTGGCACGAGCTGAACGACTACGACGCCGGATACGGCGAACCGCGCATCCAACCGGGCATCGTCAGCCGGCTGATGCGCGGCGGCGTCGCCGGAGCCGACGGCTTCGTGCTCAACGTCTCCAACTACCGCACCGACGCCGAGCTGATCGAGTACGGGACCCGGGTGTCCAAGTGCCTGTGGCTGCGCACCCGAACCGGGGCCGCCTCCTGCTCCGAGGACGATCTGGCCGCCGTGCCCGACGACGCCCGCGGCCTCACCCCGTTCGTGCTGGACACCAGCCGGAACGGGCGGGGCCCCTGGACCGCGCCGCCGGGCCTCTACCCCGATCCGCAGGAGTGGTGCAACCCGCCCGGCCGGGGTCTGGGCGCGCGCCCGGGCACCCGCACCGGCGACCGACTGGTCCGGGCCTTCCTGTGGGTGAAGCGGCCCGGCGAGTCCGACGGCCAGTGCACCCGCGGCACCGCGGGACCCGAGGACCCCGAGTACGGGATCGTCGATCCGCCCGCCGGTCAATGGTGGCCGGAGCAGGCGCTCGACCTGGCGCGGCGGGCCGTCCCCCCGCTGCGCTGACCCGCCGATCCGCCGCGAGACCCTCCCGCGGGACCGGGCGGTCCCGCGGGAGTTCCACGTCCGGACGCCGATCAGGCCCCGCCCTGACCGCCGCCCCCCTCCGGGGCGGTCCGCTGCCGCGGCACCGATTCGCCCCGCTCCCACCACGCGGCGGTGTCGGGCGGCAGCACCAGGCACTCCCCCTCGATGCGGACCGGTCCGCTGGCCAGCAGCAGCGGCCCGAACGCCGGTATCCGGACGGTGCGGTCGCCCATGTTCACCGCGCACACCAGCGACCGCTCCGCACCGTCGTCCGATGCGCCCTCGCGGGTGAACACCAGCGTCTCGGGCGGCCCGGCCTGCCAGCGCAGCGGCCCGTCCCCCAGCGCCGGGTGCTCGCGCCGGATCGCCAGCGCCCGCCGGTACAGCGTCAGCATCGAGTCCGGATCGGCCGACTGGCGTTCCGCGGTCAGCTCGCGCCAGTGCTCGGGCATCGGCAGCCAGCTGGAGGGGCCCGGGCTGAACCCGAACGGCGGCGCGTCCCCCGACCAGGGGATCGGCACCCGGCAGCCGTCGCGGCCGTCCTCGGGATCGCGGGCGCGCTGCGGGTCCCGCCGGTACTCGTCCGGCAGGTCCAGCACCTCGGCCAGGCCCAGCTCCTCGCCCTGGTAGATGTAGGCCGAGCCGGGCAGCGCCAGCATCAGCAGCGCCGCGGCGCGGGCCCGCCGCAGCCCCAGCTCGCCGCCGCCGTACCGGGTGACGTGCCGCTTGACGTCGTGGTTGGACAGCACCCAGGTGGTGGGCGCGCCCACCAGCTCGGCGGTGCGCAGCGACTCGGCGATCACCTCGCGCTTGGCGCGGTAGTCCCAGTCGGCGACCAGGTAGTGGAAGTTGAACGCCTGGTGCAGCTCGTCGGGCCGCACGTAGCGGGCCAGCCGCTCGGGGGTCGGCGCCCACGCCTCGGCCACGCCGATCCGCTCCCCGGGATAGGAGTCCAGCAGCCGTCGCCAGGAGCGGTGGATCTCGTGCACCCCGTCCTGGTCGAAGTACGGCAGGACGTTGTCGCCCAGCATGGTGGCCTGTCCCTGCCAGCCGACGTCGGGCAGGCCCTCGGCCTTGACCATGCCGTGCGCCACGTCGATGCGGAACCCGTCCACCCCCAGGTCCAGCCAGAACCGCAGGACGTCCTCGAACTCGGCGCGGACCTCGGGGTTGTCCCAGTTCAGATCGGGCTGTTCGACGGCGAACAGGTGCAGGTACCACTGCCCGTCCGCGACGCGCGTCCAGGCCGATCCGCCGAACACCGACTCCCAGTCGTTGGGCGGCAGCGATCCGTCGGGGCCGCGGCCGTCGCGGAAGATGTAGCGGTCGCGGGCCGGGCTGCCCGGGCCGGCGGCCAGCGCCTCCTGGAACCACGGGTGCCGGTCGGAGGTGTGGTTGGGCACCAGGTCCACGATCACCCGCAGTCCCAGCTCGTGGGCCTCGTCGAGGAGCGCGCGGAAGTCCTCCAGCGTTCCGAAGATCGGGTCCACGCCCCGGTAGTCGGCCACGTCGTACCCGAAGTCGGCCATCGGCGAGGGGTAGAACGGCGTGATCCACACCGCGTCCACGCCGAGGTCGGCCAGGTACGGCAGCCGGCTGCGGATCCCGGGCAGGTCGCCGACCCCGTCGCCGTCGGAGTCGGCGAAGCTGCGGATGTAGATCTGGTAGATCACCGCATCCCGCCACCAGCGGGTGCCCGACCCCGCGGCGCGGGCGGAGGCGTCGGCCGTGTGCTGCGTCATCGATGTCCTTTGCTCGTCGCGTTCGTGCGCCGCCGCCGGCGGTCCGCCCGACGGCGATCCGTCCCTGGAACGACGCCACCGGCGGCGCGGTGACGATCCCCGGGTCCTGCCGCGCGCCGGCGGTCGTCGCGCCCGCCGCCGCCGGCGGGTCCGGCGACGGCGGGCGCGGCCGTCTCCGCGGCGTCGACCGCCGATGCGTCGAGGGCGGCCTCGCTCGAGGCGCTCGTCCGAGGCATCGGTGGTCGAGGCGTCGATGCAGGTGAGAGCGGTGCGACCGCGGCGCGGGCGGGTCCCAGCCTATGTCGGCGGCGGACCGCTCCGGCGGAACCGGCCGGGAGATTCGGCAGATCCTGCCGATCGGCGGCGCCCGCCCGGGGACGCGCCTCGGCCGGTTCCGGACGATCCCGCCCCGCGGGGGCGGTCTCGCGCCGAGACGAACGCAAGGGCCGTCGCGGAGGTCCGCGACGGCCCTTGCGCGGGGGTGGCCTCTGGGGTGGTGTCCGGGAGGTCAGGAGGCGTGCCGCGTGCCCCGGCGGCGCAGCATCGCCGCGGCCCCGGCGCCCAGCAGCGCCAGGCCCAGGAGCAGCGACACCAACGGGCCGGTCACGCGCAGCAGCGACACCTTGGAGGCGGTGTCGTCGGCCTTGGCGACCAGCTCTTTCTGGCTCTGCGGGGTCATCTTCAGGGTGAAGTCCGCGACGATCTTGCTGCCGTTGCCGTCCTTGCCGCGCAGCGTCTGCACGACCTGCTGTTCGCGGTGGACGGTGACGCCGCTGCGCGGGTCGACCCAGTAGGCGATGGTGGCCCGCTGGTAACGGTCGGCCGCCACGTTGCGGCTCTTGCCCGGGATGCCGAGCAGCGTGGAGGGGACCTCCGGCAGGGTGGCGATGACGGTGTCCGGGATGGTCTGCACGAACTTGTAGGCCTTGACGCCCCGGATCGTCTCGGTGCCCTGGTACTCGGCCGGCCAGGACCGCTTGGTGCTGGCGTCGAACACCTGGTAGGTCTTCTTCTCCAGCGAGCCGACCGGCCAGAACAGGCCGCTCAGCCCCGACGGCCGGACCGAGGTGTCGTTGTTGACGTGGGTGCCGCAGCAGGCCTTCAGCTCGCCGCTGCCGCGGTCGAACGCCAACCGCTGCTGGATGATGCTCACCTCGTTGCCGCCGTTGGGGATGTCCTCCAGCACCTGGAAGACGTCCCACACGGCGGTGTCCCCCTTGGCGGCCTTGACGTCGCCGCGCATCGTGCTGGTGAGCGTCAGCGTCGCACCGGTCCGGTCCTGGACGGCCCCGGCGTCGAAGTAGGAGGCGCCGATCGCCTGCAGGGTGGTCTTCTGGTAGAGGTTCGTCGGGGCGACCAGCAGCCGGTCGGCCACGAAGAAGCGCAGCGCGAGCGCCGTCGTGAGCAGGAAGACCCCCACCCCGAGCAGGATCGGTGCGAGAAGGCCCCGGGACCGCGTCTCGCCGTCGGAAGGGTTCCTGCCGGCCGTGCGCGGAGCCTGATCAGTCGTCATGGGGCGCTCGTGTCCTTTCGTGAGCGCGAAGGGGTGGACAGGTATCGCCGGGCGAGTGTCCTCCGTCACGGGGACGGCGGACTATGTGCCGGGATGAGTAACCGTACGCTTTGTTTTCATGTGCTGTTGAGCAAAAAGTCGGGTTTGTACTCACGGAGTGTTCAACTCGTGACCTGAGAGGAGCCGACGGCCACCCTCCGTGCCGAGCCCGCTTCACCGTGTCGGCACGGCGCCGGCACGGCGTCGATGCGACGTCGATGCGACGGCGATGCGGCGTCGCCACGGTGTCGCCACGGCGTCGTCACGGCGTCGACAGAGGGTCGTCACGGCGTCGTCACGGCGTCGTCACGCAGCCGGCACCGTGCCGGCTGCGCCCCGCTCGTCGGACGCCGGACCGTGTGCGGTGCGGCGGATCGCCGGAGCGCGGAGCGAAGACCCGGGCCGCCCGATCGTCAGCGGCCGGCCGACAGGGCGGCGTCCACGGCGGCGGGGGAGAGGATGTGGTCGCAGACCATGGCCGCGCAGCCCATCAGGCCCGCCGCGTCGCCCAGCATGCTCGGCTCGATGCGCAGCTGCCGGGTGGCCAGCGCGGTCGCCCGCCGGTAGACCACCTCGCGGACTCCGGCGATCAGCGGCTCGACCCCGTCGGTGAGGTCGCCGCCCAGCACCACCACGGCCGGGTTGAGCAGGTTGACGGCGGCGGCGACCACTTCTCCGATCCGCCGGCCGGCCTCCCGGACCAGCGCCACCACCGTCGCGTCCCCGGCGGCGACGCGCCTGGTCAGCTCGCCCAGGTCGGCCGCGCCGGTGCGGGCCAGCAGGGCGGCCCCGCCGGCGACGGCCTCCACGCAGTCGGTGTTGCCGCAGCGGCACGGCGTGCCGTCGCCGTCGCGCACCGGGATGTGCCCGATCTCCCCGGCCGCCCCCAGCGCGCCGCGCTGGATCCGGCCGCCGGCGATCAGGCCCGCGCCGATGCCGGTGGACACCTTCACGAACAGCATGTCGTCGATCCGGTCCCGGTAGCGGGCCTGATACTCGCCCAGCGCCGCGACGTTCACGTCGTTGTCGACGTGCACCGGGACCGGGAACCGCTCGGACACGATCTCCCCCAGGTCCACGCCGCCCAGCCAGGGGCGCCGGCCGGGGCCGGGGGCGTGCTCGCGGGCGGGCTCGGCGGTGTCGGGGCTGCCCACCCCCACGCCGCGCACGGCGGTGCGCGACAGCCCCGCCTTGCCCAGCAGCTCGTCCCACTGGTCCAGCAGCCCGGCCGCCAGCCCCGCCGCGTCCTGGTCGGTGGGCAGGTCGGGGGCGGACTGCACCAGGATCCGGCCGCCCAGGTCGCACACCGCGAGCTGGCCGCGGCGGCGGCCGAGGTTGGCCACCAGGACGGCTCCGCCCGCCGCGTTGAACTCCAGCCGGGCCGGCGGGCGTCCGCCGGACGACAGCTCTCCGGGGCGTTCGATGACCAGCCCGTGCGCGATCAGCTCGTTGACCCGCAGGGTGACCGCCGGGCGGGACAGCCCGGTGAGGCGGGCCAGCTCGGCACGGGTGGCCACGCCCTCCTCGCGAATGAGGCGGAGGAGGTCTCCGCTGGTGGAGGGGCGTCTGGGCACTGAGCCAGTGAACCACGAGGAGTTTCGTGTGTCGACCCGCGCATGATCGCAGACTTTTGTAACCCTGCGTTCATAAGGGTGCTTGTATAAGTTCCCTATGGGTCGGTAGTTTTCCGTCTCGTCGTCTTTCGCCTTCCCCCCGGAGTTCCGAATGTCGTCAGGACTCGACCCCGTCGTCGCACGGGTCACCGAGCGCATCGCCCGGCGCAGCGCGGACCGCCGCGCCGCCTACCTCGAACGGATCCGGGACGCGGTGCGCGCCGGCCCCGCCCGGACCGCGCTGGGCTGCGCCAACCTCGCGCACGGCTTCGCCGCCTGCGCCCCGGCCGAGAAGCTGCGGCTGCGCGATGAGGTCACGCCCAACATCGCGATCGTGTCGGCCTACAACGACATGCTCTCGGCCCACCAGCCGTTGCAGGACTACCCGGCGATCCTCAAGAAGGCGATCGGCGAGGCGGGCGGCACCGCGCAGTTCGCCGGCGGCGTCCCGGCCATGTGCGACGGCATCACCCAGGGGCGCGCCGGCATGGAGCTGTCGCTGTTCAGCCGGGACGTGGTCGCCATGGCCACCGCGGTGGCGCTGTCCCACGACATGTTCGACGGGGCCCTGCTGCTGGGGGTCTGCGACAAGATCGTTCCCGGGCTGGTGATCGGCGCGCTGTCGTTCGGCCACCTGCCGGTGATCCTGGTGTCCGCCGGGCCGATGCCCTCCGGGCTGCCCAACGCCCGCAAGGCCAAGGTCCGCAAGCTGTTCGCCGAGGGCAAGGTGGGCCGCGCCGAGCTGCTGGAGGCCGAGGCCGCCTCCTACCACTCGCCCGGCACCTGCACCTTCTACGGCACCGCCAACTCCAACCAGCTGCTCATGGAGGTGATGGGCCTGCACCTGCCCGGCGCCAGCTTCGTCCCGCCGGGCACCGCGCTGCGCGAGGCCCTCACCGCCGAGGCCGGCCGCCGGGTGCTGGAGCTGACCGCCCTCGGCGGCGACCACACCCCCATCGGCGAGCTGCTGGACGAGCGGGCGTTCGTCAACGGCGTGGTCGCGCTGCTGGCCACCGGCGGCTCCACCAACCACACCCTGCACCTGGTCGCCATGGCGGCCGCCGCGGGCATCGAGCTGACCTGGGACGACTTCGACGAGCTGTCCACGGTGACGCCGCTGCTGACCCGGCTGTACCCCAACGGCACCGCCGATGTGAACCACTTCCACGCCGCGGGCGGCACCGCGTTCCTCATCGGGGAGCTGCTGGACGCCGGGCTGCTGCACCCCGACGCCCGGGTGGTCGGCGGCAAGACCCTGGCCGACTACCGGGTCGTCCCCGAGCTGGGCCCGGACGGGTTGACCTGGCGTCCGGGGCCCACCGAGTCCGGCGACCTCCACGTGCTGCGGCCGGTCGCCGACCCGTTCGACGCGCACGGCGGTCTGCGCACCGTCACCGGCAATCTCGGCCGGGCGGTGGTGAAGATCTCGGCGGTCGCCCCCGAGCACCGCGTCGTGGAGGCCCCCGCCCGGGTCTTCGGCTCCCAGCAGGAGCTGCACGCCGCGTTCGAGGCCGGCGAGCTGGACCGCGACGTCGTCGTGGTGGTCCGCTTCCAGGGGCCGCGCGCCAACGGGATGCCGGAGCTGCACAAGCTCACCCCGCCGCTGACCGTGCTGCAGGACCGCGGGCACCGGGTCGCGCTGGTCACCGACGGGCGCATGTCCGGGGCGTCGGGAACGGTCCCGGCGGCCATCCACCTGTCCCCGGAGGCGGCCGCGGACGGGCCGCTGGCCCGGGTCCGCGACGGCGACGTGATCCGGCTGGACGCCGACGCCGGGGAACTGCGGGTGCTGGTGCCGGAGGAGGAGTTCGCCGCCCGCGAGCCCGCCGCGCCCCCACCGGCCGAGCAGTACGGCACCGGGCGGGAGCTGTTCGCGGCGTTCCGCCGGGCGGTCGGGCCGGCCGAGCGGGGGGCGGGGGTGTTCGCGTCATGACCGCGATGTCGACCGCCGCGCCGCCGCGCTCCCCGTCGGCGCAGCGGCCCTGGCTGGTCGCCGACGTCGGCGGCACCAACGCCCGGTTCGGGCTGATCACCGCGCCCGGCGGCGCGCCCTGCCGGGTGCAGGTGCTGGCGGTCCGCGACCACGCCGGGCTCGCCGAGGCCGCCGCCACCTACCTGGCCCGCCACGCCGGCGACATGCGGCCCAGCGCCGCCTGCATCGCCATCGCCGGGCCGACCTCCGAGGACGGCGAGTACCGGCTCACCAACGCGCACTGGGCGGGCAACGCCGCCGAGGTCCGCGACGACCTGGGGCTGGACCACCTGGAGCTGATGAACGACTTCGAGGCGCTGGCGCTGGCGCTGCCCACCCTGGGGCCCGGCGACCTGCGTCCCCTGGGCGACGCCGTCCCCTCCGGCGACGCGCCCGCCGCGGTGGTCGGCCCGGGCACCGGGCTGGGCGTGGCCGGGCTGATCCGGGTGGGGGACCGGCTGGTGGCGGTGCCCGGGGAGGGCGGGCACATGGACCTGCCCGCGACCACCGAGCGCGAGCATCGGATCGTGACGATGCTGCGCGCCGAACACGGCACCGTCGAGGCCGAGCATCTGCTCTCCGGCGACGGGCTGGCCCGGCTGTACCGGCTGCTCTCCCGGCTGCACGACGTCCCGGTGGAGCCGCTGTCGACCGCACAGATCTGCGCCCGCCGCACCGACCCGCTGTGCCATGAGACCCTGGAGACGTTCTGCTCCCTGCTGGGCTCGTTCGCCGGAAACGTCGCCCTGACGTTCGGCGCCCGCGCCGGCGTCTACGTCGGCGGCGGGATCCTGCCCCGCATCTGGGAGGTGCTGCGCCGCAGCGACTTCCGTCGCCGCTTCGAGAGCAAGCCGCCGATGGAGTCGTATCTGCGCGCCATCCCGACCGCCCTGATCGTCGCCCCGACCCCGGCCCTGTCCGGCGCCGCCGTCCGGCTGGCCTCCCTGGAGTTCGCGTGAACGCAACCGAGCTGCTCGACCTGTGCCCCGTCGTCCCCGTCGTGGTCCTGCACGACGCCGCCGACGCGGTCCCCCTGGCGCGCGCCCTGACGGCGGGCGGACTGCGCGTCATCGAGATCACCCTGCGCACCCCCGCCGCCCTGGAGGCCGTCGAACGGATCGCCGGCGAGGTCGAGGACGCCGTGGTCGGCGCCGGCACCGTGGTGACGCCGGAGCAGGCCGCCCGGGCCGCCGAGGCCGGCGCCCGCTTCCTGGTCAGCCCCGGATGCACCGACCGTCTCCGCCGGGCCATGACCGACACCGGCCTGCCGTTCCTGGCGGGCGTCTCCACCGCCTCGGAGGCCATGGCCCTGCTGGAGCACGACATCACCGCCATGAAGTTCTTCCCCGCCAAGGCCGCCGGCGGTCCCGCCTACCTCAAGGCCCTGGCCGGCCCCCTCCCGCAGGCCCGGTTCTGCCCCACCGGGGGCATCACCCCCGAGACCGCCGGGGAGTACCTGGCGCTCCCCAACGTGGGTTGTGTGGGCGGCACCTGGCTGACCCCCGCCGACGCCGTCCGCGCGAAGGACTGGGGCCGCATCGAGGAGCTGGCCCGGGCGGCGGCGGCCCTGCGCTGACGAGGCCGCACCGGGCGCGCCCCGGCGCTCTTCGGCCGGGTCCCGGTCAGGCGGCGGTGGCCGTCAGCAGCCAGGTCTGCATCGGAAAGGTGACGCCCTCGTCGTCGACGGCCCAGGTGAGGCGCTGGCGGATGCGCTCCCGCATGGCCTCGACGGTGAAGCGTTCGGCGGCCGTGTAGGCGGCCCGGGCCGGGGTGGCCAGGGACTCCTCGTGCAGGAAGGCCTCGGGGGAGGCGAACCGCACGGGGATGATGGCGATGCGCAGCCGCACGTCGGTGAAACCGGCGCTCTGGAACAGCGCGCGCAGCGCCGAGCCCTGCGGGCCGGAGAACGGGACGCGCAGCACGGCGCCCAGCCCGTGCCCGAGGTACTCGTCCCAGATCGCCGCGATCTCATGGAAGGGGACGTGGTGCTCGGGGCCGCGCCACACCGCGACCCCGGCCCTGCCGCCGGGCCGCAGCACCCGCCGCATCTGGGCGACCCCGGCGGCGGCGTCGGCGAGGAACTGCAGGCCCTGCTGGCAGTACACCAGGTCGAACGCCCGGTCCGCGAAGGGCAGCCTCTCGGCGGACGCCCGGACCCACTCCACGGACGCCGCCGTCCCCGCATGCCCGGCGAGGAGCCGGGCCACCGCCAGCATCGCCTCGTTGGAGTCCACCCCGGTGACGCGCGCGTCCGCACCGCTGCGGCGTGCCACCGCCAGCGCCACCACGCCCGTGCCGCAGGCGACGTCCAGAACGCGTCCCCGCCGGGGCGGCACCAGGCCGAACAGCCGCTCCGCGCAGGGCGCGAAGAACGGCGGCACCAGATAGCGCTGGTAGGCCTTGGCGGCATCCCGATCTAACTGAAACATCCCGATATCGTCGACGGCCATATCACCACCCTCACGCCGCCGCCGCCGTGCGACCACGCCTCCTGGCAGGACCCGTGGCAGGACTTGCCGAGGACTTTGCCGCGGGCGGGGCGGCGGCCGCCCCGGGGGACGGCGCCCCGCCCGTCGCGGCACGCCGGCCGCCCGCCGGGGCGGCGCCGGGATCGGTGCCGGATCAGCGCCAGGCTCGCCGTCGACGGCGGCGACGGTGCACGAAGGCGAACAGGGCGCCGGAGAATCCGACGGCGGCGACGAGCGTGATCGCCGGCGCCGTGCCCGGGCCGTGAAAGAACACCCCGACCAGGAACAGCAGGAACAGGATCGGCGGCGCCGGCGGATGGTGGCGGTGCCGAGGGTGGAGACCGGGCCGGAACGCCGGATGCCGGCCGTGCCGGAACGCCGGATGGCGGTGCCAGGGGTGCCCCATGGGCTCCTGGACGGGGTGGGGGAGGCCGTGCGGGGCGGGCAGGTCCGCGAGGACCTCCCGCAGATCCCGTTCGGTCTTGGCGCCCAGCGCGGCGCCCAGCCGTTCGTCGAGCTCCTCGCGGGTGAGCCGGCCCGCCGCGAAGTGCTCGTGCAGGGCCGCGGTCACCGCGTCGCGTTCGGCGTCGCCGATGCGCAGGTCCATCTCGCTCCTCGGGTTCACTCCTCGACGTCCTCGATGTCCTCGACGTCGTCGGCGAGGAGGCGGTACAGCCTGCGGCGGGTCTCGGCGATGATCTCCCGGGCCTGGGCGATCTGCTCGGCGGAGCCGGTGTGCACCACCTGCATCACGGCGGCGCCGGTCCGGGCCACCTCCTTGAACAGGTCGGGGACGCCCTCGCCGAACTCGGGGGTCATCGCCGTCCACGGCTCGGACAGCTCCTCGGCGTGCTCCTCCACATAGGCGCGGCCCTCGTCGGTGAGCGAGAACGTCTTGCGCCCGCCGCTCTCCTCGGAGGTCACCAGGCCCTCGTCGGCCAGCTGCTGCAGCGCCGGATAGACCGCGCCGGGGCTGGGCTTCCAGGCCCCGGAGCTGCGCTGGGCGATCTCCTGGATGATCTGGTAGCCGTTGCGCGGCTCCTCGGCCAGCAGCGCCAGGATCGCCGCCCGCACGTCGCCCTTGCGGGCCCGTCCGCCGCGCCATCCGCCCCGTCGGTGGAACGGGCCGCGGAAGTCCCAGGGGCCCCACGGTCCGGGGCCTCCCCACGGTCCGGGGCCGAACCCCCAGCCGAGACCGCCGTGCAGGCGCGGACCGTGGTGACGGGCCTCGGCGAGCCGGGCGGCCTTGGCGCCGAGGGCCGCCGCGGCGGTCATCCAGCGCGTGTCGAAGGTGCCGGTGTGCATGGTCGTCGCCTCCTTGGACGATCTTTCACAGATCAGTCGCGATACGACAACGATATATCGATACTGTATCGCCGGGAAGGGGGTGCTCGGGATGTGCAAGTAGCTCGATGTCGAGATAAATTGGGAACTAGCTTGACGTCGAGAGAAAAGCCGCGGAAGTTAGGTCCGCCTGAGTCTCGGTATGAGCCGGGACTAGGGCAGGATTCTGCAGAGCACACCACCGCGCCGGACCACGCCGGCAGCGGCCCGCGCAGAGCCACTGCGCCGAATAACGGATGGATCGCCGCGCGCCCACGACCGGGCCCGGGGCGTGATGGAGGAGGAGTCGTGTCCGCGAACAGCTTCGGCGCCCGCAGCACTTTGCGGGTGGGCGACGAGTCGTACGAGATCTACCGGCTGGACGCCGTCGAAGGCTCGGCCCGTCTCCCGTACAGCCTCAAGGTGCTGCTGGAGAACCTGCTGCGCACCGAGGACGGCGCCAACGTCACCGCCGACCACATCCGCGCGCTGGCCGGGTGGGACCCCGCCGCACAGCCCAGCCAGGAGATCCAGTTCACCCCCGCCCGGGTGATCATGCAGGACTTCACCGGCGTTCCGTGCGTGGTGGACCTGGCCACCATGCGCGAGGCGGTGCGGGATCTGGGCGGCGACCCCTCCCGGGTCAACCCGCTGGCCCCGGCCGAGATGGTCATCGACCACTCGGTGATCGTGGACTACTTCGGCCGCCCCGACGCCTTCGAGCGGAACGTGGAGCGGGAGTACGAGCGCAACCGCGAGCGCTACCAGTTCCTGCGCTGGGGGCAGACCGCGTTCGACCAGTTCCGGGTCGTCCCGCCGGGCACCGGCATCGTCCACCAGGTCAACATCGAGCACCTGGCCCGCGTGGTGTTCGCCCGTGACGGGGTGGCCTACCCCGACACCTGCGTCGGCACCGACTCCCACACCACCATGGAGAACGGCATCGGCGTCCTGGGCTGGGGCGTCGGCGGCATCGAGGCCGAGGCCGCCATGCTCGGCCAGCCGATCTCGATGCTCATCCCGCGGGTGGTCGGCTTCAAGCTGACCGGCCGGCTGCCGGCCGGCACCACCGCCACCGACCTGGTGCTGACCATCACCGAGATGCTGCGCAGGCACGGCGTGGTCGGCAAGTTCGTGGAGTTCTACGGCGAGGGCGTGGCGGCGCTGCCGCTGGCCGACCGGGCCACCATCGGCAACATGAGCCCGGAGTTCGGCTCCACCTGCGCGATCTTCCCCATCGACGAGGAGACCATCTCCTACCTGCGGCTGACCGGCCGCCCCGAGAAGCAGATCGCCCTGGTCGAGGCGTACGCCAAGGAGCAGGGCCTGTGGCTGGACCCGTCCGCCGAGCCGGACTTCTCCGAGCACCTGGAGCTGGACCTGTCGACGGTCGTCCCGTCGATCGCCGGTCCCAAGCGTCCGCAGGACCGCATCCCGCTGTCGGAGGCCAAGCAGACCTGGCGGCGTGACGTCCGCAACTACGTCACCGTCGAGGGCGCCCTGGATGAGGCCACCGCCGAGTCCTTCCCCGCCTCGGACTCCCCGGCCGTCTCCCACAGCGACAACGGCGACAAGCCCCGCGAGCAGGGGAGCGACGGCGGCGGCCGCCCGCACAAGAAGGTGCCGGTCACCCTGGCCGACGGCACCTCTTTCGAGCTGGACCACGGCGCCGTGGTGATCGCCGCGATCACCTCCTGCACCAACACCTCCAACCCCTACGTCATGGTCGGCGCCGCCCTGCTGGCCAAGAAGGCGGTGGAGAAGGGCCTGTCCCGCAAGCCCTGGGTGAAGACCTCGATGGCCCCCGGCTCGCAGGTCGTCACCGGCTACTACGAGCGCGCCGGCCTCACCCCGTACCTGGACAAGCTCGGCTTCAACCTCGTCGGGTACGGCTGCACCACCTGCATCGGCAACTCCGGCCCGCTGCCGGAGGAGATCTCCAAGGCCGTCAACGACAACGACCTGACCGTGGTGTCGGTGCTGTCGGGCAACCGGAACTTCGAGGGCCGGATCAACCCCGACGTGAAGATGAACTACCTGGCCTCGCCGCCGCTGGTGGTCGCCTACGCGCTGGCCGGGACCATGGACATCGACATCCTCAACGACCCGATCGGCGAGGGCTCCGACGGCGAGCCGGTCTACCTGCGCGACATCTGGCCGTCGCAGGAGGAGGTCGCCGAGATCGTCGAGAGCTCCATCGGCCAGGAGATGTTCCTGCGCGACTACGCCAACGTCTTCGACGGCGGCCCGCGCTGGCAGGAGCTGCCCGTCCCGACCGGCGACACCTTCGCCTGGGACCCCGACTCCACCTACGTCCGCAAGGCCCCGTACTTCGACGGCATGACCATGGAGCCGGAGCCGGTCCGCGACATCCGCGGCGCCCGGGTGCTGGTCAAGCTGGGCGACTCGGTCACCACCGACCACATCTCCCCGGCCGGCGCCATCAAGGTCGGCACCCCGGCCGCGCAGTACCTGCAGGAGCACGGGGTCGAGCCGAAGGACTTCAACTCCTACGGGTCCCGCCGCGGCAACCACGAGGTGATGATCCGCGGCACGTTCGCCAACATCCGGCTGCGCAACCAGCTGCTGGACGGGGTCGAGGGCGGCTACACCCGCGACTTCACCCAGGAGGGCGCGCCGCAGACGTTCATCTACGACGCCGCGCAGAACTACGCCGCCCAGGGCATTCCGCTGGTGGTCGTCGCGGGCAAGGAGTACGGCTCCGGCTCCTCCCGCGACTGGGCCGCCAAGGGCACCGCGCTGCTGGGCGTGCGCGCCGTCATCGCCGAGTCCTTCGAGCGCATCCACCGCTCCAACCTCATCGGCATGGGCGTGCTGCCGCTGCAGTTCAAGGAGGGCGAGTCGGCCGAGTCGCTCGGCCTGACCGGCACCGAGACCTTCGACATCATCGGCATCGAGAAGCTCAACGAGGGCGAGACGCCGCGCGAGGTCACGGTGAAGGCCGACGACAAGGAGTTCACCGCGATCGTCCGCATCGACACTCCGGGCGAGGCCGACTACTACCGCAACGGCGGCATCATGCAGTACGTGCTGCGCAACCTGCTGCGCAAGTAGGCCGCGCAAGTAGGCCGCGCAACGTGGCACGGGCCGTCCCCCGCAGCCGGGGGATGGCCCGTCCCGTTCCGGGACGGGCGCCGGAAACCCACCTGATCGGTGGAGTTGTAGCGTTGCCGGGTCATGCCTGATCTCGACTTCGTGCTGATCGGCGGTCTGGCCGTGCTGGCCGGCGCGATCGTGCAGAGCAGCGTCGGCCTCGGCGTGGGACTGGTCGCCACGCCCGTCATCACGCTGCTGTTCCCCTCCCTCATGCCCGGCGCCGTCCTCGTCCCCTCGGCCGTGCTGCCGCTGGCGACGCTGGCGCGGGAGGTGCGCCACGCCGACCTGCGCGGCCTGCGCTGGGCGTTCGGCGGCC
Source organism: Thermomonospora catenispora (assembly GCF_006363815.1). Lineage (GTDB taxonomy): Bacteria > Actinomycetota > Actinomycetes > Streptosporangiales > Streptosporangiaceae > Thermomonospora > Thermomonospora catenispora. The sequence continues at coordinate 75,510 of NZ_RRYT01000014.1, forward strand.
GGCTGGTCGGGACCCCGCTGGGGGCCTGGGCGGTGGCCGCCGTTCCCGCCGACGCGTTCGGCGCGTTGATCGGCGCGGTGGTGCTCGCCGCGCTCGTCGCCGGCGCCTGGAGGGGGACCGTGCCCCGCAACCCCGCCACCCTCACCACCGCCGGGCTGGTCGCGGGCGCCACCGGGACCGCCTCGGGCATCGGCGGCCCCCCGATCGCACTGCTCTACCAGCACGAGAGCGGGCCGCGCGTGCGCGCCACCCTCGCCGTGTTCTTCACCGTCGGCGCCCTGCTGTCGCTGGCCGTCCTCGCCGCCGCCGGGCAGCTGCCGCGCGAGCAGGTCCTCGCCGGGCTGACGCTGGTCCCGTGCGTGCTCGCCGGGTTCGTCGCCGCCGGTTCGCTGCGCCGCCGCCTGGACGCCGGGCGCACGCGCATCGCCGTCGCCCTCGTGGTGGGCGCGTCCGCCCTCTCGCTGATCGTGCGCAGTGTGATGTGACGTGACGACGCGACGTCCCACCGGGGCCGACCTCGAGGAGGCCCGCGACCGCGAGATCCCCGACGTACTGCCCGCCGACGGAACGCCCTTGCGCGTGCTGTTCTGCGGCATCAACCCGAGCCTGTACTCGGGCGCGACCGGCTGCCACTTCGCCCGCCCCGGCAACCGGTTCTGGCCCGCTCTGCACCGCTCCGGCTTCACCGACCGGCTGCTGGCCCCGGTCGAGCAGCATCTGCTGCCCTCCTACGGCCTCGGCATCACCAATCTGGTGGCGCGGGCCACCGCCCGGGCCGATGAGCTGACCGCCGAGGAGCTGCGCGCGGGCGGACGACGGCTGGTCGAGCTGGTGAGGCGGCATCGGCCCCGCTTCGTGGCGGTGGCCGGGGTGACCGCCTACCGGACGGCGTTCGCGATCCCGAAGGCGCAGATCGGGCCGCGGCCGGAGACGATCGGCCCGGCGCGGGTGTGGGTGCTGCCCAACCCCAGCGGCCTGAACGCGGGATGGTCGCTGGAGCGCATCGCGGCGGAGTTCGCCCGCCTGCGGGAGGCGGCCGAGAGAGCCGAGGCGGCCGGGAGGACCGCAGAGCCGGCGCCGGATTCGCTCTGAGGCCCTCTTCCCCGGCCGCTCCCGGACCTGTTCCGGGCGGCGGGCGGGTCCGGGGGCGGGTCAGCGGCCGTGCTCGGCGGCGGTGGTGGCCAGCATCTGGTGGACCTCCTCGACCAGGGACGGGCGGGGCTGCCACGGCTCCATCCGGCCGAGGGCGACGATGGGGCGGGGGAGCGCCCGCACGTTCGTCAGCCTCCAGTGGCAGGCGGACGGCTCGGCCCACGGACCGCAGTCGCAGTCCCTGCCCCGGGTCGCCTCCTCGCACACCTCCGACAGCTCGGCCAGGGCGATCACGGCGCCGAGGGTGGCCAGCGGGTCGCGGGGGTCCCAGCCGGCGGACCGGATCAGCGGGGAGTCGCAGGAGCCCAGGTCCACGCGCATGGAGGCGTGGATGAGCAGCGGGCCGCGGTAGGCGATCGGTCGGGGGTGGTTGTAGACGGTCTTGACGCCTCGTGCGATGGCAAAGGCCCAGGGTTGCCGAACGCTGATCGCCTGCACGCGGGTACCTCCGGGATCTCCTGAGGAGCCGATCCGGTGTCACCGGCCGACCGTCCGATTTGTAGCCGATTACCTGCCCCGCCGCCATGTCCGCCCGGTGGGCGGTAGCCGAACGTGACCTTCTCGGCGAGAGGCGACCCGCTCTGACCACGGTCGACGAAACGGCCAGAGCCGAGAGAAGAAATCTTTCTCACATTTTCTCGGGCAGGGCAACTATGAACGCCCGGTCACTTCACCAGCCGGGTGAAGGCGATGATGTTCTCGGTGTAGTGCCCGGTCCGCTCGTCGAACGAGCCCCCGCAGGTGACCAGCCGCAGCGCCGGATAGTCGATGTCCTCGGCGTAGATCAGCTCCCCGGGGAAGCGGCTCTTGGACACCCGCGCCATCTGCACCACGGCGAACTTGGCGACCGTCCCGTCCTGCCGGGTCACCTCGATCAGATCGCCGGGGTAGAGCTCGGTGAGCCGGTGGAACACCGCGGGCCGCCGGTTGGCGTCCACATGCCCCAGGATCACCGACGGGCCGGCCTCCCCGGGGGACGGGCCCTCCTTGTACCAGCCCGCCAGGTTCGGCCGGCTGAGCGGCGGCTCCTCGATCCTGCCGTCCGGGCGCAGCCCCAGCTGCGAGACCGGCGCCGACACGCCCAGCTTGGGGATTCGGATCGACACCGGCACCGACCGCCGCATCGGCTCGGCGTAGGTCAGCCGCACCGGCCGGGACGGCGCCGAGGGCGCCGAGCCGTTCCACGTCGGCACCGCCGGTGCGGAGGGCGCGGCGGAGGGATCGGAGCCGCCGCACCCGGCCGCCAGGGCCGTCGTCAGCGCCAGGGCCGCCCCGCGGGAGGCGGCCCGACGTCCGGGCCGCACGTCAGTCCGTCTCCGCCGCGCTCGCGGCGCGCCGCCGCAGCATCAGCGCACCGCCCCCCGCGACGGCCAGCAGCGCCGCCGCCGCGCCGCCGTAGACGAGCGCGCCCGGCCCCTGTCCGGCGCCGCCGCCGGTGTTGGGCGCGCCGACCGGGATCTTGGGACCGCCCTCGCCCAGCGCCTTCTTGGCGGGCTCGGTGCTGTACTCCACGTGCCCGTGCCCGGCGCAGGTGATCTTGATCTTCACGATGGACGGCAGCTTCTCGCCGAACGTCGCCGTCCCCGTGGAGACCTGTCCCTTCTTGGTGAACGTCGGCGGCTTGGCGAACGCCGCCGACTCCGCGGTGACGGTGGTCGGGCAGGTCACCGTGAAGCCCATCTTCCCGCCGGGGACGACGGTGCGGGTCGACAGCTTCACCTTGTCGAACCCGAACGTGAAGGCGCCGCCGCCATCTCCGCCGCCGCCGTTGCCGGCGCCCGGCGAGGGGGAGGCGGTGGCCCCGCCGCCGGCCGACCGGGGGATGGTGATCTCCAGCGGGAACGTCCGCCCGTCGCACCGGAACTCGGTCCGGTACGTCCGACCCGACTGCAGGTCGGGGCGGGTGCCGCCGATGGCCATCCAGCCCTCGCCCTCCTCGGGCCGCTGGAACTCGGGGTCCTCGGCGAAGATCTCGTTCCGCAGCCCGCGCGAGCTCGGCGCCCGGGTGCACCCCGTCACGTTGATCACCAGGTTCCAGCCCGGCCGGAAGCCCTCGGGGAACGTGGTGGTGGCCTTGGGCGCGGCCAGCGCCTGGACCGGCGAGGTCAGGGCCGGCAGGGCCAGCGCCGCGGCGCCGCAGGCGGCGCCCGTCGCGACGAGTCGGATGATGCGCATCGGTCCCCATCCTTTGCCGGTGTGACGAGACGGCACGATCATGGCGGCTTAGTGAACTGCGAGTCTAGTAACGCGTGCCGCGCCGTGCACGGAAATCCGGCATCCTGCCCTCTACCAGGACAGGGCGGGCGGCAGCAGGGAGAGGTCGGCCGCCGGCCACTGCGCCGGGAGCCCCAGCGGGGCGAGCTGCGCCATCTGCATCCGGTACCACGGCGAGGCGTTCGGATCCTCGGCCAGCTCCAGGCACTCCTCCCAGGTCCGCCACTGCGCCTCGGCCACCTCCTCCGGGTTCGGCCGCGGCTCCCCGCCGGTCCAGCGGGCCCGCACCACCGGACACCGTTCGTGCTCCACCACCCCGTCGGCGGCGGTCGCCCGGTAGTCGAACTCCGGCAGCACCAGCGTCAGCTCCGTCACCGACAGCCCCAGTTCGTCGCCGAGTCGCCGCGTCACCGCCGCGCGCAGCCCCTCCCCGGGAGCCGGATGGCCGCAGCAGGTGTTGGTCCACACGCCCGGGAACGTGGCCTTGTCCAACGCCCGCCGAGTGATCAGCACCCGTCCCTCGTCGTCGACGACATAGCACGAGAACGCCAGATGGTAGGGAGTGTCCCGATGGTGGCTGGTGGCCTTCGGCGCGGTGCCGATCGCCTCGCCGGCCGCGTTGAGCAGGACGATCTCCTCGATGGCCATGAGCGTGGGATCTCCCATCCGTGAGCGGGCTACGCCTGTCCCCGCCGATGCTGTCAGACGCCCGCGGCGCTTTCAGCCGGCGGGACCGGCCTGCAGTACGCAAACCGGGATTAAACTCGGTGCCTCGTAGGCAAGATCAAGGGGGCGGCGGACGGTCGCCCGTGGAGGGGACGACGGCGTGGGCGACACCGACGGCACCGCTGGGCGTCAGGCGAGGAGGACGGCGTGAGCGTTCTTGAGTCGATCACCGGACCCGACGACCTCAAGCGGCTGGATCCCGCGGAGCTGCCCCGGCTGGCCGTCGAGATCCGCGACTTCCTGGTCGAGGCGGTCTCCCGGACCGGCGGCCACCTCGGCCCCAACCTCGGCGCGGTGGAGCTGACCATCGCGCTGCACCGGGTCTTCGACTCGCCCCGCGACAAGATCCTCTTCGACACCGGCCACCAGGCCTATGTGCACAAGCTGCTGACCGGCCGGCAGGACTTCTCCCGGCTGCGCAAGCGCGGCGGGCTGTCGGGCTACCCCAGCCAGGCCGAGTCCGAGCACGACATCATCGAGAACTCGCACGCCTCCACCGCCCTGTCGTACGCCGACGGGCTGGCCAAGGCGTTCGCGCTGCGCGGCGAGCACGACCGCGCGGTGGTCGCGGTGGTCGGCGACGGCGCGCTGACCGGCGGGATGTGCTGGGAGGCGCTGAACAACATCGCCGACGGCCCGGACCGTCCGGTGATCATCGTGGTGAACGACAACGGCCGTTCCTACGCGCCCACCATCGGCGGGCTGGCCAGCCATCTGGCGGACCTGCGGGTCAGCCGCGGCTACGAGCGCGCCCTGGACATGATCAAGAAGACCGTGCCGCGCGCCCCGGTGGTCGGCCCGGTCGCCTATGAGGCCCTGCACGGCGTCAAGAAGGGGCTCAAGGACGTCTTCCAGCCGCAGGCGATGTTCGAGGACCTCGGCATCAAGTACGTCGGCCCGATCGACGGGCACGACGTCGAGGCCCTGGAGCACGCGCTGCGCCGTGCCCGCGACTTCGGCGCCCCGGTGATCGTGCACTGCATCACCCGCAAGGGCTACGGCTACGCCCCCGCCGAGAACAACGAAGAGGACTGCATGCACGGCGGCGGAGCGTTCGACCCGGCCACCGGCAAGGCCGTCGCCAAGAGCGGCGGGGTGTCGTGGACCAGCGTGTTCAGCGACGAGATGGTGCGGATCGGCGCCGAACGCCCCGACGTGGTCGGCATCACCGCCGCCATGCTGCACCCGGTGGGCCTGGCGGCGTTCGCCGAGACCTACCCGGACCGGGTGTTCGACGTGGGCATCGCCGAGCAGCACGCCGTCACCTCCGCGGCCGGCCTGGCCATGGGCGGCCTGCACCCGGTGGTCGCGGTGTACGCGACCTTCCTGAACCGGGCGTTCGACCAGGTGCTGATGGACGTGGCGCTGCACCGGCAGGCGGTCACGTTCGTGCTGGACCGGGCCGGGGTGACCGGCGACGACGGCCCCAGCCACAACGGCATGTGGGACCTGTCGATCCTGCAGCTGGTGCCCGGCCTGCGGATGGCGGTGCCGCGCGACGGCGCCCGGCTGCGCGAGCTGCTGCGCGAGTGCGTGGCGATCGGCGACGCCCCCACCGCCCTGCGGTTCCCCAAGGGCCCGGTGGCCGCCGACATCGAGGCGATCGACCGGGTGGGCGGCATGGACGTGCTGGCCCGCCACGCCGGCAGCAACGGCTCCCGGGTGCTGCTGGTGGCGGTCGGCGCCCTGGCCGGCACCGGGGTGGAGGTGGCCGACCGGCTGGCCGCGCAGGGCATCGGGGTCACCGTGATCGACCCGCGCTGGGTCAAGCCGCTGGACGAGGCGCTGCTCGCCGAGGCCCGCCGGCACACCATGGTCGCGGTGATCGAGGACAACGGCCGGGTCGGCGCGGTCGGCGACGCGGTCGCCCGGCTGCTGCGCGACAACGAGGTCGACGTCCCGATCCGCACCTTCGGGATCCCGCAGGAGTTCCTCGAGCACGCCTCCCGCGCCGAGATCCTCGCCGACATCGGCCTGACCCCTCAGGGGCTGGCGCGCGAGATCACCGAGGCGGTCGCCCGCTCCGGCGCCGAGGAGCGGGACCGCCAGTCCGCCGCCTCCCGCGAGTAGCCGTCCGGGCCGTCCGGGGCGGGCCGTGCGGTCCGCCCCGCCGCCTCCTGCGGCCCCTCCCCGCTCCGGGGCCTCGCGGCGCGTGCGGCGGGACCGACGGGGAGCCGACGACGGTCGGCGGGGTCAGCGGGGATGGCAGGCGGCGCGCATGGCCTCCCAGCCGCCCAGCTTGACGCGCTCGCCGCGGTTCAACCGGCGGGCCAGGTCCCGCTCGGCGGCGTCCAGGTTGAGCCAGTCGGCGTAGGTGACCACCCGGCAGGCGCGGGACTCCAGCAGGTCCTCGATGCGCCGCCGCGGGGGAGGGCGGTCGGGGTCGGCGGTCAGGTCGGCGAGCAGGTTGGCGACGGTCTCGGCGGCGTCGGACTTGTTGGTGCCGACCACCCCGGTCGGGCCGCGCTTGATCCAGCCCGCCACGTACTCGCGCGGCACCCGCCTCCCGGAGGCGTCGACGATCCGGCCGCCCTCGTTCGGCACCACATGGGAGCGCTCGTCGAAGGGCAGGCCCGGAAGCGGGACGCTCTGGTAGCCCACCGAGCGGACCACCATCCCGACCGGCAGCGTCTCGAACTCGCCGGTGCCGCGCACCCGGCCGTCGCCCTGCGGCGCGGTCCGCTCCAGCCGCAGCCCCTCGACCCGCCGCGTGCCGAGGATCTCCACCGGGGCCAGCCAGAACCGCACGTCGATCCGCCGCGGCCGGTCGCCGGCCGGAGGGCCGGTCCACGCCCGCAGCGCGGCGAGGTTGCCGCGCACGCGCCGGTCGCGTTCGGCCGCCTCCGCCGAGGCCGGATCCGACTCCAGGTCCTGCGGCCGCACGTGGATCTCGGCGTTGGCCAGCTCGCCGAGCTCACGGACCTCCTTGGTGGTGAACTTGGCCTGCGCCGGCCCGCGCCGTCCGATCAGATGGACGCGCCGCACCCGGCTGCCCGCCAGCGCCTCGATCACGTGCTCGGGGATGTCGGTGTCGCGCAGCTCCTCGGCGCTCTTGGCGAGGATCCGCACCACGTCGACGGCGACGTTGCCCACCCCGATGACCGCGACCTCCTCCACCGACAGGTCGAAGTCGTGCTCGGCGGCGTCGGGATGCCCGCAGTACCAGTTGACGAAGTCGGTGGCGGCCACGCTGCCCGGCAGGTCCTCGCCGGGGACGCCCAGCCGCCGGTCCACCGCCGCGCCGGTGCAGTAGACGACCGCGTCGTAGCAGTCCAGCAGCTCCCGGCGGGTCACGTCGGAGCCCAGCTCCACGCAGCCGAAGAAGCGCACCGCCGGGTGCTCCAGCACCCGCTGCAGGTACCGGGCGATCGACTTGATCGACGTGTGGTCGGGGGCCACCCCGTAGCGCACCAGGCCGTACGGCGACGGCAGCCGATCCAGCACGTCCACCTGCACGTTCCCGTCGGTCTGCGCGATCAGCGCCTCGGCCGCGTACAGCCCGGCGGGGCCGGCTCCGACCACCGCCACCCGGATGTCAGCCATGCGCGCCATTGTGCACACCCCGCCCGCAGCGAACTGTGACCACAATCACCGTATCCGCGGGGCGCGGCGCTCGTCAGCGTTCGCGGGCGGCCGCCTCCCGCGCGCCCAGCCGGCTGTTGCGGTAGCCGTAGGCGAAGTACAGCACCGCGCCGACCACCAGCCATCCGGCGAACCGCAGCCAGGTCTCCACCGGCAGGTTCAGCATCACGAACAGGCAGGCCAGCGCCGACAGGATCGGCACCACCGGCACGAGCGGGGTCCGGAAGGAGCGCGGCAGGTCCGGCCGGGTCCGCCGCAGCACCAGGACCCCGATCGACACCAGCGCGAACGCGAACAGCGTGCCGATGTTGACCAGCTCGGCCAGCGCCGACAGCGGGATCAGCCCGGCCAGCACCGCCACCACGACCCCCACCATGATCGTCGTGCGGTGCGGGGTGCGGAACCGCGGATGCACCGCCGACAGCCACTGCGGCAGCAGCCCGTCCCGGCTCATCGCGAAGAACACCCGGCTCTGCCCCAGCAGCAGGATCAGCACCACGGTGGTCAGCCCGGCGATCGCCCCGATGCTGATCAGGGTGGCCGCCCAGGACTGGCCGACCGCCTTGAACGCGTCGGCCAGCGGGGCGTCCTCGCTGAGCCGGGTGTAGTTCTGCATCCCCACCACGACCAGCGACACCGCCACGTACAGCACGGTGCACACCACCAGCGAGCCGATGATGCCGATCGGCAGATCGCGCTGCGGCCGGCGGGACTCCTCGGCGGCGGAGGCGACGATGTCGAACCCGATGTAGGCGAAGAAGACCACCGCCGCCGCGGCGAAGACCCCCAGCCAGCCGAAGCTCACCGGCGGCACCCCGAACAGCACCTGGATCAGCGGCGCCTTCAGCCCCTCGGTCGCCGGGTTCTCCTCGGCCGGCGGGATGAACGGGGTGTAGTTCTCGGCCTTGACGAAGAACAGCCCCGCCACGATCACCAGCAGGATCACCACGACCTTGATCGCCACCACGATCTCGTTGAACCGCGAGGAGACCTTGATCCCCAGCACCAGCACCGTGGTGACCACCAGCACGATGAACACCGCGGGGATGTTGAAGACGGCCTTCTCCCCGGCCAGCTCGTCGGGCAGCGGGATGCCCATCGTGGTCAGCAGCGACTGGACGTAGCCCGACCAGCCGACCGCGACCACGGCGGCGGCCAGCGCCAGCTCCAGGATCAGGTCCCATCCGATGATCCAGGCGGGGAACTCGCCGAACGTGGCGTAGGAGAACGTGTACGCCGACCCCGCCACCGGCACGGTCGAGGCGAATTCGGCGTAGCACAGGGCGGCCAGCCCGCAGGCGATCGCGGCGATCGCGAAGGAGAACGCCACCCCGGGGCCCGCATAGTCCCGGGCGACCCGTCCGGTCAGCACGAAGATCCCGGTTCCGATGACCACCCCGACGCCGAAGACCACCAGGTCCAGGGCGGTCAGATCCCGCTTCAACCGGTGCCCGGGCTCTTCGGTGTCCGAGATCGACTGCTCGACGGGCTTGGTACGCAACAGGTTCACGTGATCCCCCGAAGCACGCGCGACGGTGAACCGTTCCACCGGTCCCGCGGCGCGCGGGGACGCCTCCCACGGGCACCGGTCTGGCCGAGTGGTCCGGTGAGGTAATGATCACCGTACGTCACCGGCCCAAACCCGCTCTTCACCGGGCTTTGCCGGAGGGGCCCGCACCGGACCCCAGCAGACTAGCGCGGGGCGGGGAGAGCCTCTCTCCCCGCCCCGCGCAGGACGCTCAGGCGCGAAGGGCGCGAACGGCCATGAACGGTTGCGAACGGTCGCGAGCGAGCGACGGAGGGCGGGAGGCGCCCGGTGGGTGCGAGGCGCCTCCCGCGCCGCTCAGGCCGGAAGGGAGGCGACCCCCGGCTCCAGGAAGCGTCGTCCGGTGACCCGTTCGGACACCCCGGTGCGGTCCAGGTAGGGAGTGATGCCGCCCAGGTGGAACGGCCAGCCCGCGCCCAGGATCATGCACAGGTCGATGTCCTGCGGCTCGGCGACCACGCCCTCGTCCAGCATGATGCGGATCTCCTCGGCGAGGGCGTCGAGCGCGCGGCGCAGCACCTCCTCCTCGGTGGAGGGGTTGGTCCCGCCGGAGAAGATCTCCACCACCTCCGGGTCGAGGGTGAGGTCGGGGCGGTAGACGCCCTTCTTGCCGGCGGCGACCATCGCGGCCAGGTTCTTCGACAGCGGGAACCGGTCCGGGAAGGCCGCGTGCAGGGTCTCGTTCACATGCAGCGCGATCGCCGGGCCGACCAGGCCCATCAGCACGAACGGCGGCATCGGCAGGCCCAGCGGCGCGGCGGCGCGCTCGGCGACCTCGATCGGGGTGCCCTCGTCGACCGCCTTGACGATCTCGGCCAGCAACCGCACCAGGATCCGGTTGACCACGAACGCGGGCGCGTCCTTGACCAGCACGCAGGACTTCTTCAGCTGCTTGCCGACCGCGAAGGCGGTGGCCAGCGTGGCGTCGTCGGTGCGCTCGCCGCGGACGATCTCCAGCAGCGGCAGCACGGCGACCGGGTTGAAGAAGTGGAAGCCCACCACCCGCTCGGGGTGCTTGAGCTTGGCCGCCATCTCGGTGACCGACAGCGAGGAGGTGTTGGTCGCCAGCACGCACTCGTCCGAGACCACGGCCTCGACCTCGGCGAAGACCTGCTGCTTGACCGACATCTCCTCGAAGACGGCCTCGATGACGAAGTCGGCGTCGGCGAAGGCCCCCTTGTCCAGCGACCCGGTGATCAGCGACTTGAGCCGGGCGGCCTTGTCGGCGGAGATCCGGCCCTTGCCGGCCAGCTTGTCGATCTCGGCGTGCGCGTAACCCACGCCCTTGTCCAGCCGCTCCTGGTCCAGGTCGGTCAGCACGACCGGGACCTCCAGCCGGCGGGCGAACAGCAGCGCCAGCTGGCTCGCCATCAGCCCGGCCCCGACGACGCCGACCTTGGTGACCTTGCGGGCCAGCCCCTTGTCGGGCGCCCCGGCGGGCCGCTTGGCCCGCTTCTGGGTCAGGTCGAAGGCGTACAGCCCGGCGCGCAGCTCATCGCTCATGATGAGGTCGGCCAGCGCCTCGTCCTCGGCGGCGAAGCCCTCGTCCCGGGTGGCGGTCTTGGCGGCGGCGACCAGCTCCAGCGCCCGGTGCGGGGCGCGCTGCGGCTTGTTCAGCAGGGCGAACCGGGCGCCTTCGATCGCCTTGTCCCAGGCCTCGCCGCGGTCGATCTGGGGGCGCTGCACGGTGACCTCGCCCTTGATCACCCGGGCGGCCCAGGTCAGCGACTCCTCCAGGAAGTCGGCGGGGTCGAACATCGCGTCGGCGATGCCCAGCTCATAGGCCTGCCGGCCGTTGATCATCTTGTTGTTGGCCAGCGGGTTGTCGATGATGATCTTGAGGGCCTTCTCCGGGCCGATCAGGTTGGGGAGCAGGTAGGTGCCGCCCCAGCCGGGCACCAGCCCCAGGAAGGTCTCCGGCAGCGCCACCGCCGGGACGCCGGAGGAGATGGTCCGGTAGGTGCAGTGCAGCGCCACCTCCACGCCGCCGCCCATCGCCGCGCCGTTGACGAACGCGAACGACGGCACCTTCAGCTCGCCCAGCCGACGGAACACCTCGTGCCCCAGCCGGGCGATCGCCAGCGCCTCCTCCCGGTCCCTGATCGCCGGCACGCCCTTGAGGTCGGCGCCGACCGCGAAGATGAACGGCTTGCCGGTCACCGCCACCGCGACCAGGTCGTCCCGGGCGGCCACCTGGTCCAGGGCGTCGTTGAGGGCGAGCAGGCCGTGCGGACCGAAGGTGTTGGGCTTGGTGTGGTCGTGCCCGTTGTCGAGGGTGATGAGCGCGGCCCGGCCGGCGCCGAGCGGCAGCTCCACCTCGCGGACGAGGGCCTTGGTGACGACTTCGTCGATGGTGCGATCCTCGCTCGCCAGTCGCGAACGCCACAACTCCACGGCAGTCATCAGGCCCCCTCGTAGTTCAGGTTCTCCCAGAGCACGGTGCCGCCCATGCCCATGCCGACGCACATGGTGGTGATCCCGTACCGGACGTCGGTGCGCTCCTCGAACAGCCGCGACAGCTGGTTCATCAGCCGGACGCCGGAGGAGGCCAGCGGATGGCCGAACGCGATCGCCCCGCCCCAGGGGTTCACCCGCGGATCGTCATCGGCGATCTTGAAGTGCTCCAAGAACGCCAGCACCTGGACGGCGAACGCCTCGTTGATCTCGATGAGGCCGATGTCGTCCATGGTCAGGGAGTTGCGGGCGAGCAGCTTCTCGGTGGCCGGCACCGGACCGATGCCCATCACCTCCGGGTCGACGCCGGCGAAGGCGTAGTCCACCAGCCGCATCCGCGGGGTCAGGCCCAGCTCGCCGGCGACCTCCTCGGCGACCAGCAGGCAGGCGGTGGCGCCGTCGTTCAGCCCGGCGGCGTTGCCGGCGGTGACCTTGCCGCCGACCCGGAACGGGGTCTTCAGCGCGGCCAGGGCCTCCATGGTGGTGTCGGGCCGCAGCGGTTCGTCCTCGGTGGCCAGCCCCCAGCCCTTCTCGGCCGAGCGGACCGCGGTCGGCACCAGGTCCTGCTGGATCTTGCCGGCGGCGTAGGCGGCGGCGGCCTTCTGCTGGCTGCGCATCGCGTACGCGTCGGCCCGCTCCTTGGTGATCTGCGGGAACCGGTCGTGCAGGTTCTCCGCCGTGGCGCCCATCACCAGCGCGGACGGGTCGACCAGCTTTTCGGCCAGGAAGCGCGGGTTGGGGTCGACGCCCTCGCCCATGGGGTGGCGGCCCATGTGCTCGACGCCGCCCGCGATCGCCACGTCGTAGGCGCCGAAGGCGATGCTCGATCCGGTGGTGGTGACGGCGGTCATCGCGCCCGCGCACATGCGGTCGATCGCGTATCCGGGCACGCTCTTGGGCAGCCCGGCCAGCACGGCGGCGGCCCGTCCGATGGTCAGGCCCTGGTCGCCGATCTGGGTGGTCGCCGCGATCGCCACCTCGTCCACCCGCTCGGGCGGCAGCGACGGATTGCGGCGCATCAGCTCGCGGATGGCGCGGACGACCAGGTCGTCCGCCCGGGTCTCGGCGTACAGGCCCTTGGGACCCGCCTTGCCGAACGGCGTGCGTACGCCGTCGACGAATACGACGTCGCGTGCGGTACGGGGCACGGTCGTCCTCCTCGGATGATCACGGCGCCGGGCACCGGGCGGCCCCGGCTACTCGCGGGTAACCATGCCCATCCTACTCGTCAGTAACCACTGGTGCGGCGGTGCTCTCTCCACGTCTCCTTCGCCCGGAACGCGGCCGTCGCACGGTGACGATCGGGCCGTCCTCGCCGCTCGCCGACGTCGGCGGCCCCTCGATCGGCCGCTCGCGCCGCGCGGCGTCGCCCGGCGGCGCGAGCGGCCGGGCCGTGTCCCGTGACGCGGGCGGTGCGGCCGTCACCGACGGCGGCCCTGGCCATGAACCGACAAAACGGTGCATCATGGGGCAATCTGCCGACGGTGTCCGGGGGGAGGTGTCCCGCCATGCCCGTGCCCCGTCCGGTCCGCGAGCGCTGCCGGGAGTTCCTCGGCCTCGATGCGGACATCCGGTACCTGTTCCCCGCGATGTCGGCCGGCGGCGGTGCGCACTTCTTCTTCGTCGTCACCGAGGACCAGGTCGCGGTGCTGAGCACCGGGCCGCTCCGACGGACCGAGCCGAAGAGCGTCTGGGGAACCTATCCGCGCGGCACCCGCATCGGCCCGGTGGAGACCGGGGCGGGCGCCGCGTTCGAGTTCGCGGGCTCCCGGTTCGAGGTGGACGAGGAGTACGTGCCCGTCATCAACGCCGCCGACGCCGAGGTCTTCGACCGCGACAGCCTTCCCCGCGACCCGCTGCCCGACCTGTGACCCGGCCCGCGGGACGGACGGCGGACCGCGCGTCGTCGCCCACTGCCACGGACCGCCACGGACGGTGCGAGGCGTCCTTGGCCTGGGGCTACAACCCGCCCTTGCTCTCCAGCCGCTGGAGCGCCTTGGCCAGGGGCGTGGCGACCAGACGGACCTGCCAGTCGCGGGCGCCGAGGGCGCGCAGGGCGCCGCCGACGGTGGCGGGGGAGACCTCCGCGGGGGGCGACCAGGCCAGGCGGCGCACGACGTCGGGCTGCAGCAGGTTCTCGGCGGGCATGGTGTGCTCGTCGGCGAGGGCGGCGACGACGGTGCGGGCGGCGGCCAGCCGCTCGGCGGCCTCGGGGTCGCGTTCGGACCAACGGTGGGCGGGGGGCGGACCCTCGCCGGGCTGGGAGGGGGCGGGCAGCTCGGCCTCGGGAAGGGTGCGGGCCCGGTTCACCGCGCGCAGCCACACCGACTGGTAGCGGCGGGCGCCGCGGTTGCGCATCGACGACAGCGCCAGCAGCTCCGCCGGGGTCTTGGGCATCTCCAGGGCGAGCTGGATGATCGCGGCGTCCGGCAGGACCCGGCCGGGGGACAGGTCGCGTTCCCGGGCCACCCTGTCCCGGGCCTGCCACACCTCGCGGACCACCGCGAGCTGGCGGCGCCCCCGCACCCGGTGGACCCCGGAGGTGCGGCGCCACGGGTCCGGACGGGGCGCCTTGGGCGGGGTGGACAGGATCGCGGCGAACTCCTCCAGCGCCCACTCCAGCTTCCCGGCGCGCCTCAGCTGCTCGGCCAGCGCGTCGCGCAGCTCGATCAGCAGCTCCACGTCCAGCGCCGCGTACCGCAGCCAGTCCTCCGGCAGCGGACGGGTGGACCAGTCGGCGGCCGAGTGCCCCTTCTCCAGCGCGTATCCGAGCACCTCGCGCACCATCGAGCCCAGCCCGACCTTGGGATAGCCCAGCAGCCGCCCGGCCAGCTCGGTGTCGAACAGCCGCCGCGGCCGCAGCCCCACCTCGGCCAGGCAGGGCAGGTCCTGCCCGGCGGCGTGCAGCACCATCTCCGCGCCGGCCAGCGCCTCGTCCAGCCCGGACAGATCGGGGCAGGCGATCGGGTCGATCAGCGCGGTGCCCGCCCCCTGCCGGCGCAGCTGCACCAGATAGGCGCGCTGGCCGTAACGGTAGCCCGAAGCCCGTTCGGCGTCGACCGCGACCGGGCCGGTGCCCGCCGCGAACGTCTCGATGACCCGCTCCAAAGCGGCCTCGTCGGCGACGACCGGGGGGATGCCCTCGCGGGGGTCCAGCAACGGCACCGCGTCGACGCCCGCTCCTCCAGAAGCGGCTTCGGTTTCAGACACTCCCACGAGCCCTACCGTACGCCGTTTACGAGCGTGTACCACCTGATCGGTCCGGCAATGCGCTCACCCCCGCCGGAGGCAGGCCCGCCACCGTGCACATCACCTCGCACCAGGCCTGCACATGCCCGGTCAGGTCCTCGCCGGTCGGCGACCAGGAGGCCCGGATCTCCAGCTCCGTCGTCGAGGGGGTGCCGCGCTTGGTGCCGAAACTCTCGGAGACCGCCCGGGTGATCGTGCCGGAGGCGTCGGCGTACCCGACGGGCTCCAGCGCCTCGGTCAGCCAGCTCCACGCCACGCTGCCGATCAGCTCGTCGGAGGCGATCTCCGGCTCCAGATCCGCCTGGATGTAGGCGACCACCCGGAACCCGCCGACCCAGCCGTCCCGGCCGGCCGGGTCGTACAGCACGATCAGCCGCCCCTCGGCGACCTCGTCGCCGTCGCGGAGCACCGAGCCCTCCAGCGCCGTCGCATGCGGCGCCAGCCGCTGCGGGGCCGGCATCTCCGCCAGGCGCAGCTCCGGCCGGATCGGATCGCCGGACAGGAACGACTTCACGGCGGACACGGCCCGCCGGAACGGGGCCGGCGCGGCGGGCCCGGCGCCGGCACGGGGTGGTCGTCCGGCGCTCATGTCCGGCCGGACGGGGGTCGGAGTGACGGGAGGTCGCACCGCACGGATCTCAGGCCGCCCGGGCACCGGGGACGGCGTCGTGGCACGTCGACGGAGTCCTCCGGCCGGGGAGCGTCGCGCCGCGCCCGGGGCGCTCGGCGTCCGGCCCGCCGCGGCTCGCGAGCCGCCCGACGGACCGACCGTCGCCGCAGGTGGAACAGTACAGAACGGGGCAGGACAACTGGGGACCTCCTAGGTTCTGACCAGCCCAACGCTGCCACGGCGGCCTGACGGAATGCGGGACTTCCGGCGGCGTGTCCAAAAGTCCGTTCGAGTGAACCTTTCGAGTGACCTTTCGATGGACCTCTGCCGCGCCCCGCCGGCCCGCGGCGCCGTCGCCCCTCCGCCGCCGCCGATCTCTCCCGGCGCTCCTCCGCGGCGCGCCGCGGCCCGCCCGGGTTGGGGGAGCGGGAGAGGATCGTGGGAGCATCGTCGGGTGGCTTCTGACACGACCGAACCCCGGACGGGCCGCGGCCCGTCCCAGAGCGCGTTCATCAAGGCCTGCCGTCGCGAGCCGGTGCCCTACACGCCGGTGTGGTTCATGCGCCAGGCCGGGCGCTCGCTGCCCGAGTACCTGCGGGTGCGCGAGGGCGTGCCGATGCTGGAGGCCTGCGCCCGGCCCGACATGATCGTGGAGATCACGCTGCAGCCGCTGCGCCGGTACGCGGTGGACGCGGCGATCTTCTTCAGCGACATCGTGGTCCCGCTCAAGGCGATCGGCGTGGACCTGGACATCAAGCCGGGCGTCGGCCCGGTGGTCGCCGACCCGATCCGGGACCGGGCCGGCGTCGCCGCACTGCGCCGGCTCGCCCCCGACGACGTCCCCTACGTCGCCGAGGCGGTGCGCGCGCTGGTCGGCGAGCTGGGCGACACCCCTTTGATCGGGTTCGCCGGCGGCCCGTTCACCCTCGCCTCCTACCTGATCGAGGGCGGCCCGTCGAAGAACCACGACCGCACCAAGGCGATGATGTACGGCGAGCCGGAGCTGTGGGCCGAGCTGATGGGCCGCCTCGCCGACCTGACCGTCGACTACCTGAAGGTGCAGATCGAGGCGGGGGCGAGCGCGATCCAGCTGTTCGACTCCTGGGTGGGCGCGGTGGCCCCGGAGGACTACCGCTCCTCGGTGCTGCCCTACGCCCGCCGCGTCTTCGCGGCGATCGAGTCGTACGGGGTGCCGCGCATCCACTTCGGCGTGGGCACCGGCGAGCTGCTCGGCCTGATGGGCGAGGCCGGGGCGGACGTGGTGGGCGTCGACTGGCGGGTGCCGTTGGACGAGGCGGCCCGCCGGGTCGAGCCCGGCAAGGCGCTGCAGGGCAACCTCGACCCGGCGATCCTGTTCGCCCCCTGGGAGGTCGTCGAGCGCCGGGCCCGCGACGTGCTGGACCGGGGCCGCACCGCCGAGGGCCACATCTTCAACCTCGGCCACGGGGTGCTGCCCGCCACCGACCCGGACCGGCTCGCCCGCCTGGCCGATCTGGTCCACGAGGCGTCCGCCCGCTAGCCGCGCGCGGGCCGGTCACGTCGTGGGCCGGCGGCGCCTTCGCAGCGTCCTGCGGCCGCCCCACACGGCCGCGCCGGCCAGCGCGAACACCGGGACGAACGGCAGCAGGAACCCGATCACGACGGCCAGCGCCCCGCCGATCGCCAGCAGCGCGCTCCAGCCCTGCCGCAGGCCGCCGAGGAAGCCGCCCGGCCCGTCGTCGACCCGGTCGGCGCCGGCGGGTTCGGGGCCGACCACGGTGAGCGCGACGGTCGCGTACCGGGTGCGGTGGGCCAGCGAGTGCTGCCGGGCCTGCAACGCCTCCAGGTCGGCCTGCCGGCGGGAGATCTCCCGCTCCACCTCGATCACCTCGCCGACGGTGTCGGCGCGGCGCAGCAGCCGCCGGAACGACTCCACGGTCGCCTTCGCCGACCGGACCCGGCTGTCGACGTCGGCGACCTCCTCGGTCACGTCCTCGGCCTCCTGGGTCAGCGACAGCCGGACGCCCAGCCGGGCCAGCGCCTCCAGCGTCGGCGTGTACCGCTCGGCGGGGATCTTGAACGTCAGCCGCGCACGGCCGCCGCTGGAGGACTCCTGCTGCACATAGCCGCCCGCCGCCGTCACCAGCCGCTTGGCCTCGGCCGCCGCCGAGTCCACCTCGGCGGCGCGGACCCGCAGATCCGCGGAGTGCACCACGGCCCGGTCGGCGATCACGACCTGCCGTCCGGTCTGCGGATCGCCGCCGGCGGCGCGGCCCCCTTCGGCGCGCTCCCGCGCCGGGGCGGGCGCCTTCGCGGCTCCCGCGTCGCCCGCCTCGCGCCCTCCGGAGGAGGCGCCGCCGCCGCAGCCGGCCAGGACGGCCGTCAGCAGCGCGGCGGCCAGCGCCCCGGAGAGCACCCTGCCTGAACGTGAACGTCCCATGCCCCTGGGACGTCCGCGCCGGCGGTGCGGACCGGCCGGTTCGGTTCCGAACCGGTCACGAGTGCGCAGACGCCGGGTCACGGCCGCCCCGTGCCGGCCGCCCGCCCCGGCCGGGCCCCGCGCGGCCCGCAAGGGGTGGGTCCTGCACGGGGGTCGCCCCCCGTCTGGGAAGGTTGAAGCATGACAGAACGGCGTTCCCCACGTCCCCATGTCGCCGTCGTGGGCGCGGGCATCGCGGGTCTGGCCGCGGCGCGGCGCCTGGTCTGCGGCGGCGCTCGCGTCACCGTCCTGGAGGGCTCCCCGCGGATCGGCGGCAAGCTCCAGGTCAGCGAGGTCGCCGGGGTCCCGGTGGACGAGGGCGCCGAGTCCCTGCTGACCCGTCGTCCCGAAGGCGTGGAGCTGCTGCGCGAGCTGGGCCTGAGCGATGAGCGGGTGCATCCCGGCGAGGCCGCCTCCGCCATCTACAGCCGCGGCGGGCTGCGACCGCTGCCCGCCGGGCAGATGATGGGGGTGCCGGGCGACCTGCGGGCGCTGGCGGCCTGCGGGGTGCTGTCCGCGGCCGGAACGGCGCGGGCCGCGTTGGACCTGGTGCTGCCGCGCACCCCGGTGGGCGCCGACGTGTCGGTCGCCGGCTACATCGGGGCCCGGCTCGGGAGCGAGGTCGTGGACCGTCTGGTGGAGCCGATGCTGGGCGGGGTGTACGCGGGCCGGACCGAGCTGCTGTCGTTCGAGGCGACGCTCGCGCCGGTCGCCGCCGCCGCGCGCACCCACCGCTCCCTGCTGACCGCCGTCCGCGCCCTGCGCGGCGCCGGGTCGCAGAACACGGGGCCGGTGTTCACCACCCTGCCGGACGGGCTCGGGGCGCTGCCCCGGGCGCTGGCGGACGCCCTGGGCGAGGACTGCCGGATCCGCACCGGGGCGATGGTGCGCGAGCTGCGGCGGATCGAGGGCGACCGGTGGCGGCTCGTCTTCGGCCCGGCCCGCGATCCCCGGACCCTGGACGCCGACGCGGTGGTGCTGGCGCTCCCGGCGCGGCCCGCCGCACGGCTGCTGGCCGAGGAGGTCCCCGCCGCGGCCCGGGAACTGGAGGCCATCGAGTACGCCAGCATGGCGATCGTCACGTTGGCCTACCCGGTGACCGCCTTCCCCCGGCGCCCCGCCATGAGCGGGTACCTTGTGCCCGCGGTGGAGGAACGCCAGGTCAAGGCGGTCACGTTCAGCTCGGTGAAGTGGCCGCACCTGGCCGAGCGGGCCCCCGATCTGATCATCGTCCGGTGCTCCATCGGCCGGTACGGAGACGAGCACGCCCTCCAGCGCAGCGACGAAGAGCTCAAGGCCGCCGCGATCGCCGAGATCGCCGCCGTGTGCGGGACGACGGGGCTGCCGATCGACAGCCGGGTCACCCGCTGGGGCGGGGGCCTGCCGCAGTACACCGTGGGCCATCTGGACCGGGTGGCCCGCATCCGCACCGCGGTCGCCGCGGTGCCCGGCCTGGCGGTCGCCGGCGCGGCCTACGACGGTCTGGGCGTCCCGGCCTGCATCGCCACCGCGCGGGCGGCGGCGGACCGGGTGATGGAACAGTTCGAGAGCCGAGGAGGAGCCGACCATGACGACGGACAACGAGAGCAGGCCGACACGGGGGGCCAAGGCGCGCGACCTTAACCAGGTCATCCGTTACACGATGTGGTCGGTCTTCCGGGCGGTCCGTCCGGTCGACCGGGCCGAGGAGGCCGCCCGTGAGGTCGAGGACCTGCTCGCGCAGGCCGCCGGGAAGGACGTGACCACGCGCGGCGTGTACGACGTCAGCGGGTTCCGCGCCGACGCCGACCTGATGTTCTGGTGGCACGCGCCGACCACCGACGACCTGCAGGAGGTCTACGGCCGGTTCCGGCGCACCGCTTTGGGCCGGTCCTGCGAGCCGGTGTGGTCGCAGGTGGCGCTGCACCGCCCCGCCGAGTTCAACAAGAGCCACATCCCGGCGTTCCTGGCCGGGGAGGAGCCGCGGGCGTTCGTGTGCGTCTACCCGTTCGTCCGCTCCTATGAGTGGTACCTGCTGCCCGACACCGAGCGGCGGGCGATGCTGGCCGAGCACGGGAGGATGGCGCGCGGCTACCCGGACGTGCGGGCCAACACCGTGGCGTCGTTCGCGCTCGGCGACTACGAGTGGATGCTGGCCTTCGAGTCCGACGAGCTGCACCGCATCGTCGACCTGATGCGTCACCTGCGCGGCTCGCAGGCCCGCCGGCACGTCCGTGAGGAGACTCCCTTCTACACCGGCCGCCGCAAGCCGGTCGCCGAGATCGTCGCGGCGCTCCCCTGAGCGCCGGCGGCGGCGTGCGAGGGGCCGTGACGGCTCAGTAGGGTTTCCGGGCGTGACAGAACGACCGGCTGGACGTCATGCGAAACCCCCCTCGCGGTGGCGCGCACGGGCCGATCGGGTCGTGGACACGGCGCTGGAGGCGTGCGGTCGGCGCAGGGGCGCCGTGATCGGGATCGGGGCGCTGGCGGCGGGGCTGCTGGCGGCGGCCGGGGGCGTGGCGGTGCTGCGGCCCGAGGAGGAGACGGCCGCCAAGCCGCGGGCGCATGCGGCGGCCCGGCCGGCGACCCCGTCCCCGACGCCGCCGACGGCGGCGGTGCCGCCGGCGGCCGGGGACGTCGATCCCGACGCGATGCCCGAGGCGGCGGCCTACTTCCGGGTCAAGGACCCGGACGGGAAGGTCGCCCGGCACGTGGTGGAGGTGCGCCGCAGCGGCGAGTTCCTGCGGGTCTACACCGATCTGGACGAGGAGGAGGAGAACGCCGAGGCGGCGATCGCCCTGTGCGAGTGGGCCGTCGAATACCTCGAGCGCTACGACGGCGGGGACGAGCCGATCGTGCCGATCGTGTTCGTGCACGCGAAGGAGAGCGACAACGGGCACGTCGTGCTCGCCAACAAGCAGAGCGCCGACGACGACTGCCGGGTGTGACGCACCCGCTGAGGCGCCGCGCGGAACGCGGCCGACGCCCGGGCGGCTCCGCGCCGCGCGGCGCCGAGGGGGACGCCCGGCCGCCGGCGTCGAAGAGCACGGCTCCGGGCCCGGGCCGCGGTGCGGGTCGGATTCCCGGCGCCTCCCGGCCGGACGCCGGGAGGCGCGTCACTCGGCCGGTTCCAGGGACAGCGAGACGCTGTTGATGCAGTACCGGTCGTCGGTGGGCGTCGGGTAGCCCTCGCCGTGGAACACGTGTCCCAGGTGCGAGTCGCAGCGGGCGCAGCGCACCTCGGTGCGGATCATGCCGTGGGAACGGTCCTCCAGCAGCACCACGGCGTCGGAGTCGATCGGCGCGTAGAAGCTCGGCCAGCCGCAGTGGGACTCGAACTTGGTCTCCGACCGGAACAGCTCGGCCCCGCACGCCCGGCACCGGTAGACCCCCACCGTCTTGGTGTCGACGTACTCACCGGTGAACGGCCGTTCCGTGCCGCCCTCGCGGAGCACGTGGAACTCCTCGGGGGTGAGGATCGCGCGCCACTCGTCCTCGCTCCTGTGGACCTTCTCCATGGTTCCGACCGTACCTCGCTTCGGCGGCGCCGCGGCATCGCCGCGCACCCGGCCCGCGGGCCCGGCCGCCGCCCCGCCCCGGCCGGGGGCCGGCGGGGGATCCGTGCGGGGCGACGGCCTGGACGGGCCGGGCGTCAGAAGAACCGCCAGGGCTGCCGGGGGAGGGTGACCTCGGTCGGGCCCCGCCAGGTGGAGAGGGTCTGCGGGCCGATCAGGTCGGCGGCGGAGCCCTTGGCCGGGACGACCGGGACGGTGACGGAGGTGCCGGACAGGTCCACCGTCACCCGGGCCCCGGTGGGGGTCTCGGTGTTGTAGTCGGCGTCGGTGCCGGCCAGGATCAGGGCGATGCGGTGCCCGGGCTTGAAGACGTAGTCCTGAGGCAGCGTCTGCCAGCGGACGGTGTGGTAGCGGCCCGGGGCCAGCGGCGTGGGACGGCTCAGCGAGTGGCGGTTCTGGGCGTCGATCCAGCCGCGGGCCACCACGTTGACCGGCGAGGTGACGGTGACCGTCTCGGTCTCCCGGTAGCAGGGGTCGTCGTCGGGCGTGCCCTCGCCGTGGCAGCTCTCGGTGTCGAGGGTGCGGATGCCCGAGCCCGGGCCCAGGTAGTCCACGCGGGTGTCCTCGCCGTAGTCGACCAGCAGGGCGGTGAGGTTGGCGGTGGGCTTGTCCAGCTTGATCCGCAGGGTGACGGTCGGGGTGCCCGAGAGCCTGGCCGACACCGGCAGCGGCGGGGAGACGTAGGCCAGCCGGTAGGGCCGGGCGGCGGTGGGGTCGGCGACCATCTGCGCCTCGGTGACGCCGGCGCCCTCATCGCCCGGCGCGTCGGTGAACACGGCGGTGCTGCCCTTCGGGGCGGGCTTGAGGCCGAGGCCGCCGTCCGCGCCGGGGCGCAGGGTGAGGGGGAGCGCGCCGGGGGCGGGCCAGTCGGACTGGGTGATCCACCGGTTCGGGCCGATCTCCACGTCGGCGCGCGGCTCGTTCATGATCCCGTTGCGGACGCCGTGCAGCTCGTGGTCGAACCAGCGGTGCAGGGTCCGCACCCACACGTCGCGGCGGAAGTCGAACGGGTCGACGTGGCCGTACTGGGCGATCCACACTTTGCGGGGCACGCCGCGGGCGGCCAGGCCCTTCCACCACAGGGAGAAGTGGTCGGCCTTGACGTTGAGGTCGTTGACGGTGTGCACGGCGAACACGCTGGCCCGCACGTTGCCCACATCGCCGATCGTGCCGTGGCGGTAGTTCGACTCGGCCCAGTAGTCGTTGTAGTTGCCGGTGGCGTCGTCCTCGCCCTCGTCCAGGGCCCGCCGCACGGCGGCGCACTTCTCCGGCGGGTCGGTGTCGACGTAGTCGGCCAGCCACGGCTGCTCGTCGGTCCAGTACTTCACGCCGTTGGAGCGGCTGTAGTTGTACCAGCTGCTGATGGCGGCGATCGGGACGATGGTCTTCAGCCCCTTGACGCCGGTGGCGGCGACCCCGTTGGCCAGCGTCCCGTCGTAGGACTTGCCGATCATGGCGGCGTTCCCGGTCGTCCAGGTGGCGCGGACGGGCCTGCCGTCGGGCCGGTAGGCCTTGGCGCGCCCGTTGAGCCAGTCGATGACCGCCTTGCCGCCGAGCACGTCGGGGGCGCCGCCGCTGGTGGGGCAGCCGTCCGAACGGGTGGTGCCGATCATGTCGACGGCCAGGAACGCATATCCGCGCGGCACGAAGTAGTTGTCGTAGAACAGCGGGAAGGTGATCGGGTTCCCGTCGGCGTCGTAGCGCTTGCGCTCGCTCTCGTTGCCGCGTCCGGCGTTGTCGTAGTAGGGGCTCTCGTCGATGATCACCGGGACCTTGAGGCCGCGTTCGGTCTCCCTGGGGCGGATGATGTCCACGTTGACCAGGTCGCGCCGGCCGTCCCCGTCGCTGTCCACGGGGGACTCCACCAGCACCCGTTCGCGGATCGCGTCGGCGTAGGAGAACACCGGCTGGGTGACGCCGTCCTTGATCACGATCCGGGGCGGTGCGACCGCGTGCGCGGTGCCGGCGGTCGCGACGAGCAGCGCGCCGCTCGCCAGGGCGCCGGCGGCCGCCCAACGGGGATAGCTGCGTGCCAAACCACACCTCCCGAGTCAGGCCCTTACGCATGGCACGCTGTTCGATCGACGCCCGGCGCGTAAACGGAAAAAGTCGCCTGACTCGGCGGGATTTTTGGCAGAACTTGTCGTTGATCTTCGCGGGGGGCGACGGCAGGCCCCGAGGAGGGCCGTCCGGATCGGGGACGGATCACGGATGCGGGCTCCGAAGGCGTGCCGTGGGAGCGTCCCGCCGCCCCGATGGCGGGCTCGCCGCCGGAGACGGTTCTTCCACCGCCCCTCGGGCGCTCTCACCGGGCGCTCTCACGGGGATCGTCGTCCGCGGCCGCGCGCCCTCGGCGGCCTTTCGGCGGGGTTTCCGGCGGCTTCTCGGCCGGAGGGCCGCCGGTCACGGTCCCGGAGGCCGGCCCCGGCCGGTTCGCGACCGCGAGCGGCCGCCGATCCGTCGGCGGAGGGCGGGGGAGGACGAGCGGAATGTCGGAGGGGCACCGGTCACTCCCCCCAAAGCCCGGCGCCCCTCGCTTCACGGTATGTAACCCGACAGGGCGTGACAAAACTGGACATGAGGATGAATCTCCTCGACGCTCGGCGGGGCCTGTGCGAAGGGAAGGTTCGGCGTCGCTCGAGTCCGGCCGCCGCCTTCCCCGGCTCGGCGATGCCGCCGGGTTAGGGTGATCACGCGGCCCGTGCGTCCGAGTCTCACCGGTGGGGAACAGGTCGGTTGCCGTTGGAAGAGACGTCACTTCTTCGGTGCATGGCGGTCACCGGCCTCGGTGAGGCTGTCGGGCGGCCATTCGTCCGACTTCTTGGGAAAGGTCTGCTATGACCGACGGTCGTTCTCCCCTCAACCGCCGGACTTTCCTCATCGCCACAGGGCTGGCCGCAGGCGGCGTCGCGGCGGCCGGGCACGCCACCGCCGCGCACGCCGCTCCGCGGGGTCGGACGCTCTCCGGCGATCCCTTCACCCTGGGCGTCGCCTCCGGCGACCCCGACCACGACGGTTTCGTGCTGTGGACCCGGCTGGCGCTCCGGCCGCTGGCCGAGGACGGGCTGGGCGGCATGCCGTACCGGAACATCCCGGTGCAGTGGGAGCTGGCGGCCGACGAGCGCTTCCGTCGCATCGTCCGGCGCGGCACCGTCATCGCCCGGCCGGAGTCGGCGCACAGCGTCCATGTGGAGCTGAACGGCCTGCAGCCGGGCCGCGACTACTGGTACCGCTTCAAGGCGGAGCGGTACATCTCGCCGGTGGGCCGGACCCGCACCGCGCCCGCCCCGGGCGTCTTCGGCCCCGCCCTGGTCATGGCCTTCGCCTCCTGCTCGCAGTTCGAGCACGGCTACTTCACGGCCTACCGCCGGCTGGCCGAGGAGGAGCCCGACCTGGTGCTCCACCTGGGCGACTACCAGTACGAGTACCGCAAGGGCACCTACGTCGCCCCCGGCGGCAACCCCCGCGACCACGAGGGGCCGGAGACCATCACGCTGGCCTCCTACCGGCAGCGGCACGCCCAGTACAAGAACGACCCCGACCTGCAGGCCGCGCACGCCGCCGCGCCCTGGCTGGTGGTGTGGGACGACCACGAGCTGGAGAACAACTGGGCCGGGGAGACGCCCGAGGAGAAGTCCGACACCCCGGACCCGGAGGCCTTCTTCAAGCGCCGGGCCGCCGCGTTCCAGGCGTACTACGAGAACATGCCGCTGCGCCGCACCTCCATCCCGCGCGGCATCGACATGCAGCTCTACCGGCGGATCCGGTGGGGACGGCTGGCCGTCTTCCACATGCTCGACACCCGGCAGTACCGCGACGACCAGGCCTGCGGCGACGGCTACCGCGACTGCCCGGCCGCCCTGGACCCCTCGCGCAGCATCACCGGCGAGGAGCAGGAGCGGTGGCTGCTGGACGGCTTCCGCAGGTCGCGCGCCCGCTGGGACATCATCGGGCAGCAGGTGTTCTTCGCCCAGCGCGACAACGACGCCGGGCCGCTCAAGGTCACCAGCATGGACGCCTGGGACGGCTATGCGGCCTCCCGGGAGCGGATCACCAAGGGCTGGATCGACGCCGGGGTCCGCAACCCGGTCGTGCTCACCGGTGACGTGCACGCCCACTGGGCCAGCGACCTGAAGCTGGACTACGACGACCCGACCTCCGAGACGGTCGGCTCGGAACTGGTGTGCACCTCGATCACCAGCGGCGGCGACGGCGCCGACTCCAACCCCGCCGATCACCCGTTCCTGCAGATCAACCCGCACCTGAAGTTCTACAACAACCAGCGCGGCTACGTGCTCACCAAGATCACGCGGAGTGAGCTGAAGGCCGACTTCAAGGTGCTGCCGTACGTGCGGGAACCGGGCGCGCCGGTGCACACCAAGGCCACCTTCGTCATCGAGGACCGGGTGCCCGGCGTGCAGCAGACCTACCTGCGGCCGGTGGACCGTCCGCTGTCCGCCCGGTCCGCCGTGCCCGGCGACCTGGGCCGCCAGACCGTCATCGACGAGACCGTCCGGCCCTGAGCGCCGGCCCCTTCCGCCGAGCGCGGCCGCGTCCCGGGCCCCCGGGCGGCGGTCGCCCCGCTCATCGGCCCGCGACCGCCCGGTCGCGGGCCGCCGCCGTCTCCGGCGGCATGCGCGCTCGTGCGCTCGCCGGCTGGCCGGCGGGCCGCCCGGAGGGAGGGCCGGCCCGCCTCGCCGCCGCCCTCGCGTACCCTGGCGGCCATGCGCCGCCTGTTCCCCGACCCGGTGGAGGAGGTCGACCCCCTCGAGGCGTACGGGGACGTCACGGGGCCGTGGCTGCGGGTCGGGATGGTGCTCAGCGTCGACGGCTCGGTGACCGACGAGGAGGGCTGGAGCGACGGGCTGGGCGGCGAGGCCGACATGCGGGTGTTCCGGACCCTGCGGGCGCTGGCCGACGCGATCCTGGTGGGGGCGGCCACCGTCCGCACCGGCCGGCTCGGCCCCGCCCGGCTGCGTCCCGCCCTGCGCCGGTACCGCGAGACGCGCGGAAGGCCGGGGCCCGCACCGATCGTGGTGGTGACCCGCACCGCCGCCCTGGACTGGTCGGCGCCGCTGTTCACCCGGGCCGAGACCCCGACGATCGTGGTGACCTCCCGTGCCGCCGCCGCGGCGGTGCCCGACCCGATCCGGGTGATCGCGGTGGGGGAGGGCGCCGACGGGCTCGACCTGGCCGAGGCCGTCGCCCGGCTCCGCGGCGACCTGGGCCTGGCCCATCTGCTGTGCGAGGGCGGCCCGGCGCTGACCACCTCGCTGCTGCGGGCCGGGCTGGTGGACGAACTGTGCCTCAACGTCGCGCCCGCCCTCATCGGCGGCGCCCACCACACCCGCCTGCTGGGCGACCTGGACGCCCGCGTCGATCTGGCGCTCCGCCAGATCTGCGCCGACGACGGCGTGCTGTTCCTGCGTTATCGGGTCCGCTCGCGGCGCTCCGGCCGGTGAGCCGGGGGTGAAGCGGGCCCCTCCCCGCGCGGCGGGACGAGGGGGCCGGACCGTCTTCCGGCGTCAACGACCGGTGTAGCGCAGGAACAGGAGATCCTCCTCGGCGTAGAGGGAGGCCAGCCGCATCCGGCTCGGCTCCGGCAGGGACGGGCCGTTGAGGATCCGGGCCGGATCGCCGGCGACCAGCATGGGGGAGAGGGTCAGGCACAGCTCGTCCAGCACGCCGTCGGCGGCGGCGCGGGCCAGGACCGTCGGCCCGCCCTCGCACAGCAGCCGGCGCAGCCCGCGCGCGGCCAGCTCCTCGACGACGCGGGGGAACTCCACCTCCTCCCGCCCGGCCACGATCACCTCGGCGACCTCCTCGGCCGCCGCCCGTCGGTCCGGCGGGGCGGACCGGGCGGTCAGCAGGATCGTCCGGGCGTCCCGAGGGGCCCGGGTGAAGATCGGCGCGCTCAGGTCCAGCTCGAGCCGCCGCGAGACCACCGCCAGCGGCGGCACCGGGGTCCGGCCCGCCCGATAGACCTCCCAGCCCGTCGACGGCCGCACCGGACCGTACCCCTCGACGCGGACCGTCGCGGCCCCTACGATCACCACATCCGCCAGCCCGCGCAGGGCCTGGAACAGCCGCCGGTCGCCGGGGGAGCCCAGCGCCCCGGAGCGGTCGGCGTACCAGGCGGCGCCGTCCAGGCTGGCGATCATGTTGGCGCGCAGCCACACACCCTCGCCGGGGTAGGCGTACGCCTCGGCCAGATCGGCCGGGGCGGTCGGCAGTGCCGGTAGCGCATGCATCGCCCGAAGAGTAGTCGATCCCAGACAACCTTCCGGCGACGCGAGGCGTGTTCCAGACGGTGCCGGAGGGAGAAGCGTGAACACCGATGAGGAATTCACCCGTTTCGTCGAGGAACGGGGCCTGGAGCTGCTGCGCCTGGCAGTGGCGCTCACCGGGGATCGGCACCAGGCCGAGGACGTGGTGCAGGGCGCCTTGGAACGGCTGTACGGCCGGTGGGGCAAGGTGACGCGGCGCGGAGACCCCCTGTGGTATGCGCGCCGCAGCATCGTCAACGCCGTGCGGGACCGCTGGCGGGGAGAACGGCGGCATCCGGAGGTGCTCGGCCTGCCTCCGGAAGGACATCCCGAGCGCGACGCCTATGCGCCGATCGACGAGATGCTCACCCGGGACGCGGTGCGCCGGGCGCTGGACGAGCTCCCGCCCCGCCGCCGCATGGTGATCGCGCTGCGGTACTGGGGCGGCTACACCGAGGCCGAGACCGCCCGGCTGATGGACATCACGGTGGGCACCGTCAAGAGCCAGGCTCACCACGCGCTCAGGGAACTGCGGGAACGGCTGGAGCGGGCGGAGAACGGGGGGGTGCGCGATGGGGCCGGGCTTCGGCCGGCCGGGCGATGACTTCGAACGCCGGGAGGAGCTGGACTGGGACGCCGACCCGTTGCCGGACCTGATCCGGGAGTGCATCGAGGAGGACACGCGGGGGCTGGTGTTCCCCGATGCGATGGCGGCCCGGGTCATCCACGGCAGCCGGGCCCGCCGTCCCTGGGGCGCGACCCACGGGGCCGCCGTGGTCGCCCTGGCGCTGACCGCGGGCGTCGGCGTCGTCGGCGCCGCCGCCGTCCTGCCCGCGCTGCGGCCGGCGGAGAGCCGTCCGGCCGTCGCGGCGAGCGTCACCGCCGCCCGCTCCGCGCCCGTCGACCGGCTGATCGAGGTCGGCTACGTCCCGCCGGGGTGGCGCAGGGTCTCCGCCTGGTGGCAGGAGGGGCCCGCCGGGGTCTCGCCCGCCGAGGGAGGACAGATGTGGACCGCCCAGTACCGGCCCCAGGGGGGCGACCGGCCGCGGCGCGTGGTGATCCAGGTGTGGCGGACGACGCGGGGTCTGGAGGTCGTCCGCCGGATCGAGGAGCGGCAGGGGGCGCGGATCCGCCCCTACCGGGTGTCGGCGGGACGGGCGCTGCTGGTGCGGCCGGCCGGATGGGCGGACGAGGTGCGGGTCTACTGGGAACCCCGGGAGGGCGTGCACGTCCTGGTGCGCGGACAGGGGGTGCCGGACGCCGAGGTCCGCCGGATCGTCGCCGGGCTGCGGACGACCGCCTAGCGCGGGGCCCCTCGAGGGCAAGGGGGGCCCGGTGGCCGCGTGAGGTCGTTCGTACCACTTGAGGATGCAGATTTTCTCCCTGATCGTCGAGGATGTCGGTTTAATGATCACCTGGCGTGTTCGCCGGGAGGGGAGGAACGACGATGCGTCCCAGATTCGGCCGATGCTCGGCGGTCGTGGCGATGGCCGTGGCGGCGACCGTGGCGGCGGCGTCGCCCGCCCAGGCTCGGCAGACCGACTTCGCCGCCGCCGCGCGACAGGCGGTGGCCGAGACGCTGCCCGGCCACACGCTGCGGGAACGGGACACCCGCAGCGCGACCTCGCCGCTGGCCGCCGGGGAGAAGGTCGCCGTGGACACCGCCACCTTCACCGGAGAGGGGCGGGTGCTGCTGGTGGCGCGCGGCGTTGGCGCGATCCGCGAGGTCGTCCGCCGTCAGCTGCAGCCCGGCACCCGGGTGCTCGCCGAGACCACGGTGCCCCGTCCGGGCGTCGGCTCCCGCAAGGCGCTGATCACCTCCACCGCCGACCGGTGGGGGCCGGGGCTGACCGTGCTGTCGTGGAGCGAGCGGCGCGGCGTCAACTACCAGATCGCCGTCCGCGGCGCGGTGAGCCATGACGAGCTGCTGCGGCTGGCCCGCGCGCTCCCCGAGGACGACACCGGCGTGCCCGAGCGGGTCCGCTCGCTGGTCGCCCGGGCCGAGCCGCCGACCGACTCCGGCGTCGACGCCGTCGACAAGAACGCCGAGTTCGGCACCTTCGGCCTGAGCAACAAGGTGGTCGACGGCGCGGGCGTGGCGACCGACGACTTCGGCAACGAGGCCACCCTGTGCAACGGCTGCGCCTACTGGAGCGGCAACTGGGCCGGCCTGTTCCAGCATCTGCTGTACGCCGACGGCAAGATGTCCTACTCCGCGATCGACTGCATGTTCGGCAGCCAGACCGCCTCGGCGACGGCGGCCTGGCAGCGCATGGAGGGGCTGTCCGCCGACGGCATCGCCGGGCCCGACACCCGCGGCCGGATGGACAACTACCTGACCTACACGTGGACGGACGACAGCGTCGAGTATCTCGGCCGGGTGCGGTCCATCACCATGGTGCGCGTGCAGAACCTCTACTACTACGGCCCGAAGATCACCTACGACTACAGCGGCGGGACCATGCCCGGCTGCTGACCTCCCGCGGCGTGCTGCGCCGGCCGTTCAGATCCGGCGCAGCACCGCCAGCGAGCGGCCGGTCACCCGCACCGTGTCGGAGGCCTTCACCGCGCCGCGCTCGGCCACGCCCTCCGGGGCCGCGGTGTCCAGCACGAACTCCCACCGCTCTCCGAACTCCGGACCCGGCACGGTGAACTCCACGCACTGCGAGTGCGCGTTGATCAGCAGCAGGAACGAGTCGTCGCGCACCCGTCGGCCGCGGGGGTCCGGCTCGGTGATGGCCTCGCCGTTCAGGAACACCCCGAGCGATTTGGCGTATCCGGCGTGCCAGTCCGCATCGGTCATCTCCGCGCCCGCCGGGGTCAGCCAGGCGATGTCGCCGAGCTCGCCGTGGCCGCCGCGGCCCTGGAAGAACCGCCGCCGCCGGAACACCGGGTGGTCGCGGCGCAGCCGGGCCAGCGTCCGGACGAACTCCAGCAGGTCCTCCTCGGCGGCCTCCCAGTCCACCCAGGAGGTCTCGTTGTCCTGGCAGTAGGCGTTGTTGTTGCCGTGCTGGGTGCGGCCCAGCTCGTCCCCGTGCGAGAGCATCGGCACGCCCTGCGACAGGAACAGCGTGGCCAGGAAGTTGCGCCGCTGCCGCGCCCGCAGCGCGGTGATCTCCGGGTCGTCGGTCGGGCCCTCGTGACCGCAGTTCCAGGACCGGTTGTCGTCGGTGCCGTCCCGGTTGTCCTCGCCGTTGGCCTCGTTGTGCTTGTGGCCGTAGGACACCAGGTCGGTGAGGGTGAACCCGTCGTGGCAGGTGACGAAGTTGATCGAGGCGATGGGCCGGCGGCTGCCGTGGGCGTACAGGTCCGAGGAGCCGGTCAGCCGGGAGGCGAACTCCGGCATCGCCGCGTACCCGCCGCGCCAGAAGTCCCGCACCGTGTCCCGGTACTTGCCGTTCCACTCGGTCCACAGCGGCGGGAAGTTGCCGACCTGGTAGCCGCCCTCGCCCACGTCCCACGGCTCGGCGATCAGCTTGACCTGGGAGACCACCGGGTCCTGCTGGACCAGGTCGAAGAAGGCGCTGAGCCGGTCCACGTCGTGCAGCTCCCGGGCCAGCGCCGAGGCCAGGTCGAAGCGGAACCCGTCCACGTGCATCTCGGTCACCCAGTACCGCAGCGAGTCCATGATCAGCTGCAACGCGTGCGGATGCCGGACGTTGAGGGAGTTGCCGCAGCCGGTGTAGTCCAGGTGATAGCGCCGGTCGTCGTCGCGCAGCCGGTAGTAGGCGGCGTTGTCGATGCCCCGGAAGCACAGCGTCGGCCCCAGGTGATCGCCCTCGGCGGTGTGGTTGTAGACCACGTCCAGGATGACCTCGATGCCCGCCTGGTGCAGGGCCCGCACCATCGCCTTGAACTCCAGCACCTGCTCNGGTGCAGGGCCCGCACCATCGCCTTGAACTCCAGCACCTGCTCGCCGAGCTGCCCGGAGGAGCTGTAGGCGTTGTGCGGGGCCAGGAAGCCGATGGTGTTGTAGCCCCAGTAGTTGGTCAGCCCGCGCGCCACCAGGGCGTGCTCGGGGACGAACTGGTGGACGGGCATCAGCTCGACCGCGGTGACGCCCAGGTCCAGCAGGTGGTCGATCATCACCGGGTGGGCCAGGCCCGCGTAGGTGCCGCGGAGGCGTTCGGGGATGTCGGGGTGGGCGATCGTCAGCCCCTTGACGTGGGCCTCGTAGATCACCGTCTCGTGGTAGGGGGTCTTGGGCGGCCGGTCGTCGCCCCAGTCGAAGAACGGGTTCACCACCACGTTCTTCGGCATGTACGGGGCGCTGTCGTCGTCGTTGAAGGCGTCCGGGTCGCCGAGCCGGTAGGAGAACAGCGACTCGTGCCAGCGCACTTCGCCCTCGATCGCCTTGGCGTAGGGGTCCAGCAGCAGCTTGGCCGGGTTGCAGCGGTGCCCCCGGTGCGGCTCGTACGGCCCGTGCACCCGGAACCCATAGCGCTGCCCGGGCCCGATCCCGGGCAGGTAGCCGTGCCAGACGAACCCGTCGACCTCCGGCAGGTCGCACCGGATCTCGGTGCCGTGTTCGTCGAACAGGCACAGCTCCACCCGCGTGGCCACTTCGGAGAACAGCGCGAAGTTGGTGCCCGTCCCGTCCCAGGTGGCGCCCAGCGGATAGGCCGAGCCCGGCCACACCTCCGGCATGCTGACCACTCCTCGGCTCGCCCTGGCAACCGCCCCCGATTGTTCCCTACCCGACCGGTGACCGTGGCCGGGGAGCGGGGACACCCCTGTTTACCGCACGGTAGGTAAATCCCCCCAAATCGCCGCTAATCGTCCTCTTTCTGTATCCGGCTTCGCGGGCGGGACACCCGGCGGACAACCGGCCGCCCCGCCCCGGCCTCCCGCCTGCGGCCAGATCTCCACGGCAGCCTCAGGAGCCCGCCATGCATCCGCCCTCTCGGCCCCGACCCGCCCCCGACGCCGCGAGGCTCGCCGGGGCGGGCTGCCTGGGATGCCTCGGCCTGCTGGTCGCGCTGGCGGCCTGCGGCGCCGTCCTCACCGCGGTCGGGCCCCGGCCCACGCCCACCCCGGCCGGGCGGAGCGGCCCGTGGCCCGCGGGGCCCGGCCCGGGGCGTTCTGCTCGCCCCGGGGCGCGGTCGGCCGCCACCGGGACCGCCTGTACATCTGTAAGGGGCCGGGACGGCCGCGTTGGCGGCGCTGAACGCGGCCGAGGCCTTCGCGCCCCCGGCCGCGGACCGGCTCAGCTCGTCCAGACGCCCGGAGGATGGGATTCGGGGGACAGCCACAGGGACGGCTGGCGGCGCTCCAGGGCCGGATCGCTGCCGGCCTGCCAGGGGTAGCGGCCGGCGCCGTCGGGCCACACCACCTGCAGGAAGGACAGCGGCGGGCGGCGGTAGAAGCGCAGGGCGTCGCCCAGCAGGCGCTCGTGCCAGCGGTCGTGCACCGGGCGCAGGACGACCGGGTGGCGTTCGGTGGCGTCCCGGCGCTCCTGGCCGGCGACCAGGGGGTGCCCGGCGGCGGCCCGTTCGCCGAGATTGTTGACGATGGTCTGCATGTCGTACGGCTCCAGCCCGAAGACCGCCAGCTCGGGGGAGCGGAGAGTGTGCCACAGGCCGGCGGTGTAGGCCCACCCGGGGCGGTCGTCGCCGGGGGAGGCGAGGATGACGCTCCAGCCGTACTGCCTGACGTGGACGATGGTGCGCAGCTCGAACCTGCCCAGCCGGTCGCGGTCGCCGTAGTCGTGACAGATGATGCACCGGCAGGCCGAACCCATGGGGCAGAGCTTAAAACGTCCCGGTGACACGGCGAACCGGGATCAGGGGCGGTTCGCCCCCAGCAGAGCGGCGATCAGATCGGTGATCGCGGCGCCCATCCGCTTGCGCTCGGCGGCCGGGTCGTCGGCGGCGGCGATCACGTTCCCGGCCTGGTCGAGCGCGCCGTAGAGCGCGTGCGCCATCGGCTCGGCGTGCTCGGCGGGGAGCAGCCCGTCCCGGGCCGCCGCCGTCAGCGCCGCCCGCAGCAGCCGCCGGGCGCAATGGGGGTCGTCGAAGCGCAGCGACCGCTCCCGGCCCAGCACCAGCGGGCCTTCGCGCAGCAGGATCCGCTGCACCCGCGGCTCCAGGCAGGCGTCCAGGAACGCCTGGGCGCCCGCGTCGATCCGGGCCGCGTGACCGCCGGGCACGGCGGACGCGGCGGCGCATCGGGCGTAGAGGTCCTTTTGCACCTCGGTGTAGCAGGCGGCGAACAGCTCTTCCTTGTCGGCGAAGTGGTGGTAGAGGGCGCCTCGGGTGACCCCGGCGCGGCGGACGATCTCGGTGGTGGAGGTCCCGGCGAAACCGCGCTCGGTGAACAGGGCGATGCCCGTCGCCACCAGGTGCGCGCGGGTCGCATCGCCCTGTTCCACCTTGCGGTTCATGGGGTCATGGTAGGAGATGCACGTTCACCCGGCGGTCCAGGCCGAGCACGGCCGGATCGAGGCGGCCCGAGGCGGCCAGCACGAAGCGCATCGGGTCGCCGGTGACCACGGGACCGCCGGAGCCGATCGACCGAGGAGGCAGCCCGTCGAGCCGGAGGGTCAGCGGCCCGCGCCCCAGCCGGCTCAGCTCCGCGCAGAGCCAGGCGACGCAGGCGGCCACCGCCGCCGGCTCGTGCCGGGCGGGCAGACCCAGCGCCGTCCGGATGTCGTCGGCGTGCACGAACGCGTCGTACCACAGGGTGAGCACGCCGTTGTGGACGGTCCGTCCGGGCGTAGGGGCGGGTGCGGCCCATGCGGCCTCGTCGAACCTCTCCAGCAGCGCGATCAGTCCGCCCGCCGACCGCCGCAGCAGGTCGGCGACCTCGGCTGCGGTCCGGTCGCGCAGGAGCGCGGCCTGCTCGTCCGGCGTGCGGGCGCCGATCATGCCGTCCAGCGACTCCGCGGCGCCGAGCGTCACATGACCGGCCACGTCACGGACCTCCCAGCCGGTGCAGCGGGTGGGGGCGGTCCAGGCGGCCCGGTCCAGCGGGGCGATCAGGTCGGCGAACGCGGCGTACTCCTCGCTCAGGCCGCGCAGCAGCTCGGCGGTGGTGGGGAACGGGTCCCGCGGGGTCGTGGTCACGGCGTCGGCTCCCT
The DNA here is from genome assembly GCF_006363815.1 of Thermomonospora catenispora. Classification (GTDB taxonomy): domain Bacteria; phylum Actinomycetota; class Actinomycetes; order Streptosporangiales; family Streptosporangiaceae; genus Thermomonospora; species Thermomonospora catenispora. The sequence goes on from NZ_RRYT01000014.1 coordinate 110,399, forward strand.
TCTCGAGATTCGGTGCCGCCACCATACATACAGACTGCATGTATGTATAGCGTCCGAAGAGAGCGCCGGGCCCGCCGCGCGGACCCGGCGCCTGATCGCCTAATCGCCTGATCGCCGGATCGGCTATCCGAGCTTGGGGGTGGCGCGCTCGATGATCGGGGCCAGGTCCAGGCCGGGCGGCAGGGTGCCGAACGCCGCGCCCCAGTCGCCCCCCAGCCGGGAGGCGCAGAAGGCGTCCGCGACCGCCGGGTGCCCGTACCGGACCAGCAGCGAGCCCTGCAGCACCAGCGCCATCCGCTCCACCACCCGGCGGGCGCGGATCTGGACGGTGTCCAGATCGGTCAGCGAGTCCTTGACCTCGCGGACCGCCGCGTCCAGCCGGGCGTCGGCCCCCGAGGCGGCCTCCACCTGCTCGAAGAACGCCTCCACCGAGTGCGGCTCGCGGCTCATCGCGCGCAGCACGTCCAGCGCCGCCACGTTGCCCGAGCCCTCCCAGATGGAGTTCAGCGGCGACTCGCGGAACAGCCGGGGCATCCCGGAGTCCTCCACGTACCCGTTGCCGCCCAGGCACTCCAGCGACTCGGCGGCGTGCACGGGCCAGCGCTTGGTCACCCAGTACTTGCCGACCGCCACCGCCAGCCGTTTGAAGGCCGCCTCGGCCTCGTCGCCGCGCACCGCCCGGTCGGTCGCCCCGGCCAGCCGCATCATCAGCACGGTCGCCGCCTCCGACTCCACCGCCAGGTCGGCCAGCACGTTGCGCATCAGCGGCTGATCGACCAGGTACGCGCCGAACGCCTTGCGATGGGCGGCGTGATGGGCGGCCACGGTGACGCCCTGCCGCATCCCGGCCGCCGCCCCGATCAGGCAGTCCAGCCGGGTCATGTTGACCATCTCGATGATGGTGCGGACCCCGCGGCCCTCCTCGCCGACCCGCCAGGCCACCGCGCCGTCGTACTCGATCTCCGAGGAGGCGTTGGACTTGTTGCCGAGCTTGTCCTTCAGCCGCATCAGCCGCATCGGGTTCAGCGAACCGTCCGGCAGGATCCGCGGCACCAGGAAGCAGGTCAGCCCGCCCGGGGCCTGGGCCAGCGCCAGGAACACGTCGCACATCGGCGCGCTGGTGAACCACTTGTGCCCCACCAGCCGGTAGGTGCCGTCCGGCTGCGGCGCGGCCTGCGTGGTGTTGGCGCGCACGTCCGAGCCGCCCTGCTTCTCGGTCATCGACATGCCCGCCAGGATCGCCCGCTTGGTCAGCGGCGGGCGCAGCCCGAAGTCATAGGTCCGCTCGGTGAGCAGCGGCTCGTACCGCCGCGCCAGCTCGGGCTCGCGGCGCAGCGTCGGCACGGCCGCGTACGTCATGGAGATCGGGCAGCCGTGCCCGGCGTCGACCCGCCACACATAGAACTTGGCGGCCCGCGCCACGTGCGCGCCCGCCCGCTCGTCCGCCCACGGCGCGGCGTGCAGGCCGTGCGTGACGGCCACGTTCATCAGCTCGTGCCAGGCGGGGTGGAACTCCACCTCGTCGATGCGGTGCCCGTACCGGTCGTGGGTGCGCAGGACGGGCGGGTACTCGTTGGCCAGCCGGCCCCATTCCTGGGCCTGCCGGGTTCCCGCCAGCCTGCCCAGCTCGTGCACCTCCGCGGCGGCCCAGCCGGCGCCTTCCCGCTCCAGCCCGTCCAGCAACGCCGGATCGTCGGCGAGATCGTGCCCTTCCAACGGGGGGACCTGGTTGAACACCTCGTGCGTCATCGCTCCGCTCCTGCCCGTCGCTGCTGGTGGACACGATACAGAACGGGGTTCGAGGTTCCAGGGTCTTGCGGGGGCCGGCTCCTCCCCGGGCAAGGGGGCATCTCCTACGTGCGGCGGAGGGGCGGAGGCCCGCGACGGCGTACCGTGTGGGGCATGAGCCACGCCACCCCGCAGCCGGACTCGTCGCGTTCGCGGCCGTCGGCCCCCGCGGAGTCCTCCGTGCGCGCCTCGGACGCCGAGCGGGAGGCCGTCGTGGAGCGGCTGCGCATCGCCTCGGTCGAGGGCCGCCTGACGTTCGCGGAGCTGACCGAGCGCACCGCGGCCGCCTACACCGCCGTCACCCGTGGCGAGCTGGAGCGGGTCGTCTCCGACCTGCCCGGTGTCGGCGCCCCCGGCGCCGAGCCCGCGCCCCGGCTGACCACCCGTCAGTTCTCGGCCGTGATGGGCGACTGCCGGGAGCGCATCGTCGGCCGCATCGAGGACGAGCTGCACCTCCAGTCGGTCATGGGCGATGTGGAGCTGGATCTGCGCGACGCCCAGGTCCCGCGCGGCGAGGTCGCCATCGTCGCCACCGCCGTGATGGGCGACATCAAGATCGTCGTGCCGGACGGCGTGGAGGTCCGGATGACCGGCTACGCCGTCCTCGGCGATCGCAGCGTCAAGGTCCGTCGCCCTCAGCCGGGACACGCCGTCCCCGTCGTCACGATCAACGCCAGGTCGATCCTGGGCGACATCACCGTGGTGGACGAGGAGCACCGCGCCCCCGCCCGCCGCGCCCTCGCCGCATGGTGGCGAGAGCGCAGGTCCCGTTCCTGAGCGGCGGCGCGGGCCTGCGGCCCCGCTCGGGCGGGAGCGGTCAGACCGCGGCGGCCTGCGGAGGACCGGCCAGCGCCTCGTCGTGCCGGTGCAGGACCAGCTCGGCCAGCTCCGGAGCGGCGCCCAGGACCCCGGAGACGACGGTCGCGCCGGCCGACAGCGACTCGGCGCGGACCTTGTCGGCGAAGTGCCCCGGAGCCAGGAAGTAACTGGCGACCGCGACCCGAGGGGCGCCGGCGTCCCGCAACGCGGCGACCGCCTCGGCGGGGGAGGGGCCGGTCGCGGAGGCGAACGCGGGGATCACGCCCCACCAGCCGGCCTCCCGCCACCCCCGGGCCATGCTCCAGATGACGGCGTTGGCGGCCGGGTCGCTGGAACCGGCCGCCACCAGCACCACCGCGGTCCCCGGGTCGCCGCGTCGCACGCCCGCCTCGGCCAGGCGGCGCTCCAGCGCGGCGATCAGCAGCGGGTGCGGGCCCAACGTGCCGGCGGTGCGCAGACCCAGCCGCGGACGGGCGGTGCGCACCTCGGCCAGCACGCCGGGAAGGTCGATCTTGCTGTGATAGGCGGCGGTCAGCAGCAGCGGCAGCACCACCGCCGCGTCGGCGTCCAGCCCTTGCAGCACCCGGTCGGGGGAGGGCGGCGCATGGTCCAGGAACGAGGCGTGCACCGGCAGCCCGGGACGGCGGGCGCGGACCGCGTCGAGCAGGCTCTCCACGGTCGCCGCCGCCCGCGGGTCCCGGCTCCCGTGCGCCACCGCCACCAGCGGGATCTCGGCCCGGCGCCGGCCGGTCCAGGTCACAGGTGGATGCCGCATTCGGACTTGCCCAGCCCGGCCCAGCGCCCGCTGCGCGGATCCTCGCCCGGCGCCACCCGCCGGGTGCAGGGCGCGCAGCCGATCGAGGGATAGCCGTCGTGGTGCAGCGGATTGACCAGGATCCCGTTGTCGGAGATGTAGTCGTCCATCTCCTGCTGGGTCCAGTTGAGGATCGGGTTGACCTTGATCATGCCGCGCTTGGCGTCCCACTCGACGACCTTGCTCTCGCGGCGGTGCAGGGTCTCCTCGCGACGGATCCCGCTGAACCAGGCCATGTAGCCCTCCAGGGCGCGGTTCAGCGGCTCCACCTTGCGCAGATAGCAGCACAGGTCCGGGTTGCGGCCGTACAGCCGGGGACCGAGCGCGGCCTCCTGCTCGGCGACCGTGCGGGAGGGGGTCACGTTGATCACGTTGACCGGATAGACCGCCTCCACCGCGTCTCGCATGCCGATGGTCTCGGCGAAGTGGTAGCCGGTGTCCACGAACAACACGTCGATGCCCGGCTTGACCGTGGACACCAGGTGGATCAGCGCGGCGTCCGACATCGAGGAGGTCAGACAGATCCGGTCCCCGAACGTGGCCACCGCCCAGCGCACGATCTCCAGCGCGGAGGCGTCCGCGAGCGTCTCCGCGGCCGACTCGGCGATGTCGCGGAGATCCAGGGCGGGGCGGTCGGTGGAGGAATCCAGGACCGTCAAGGGGGACATGCGGGCTCCTATCCCGAGCGTGATGACTGCGCGCCGCGATCGTCGGAGGACGCCGGCGAGGGCGCTCCCACCGCGAGGAACGTCAAGCGGAAGGAGCGGGCGCAGCCGGCGCAGTGCCAGCCGCCCTCCGTCTCCAACGGCCGGAGGTCCTCCTCGCCGCAGTACGGGCAATAGAACGGCGCGGCGCGTTCGCTCATTCCTGCCTCAGGTGTCTCGTGGGTCTCACTGGCGCCGGAACGGCGACCGCCCTATCGCAGATCGGCCTCGTCGGCGCGGGCCACCCATTGGGCGAAGGACTCGCCCTCGGAGCGCTGCTCGTCGTACCTGCGCACGACCCGCTCGATGTAGTCGGCCAGCCCCGCGGAGGTGGTCTTCAGGCCGCGGATCTTCCGGCCGAACGAGGCGCCGACCTGACCGCCCAGGTGGATCTGGAAGCCTTCCACCTGTTCGCCGTCGTCGTCCATCACCAGCTGGCCCTTCAGGCCGATGTCGGCGACCTGGATGCGGGCGCAGGCGTTCGGGCAGCCGTTGATGTTGATCGACAGGGGCTGGTCGAAGTCCGGCAGGCGCCTCTCCAGCTCGTCGATCAGGTCGATGCCGCGCTGCTTGGTCTCGACGATCGCCAGCTTGCAGTACTCGATCCCGGTGCAGGCCATCATCTGCCGGCGGAACACCGAGGGGCTGACGAGCAGGTCGTGCTCGGCCAGCGCGTCGGCCAGCGCCTGCGTCCGCTCCTCGGGGACGTCGAGGATGACCATCTTCTGCTCGGCGGTGCTGCGCACCCGGCCCGAGCCGTACTCCTCGGCCAGATCGGCGATCACGCGCAGCAGGTCGCCGTTGAGACGGCCCACCCGGGGGGCGAAGCCCACGTAGTAGCGGCCGTCCTTCTGCCGGTGGATCCCCACGTGGTCCCGGTGCGGCAGCGGGGCGTCGGCGGGCGGGCCGTCCGGCAGCGCGTACCCCAGGTACTCCTTCTCCAGCACCTCGCGGAACTTGGCCGTGCCCCAGTCCTTGACCAGGAACTTCAGCCGGGCGCGGTTGCGCAGCCGCCGGTAGCCGTAGTCCCGGAAGATCGAGGTCACGCCCCACCAGACCTCGGGCAGCTGCTCGGGACGCACGAACGCGCCCAGCCGCTGGGCGAACATCGGGTTGGTGGACAGGCCGCCGCCCACGAGCAGGTCGTAGCCGACCTCGCCGTCGGCGTTGCGCACCCCGACGAACGCCACGTCGTTGATCTCCGGCACCGTGCACTGCGAGGCGCACCCGGCGATGGAGGTCTTGAACTTGCGCGGCAGGTTGGAGAACTCCGGCGACCCGATGTACCGCTCGGCCACCTCGGCGAGCTGCGGGGTGGCGTCGATGATCTCGTCCTCGGCGACGCCCGCCAGCGGGCAGCCGATGATCACCCGCGGGGTGTCGCCGCACGCCTCGGTGGTCGACAGCCCGACCTCCTCCAGCATCTCCCAGATGGTCGGGACGTTCTCGATCTCGACCCAGTGCAGCTGGATGTTCTGCCGGTCGGTGATGTCGGCGGTGCCGCGGGCGTACCGGTTGGAGATCTCGGCGATGGTGCGCAGCTTGCGGGAGTCGAGCCGGCCTCCGTCGATCCGCACCCGCAGCATGAAGTAACGGTCGTCCAGCTCCTCGTCGGGCAGCGAGCCGGTCTTGCCGCCGTCGATGCCGGGCCTGCGCTGGGTGTACAGGCCGTACCAGCGGAACCGGCCGCGCAGGTCCGCCGGGTCGATGGAGTCGAAGCCGGCCTTGGAGTAGATGTCGATGATCCGCTGCCGGACGTTCAGCCCGTCGTCGTTCTTTTTGTTCTCTTCGTTCTTGTTGAGGGGCTCACGGTAGCCGAGGGCCCACTGACCCTCGCCTCTCTTGCGCTTCACGCTGGGTGGCACGGTCGCGTCCTGTTCCTAGTCGGGGAAAGCGACGCGCAGCGCACCGGCAGGCTTAACAGCCGGCTCGACGGTGAGCAGTGGGAAGTTAAGGGTGACGCCGGCGCACCACGCTGGATGACGGCATGGGCGTGGTCAGAGCGTCACAGACAGATGGCGCTGCGTACCCGCAGGAAATCGACGTGCCGCCGCTTGACCAGCGTCGGGTTCGCAGGCGTCATGACTCGAGGGTGACATGGGGTCGGAGGGACTGTCCAGTCGCGTCCGACATGTGGACGTCCGGGACCGATCATCCTTGCCTGATCCAATTGACCGGAGGCTCGGTGCCCGTGGAATCGTTCCGCTCCGCGGCGCGGCGGTCGCGTTCGGCCCGTTCGGCGGCGGTCGCCGGGGTGGTCCGGTGCTGACAGGGGCACCAGGAGCCACCGCGGCACTGATCGTGGCGGCGTTCCCGGCAGTCCTGGCAGATCACGTCCTCCATTGTGCCCCGGGCGGGCGACGCCTCGAACACGCCCCCGGCGACGCGCGGCCGCCCCCGGCGACGCGCGGCGGGCCCTCCCGCGGGGCCGCCCCATGGGGCCGGCGTCGGACCCGCCGTCCGCCCGCGCGGCCGGACCGGGCCGCGCGTCCGGCGTGTGCGCGGATGCGTCGAGCGAACGTCGAGCAGACGTCGAGCGAACTCCGTCAAAAATGTCAATACATACCCTGACTAGGGCAAACATAACGTAACCTCGGTGCACATGACCCCTTCTACGCAGCCCGGCCTGTTGCGCACCGTGACCGGGAGCATCCCGGCCTCCGAGGTCACCGGATCCGTGCTCTCCCACGAGCACCTGCAGCTGGACCTGCGCTGGCCGCAGCGCCGGCTGACCGAGGTCGCCTCCGATCCGCGCCGCTGGCTGGACGAGGAGCAGGCGATCGTCGCCGAGCTGGGCGAGCTGCGCACCGAGCACCGGCTCTCCCTGGTCGTCGACCTGACCTGCCAGGGCATGGGACGCAACGCCGCGATGCTCTCGCGGATCAGCGCCGGATCCCGGGTCGCGGTGGTGGCCGGGACCGGCTTCTTCACCGAGCCGTTCGCCCCCCAGGAGGCCGCCGAGGCCGATGAGGACCGGCTGGCGGAGCTGCTGCTGGCCGAGATCGGGTTCGGGATGGACGGCACCGGATCGCTGCCCGGCGTGATCGGCGAGATCGGCTGCTGGGGCGCCGCGCCCACCGCCTTCGAGGAGCGGGCGCTGCGCGCCGCCGCGCTGGCCGGACGGGAGTCGGGGCTGGCGGTGGCCACCTACGGGCGGCCCGGCATGACCCTGCTGGAGATCCTCACCTCCGCCGGACTGCCCGCCGAGCGGGTCGCGGTCGGCGGCCAGGACCTGGTGGACGACCCCGGCGCGCACCGCAAGATCGCCGAGAACGGGGCCTATGTCGCCTTCGGCCTCATCGGTCTGGCCGGCGAGGACCGCGCCGCCCTCGACGCCCGGGTGCGGTACGTGCTGGAGCTGCTGGAGGCTGGCCACGGGGAGCGGATCCTGCTGAGCACCGGGGTGTCCCGGATGACCCGGATCCGGCGGTACGGCGGCGCCGGCTACGGCCACCTGTTCGAGGTCTTCGTGCCCGCGTTGCGCGCCGCCGGCGTCGACGAGGCCGCGCTCCGCACGATCCTGCACGACAACCCGCTGCGCTGGCTGACCTCCGGCGCGCGTTGACGCGCCCCCGGCCGGCAGGCCGGAGCACTGCGGACGGGCCCGGCGGCGACCCCGCGATCCGGTCTCGCGACCTGGTCTCACGGTCCCGCCTCGCGATCCGGTCTCACCACTCGGCGCGCCCGGTCCGGCCCCTCGTTCAGCGCGGTCAGAGAACGCGCGACGACCTGCGGCCCCGACTCCGAGCACCGGCTCCGCCCCCGTTCGGCGTCCTCCGCCGGCGGCCGGGAGCGCTCCCGGGCGACCGCCCCGGCCCGCGGGGCGCGGCGCAGATGCGCCGCCCGTCGGTCCCGACCGCCGCGCGCCCTCGCCGGATCGGCCGGCTCCCCGGGACGCGGCCCCGTGGCCTCTACGATGAGGATCTCTCGATCAGCGACCATTCCAGTCGTCGAGGAATCCGACAGGGAGCCCGCTCATGCGCATCCCCCGTGGAGCCGTCCGCGTTCTGCCGCCCCTTTTAGCGGTGCTGGTCTGGCTCGGCGTCGGCGGGGCGCTGGGCCCCTACGCCGGCAGGCTCAACGAGGTCGCCACCAACGACCAGGCCTCGTTCCTGCCGCGCAGCGCCGAGTCCACCCGGGTGCTGGCCGAGCAGGAGAAGTTCCGCCAGGGCGACTCCTACCCGGCGATCGTGGTGTGGACCGCCGAGCGGGGGACCGTCGGCGAGGAGCAGCGCACCGCCGCCACCCGGGCGCTGGCCTCGCTGGCCGGGACGCCCGGAGTGGTGGGCGCGCCCACCCCCGCGTTCGCCTCCCGGGACGGGAAGGCGCTGTCGGGGGTGGTCCGGCTCGAGCCGGCCCGCGGCGAGGAGCTCCGGGCGGAGCTGGACCGGGTGCGCGCCGCCGCCGAACAGGTCCCCGGCACCACGGCGCACATCGCCGGGCCCGCCGCCGTCCAGGCCGACCTGTCGGAGGCGTTCGCCGGCATCGACGGGGTGCTGCTCGCCGTCGCCGTCGTCGCGGTGCTGCTGATCCTGCTGCTGGTCTACCGCTCCCTGGCGTTGCCGTTCGTGATCATCATCGGGGCGGTGTTCGCGCTGGCGCTGGCCTGCGCGGTGGTCTACACGCTGGCCGACCGCGGCCTGGTGCGCGTCGACGGCACCGTGCAGGGCATCCTGTTCATCCTGGTGATCGGCGCGGCCACCGACTACGCGCTGCTGCTGAGCGCCCGTTTCCGGGAGGAGCTGGCGGCCGGCCGCGACCGGTACGCCGCCGGGCTGCTGGCGGCGCGGCGGTCGGCCGGCGCGATCGTGGCCAGCGCCGCCACCGTCGGCCTCGGCCTGCTGGCCCTGCTGCTCAGCGACCTGACCAACAACCGCGCCCTCGGTCCGGTCGGGGCGATCGGCATCGTCTGCGCCGTGCTGGCCGCGCTGACCTTCCTGCCCGCCGCGTTGATGCTGCTGGGCCGCGCCGCCTACTGGCCGTCCAGGCCCCGGCCCGCCGGCCAGGGGCACGGCGTGTGGCGGCGGATCGCCTCCCTCGTCGACCGGGCTCCGCGCCGGGTGTGGGCGACGACCGCGGTGGCGCTGATCGCGCTGGCGGCCTTCTCGCCCGGCCTGTCGGCCAAGGGCGTCCCGCTGGAGGAGACGTTCGTCGGCGGCTCCCCCTCGGTCGAGGCCCAACGGGCCCTCAGCGAGCACTTCCCCGGCGGGTCGGGCAACCCCACCGTCGTCATCGCCGCCGCCGACCGCCTCGACCAGGTCGTGGCCGTCGCCGAGGACACCCAGGGCGTCGCCTCGGCCGCCCCCCTCACCGCCGGACCGGACGGCGCCCCGCTGGTCGTGGACGGCCGGGTGCGGATCGACGTCACCCTGGAGGCCCCCGCCGACAGCGACGCGGCCAAGGAGGTCATCCCCGAGCTGCGCGACCGGCTGCACGCGGTGCCCGGCGCCGACGCCCTGGTCGGCGGCTACACCGCCGAGCAGTACGACACCCGGGTCGTCAACGCCGCCGACCGGTGGGTGGTGATGCCGGTGGTGCTGGGGATCATCCTGCTCATCCTGATCGCGCTGCTGCGGGCGCTGCCGATCCCGCTGCTGCTGATGGCCACCGTCGCCGTCAACTACCTGGCCACGCTGGGCGTCTCGGCGCTGGTGTTCGAGAACCTGCTCGGGTTCGGCGCCACCGACCCGTCCGTGCCGCTGTACGGCTTCGTGTTCCTGGTCGCGCTGGGGGTGGACTACAACATCTTCCTCATGTCGCGGGTCCGGGAGGAGACGGTCGCGCACGGCGCCCGGCAGGGCGTGCTGCGCGGCCTCACCACCACCGGCGGCGTGATCACCTCCGCCGGAGTGGTGCTCGCCGCCACGTTCGCGGCCCTGCTGGTGATCCCGCTGGCGTTCCTGGCCCAGCTGGCGTTCATCGTCGCGTTCGGCGTGCTGCTGGACACGCTGGTGGTGCGCTCGCTGCTGGTCCCCGCGCTGGTCGCCGACATCGGACCCAAGGCCTGGTGGCCCAGCTCCCCGGCCCGCCCCGCCCCTCCGAGTGACTCGGTGTGAGAAGGTAGTCACCCTGGGTAGGTAGAGCCGTGCCGGGATGACCGCCGGGACTCGACCAGGGGGGAGCGGCCATGCCTCACGCCGGTGCGACCCGCCCGGGACGGCGATGAAGGCGGTGCGGGGGCCCACCGACCACGTCGTGGTCGTGGGCGCCGGGCTGTCCGGCCTGTCCGCCGCGCTGCACCTGCTCGGCGCGGGACGACGGGTCACGGTCGTGGAACGCGCGCCCGGCCCCGGCGGCCGGGCGGGCCTCCTGGAGCTGGGCGGCGGCTACCGCGCCGACGCCGGACCCACCGTGCTGACCATGCCGCACCTGGCCGACGAGGCGTTCGCGGCGGTGGGCGAACGGCTCGCCGACCGGGTCGAGCTGGTGCCGCTGCACCCGGCCTACCATGCGCGCTTCGCCGACGGCTCCACGCTGGCCGTGCACACCGACGCCGAGGCGATGGAGGAGGAGGTCCGCCGGTTCGCCGGCCCCCGGGAGGCGGCCGGCTACCGGCGGCTGCGCCGCTGGCTGACCGAGCTGTACACGGTGCAGATGCGGCGGTTCATCGACGCGAACTTCGACTCGCCGCTGGACCTGCTCGTCCCCGACCTGGCGCGGCTGGCGGCGCTCGGCGGGTTCGGCCGGCTGGAGGCCCGGGTCGGCCGGTTCTTATCCGATGAGCGGCTGCGCCGCGTGTTCTCCTTCCAGGCCCTCTACGCCGGGGTGGCGCCGGCCCGCGCGCTGGCCGCCTACGGGGTCATCGCCTACATGGACACCGTCGCCGGGGTCTACTTCCCGCGCGGCGGCGTGCACGCCCTGCCCCGGGCGATGGCGGCCGCGGCGGCCGACGCCGGGGCCGAGTTCCGCTGGAACGCCGAGGTCGTCCGGCTGGAGAGGAGCGGCGACCGGATCAGCGCCGTGCACACCGCGGACGGGGGGCGGATCCCCTGCGACGCCGTGGTGATCACCGCCGATCTGCCGGTCGCCTACCGGCTGCTGGGTCGCCGGCCGCGCCGCCCGCTGCGGCCGGTGCACTCGCCCTCGGCGGTCGTCTGGCATGTGGGCACCGACGCCTCCTGGCCGCACACCGGCCACCACACCCTGTCGTTCGGGGCCGCCTGGGGACGCGTCTTCACGGAGCTGACCCGCACCGGACGGCCGATGAGCGACCCGTCCCTGCTGATCACCCGGCCGGGCGTCACCGACCCCGACCTCGCCCCGCCCGGGCGGCGGCTGCACTACGTGCTGGCCCCGTGTCCCAACACCGTCGTGGGCCCCGGGCCCGAGGCGTGGCGGAGGCTCGGCCCCCGCTACCGCGACCACCTGCTGGCCGAGCTGCAACGCCGGGGACTGGCCGGCCCGGAGACCGCCATCGAGCGGGAACGGCTGGTCACCCCCGCCGACTGGGCCGCCGAGGGGTACGCCGCCGGATCGCCGTTCTCCCTGGCGCACACCCTCGCCCAGACCGGGCCGTTCCGCCCCCGCAACCTCGTCCGCGGCCTGGCCAACGCGGTGCTGGCCGGCTGCGGCACCACCCCCGGCGTCGGCGTCCCCACCGTCCTGCTGTCCGGCAGGCTCGCCGCCGCCCGCATCACCGGAACGCCCCACCCCGCCGCCCGTCCGGCCCGCGGCCCTCGCGCCCTGGCCCGATGACGGCCCGACGAAGGACACGACCGCCGATGACACGACGAGAACTGGACGCCGCGGGGATCACCGACCCCGCCCTGCGCGCCGCCTACGCCCGCTGCCGGAGGCTGAACGCCCGGCACGGCCGGACCTACTTCCTGGCCACCCGGCTGCTCCCGCCGGCCCGCCGGCCCGCCGTGCACGCCCTGTACGGGTTCGCCCGCCGGGCCGACGACATCGTCGACGACCTCGACAGCGGCGCCACCCGCCGGGAACGGGCCCGGGCGCTGCGGAGGCTGGAGGAGGAGCTCCTCGCCGGGCTGCGCTCGGGCACCGGCGCCGAGCCCGTGGTGGCCGCCGTCGCGCACACCGCCGCCCGATACGACATCGACCACCGGCACTTCACCGACTTCCTGGCGTCCATGCGCGCCGACCTGTACGTCACCGGCTACGCCACCTACGCCGACCTGCGGGCGTACATGCACGGATCGGCCGCGGTGATCGGGCTGCAGCTGCTCCCCGTGCTCGGCACCGTCGTCCCCCGGGAGGAGGCGGCGCCGCACGCCGCCGCGCTCGGCGTCGCGTTCCAGCTCACCAACTTCCTGCGGGACGTGGGGGAGGACCTCGACCGGGGACGCGTCTACCTGCCCGAAGACCTGCTGGCCGCGCACGGCGTCGATCGCGCCCTGCTGCGCTGGAGCCGCGACACCGGCCTCCCCGACCGGCGCATCGAGGCCGCGCTGCGGGACGCCGCGCAGCTCGCGCACGCCGCCTACCGCGAGGCCGAGCCGGGGATCGCGATGCTCGACCCGGCCTCCCGCCCGTGCGTCCGCACCGCCTACACCCTGTACCGGGACATCCTCGGCGTCATCGAGTCCCGCCGGTACGCGGTGCTGCACCGGCGCGCCGTGGTGCCCCGGCGGCGGCGTGCGGCGGTGGCGCTCGCCGCGGCGGGCCGGGTCGCCGCGCTCAGGCTCAGACCCGCCGCGCGCAGGCCCGCCGCGCCCGTCGAGCGAAAGGAGCCGATCCGGTGATCCCGCTGCGGCCGCACCGCCCGCGCCCCTGGCACGCCCAGCGTCCCACCTGGCGCGAGGCCAGGCCCGCGCTCATCGACCAGGCGTTGAAGCAGGCGCTCGCCCGGCCCTCCGGCAACTGGTACGTGCTGGGCGCCTCCCGGGAGATCGTCCCGGGCCGCCCGTTCGGCCGCCGCATCGGCGGGCTGGAGATCGTCGCCTGGCGCGACCGCGCCGGCCGGCTGCGCGCCGGGCCCGGCGCCTGCCCGCACCTGGGCGCGCCGCTGTGGAGGGCCCGGGTGGTGGACGGGGCGGTGGTCTGCCACTGGCACGGGCTGGCGCTCGACGGCTCCCCCTGCGCGGGCTGGGAGCCGTATCCGACGCATGACGACGGGGTGCTGGCCTGGGTCCGGCTGGACGAGCTGGGCGGAGAGCCGCCGCTGGAGCGGCCCGTGATCCCCGCCAGGCCGCACCCGGCCCGCTCCATCGACGCGGTGTTCACCGGCGTGGGGGTGTGCGAACCGGAGGACGTGATCGCCAACCGCCTCGATCCCTGGCACGGCGGCTGGTACCACCCCTACTCGTTCACGGACCTGACGGTGGTGGGCGCGCCGCCGGAGGAGGAGCTCACGGTCGACGTGTCGTTCAAGGTCGCCGGGTGCGCCGTGGTGCCGGTCCGGGCGAGGTTCACCGCCCCGGAGCCCCGCACGGTCGTCATGCAGATCATCGAGGGCGAGGGCCGCACCTCGGTGGTGGAGACGCACGCCACCCCGCTCGGATCGGACTCCCGGGGCCGACCCCGCACCGCGGTCATCGAGGCCGTGATCGCCACCTCTCCGCGGCCCGGCTTCGCCCTCGCCCGCAAGGCGTCGCCGCTGGTGCGCCCCCTGATGCGCCGGGCGGCCGCCCGGCTGTGGCGCGACGACCTCGCCTACGCCGAGCGCCGCTGGCTGCTGCGGACCTCGGGCCGTTTCCCCGGCTGACGCGCGCCCAGCGCCTCTCCCAGCGCCGCCGCCGCGCGCAGCACCGCGGAGCGGCCCCGCCGGGGCACCGTCCACAGCGCATGCCCGCGCACGTTCCAGCGGGCCAGCAGGGCGTTGGCGGCCAGGAACCCGCTCGTGGCGGCCCGCTCCATGAGCGCCACCGGCAGGCCGGTGCGCACGTGATCCCCCGCCACCGTCACCGCGGGGTCGCCGGTCCGCACGGTGAGGCGGTCCCGATGGGAGCCGACCGCGAAGAGCGGGCAGTCCCGCCGCCACAGGTGCCGGGCGTCGATCACCCGGGCGTCGCGGGTCTCGGGATAGACGCGGTGCAGCTGCGCCAGCAGCCGCTTCCGCTCGACGTCGGGATCGGCCTCCGGGGGGAGGGCGTAGGCGTGCAGCTCCACCACCGAGCCGCCGGTCCGCGCCGACCAGCGGGCGGCCTCGCCCTCCCAGCGCTCCAGGACGCTCACGTTGTCGAGCGTCTCGTAGCCGCCGGTGCCCAGGAAGCCCGGCCGGTCGGGACGCACCCGCCGGTCCAGCCACAGCCGCGACACCAGGAACGGGGGAGCGGTCCGCAGCCGTCCCACCCGCGCCCGCCAGGCCGCGTCGCACAGCTCCGGGGACCGCTCCACCAGGTCGCGCAGCCCGGCGACGTCCAAGGCCAGGACGACGGCGTCGTACCGCTCCCCGTCCACCAGCACGCCCCCGCCGGGGCGCGGCCGGACCTCCTCGACGGGAGCGCCCGTCCGCAGCCGCGCCCCCAGCCGCAGCAGATGCGCCCCCAGCGGATCCCACAACGCCCGGGGGAAGGGCTCGGCGGGCACGTCGAACAGCAGCCCCTCGGCCGATCCCAGGAAGTAGATGTGGAACATCAACGCCAGCTCCGCCGCCGACAGCTCGGCCGGGTCGGCGAAGAAGCTCCGGGAGAACACCTCGAACGCCAGATGCCGCGCCGCCGACGGGAAGCGCACGGAGTCCAGGAAGTCCCGCGCCGAGAGGGCGTCGAGCCGCTCGTAGATCCGCGGCACCCGCACGTCCAGCAGCGGCGAGGCGGCCACCGGGTCCATCCGCGCCAGGTCGCGCCAGCCGAACGACGGGCTGAGCGCCACGAACCCCAGCGCGTTCCACGGCGGGGTCCGCGGCACCCGCGCGAAGCCGTCCCGCATCCCGTCGGCGTGCCGCACCGGATAGTCCGGCAGGCCGGTCAGCATGCCCAGCCCGCCGTCCGCCCGCCGCAGCAGATTCCGCAGGTTGTAGTACTGGCGGAAGAACGCGTGGAACCCCCGGCTCATGGTGACGCGGGACCCGTCCGCCAGCGTGGTCGGCCACCCCGCCACCCGTCCGCCCAGCACCGGCTCCCGCTCGTACACGGTGACCTCGACGCCGCGTTCGGCCAGCCCCGTCGCGGCGGCGAGCCCGGCGACGCCCCCGCCGACGACCGCGACGCGCGGGCCCTCCCCGGTGCAGCGGTCCCGTCCCCCGGGCGCGGGCAGCGCGCACGCCCGCCGGTCCCGCGGCGCGGTCATCGCCGCCCCACCACGGTGTGCACGATCCCGGTCTGCCAGCCGGACACCGGCAGCGCCCGCACGTCCCGGAACCCGGCCGCCGCCAGGCGCTCCCGCAGCTCCCCGACGGTGTCGAACTCCGCCACGCTGCGCCGCAGATGCCGGTACAGGGCGGCGTCGCCGGTCAGCGAGCCGGCCGGGACGATGATCCCCCGGCACACCGCCGTCCACACCGCCCGGTGCAGCGGCGATCCGCTGAGCGTGTACTCGTGCACGGCCAGCCGGCCCAGCGGCGGTCCCAGCAGGGCGTGGATCGCGGCCAGCACCCCGTCCGGGTCGGCCACGTTCCGCAGCAGGTAGGCGGCGAACGCGGCGTCGAACGGGCCGTGCACCCCGGCGTCGGCCAGCCGCTCCACCGGGGCGTGCACGAACCGCACGTTCGGCGGCCAGCGTTTGGCGGCGGCGCGCTCCAGCATCCCCGCCGAGGCGTCGACGGCGATGATCTCCGCGTGCGGGGCGGCCCGCAGCAGCGCCGCGGTCGACGCGCCGGTGCCGCAGCCCAGATCCAGCACCCGCAGGCCCGCCCCGCCGTCCGGCAGGCGCAGCCGACGCGCAGAACGGCGCAGGTGGGAGTGGTATCCGGGGTTGGCGGCCACCAGCCGGTCGTAGGAGGCGGCGGCCCGGTCGAAGGCGGCGGCCAGCTCGGCGTCCCGCAGCGGCGCGTCCGCCCGCCGCTCCTCCCGGTCGGAGGGGGAGCGGTGCGGCGTGGTCCGGACGGGGTCCTCCGCCTCCGGGCGCGACGGGCGTGACAGGCGTGGTGCTCTCATGGGCGCTCCCGATGGGGTCGACGAGGCAGCAGCGGAAGCTCGACGGCGGTGCACAGCATCGGTCCCACCGGGACGGCCAGCCCGATCGCCGCGTCCTCCCACAGGCGGGACCGCCCGTCGAGGAAGCGCAGCAGCCGTTCGGCGGGGATGCGGCGGAACAGACGGGTGAAGAACTCCGCGCCCTCCACCCGGCCCTGATCGAGGGCCCGCAGCAGCACCGCGTCCATGGCGCGGGCCCGGGCCGGATGGGGCGGCGGCGGCACCGGCTCCGCACCGCGTCGCCGGGCGGCGGCGATGGCGCGGCTCTGCCGCTGCACCGCCGCGAACGTGTAGCCGGTCGCGGGTCTGGTCGCCCCGCCCGCAGTGCCGATGCGGAACACCGAGCTCCCGACCCGGCGGGGGAACACCGCGTCGGTCATGGGGATCACGCCCTGCTCCTCGCCCGTCACCCGCAGCGGACCGAGCCTGAGGACGTCGTCGGTGTAGCGCCGCAGGGCCCGCTCGTAGGCGGCGGCGCGCAGCGGGGCGGGGGAGAACTCGGTGTACTCCACCAGCGCCTCGCGCGGCCCCAGCGGCAGCACGTATCCGAACGCCAGGCCCCGGGCGGGCTGCGGCACGCGGAAGTCCATCAACGACACGACGTCGGGGTCGAACGCCGGGTGTTCGGTGCGCACGAACCAGCCCCGGAAGTGCTGCAGCAGCGTCGTGCGCGCCGGCGGCAGGCTCTGCGGGGGGCGCGAGTCGAACGCCCAGCGCGCCCGCAGCGTGATCCGCCGCCCCTCGGCCGTGACGCCGTCGACCTCCGCGCCCGGGCCGACGTCGCGCACGCCGTCGACCCGGGCGCGCACCCGCCGCACTCCCGGGCATGCGGCGGACACGAACGCCTCGAAGTCACGGGAGCGGATCATCTTGTACCGCAGCGGATCGATCCGCCGGACCAGTCTCTCCCCGTCGTCGCCCACCACCTGCAGGCGGGTCCAGGAGGCCCCCACCGCCTTCTCGTAGTCCCCCTCGCCCGCCTCCCAGAAGCACCAGGTGCGCTCGGGCGGCCGGGCGGGCGCGTCCACGAGGGTCACCGTCGGCGACCCGCCGCGGTGGACGAGGTGGTAGGTCAGCGAGAGCCCGGCCGCCCCGGCCCCGATGATGACGATCTCGGACTCGTTCATGCCCCACCCCCGGAAAATCGCTGTACCCGCTGAACCCGCACTCGCTACCGTGGGCGGGTCGCACCGGGGCGACGCCCCGTCGAGGAAGACGCCCGATCGAGGAGGAGGCCGAGCCGTATGGCGGTCATCGCCGTGCCCGCTCACCGGTTCTCCTCGTCGTTCAGGGCGTCCGCCTGATCCACGCGCCCCTCACCGGGGCGGCGGGCGCCCGTGTCGGAAGGGCGCTCTCGTTGACCTCATCCCGTTCCTCATCTCGTTCCTCATCCCGTTTCACCCTGGCCGAGCTGGGCTGGGACGACGGCTGGGAGGCCGCCTTCGCCGAGCACGCCGATCATCTGGCGGGCCGGGTGGCCCGTGTCGACAAGGGGCTGTGCACGGTGCTGTCGGAACAGGGGGAGCTGCGCGCCGGATACGGCGAGCGGCCGCCCTGCGTCGGGGACTGGGTCGCCGTCCGCCCCGGCCCGGCGCCCCGGGTGCGGCGGATCCTGCCCCGCCGCACCGCCGTCGTCCGCGGCGGCGTCGGGCGCGACCTGCGATCGGGGATGTCGGGCGATTCGTCGCGGCAGGTGCTGGCCGCCAACGTCGACGTGGTCTACATCGTCGAACCGGCCGCGCCCGACGCCGATCCGGGCCGCATCGAACGGCTGCTCGCGCTCGCCTGGGAGAGCGGCGCCCGGCCGGTCGTCCTGATCACCAAGGCCGACCTGGCCGCCGACCTGCCCGGCCTGCTCGACGCCGTCGCCTCCGTCGCCGTGGGCGCCGAGGTGCACGCGGTGTGCGCGCTCGACGGCCGCGGCCTGGAGGCCGCACGGCTGCGGCCGGGGAGCACCGCGGTGCTGCTCGGCCCGTCCGGAGCCGGCAAGTCCACCCTGGTCAACGCGCTCGCCGGGAGACCGGTGATGCGCACCGGGGAGGTGCGAGCCGCAGACGGGCGCGGCCGGCACACCACCACCCGCCGGGAGCTGCTGCTCCTGGACGGGGGCGGGATGGTGATCGACACGCCGGGCCTGCGCCGGGTCGGCCTGTCCGACGAGGCCGCCGAAGGGGTGGCGCGGACGTTCGCCGACGTCGAGGAACTGGCCGCCGAGTGCCGGTTCGCCGACTGCGCGCACCGGACCGAGCCGGGCTGCGCGGTGCTGGCCGCGGTGGAGTCCGGCGAGCTGCCCGAGCGGAGGCTGGCGAACTGGCGCAAGCTCCAGCGCGAGGCGGAGTGGATGGCGGGTCGCGCCGACGCCAGGCTGCGCGCCGAGCAGACCCGACGCTGGAAGATCATCCACAAGGAGATGCGTCGATCGGGCCGTAACCGTCCTTGATCGGTCCCCTTGAGCGATCCCCCGCCTGTCCGCGGATGGGGCGCGGCAGGCGGGGTAGGGGCCGTAGCGGAAGCGGTCTGAGAGGTGATCGCGATGGTCTTCGAGAGGACCGGTGGCGGTGCGGCCGTGCACGTGCGGCTGCCGTTCGCCGACCGGGCGGAGGCCGGCCGTGTGCTCGGCGAGCTGCTGATGCCCCATGGACTGAGCGATCCGCTGGTGCTGGCGCTGCCGCGCGGCGGGGTGCCGGTGGCGGCGGAGGTGGCCGGCAGGCTCGGCGGACCGGACCGGCCGGCCGCCATGGACGTGCTGGTGACCCGCAAGATCGGGTATCCGCTGCAGCCGGAGCTGGGGGTCGGCGCCGTCGCCGAGGGCGGTGAGCCGGTGTTCGACCGGTCCCTGCTGGAGCGGCTGGGGCTGACGGAGGCCGATCTGGCCGACACGGTGGCGCGGGAACGGGCCGAGCTGGCCCGGCGGGTGCACGTCTACCGGGGCGGGCGGCCGCTGCCCGACCCGGCCGGCCGGGCGGTGGTGGTGGTCGACGACGGTCTGGCGACCGGGGTGACCGCACGGGCGGCGCTGCGCGCGGTGCGAGCGCGGGGCCCGGCCCGCCTGCTGCTGGCGGCTCCGGTCGGCGCCCCCGACTCGGTGCGGGCGCTGGCGGGCGAGGCCGACGAGATCGTGGTGTGCGCCCAGCCCACGGCGTTCCGCGCGGTGGGGCAGTGGTACCGGCGGTTCGAGCAGCTCACCGACCGGGACGTGATCCGGCTGCTGGAGGGGGAGCGGCGGTGACGGCGCTGACGGTTCCGGCGGGGGACGTGCGGCTGGCCGGGGATCTGGTGGAGGTCCCCGCGGAACGGGCGGTCGTCGTGTTCGCGCACGGCAGCGGCAGCGGCCGGCACAGCCCGCGCAACCGGCGGGTCGCCGAGCACCTCAACGAACAGGGCTTCGGGACGCTGCTGTTCGATCTGCTCACCCCGGAGGAGGAAGAGGCCGACGCGCGCACCGCCCGGCTGCGGTTCGACATCGGACTGCTGGCCGGCCGGCTGGAGGAGGCGATCCGCTGGCTGCGGTCGACGGCCGACGCGCCCGCGGTCGGGGTGTTCGGGGCCAGCACCGGCGCCGCCGCCGCGCTGGTGGCGGCCGCCCGGCTGCCCGGCGATGTGGCCGCGGTGGTCTCCCGGGGCGGTCGTCCCGACCTGGCCGGGCCCGCGCTGGCCGAGGTGCGCGCCCCCACCCTGCTCATCGTGGGCGGGCGGGACGTGCCGGTGATCGGCCTGAACGGACGGGCGCTGGCGGCCATGCGCGACACCGACCGGCACCGGCTGGTGGTGGTGCCGGGCGCCGGGCACCTGTTCGAGGAGCCCGGCGCCCTGGACGAGGTCGGCCGGCTCAGCGCGGCATGGTTCGCCGAACACGTGCAACGGTGAATTTTCACCGTGGAATGTCCGGCTCACGCCGGAATACGACCGACCCCAGAAAAAGTGCCGGGGGGATTGGATCAAGGCAACGCAAACGGCCCCGGCGGACGGGGCCGTGAGGATATTCGTGTGACGCACCGGAGGGCGTTGGGCGCGGCGTGAAAAACGCGTGCGCCGTGACGTCCGGCGCGCTTGCCGTGCCTTGGGTCAGGCGGCGTTGGCGCGGCGCATGCGGCGGCGGCGCTCGGAGGCGCGCTCGTCCTCGTTCAGACCGCCCCAAGTGCCGTACTTCTCGGGCCGGGAGACGGCGTAGTCGAGGCACTCCGTGCGCACCGGACAGCCCATGCAGATCTGCTTTGCCTTACGCTCGCGAATCTCGCGCTCGGGCTGACGCTCGCCGTCGGGCCCGAAGAAGAGCACGAGGTCCTCCCCCCGGCACGCCGCGGCGTCCTGCCAGCCCCAGCTGGGACGAGGGAGGTTTGCCTGCCGACGTACCTGAGCCATGGAACACCCACCTTGGTTGGTTGCTGAGCAAATTTCGGACATGGACGCTCGACGAGCTTTCAAGGAAGCGCCGAAAGGTCCAACGTCTGGAAGCGCCGCTCTGTTCCCCGGATCCCGTTTGCGATGGAGTCCTGGAGCCGTGCGCGGCGGGAAGCCCGTGAAATGGGACCTCCAGGAGGTTACACGAGGGCCGCCGGGTTGAGAAGGGTGATCCCCCTAACAACCCACGATCCGTTGTTCTGCGAGCAGTCGGACCCGCACTCGTGCGCCGCTTCGACGCGTTCGATGATCGCCCGGTAACGGGCTCCCGAGACATCGATGACCGCTTCGTACGGAGATGTCCCGGTGAGAGATTCCACAGAAACCGCGTTCACACCCAACTCGCCGGTGCGGGAGCGGACGAAGTGCTCGGCCGCCTGCGCCGGCTCGGGCAGGCCGGCCCGGCCGCGCAGCCGCTCCAGCGTCAGCTCGCCGCGCAGGTACGCGGCCACGGCCGCCTCCGCCTCGGCCGCGCCGAGGGCCCCGTAGTACAGGCCGTGGGGGAGGCACACCAGGTTCGCCGCGTAGCGGTCGCCGCCGACGTGCGTCGTCTCCCAGACGAGGGAGCCGAAGCGCGCCGACAGCGCCCGGGCCAGCGGAGCGCCGTGCCGGGCGCAGCAGACGTTGCGCCGCGCATGGGTGCACACCAGCACGACCGGCTCCTCGTCGGAGAGCGGCTCCCCGAACTCCGGCCGCCGCCCGGCCGCGACGGCGGCGAGCATGTCATCGTCCAGCTTGTCCAGCTCGGCCAGGGTCGACAGCCGCCGGCCCTCCAGCCACACCGGGCCGCCCGGCATGGAGGACCCGACGTACACCTGCAGCGGGGGGACGGAACGGCGTCCCGCACGGCCGGGCCGGCGGATCAGCTGCGGGCGCACCCCGGCGGCGAGGGCGCGGGCGACGGCCGCGGCGACGGGGGCGGGCCCGGTGAGCCGCTCGATGCGCTCGGGCCAGGGCCCGGGATGCTCGATCAGCAGCCAGGAGCGCGCCTTGACGGTGGCGGAGGCCAGACAGGGCAGCTCTCCGGTGTGGCTGCCCGGGCAGTGGTCGCAGCGGCTCGCCGACGGCACGCATCCCCCCGAATCGAACATCGGATCCCCGAGATCTTAGGTAAGACTAAGCTAACAGTCGAGGGAAGGATCCGAGGGGGACGCCCCTCCCCCTAGCCGATCGCCGACTCCTCCACCAGACGTTCGGCCAGCGCGAGCGCGGCCGCCCGGTCCTCGGGCACCAGCCCGATCCGGGTCCGCCGGTCCAGCAGGTCCTCGGCGTCCAGCGCCCCCTCGTGCCGGACCGCCCAGGCCAGCTCCACGCCCAGCACCGGCGATCCCGGCGCCACCGGCTCCAGCAGCTCGGGCCGGTCGTCGGCCAGCCTCGCCACCGCCGGGGCCTCGGCCCCGTAGCGCCGCACCAGCCGCCGCGGCACCCCCCGGTCGATCAGCGCGGCCAGGCGTTCCCGCGGAGCCGCCCCCACCAGCGGCAGGGCGCGGGTGCGGCACGGCCCGGCGGACAGGCCGCCGACCCGCACCGCCGCGTCCACCGCGTCCTCGGCCATCCGCCGGTAGGTGGTGAGCTTGCCCCCGACGACCGTCACCACCCGGTTCCGGTCGACCAGCACCGCGTGCCGGCGGGAGATGTCGGCGGTGCGGCCGTGCCCGTCGTCCAGCAGCGGGCGGAGCCCGGCGAACGCGCCGGCCACGTCCCGCCGGCGCACCGGCGTCTCCAACGCCCCGGCCAGCACGTCCAGCAGGAACCCGATCTCCGCCTCGCTCGGCTCCGGGACGTCGGGGATCGGCCCGTCGACGGGCTCGTCGGTCAGCCCCACATAGGTCCGCCCGTCCGGCTGCGGCAGCACCAGCACGAACCGGTTGAGCTCCCCGGGGATCGGCACGTGCAGGCCGGCCCGCAGCCCGCCCAGCGTGCTCGAGCGCAGCACCAGATGGGTGCCGCGCGAGGGGCGCAGTCGCACCCCCTCGGCCAGGCCGCCCGCCCATACCCCGGTGGCGTTCACCACGGCGCGGGCGCGCACCCGCAGCTCCTCCCCGGTGAGCTCGTCGCGGACCAGCGCGCCCCCGGCGCCCAGCCACAGCGCCCGCACCCGGGTCAGCACGCGGGCGCCGTGCGCGGCGGCGGTCCGGGCCAGCGCGGTCACCAGCCGGGCGTCGTCGGCCAGCCGCCCGTCCCACGACAGCAGCCCGCCGCGCAGCCCGGTCGCCCGCAGCGCCGGGGCCAG
>NZ_RRYT01000015.1 GCF_006363815.1 Thermomonospora catenispora
CCCGGGAGCCTTCGGGCAGCCGCCGCCAGGACCGGCCCCGAGCGGACCGGACGCCCACGCCCCGGGCGGCACGCCCGCCGAACCGGCCCCAGAACGCTTCCCCCACATCCCCCCGCCGCCCCCGCCCGGCGGCGACGCCCGCCCCGACCCATGGGGGGCGGGTCCGGGCGAGGCCGCTCCACCGGCGTTCCCCGACGGCCCGCCGGCACCGCCGGCCGAACCCGCCGCCGGCCCGGCGCAGCCGGCGGAGGCGACGGTGGTGGAACAGCCTCCCTCCCTCCCGGCCGCCCAGGCCCCGCCCGCCCCGCAACCGGCGGTCATCGAGGGCGCACGGATCGCCGAGGCCTACGGCATCCGCTTCCTGTGCGGCGAGGAGAACATCGAACGGCTGCTGTCGGAGGTCCGCCGCCGCGGCAAGTGGGCGCAGCGGCTGCGCGGCCAAGAGGTCTCCAGCGCCTCCATGCCGGCGCTGCTGCTGGTCGGCGAACCCTCCACCGGGCAGCGGCGGCTGGGACGCATGGTCGCCAAGGCGCTCGCCGAGGTCGAGGCCTCCAGCGGCCGGCTGCACAGCCTGCACGCCGACGAGCTCCGCGACCGCGGCCCCGACGGGCTGCGCGCCGCCCTCGCCGAGCACGCCGGGCACACCCTGCTGCTGGAGGGCCTGGACGACCTGCTCCTGGACGATGCGGCCGGCCCCGCCTACGCCACCGCCCTGTACCGGGCCCGCGCCGAAGGCAGCAACGACGCCGCCCTGCTGGCCACCTGCGCCCCCGGCCGCCGCGAGGACCTGGCGGCGGCCGCCCCGGAGGTCGTCACCGACCTGCGGACGGTGCGGATGCCGGACCTGAGCGACCCGACGCTGCGGCGGGCGCTGCTGGCGCTGCTGGCCGACGAACGCCGCCTGGTGCTCACCCCCGACGCCTGGCGGATCGTCGATCAGGACCTGCCCGCCCTGCGCGGCCGCGGCCGACTGGTCAACGCCCGGCTGATCGAGGCCTACCTCGATCACGCCTGCAACCGCAACCTCGGCCGCGCCGTCGCCACCCAGGCGATCGGCAGCGCCGGGGCGCTGGAGCTGACCGCCGCCGACTTCGAGGGACTGGCCGCCGAGCTGTCCGGCCCCTGAGACCGCGGGACCGCCCGGTGGACGCGGAGGCGTGGGCCCGGTGCGGCCGGCCCGCGCCTCCCCCAGACCCCTCCGCCGCGCCCGCGGGCCGCAAAAGCCCGTACGCCGCCGGTCAGCGGCGGGCGGGCAGGGAGGCCGCGGCGGGCCGCACCGGCCCCGACCGCAGCGGCAGCCCGAACCACACCACCTTGCCGTGCCCGTTCACCCGGACGCCATGCTCCTCGGCCAACGCCGCCACCAGCATCAACCCGCGGCCGCTCTCCGCCCAGTCGGAGCGCTCCCCCGGGGACCGGGGACGCGGCAGGCGCGGGCTGCCGTCGGCGACCTCGCCGACCAGCCGCCGCCCCTCCAGCCGCAGCCGCAGCCGCACCTCCCCCGTGCCGTGCAGGATCGCGTTGGTGACCAGCTCGTCCACCAGCAGCACCGCGCCCTCGACGTCGGCCGGGTCGCTCACCCGCCACCGCGGCAGAGTGCGCCGCACCAGCGCCCGCGCCCGCGCCGCCGCGGTGACCTCACCGCCCAGCTCCCACGACGCCTCCCGGATCGCCGCCGCGCCGGCCTCCCTCGCCGTCCGCCCGAGGGTCGATCCTCCGGCGCGCCCGCCGTGCGGGGACCGCCCGTCGGCCCCGAGCCGCCTGATCGTCACTCCCTGCTCCTCATCCTCGCCTCGGCGCCGCCGGACACGGCTCCACCCCGCTGTGTTCCCGGCACGGACCCGCCGATGAGGCACGACGGACAGATCTGGCCGCCAGGGAAGATCAACGTTCCATTCACGGAAGGTGACCATGTCTGCACCGTCCGCTACGCGCCGCCGGTCCGGCCCGCCCACCCGATCGGACGCCCCCGGCGCATCGACGGTGCACACCCGATAAAACGAACGAACCCGGCGACCACCCCGCTCTCACCCGCCGGTGAGCCCCGCCGACACGGCAGGTCGACGGACCGGGCACCGGCCCGATGCCGTTAAGGTAGGACGAGCCGGTGTGGCATGTGTCCCCCGGGCCGCACCCTTTGCCTTCGTGGAATACCGCGGCCGCACGGCCGGGCAGGAGCCACGTTGTGCCATTCGCCGCGAGGCGACCACCACACCGGCCCACAACGTCGACGCCCCGGCGGGAAGCGCTTCCCGCCGGGGCGTCACCGTGCCGAGGCGCGCTCACGCGGGGCGACCCTAGGCCACCACCGCGATCAACACCGCGACCAGCACCGGCACCGACACCGCCACCGCGACCGTGCGTATCCGCCGCCGACGCCGCAGCCGAGGCAACGCCGCCAACCGCGCGGCCAGCTTCGGGTCGTCATGTGCCAGATGCGACTCGATCTGGGCGAGGATCCGCTGCTCCTCCATCGACAGCGCCATGCCAGAACCTCCGGGGGGTGCGCAGGTGCTGTGATATCTCCCCCACCATCAAGATCATTAGCCGTGGACGGGCCACCGGAGATCATCGTCCTTCGGCGGCGGTCACCGTCGCGCCCCGCGCCGGACCGCTCTCATGGTGCAGCCGGTCCAATGCCGTCACGTAGTAGGTGTAGGTGACGCCGGGCTTGGCGGTGCGGTCGACGATCGACGCGCCCCGCACGGTCGTCAGCAGCCGCGTCGGATCGACCGGAGCGCACGGCCTCCCCGCGCCCTCCACCCGGTACACCGCATAGGAGACGGCCCGCCTGCTCGGCGACAGATGCCACGACACCCTCACCCCCTCGCCGGTGGCGACGGCCCTGACCGACCCGGCCGGCCGGGGGGCCTTGCCGCCCTCGACGGCCGGAGGGATCGCCGCGGTCCGGTAATGGTCCTTGCGCAGCCGGGACGTCTGCCCGCCCTTGTCCCCGAGCAGATCCTTGGCGCTGAAGTACACATCCCCCCGGATCCGGGGCAGCCCGGCGTTGACCGACAGATGCCGCGACAGCTCCGCCGGATCGCGCCACGCCCCCGGCCCCCCGCCGCGATAGGAGGCCTGCCCGATCGTCAGCTGCACATCGGTGCCCTCGACCTGATCGGCCCACCAGCGCGCCAGCGTCCGATAGTCGGCGGCCGGATTGCCGATCTCCCAGTACAGCTGCGGGGCGATGTAGTCGACCCACCCCTCCTTCACCCACTTGCGGGTGTCGGCGTAGATGTCGTCATAGCTCTGCAGCGCCCGCGTCGCCGACCCGTTCGGGTCGCTGGTGCGGTTGCGCCACACCCCGAACGGGCTGATCCCGAACTGCACGTGCGGCTTGGCCTCATGGATCTTCTTGTGCAGCTCCCGCACCAAGGCGTCGACGTTGCGGCGCCGCCACTCGTCCTTGCGCAGCCCCCCGCCGTACTTCCTGTAGGTGTCGGCGTCGGGGAAGTCCTTGCCCCCCACCGGATAGGGATAGAAGTAATCGTCGAAGTGGACGGCGTCGATGTCGTACTTGTTCACCACGTCCAGCACGACCTTGGTGGTCAGCTCCCGCACCTGCGGGATCCCCGGGTCGTACCACAGGCCGTCGCCGTAGGCGCGCACCCACGAGGGGTTCTTCCGAGCCGGATTGTCCGGATGCAGCTTGGACCGGTCGGTGCCGCGCGCCACCCGATAGGGGTTGAACCAGGCGTGGAACTCCAGATCCCGGGCGTGCGCCTCCTCCACGAAGAACTTCAGCACATCGAACCCGGGGTCCTTGCCCTGCGTGCCGGTGATCCACTGCGACCACGGCTCGTACGGGGAGTCGTAGAAGGCGTCGGCGGTCGGACGGATCTGCACGAACACCGCGTTCATCCCCAGCGCCCTGGCCCGATCGAGCATCGCCCGGTAGTCGGCCTTCTTCCGCTCGGCCGAGTGCGCCGGGTCACGCGGCCAGTCGATGCCCGACACCGTCGCGATCCACATGCCCCGCAGCTGCCGATGCCGCGAGTCGCCGGGCGCCTTCACGCCCGGGCACTCGGCGTCCCCCCGCGCCACGGGCGCATCCACGCGGCGGTCGTCCCCACCGGCGGCCGAGGTGCAGCCGGCCAACAGCCCGGCGGCCGCCAGCGCGACGATCGCCTTTGCGCCTGCTTGATTCCCCGTTAGCCATGCCATAGCCCACGATTCTTACGGAAAGGCAACAGTGCCATGTACAGATCGTTCCGATCATTGCGACGAGCGTGACGTGTGAGCCGAAATTTTGCCAAACTCGAACAGGCGTTCGGCGGCTGACGCGGCGCGCGAACACCGCGGACGCCCGCGCCCCGCCCGCTACCCTGACCCCCCATGGACGCCGCACACGAAACGATCACCGTCGACCGGGTCCACGGCACCGCCGGAGAGCTCGTCCTCCGCCGCACCGGCCCCCACCACGAGATCATCAGCAACGGCGTCTTCCTCATGGACACCCGCGACGGCGCCTCCGAACGCCTCCTCGTCACCGCCGCCCTCGACCACCACACCCCGCCCGCCGCCGTCCTCATCGGCGGCCTCGGCGTCGGCTTCACCCTCCACGCCGCCGCCCGCCACCCCGCCGCGGGCACCATCACCGTCATCGAACGCGAACCCGCCGTCATCACCTGGAACCGCACCCACCTGCGCCGCCACAACCACGGCGCCCTCGACGACCCCCGCGTCCGCGTCCACCAGGCCGACCTGCACACCTGGCTGCGCACCACCACCGACACCTACGACGTCATCTGCATCGACACCGACAACGGACCCGACTGGACCGTCACCGACGACAACGCCCGCCTCTACCGCACCCCCGGCCTCTCCCTCGCCGCCGCCCGCCTCACCCCCCACGGCACCCTCGCCGTCTGGAGCGCCGCCCCCTCACCCGCCTTCCACCGGCGCCTCCAGGACCGCTTCGCCCACGTCACCACCCGCACCGTCCCCACCCGCCACGGCCCGCCCGACGTCATCTACCTGGCCCGCCACCCCGTGGCCCACACCACACCCCACAACTTTTGAACGGGTTCAACTCTCCCGTACAGTGGACCCCGTGAAACCCGCAGTGGACTCCCCCGCACCACTGACCGTCCGCACCACCCCGGTCCCCGACCCCGGCACCCTGCCCACCCGCCTCCCCACCCCCGACGCCCTCGCCTGGATCCACCACGGCGAAGGCATCGTCGCCTGGGGACAAGCCGCCCGCATCACCATCCCCGGCGGCCCCGACCGCTTCACCCGAGCCCGCGCCTGGCTCGACGACCTCTTCACCACCGCCCACATCGACGATCCCCTCGACCTCCCCGGCACCGGCCCCGTCGCCTTCGGCAGCTTCACCTTCGACCCCGCCGCCCCCGGCTCGGTCCTCATCGTCCCCCGCCACATCCTCGGCCGCCGCAACGGCCAAGCCTGGCTCACCACCATCGGCGAACCCGCCGACGACCCCCTCACCCTCGCCCACCCCCTCACACCCCCCACCGGCCTGCGCTGGAGCGACGGCACCCTCAGCGCCCCCGCCTGGCAGAACGCCGTCGCCACCGCCGTCCAACGCATCCGCCACGGCCGCCTCGGCAAAACCGTCCTCGCCCGCGACCTCACCGTCCACGCCGCCGGTCCCATCGACCCCCGCCCCCTCCTCGACCGCCTGGCCGCCCGCTACCCCGCCTGCTTCACCTTCGCCGTCGACGGCCTCATCGGCGCCACCCCCGAACTCCTCATCCGCCGCACCGGCGACCGCATCGACTCCCTCGTCCTCGCCGGCACCCTCCCCCGCGGCGCCACCCCCGCCGACGACCACGCCCGCGCCCAGCGCCTCCTGAACTCCCCCAAAGACCGTCGCGAACACGCCTACGCCGCCGACATGGTCCGCGACGCCCTCACCCCCCTCTGCGCCGACCTCCACGTCCCCCACCGCCCCCAGATCCTCACCCTCCCCAACGTCATCCACCTCGCCACCCCCGTCCACGGAACCCTCGACAAAGAACGCTCCGTCCTCGACGTCCTCGCCGCCCTCCACCCCACCCCGGCCGTCTGCGGCACCCCCACCGGCCCCGCCCTCGACCTCATCCGCGAACTCGAGGTCATGGACCGCGGACGCTACGCCGGCCCCGTCGGCTGGATCGACGCCACCGGCGACGGCGAATGGGGCATCGCACTGCGCTGCGCCGAACTCGACCCCGCCGACCCCACTCGCGCCCGCCTCTTCGCCGGCTGCGGCATCGTCGCCGACTCCGACCCCGCCGCCGAACTCGCCGAAGCCCAGGCCAAATTCCGCCCCATGCAAGAGGCCTTCCAAGGCTGACCACCCGACCCCCTCACCGGCCGCCCCACCGGCGATGATCGAGGACATGGCACTGCGCGTCGCACTCATCGGCTACGGCACCGGCGGAGCGATCTTCCACGCCCCCCTCATCCGAGCCGTCCCCGACCTCACCCTCGCCGCCATCGTCACCGGCGACCCCCAACGGCAACAAGCCGCCCGCACCCGCCACCCCGACGCCCGGATCATCCCCACCCCCCAGCGGCTCTGGGACGACGCCGACGCCTACGACATCGCCGTCATCACCACCCCCAACCGCCACCACGCCCCCCTCGCCCGCGCCGCCCTCGACGCCGGCCTGCACGTCGTCATCGACAAACCCGTCGCCGTCACCGCCGCCCAGGCCCGCGACATCGCCGACCTCGCCGCCCGCCGCGGCCTGGCCGCCATCCCCTACCACAACCGACGCTGGGACGGCGACTTCCGCACCCTCCGCCGCCTCATCGCCGACGGCGCCCTCGGCCACGTCCAACGCCTCGAATCCCGCTTCGAACGCTGGCGCCCCACCGTCAAACCCGGCTGGAAGGAAAGCGCCGACCCCGCCGACGCCGGCGGCATCCTCTACGACCTGGGAACCCACCTCATCGACCAGGCCATCGTCCTGTTCGGCCGCCCCACCCGCGTCTACGCCGAACTCGACGTCCGCCGCCCCGACGCCCTCGCCCACGACGACGCGTTCGTCGCCCTGCATCACCCCGGCGGCACCCGCACCCACCTGTGGATGAGCGCCACCGCCGCCGACCTCGGCCCCCGCTTCCGCGCCCTGGGCGACCGCGCCTCCTACGTCGTCCACGGCATGGACGGCCAGGAAGAAGCGCTCCGCGCCGGCCGAACCCCCCTCGACGAAGACTGGGGAACGACCCCGCCGTCCCGCCACGGCCGCCTCGGCACCCCCGGACGAACCCGCGCCGTCCCCACAGCACAAGGCGCCTACCAGGACTTTTACGCGGCCACGGCACGAGCCGTGCGCGGAGAGGCAGCCCCGCCGGTCACCATGGCCGACGCCGTCGCCGGTCTCGAGGTCATCGAGGCGGCTCTTCGTTCCGCCGAGTGCGCTCGTGTCGTTGGTCTGTGACCACCCATCACGTGCCTTGACGTTGTAGATCAGACACCGCCGCCGTCGAGACGGGACACAAGAGCCGGCCGTTCGAGGGCCGGCCGGGCCCTCTCGCGCACAACGACGAACCGCCGAGGAGGGCCGAAAGCATCCGGCAGGGCGTCACCGGACGCCCCGCGGCGTCGGCGGACCCCGCCGCGCATCGAATGAGAGGCGGCGACCGCCCTCGCGCCGGGACGGCGGACCCGTCCCGAAGCCGGCGCCGCGCTCGGCGCCGTGCGTTTCGACGCGTTCCCGGGTGACCGTGGGGTTGTCCGAGGGGGTTTTCCACAAGTCGTATTCGCTGTGAGCAGAGTCACAAATTCCGTGCTCGACGGCGTGGCCACCGCATTCGAGCAGCGAAGAACATCGCACGGTCATCCCCGTCACCCCCGAAAAGGACACGCCGCCCCCTCCCCGCGCCCTGACCGGTAATCCTCGACTCCCTGCCCGGAACGGAAGGTTTTCCGCACCCCGCCAGAAATTGCGATAGATGAGGCTTATAAGGTTTCGGGTGATGAGCACCTACTCCCGGTGGATCGAGCTGGAAGGCGCGGTCAATGTCCGTGACCTCGGCGGACTGACCACGATCGACGGGCGGACGACTCGGTTCGGCCGAGTCCTGCGCTCGGACAACCTGCAAGCACTCACCCACAGCGACGTGCGGACGCTGCTCGGCGACTACGGGCTCACCGACGTCATCGACCTGCGCAGCGGACCCGAGGTGCAGCTGGAAGGCCCAGGACCGCTGAACCGGGTGCTGGCGGTGACCATCCACCATCTGTCGCTGTTCTCCGAAGACGGCGAGAACACCGGCGCGGCCGCCGGCTCGCCGACGGTGGACGTGGACAAGGCGCTCCCCTGGCAGCTCCGGTCCCGTGACGGTGACGAGCACGACCGTTCCCTCCGCCTCTACCTGAGCTACCTCGAAGAACGCGCGGACTCGGTGGTGACGGCGCTGCGAGTGATGTCCCGCACCCGCGGTGCGGCGCTGGTGCACTGCGCGGCGGGCAAGGACCGCACCGGCGTGGTGTGCGCGCTCGCGCTGGAGACCGTCGGAGTGCGCCGCGAGGAGATCATCGCCGACTACGTGCAGACCGGCGAACGGCTGGAGGCGATCCTGGCCCGGCTGCGAGCCAGCGACACCTACTCCGCCGACCTGGACTCCCGACCGGCCGACACCCACCTGCCGGACCCGGCGATCATGGAGAAGTTCCTGGCCGCCGTGGACGAACAGCACGGCGGAGTGCTCGGCTGGCTGACCGAGCACGGCTGGGACGAGGACGACACGCGGGCGCTGCGGGCCCGCTTCCTCGACTGACCACCGGCCCCGCCGAAGCCGTGACCGGGACGCGGCCGGTCTCGCGGTGCCGCTCGGCGACCTCCCCGATCCGCCGAACGACACCGCGGCCGGAGGCGGAAGCACACCGCACGGAACCGTGCGGAGACCCGAGACCGAGCAGCAGACCACATGCGCCGTCCTCCCGATCCGCGCCTCACAGAACTCCAGGCCGCCCCTCGACCGGTGATGACGGCGACGCGGCGGATCCGGCGCACACGGCCCCCGTGCGGGAATTCCACGGCGTCGGCCCGGCCGGCCCCGGCCGGAACGCCGAACAGGCCGCAGGGAATCGCCCCGCCGGGCCCTGAGGGCGCGTCCGCAGAGATCAGGCCGTCTCGATGAGATCGCGAACCGAAGGCGCCTTGCACGGCCGATCCGGTCCCTCGTCGCCTCGTCGGTCGTTGTTCGGGTGCGTGTCGTGGAGCGGTGTTGTGGGAGTGCGCTCTTATGCACAGCCCTTTACATTGTAGATCGCTAAGCGATCCCGGAGAGGAACGACCGAGGACCGGCGATCACCGAGAGGCCAACACGGCGCGGACCGCGTCCTGGGCCGCCTGCCGCATCCGGGCGTGCAGCTCGGCGTTGGCCTCCCGGTCGGTGCGCGCCTCCACGATCCGCAGGCCCTGCC
This sequence comes from Thermomonospora catenispora, assembly GCF_006363815.1. Taxonomy (GTDB): domain Bacteria; phylum Actinomycetota; class Actinomycetes; order Streptosporangiales; family Streptosporangiaceae; genus Thermomonospora; species Thermomonospora catenispora. The sequence goes on from NZ_RRYT01000015.1 coordinate 9,392, forward strand.
CGGAGATCGCCTTCGGCAGATCCCCCGCCGACTCCAGCAGCGTGTAGGGGATCCGGTGCGCCGCCGCCACATACGCCAGGTCCACCTCGTGCGGAGTCCCGAAGACCCGCTCGAACGGCTCCTCCAGCGCCGCCTGCGGCAGCAGCGAGAAGATCCCGCCGCCGCGGTTGTTGATCACCACGATTGCCAGATCCGGACGCGGCTCGTGCGGCCCGAGGATCAGGCCGTTCTGGTCGTGCAGGAACGACAGATCCCCCAGCAGCGCATACGAGCGGCCCCCGTGCGCCAACGCCGCCCCCATCGCCGTGGACACCAGCCCGTCGATGCCGCTGGCGCCCCGGTTGGTCAGGATCCGGACGCCGCGCCGCGGCCGCATCGTCTGATCCAGGTCCCGGATCGGCATGCTGGCCGCGCAGAACAGCAGCGACCCGCTGGGGATCGACGCCGCCAGATCCCGCGCCAGCCGCGGCTCGGTCACCTCGTCGCTGGCGTCCAGCACTGCGTCGACGGCGCGGGTGGCGGCCAGATCCGCGGTCCGCCACGACCGCAGCCAGCCGTCGTCCCCGGACATCACCGGGATCTCCACCTCCTGGGCGACCTGAGTGGCCGACCGGACCGGATCCGGCCAACGGCTCAGGTCCGAGGAGACCACGATGTGCTCCTCGGCGCGCCGCAACAGCGACAGCAACGGCCGCGACAACCCCGGCTTGCCGAGCGTGACCACCACCTCCGGGCGGTGCCGCTCCACGAACTCCGGCATCCCCAGCAGGAAGTGGTGCGAGGACAGGGCGTGGTCGCCGTACCGGGCGTTGCCGTTCGGTTCGGCCAGCACCGGCCAGCCCGCCATCGACGCCGCCGCCACATACCGCTTGACGTTGACCGCGCCGTCTCCCACCACCAGCACGCCGCGCCGGGCCGGCGGCACGTGCAGCACCGATCCGGGCGTGGAGGCCCGCACCCGGGTCCACGCGCCGGTGGCGTCGCCGTCCAGCGGCTCGCACCAGGTCTCGTCGCCGTCGGGGATCAACGGCTCGCGGAACGCGGCGTTCAGGTGCACCGGCCCCGGCGAGGGGGCCAGCGCCAGCCCCCAGGCCCGGCTGACCAGCGACCGCCAGTAGGCCACCATCCCGGGCCGCTCCTCGGGCACCCCGATCTCACAGCTCCACCGGACCGCGGTGCCGTACAGCCGCATCTGGTCGATGGTCTGGTTGGCGCCGGTGTCGCGCAGCTCCGGCGGCCGGTCGGCGGTCAGCACGATCAGCGGCACCCGCGCCTCGTGCGCCTCGATCACCGCCGGATGGAAGTTGGCCGCCGCCGTGCCGGAGGTGCACACCACCGCCACCGGCCGGCCCGACCGCTTGGCCAGCCCCAACGCCAGGAACGACGCCGACCGCTCATCGATCCGCACATGCAGCCGCAGCCGCCCGGTCCTGGCCACCGCCTCCAGCGCCAACGCCAACGGCGCCGAACGGGACCCCGGGGCCAGCACCGCATCGGTCATCCCGCACCGCAGCAGCTCATCGACCAGCACCGTGGCCAGGGCGGTCGCCGGGTTCATCGGATCACCCCGATCACCGGCGGCGCGTCCATCAGGGCCTGAGCGTCGGCCACCCGGCGCCGCCAGGCGGCGGCCGTCGCCGCGTCGGCCTCGTGCCGCTCCAGCTCCGCCGGGTCCGGCTCGGGGCGGCGCACCGGGATCACACCGTCCACCGGCACCAGCGGCTCGGCGGTCACATCCCCCTCCAGCAGCGACATCGTGGCCAGCCCGCACGCGTACGGCAGCTCCGGCAACGCGGCCGCCAGCGCCAGCCCGGCCGCCAACCCCACCGAGGTCTCCACCGCGCTGGACACCACCACCGGCAGACCCGCCTGCTCGGCCACCCGCAACGCGGCCCGCACCCCGCCCAGCGGCTGGACCTTCAGCACGACGATGTCGGCGGCCCCGCCGGCCCGGACCTTCAGCGGATCCTCGGCGCGGCGGATCGACTCATCGGCGGCGATCGGCACGTCCACCAGCCGCCGCACCCGGGCCAGCTCCTCCAGCGTCGCGCACGGCTGCTCGACGTACTCCAGGTCGAACCGGTCCAACGTCCGGATCATCCGGGCCGCATGGTCGACCTCCCAGGCCCCGTTGACGTCGACGCGGATCCGCCCGCCCGGGCCGAGCGCGTCACGGACGGCCTCGACCCGGGCGATGTCGTCGGCGTCGGTCTGCCCCCGTTCGGCGACCTTGACCTTGGCGGTGCGGCACCCGGAGGCGCGGGCCAGCTCGGCGGCCCGCTCCGGACCGACCGCGGGGATCGTCGCGTTCACCGGGATCGCCTCGCGCACCGGCTCGGGCCAGCCGTCGTAGGCTGCCTCCCGGGCCGCCGCCAGCCAACGGGCGCACTCGCGGGGACCGTACTCGGCGAACGGGGAGAACTCTCCCCACCCTGCGGGACCGCAGATGAGCACGCCCTCCCGGCGCGTGATGCCGCGAAACCGCGTCCGCATCGGGATGGAGTAGACCCGCACCCGCTGACCCCCGCTCCTGTGCAGTATTGCCTCTTACCGGGACGTACCGAACCGTACCGGCCTTTAGTAGTACCAGGGGAATCGTGACCAGTCGGGGTCGCGCTTCTCCAGGAACGAGTCCCGGCCCTCGGCCGCCTCATCGGTCATGTAGGCCAGCCGGGTGGCCTCGCCGGCGAACACCTGCTGGCCGACCAGACCGTCGTCGATCAGGTTGAAGGCGAACTTCAGCATCCGCTGCGCGGTCGGGCTCTTGCCGTTGATCTTACGAGCCCACTCCAGCGCCGTGCGCTCCAGCTCCGCGTGCGGCACCACCGCGTTCACCATGCCCATCCGGTGCGCGGTCTCGGCGTCGTAGGTCTCGCCGAGGAAGAAGATCTCCCGGGCGAACTTCTGCCCCACCTGCCGGGCCAGGTACGCCGACCCGAACCCGCCGTCGAAGCTGGCCACGTCCGCGTCGGTCTGCTTGAACCGGGCGTGCTCCCGGCTGGCGAGGGTCAGATCGCACACCACGTGCAGGCTGTGCCCGCCGCCGGCGGCCCAGCCGGGCACCACGCAGATCACGACCTTGGGCATGAACCGGATCAGCCGCTGCACCTCCAGGATGTGCAGCCGCCCCGCCCGGGCCGGATCGATCGTGTCGGCGGTCTCCCCCTCGGCGTACTTGTAGCCGTCCCGCCCGCGGATCCGCTGGTCGCCCCCGGAGCAGAACGCCCAGCCTCCGTCGCGCGGGGAGGGGCCGTTGCCGGTCAGCAGCACGCACCCCACGTCGGGGGTCTGCCGGGCGTGGTCCAGCGCCCGGTACAGCTCGTCCACGGTGTGCGGCCGGAACGCGTTCCGCACCTCCGGCCGGTTGAACGCGATCCGCACGGTGCCCTGGTCGACGGCGCGGTGGTAGGTGATGTCGGTGAAGTCGAACCCCTCGACTTCCTTCCACGCCGCCGGATCGAACAGCTCCGAAACCATGTGTCCCTTCCCTTGGCCGGCGCCGCTCGCCGGCCGGGTCCATTCAACCCTCGTCGACTGGTGGGACCGTACTCGGGCGTCCGGGCGGGGCGATCGGGCGGGTCGGTGCGGCGGAGGGGCGACGAGGCCGCGCCGCCGCACCGGGCATGCCGGCGGGGCGGCACCGGACCCTCCGGGGTCCTCTAGGCTGGGCCGCGCCATGGAACGCCCGTTGCACGCTCTTCTCCTGCCGCCCGGGCCCCGGCTGCTGCAGGCCCTGGCCGAGGCGCTGGACGGCACCGGGCCGGCGATCTGCCCGCTGGACCCCGGCCTGCCCGCCCCGGCCCTGCGGACCATGCTGGACGCCCTCGCCCCGCAGGCCGTCGAGACCCCGGAGGGGATCCGGCCGCACGAGGGAGGCGAGCCGGTCGCACCGGACGTCGCGGTGCTGATCGCCACCTCCGGTTCCACGGGAGCCCCCAAGTTCGTGGAGCTGACGGCCGCCGCGCTGCGGCACTCGGCGTCGGCCACGCTGGAGCGGATCGCCGCCGCGGAGGGGGACCGGTGGGTGTGCTGCCTGCCCACCCACCACATCGCCGGGCTGCAGGTGCTGGTGCGCTCCCTGATCGCCGGAACCGACCCGGTGATCGTGCCGCGTTTCTCCCCCGCCGCGGTGGGCGAGGCCGACGCCCGGCACCTGTCGGTGGTGCCCACGCAGCTTCACCGCCTGCTGGATGCGGGAACGGACCTGTCCCGGTTCGGGACGATCCTGCTGGGCGGCGCGGCCGCCGCGCCCGACCTGGTGCGGCGGGCACGGGCGCGAGGCGGGCGGATCGTCGCCACCTACGGGATGAGCGAGACCAGCGGCGGCTGCGTCTACGACGGCGTCCCCCTCGACGGGGTGCGCGTGAAGATCGGTGAAGACGGGCGGATCCGCCTGGCGGGCCCGATGCTGTTCTCCGGATACCGGCGGCGGCCCGACGCCACCGCCGAGGCGAGGGACGGGGACTGGTTCCGCACCCAGGACCTCGGCGCGTTCGAAGGCGGCCGGCTGCGGGTGCTGGGGCGGGTGGACGACGTCATCAACACCGGCGGCGAGAAGGTCCTGGCCACCGAGGTCGCGGACGTCATCGCAGGGCATCCCCGGGTCAGGGAGGTGGTCGTGGTGGGCCGCCCGGACCCCCACTGGGGCGAGCGGGTCACCGCCGTGATCGTGCCCGAGGGCGCCCCGCCCACCCTCGAGGAGCTGCGCGACCTGGTGCGCGCGCGGTTGCCGGTCTACGCCGCCCCCCGCGAGCTGGACGTGCGGGAGGCGATTCCGCTGCTGCCCTCCGGCAAGCCCGACCGCCGGGCCCTCCGCCTGCCCCGCTGACCGCCGCGGCGATCCGCCGGGACGCCGCACGGTCTCCTCGCCGCGGCGCCCTCCCCGCCGCCCGGCCGGCCGCGAGAGCCTCAGCGTCGCCGCCGGGCGCCGTTCCGACCGACCCCTCCTCGGTCCGTGTTCACCGGTCCGTTCGCCGGCCCGGGACGAGCGCTCCGCATCTCGGGAAAGAGGGCGTCCCTATTCTCGTGGCCGCCCTTTTCCGTCGGTCGGCTGAGGGCTGGTGGGCTTCTTCTCCCGACCCACTGCCTTGACAAAGTAAGGTCCGTTCAGGGCGGCCGATTCGCCCGGTCGGGAACAACTTCGGCGGTCGAGGGCGTTCCGACTAGTGCGCACAGCCGCACAATCCACCGCTCATGAACGCATCCGCCCGCAGGTGAGGTATGCGTCGATCACCCACGTCGCAACGAAGGGAGGGGGGTGTCCCCATGCCGCGCACCGCCGCCGTGCCCACCCCGCGCCGGGAGACGCCGTCCGGGCTGCTCGAGGACCTCCTGGAGCGCGGCCGGGCCCAGGGCCACCTCTCTCTCAGCGAGGTCCGCAAGGCCTTCGAGAACGCCGGGATCAGCCCGAGGCAGGGCCGTTCGCTGCTGCGGAAGATCACCGAGGCCGGCGTGGACCTGGCCACCGAGGACGAGCTCTCCACCCCCGCCCGACGCCGCCGCGCCGGGACGGCCGGCACCGCCTCCGAGGGCGCCGAGAGCGCCGGCGCCGCCGGGCGCACCCGCAAGGCCGCCGAGACCGGCCCCACGGCGGTGCCGGACGCGCCGACGCCCGAGGAGGACGAGGCGTTCCAGATCGAGGCCGTCGAGACCGAGAAGGACGAGGCCGCCGACGCCGACCTGGACGACGTCTCCAGCGCCATGGGCGACTCGGTGCACACCTACCTGAAGTCGATCGGCCGCCGTCAGCTGCTGACCGCCGAGCAGGAGGTCGAGCTGGCCAAGCGGATCGAGGCCGGGCTGTACGCCGAGTACAAGCTGGAGAACGAGCCCGACCTGTCGCCCCAGGAGCGCGAGGAGCTGGAATGGGTGGCCGAGGACGGCCGCCGCGCCAAGGCCCACATGCTGGAGGCCAACCTGCGGCTGGTGGTGTCGGTCGCCAAGAAGTACTCCGACCGCGGCCTGTCGCTGCTGGACGTGGTGCAGGAGGGCAACCTGGGCCTGATCCGCGCGGTGGAGAAGTTCGACTACACCAAGGGCTTCAAGTTCTCCACCTACGCCATGTGGTGGATCCGGCAGGCCATCCAGCGCGGGTTCGCCGACTCGGCCCGCACCATCCGGCTGCCGGTGCACGTGCTGGAGATGCTCAGCAAGCTGAGCCGCGTCGAGCGGGACATGCACCAGCGGCTGGGCCGCGAGCCCACCCCCGAGGAGCTGGCCGCCGAACTGGACAAGAGCCCGGAGCAGGTGCGCGAGCTGCTGCGCACCAGCCGGCAGCCGATCAGCCTGGACTCCACCATCGGCGAGGACGGGGAGACCCGGATCGGCGACCTGATCGAGGACATCGACAGCCCCGAGGCGTCGGAGATGGTCGACCGGCAGCTGATGGCCGACCAGCTGCGCCGCACGCTGTCCATCCTCTCCCCGCGGGAGGAGATGATCATGTCGATGCGGTTCGGGCTGTACGACGGCACCCCGCACACCCTCGACGAGATCGGCAAGCACCTGGGGCTGACCCGCGAGCGGATCCGCCAGCTGGAGAAGGAGTCGCTGTCGAAGCTGCGGCACCCCAGCAACGCGACGCCGCTGCTGGACTTCGCGGTCTGAGCCGCCGGGCCCGGCCGGGCCCTTCCACGGCACGGCGGGGCCGCCGGATCGGTGATCCGGCGGCCCCGCCTCGCATCGGCCCGCCCCGGCGCGCCGCTCAGTCGCCCCGGCGGAACTGGGCGATCGCCCCGGCCATCAGGACCAGGCCGGTCAGCACGACCAGCACGACCTCCAGCCACACCGGCACCAGCCACCCGTTCCAGGTCACCCCGGGATCGAACGCCCGCCGCAGCTCGGGCGAGACCTCCAGATGGGAGAACACCGTGTGGCGCAGCGGATCCACCGCATAGGTCAGCGGATTGAACCGGGTCAGCACGCTCAGCCACGCCGGCAGGTCGTTCAGCGGGTACAGCGCGCCCGACAGGAACATCATCGGCATGATGCCCACCTGCATGATCCCGAAGAAGGACTGCATGCTGGCGATCCGCGCCGCCAGCAGCATCCCGAACGCCGCCAGCGAGAACGCCGTCAGGAACATCAGCCCCAGCAGCTCGGCCAGCAGGACCGGGTCGTAGGGCACCCCCACCAACCCGGCCAGCGCCAGGACCAGCACGCTCTGCACGGTGGCGACCACGGCGCCGCCCAGGCACTTGCCGACCACGATGGCGGTCCGGCTGACCGGTGCGACCAGCATCTCCCGCAGGAACCCGAACTCGCGGTCCCACACGATCGACCCGGCCGAGAACAGCGCCGTGAACATCACCGACGTGGCGCACACGCCCGGGAAGATGAACGTCTTCAGGTCCACCTCGCCCGCCGGGCCCGGCCCGGACGTCATCAGAGTGGACAGGCCCGTGCCCATGACCAGCAGCCACAGCAGCGGCTGCAGCAGATTGGCCACCAACCGCATCCGGTCCCGCCAGAACCAGATGAGCTCCCGGTGCAGGACGATCTTCACCGCCCGCAGGTCGTGCCGGACGCTGCGCTCGGGCACCCGCACCGCCTGAGGCGCCACCGCGACGCCCATCGTCACCTCCTCCCCCGCGCGACCATGCGCATCCAGTCGGCCCCGGACGCCTCGGCGTCGCGGATCGTCTTGCCCGTGAACGACATGAACACATCGTCCAGCGACGGCCGTGACACGCTCACCGACCGGATCGGCACGCCCAGCTCGGCGAACAGCCGCGGCACGAACGCCTCGCCCGACGCCACCGCGAACGTCACCGCGCCCTCGGCGACCGCCGCCTCCACATCGAACCGCTCCTTCAACGCCGCGATCGCCGCCTCGTCGTCGTCGGTGCGGATCTGCACCCGGTCCTTGCCCACGCCCGCCTTGAGCGCCTCGGGCGTGTCCAGCGCCACGATCCGACCCGCATCCATGATCGCGATGCGGTCGCAGTGCTCCGCCTCGTCCATGTAGTGGGTCGTCAGGAAGATCGTGATCTGCTCGGCGTCGCGCAACCGGCGGATGTAGTCCCAGATCGACGAGCGGGTCTGCGGATCCAGCCCGACCGTCGGCTCGTCGAGGAACAGCACCCGCGGCGAGTGCAGCAGCCCGCGGGCGATCTCCAGGCGGCGTTTCATGCCGCCCGAGTACGTCTGCACCAGGTCGCCGCGCCGGTCCCACAGCCCGACCATCTCCAGCACCTGCCGCATCCGCTCGCGCGTCGCCGAGCGCGGCATCCCGTACAGCTCGGCGTGGAAGCGCAGGTTCTGCTCGCCGCTCAGATACCCGTCCAGGGTCGGGTCCTGGAACACCAGGCCGATGTTGCGGCGCACCCGGTCGCGCTCGGACACCACGTCGTGCCCGGCGACCCGCGCCGTGCCCGCGGTGGGGCGCAGCAGGGTGCACAGCATGCTGATGGTGGTGGACTTGCCGGCGCCGTTCGGGCCGAGGAACCCGAAGATCTCTCCGGGCTGGACGGCGAACTCGATCCCCCGCACGGCCTCGACGTCACCGAACCGCTTGACCAAGCCGTCGACCTCGACGGCAGGTTCTCCGCTCGGCATGCGGGCCTCCCTTGACTCCTTCGATTGGACTGCCCAACCATAGGAACGTCCAATCTTTTCCGTCAAGAGAATTGTCGGACATGCCGGAGGAGCCCGCCGTGGCGCGTCCAGGACCAGCGGAGCGGCGAGACCACGCCTGCACCGCGCACACGCCGCCCGAACCCCTGCTGCGCGTTCCCACCTATCTGGTCGCCGAGCTGATGAAGCTGATCCGCCGCGAGTCGGCCCGCGAATCGGCCAACGCCCCGCCGACCGGGGACCCCGCCGACTGCCTGCCCGTCCCGGCCGTGCTCGTGCTGGCGTGCGTGGCCGCCGAAGGTCCGATGTCGCAGCGGCAGGTCAGCGAGCGCCTGCGCATGGACCCCGCCGACGTGGTCGGCCTCGTCGACATGCTGGAAGGGCACGGATACGTCCGGCGCCGCCGCGACCCCGCCGACCGCCGCCGCTACGCCCTGGACGTCACCGAGGACGGACGGCTGTTCCTGAGCCGCCGCCGCGAGGCCGGGCTGCGCTTCAACCGGCGGCTGTTCGCCCCGCTGTCGGAGGAGGAACTGCGCCAGTTCACCGACATGATCATGCGGGTCCTCGCCCACCACGACCCCCGCTTCGCCGATCCCGACGCCCCTTGTCGTCCGCCCGGCCCCCACCGCCCCGATGCGGCCTCCTGAACCGCCTCCCGGCATCGCGCCGGCGATGCCCTCTCCGCGGCCCCGGGGCCCGAGCCGCCGGCCGGCCCCGGCCCCGTACGAGCGGCTCAGGCGACGGGGACGGCGCCGAGGAGGCGCACACGCGCCTCGTCGTAGCGGTGCAGCACCAGACGCGCCACGGCCTCGTGGGCGCCGAGCGGCGCGGACACCCGGTCGGCGCCCGAGGCCGCCATCCGGTCATGAAAGAACCCCGGCGCCAGCAGGTAGGAGGCCACCACCACCCGAGCGGCGCCCCGAGCGCGCCGCTCGGCCACCACATCGCCCAGAGCCGGACCGCCCGCGGCCACGAAGCCGCAGGGCACCGGCCTGCGCAGCCGCCGCGCCAGCAGACGGGCCGCCGTCCGCACATCGTGCACGCCCGCCGGGTCGGACGAACCCGCGGCGCCCAGCACCACCGCGTCCCCTCCGGTCGGCGCCGCCTCCTCCAGCCGCGCCGCCAGCGTGGCGGCGAGCATGCGGTGCGGTCCCAGCGGGCGCGCCATCACCGCGTCCGGGCGGGCTCGCTCCGCCCTTCCGGGGAGGTCGACCAGCGCGTGGTAGCCGCGGGCCAGCAGCAGCGGCACCACCACCACCGGCCCGCGGGCGGCGCGGACCGCCTCCTCCAGGGCGGGCTCGGCGAGCTCGGCGTACGCCTCGGCGACCGGCAGCCGGGGCCGCAACGCGCGGACCCGGTCCAGCAGCGCCCGCACGGTGGCGGGGCCAGCCGGGTCGCGGGTGCCGTGCGCCACCGCGACCAGTGCGGGGACGCTCATCGCGGCGCCTCCACCCGCACCGGATCGCACGCCAGCCGGTAGCCGCGTTTGACCACGGTCTCCACGATCCCGGGCCGGCCCAGGCCGCGCCGCAGCCGCGCCACCGCCATCTCCACCGCGTGCTCGTCGGCCTGCGGCCGGCCGTCACGGGCGAGCGCCGCGCCGTTGCCGTTGCCCACCATCCGGCTGGGCAGCACCGTGCACAGCTCGGCCCGGGAGACCACATGGCCGGGGCGGCGGGCCAGCGCCCGCAGGATCGCCATCGGGGCCGGGGCGATCGGGCGGAGCTGCCCGTCCAGCACCACCGCGTGGCCGCGCAGCTCCAGCGCGTGGCCGCGCACGTTGACCAGCCGGGAGCGGCGCCGCGGCAGGTCGGAGACGATCGCGCGGACCAGCGCGCCGATCCGGGCGCGTTCGGGCTGCACGGTCGGCACCCCGCGGCTGGTCAGCGGCTCGGCCGTCACCGGTCCCACGCAGGCGGCGACCGCGTGGGTGCGCAGCGCCTGCAGCAGCGCCTCCTCCAGACCGTCCTCGGCGGCCACCGCCAGCGTCGCGGTGACCGCCGGGGCGCTGGTGAAGGCGATCGCGTCGATCGTGCCGGCCACCACCTGCCCCACCAGCCGGCGCAGCGGCGAGGGGTCCTCGATGCGCGACCAGCGGTACACCGGAACCTCGATCACCTCGGCGCCGGCCGCGCGCAGCGCCTCGGCGAAGTCCGGTTGCGGCTGCCCGTACAGCTGCACCGCGATCCGGGCGCCGACCAGATCCCGGGCCAGCAGGTGCTGCAGCACCTCCTCGCAGCTCTCGGACTCCGGCGACCACTGCTCGGTCAGCCCGGCGGAGCGGATCGCGCCGCGCGCCTTGGGACCGCGGGCCAGGATCGGCACCCGGCGCAGACGTTCGATCAGCTCGTCGCGCAGGCCCCAGCCGTCCGCGGTCTCCAGCCAGGCGCGAAAGCCGATGCCGGTGGTGACCACCACATAGTCCAGTCGCCCGTCGATGCAGGCCGTGGTGGCGTGCATCAGCTCCTCGTCGTCGGCCAGCGGCACCAGCCGGATGGCGGGGGCGTGCACCACCCGCGCCCCGCGTCGTTCCAGCAGCGCCGCCAGCTCCTCGTGCCGGCGGGCCGCGGTCACTCCGATGGCGAACCCCGCCAGCGGCCCGCCGTCAGTGCTCATGGCCACCGCGGTCCGCCTTCCGATCGGTGGCAGCGTTCACGCCGACGCCACCTCCACCCGATCCTGCGGCGTCCGGCGGATCCGGAACGTGGGCAGGGCGACCCGGGGGTCGTCCAGGCACCGCCCGGTGCGCAGGTCGAACACCTGCTTGTACATCGGGGACGCCACGGTCGGGACGTCGCCGCGGGTGCCCAGGATGCCGCGGGAGATCACATAGGCGCCGCTGAAGGGATCGAAATTGGACAATGCATACAGTTCGCCGTCGAACGTCCGGAAGATCGCCACCTGGACGTCCTCGATCAGCGCCGCGACGCCCCGTTCGGGCAGCAGGTCGGAGTAGGCGCACACGTCGTGCCAGCGGATCGTCGACCGCTGCCCGACAGCGGTCGACGGTCGCGTCTGCACGTCTGCGGTCATCGGCTCAGCACCTCCCGTTGGGGTCCGGTCCTCAGTACCGGCTTGATCTGGTCGCGTTCGGTCTCGAAGACGATGCTGGGATCGGGCACGTCGGGGGCGTTGACGAAGGAGACGAAGCGCCGCAGCTTGTCGGGGTCCTCCAGGGTGTCGCGCCACTCGTCGGAGTAGGACGCCACATGGCGCTCCATCGCCGCGTCCAGCTCGGCGCAGATCCCCAGCCGATCCTCGATGATCACTTCGCGCAGGTAGTCGATGCCGCCGTCCAGGCCCTCCAGCCAGCTCGCGGTGCGCTGCAGCCGGTCGGCGGTACGGATGTAGAACATCAGGAAGCGGTCGATGTAGCGGACCAGGGTCTCCTCGTCCAGGTCGGAGGCGAACAGGTCCGCGTGCCGGGGCCGCATGCCGCCGTTGCCGGCCACGTACAGGTTCCAGCCCTTCTCGGTGGCGATGATCCCGAAGTCCTTGCTCTGCGCCTCGGCGCATTCGCGGGCACAGCCGGACACCGCCGCCTTGAGCTTGTGCGGGGCGCGCAGGCCGCGGTAGCGCAGCTCCAGCCGGATCGCCAGGGCGACCGAGTCCTGCACGCCGTAGCGGCACCAGGTGGAGCCGACGCAGGACTTCACCGTGCGCAGCGCCTTGCCGTAGGCGTGACCGGACTCGAACCCGGCGTCCACCAGCCGCTTCCAGATCTGCGGCAGCTGCTCGACCCGGGCCCCGAACAGGTCGATCCGCTGCCCGCCGGTGATCTTGGTGTAGAGGCCGAAGTCGCGGGCCACCTCGCCGATCACGATCAGTTTCTCGGGGGTGATCTCCCCGCCGGGGATCCGCGGCACCACCGAGTAGGTGCCGTTCTTCTGCAGGTTGGCCAGGAAGTGGTCGTTGGTGTCCTGCAGCGCGGCCTGCTCCCCGTCCAGGATGTGCCCATTGCCGAGGCTGGCCAAGATCGAGGCGACCGCCGGCTTGCAGATGTCGCAGCCGCGGCCCCGCCCGTGCTCGGAGATCAGCTGGGTGAAGGTGGTGATCCGGCGGACCCGCACGATGTCGAACAGCTCGGCGCGGCTGTGGTCGAAGTGCTCGCAGAGCGCCTTGTCGACCTCGATGCCGGCCGCGACCAGCTCGGCGTCCAGCAGCCTCTTGACCAGGGGGACGCAGCTGCCGCAGGAGGCGCCGGCCCGGGTGCAGGATTTGACCCCGCCCACGTCGGTGAGGCCCTCGTCGCGGATCGAGCGGCGGATGGTCTCGGCGGTGACGTTGTTGCAATTGCAGATCACGGTCGCGTCCGGCAGGTCGCCGCCGGCCGGTCCGACACCGCCGAACAGCGTCTGCCCGGGGCTGTCCGGCAGCGCGGAGCCCACGCAGGCGCGCAGCGTCGGGTAGGCGGAGGCGTCGCCGACCAGCACGCCGCCCAGCAGGGTGCGGGCGTCGTCGCTGACGACGAGCTTGGTGTAGACGCCGTCGACCGGGTCGGTGTAGGTGACGCTGAGCGTCCCCTCCTCCCGGTCGGCGAACGGGTCGCCGAAGCTGGCCACGTCCACGCCCATCAGCTTCAGCTTGGTGGAGGTGTCGGCGCCTTCGAAGCGGGCGTTCCCGCTGCTCCCGCCCGCCTCGGCCAGCAGCTGGTCGGCGACCGCCTCGGCCATCGACAGGCACGGCCCGACCAGCCCGTAGACCCGGCCGCCGATCAGGGCGCACTCGCCGATCGCGAACACCGCCGGGTCCGCGGTGCGGCAGGCGGCGTCGACCACGACGCCGCCGCGCTCGCCGACCGGCAGTCCGCAGCGGCGGGCCAGCTCGTCGCGGGGCCTGATGCCCGCGGAGAACACCACCACCCGGGCCTCCAGGGCCGAGCCGTCGCCGAGCCTCACCCGGGCGACCGCGCCGTCCTCGCCGGCCTCCAGGGCCGCCACGGGCGTCCCGGTGCGCACCCTCAGTCCCAGGGCCTCGATGTGGCGGCGCAGCATCGCCCCGCCGCCCTCGTCGAGCTGGCGCGGCATCAGCCAGGGGGCCACCTCGACCACGTGGGCGTCGACGCCCAGGCCCTGCAGTGCTCGGGCGGCCTCCAGGCCCAGCAGACCGCCGCCGATCACCACGCCGCCGGCGCCCGGCCGGGCGGCGCAGTGCTCGCGCAGCGCGTCCAGGTCGTCGATGGTGCGGTAGACGAACACCCCGGGCAGGTCCCGGCCCGGGACGGGGGGCACGAACGGTGATGAGCCGGTGGCCAGCACCAGTGCGTCGTAGCCGACCCGGCGCCCCGAGGCGGTGGTGACCGTGCGGGCCGTCCGGTCGATCTCGACCGCCGGATCACCGGTGTGGACGGTGACCTCGGGTCCGTGCGCGGGGAGGGCCAGATCGGCGCCCTCGGTGAGGTGGGAGGTCAGCGCCACCCTGTCGTAGGCGGGGCGCGGCTCCTCTCCGACGACGGTGATCCGCCAGGCGCCTGTGACGTCCCGCTCGCGCAGCGCTTCGACCAGGCGATGTCCGGCCGGGCCGTGACCGACCACGACCAGCCTTTTGCGGGCTTCCCCTCCGACGTTCATGGGGCGATCCTCAGCAGGAGGCGTTTCGCGGCTGGGTCCCCTCTGTCACCGGCGTGTTAAAAGCCGCTCACCTTGAGACGTTTTCGTGGTCATCTCGTGACCTGACGCGCAGACGGGACCCGCCGAGAACGGCGGGTCCCGTCTGCGCGGTCGTTCGGTGTGCGGTCGTGATCGTCCGGTCGCGGCCGGCGACGTCGGGGCGCGGGCGGGTCAGCCGGCGGGCGCGGGCTCGGGTTCGGGCTCTTGTTCCCTCAGCCACGCCACGAGGCCCTCCACGGTGTCCCGGCAGCCTCCGCACCCGGTGCTCGCCCGGGTGGCGCGGACGATGTCCTCGACGGTCCGGGCGCCGCGCTCCCAGCAGGCGCGGATCTGTCCCTTGGAGACGTTGCTGCAGTTGCACACCGTCGCCGCGTCCGGCATCCGCACCGGCGAGTCGCTCACCGTGGCGCCGTTGACGCCGGGGAACAGCAGGCTGAGCCGGTCCGACGGCAGCGGGGCGTTCCGGTCGTACAGCTGGGCGAGGGCCCCGGCGGTGCCGGTCTCCCCCAGCAGGATCGCCCCGATCAGCCGGCCGTCCCTGATGACGACCTTCTTGTAGGTGCCGCGGGCGGGATCGGCGAACCGCACCACCTCCACCTCGGGGTCGTCGTCGCCGTGGTGGGTCTCCCCCATCGCCGCCAGCTCCACGCCGGTCGCCTTGAGCCGGGTGATCTGCCGCGCCCCGGTGAACCTGGCGGCGGCGTCGGCGCCGCCCAGCAGGTCGGCCAGGACCACGGCCTGCTCCCAGGCCGGCGCCACCAGCCCGTACACCGTGTCGCCGTATTGCGAGCACTCCCCGATCGCCCGGACGGCGGGGTCGGTGACCGACCGCAGCGTCTCGTCCACCACGATGCCGCGATCGACCTCCAGCCCGGCCTCCCGCGCCAGCCGCACGTCCGGCCGCACCCCGCAGGCCATGATCACCAGGTCGCCGGGCAGGAACTCCCCGTCGGCCAGCTCCACCCCCACCGCCCGCCGCTCCCCGTCCGGGCCGGTCTCGGTGCGCAGCGCGGTCACCGCCGCCCCCACCCGGGTGCGGACGCCCAGCCCGGCCAGCGTCCGCGCCAGCACCCGGCCGGCGTCGGGGTCGAGCTGCCGTTCCATCAGGTGCCCGGCCAGGTGCAGCACCGTCGCCTCCAGGCCGCGGCCGGCCAGCCCGCGGGCGGCCTCGATGCCCAGCAGCCCGCCGCCGACCACCACCGCACGCTCGGCCCGGTCGGCCAGCTCGACGATGCGGCGGCAGTCCTCCAGGGTCCGGAACGCCGACGCCCCGGACGGCAGCCCCTCCTCGGCGCCCGGGATCGGCGGCACGAACGCGACGCTGCCGGTGGCGAGGACCAGGGTGCCGTACTCGGTCGCGCTCCCGTCGGCGGCGTGCACCACCCGCCGCTCACGGTCGATCCCGACGACCTCCACGCCCAGCCGGGCGTCCACGTCGTTGCGCTCGTACCAGGCGGGGTCCACCAGGCCGATCTGCTCCGGCCCGACCGCTCCGGCCAGCACGCTCGACAACAGCACCCGGTTGTAGGGCTGCTGCGGTTCGGCGCCGAACACGGTCAGCGGCACCTCGCGGTCGCGGGCGCGCAGCTCGGTCACGAACCGTGACCCCGCCATGCCGTTGCCGACGACGACGATCCGGTCGCTCAGCGATGTCACTGATCGGCTCCGCTCTGCTCGATGGGCTCGATCCGCACGGCGCACACCTTGAACTCGGGCATCCTGGACACCGGGTCGAGCGCGGGATTGGTCAGCAGGTTGGCGCGTCCCTCCCCCGCCCAGTGGAAGGGGATGAACACGGTGTCGTGCCGGATGGACTCCACCAACCGCGCCCGCACGACGGCGGCGCCGCGGCGGCTGCTCACCCGCACCATGGCGCCGTCGGTCACGCCGTGCCGCTCGGCCAGGTCGGGATGCAGCTCCACGAACGGCTCGGGCGCGGCCTCCACCAGCGGCGCCACCCGACGGGTCTGCGCACCGCTCTGGTACTGCGCCAGCACCCGGCCCGTCGTCAGATGGACCGGATAGTCCTCATCGGTCCCCTCGGCCGCGCCGCCGTGCTCGACCGGGACGAACCGCGCCCGCCCGTCCGGGGTGGCGAAGCGGTCCAGGAAGGGCCGGGGCGTGCCCGGGTGGTCCGGGGAGGGGCACGGCCAGAAGACGCCGCCTTCGGCCTCGATGCGCTCGTAGGTGATGCCCGAGTAGTCGGCCGGGCCGCCGGCGCTGGCGGCCCGCAGTTCCTCGAACACCTCGGCCGGATCGTCGCTCCAGGCGCCGGGGGCACCCAGCCGCCCGGCCAGCTCGGCGATGATCTCCAGGTCGGACCTGACCCCGGGCGGCGGATCGACCGCCCGCCGGCGGCGCAGCACCCGGCCCTCCAGGTTGGTCACCGTCCCCGACTCCTCGGCCCACTGCGTCGTGGGCAGCACCACGTCGGCCCGCAGCGCGGTCTCCGACGGCACGAAGTCCGCCACCGCCAGGAACTCCAGCGCCCCGAGGCGCTCCTCGACCCGGGCGGACCGCGGGGCCGACACCACCGGGTTGGAGCCGAACAGCAGCAGCGCCTTGGGGCCGTCCTCGGTGCCCAGCGCCTCCAGCAGCTCGTACGCCGACCGGCCCGGGCCGGGGATGACGTCGGGGTCGACCCCCCAGACGGCGGCGACGTGGGCGCGCGCCGCCGGGTCGTCGATCCGGCGGTAGCCGGGGAGCTGGTCGGCCTTCTGGCCGTGTTCGCGGCCGCCCTGGCCGTTGCCCTGCCCGGTCAGGCAGCCGTACCCGGACCCCTCCCGGCCGGGCAGTCCCAGCGCCAGCGCCAGGTTGATGAACGCGGTGACGGTGTCGGTGCCGCGGGCGTGCTGCTCGGCCCCCCGGGCGGTCAGGATCAGCGATCTGCGTCCCCGCGCCAGCAGCCGCACCGCCTCGCGCATCTGCGGCGCCGGCACCCCGGTGATCCGCTCGACCCGGTCCGGCCAGTAGGCGTTCACCGACATCCGGACCTGCTCGAACCCGTCGGTGCGCGCGCGGATGTAGTCCTCGTCGACCAGCCCTTCCTGGATCGCCAGGTGCAGCATCCCGTTGGCCAGCGCCAGGTCGGTGCCGGGGGTCGGCTGCAGATGCAGGTCGGCCCGCCGGGCGGTGACGGTGCGGCGCGGATCGATGACGATCAGCGCCCCGCCGCGCTCGCGCATCTCGGCCAGATGGCGCATGAACGGCGGCATGGTCTCGGCGACGTTCCCGCCCGCCACCATGATCGCGTCCGCCCGCGCCAGATCGGTGATCGGCATCGGCAGCCCGCGGTCCATCCCGAACGCCCGGTTCACCGCGGCGGCGGCCGAGGACATGCAGAACCGCCCGTTGTAGTCGATCTGCGCGGTGCGCAGCGCGATCCGGGCGAACTTGCCGAGCTGGTAGGCCTTCTCGTTGGTGAGCCCGCCGCCGCCGAACACCCCGACCGCGTCCCGGCCGTGCCGCCCCTGGAGGCGGGTCACCTCGGCGACGATCCGGTCCAGCGCCTCGTCCCAGGTGCACGGCTCCAGCGGCGCGTCCCGGCGGGCGCGCATCAGCGGCGTGGTCAGCCGGTCGGCCGCGGTCAGCAGCTCGGCCGCCGTCCAGCCCTTGTGGCACAGCCCGCCGCGGTTGGCCGGAACGTCCTGACGCGGCGTCACCCGCACCGGGACGCCGCCCACCGTCATGCCGCACTGCAGCGCGCAGTAGGGGCAGTGGGTGGGGGCTCCGTCCGCCGCGGCCGTGTCCGGCGCGCGGGTCCGTTCACTCGCCGTCATGGTCCCTGATCGTGTGCAGGGGGCGTTTCACCTCCGGGTCCCGGTCGTGTCCCGGATGTTAAAAGCGTTTCACCGAGCCGCGTTCGTCGAGGTCAGCGACTTGTCCGCGATGCCGGCCGGCCCTCGCCCGGTCGACTCGGCCCGCCCCGCCGCGACCCGACCATGATCGCGTCTCCGCTGTTCTCATCGCCGGTCACGATCGCATTCGGCGCCCCGAGCCCGCGGCTCGAACGGATCGACGGCCCGTCCCCGCTCGGCGTCAGATTGCCGACGGCGGGCCCGAAGGGCGCCCGCGGGCACGCCGTAGCCTCATCTGCATGCCCGACACCTCCTATTACGCCTCCTTGCCCCGTACCCGAGGCGCCGCCGCCGCCCTGCTGCTGGACGATCTCGGCCGGGTGCTGATGGTCAAGCCCACCTACAAGGAAGGATGGTTCCTGCCGGGCGGAGTGATCGAGGAGGGGGAGTCCCCGTTGGCCGCCTGCATGCGCGAATGCGAGGAGGAGCTCGGCTTCGTCCCCCGGCTCGACGGACTGGCCTGCGTGGACTGGGGGCCGCCCCGCGAGGGCGTCGACGCGGTCAACGTGTTCGTCTTCGGCGGCGGCATCACCGCCGAGCAGATCGGCGACATCAGGCTTCCCCCCGACGAGCTGTCCGATCACGCGCTGGTCGCCCCGGAGAAGATCGCCGACCTGGCCGCCCCGCACATCGCCCGGCGCATGGAGCCCAGCCTGCGCGGCATCGCCGAGGGCCGCACCGTCTATCTGGAGGACGGGTACGAGCCCGGTTTCGGCCCGGACTGGCCGCCGGAACGGCCGAGGCGGTAGAGGCGCGTCTCCGCCGGGTAGGTGGCACGGCGTACGGCCGGCGAATCGGGGGGAGATCACCATGGCCACCTGCGAGGTCTGCGGCAACGACTACGAGCTGTCCTTCGAGATCCACGCGCAGGGCGCGGTGCACACGTTCGACTCCTTCGAATGCGCCATCACCAAGATGGCCCCGATCTGCGAGCACTGCTCCTGCCGGATCCTCGGCCACGGCGTGGAGGTCGACCGGCACTGGTACTGCTGCGCCCACTGCGCCCGCGCCGAGCATCCCCAGCGGGCCGAGCTGGTCGCCGATCACGTCTGAGGCCGCGTCCGAGGGCGCCGCAGACGAGGGGCGGCGCCGGTGGGCGGTCCACCGGCGCCGCCTTCGCCGTCCTTCGCCGTCCTTCGCCGGTCTCCGCAGGACTTCGTCCCGTCCGCCCCGTCAGACCCCGGCCTGCGCCAGGCTCATCCGCCTCTCCCCGATGCGCACCTTCCGCAGGTAGGCCGCCCAGGTGAGGACCATGCACAGGACGTAGCACACGGTCAGCCCCACCAGCGCCGGGCCGACCCCGCCGGTCTGCTCCAGCGAGATCCGGAACGCCTGCTGGATCAGCACGCCGCCGAACGCGCCCACCGCCGAGGTGACGCCGATCACCGCCGCGGCCTTGCGGCGCGCCAGGGCCAGCGCCCGCTCCGCGGCCGGCCCGTCCGCCGGATCGACCCCCTCCATCACCGTGACCTTGAAGATCGCCGGGATCATCTTGTAGGTCGAGCCGTTGCCGATGCCGGTGGTGACGAACACGAACAGGAACGCCGCCAGGAACACCGGCCAGCTGCCGGCCCGCACCGCCAGCGCCACCGCGCCGATGCCCAGCGCCATCAGCAGGAAGTCCACCGCGGTGACCCGGGCGCCGCCGAACCGGTCGGCCAGCCAGCCGCCCAGCGGCCGGGCCAGCGACCCGGCGAACGCGCCCAGCCAGATGTAGTGGGCGCTCTCGATGTGGGGGAACTGCGTCTTGATCAGCACCCCGAACGAGAACGAGTAGCCGATGAACGACCCGAACGTGCCGATGTAGAGCACGCTCATGATGAGCGTCTGGGGCTCGCGGCTGATGGCGGCCATCTCGCGGAGGGTGTAGGGCGAGGCGACCTTGCGCAGGTTGTTCATGAACAGGTACGCGCCGGCGGCCGCCACCAGGATCAGCGGCATCCACACCCAGCCGACCGCGGCCAGCCCGAACGCCGTGATCAGCGGCGGCATCGCCAGCTGGGTGACGCTGGTGCCCAGGTTGCCGCCGGCGGCGTTCAGTCCCAGCGGCAGCCCCTGCTTGCCGGTCGGGTAGAAGTGCGTGATGTTGGCCATCGAGGAGGCGAAGTTGCCGCCGCCCAGGCCGGTGGTGGCCGCGATGAGCAGCAGCGCCCAGTACGGGATGTCGGGGTCGCCGACCGCGTACACGAACAGTCCGCACGGGACCAGGAGCAGCAGCGCGCTGACGATGGTCCAGTTGCGGCCGCCGAACCGGGCCGGCCCGAAGGTGTAGGGGATGCGCATCGCCGCGCCGACCAGGTTGGGCAGCGTGGTCAGCCAGAGGACCTGACCGACCGACAGCCGCATCCCCACCGACTCCAGGTGGAGGACGGCGATGCTCCACAGCAGCCAGACGCAGAACCCCAGGTGTTCGGTCAGGATCGACCAGACCAGGTTGCGGGCGGCCACCCGGCGGCCGGTCCGCGCCCAGAACCGCTCGTCGTCCGGCTCCCAGTGGTCGATCCAGCGGCCGCCCTTGGCGGAGAGGGACCCGGCGCCCGTGTCGTCGGCGCGCTCGGGCCTGGCCAGCACCGTCATCGCTCTGCCTCCAGATGGTCGAAGGAACACCTGGAAGCTAGGGAGCGCTGATTACATCGAACGCCCGCCGATGTGCCCGAGGTGATACATCCTCCGCACAAGAGCGGCCCTCGAGTGTGAAACGGCGGGTGGGACGACGGGCGTGAACGGCGCCGGCCCGCTCACCTGGCCCGCACGAAACGCCTCGGCCGCCGTGTCTCGTCGACGTCCGGCCAGTGCGGCGAGCGTCCCGACGAGCGCAGCACCGACTCCCACGGGTCGCCTCCGGCGAGCGGCAGGTGCGGCACTCCCCAATGCCAGGCGGGCACCAGGACCTCCGGGTCGCGCGGCCGGTAGTCCACGCCGACGGCCTTGGCCAGGTCCCAGGCGTGCAGGTGCCACTCCACGCAGGCCGCGCCCGTGTAGTCGCCCACGGTGTACTTGGTGCCCCGGTAGACCAGGTGGGTGCGGTCCCAGGCGTCCGGCACCAGGTCGGCGTACGCCCCGGCCGACACGGTGAACGACATGATCCGCTCCGGGCCGGACTCGGGCGGCAGCACCGCCAGCTCGGCCGCGTTCTGCCGGGCCTGCTGGCGGATCAGCACGGCCGACGGCGCGTCCTGGGCGAACAGCTTGGCCAGCCGGCTGTCGGGTCCGTCCTGCAGGTACTCCAGCTGGTTCTCGGCCACGCAACGCAGATGCCCGGCCAGGTCCAGCGCCGTCCACTCGGTGCAGGGGGTCGGCACCGACCAGTCCTCGACCTGCGCGGCCAGCCTCCGGATCGCCCGGACCCCGTCCTGGTAGGACTCCAGCAGGCGATGCCTGTCAGGCGGCGTGCGCTCCAATGGATCTCCCCGTCCCCCGATGTTCGCCGGTGCGCCACCGTATTGTTCGGCCCACGGCGGCGCCGGCGCATCTCGAAACGCGTAGGTTCTCGAAAATCCGACCCGGGTGCCGTCCGACGCGTGCGCCGCCGACGGCACCCGTCCCCCGGGCCGGTCGACGCCGGCTCAGGCGGCCGCGCCGCGTCCGACGCGGAAGCTCAGGCGGTGCGCCTCGCGGGCGGTGCGCAGCCGGTCCACCTCATCGCTCCACGGTCGCACCTCGGGACGGGCCTTGGCCTTGCGCCGGGCGATCTCGGCGGCGCGGCGGGCCTTGGCCGGGTCCTTGGCGTCCCGCGGGACGTAGGTCTTCGGTCCCATCGCCACCCGTTCGGCGGCCTCGGCGGCCCGCAGCGCCTCGGTCAGCGCCCGGTCCAGCTCGACCGCCAGCGTCCGCAGCTCCTCGGTCGGCCGGGCGGCGTCCCTGGCCTGCACCCGCCGGAACTCCTCCTCGGCCCGCACCGCCTCCGCCAGCCGGTCGCGGTAAGTGCCGGCCAGTTCCCGATCGGCGGCGTACCGCTCCATGACGTCCCTGGTCGTCCGGCGGCCCAGCGGCATGGCGGGGGTCCTTCCTCTCGCTGTGGTCGTTTCCGGAGGACCAGGGTACGCGCCCGGCCGCCGTCGCGGGTGCGGGGGCGCCGCATCGGGCGAGATCTTCCCCGACCCGTGCCTTTACGCAGTAAGGTGCAGTCATGGTCAGACAGCCCAGCGTGGCGGCTCAGAACCGCCCTCCGCTCACCCGCGAACGCATCATCGAGGCGGCGCTGCACATCGTGGACGGCCAAGGGCTCGGCCGGCTCACCATGCGGCGGCTCGGCGACGCCCTGCAGGTCGAGGCGATGGCGATCTACCACCACATGCCGCGCGGCAAGGAGGAGCTGCTGGACGGGCTGGTCTCCCACGTCGCCGTGTTCCCGGCCCGGCCTCCGGCCGGCGAGGACTGGCGGAGGGCGCTGCGGGAGTGGGCGACCGCCTACCGGGCCCGGCTGACGGCGCATTCGGGGGTGCTGCCGCTGGTGGTCACCCGGCGCAACCCGGCGGCCCTGAGCGACACCGCCGCCTCCCTGCGGGAGATCCTGCGGCGGGCGGGACTGCCCGAAGGGGCGGCCGCCGACGGCGCCCACGCCCTGCTCGGCTATGTGATCGGCCAGACGGCGCTGGAGCTGCGCGGTCCCTCCCCCGGCGAGCCCCCGACGGACTGGGACGCCCGCTTCACCGCCGGGCTGGAGCTGATCCTCACCGGGCTGTCGTCGCGAGCGCGCCGGCCCTGACCGCGCTCCCCGTCCCCCGGCGCTCCCACCCGGCGCCGCCGGACCCGGCGGCCCGAGGCCCCGCCGGTCGTGCCGGGACCGGTCCAGAGGGACCGGTCCCGGCTAGTCCACCGGTAGGAAGGAGTCAGATCAACATCGTCCCAACGGGCTATGTCGCAGTGACCTGAACCACAGCACACTGGTGAACGTCCAAGAAGACAGTTCCGAACATCCGCACGTAGTCGAAACCCGGAGGCACACCGATGTGCCCGCACCAGCCGCCCTGTCCGCCCCCCGACGCTCCCGACCGCGACGCCGCCCGCACCCTGGTCCGCCATCCCGAGCAGGGATGGAGCCTGCTGTGCAACGGCGTGGTGGTCTTCGAGGACACCGGTGAGCTGCTGCCCGACGGAGAGGCCATAGCCCCGCAGCGCCCGATCGCGAGGTCGGCCACGTCCGCGGCCTGAGCGGTCTCCGCGCGGGGATCGGTTCGATACGGGGCTCACCTCAGCGGTCGCTTCGAGGGCTCGGCCCTTCGCCGGTCCCGGTCCCGAACCGGCCCGGGACCGGCGCACCCGGGCCCCTCCGTCCCCGTCCCGGTCACGGCACCCGGGCGTCGATCCGCGCCCAGCGGCGCAGCCACGGCTCCACCGCGGCGGCGACCGCGGCCGGATCCCCGCTCAGGTCGTGGCGCTCGCCCGGCAGCACCGTCACGTGCACGCCGTCGGTCGGGGCGGGGATCCCGAACGGATCCCGATCCCCGTTGACCACCAGCACCTCCGTCCCGGCCGCGCGCAGCTCCTCGGCGCGGGAGACCTCGGGCCGACGCGGCGGATGCAGCGGGAAGGCCAGCGCCACCACCCCCACGGCGCCCACGGACCGCGCGGTGCGGCAGGCCACCCGCGCGCCGTTGCTGCGGCCGCCCTGGACGAGCGGCAGGTCGCCGATCCGGTCGCGCAGCGCGTCCAGCACCTCGACCCACGCCCGGTCCTGCCTGGCCGCCGAGCCGGGGGCGCGTCGGCCCGCCAGCCGGAACGGCTGCACGACCCGCGCCACCGCGCCGCCGAGCCCGAGCGCCGCATCGCGCACCGCCAGCAGGTCCGGGGCCTGCACTCCCCCGTTCGACCCGTGGGTCAGCGCCAGCCAGAACGCCGGGTCGCCGGCCGGCTCGTCCACGGTGACCTCGGCGGGGCCGTGCTCCGTCGTGATCCGCATGGGCCCACGGTAGCGGCCCGCGGATCGGGCGCCCGACCGCCGGTCACCGCTCGGGCGCGTCGAGGTCGAGGGCGCGGCGGGCCCGGTCGGTGAAGCTCTCCCTCAGCAGTCCGCCCCACCGGTAGTCCTCGGGGACGCGGACGGCCTCCTCCAGCATCCGCCGCGTCTCGGCGGGGTCTCCGGCCGGCCCCTGCAGGCGGCGCAGCGCGACCAGCGCGTAGATGTGGTCGAGCGCGCCGAACACCTCGCCGGTCAGGGCGGGCAGGCTCCCGTCGGCCACCGCCGACTCCACCACGGGCTCCCACCAGGGGATCTCGGCGTCCTCGTCGCTCTCCCCGAACCCCCGGCGCAGCCGCGCCCGGACCTGCCCGGCGACGGCGGGCCGGGCCAGGCCCTGCGCCCACACCTCGCCGGCCTCCTCGGTGCGGCCGCGCAACGGCAGCGTCCGCGCCAGCAGTTCGGTCGCCAGCGGCCCCACCTCCGGATCGGCGGCGGCCTCCTCGTCCTCCAGCACGGCGCGGAACGCCCCGATCGCCTGGTCCAGGTAGGCGATGCCGATCGCGGTGGCCAGCCGGGCGTAGGCGTAGGGAGAGGTCTCCCGGTCGATCGTCCGCAGCGCCGCGGTCAGCGCCCGCTGCGCCCGGGCCGGCTCGCCGCGTTCCAGCAGCCGTTGCGCCAGATCGTGCGCGGCGACCGGGGCGTACTGCGGATCGCCGGTCTCGATCACCCGCTCCCACCAGGCCCGGGCGCCCTCGAAGTCGCCCTCCTCGTCGGCGAGTTGCGCCAGCGCCAGCAGCGCGGGCGGCAGGTAGCCGGGATTGCCGAAGTCCACCACCGTCCGCCAGGCCCGCACGGCCTCCTCGCGCTCCCCCGCCCGCTCGTGCAGCAGCGCCAGATGGTAGGCGGCGCGCGGCCCGTACTCGGGGTCCCCGGTGCCGATGGCGATCCGGTCGGCCTCCCGGGCCCCCGCCGCATCGCCGAGGTCGTCGAGCACCACCGCCAGCCCGAGCGCGGCCCGCGCCCGGTGCGGCCCCTCCCCCATCCGCAGGACCTGATCGAACAATCGGGCGGCGGCCTCCGGCTCACCGCCCTCGGCGAGCCGGCGGGCCCGCTCGCACAGCACCGACGGATCCGCGGTCGCCTCGTCCGGCGTCGTGCTCATGGTGCCTTCCAGAAGGGGCCGACGATTCCCTGAAACCCTATCCGGCGGGCCCGGGAAGGCCCGGTGGAACGCCGGGACGGACCCCGGCGGTCCACCGGACAATGATCTCAGTCCTCGAAGGCCTCCGGAGGCGGGCACGCGCACACCAGGTTGCGGTCGCCGTAGGCCTGGTCGATCCGCCGGACCGGCGGCCAGTACTTGTCCCGACGCAACGACGGCAGCGGGTAGGCGGCCTCCTCCCGGCCGTAGGGGTGCTTCCAGGTGTCGGCGGCCAGGTGCTCGGCGGTGTGCGGGGCGTTCTTGAGCGGGTTGTCGACGCGGTCGTAGGTGCCGTCGGCGACCCGGGCGATCTCCCGGCGGATCTGGATCATCGCGTCGCAGAACCGGTCCAGCTCGGCCAGGTCCTCGCTCTCGGTGGGCTCGATCATCAGCGTGCCGGCCACCGGGAACGACAGGGTGGGTGCGTGGAAGCCGTAGTCGATCAGCCGCTTGGCCACGTCCTCGGCGGTGATCCCGGTCTCCTTGGTGATCTTGCGGAGGTCGGCGATGCACTCGTGCGCGACCAGCCCGTTCCGCCCGGTGTACAGGATCGGATAGTGCGGGGCCAGTCTGCGGGCCACGTAGTTGGCGGCCAGGACGGCGCCCTCGGTGGCCCTGCGGAGCCCGTCGGGGCCCATCATCGCGATGTAGGTCCACGAGATCGGCAGGATCCCCGCCGACCCCCAGGGGGCCGCCGAGATCGGGCCGACGCCGGTCTCCTGCGGCCCGGCCTCCGGGCGCAGCGGATGGTTGGGCAGGAACGGCACCAGGTGCTCGGCCACGCCGACCGGGCCGACGCCGGGCCCTCCGCCGCCGTGCGGGATGCAGAACGTCTTGTGCAGGTTCAGGTGCGACACGTCGGAGCCGATCTCGCCGAGCCGGGACAGGCCGACCAGGGCGTTGAGGTTGGCGCCGTCCACGTACACCTGCCCGCCGGCGTCGTGCACGGCCCTGCACACCTCGGTGAGGGTCTCCTCGAACACCCCGTGGGTGGAGGGGTAGGTGACCATGATCGCGGCGAGGTTCGGACCGTGCCGGTCGATCTTGGCGTGCAGGTCCGCCAGGTCGATGTTGCCGTCGGCGTCGCACTTGACCACCACGACCCGCATCCCGGCCATCGCGGCGCTGGCGGCGTTGGTGCCGTGCGCCGAGGAGGGGATCAGGCAGACGTCGCGATGGCCCTCGCCGCGGGAGGCGTGGTAGCCGCGGATCGCCAGCAGCCCGGCCAGCTCGCCCTGGGAGCCGGCGTTGGGCTGCACCGAGACCTTGGCGTAGCCGGTGATCTCGGCCAGCCAGCGCTCCAGCTCCTCGATCAGCTCCAGGTAGCCGCGGGCCTGGTCGAGCGGTGCGAACGGGTGGATGTTCGCGAACTCCGGCCAGGTGATCGGCTCCATCTCGGTGGTGGCGTTGAGCTTCATCGTGCACGAGCCCAGCGGGATCATCGTGCGGTCCAGCGCCAGGTCCTTGTCCTGCAGCCGGCGCAGGTAGCGCAGCATCGCGGTCTCGGACCGGTGGGAGTGGAACACCGGGTGGGTCAGGTAGGCGTCGTCGCGGCGCAGCCCCTCCAGCAGGTCCCCGGCGGGCGCGGACGGGGCGGCCCCCTCGACCCCGAACGCCTCCAGCACCCGGGCCACGTGCTCGGCGGTGGTGGTCTCGTCGCAGGAGACCCCGACGTGGTCGGCGTCCACCCGGCGCAGGTTGATCCCCCGCTCCAGGGCCGCCTCGACGACCTCGGCGGCGCGGCCGGGCACCCGGGCCAGCACGGTGTCGAAGAACACCTCGTGGACCACCTCCACGCCGCCGGACCGCAGCCCCTCGGCCAGCGCGCGGGCGCGCCCGTGGACCCGCTCGGCGATCGCCCGCAGCCCTTCCGGACCGTGGTAGACGGCGTACATCCCGGCCATCACCGCCAGCAGCACCTGCGCGGTGCAGATGTTGCTGGTGGCCCTCTCCCGGCGGATGTGCTGTTCGCGGGTCTGCAGCGCCAGCCGGTAGGCCCGGCGCCCGTCGGCGTCCACCGACACCCCGACCAGCCGGCCCGGCAGCTGCCGCTGCAGCCCCTCCCGGACGGCCATGTAGCCGGCGTGCGGGCCGCCGAAGCCGTAGGGGACGCCGAACCGCTGCGCGGAGCCCACCGCGATGTCGGCGCCCAGCTCGCCCGGCGGGCGCAGCAGCGTCAGCGCCAGCAGGTCGGCGGCGACCACCACCTGGGCGCCGCGTTCCCTGGCCTGGGCGATCACCGGGGCCAGGTCGCGGACCGCGCCGCTCGTCCCCGGGTACTGCAGCAGCACGCCGAAGCAGCCGTCGCGTTCGGGCACGCCGTCGGACAGGTCGGCGACCTCGACCGTGATGCCGAGGGCCGCCGCGCGGGTCCGCACCACCGCGATGGTCTGCGGCAGCGCGTCGGCGTCGATGAGGAACACGCCCGGCTCCTCGGCCTTGGCCACCCGGTGCGCCAGCGCCATCGCCTCGGCGGCGGCGGTGCCCTCGTCCAGCATCGAGGCGTTCGCGACCGGCAGCCCGGTCAGGTCCGCCACCACGGTCTGGAAGTTCAGCAGGGCCTCCAGCCGCCCCTGGGAGATCTCCGGCTGGTAGGGGGTGTAGGCGGTGTACCAACCGGGGTTCTCCAGCACGTTGCGCAGGATCACGCCGGGGGTGATCGTGCCGTAGTACCCCAGGCCGATCATCGAGGTGAGCACCGTGTTGCGGGAGGCGATCTCGCGCAGCCGGGCCAGCGCGGCGCTCTCGTCCAACGCGGCGGGCAGGTCCAGCGGCCGGTCGGTGCGGATCGCGGCGGGCACGGCGTCGGCGATCAGTGCGTCGATGTCGCCGTAGCCGATCCGCTCCAGCATCCGGGCGTGCTCGTCCGGCGAGGGTCCGATGTGCCGGTCGGCGAACGTGGTGTGAGTCGTCATGGCTGGGGAGCCTCCTGGGCTGCGGCACGGCTGTCGCAGGTTCTTCCGGCCCGCGGGGCGGACCCGCCGGCCGTCTCCCCCTCTGTCATCTGCACCTGAGAGCTTCACCCGCCGGGCGGCGGGCTTGCACCTTCGGTGAGACGCCGTTCCCCGTTCGCACCGGGAACACGCCTGCTTTCCAGAGAAGCCTCTCCCGNCCCGTTCGCACCGGGAACACGCCTGCTTTCCAGAGAAGCCTCTCCCGCACGGTCCTTTTGCCTGAGAGGTTCCGGGGAGGGTTGCCCCTTCGGCGCCCCGCGCCCTGCGGCGCGGGATCTCTCCCGCACGGGATGTGACGGCTGTCCCCGCCACTGTACTCAACGCGCGGGCAAGCGATCACAACGGTCCCGCCTCGAGACGGAAAACGCAGGTCGGTGCGGAGATGCACACTCTTTGCCGACCGCTACGATGGCCCCCGACAACACGACGGGGACCTGAGGCCGCACCGGCCGCGGGATGGGGCTGGGAGATGGTGCAGACGGAGCCGGTGAAGGGCCTTGACGCATCACGCCCGGCCCTGGGCCCCGGGACGCCGATCATGATGAAGTGTCCGGACGGCGGTGTCACGTGACGCCGACTCACGACGACGCGGTGGACCGGCGGCGTACCGGCGCCGCTCCCGGCGACCCCGGAGACCAGGGGGCCCGGAGACGATGGCCGGAACCGGCCACGCCCGTCTCGGCGACGGTGGAGGAGCCGTCGCTGCCGCGGCGGATCCGCCGGCCCGGGGACGCGATCCGGTTCATCGGCTCGGTGGCCGGGCTGGCCGGGGTGGTGCTTCTGGTCAACATCGCGCAGGGCACCGCCCAGGGACTGCAGACCGACATCCGGGAGGGCACCGAGCGGGCCCCCCACCTGCTGCTCGGGCTGGCCACCCTGGTGTCCAGCTTCGGGGTGCTGGCGGTGCCGGTGGCGTTCGCCGTCGAACGGCTGCTGCGCCGCGAAGGGCTCCGGGTGACGGTGGGCCTGCTGGCCGCGGTGATCGCGTTCGCGCTGACCGTGCTGCTGGACGGCTGGGAGACCCCGGCGGCGCCCGGCGGGGTGCTGGACTCGCTGATCTGGGGCGGTTCGCAGACCGCGCCGCTGCACACCGACATCACCCCGGTGATCGCGTTCGTCACCGCGGTGGGCACGACCGGCCGGCCGCGCTGGCAGGCCGCGATCTGGGCGATGATCGGGCTGGCCGCGCTGACCGGGCTGACCGCCCAGTACGCCTCGGTGGCGGCGCTGGCCGCCACCTACTTCCTGGGCCGCGCGATCGGCTACGGCACCCTGTACGCGGTCGGCGCCCCCAATCCGCGGCCGCCCGGTGACGCGGTGCTGGCCGCGCTGGGCCGACTGGGGCTGCGGCCGGTGCGCGCCCGGCGGCTGCCCGACCGCGACGACGTCCGCCGATACGGCGTCTCGGTGGAGGACGACCGACGTCTCGGCGAGACGGCCTACCCCGACGCCGAGTGGCGGCTGGAGGTCACCGTCCTGGACCGCGACCAGCAGACCGCCGGGATGCTGTACCGGGTGTGGCGGCTGGTGCGGCTGCGCGACCGCTCCACCCGCCGCGCGGTCCGGTCGCTGCGGCGGTCGCTGGAGCAGGAGTCGCTGATGGCGTACGCGCTGCACGCCGCCGGAGCGCGCACGCCGCGGCTGCTGGGCACCTGCGAGGTGGGCACCGAGGCGGCGCTGCTGGCCTATGAGCACGTCCCCGGCCGGACCCTGAACGTCCTGGACGACGCGGAGCTGACCGACGAGTTCCTCACCGACATCTGGCGGCAGTTCCGGCTGATGCAGGAGGCGCGGCTGGCGCATCGGCGGCTGGAGCAGGGGGCGATCCTGCGCGACGACGCCGGCGCGGCCTGGATCGTCGACCTGCGCGCCGGAGAGACCGCCGCCAACGATCTGCTGCTGCGGCTGGACCTGGCGCAGCTGCTGACCACGCTGGCGCTGCGGGTGGGGGCCGAGCGGTCGGTCCGCACCGCCGCCGCCGTGCTGGGCGCCCGCGCCCTGGCCGGGGCGGTGCCGCTGCTGCAGCCGGTGGCGCTCAACCGGGACACCCGGGCGGCGCTGCGGCAGGACCGGGAGCTGCTGACCCGGATCCGCGAGCAGATCGTGCGCCTGGAGCCGGAGATCGAGGTCGCCCCGGCCAACCTGGAGCGCTTCCGCCCCCGCACCATCGTCAGCATCGTCGCGCTGACCATCGCCGCCTACATCGTCTTCCCGCAGCTGAGCAACGTCGACATCGGCGGCCTGGTGGCGCGCGCCCAATGGTGGTGGGTGGCGGTCGCCGCGGCCGGGGCGGCGGCGACCTATCTGGCGGCGGCCTGGATGCTGATGGGGTTCGTGCCCGAGCGGCTGCCGCTGGGACGCACCCTGCTGGTGCAGCTGGCCGCCTCGTTCGTGAAGCTGGTGGCGCCGGCCGCGGTCACCGGGGTGGCGCTCAACACCCGCTACCTGCAACGGGCGGGCGTGCGGCCGGGGCCGGCGGTGGCCAGCGTGAGCGCCTCGCAGCTGATGGGGCTGGCGGCGCATGTGCTGCTGCTGGTGCTGTTCGGGTTCATCACCGGCTCCACCGGGCACGCCACCGAGAACCTGGCGCCCTCCCCCGTGATCGTCATCGTGCTGCTGGCGGCGGCGATCGTCGCCGGGGTCGCCACGGCGATCCCGGTGGTGCGGCGGATGGTCGTCCGTCGGCTGCGGTCGATGTTCTCGGGGGTGGTGCCGCGCCTGGCGGACGTGGTGCAGTCGCCGCGCAAGCTGGCCACCGGGCTCGGCGGGACGCTGCTGCTGACCGTGGGGTTCGTGGTGTGCCTGGACGCCTCCGTCCGCGCCTTCGGCGGGGAGCTGGAGTGGACCGCGGTCATGGTGGTCTTCCTGACCGGCAACGCGCTGGGCTCGGCGGCGCCCACCCCCGGCGGGCTGGGGGCGGTGGAGGGCGCCCTGTCGGTGGGACTGACGATCTCCGGACTGCCCGCCGAGACCGCCACGTCCGCGGTGCTGCTGTTCCGGCTGCTGACCTTCTGGCTGCCGGTGCTGCCGGGCTGGGCGGCGTTCACCTACCTGCAGCGCAAGGAGATCATCTGAGTTCCGGGAACGGTCGGGGAACCGACGGAACCATATGATCGTTCCCGGGTGGGGCGACGGTTCCTCCGAGTGCGGTCACGGGCGCCGCCCGCTCTCGCGGGCGCTCGTGGGGCCTTCACCCGTGCGGCGTCTCAGCCGCTGCGCCGGATCCGTCGCCGTGCCAGCTCGTCATGAGGATGGGGGGCGTCATCGCGTACCGCGCGCTCGGCGGGCAGCTCGGCCAGGCTGCCCTCGACCTCCTGCCAGACCCGGCCCAGGGCTATGCCGAACACGCCCTGCCCTCCGGCCAGCAGATCCACCACCTCGTCGGCGGAGGTGCACTCGTAGACGCTCACGCCGTCGCTCATCAGGGTGATCTGGGCCAGGTCCTTGACCCCGCGGTCGCGCAGATGCGCCACGGCGGTGCGGATCTGCTGCAGGGACACCCCCGTGTCCAGCAGCCGCTTGACGACCTTGAGCACCAGGATGTCGCGAAAGCTGTACAGCCGCTGGCTGCCCGATCCGTGCGCGGCTCGCACGCTGGGCTCCACCAGCCGGGTGCGGGCCCAGTAGTCCAGCTGGCGGTAGGTGATCCCGGCCGCCGCGCACGCCGTGGGGCCGCGGTAACCGACGTTCTCAGGCGGGGGCGACACCTGGGTGTCGAACAGCAGTCCCTGCTCTCCGGCACGCTGTGAGGCGACCTGCCTGTCAGGGTGCTCAGAGTGAGCCTTGCCCTCGCCGCTGCTCACCGCCACGCGGACCTCCGGCTTCTATCAGCCCGTGCCGCTTCGTCAAGGGGGTTTGACGAATTACACCACGGGTGTTCCACCAGCACGGTAGGTGCCGGTCAGGGTGTGGTCAACGTTCGGCGTCGGCGCGTCGCATGCCCGGATGAACCGGCTTCACGTGGGCAAACTGCGCGCCACCGCCCTCACTGCTTCCCTTACCCCGTTCCTCAGCGTAATCAACGGCGATCGGCGAACCGGTCCGCGGGGTGGGTGCAACGCGTCGTCGACCGAGCACCGGCCCGCCCGTCAACCGGCCCGGCCGAAGTCCTCCGGCGAGATGGTGTTGAGGAACTCGCGGAACTTCTTCACCTCATCCTCCTGCTCGTCGGGGATCGCCACCCCCGCCTCCTCCAGCACGTCCTCGCTGGCGAAGATGGTCGCCCCCGTGCGCAGCGCCAGGGCGATCGAGTCCGATGGGCGGGCGCTGACCTCGACTCCGTTGGAGAACACCAGATCGGCGAAGAAGATGCCCTCCCGCAACGCGGTGATGTTGACGGTGCGCAGCTGGACGCTGAACGCCTCCAGAACGTCCCGGAACAGATCGTGGGTCAGCGGCCGCGCCGGCAGCACCCCCTGCTGGGCGAAGGCGATCGCGGTGGCCTCCACGGCGCCGATCCAGATGGGCAGATACCGATCCCCGGCCGTCTCCTTCAACAGGACGATCGGCTGATTGGAGGGCATTTCGACCCGGACGCCGACGACCTCCATCTGCTTCACAGCGGCTCCCTGGCTGCTTCTCGGCTGTTTCGATCGGCTCGCGATAGACCCTTATGCCAACGTACACCCTCTGGTCGGCGACGATCCCCTCTCAGGCGCGGTGATCCGTCACCGGATCGGCCGATCGTCCGCTCACCCCTCCAGGGTCTCCCGCAGCCCGGCGGAGATCAGCGCCGCGTGCAGGCGCATGAACAGGTCGGCGATGGCGCGGGCGGCGTGCTCGGCCTCCTCGTGCCCGCGCGGATCACGCCGCCGCAACAGCGGGGCCACCACCTGCTCGATCAGCCCCACCTGCCGATCGGCGGCGGCCTTGACCGCCCGCAGGTGCCGGACCTGCACGCCGTGCCGTCCCAGCGCGACGGCGGCGCGGAGCACCGTCAGCGCCTCGGCCCCGTAGTACCGGCCGGTCCGCCGGACCAGCCCGGCGTCCTCCAGCTCCGACAGCAGCTCCTCCTCGGCGCCCGCCCCGTCCAGCAGCTGACGGCGGGTCAGCCGGACGTCGGGGGCCTCCCCGCCCGATGCGGGGGCGGATCCGTCGGCGGCGACCAGCCGGCGCGGAGCGCGTGCCGCCTCCCACGGCGGATCGACCGCCTCACCCCGGTCCCTGGCCCGCAGGTACTCCTTGATCACCCGCAACGGCAGGTAGTGGTCGCGCTGCGCGGACAGGATGAGGCGCAGCCGGTCCACGTCGGCCGGGGTGAACTTGCGGTAGCCGGAGGGGGTGCGCTGCGGCTCGATCAGCCCCTCGGCCTCCAAGAAACGGATCTTGGAGATGGTGACGTCCGGGAACTCGGGGCGCAGCAGCGCCAGGGCGTCCCCGATCGTCATCGTTCGCCGGACGGGCTGTGCGCTCACCGGCCTCCTCCGGAGCGTGTCCACGGCGGGCCGGTGGGCCCCGCCCGCCGTGCCGCTGGCTCTGTTCGCGGCTCGCTCATGCCCCTGTCACACCTCGCCGCGGACGCCCTCAGCCCTGGTGCTGCGGGTTGGTGAGGAACACCAGCCGGAACTTGCCGATCTGCACCTCATCGCCGCCCGACAGCCCGGCCTGATCGATGCGACGGCGGTTGACGTAGGTGCCGTTCAGGCTGCCCACGTCGCGGACCGAGAAGGTGCCGCCGTGCCGGGCGAACTCGGCGTGCCGCCGCGAGACGGTGACATCGTCCAGGAAGATGTCGCTCTCGGGGTGGCGGCCGGCTGAGGTGCGGTCCTTGTCCAGCAGGAACCGGCTCCCGGCGTTGGGACCCCGCTTGACCACCAGCAGGGCGGTGCCGGGCGGCAGCTGCTCGACCGCGATCTGGTCGACGCCGGCGTCCTCAGCCGGCTGGGCGTCGGGTTCGTAGGCCTCGATCCCGGCGATCGAGATGGTGGATGTGGACTCGCCAGGCGACTCCCGCGGAGGCATGGGCGACGGTCCGCCCCGGGTGAGCGGAGTGCCGCACTGGGAGCAGAAGCGGGCATCATCCGGATTGGCGTGACCGCACTGCGTGCAGTAGACGCTCGGCATTGATCGGCTCGGCCTCCTACCTTCGGCGTGCCCCGGCGCGCCCGCGTTCCGCGAGCGCGACGACCCGCGCTGCTCTTCCCGACTCCGCCCGTCACGATGACGGTTGCCGCAACTTATGCCGGGTGAGCCCGGAGGGTCAACCGAGACAAGGACCCGGGACTCCCCACGCTACTTCGTCAATGATCGCAGGTCCATGCCGCCGCGCGGGACGCTCCCCCTACGGCGAGCACAACCTGGCCGAAATCGGACCCGGCGTCTTTACATCGTAGATCAGACGACGGGGCCGGTCAGCGCCCGACCACCGGCGCCGGCAACGGGTCCAGGGCCACCCGGACCGCACCGTGATCGAGGATCCGGGGCAGCGGATGACCGGGATCCAGGCCGCGCGGCCGCCGCGACAGCCTCGGCTCGTGCCCGCGCAGCAGACCGGCCAGCAGCAAGGTGACCGTCATCAGCGCCAGGCTCTCCCCCGGGCACCGTCCGGAGCCCGCCCCGAACGGGGCGACCACGCCGTCTTCCACCGCCCGGCCGTCCAGCCAGACGTCGGGCTCGAACCGGTCGGCGTACGGCAGCGTCGCCCCGTCCCGGCCGAACAGCGGCAGCACCACCAAGAGGGTCGACCCGGCGGGCAGGGTCGCCTCCCCCCACCGGGTCTCCGCGACGCTCCGCCGCCAGACCGTCGGAACGACCGGCCACAGCCGCGCCGCCTCCAGCGCACAGGCCCGCAGATACGGCACCGACACCGGGCTCGGCGGATGGGCGGCGTGCAGGCCCGACAGCTCGTCGCGGACGCGGGCGAGCCGGTCGGGACGGGCGGCCAGCAGCACCAGCGTCCGGTACGCCGTCACCCCGGCCGCGCCGAACCCCGACAGCCAGCGGGCGACCTGGCTCAGCCGATGCCCGTCCCCCTCCGCCGACTCGCGCGTCAACCGCCCGGCCAGGCTCTCGGGCTCGGCCCGCTCGATGTGCGCCCGCAGCCGGCCTCGGAAGACCTCCTCCGCCGCGGCGCCGGCCCCGCGGCCGCGGATCCGGGCGCCCGGCGCGGACGCGGCCAGCAGCGCGCCGAACGCGTCGGTGAGCATCCGGTCGTCGCGGGCCGCGTCGCCGAGCACCAGCCGGCGCGCCAGCCGCCGGTACGCGGCGGCGTAGGCTCCCCAGGTCAGCTCGCCGTCGGCGGCGACCGTCTCCAGCAGCCGCGCCGCCTCCTGCTGGATCCGCAGCATCATCGGCCCGGCGGCCCGGTGCACCTGCTGATGGGCGTCCAGCACCTCCTCGTCGAGACCGCGGCGCCGCGCCGCGTCCTCCCCCGGCGGCGCCGGCACCCGGTGGGGCAGCAGATGCCGGGGGATCCCGCCCTCGCCGGTGAGGTCCGTCGGGGCGAACTCGGCGGATGCGGTCAGGACGCGGTGCGCGTCATCCGGCGTCAGCACCAGCACCGGACGGCGGCCGGGCAGCGCGATCCGCAGCGGCCCCGGCCCATAGCGGTGGCGCAGCCGCACCGCGCGCCAGTCCCCCCACAGCGCCGCGCGGACGCCGTCCCACGGCGCCAGCAGCGCGCCGCCCAGCCGGACGGCGTCGCCGACCGAGGCCCGCCTGAGGGCTCCCTCGCCGGATGTCTCACCGGTTGTCCGCATCATGTGCCCCCCGTGATCGGTGAACGGCCGGTGTTCCCCGCGCTACCCGGCTGGGGCACCGTCATTCCTCGACGGCATGGACGGCCCGGGGAGAGGACTTCCCGCCGGGGGAGGCCGCGGCGAAGGGATCCCGGCGCCGGGCCGGCGCCCTCATCGGCCCGCACGGCATGCGCCGGGCGCGCCGGACGGGCGGTCCGCCCCGGGCCGGATCCCGTGATCGTCGCGCCTCGGGCCGCGGAGGCCGACGGCGCCGGGCCGCACGGTCCCGTCCGGAAGGCGCCGGCGGAGACCGGGGCGAGGGACCGCCGAGGACGAGGGAGGACGAGGAGGGCCGATCGCCCGCCGGCCCGGGACGAGGGGGAACGCGGCGGAGGGCGCTCCGGTCCCGCGGCCGCCCGCGTCGGCCGCGGGACCGGGGTCAGCTCCGCGGCCGCGGGGTCGGCGCGCTGTCGGAGACGTCCGCCTTCAGCACCACCGAGTACGACACCACGGTGCCGACCGGCGCCCCCGCCGCGGCGGCGTCCACCACCACGCTCCGCTCGCCGAGGAAGTCGTAGGTCTCGGGGTCGAAGACGTACTCGCGGCGCTCGCCCGTGAGGCGGTCGACGCGGGCGGCCGCGACGCCCTTGCGGCCTATGCCGTCCTCGGCGTTCCGGACCACCGTGACGCCGGGGATGGCCCCGGCGGCCCGGAACAGCGCGGCCCGCTGGGCGGCCGGCATGTAGGCCTGGCACAGCAGGTCGCACACCCGCGACCACGCCTGCCGGTGGGCCTCCTCGCCCTCGCCCAGGCCGGTGTAGAGGTGCCGGTACATGCCCTGCGGGTCGGTCGGCAGCCGACTCAGGTAGGCGTAGTCGGTGCGCAGGTGCTCGGGGCGCTGATCGAAGTCCACCAGCCTCTCGGGCCGGCCGGTGCGCGTCGTGCGGGGCGCCGTGGCGGGCAGCGGGTAGCCCGGGAACCGCCTGGCCGGCAGCACCGTGTCGACGACGACGGCGTCCAGCGACCGGCCCTGCACCGGCATCCACACCTTCCGGCGCCCCCGGTGCAGGTACCGGCCGTAGGCGCCGTCCTCCCCCACCGCGCCCTCGGCGCTGGCCATGGACTCGGTCTCGAAGACCAGGTACTGGCCCGGGGCGGGGCGCAGCTCCCGCTGCCGCCAGACGCCCTCGGCCGCACGGTCGAGCACCTCCACCGAGCGGTTGGGCATCACGTGGACGACGTGCCCCTTCGGGCCGGGCTCCTCTCCCCGGACGGCGAGGGCGCCACCGAGGAGCACGAGGGCCGTGCCGGCGGCGGCCAGCGGGACGACGGGTCTGCGGAACGGCACCGACGACCGGCGGCGCGGGCGTTCGGCGGCCGCGGAACCGGTGATGGCGGCCGTCAGCCGTTCCTCGACCCGCCGGAGGTCCGCCGACTCCGGCGGCGGGACCTCCGAACGCAGGTTCTCCAGAAGGGTCATCTCATCCACCGATGGGCTCCTCGTTGACGGTCGGCCTGAGGGAGGTGGGGTCGGCGCCGCCGAGTTCCCTGCGCATCCTGCTGCGGGCACGGCTGATGCGGGACCGCACCGTTCCGATGCGCACCCCCAGGGCCTGTGCGGTCTCCTCGTAGCTGAGGCCGCCCCAGGCGACCAGCAGCAGCGCGTCCCGGTGCCCGGCGGGCAGGGCGGCCAGCGCGGCGGCCAGGGCGCGGCGCACGGCCGCCGCACTGACCCGCTCGTCGCTGCGCTCGGTGAACGGCGCGGTCACCGGGTCGACGCCGGTGCGCTCCAGGGCGCGCAGCCGTCGCACCTCGGTGCGGACGTGGCGGCCGATCAGGTTGGTGGCGATGCCGTACAGCCACGGGCGCGCGTCCGGGCGTGCCACGTCGTAGCGGGCGCGCTGCCGGAACGCCGTCAGGAACGTCTCGGCCACCACGTCCTCGGCCGCGTCCGCGCCGAGCCGGCGCGTGACGTAGCGCGTGATGTCGGGGGCGTGCCGCCGGAAGAGCTCGGCGAACGCCTCGGGCTCACGCCGGGACCGGGCGATGAGGTCGGCGTCCGCCTCCTCCGAGGTCCGGCTCGTCTCGGTCATGTCATGGCCTTTCGGCTCTCGGTCGGGACACCCGTTGTTGCCCGGCCGCGAGCCGCCGGTTCCCTGCGAGCCCCGTTCCCCGGCGGGTCCCGGCAGAGGGTCAGGAGCCGGCGCGTTCGATCACGGCGGCCCACTCCTCCAGGAGGGCCTGGGCGGCGTCGTCGTCGCCGGCCTCGGCCCACAGGTGGGTGACCGGCTCGGCCGGGTCGGGCAGCACCAGCACCCAGCCGCCGTCGTCCTCCACCACCCGCACCCCGTCGGTGGTGTCGATGGTGCGGCGGCCGGCGGCCTCCACGACGCTGCGCATCACCCCGCCCTTGGCCGCCCACGGGGTGGGCACCGAGCGGCGCAGCAGGTGCGCCTGGGGGATGCGCGCGTCGATCTGGGAGAGGGTCATCCGGGTCCGGGCGACCAGGCCGACCAGCCGGACGAACCCGGCGATCCCGTCGACGGTGTTGCTGAACTCGGGGAACACGAACCCGCCCCGGCCGTCCCCGGCGAAGATCACATCCGGGGCGGCGGCCGCCTTGGTCAGCGCGTCCTGGGAGGTGGAGATCCACTCCACCTGGACGCCGTGGAAGCGGCAGACCCGCTCGGCGACCCGGGTGGTGGTGACCGGCAGCGCCACCCGGCCGCCGCGCCGCTCGGCGGCGACCAGGTCCAGGAACACCAGCAGCGCCCGGTCGTCGCCGATCAGCTCGCCGTTCTCGTTCACCATCGACAGCCGCTCGCCGACCGGGTCGAACCGGACGCCGAACGCGGCCCGTGAACTGGACACCAGGTCGCCCAACCGCTGCAGGTCCCGCATCCGCTCGGCGAGGGTCTCGGTGGGGTTGGCCTCGTCCAGCCGGTTGTTCATGGTGAGCACGTCCACCCCGATCAGGCCGAGCAGGCCGGGCAGCACCAGCGAGGCGGTGCCGCCGGCGCAGTCCAGCACGATCTTCAGCCCGGCCTCCCGGACGCCGCGCCGGTCGACCCGGTCGAGCAGGTCGCGGGTGTAGGTCTCCAGGGTGCGGGCCGGGTAGCTGAGCTGGGCGATCTCGCCGGGGAAGGCGCGGCGGAACTCCTGGCGGCCGAACACCCGCTCCAGCTTGCGCTGCGCCGCCAGCGACAGATCGGCGCCGTCGGCGTCCAGGAAGAGGATGTCCACGCCCTGCGGATCGCCGGGAGTGGTGCGGATGTAGATGCCGCCGGCGGCGTCCTCCCGGGCGGTCTCGAAACGGGTCACCGGCAGGGTGCACGCCTCCAGGTCGGCGACGTTGATGGCGCTGGCGGTGAGCGCGCTGATGATCGCGCGCTTGAGGGTGCGGGCGGCGCGGGAGGCGTCGCGGCCGGTGACGACGGTGGCGCCCTTGCGCAGGGTGGTGGCGTAGGCGCTGGCCAGCCGGACCGCCAGCTCGGGGGTGATCTCCACGTTGACCAGGCCGGACACCCCGCGCGGCCCGAACAGGGTGCGCTGGCCGCGCGACTCCCAGATCACGCTGGTGTTGACCACCGCGCCGGCCTCGATGGTCTTGAACGGGTAGACCTTGACGTCGTTGGAGACGTACGCCTCGGCCTCGATGACGCACTCGTCGCCGACGACCGCGCCCTCCTCGACCCGGGCGCCGGCCATCACGTCGGTGTTCTTGCCGATCACGCAGCCGCGCAGCGTGGCCGACGGGCCGACGAACACGTTGTCGTGCACCACCGCGCGGTGCAGGAACGCGCCCTCCTTGACCACCACGTTGCTGCCGAGCACGGTGAACTCGCGCAGCTCCACCCCGGCCTCGACCTTGGCGTAGTCCCCGATGTAGAGGGGGCCTTTGAGGATCGCCTCGGGGTCGACCTCGGCGCCCTCGGCGATCCACACGCCAGGCGAGACCTCGAAGCCGTCGATCTCCACGTCGACCTTGCCCGACAGCAGGTCGGCCTGGGCCTTGAGGTAGCTGTCGTGGGTGCCGACGTCCTCCCAGTAGCAGTCGGCGACGTACCCGTACAGCGGGGCGCCCTCGGCGAGCAGCTTGGGGAACACGTCGCCGGACCAGTCCACCGGCATGCCCTCGGCGACGTGGTCGAGGACCTCGGGCTCCATGACGTAGATGCCGGTGTTGACGGTGTCGGAGAACACCTGGCCCCAGGTCGGCTTCTCCAGGAACCGCTGGATGCGGCCCTCTTCGTCGACGATGACGATCCCGAACTCCAGCGGGTTGGGCACCCGCTTGAGGCCGACGGTGACCAACGCCCCGCTCCGCTCGTGGAAGCGCACCATGTCGGTCAGGTCGATGTCGGTGAGCGCGTCCCCGGAGATGACCAGGAACCGGTCGTCGCGCAGCGCCTCCTGGGCGTTCTTGACGCTGCCAGCGGTGCCGAGGGGGACCTCCTCGGTGGCGTAGCTCAGCGACATGCCGAGCTCCTCGCCGTCGCCGAAGTAGTTGCGGATCAGCGCGGCCAGGAACTGCACGGTGACCACCGTCTCGGTGAGGCCGTGCCGCTTGAGCAGCCGCAGCACGTGTTCCATGATCGGCCGGTTGATGACCGGGAGCAGCGGTTTGGGTTGGTTGGCGGTCATCGGGCGCAGCCGGGTTCCCTCTCCGCCCGCCATCACTACGGCCTTCATGGAGTCGCGATCCCTTCGCTCAGCCGACCTGAGGTCCGGGGTCCGGCCCCGACCCGCCGCCGCGCGGGGGACCCGGGGCGCCGGCGCGGTCCGCCTGCACCAGCTGCCGCACCTGGACCCAATAAAGGACGGCCGCCCACCAGTACAGCGCCGTTCCCCAGATGGCGAAGGACCAGCCGATGATCCTCGCTCCGGTCGCCACCGCGCCGGAGTGGTCGCCCAGCAGGAGCAGCGGGAAGGCGTACAGCAGGCACAAGGTGCCCGCCTTGCCCACCATGTGCACCGGCAGCGTGCCGTTGTAACCGAGCCTGCGCAGCACCGGGACGATCGGGGTGATGGCCGCTTCGCGACCGACCAGCAGCAGGGTCAGCCACAGCGGGATGATCTCCCGCACGGTCAGGCCGGTCAGGGTGGCCAGGATGTAGAGGCGGTCGGCGGCCGGGTCCAGCAGCACGCCCAGCCGGCTGATCTGCCCCAGCGTCCGCGCCAGTTTGCCGTCCAGCCAGTCCGACAGGCCGGCGGCGGCCAGCAGTCCCAGTGCCCACCAGTCGTGCCCGGCCAGCACCAGCCACAGGAACAGCGGCACGCCCAGCAGCCTGGCCAGGCTCAGCGCGTTGGGCACCGTCCACACGCGGTCCACGGCCCCTGCGGCGTGCTCGACCGGCGCCTCCACCAGCTCACCTCCAGTCCCGATGATCCCGACCCTACCCGCCGGAGCGGGCCGGTCTCCGGTAGCGTCCCTCCCCATGCGCTGGACGCTGCACGGGGAACGGTCTATTTACGCCAG
The DNA here is from genome assembly GCF_006363815.1 of Thermomonospora catenispora. GTDB lineage: Bacteria > Actinomycetota > Actinomycetes > Streptosporangiales > Streptosporangiaceae > Thermomonospora > Thermomonospora catenispora. The sequence goes on from NZ_RRYT01000015.1 coordinate 50,647, forward strand.
TCCGTGGCTGGATCTTCGACTGGCCGACGTCGAGCTTCCCGACGGCCGCCGATTCGACCATCACCTGGTGCGCGTGCGGCCGTCCGCCGGCGTGGTGGCCGTGGACGGGAGAGGCCGTGCGCTGCTGATCTGGCGGCATCGATTCATCACCGACAGCTGGGGGTGGGAGATCCCCGGAGGGCGGGTGGAGCCGGGTGAGGACCCGGCCGCGACCGCCGCCCGGGAGCTGGAGGAGGAGACCGGCTGGCGGCCGGGACCGCTCCATCATCTGCTCGACATTCACCCCTCTCCGGGACTCACGGATGGAATTCATCACATTTTTCGCGCCGAGGGCGCCGAGCCCGCCGGAGAGCCGACCGACGTGGAGGCCGAGCGGATCTCCTGGGTGCCGCTGGAGTCGGTGCCCGAGCTGATCGCCCGTGGCGAGATCGTCGCCGGGTCCACCGCGGCGGCGCTCCTTTACCTGATGACCGGGGCTTGCCGCAACGGGGTGGAGGCGGGTTAACGTCTGGGGCGGCAAGACGCGGGAGCCTGGCGAACCGGGCTGAGAGTGCGGCTGACACGGCCGCAGACCGCTGGAACCTGACCGGGTAATGCCGGCGTAGGGAGTAGTCGATCCGCCATGACCGAATCCGCAGTGTCCGCTGCCCGCAAGACGTACCTCACCAGCCCCACCCGCCCCGACATGCGGGTCCCGATGAAGGAGGTGCTGCTCAGCACCGGCGACTCCGTGGTGCTGTACGACACCTCCGGCCCGTACACCGACCCCGACCACGAGGTGGACGTGCGGCGCGGACTGCCGCCGCTGCGGGCGACGTGGATCGCCGAGCGCGGTGACACGGCCGAGTACGACGGCCGTCCGGTGCGCCCCGAGGACGACGGCCGCCGCTCCACCGACCCGCTGCGGGACCAGGGGGCGTTCCCGCCTCGGCGGCCCCGGCGCTCCACCGGCGGGGCGGTGACGCAACGGGCGTACGCGCGGCGCGGCGAGATCACTCCGGAGATGGAGTTCGTGGCGTTGCGCGAGGGCGTGGACCCGGAGTTCGTGCGCTCGGAGCTGGCGGCGGGCCGGGCGGTGCTGCCGGCCAACGTCAACCACCCGGAGCTGGAGCCGATGATCATCGGCCGGAACTTCCTGGTGAAGGTGAACGCCAACATCGGCAACTCGGCGGTGGCCTCCTCCATCGAGGAGGAGGTGGAGAAGATGACCTGGGCGATCCGCTGGGGGGCGGACACGGTCATGGACCTGTCCACCGGGCGGGACATCCACACCACCCGGGAGTGGATCCTGCGCAACTCCCCCGTGCCGGTTGGAACGGTCCCGATCTATCAGGCGCTGGAGAAGGTCGGCGGCAATCCGGCGGACCTGTCCTGGGAGGTCTTCCGCGACACCGTCATCGAGCAGGCCGAGCAGGGCGTGGACTACATGACGGTGCACGCCGCGGTGCTGCTGCGGTACATTCCGCTGACCACCCGGCGCAAGACCGGCATCGTCTCCCGGGGCGGGTCGATCATGGCGGCCTGGTGCCTGGCGCACCACAAGGAGAACTTCCTCTACACCCACTTCCGGGAGCTGTGCGAGATCTTCGCCGCCTACGACATCACCTGGTCGCTGGGCGACGGGCTGCGGCCCGGATCGATCCATGACGCCAACGACGAGGCCCAGCTCGCCGAGCTGCGCACCCAGGGCGAGCTGACCAGGATCGCGGCCGAGTACGACAACCAGGTGATGAACGAGGGGCCCGGCCACGTCCCGATGCACAAGATCAAGGAGAACGTGGAGCTGCAGCGCCAGTGGTGCGACGACGCCCCGTTCTACACCCTCGGCCCGCTGACCACCGACATCGCGCCCGGCTACGACCACATCACCTCGGCCATCGGCGCGGCCATGATCGGCTGGTACGGCACGGCGATGCTGTGCTACGTCACCCCCAAGGAGCATCTGGGGCTGCCGAACAAGGACGACGTCAAGGCCGGCGTGATCGCCTACAAGATCGCCGCCCACGCCGCCGACCTGGCCAAGGGCCACCCCGGGGCGCAGGCCTGGGACGACGCGCTGTCGGACGCCCGGTTCGAGTTCCGCTGGGAGGACCAGTTCAACCTCTCGCTGGACCCCGACACCGCGCGGGCGTTCCACGATGAGACGCTGCCGGCGGCCCCCGCCAAGACGGCGCACTTCTGCTCCATGTGCGGGCCGCACTTCTGCTCGATGAAGATCACGCAGGACGTGCGGAAGTTCGCCGCCGAGCGCGGGCTGTCGGAGGAGGAGGCCCTGGCCGAGGGGATGAAGGCCAAGGCCGAGGAGTTCACCAGGTCCGGCGGGCGGATCTATCTGCCGGTCGCCTCGGCCGACTCCTGACCCGGCGTCCCCCGTGGCGGCGGCCCCGCGGGGCCGCCGCCACGGCCCGCTTCCCTCCTCCCGGGCCGCGCCGGAGCCCTCAGGCCTCAGCCCAGCTCGGCCAGCAGGCCTCGGAGGACGTCCGCGGTGGCCTCCGGCGGCAGCGCCTGCACGCACAACCGGTCCAGCCGCTGCTTGTAGATCGCCAGCTCGGCGGGCTTGTCCACGTACAGCGCGCCGGTCAGCTGCTCGACGTAGACCACGTCGGGCAGGGTGGGCTCGGCGAACCGCAGCAGCGTGAACGACCCGGTGACGGCGGCCAGCGCGCCGCGGCGCACCGGGATGATCTGCACGGTGACGTTCCGCCGGCCGATCGCCTCGGTCAGCGCGGCGAGCTGGGCGCGCTGCACGTCGGGTCCGGCGGGCCGGCGGCGCAGCGCCGCCTCGTCCACCACCGCCCACAGCTGGGGGGCGTCCGGCCGGTCCAGGATCTGCTGGCGGCGCATCTGCACGCTGACCCGGCGCTCGATCTCCTCCGCCGAGGCCTCGGGGCGGCTGAGCGTCTGGGCGGCCCTGGCGTACTCCTCGGTCTGCAGCAGTTCGGGCACGAACCGGGTCTCGTGGATGCGCAGCGTGGCGGCGGCCTCCTCCAGCCCGAGGTAGACCTCGAACCAGGACGGCAGGATGTCGGTGAAGCCCTGCCACCAGCCCGGCCGATTGGCCTCCCGGGCCAGGGCCAGCATGGCGTCGCGCTCGTCCTCGTCGCCGACGCCGTAGAGGGTGAGCAGGTCGGCGACGTCGCGCTCCTTGAAGCCCACCCGTCCCAGCTCCATCCTGCTGATCTTGGAGCCGGAGGCGCGGATGGCGTATCCGGCCTGTTCCCGGGAGATGCCCCGGGCCTCGCGCAGCCGGCGCAGCCGGCCGCCGAGCAGCATCCGCAGCACCGTCGGGCCGCTCTGCCGCAGGTCGTGCACGCGCCCGCCCTCGGACGACGGCCTGGGGTTCGGCTGCGTCGCTGTCACACCTGTCCTCCCACGGGGTCTCGAGGTCGGCCAGCGTCGGCGGGCCGCTTCCAGTCTTCCATCGGATCCCTCCGGAGGCGCACACCGCCTCCGGGTCGCCGCGGGGTCGCCGGCCGGAGGCGCGGGCGCGGCGGGGCCGGCCGTCACCGGCCGCAACGCGGACCGGCCGGCCGCGGGCGGGGACGCGGCCGGCCGGGTGCGTCGTCGACGCCGACGGACGTCGGCGGACGTGTCGGCAGAGCGTCAGTAGATGCTCACGCCGTAGGCGTTCAGGGCCTCGACCACGGGCTGGAAGAAGGTCGTCCCGCCCACGGTGCAGTTGCCGCTGCCGCCGGAGGTCAGGCCGAGCGCGGTGTTGCCGGAGAACAGCGGACCGCCGCTGTCGCCGGGCTCGGCGCACACGGTGGTGCGGATCAGGCCGGACACGGTGCCCTCGGCGTAACGGACGGTCTGGTTGAGCGCGGTCACCTGGCCGCTGCGCAGGCCGGTGGTGCTGCCGCTGCGCTGGACGCTCTGGCCGACGACCGGGTTGGCCGCGCCGGTGATGTCGCGCTCGCCGCCGCCGTACAGGTACACGGTGCCGGGCTTGGCGATGCCGTCGTTGGTGTACCGGACGATGCCGTAGTCGTTGCCCGGGAAGCTGCTGCCGGCCCGGGTGCCGAGCACGGTGGTCAGGCTGGAGTTGGCGTACCAGGTCGAGCCGACGGCGGTGCAGTGGCCGGCGGTCAGGAAGTAGTAGGTGCTGCCGCTGCGCACGTTGAAGCCCAGGGAGCATCGGCCGCCGCCGGCGTAGATGGCCTGGCCGCCGGCGATGGTGGTGCGGAACGTCCCGGGCACGTACTCGAGGCGGACGGCGTCGCCGTAGCGGGCGGCCATGGCGCGGACCTTGGCCAGCTTGGCCCCGGTGACCGACTCGTCGACCGACAGCACGACCTGGTTGCTGTCTGGGTGCACGGCCCAGGCGGTCCCGGGCACGTCGAGGGAGCGCTCGAACGCGGCGGTGATCTTCTCCAGGTCGGCGCCGCTGCGGGCGACCTTGCGGGGCACCGCGCCGGCCCGGCGGACGACCTGGGCGGCGCCGTCGTCGGCGACCGTGACGACCAGCTTGCCGTCGCGGTCCAGGTAGGAGCCGGCGGACCGGGAGCCCAGCCGGTCGGCCAGGGTCTCGGCCAGCGCGGCGGGGTCGGACGGCGCCGCCGCGGCCTCGGCCGGGGCGGCCAGCAGCGCGGTGGTCGCCATGCCGACGGCGCCGATCAGAGCGGAGAAGCGGACGGATCTCATCCTCACTGTGCCTCCTGCGCGGGGAGGGACGGACCCGGGTTGGCCGTCCCTGGATCACGCCAAATCGTGATGAATAACCACACAGGAGGGCAAGAACGAAAAATTAAGTTAACCAAGCACGAAATTGATGGACGATGTCCATCGCCCCACTCCGCCGCGGCGGGTTACAGTACGGACATGCGACGCCGACAATGACCCTCGCCGGAGTCCCGACTCGCCGCGCGGCTGTACGCCTACGCGTGGTGCGAGGACTTCATCCTGCTGTATCCGCTCTACGCCGTGCTGTTCGCGCGGGCCGGGCTGAGCGATGCCCAGATCTCCTCGCTGTTCGTCCTGTGGTCGCTCACCACGGTCCTCCTCGAGGTGCCCTCGGGGCTGTGGGCCGACCGGTTCTCCCGCCGGCGCCTGGTGGTCTGCTCACCGCCGGTGGCGGCGTGCGGGTTCGCGATGTGGACGTTCGCGCCGTCGTACCCGGCGTTCGCGGCCGGGTTCGTGCTGTGGGGCGCGGGCACGGCGATGCGCTCCGGCGCCCTGGAGGCCCTGGTCCATGAGGAGACGGTCCGGCTGGGCGCCGCCGGCCGCTACCCCCGGCTGGCGGGCCGGGCCGAGGCGGTCCGCGTCACCGCCGAGGTGGCGGCGACCGGGGCGGCGGCGCGGAGCCCGGCGGGGTTCGCCCCGATCGCGGCGGCGTACGCGGCGTTCCGGTGGGCGATCGCCACGACGCAGGCGCGCCTGCAAGAGCAGGTGCCGGACCGGACCCGCGCCACGGTGACCTCGCTGGCCGGGCTGGGAGCGGAGCTGGTGGGGATCGCCGCCTTCGCCGGGTACGCGGCGACCTCCCCGTGGGCCGGGCCGTGGCTGATCTTCTGCCTGGCCGCGCCGGTGTACCTGGGAGCGGCGTTCGCCATGCGCCGATGACGGGGCGTGCGGATGCGACCGCCCACCGGCCGTGCGAAGATCGGGACGACGGCGTGACGACGAGGAGGAGACGGCATGCACGGTCCGGGTGACGGCGGTCGGGGTCTTCCCGCGGAGTTCTTCGCCGTCGACACCACCTCATTCGTCGACCTGATCACCAGGTCGGCCCCCGAGCTGCTGCCGATCAACCGGATCAAGGACGCCCCCGACCTGCCGCACGGCACCACCATCCTCGCGCTGCGCTACCGGGACGGTGTGATGATGGCGGGCGACCGTCGGGCCACCGCGGGGAACCTGATCGCTCAAAAGGACCTGGAGAAGGTCTATCCGGCCGACGAGCACTCGGCGGTGGCGATGGCCGGGACCGTGGGGCTGGGCCTGGAGCTGATCCGGCTGCTGCAGGTGGAGCTGGAGCACTACGAGAAGCTGCAGTCGGTCCCGTTGTCGCTGCCGGGCAAGACGCGTCGGCTCGGCGCGATCGTGCGGGCCAACCTCGGGATGGCCATGCAGGGGATGGCCGTGGTGCCGCTGTTCGCCGGGTACGACCTCGACGCCGGCGTGGGCCGGATCTACACCTATGACATCACCGGAATGCCGCAGGAGGCGCGGGACCACCACGCCGACGGCTCGGGGGCGCCGTTCGCCCGCGGCGCCCTCAAGAAGCTCTACCGCCCGGACATGGGCGAGGAGGACGCCGCGACGGTGTGCGTGCAGGCGCTGTACGACGCCGCCGAGGACGACGCGGCGACCTCCGGCCCCGACCTGGTCCGCCGGATCTTCCCGGTGATCGCGGTGGTCACCGCCGACGGCTACCGGAGGCTGCCGGAGGAGGACGTGGCCGAGCTGGCCGAGTCGGTGGTGCGGGCCCGCCGCGAGCGTCCGGACGGACCGACGGCCCCGCTGCGCTGACCGGCCCTCCCCGGGGCCTCTGCAGGGTCAGGTCCAGTCCCAGCGGATGCCGTACACCCCGGGCTGAAGTCGGTGCTCGATCAGGTGGACCGTGTCCCAGGTGGTGAGCCGCAGCGCCTGGTCGTCGGCGCGGGCGGCCTCGACGGCGGGCTGCCGGACCCGAAAGCAGCGCCGAGGGGTCGCCTCCGGGGCGAACCGGACCTGCAGCAGGTATTCACGGACGGGGAAGCGGAACCCGCGCACGTACCGGTGGGCCACCGGCTGTCCGCCGCCGCAGGAGAACTCGTACTCCACCACATAGGTCTCCCCCGCCGCCAGCGGACGGTCGAACAGCAGCTCGACCGCGGTCAGCCCGTCCTTCGGCCCGACCCGCACCCGTCCCACCCGGCACATCTCGCTGCTGAACCCGTCCGGCGGCGGCCCGCCCTCACAGCGGTGGACCGCCACGTACCGGTCCACGCCGTCGCGCCGGGCCCGGAACACGATCCGGGAGCGGGCCGAGCGTTCCCGGTGATCGGGGCCGACGGTGTAGATCTCGTGATGGCTGAGCGTCTCCAGCCGCCCGTCGGCCGGATCGCCGATGTCGCCGAGCAGCGGACGCAGCCCCGGGTGGGTCGCGCACAGGTCCGGGGAGGACGACGCCCCGGACGTCTTGCCCAGCCAGCGGCCGCGGGGGCGGCGCGGTCCCAGCAGCGTGATCAAGGACTTGGGGGGCAGCCCGAGGATCTCCTCCAGCTCCTCTATCGCCCGCAACGACTGGCGGCGCTCGGGACGGCACCGCCCGCGCTGCCAATAGCTCAGGCTCGCCACGCTGACGTGCACGCCGCGATCGCGCAGGCGTGCGTGGATGCGTTCCAGGCTCAGTCCCCGCGCCTGGATCGCCAGGTGCAGCGCACGGTCGAAAGGGCCCGTGCGCAGCACATCGTCGAGAATCGCCCCCGGCCCTTCGGTCTGCTGCGTCATACACAACTCCAGAAACCGTCGACCGCCGCACTTATCTTGCGGTAACCGTCCGTGTACGCGCCAGAGTGATCGTCTGTGAAGTTCCTCCCCTCGCCGCCCGGCGCACGGGGGAATTCACCAAGCGGCCGATGATCTGCGCGATCATGCCGGACCGGCGACAAAACTCTTAATGTCGAAACCCTCCGCCGTCCCCTCGCATCCCGGCGACGACGCAGGTCACAACAGGGAATCCCGCGAACGAAGGGACCGAGATCACCGATTTTTCAGTTTTTTGCCCCGCCCGCTCCCTCACCGGGCCGCGAACCGGACCAGTTCACGTCACAATATGGACCAGCGTGAACGGCGACACATTCTCAAAAAACGCGAAATGCGCCGAGCGTACCCGGGCGGCTGACAACAGGCTCGTCCGACGACCCGCTCTGAAAAAGCCCTGTCGGAGTCACCGGCGGGGTCCGGCGGCGCATCGGGATCCGGCGGCCCGGACGGTCGACGGCGCGCCCGGGGAGGGGGCCCGTCCCTCCGCGGCGGGCGCGACCGGCCGGCGGGATCCGAGCCGCCCGGACGGCCGCCCGCGGACACCGGTTGGCACGCTCTCGGCGGGGTAGGACCCGCTCGCCGATCAGCGGGAGGCGCGGAGTGTCCGGAACGACCATGGGCGTGGAGGAGGAGTTCCTCCTCGTGGACCCGGGGAGCGGCCGGACGGTGCCCGCGGCCCCGCGCGTCCTGGCCCGGGCGAACCGGCGGCCGCCGCACGCGCCGGGCGCCGGATTCCACGCCGAGCTGCTGCGGACGCAGGCGGAGGCGGTGACGGGGGTGTGCGCCGGGCCGGCCGAGCTGCGGCGCCAGCTCCGTGCGGGGCGGGCGCGGCTGGCCGAGGCTGCCGCGGCGGAGGGGCTGCGGCCGATCTCCACGGGCACGCCGGTGGCGGCCTGCCCGGATCCGCCGTTCACCGAGGGCGGGCGGTTCGCGCGCATCGCCGAGCTGCACGCCGGTGTCGTGGCCGGCTATCAGGCGTGCGGCTGTCATGTGCACATCGGCGTGGCGGACCGGGAGACGGCGGTGGCCGTGGTCAACCATCTGCGGCCGTGGCTGCCCGTGCTGGTGGCGTTGTCGGCGAACTCGCCGTTCGACCGGGGCCGGGACACCGGGTATGCGAGCTGGCGGATGATGGAGCAGGCCCGCTTCCCCGGGTCGGGGGTGCCGCCGTGGTCCCGTGACGCGGCCGACCACGACCGGCGGGTGGGGCTGCTGGTGGAGGCCGGGGCGCTGGCCGATCCGGCGATGACGTTCTGGCTGGCCCGCCCCTCGCCGCATCTGCCGACCGTGGAGGTCCGGGCCGCCGACGCCGCCGCGACCGTGGACGAGGCGGTGTTGCAGGCGGTGCTGACCCGCGCCCTGGTCCGCCGCGCCCTGGCGGAGCTGGCGGCGGGCCGGGAGGCGCCGCGGGTCGACGATCAGGTGTGCGCGGCGGCGCTGTGGTCGGCGGCCCGATACGGGCTGGAGGGGCCGGGGGTGGACCCGGTGCGGCGGGTCCGCGTCCCCGCCGCCCTCCTGGTGGAGGACCTGATCGCCCACGTCCGGCCCCACCTGGAGGAGACCGGGGATCTGACCGAGGCGGAGGCGGCGCTGGCCGTGCTCCGCCGGGAGGGCACGGGGGCGGAGCGACAGCGCCGGGCGGCCCGCGGCGGAGGCGTCCCGGCGGTGACGGCGATGCTGATCGCGCAGACCGTGCAGGGCGCATGGTCCCCGGGGGAACGGGTAGGCAGCATCGCCGGACGAAGGTGACGAACGGAGACATGATGACCGCCGATGTCGCTCGTGCCCCGGACACCGGATGCGCCCTTCCCGCGCCGCGCGGCCCGGTGTCGGAGGCGGTGACCGCGGCGTTGCGGTCGGCGCCGGGGAGCGCGAGGTTCCCGGCCGGCGCCGGCGACGCCGACCCGCTGGGCGAGGACGTGCAGCTGGCCCTCCAGGTCGCCTACGAGCTGCACTACCGGGGATTCCGGGGGGTGGATCCGCGGTGGGAGTGGGATCCGGCGCTGCTGCGGCTGCGGGCGGCCCTGGAGGAGGCGTTCCTGGCCGAGTTGCGGGCCCGGACGCCCGGCGGCGACGACGTGGACGGCGTGCTGGCGGATCTGCTGGTCGAACCGGTCGACGGCCGAGGCGTCGCGGACTTCCTGCGGGACGAGGGCCGGTGGTGGCAGCTGCGGGAGTACCTGGTGCACCGGTCGGTCTACCACCACAAGGAGGCCGATCCGCACGCGCTGGTGATCCCCCGGCTGCAGGGACAGGCCAAGGCGTCGCTGGTGGCGGTGGAGTTCGACGAGTACGGCGGCGGGCGCTTCACGCGGATGCACTCGCGGCTGTACGCGGACCTGATGGACGAGGTCGGCCTCGACAACGGCTACCTGCGGTATCTGGACGTCGTCCCGGCGGTGATGCTGGCGACGGTGAACATGATGTCGCTGTTCGGACTGCACCGCGCGCTGCGCGGTGCGATGGTGGGGCACTTCGCGGCGGCCGAGGTCACCACCGCGCCCGCCGCCGCCCGGATGGCCGCCGCGCTGCGGCGGCTGGGCGTGGGGAGGCGCGGCACGACCTTCTACACCGAGCACATCGAGGCGGACGCGGTGCACGAGCAGGTGTTGCGCCACGAGGTGATCGGGGACCTGCTGCGCCGGGAGCCCGGCCTGGCCGCCGACGTGGTGTTCGGGGTGCAGGCCACCGAACTGCTGGAGGAGCGGTTCGGGGAGCACGTGCTGGAGCGCTGGCGGGCGGGGAGGACCTCGTTGCTGCACCCGCTGGAGGGGTGACCGCCCTGCAGGGAGGACCTCCCGGGGGAAGGGATCGTCTCGGAGGGGCGATCGTCAGCCCTCCGGCCGCCTGCGGCGGCGATGGCTGGTGTCGCAGAGCGGATGGCGACGGCTGCGCCGGCAGGTGCACAACGCCACCATGAAGCGATCGCAGATCATGGTCTCGCCGTCCTCCAGCACGATCTCGACCGGCCCCTCCACCAGGAGGGGGCCGCCGGGTTCGATGAGGACGCGGCGCGGCTCAGCCGCGGCATTCGATTCGGTCGGCACGGATCACCACCAGCTCCTCGTGACGCTGCCCGCGCCGGATCAGCCCGGCCTCCTCCAGCTCGGCCGTGCGGGCGCGCATGACCGGGCCGAACGGCTCGCGCCGCCGGGCCGCCACCGACGCCTTGAGCCCGTGGCCGCGCAACGCCTCCAAGGTCTGTCGCACGCCGCACAGGGCCGAGTGCACCACCAGCATCGTCCCGCCGGGATTCAGCAGCGCCGGAGCGGAGGCGCACAACCGGTCCAGCTGTAATCGGCCGCGAGGGCCGCCGGCCCAGGCGCGGGCCGCGCCGCGGCGCGGCGGTCCGGGGTCGGGGCAGGGAACGTACGGCGGGTTGGCGGTGATCAGGTCGAAGCGTTCCCCGGCGACCGGCTCGGTCAGGTCGCCGCGCAGCACGCGGACCGGCACGCGGCGCGCCACGGCGTTGGCGCGGGCGGTGAGCACGGCGCGGCGGGAGACGTCGACGGCGGTGACGTGCCGCGCGCCCCACAAGGCGGCGGCCACGGCGATCGCGCCCGTGCCGGTGCACAGGTCCAGCACCCGCGCACCCGGGGGGATCGCCGCTTCGCGCAAGGTCTCCAGCAGCAGGGCGGTATCGCCCTGCGGTCGGTACACCCCCGGAAGCCTCAGCATGAACACCATCACCGACTACCGCATCACGGACATTTCAAACGCCCTCCCCCGCCCCGCCGGGACCGCACCGGCCCGACGGCGGGAGACCTCGACGCGGTCGTCGGCGCACACGCGCGCCCTCGCCGACCGGCGCCCGGACCGCGGTGCGCGGCGCGTCAGCGGCCTCGGGCGATCCACTCCTCCAGATGCGGCGCCTCGGCCCCGATCGAGGTGTCCTCGCCGTGCCCGGTCCGCACGACCGTCTCGCCGGGCAGGGTGAGCAGCCGTTCCCGGATCGAAGTGATGATCGTCCCGAAGTCCGAGAAGGACCGTCCCGTCGCCCCCGGCCCTCCCTTGAACAGGGTGTCGCCGGTGAACACGGTGGCCAGGTCCGGGGCGTGCAGGCAGACCGCGCCGGGGGCGTGGCCGGGGGTGTGCAGGACGCGCAGGGCGAGGCCGGCGACGGTGATCTCGTCGCCGTCGGCCAGGTCCCGGTCGGGTCGGCGGTCCGGGTAGACCATCTCCCACAGCGGGGCGTCCGCCGGGTGCAGCAGGATCGGCGCGCCGGACCGGTCGGCCAGGTCCGCGGCGGCGTTGATGTGGTCGTTGTGGGCGTGGGTGCACACGATCGCCTTCAGCTCCCGGTCGCCGACCGCGGCGGCGATGGCGGCGGCGTCGTGGGCGGCGTCGATCACCACGACCTCGCGGTCGTCGCCGACCAGCCAGACGTTGTTGTCGACGTCCCAGACGCCGCCGTCCAAGGTGAACTGGCCCGAGGTGACGATGCGCTCGACGCTCACAGGATCACCACCGATCGCAGCACCTCGCCCGCGTGCATCTTCTCGAACGCCGCCTCCACGTCCTCCAGCCCGATCCGCTCGGTGACGAACGCGTCCAGGTCCAGGCGGCCCTGCCGGTACAGGTCGATGAGCATCGGGAAGTCGCGGGAGGGCAGGCAGTCGCCGTACCAGGAGGACTTGAGCGCTCCGCCGCGGCCGAAGACCTCCAGCAGCGGGAGCTCGATCGTCATCTCCGGGGTCGGGACGCCCACCAGCACCACGGTCCCGGCCAGGTCCCGGGCGTAGAAGGCCTGCTCGTAGGTCTCGGGGCGGCCGACGGCCTCGATCACCACGTCCGCGCCGAACCCGCCGGTCAGTTCGCGGATCGCCGCCACCGGATCGGTGCGGGCGGAGTTGACGGTGTGGGTGGCGCCGAAGCCCTTGGCCCACTCCAGCTTGCGGTCGTCCACGTCGACGGCGATGATCTTGGCCGCGCCGGCCAGCCGGGCGCCCGCGATCGCCGCGTCGCCCACGCCGCCGCAGCCGATCACCGCGACGCTGTCGCCCCGGGTCACCCCGCCGGTGTTGATGGCGGCGCCGATGCCGGCCATCACCCCGCAGCCCAGCAGGCCCGCCGCGGCCGGGTCGGCGGCCGGGTCCACCTTGGTGCACTGCCCCGCCGCGACCAGCGTCTTCTCCGCGAACGCGCCGATGCCCAGGGCGGGCGACAGCTCGGTGCCGTCGGCGAGGGTCATCTTCTGTGCGGCGTTGTGGGTGTCGAAGCAGTACCAGGGGCGGCCGCGCAGGCAGGCGCGGCACCGTCCGCACACCGCCCGCCAGTTGAGGATCACATAGTCCCCGGGCGCGACCTCGGTGACGTCCTCCCCCACCGCCTCGACCGTCCCGGCGGCCTCGTGGCCGAGCAGGAAGGGGAACTCGTCGTTGATGCCGCCTTCGCGGTAGTGCAGGTCGGTGTGGCACACCCCGCAGGCCTGCACCCGCACCAGCGCCTCGCCGGGACCGGGGTCGGGGACCAGCACCGTCTCGATGGAGACCGGCCGCCCTTTGGCCTCGGCCACCACGCCGCGGACCTCGTGAACCATGCGTCCTCCCTGGTCGGGATGCCTTCCCTCTGCCTCACCGGGCGCCGAGCGCCCGGTCGAGCACGGCCTGGGCCTGTGCCGCGCCCGCCTCGTCGCCGAGCGCGCGGTGGATCTCCAGCGCCTCACCGGCGGGGCGGACGGCCCGCTCGGCGCGTCCCGCGTCCAGCAGCACCTCGGCCAACGTACGCAGGGCGCGCGCCTGCCACCAGCGGTCTTCCAACGAGCGGAAGGATTCAATCGCCGATTCGACGGCCGTCACCGCCTCGTCCCTGCGGCCCAGCCTGTCCAGAGCGCGGCCGACCGACAGCCGGGTGCGCGCCACCCCCCAGGCGTCGCCGAGCGCGACCAGCATCTCCTCGGCGCGGGAGACGTGCGCCAGCTCCCGCGGTCCGTTGCGGGGGTCGCCGACCTCCCCGGCGGCGCGCAGGCAGCGGGCCTCCTCCCACTGCTCATGCCGGAGCCGGAAGGTCTTCGCGGCCCGTTCCAGGACCGCGGCGGCCTGGGCGAACCCGCTCTCGGCCTGCCGGGTCCGCCCCTGGGCGGCCAGGTCGCGGGCCTCGGCGGCCATCACCTCGCCGAGGGCGCGCAGCGCCTGGGCATGGGAGTAGGCATGGCCGTTGGCCTGGAACGTCGCCAGCGCCTGTTCCAGCAGCCCGCGGGCCTCGGTGTAGCGGCGCTGCTCCAGCCGCAGCTCGCCGAGGTTGCGCTGGGTGCGGGCGAGCCACCACCGGTCGCCGTCCTCCCGGAAGGCCTCGATGGCGCGTTCGAAGTACCGCTGGGCCTCGTCCAGGTTGCCGGCGTTGCGCAGCGTCATGCCGACCTCCCGCAGCGCCCGGGCGGTCCACCAGTCCTCCCGCAGCTCCTCGAACAGTCCCAAGGCCCGGCGGGCGTCGGCCTCGGCGGGGCCGGGCCGGCCCTGGCCGCCGAGCACGGCCGCCCGTTCCAGCAGCGCGATGCCCAGGGAGCGGGGGTCGTCCAGCCGCCGGGCGGCCCGGCAGGTCAGCTCGGCGACGTCCCGCCACTCCTGCCAGAACACCCGCAGGGAGTGGAACAGCGAGCACGCCGCCCGGCCCAGCCGCCACACCAGCGTCCACGCCTCCAGCTCGGCGGCCTGCCCGAGGAGGGCCAGCAGCGCCAGACGCTCGCTGGTCAGCCAGTCCATCGGGGTCGCCTCGCCGGGGGCGGGGGGCCGGCGGCGGGCGTGCCGCTGCCAGTCCTGCGGCCAGCGGGCGGCGGCCATCCGCTCGGCGCGCTCCCGGTACCCGTCGATCACCCGTTCCACCGCCCGGCGGCGCCGCTCGGGCGTGTCCTCCTGCTCGGCCCGTTCCCGGGCGAACAGGCGGACCAGGTCGTGCATCCGGTAGCGGGTCGCGCCGGTGGCGTCCCGGCCGGAGTACTCCACCAGCTGGGCGTCGACCAGGGCCTCCAGCAGGTCCTCGCCCTCCAGCGGGGACGCCTCCAGCAGCTCCCCCGCCGCCCAGCCCTGCACGTCGGGGGCGTCCAGCAGGGCGAAAGAGCGCAGCAGCCGCCGTTGCGCGGCGGTGCAGTCCTCGTATGACAGCCGCAGCGAGGCGCGGACGCTCTTGTCGCTCTGCTCGGCGACCTCCAGCTCGTCCAGCCGGTCGCGGCTCTCGTCGGCCAGCCGGTCGGCCATCTCGCGCAGCGTCCAGGAGGCGCGGGCGGCGAGCCGCCCTCCACAGATGCTGATCGCCAGCGGCAGGTGCCCGCACAGCTCCACCACGTCCACCGCGGCGGGCAGGTCGGCGGCCACCCGTTCGTCCCCGGCCAGCCGGGCCAGCAGCTCGATGCCCTGCGACTGGGTGAACCCCTCCAGCCGCAGGTCGTGGGTGTTGCGCAGGTACAACGGCTGGCGGGAGGTGACCAGTACGGCGCAGCGCGGCTCGGGCGGGATGATCGCCTCCACCTGCTCGGCGTCCCAGGCGTTGTCCAAAAAGACCAGGATCCGCTTGCCGCGCGCCCAGCTCCACCACAGCTTCTGCAGCTCGGGCAGCCCGCCGGGGTCGGTGGTCAGCCGGACCCCCAGCGCCAGCAGGAAGCCGATCAGCACCTCCTCGGGTCGGACCCGGGCCTCCCGGCCGCCGCGCAGGTCGAAGTACAGCTGGCCGTCCGGATAGCGGTCGGCGATCTCGTGGGCGAACCGGGTGACCAGCGCGGACTTGCCGACGCCGGCGGGGCCGTGGACCGACACCACGTGCGGCGCGGTGCGGGCGGAGGCCCTGGCCAGGCGGCGCGGGGAGGTGTCGGCGAACAGCTCGTGCAGCTCCGCCAGCAACGCGTCCCGGCCGGTGAAATGGGAGATCACCGGCGGGAGCTGAGCCGGCGGGGCGTTCTCGGCCGCGGCCGGAGCGGGCCCTCGAGGCCGCGGCCGGGCGTCGCGCTGGGTGAGCCAGGCGACCGCCCCCGCCACCACGGCCGCCCCGGCCATGACCGCCGCCTGGCCCTGGAAGGACAGCGACACCACGTCCAGGGCCATGGACAGCGCGGTGGCCACGGCGGTGAGCCCGCCGACCGCCCACGGCGCGGCGGTCCGCATCGCCCGCACTGAGCGCCGCTCTGCGCCTCGTCCGTTCCCCCGCCCGGTCGTCCTCCTGGCCACCCTCACGCTTCGCCGCCTTCGCCCGTTTCGCACCGTACTCAACACGATGATCTCTCGAAGCGCAGGGTTCTACCGCTCCGACAAAGGCCGGTGAAGGTCTTTCACGTGCTCCCCGCCGGGAATGCACGACGAAGCGCCCGGGGACGGGAACCGCTTCCCGTCCCTTACCGACATTCGTCACATCATTGACGGCCGTGACATGCGTGCCTAGATTCGTCGTGTCCGATCGGGGCGCCCCAGCCACCTCGCGCGTCGAAGGAGACCGTCATGCGCCAGACCCCGCCGTTCCGCGCCGACCATGTCGGAAGCCTGCTGCGTCCGCCGGAACTGCTGGCGGCGCGGGCCGACGCCGCCGCCGGGCGGATCGACCGGGCCCGGCTCCGCGAGATCGAGGACGCCGCGATCCGCGAGGCGATCGCGCTGCAGCGGGAGGCGGGCCTGCAGTCGGCCACCGACGGCGAGTTCCGCCGCACCTCCTGGCACATGGACTTCATCTACAGCCTCGGCGGGATCAGCCCCGCCGAGGAGCAGATCAAGGTGACCTTCCACAACGCCGAGGGCGACATCGAGTTCACCACCGCCGCGCTGCAGGTGCACGACAAGGTGCGGCTGGAGGAGACGATCTTCGCCGACGCGTTCACCTTCCTGCGCGACGAGCTGGCCGGCACCGGCATGACCCCCAAGCTGACCATCCCCTCCCCGAACATGGTCCACTACCGGGGCGGTCCGGCCGCGATCGATCCGAAGGTCTACCCCGACATCGAGGAGTTCTGGGCCGACCTGTCGGCCGCCTACGCCGAGCAGGTCCGCCGGCTCGGCGAGCTGGGCTGCCGCTACCTGCAGTTCGACGACACCAGCCTGGCGTATCTGAACGACCCGGCGCAGCGCCGGATGATCGCCGAGCGCGGCGACGACGCCGAGCACCTGCACCTGCGCTACATCAAGCAGCTCAACGAGGCGCTGGCCGCCCGTCCCGAGGGCATGGCGGTCACCACCCACATGTGCCGCGGCAACTTCCGCTCCTCGTGGACCGCCGAGGGCGGCTACGACTTCGTCGCCGAGGCGCTGTTCAACGAGCTGAACGTGGACGGCTTCTTCCTGGAGTACGACGACGAGCGCTCCGGCGGCTTCGAGCCGCTGCGCTTCGTGCCCAAGGGCAAGTGCGTCGTCCTCGGCCTGGTGACCACCAAGCGCGGCGAGCTGGAGAGCAAGGACCACCTCAAGCGCCGCATCGAGGAGGCGTCCCGCTACGTCCCCATCGAACAGATCTGCCTGTCCCCCCAGTGCGGCTTCTCCTCCACCGTCGAGGGCAACGCCCTCACCCGCGAGGAGCAGTTCGCCAAGCTCCGCCTGATCGTCGAGGTCGCCGAGGAGGTCTGGGGCTCCTGACCGCCCCGCCGCGGGAGGCGAGGGCGTCCCGGCGCCAGGCCGGTCCCGTCCCTGCGGCGGCGGGCCCGGCGCTCCCCCGCCCGGCCCCGGTTCAGGGGGCGTCCGCCCAGGCCTCGGCGACGTCGCGGGACAGCGCCCGGGCGGCCGCCAGGACGGCGGGGGCCAGCCGGCGCGGGTCGGCGGCGCCGCTGCGGGCGACCAGGGAGAGCGCCGCGATCACCCGGCCGGATCCGTCGCGGACCGGCGCCGCCGCCGAGCAGGAGCCCGCCGTCATCTCCTCGCGGGTGATCGCATAGCCCCGGCGGCGGACCTCGGCCAGTTCCGAGCGCAGCCGGCCGGGGTCGGTGACGGTGCGGGCGGTGTGCGCGGACAGGCCCGCGGAGATGATCTCCTCCCGGCGGGCCGGGTCGGCGAACGCCAGCAGGACCTTGCCGACCCCGGTGGCGTGCAGCGGCAGCTCGGCGCCGGCCCGGGCGACGATCGGGACCGAGCGCGGGCCGCGCAGCCGTTCGAGGCACAGCGCGCGCCCCTCGCGCAGCACGGCGAGCTGGACGTTCTCCCGGGTGGCGGCGTACAGGTCCGTCATGTGCGGCAGGGCCAGCTCGCGCAGCCCGGCGACGGCCGGGGCCCGGGCGGCGATGCGCCACAGCCGCAGCCCGACCCGGTAGGCGCCGTCGGCCGAGCGCTCCAGGAACCCCCGGCGGTCAGCTCGCCCACCAGCCGGTGCCCGGTTGCCAGCGGCAGCCCCGCCCGCCAGCAGATCTCGGTGAGGGTGAGCCCGCCGTCGCCGGGCGGCTCCCCGGTGAACGCCTCCAGGATCGCGATGACCTTGGCGGTGACCCCGATCGGACGGCGGGGCGGCGCGGCCGTGGTCATGGGGCGGCGACACCGCCTTCCGCCCGCCACTCCACCAGCGCCCGGTCCACCAGGTCGGGGGCGGAGCCCACGCCGGTGTCGGAGCCGTGCTCGTCGAGGACGGTCAGCAGCCGGTCCAGGTTCTCCTTCATCCGCTCGGGGAGGACCTCCAGCCCCTCGGCCAGCTCGGCGGCGGTCGCGGCGGCCCCGCCGGTCAGTCGCAGGCAGTCGCGCAGCGGCTGCCATTCGGCGTGCCACTCCCCCGCCGGGCGCTCCTGGGCCGCCCCGCCCTGCGCGGTCAGCAGCACCGACACCAGGGCGGGGACCTGCAGCGCGGCGGAACGGATCATCGTCGCCAGCACCGGGTTGCGCTTGTGCGGCATGGCCGACGAGCCGCCCCGGCCGGGCGCGGCGGGCTCGGCCACCTCGCCGATCTCGGACTGGGCCAGCAGCGTCACATCGGTGCCGATCTTGCCGAGCGCCCCGGCGGCCTGCGCCAGCGCCGACCCCAGCTCCACCACCGGGGTGCGGACGGTGTGCCAGGGCAGCACCGGCTCGGCCAGCCCGGTCTCCTCGGCGTACAGCGACAGCAGGTCCAGGGCCCGCTCCCCGTACCCGGCCATGGTCCCGGCGGCCCCGCCGAGCTGCACCGGCAGCGCCACCCCCGCCAGCCGCCGCCGGGCCTGCAGGCAGCCCAGCAGCCAGCCCGCGGCCTTGAGCCCGAACGTGGTCGGCATCGCCTGCCGGGCGAGGGTGCGCCCGGCCATGGGAGTGGCGCGGTGGCGGCCGGCCAGGTCCGCCAGGGCGGCGCAGGTGCGGTCCAGATCGGCCAGGATCAGCGCGCGGGTGCGCGAGGCCACCAGCATCGCGGCGGTGTCGACGATGTCCTGGCTGGTCGCCCCGCGATGCGCGTGCGGGGTGACGGCGCGCAGCTCCGCGGCGATGGCCACCACCGGGTTGCCCGCTCCGCGCGCCCGCACGGCCAGCTCCGCCGGGTCGGCGACGGCGCGGGCGGCGCGGGCGACCTCCTCGGCGGCTCCGGGCGGCAGGACGCCGAGCCGCTCCTGGGCGCGGGCCAGGGCGGTCTCGGCGTCCAGCAGCGCCTGAAGCCACGCCTCGTCGGCGGTGGCCGCCTCGGCGGCGGTGCCCGCCCGGATCGGCGACAGCAGTCCGTCGTCAGTCATGCAGCGCCCTCTCGAACGGCAGGCCGACGTAGTTCTCGGCGAGGGTGGCGGCGGCGGCCTCGGAGGAGGTGACGTAGTCCAGGTGCGACAGCTGCAGCCTCCGCCCGTAGGCGTCGTCGTCGTCGAAGGTGTGCAGCAGGGTCGTCATCCACCAGGAGAAGTGCTGGGCCCGCCAGACCCGCTTGAGGCAGGCCTGCGAGTACCCCTCCAGCAGCTCGGTCGATCCGGTGCGGTACCAGGAGACCAGCGCCTCGGTCAGCACCCGCACGTCGGCGACCGCCAGGTTGAGGCCCTTGGCCCCGGTCGGCGGGACGATGTGGGCGGCGTCCCCCGCCAGGTAGAGCCGGCCGTACTGCATGGGCTCGACCACGAAGCTGCGCATCGGGGTGACGCCCTTCTCCAGGATCGGGCCGGTCTCCAGGGTGAAGCCGGGCACGGTCTCCAGCCGCCTCTTCAGCTCGGCCCAGATCCGCTCGTCCGGCCATTCCGCGAGGTCCTCGTCCGGCTTCACCTGCAGGTAGAAGCGGCTGATCTCGGGCGAACGCATGCTGTGCAGCGCGAACCCGCGCTCGGTGTAGGCGTAGATCAGCTCCTCGGTCGACGGCCGCACCCGCGCCAGGACGCCCAGCCAGGCGAAGGGGTAGTCGCGCCGGTAGACGGTGAGCGCGTCCTGGGGGATGGCCTGCCGGGTCACCCCGTGGAATCCGTCGCACCCGGCGATCACGTCGCACTCCAGCCGCACCCGCTCGCCGGAGGCGTCCACGTAGGTCACCGCGGGGGCGTCGGTGTCGATGTCGTGCACCGCCACGTCGGAGACCTCGAAGTCGATGCGGCCCCCGTCGGCCAGCCGGGCGGCGATCAGGTCCTTGACGACCTCCTGCTGCCCGTAGACGGTGATGCGGCGTCCCGGAACGAGCTTCTCGAACGCGATGCGGTGCCCCTTGCCGCCGTACCGCAGCTCGATGCCGTGGTGCGGCAGCCCTTCGCGGGTCATCCGCTCGCCGACCCCGGCCTCCATGAGGGTGTCGACGGTGCCCTGCTCCAGCACTCCGGCGCGCACCCGTCGTTCCACGTACTCGCGGCTGCGGATCTCCAGGACCACCGAGCCGACTCCGCGGCGGTGCAGCAGGTGCGACAGCAGCAGGCCGGCCGGGCCCGCGCCGACGATCGCCACCTGGGTGCGTTCAGTCCGCATGCGTCCTCCTCGTCCGGGGGAAAGATCTCCCGGAATCCTGCCGCCGGGCGCACCGCGGGCGAACAGTCGCCTTCCACTGGACGGAAGGCGCCGGTGCCGTCTCAGGAGCCGGCGAACTCCTCCAGCCCGCCATGGATCTCGAAGGCCCGGTGCATGCCGGTGATCTCCAGCACCCGCGCCACCCGCGGCCGCACCCCGACCAGGACGAAACGCCCTTCCATCCCGGTGACCCGCTTCCAGCAGCGCACCAGGCCGCCCAGCCCGCAGGAGTCCATGAACGACACCGCGGACATGTCGAGCACCAGCCGGGGCCGGCCTCCGGCCGCGCAGACCTCCTCGACCCGCTGCTGCAGCGCGGGAAGCCCGGCCACGTCCAGTTCCCCGGTCAGCTCCAGCACCGACCACAGGCCGACCGTGCGCCGGTCGACGCGCAATATCTCGGCCGTTCCCGTCATGTCCCGGGCCTCCCCTGCCCAAGCCTGTCCGGCGGCCGCCTTCGAAGCCGGTCCCGGTCCGGCGGGGCGCCTGATCACGGGAGGACGTTCCCGCGGCGCCGCGACGAAAGCATGCCGTGCCGCACACGTACCGCCGTCCCCATCGAGAAAATCAGCCCGTTATCAATCTGATATCGGAAAGTTGCCCGAATATCTCTCGCGCGCAACCCTGCCCGATCGGCGATCGATCGCCGATCGGGATCCGGCGCGGCCGGGACCGCCGCCCGGACGCGGGGCGGACGCCCGGGCGGCGGTCCCGGGCGGATCGCCTGAGATCACCGCCCGGGACCGCGGCCGCCGCTCGCCCCTCTCGCGCCGCGGGACGGACGCCGCTGGAGGGCTGTGCGGCGATCGGACCGCGCCCGCCCGTCAAGAAAGGACAGAACATTAAAAATAAGACGTTATCCGCCATTAACCCTGTTACCGCGACGCTGCGGCACAATCCCCCTCCCCCTCCGATCGTCCCGCCATTCCGCGTCACCCCGGAGCACGTTCCGATCTTTTTCCGCCGAGCAGGACAACTCGGCGCCCCATTCGCGCGTCAAGCCAACAAACAACGGAGATATCGCGGTCTACGGGGACGTACCCGCCTATGGCGAGGGAGAACGGGTGACGGGGTGGCGACGCAAGGCACGGGGGATCTCGCGCAGGACGGCGGGACGGCTGCAGCGATTGCGGCGCAGGTCCGCCCTGCTGCTGCTGAGGTGGCTGCTCGCGCTGCGGGGGCGACGCGAGCACGGGGAGCGGGTGCGCATCCGCATCCTGCTGCAGAACGCCTACGGGATGGGCGGCACGATCCGGACCGCGCTGAACCTGGCCGGTCATCTGGCCGCCCGGTACGACGTGGAGATCGTCAGCGTGATCCGCAACGTGGAGCGGCCCTTCTTCGCGTTCCCGCCGGGGGTCACGGTGATCACCGCCGACGACCGGACGGTGCGGCGGGGCCCGGCGGCCCGGCTGCTGTCACGGTTCCCCAGCGTGCTGACCCCGCGCCGCGACGTGACCGCTCCGAGCGTGTCGCTGTGGACCGACCTGTGCCTGGCGCGGACGCTGTGGTCGGGCCGGGAGCACGTGCTGATCGGCACCAAGCCGGTGCACAACATGCTCATCGCCGAGGTCGCGCCGCGTTCGGTGATCAAGATCGGTCAGGACCACATGAACCTGACCGCCTACAAGCCCTGGCTGCGGGCCGGGATCGCCCGCTCCTACCCGCGGCTGGACCTGCTCACGGTGCTGACCCGGGCGTCGCTGGAGGCGTTCGCGGAGCTGCTGGGCGGGGAGCGTCCGCGGATCGTGCAGGTGCCCAACGCCGTCCCCGAGCTGAACGGCGGTCCCGCCGACCTGGACCGCAAAGTGATCATCACGGCCGGGCGGCTGACCTGGCAGAAGGGCTATGACATGCTCGTGCGGGCGTACGCGCAGGTCGCCCCGCACCATCCGGACTGGGAGCTGCGCATCTTCGGGTCGGGCCCCAGGCACGAGCAGATCAAGGCGCTCATCGACGAGCACGATCTGCACGAGCACGTCCGGCTCATGGGGCGGTCCACCGACCTGGGGGTCGAGCTGGCCAAGGCGTCGGTGTGCGTGCTCAGCTCGCGGTTCGAGGGGATGCCGATGGTGATCCTGGAGGCGATGAGCAAGGGACTCCCGACGGTGGCGTTCGACTGCCCGACCGGCCCGGCCGAGCTGATCGCCCACGAGGTGAACGGGCTGCTGGTCCCGCCCAAGGACGTCGACGCGCTGGCGGCGACGCTGCGCCGGATCATCGCCGACGAGGAGCTGCGGCACCGGCTCGGCGAGCAGGCCCGCCGTGCGGCGGAGGCGTACGCGCTGCCCGTGATCGGGGCGCGCTGGGAGGAGCTGATCGAGGAGGTCACCGCGCCGCGGCGCACCGGACGCCGCCCCGCGGACGGCAGGGCGGCGTCCTGGCGCCGGGGTCAGCGGCGCGCCACGTCGTAGACGGCGCAGCCGATCAGCTCCAGCGACACCTGCAGCCGCTGGAGGCTGATGTTCTCGGCGACGGTGTCCTCCGGCGTGTGATAGATCGGCTCCAGCTGGCTGGGCGCCTCCTCGCCCCGCCAGCTGAAGTTGCCGGCGTCGATGCCGCGCTCGAAGAACGCCTCATGGTCGCTGGAGCCGCGGGCGGTGGGGCCCTTGACCTGGCCGGTGTAGCCGAGCCGTTCGGCCGCGGCGGCGACCGCGGCCGTGGTGGTGTTGTCGGCGCCGTCCACCGACAGCAGCCAGTAGGTGCCCGCCGGCGGGTGGCTGGTGGCGACCATGTCGTTCTGGAAGCAGCCGCTGATCCGGGCGACCTCCTCGTCGGTGAGCCGGGACACGTAGTGGCGGGCTCCGATCAGGCCGTACTCCTCCGAGCCCCACAGCGCGATCGTGATGTCCTGCTGGGTGGGCAGGCGACGCAGCGCCCGGGCCAGTTCCAGGCACAGCACGGTGCCGCTGCCGTCGTCGTTGGCGCCCGGAGAGCCGGGGACGCTGTCGTAGTGGGCGCTGACGATCACCTTCCTGCGCTCGGGGTTGGGCAGCGTGGCGCGCCGCTCGGCCAGCACGTTGTAGGAGGTCAGCCCGCTGTGGTGGGTGACGGTCAGCTCCAGCCGGGACACCTTCGCGCGGATCTGCTCGCCGTGGTACTGGGCCACGCCCAGCACCGGGATCGGCACGTCCTCGGCGAGCGAGGGGGTGAACGCGGCGGCCTTGCGCTCGGGGAAACCGTCGGAGGGCACGTTGGCGATGAGCACCGCGGCCGCGCCCTTGGCGGCGGCGGCCTTGGCCTGCGCCGTCTCCTGGCCGGCGACCCGGGTGAACAGCACCAGCCCGCCGGTGACGTCCTCGGTCACCTCGGTGGCGGCGCCCAGATCGACGATGCGGCCGCGGGCGGAGCCGACCGCGCCGCGGGGAGCGGCGCTGCACTGCCAGTGCACGCCCGGGGCCCGCATCTCGGCGAGGTACTTGTCGGCCACCGGGAACGGCTGCAGCGTCACCGAGTAGCCGAGGTCGCGCAGCACGCCGGCGATGTAGCGGGCGGCGCGATGCTCGCCGGAGGTGCCGGAGATGCGCCAGCCGATCTCGTCGCTGAGCACCTTGAGGTGCCGCAGTGCGCGGCGGGCGTCGACCCGGGCGACCACGGCCCGGTCCCCCGCCGTGAGGGAGGGCGGCCGGCTCGCTCCAGGGCGCTGTCTGGTCGCGGCGGCGGCCGCGCCGGGACTGAGCCCGACGGTGGCGAATCCCGCGAAGGCCGCGGCTCCGGCGAGCAGTTGACGTCGTCTGAGCTCGGGCATGGCGCCTCCTGGATGCCGGGCAGGTCACCCGGACGGTCCCGGTCGGGGACCGCCACGGTGACCTGCACTGAATTTTCCGGAAGGGCGCCCTATCCGCGGTGAACTTATGTAATGACCGATCTGCCCACAAGATGCATGATTCCCACGAAATCGTTTCGTGATCACACGCCGATCCGCGGTCCGGCCCGGCGCGTCCGCCCGGCCGTCCGGGCGCATAAGGTGAGGCCTCGGGTGTCGGAGATGAAGGCGAGGCTGTGATGAGCACCGGTCGATCCCTGCGCGACCAGCTGCTGGACGCCTTCGCCGAGCTGCTCACCGTGCGCGGCTACCGGGGCGTCCGGATGCAGGACGTCGCGAACGCGGTGGGAGTCAGCCGGCAGACCGTCTACAACGAGTTCGGCGACAAGTGGCGGCTGGCGCAGGCCCTGGTGATCCGGGACAACGAGGCCTATCTGGACGGGATCGACCAGGTGCTGGCCCGGCACACCGACCTGTACTCGGCGGTGGCCGCGGCGGTGTCGTTCACGCTGCACACCTCGGCCGATGACCCGGTCAAGAAGGCGGTGCTGACCGGCACCGGCGGCGAGGAGCTGCTGCCGCTGCTGACCACGCAGGCCGAGCCGGTGCTGTTCGGCGCCAAGGCGCGCCTGATCGAGCACGTGCTGCGCCGTTGGCCGCATCTGGATCGCACGGCGCTGACCGAGGCGGCGGATGCGGCGATCCGGCTGACCATGAGCCACATGCTGCTGCCGGGCGACCCGCCCGACCGCGTGGCCCGGCAGATCGCCCGGCTGGTGGCCCGGTACGTGGGCGAGCCCTGTCCGGAGTAGCCGGGCCCCCGCGAAGGTGTGTCAGTAACTCCTTACTGCGCTTGATACGGTGTCCTCGCGGCACGAGCTGAGGAGGCGCGCAGTGGACTTCGACCTTCCGGAGAGCGCGATCGCGGTGCGCGACGGGGTGCGGGCGGTCGCCGAGCGGTACGACCAGGCCTACTGGGACCGGTGCGACGCCGAGAAGCGCTGGCCCGAGGAGGTCTGGCAGGACCTGGTCAAGGGCGGTTGGACGGCGCTGGCGATCCCCGAGGAGTACGGCGGCGGCGGACAGGGGCTGCTGGAGCTGGCGGTGGCGCTGGAGAGCCTGGCGGCCGGCGGCGCGGGCGGGGCCGCCTCGTTCCTGTACCTGCTGACCCCGGCGTTCGGCGGGCTGACCATCGCCCGGCACGGCACCGAGAGGCAGCGGGCCGAGTTCCTGCCGAAGATCGCCGCCGGCGCGCTGAACACCTGCTTCGCCATCACCGAGCCGGACGCCGGCAGCAACGCCATCGACATCGTCACCCGGGCGGTCCGCGACGGCGACCACTTCGTGGTGCACGGACAGAAGATCTGGATCTCCGGGGTCGAGCGGGCCGACTTCATGGTGCTGGTGACCCGCACCATCCCGGCCGCCGAGGCCGGCCCCCGGGTCAACGGGTTCACCGTGCTGCTGGTGGACGTCAAGGAGGCGCTGGCTGAGGGGACCCTGACCTACCGGCCGATCCCCAAGCTCGGCACCAACATCGTCGCCTCCAGCATGGTGTTCCTGGACGGTGTGCGGGTGCCGGTCGACCGGGTGCTCGGCGAGGTGGACCAGGGCTTCACGGTGCTGTGGGACATCCTGAACCCCGAGCGGATCCTGGCCGCCGCCGGCGGGGTCGGCTCCGGCGAGCTGGTGCTCAAGACCGCCTGCGACTACGCCCGGGAGCGCGCCCCGTTCGGCAAGCCCATCGGGGCCAACCAGGCGGTGGCGTTCCCGCTGGCGCGGATCAAGGCCCAGCTGGAGCTGGCCCGGCTGATGACCTACAAGGCCGCCTGGCTGTGGGATCGGCGGCGTCCGTGCGGCGCGGAGGCCAACATCGCCAAGCTGACCGCGGCCGACGCGGCCTGGCAGGCGGCGGACCGGGCGTTCCAGGTCCACGGCGGGATGGCCTACTCGCTGGAGTACCCGGTGGCGCGCTTCTTCCGCGACGCGCGGATCGCCAAGAACATCCCGGTCGCCGAGGAGCTGGTGCTCGCCCACATCGCCCAGCACGAGCTGGGATTGCCCAAGTCCTACTGAAATCGGGTGTTGCCCGCGTCACATCCGGGGACGATCATGGGGGGCGTCGACGTCCCCCGACACCCCCTGTCGTTCCGGGAGGCGCACATGCCGGAGTCGTACGCCAGCGCCGTGATCAACGCCAGCGCCGAGGAGGTCTGGGCGTACGTCCGCGATCCGGGCAACCTGTCCCGGTGGCGGCCGGGCATCGAGACCTGCGCGATCGAGGACGGCGGTCCGCCGGACCGGGTGGGCGCGGTGCGGCGGCTGATCGGGGTCGGCGACAGGGTGTTCCGGGAGCGGCTGACCCGGCTGGACGACGCCGCCCGGTGCTGCTCGTTCGACATCATCGACTGCCCGCTGCCGGTCCGCGACTGCCGCACCACGATCCGGGTGGCGCCGGTGACCGACACCGGGCAGGCGTTCGTGGAATGGCGGGCCGAGTTCACCGCCGACGCCGCCGACGAGCGCGCGATGACCGCCACGTTCGACCAGGCGGTGCTGGGGTCGGCGCTGGACCTGCTACGGCGCCGGTTCGGCTGACCGGCCGGCCCGGTCGGCGGTGAACGCCGCGCGCAGCCGGGCCGCGGCCAGGGCGCGGGCGTGCGCCCCCTCGGGGAAGATCTCCGGGAGCAGGAAGAACGAGTGGATCGTGCCGGGGTAGCGGCGCAGCTCCACCGGCACCCCGGCCTCGGCCATCCGCCGGGCGTAGGCCTCGCCCTCGTCGCGCAGGATGTCGCACTCGGCGGTGATCACGGTGGCCGGCGCCAGCCCGGACAGGTCGGCGGCGCGCAGGGGGGCCAGGCGGGGGGAGGCGGGATCCGCGCCGCCCCGGTACATCTCCAGGCAGGAGGCCATCACCGCGGCGTCCAGGCCCAGGCCGGCGCCGTACTCGGCCCAGCTGGGGGTGTCCATCGCCGTGTCGGTGACGGGATAGACCAGCAGCTGATGGACCAGCGGCAGATCCTCGTCGCGGGCCTGCCGGGCGACCACGGCGGCCAGGTTGCCGCCCGCGCTCTCCCCCGCGACCGCCAGCCGCGCCGGGTCGGCGCCGTACCGCTCGGGACGCGCGGCCACATCGGCCAGCACGGCCCACGCGTCCTCGACGGCGGCCGGGAACGGATGCTCAGGGGCCAGCCGGTAGCCCACGCTCACCACCGCGCAGTCCGCGCGGGCCGACAGGTCCCGGCACACCCCGTCCACATCGTCGATGTCGCCGAGCACGAAGCCGCCGCCGTGCAGGTACACCAGGGCGGGCAGCGGGCCGGCGGAACGGGGGCGGGGCCGGTACAGCCGCACCGGGACCGGCCCGGCGGGACCGGCCGCCGTCAGGTCCCGCACCTCGGCCAGCGGCGGATACGGCGGACGCTCCGGAGGCGGGAGGCGCCGCCGGGCACGTCGCAGCTCCTCGATCGAGGACGCGTTCCCGGTCAGCTCCGCGCACAGGGCGAGCAGTTCGCGGAACCGCTGGATCTGCGGCTGCGAGGGCACGAGACCTCCAGGGCGTCGGGTGCACGGACGAGCCGAATGCGCGGGCGGGACGGTCATCCGCCGCCGGCCTCGGCGACGAGCCCGGCGAACAGGCGCAGGTCGTCGCCGTCTTCTGGATGCCACTGCACGCCCAGCCCAAACCGGTGCCCCGACAGCTCCACCGCCTCCACCACCCGGTCGTCGGTCCAGGCCACCGGGACCAGTCCGGCGCCGAGCCGGTCGACCGCCTGGTGGTGGTAGGTGGGCACCTCGACCTGGTCGCCGAGCATCGCGCCGAGCAGGCATTCGGGGGCGATGCGCACCCGGTGGCGGCCGATCCGCCCGGGCGCCGGCAGGTGCTCCTCGTGCCCGACGACCTCCGGCAGATGCTGCAGAAGGGTGCCGCCGAGGGCCACGTTGAGCAGCTGCATGCCCCGGCAGACGGCCAGGAACGGCAGACCGGCCTCCAGCACGGCGCGGACCAGGGCCAGCTCGAAGCGGTCGCGCCGGGGATGCGGCGGGCCGGTCTCCGGGTGCCGCCGGGCCCCGTACAGCGCGGGGTCCACGTCGGGGCCGCCGGCGAGCACGACGCCGTCCAGCCGTCGCATCAGAGCGGGCAGGCCGTCGAGCGCGTCCGTCGGAGGGATCAGCACCGGCACGCCGCCGGCCCGTTCGATCGCCCGCGGATAGGACGCCGGGAGCAGCGTCGCCTCGCGGATCCACACGCCCCAGCGGGCGGGATCCTCATAGGCGGTCACCCCGATGATCGGCGGTGCGCCGCGCGGCGCGCCGGTCTGGCCGTCGGTCATGCGCTGCTCCCCTCCCGAGAACCGGGCCGCCGGGGTTTTCGGACCGGCCGGTTCGGAATATGGATACCCGCCACCCGTCGTACCGATCACCGTTCCGCACCCGGCGCCTCCCGGTGGGGAAATTCACTCCCCGGGAGAAGATCTTTCCACTGCTTGACGGGCCTCCCGTCACCGACCGTGCCCGACCAGGCGATCCGGTCGAGCATCGCTCACCGGCGGTGACCGGAAGCCTCCGGAGGAATGTTCGATATTCGAACACCGCGTACCGAATCGGATGCGTCAGACGCCATCGACACGGCATTCCACGCCGACCGAATATGCCATTCATCGGCGGAACCGGTTGAGCCCTTCCGAAAGCGATGCGAGACTCTCAGCAAGCCGGACATGCCGCTGGTAGCGATCATGTCCGCCGCATTCCCGCCGCGCCTTCGCAGTCCCCTGAATCACCCCAGAGGGCGAGTAGAACCCATGTCGCCTGATGCCCGAATCGTCAAAGAGACTTTCGCCTTGCTGGAACCGAACGCCGATCGGGCGGTCGCGTATTTCTACGGCCGGCTGTTCGCCGAGCAGCCGCGACTGCGCGCATTGTTCCCCCCGGCGCTGGACGCCCAGCGCGACCGGGCGTTGCGGGTGCTGACCCGCCTGGTGTGGAGCCTGGAGGATCCCGCCGTCTTCGAGGACCGGCTGCGCCGGCTCGGCCGCGAGCATCGCAAGATGGGTCTGGGCCGGGAGCACTACCCGGCGGTGGGCGCCGCGCTGGTGGCGACGCTGCGCCGGTTCGCCGCCGACGCCTGGACCCCGCGGGTGGAGGCGGCCTGGACCTCGGTGTTCGCCGCCGCCGTGCGCACGATGACCGAGGCCGCCGAGGCCGACGCGGCGCGCACGCCCCCGTGGTGGCTCGGCGAGGTGATCGGCCACGAACGCCGCCGGCACGACATCGCGGTGCTGACGGTGCGGCCCGGCCAGCCGCTGCCCTACGCCGCCGGACAGCACGTCACGGTCCAGACGTCCCGCTGGCCGCGGGTGTGGCGGCCCTACTCGGTGGCCAACGCGCCCCGCCCCGACGGCGTCCTCACCCTGCACGTGCGGGCCGTCCCCGCCGGCTGGATCAGCGGAACGCTGGTCCGGCACACCGCCGTGGGCGACACCGTGATGCTCGGTCCGGCGCAGGGCGAGATGACCTTGGACCGCGCCGGGGACCGGGACCTGCTGCTGGTCGCCGGCGGGACCGGGCTGGCCCCGCTCAAGGCGCTCGCCGAGCAGTCCCTCGCCGCGAGCCCGGGCCGCCGGATCGACCTGGTGTGGGGCGTCCGCACCGTGACCGACCTGTACGACCTGCCCGCGCTGCGGGCCATGGAGTCCGCCTGCCCGGCGCTGCGGGTGATCCCCGTGGTCTCCGACGACCCCGGCTTCGAGGGCCTGCGCGGCGCCGTCCCGGACGCGCTGCGGCGGCTGGAGGACCTGCCCGTGGCCGACGGGCACGCCTATGTGAGCGGCCCTCCCGCGATGGTGTCCCGGACCGTGCGGGCGCTGCGGGAGCTGGGGGCGCCGCCGGAGCGGATCGAGCACGACGGATCCGACCTGGACCCCGATCCCGCGGTCGTCGAGCCCGCCCCGGTCGGAGCGGCCGGGCTCAGTCGGTCATAGCGCGCCAGCGCACCGGCGGGCCGTCCAGCATCCGCACCCGCTGCTGGGCCGCCAGCATCACCAGGTGGGCCAGCGTCTCCAGCAGGGCGGTGCG
The DNA here is from genome assembly GCF_006363815.1 of Thermomonospora catenispora. Taxonomy (GTDB): domain Bacteria; phylum Actinomycetota; class Actinomycetes; order Streptosporangiales; family Streptosporangiaceae; genus Thermomonospora; species Thermomonospora catenispora. The sequence goes on from NZ_RRYT01000015.1 coordinate 80,773, forward strand.
CCGCATGAACGGCCGGATCTCCTCCCACGGCCGCGACCAGGTCAGCCGGCGCGCCAGCTCCCATGCGGTGGCCCCGCCCTCGCCGAAGGAGATGACCAGGAGGGCGATCTCGTCGAGCCGGGCGGTGTGGTGGGCGGCCAACGCGGCGACCCGATCGGCCAGCCCGGTGAACCGGTACTCGTGGGCCGGCAGCACCTCCTCCACGTCCAGCCCGCGCACCTTGTCCAGAGAGTCGAAGAAGTCGGCCAGCGGGTTGTGCCGCTGCTGCGGATGGACGGAGATCGCCGGCGTGATCCGCGGCAGCACATGGTCGCCGGACAGCAGCAGCCGCCGGTCGGGGTCCAGGAAGCACACGTGCCCCGGCGAGTGTCCCGGCGTCCACACCGTCCGCAGCCGCCACCCGGGGATCGGCACCTGCTCGCCGTCCTCCAGCACAAGCTCCGGGTCGGTGTGCCGGACCAACGGCAGAATCGTGCGGGACGCCTCGGCCAGCGCCCCGGCCTCCTCCTCGGGAACCCCGTGCACGATCATCTGCTCGCGGATCGCCGTGATCAGGCCGTCGAAGTCGGTGTAACGGGCGCGCAGCAGCCCGGCGTCGGCCGGGTGCATCGCCACCCAGGCCCCCGAGGCCTCACGGATCCGCCCGGCCAGCCCGTAGTGGTCGGGGTGCAGATGGGTGACCAGCACCGCCCGCACGTCGGTGATCTCGCGGCCGGCGACGGCCAGCCCGGCGCACAGCGCCTCCCACGCCTCGGGCGTGTCCCAGCCTGCGTCCACCAGGGCGATGCCCCCGTCCGGCAGCTCCAGCCCGTACACCAGCACGTACCGCAGCGGGTTGTCGGGCAGCGGAACCGGGAACGACCACAATCCCGGCCGGACCTGCTCCACCGGCGGAAGCACCTTGTCCTGCCACGCCTGATGCTGAACCGTCCCCGTGATCTTCACCGCGCGCTCCTCAGACCGTCCGCCCCCGATCGCCCAAGGTGTCTATCACGCGCGTCAGACGCCGATTCCGGCGGGTCCTCATCGCCGGGCGCGTTCGTGCAAGAACGCCGCGGTGGTCTCGTCGGCCGGATAGAACGACTCGATGGCCAGCTCCGCCAGCGTGATGTCGAGCGGGGAGCCGAACGTGGCGATGGTGCTGAAGAACGACAGCTCCCGATCGCCGACGCGGATCCGCAACGGCACCAGGACCTCCCCGCCGGTCGGCATCGGGAACGTCCCGGCGTCGTCGGGGACCGGATAGTCGCGCAGCTCCCGATACAACCGGGCCAGTGACTCGTCGGCGGTCAGCGCGACGTGCCGGCGGAGCCGGTCGACCATGTGGGCGCGCCACTCCCCCAGGTTGAGGACGGTGCGGGCCATCCCCTCCGGATGCATGCTCAGCCGCAGCACGTTCACCGGCGGCTCCAGCAGATGCGGCGCGGCCCCCTCCATGAAGAGCGCGGCGGCGGCGTTGGCGTCGATCAGGTTCCACAGACGGTCCACCACGACCGCCGGGTAGGGCTCGTGTCCGGTGAGGATCTTGCGCAACGCGGCCCGCACCGTCTCCATCCGCGGTTCCTCGATCGGCGTGTGGGTGTACACCGGTGCGTAGCCGGCCGCGATCAGCAGCAGGTTGCGGTCGCGCAGCGGGACGTCCAGATGCTCGGCCAGCCGCAGCAACAGCTCCCGGCTGGGCGTCGACCGTCCGGTCTCCACGAAGCTCAGGTGCCGGGTCGACACCCCGACCGCCAGTGACAGCTCCAGCTGGCTCAGCCGTCGATGCCGCCGCCAGGCCCGCAGCTGCTCACCGACCGGCCGCACGTCTCCCAGCGAGATCATCGTCGTCACGGTCCGACGTTATCGGCCCCCTGTTCATGACGACGATTACCCATCGAGTAATGGCCGCGGCGCGGCGACGGGGACGAGGGTGGTGGCGACCGCGTCCGCCGCGATTCCTCAGGGAGCCGCCATGACGACCGAAGAGCTGCTGGAGGCCATGCCGTTCGCCGCCGCGGTGGGGGTGCGGATCGACGCCGCCGCGCCCGGGGAGGTGACCGGCCGCCTGGAGTGGGCGCCGGAACGCTGCACCGCCGGCGGGGCGATGCACGGCGGTGCGCTGATGGCGCTGGCCGACAGCCTCGGCGCGGTGTGCGCGTTCCTCAACCTGCCGCCGGAGGCGTCGACCACCACGCTGGAGTCCAAGACGAACTTCTTCCGCGGCGTACGCGAGGGAACGGTCCGCGCCGTGGCCCGACCGCTGCACGTCGGCCGCACCTCCATCGTCGTGCAGACCGACCTGTACGACGACCGGGACCGCCGCGTCGCCCAGGTCACCCAGACCCAGGCGGTGCTGACGCCCCGTTGACCTCCTCCCCCGCCTTCGGGCGGTGAAGGAGGCATCCGATGAGGCCCGAGGTCACCGCTGGGCGTACAGCCCTTCGGAGTACTGCTCCCCGTAGTGGCGCTCCAGCTCCTCCAGCGTCTCCTCGACCCGCTGGACGCTCTTGACGATCTGCGCCGTCGAGGGCAGGGCCGTCGGGTTCCAGGTGGCCGGCTCCCACAGCGACGAGCGCAGGAACGCCTTGGCGCAGTGGAAGAAGATCTGCTCGATCTCCACCAGGAGGGCCAGCGCGGGCCGATGTCCTTTGACGATCATGTCGTCGAAGAACGGAGCGTCCCGCAGCAACCGGGCCCGGCCGTTGATGCGCAGCGTCTCCCCCCGGCCGGGCACCAGGAAGATCAGCCCCACGTGCGGGTTGGTCAGCACGTTGCGGAAGCCGTCGGCGCGGCGGTTCCCCGGCCGTTCGGGGATGGCGATCGTGGTGTCGTCGATGACGTGGACGAACCCGGGCGGGTCGCCCTTGGGCGACACGTCGCAGGTGCCGTCGGCGCCGGAGGTCGCGACCAGGCAGAACGGGGAGGCCGCCAGCCATCTGCGGTCCATCTCGTGCAGTCGGGCGCGCTCCTTGGCGGCCGCCCGGGGCACCGGCGGCCCGAGCAGGGCCCGCAGCTCCGCCTCCGAGGTGATCTCCGTGAACCCGCCGTCCGCCATGGGCCCTCCTGCGCTCGATCGTGCGGGGCGATGCTAACCCGGCACCGGGACGGATTGAATCCGCCCACTGTCTTTACAGTGTAGATTTCTGGTTTCCTGCGGGAGGAGAGGCGTCGCACCCCGGCCGTCCCGTCCTCGACGACCAGATCCGCGCTCCGGATCGGGACGGCCGGACCGGGACCGCCGCCGCTGGGCGCACGACGACCTCGAGCGCGCAGACGAGACGGATGGCGCGGCGCCGAACGCCCCGAGCGCCCGCGGCGCCGCGAAGACCGACGGCGCACCGCCCCGATCCGGCCGACGGGGCCGCCGCCGGGCCCGACGCGAAGTCCGTGGCCGGCCGCCGCATCCGCCTCGGCGCCGACGTCGCATGAGAAACCGACGCCACAGCTGAAAATCGAAGGCGTTCACTTCCGCCGAAGCCCTGCCGGGACGGCGTCCGCCATCCGCTCCAGCACCCCTTTCCCCCGGCATTGGCGAACGTCCATGACAATGGAGTCGTCCCAGGTCACTCAATTGTCATGGCGTTATCGCGATGCGCAACGATCCATTTTTCTCCCGGGCCGAGGGCGACGAATTCTTCGCGTTTCTCCTATAGACTGTCGACATGAGGCCGGACTCGCTGCGCGGGCATATCGACGCCCTGATCCTGGCGGTGCTCGAGGACAGGCCGCTGCACGGATACGCGATCATGGAGGAGCTCGCGAAGCTCAGCTCGGGCGCCATCGATCTGCCGACCGGCACTCTCTACCCCGCGCTGCGCCGTCTGGAGCGGCTCGGCTATCTGCACAGCACATGGAGCGCGACGGGCGGGCGGCAGCGCCGGACCTACCGGCTGACCGCGGCGGGCAGACGGGCGCTGGCCGATGAACGCAGCGAATGGCGAACGTTCTCCTCGACCATCAGCGCCGTGCTGGGAACGACGCCCGATCGCGCCGCCGACCGCGCCTAGACCGTTCCCGGCGCCGCCCCGCCCGCCGCGCGGTAGACGAAAGTCGACGCCCGCCTCGACCGGTGGACGCTGCCGCGGTCCGGCGGTCGGCCGTACCGTGGACGGGTGCCACGACGATCGCTACGGGAGTGGACCCGTGACCTGGCGCTGGTGGCCTTCGGAACGGCGGTGGCCGGATTCTTCATCGTCGTCACCCGCACCGATCCCTCGGTCCGGCAGGACGCGCCGCCGCTGTGGTTCGAGACGGCCGTCTGCGCCCTGCTGGCGGCGCTGACGCCGACGCTGCGGCGACGGGCGCCCGTCGCCCTGGCGGTGACGTGCCAGGCGGGGAGCATCGTGGCGGCGGGCGGAGTGGGGTTCTCCGCCGCGGCCGTGCTCAACCTGGCCGTCCGCCGGTCCTGGCGGGTCAGCATCACGGTCGCCTCCGTCCACCTGCTGCTGATCGCCGTGATCTGGACGCTGGCGGGCGAGAGCGGCCGCGACTACTGGGAGGGCCTGGTCACGATCGCCCTGCTGCACACCACGCTGGTCACGGTCGGGCTGCTGGTCCGCTCGCAGCGGCAGCTGCTGCTGGCCGCGCAGGAGCGGGCCCGCCAGGCCGAGGAGCGGCAGCGGCTGCGCATCGAGGAGGCCCGCCACCACGAGCGGGAGCGGCTGGCCCGGGAGATGCACGACGTGCTGGCCCACCGGATCTCGCTGCTGGCTCTGCACGCCGGGGCGCTGGAGTACCGCGGCAACCTGCCCGAGGAGGAGATGCGCCTGGCCCGGGCGATCCGGCAATGCGCCCACGACGCGCTGGAGGACCTGCGGGAGGTGATCGGGATGCTCCGCGACGATCCCGCGCACGGCGGTGAGCGCCCCCAGCCCACCCTGACCGACCTGCCCGACCTCATCGAGCAGTCCCGACAGGCGGGGACCCGCGTCACGCTGGAGGAGCGGGTGCCCGATCCGCCGTCGATCCCCGCCCGGATCGGCCGGCACGCCTATCGGATCGTTCAAGAGGCGCTGACCAACGCCCGCAAGCACGCACCCGGCGCGCCCGTCCGCGTCACGGTGACGGAGATCCCCGGAGACGGGCTGACCATCGAGGTCGCCAACCCGCTGCCGGCCGGCGGCGCCCCGGCGGCCCTGCCCGGCGCCGGGGCCGGGCTGATCGGGCTGCGGGAACGGGTCGACATCGTCGGCGGGCGGTTGGAGCACGGCCCCACCCCCGAGGGGGATTTCCGCTTGTACGCCTGGCTACCGTTGCCACAGTGAGCACACCCGCACGGATTCTGATCGTCGACGACGACGCCCTGGTCCGGCTGGGCCTGTCGATGATGCTGGCCGGGGTCGAGGACCTGGAGGTCGTCGGTGAGGTCGCCGACGGGACCGAGGTGTTCGGAGCGGTCAACGAGCACCGGCCCGACGTGGTGCTGATGGACATCCGGATGCCGCGGATGGACGGCCTGGCCGCCACCGAACGGCTCAGGGCGCGGCGGGACCCGCCCGAGGTCGTGGTGATGACCACCTTCGACACCGACGAGCACATCCTCCGGGCGATGCGCGCCGGGGCGTGCGGGTTCCTGCTCAAGCACACCCCGCCCGAGCAGTTCGTGGACGCGATCCGCCGGGCCGCCGCCGGGGAGCCCATCGTCTCGCCGTCGGTGCTGCGCCGGCTGATGTCGTATGTGGGCGATCTGTCGAACGCGGCCGCCGATCCGCGGCGGGAGCGGGCCCGCCGCGCGCTGGAACGGCTCAGCCCGAACGAGCTGGCGGTGGCGCGGCTGGTCGGCGAGGGCCTGGCCAACAGCGAGATCGGACGCGAGCTGTCGATGAGCGTGGCGACCGTGAAGGCGTACGTGTCGCGGCTGCTGACCAAGCTGGAGCTCAACAACCGGGTGCAGATCGCGCTGCTGGTGCACGACGCGGCGCTGGAGGAGTGATCTCTCTCCCGCGCCCTGCGGTCGGTGCGCGCGGGCGGCGCGTCCCGATCTCGGGCCGGGGCGCGGCGGCCGGCGACCGAGGACGATCGCGGCGTAGACCTCGGTCGCGCGGTGATCGACCGGTGGCCGACGCGGCGGCCGGGCCGGCGCCCGCACGCTGGGCTCCATGATCGAGGTCGATGCGCTCACCAAACGCTACGGGGAGGTCGCGGCCGTCGCGGACGTGTCGTTCCGCTGCGAGCCGGGCACCGTCACCGGATTCCTCGGCCCCAACGGGGCCGGCAAGTCCACCACCTTGCGGATGATCTGCGGGCTCACCCCGCCCACCTCGGGCGCCGCCCGGGTGCTGGGCGTCCCCTACCGGCGGATCGCCAACCCGGGCCGGCACGTGGGGGTGATGCTGGACGCCTCCGCGCAGCATCCCGGACGCACCGGCCGGGAGACGCTGCGGCTGGCGGCGCGGCTGCTGGGGGTGGACGCGGGGCGGGCCGAGGAGATGCTGCGGAGGGTCGGCCTGCCGGAGAACGCCGGCCGGCGGCGGGTCGGCGGCTACTCGCTGGGCATGCGGCAGCGGCTGGGCATCGCCCAGGCCCTGCTCGGCGACCCGCGCGTGCTGATCCTGGACGAGCCCGCCAACGGGCTGGACCCGGAAGGGATCCACTGGATGCGGACGCTGCTGCGGGACTTCGCCGACCGGGGCGGCACCGTGCTGCTGTCTTCTCACCTGCTGCGGGAGGTGGAGGCGGTCGCCGACCGGTTCGTGGTCATCGCCCGGGGCCGGGTCGTCGCCCAGGGCGCCAAGGACGATCTGCTGGCGGCGCGTGCGGAGACGCTGGTGCGCGCACCGGAGCCGGACGCGCTGAGGGCCGCGCTGGCCGCGGCGGGCCTGCCGGCCCGGCGCGCCGGCCGGGACGGCTTCCGGGTGCGGGCCGACGCCGAGAAGGTCGGACGGGCCGCCGCCGAGGCCGGCGTCGCCCTGCGGGAGCTGCGGCCCGCCGGCGACGGCGGTCTGGAGGAGCTGTTCCTGTCGCTGACCGCCCCCTCCAAGGACCCCGGGGGGCCGGAGCGCGAGAGGCCCGAGGAGCGCGAGGAGGACGCCTCATGACCGCCGTCGCCGTGGACCGTCCCGCCGCCCCGTCCCTGCTCGCGCTCACGGCGGTGGAGCTGCGCAAGATGACCGACACCCGGGCCGGACGCTGGCTGCTGGCGTCCGTCGTGCTGATCGGGGCCGCTCTGGTCGGCGTGGTGCTGTTCGCCGTGCCCCGGGCCGAGCTGACCATGGAGGAGCTGTTCGGGGCCGCCACGTCGGGGGCGTTCATCCTGCTGCCCGTCGTGGGGGTGCTGTCGGTCGCCTCCGAGTGGTCGCAGCGCACCGCGCTGAGCACGTTCACCCTCGTGCCCCGGCGGGAACGGGTGGTCGCCGCCAAGCTGGCGGCCGCCTCGGTGCTGACGGCGGTGTTCTGGGCGGTGTCCTCCGCGCTCGCCTGGGCGGGCCGGGCGCTGGCGGAGGCGCTGGACCGCACCGACGCGGGCTGGGGCCTGCCGCCGCGGCTGGCGGCCTCCGCGCTGCTGCTGATGCTGCTGGGCACGCTCGGCGGGGTGGCGTTCGGCATGCTGTTCCCAAGCCCGCCGCTGGCGATCGTGCTGCTGTTCGCGCTGCCGATCGTCTGGGGGATCCTGGGGGAGACCGTCTCGGCCCTGAACGACGTCGCCGGATGGCTGGACACCGGCCGGACCGGCGAGCCCTTCATGGACCCCGGCGCGCGGCTCACCGGCGAGGCGTGGGCGCGGCTGGCCGTCTCCCAGGCGGTGTGGCTTGGGGCGCCGCTGCTGCTGGGTCATCTGCGGGTGGTGCGCCGCGAGGTGACATGAACTCACGGGCCGGGCGGTCGCACCGCGGACCGCCCGGCCCGCCGACGGCGTTCAGACCTTGCGCCACTGCGGGATCCAGGCGCCGTCCTCGACGGTGTAGTCGCCGAAGAGGGCGGGCGCCTCCCGCCGCATCAGCTCGCCGATCTTGCCGAAGATCAGCCGGATCTCCTCCTCGGCCCCCTCGGCGGTGCGGGCCTCGATGGTGTGCCGCAGGGTCCGCACGTTGGCCGTCCACACCAGCCCGGTGGCCACGCCCTCGGGGGCGAACCGGCGCATGAAGGAGGTCTTGTGCTTCTTCTCCTTGAACGGCACGCCCTCCTCGTCCAGGCCGAAATGGTCGGCCATCCAAGCCTGGAACTCCTCCATCTGCTCCAGGAGGGCGGTGGCCCGCTTCATCAGCTCGGCGTCCCGGCGGGCCCACTCGGGGAACCAGAACGGGATGTCCCGCAGGCGGACGAAGCGCAGCGACTCCTGGGAGATGGCCACGCCGGGACGGTGCCGCACCAGCTCATGGGTGGCGACCCGGCTGACGTTGTGCAGCACGAAGCTGAAGCTGACGTGCTCGAGCACCGACCCGTGCATGCTGCGCAGGATGTTCTGCAGGTACTGGGTCTGGTCGGTGCGGACCCGGGTGACGTTGGGGTTCAGGCCCGGCTCCCAGGAGCGGTAGCACAGCCGGCCGGCGAACTCGGCGAGGTTCTGCGGATCGTTCAGCTCGGCGTCGAGCTCGCCGCGGTCCAGCCGCTCCAGCCAGCGCTCGCCGCCCACGTCCCGCAGATACCGCGCGATCTCGTCGTAGTCGAGTTCGGGTCGCGCGATGAGGAACACCTCGGGTTCGACGCTCTTCACCTGCTCAGGCTCCCTACCGGTCGTTCGATCCGCCCCTAGCAAACCAGTTCGCCGCCGCCCGCGCGACTCGCACCCCGGGTAAGGTCCGTCTCGTGGCTGCGGAACTGAAAGTGCTGGGGGCGTGCCCGCTGGACTGCCCCGACACCTGCTCATGGGAGGTCACCGTCTCCGACGGGCGGGCGGTGCGGCTGCGCGGCAATCGGGACCACCCGTTCACCCGGGGCGCGCTGTGCACCAAGGTGAACCGCTGGCTGGAGCGCGCCGCCGCCCCCGACCGGATCCTGCATCCGCTGCGCCGGGTGGGCCGCAAGGGCGAGGGCCGCTTCGAGCGGATCACCTGGGACGAGGCGCTGGAGGAGATCGCCGACCGGCTGCGGTCGATCATCGACGAGCACGGCGGCGAGGCGATCTGGCCGTACTGGGGCACCGGCACCCTCGGCTGGATCCAGGGCTGCAACGGCCTGGGGGGACAGCGGTTCTTCAACGTGCTGGGCGCCTCCCGGCACCACATGTCGATCTGCTCGATCGCCGGGTCGCGCGGTCTGGAGTACACGACCGGCACCTCCGCCGGGATCGACCCGGAGACCTTCGCCCTGGCCAAGCTGATCATCCTGTGGGGCACCAACCCCCTGACCAGCGGCCACCACCTGTGGAAGCCGATCCAGGACGCCCGGCGCGACGGCGCGCACGTGGTGGCGATCGACCCGGTCCGCACCCGCACCGCCAGGCAGGCCGACGAGCATCTGGCGCCGCTGCCCGGCACCGACGCGGCGCTGGCGCTGGGGCTGATGAACGTCATCGTCGGGCTCGGCCTGGAGGATCGCGACTATCTGGCGGCGCACACGCTGGGCTGGGAGCGCTTCCGCGCGCGCATCGCCGAGTTCCCGCCGGCGCGGGCGGCGGAGATCACCGGGGTCCCCGAGGCCGACATCGTCGCTCTCGGGGAGCGGATCGGCCGGACCCGGCCCACCGCCATCCGCGCCACCATGGGCCTGCAGCGGCACGCCGGCGGCGGCGCGACGCTGCGGACGCTGGCCTGCCTGCCGGGGGTGACCGGCGACTGGGCGCTGCCGGGCGGCGGCCTGTCGTACTCGACCGATGCGCACTTCCCCATCGACACCGCCGCCCTGTTCCGCGAGGACCTGGCGCCCCGGCGGACCCGCAGCCTGTCGATGACCCGGCTGGGCGAGGGCCTGCTGGAGGTCGACGATCCGCCGGTGAAGGCGTTGTTCGTGATCGCCGCCAACCCGGTCGCCAGCGCCCCGCACCAGTCGAAGATCCGGCGCGGCCTGGCCCGCGAGGACCTGTTCACGGTGGTGCTGGAGCAGTTCCCCACCGACACCGCCGACTACGCCGACATCGTGCTGCCCGCCACGATGCAGCACGAGCACCTCGACCTGCACAACGGCTACGGCCACCTGTACCTGGTGTGGAACGAGCCCGCCGTGGAGCCGCCGGGCGAGTGCCTGCCCACCACCGAGACGTTCCGCCGCCTGGCCCGCCGGATGGGCCTGCGGGAGCCGAGCCTGTACGACACCGACGAGGAGCTGGCCGAGCAGGCGCTGCGCACGACCGGCGTCACCGTGGACCTGCTCCGCAAGGAGGGCTTCGCCCGGCTGCCGCTCCCCGACCCGTTCGTGCCGTTCGCCGACGGTTTCCCCACCCCGTCCGGCCGTCTGGAGTTCGTCTCCGAGCGGGCCGCGGCGGCGGGCCACGACCCGGTCGCCGGCTATGTGCCCGCCGCCGAGGTCGCCGACCCCGAGCGCGCCGCCCGCTATCCGCTGGCGCTCATCGCGGCGGCCTCCCACCATTCCCTCAACACCGCGTTCGGCAACAATCCCGAACTGCGGCGCCGCGCGGGGGAGTTCCGGGTGACCCTCCATCCCGCGGACGCCGCGGCCCGCGGCATCGGCGACGGCGACCGGGTCCGCGTCCACAACGACCGCGGCGCCTTCGAGGCCGTCGCCGCGGTCAGCGACGACGTCCGTCCCGGCGTCGTCGCCACCGTCAAGGGCCGCTGGCCCAAACTGTCCGGGGGCGCGAACGCCAACGTCCTCGTCGCCGAACGCGACTCCGACATGGGCGGCGGCGCGGTCTTCCACGACACCCGGGTCCAGGTCACCCGGGTGTAGACACGTGGGCCGGCCGTAGACGCATGGGCGGCCCTCCGGTCCGCGTGGGGTCCACGGGACGGGAGGGCCGGCTCAGGACGTCGGGGAGGCCGGCCGCGGGTCATCCGAAGATGCTCACGCCTCCGGGGCCGACCAGCAGCCCGACGACGATGAGGACGATCCCCCACAGGATCTCGCGCCGCGCCACGATGACATAGATCCCGGCGATCACCAGGATCACCGCGAGCAGCCAGAGCAGGGTGTACAAGGCCGTTCCCTCTTTTCTTCGTTTCTCGGGTCCACCCCCGATGCCCGCACCGGCCGACGTCAAACACCTCTCCCGGCCGGCGGCCCGCGGGTCCTCCGGGGCGCGGCCGGGGCGGGAACGGCCCGCACCGGTCAGCGCGCGGGCGCCTCCCGGCGGCACAGTCGCAGGACGTTGGCGATGATGCGGTGGCCGACGCGGCCGGTGGCGGTGAGGATGCTCTCGGGGTGGAACTGGACGGCCCACCGGCGGGCGACGGGGTCCTCGATGGCCATGACCACGTCGCCGGTGAGGGCGGTGACCTGGAAGCCGCCGCGGACCTGGTCCGGGGTGGCGTACAGGGAGTGGTAGCGGGCGGCGGTGAACTCGTCGGGCAGGCCGCGGAAGAGGTCGCCGCCGGCGACCTTCACCCGGCCGGGCTTGCCGTGCCAGGGCTCGGGCAGCAGCGCCAGCTCGCCCCCGGCGTGCTCGACCATCGCCTGCAGCCCCAGGCAGACGCCGAAGACCGGCAGATCGCGCTCGGCCAGGGCGTCCAGCAGCGCGGCGGTGCCGAAGTCGGCGGGCCGGCCGGGGCCCGGGGACAGCACCACCAGGTCGGGGGCCAGCTCGTCGAGCAGCCGCAGCGGGAATCCGTGGCGCAGGGTGACCACGTCCGCGCCCTGCTGGCGGAAGTAGTCGGCGAGCGTGTTGACGAAGGAGTCCTCGTGGTCGACCAGGACGACCCTCATCCCCTCGCCCGGGAGCGGCCCCTCCTCCGCCGTCTCCTCCGGCCCGGCCGGTTCCTCCCCCGCCAGGGCCTTGAGCAGGGCGCTGGCCTTGAGGTGGGTCTCGCGCTCCTCCTCCTCGGGGTCGGAGTCGTACAGCAGGGTCGCGCCGGCGCGGACGGTGGCGACGCCGTCGCGGATCTGGGCGGCGCGCAGGGTGAGGCCGGTGTTCATCGAGCCGTCGAAGCCGACGAAGCCGACCGCCCCGCCGTACCAGCGGCGCGGGGCGTCCTCGTGCTCCTCGATGAACTGCATGGCCCAGGTCTTGGGCGCGCCGGTGACGGTCACGGCCCACATGTGGGTGAGGAACGCGTCCAGGGCGTCCAGGCCCGGGCGCAGCCGCCCTTCGATGTGGTCGACGGTGTGGATCAGGCGGGAGTACAGCTCGATCTGGCGGCGGCCGATGACCTTGACGCTGCCGGGGACGCAGACGCGGGCCTTGTCGTTGCGGTCCACGTCGGTGCACATGGTCAGCTCGGACTCGTCCTTGGCCGAGGACAGGATGGTGCGGATCTGCTCGGCGTCCTCCAGGGCGTCGCCGCCGCGCTTGATCGTCCCGGCGATGGGGCAGGTCTCCACCCGGTCGCCGGTGACCCGCACGAACATCTCCGGGGACGCGCCGACCAGGTACTCGCCCTCGCCGAGGTTGAACATGAACTCATACGGGGCCGGGTTGGTCTCGCGGAGCCGTTTGAAGAACGCCGCCGGCGAGTCGCAGCGCCCGTACATGGCGTGGCTGGGGGTGACCTCGAACAGGTCGCCGGCGATGAACTTGCGCTTGGCGTCGCGGACCATCTGCGCGTACACGCCGGGCACCGGCTGGGGCGGCGGCTCGGCGGCGGTCGCGGCGGGGGTCGGCTCGGTGGCCCGGGGCAGGCCCTCGGTGGAGACGCCGTCGACGACGAACTCATACGACATGCGGTGCGAGGTCTCGCGCTTGCGGTCCACCACCGTCAGCTCGTCGGCCAGGTGCAGCACCAGGTCGCGCTGGTCCTCCGGCCGGGGGCGGTGCAGCCGCAGCGGCTCGAACTGCAGCGACAGGTCGTAGCCGAACGCCCCGTACAGCCCCAGATGGGGGTCTTCGCAGCGGAACAGGTCGATCAGGGCGCGCAGCGCGGTGAAGACGGTGGGCTGGCGGCTGCGCTCCTCCTCGGTGAAGAACTCCTCGGTGGGCGGGATGTGGACCTCGATGAGGGTCCCGGGCTCGTCGCGGACGACCTCGCCGGTGGGGCGCATCGCCGCGGCCATGGCCGGGAGCAGCACCTCGCCGCGGGCGTTGAGGGCGCGCGCGGAGATGCGGCGGCCCCGGGCGACCACCTCGACGCAGGGGTCGACGTAGGCCATGTGCCAGCGGCTGTACCGGCCGGGGTATTCCATCCCCGAACTGAGCACGCCCCCGCGCCGTTCCCCCACGGAGGCGATGAGGGCGTTCAGGACGTCGGAGTCGCGTTGCGGGTCGACCGGTGTGGCGGTGCGGATCACCCGCACGCCCCCGGCGGTCGAATACTCGCGGATCTGCGGTCGGTCGGTTTCCACCGTGGCGGCCCCTCTTGGATGGCCGACCCCCGGTCCGGCGGCCCGCGTACGCGAAAACGACCGCCGGATGGGGGGCGGTCGCTGGCTGTCGGACATGCGCGAACCGGCGCCGCCTCAGCGGCGCCACCACCACTGGCGCGGTGCGGTTCGCATGGTGGGTCCAGGCTACCCCATCGGCGTTCGGGGAGGCCGGCATTGAGGGGGGTTGGGTTCGGCGCGCTCCGCTGTCAGGATGGATGCAAGGACTCACTTACGAGACGGTCGGGTGAGGTGGCATGGACGGCGAGTTCGAGCTGCGCGGGGTCAACCATCTGGCTCTGGTGTGCCGGGACATGAAGCGGACGGTGGACTTCTACTCCGGCGTGTTGGGCATGCCGCTGATCAAAACCATCGAGCTGCCGGGCGGCATGGGGCAGCACTTCTTCTTCGACTGCGGGGGCGGCAACGCGCTGGCGTTCTTCTGGTTCCCGAACGCGCCCGAGGCGGTGCCGGGGGTGTCGGCCCCCAAAGGACTGCCCGACCGGGGCGAGCTGCTCTCGGCGGTGGGGTCGATGAACCACATCGCCTTCGACGTTCCGCCGGAGAAGATCGAGGAGTACCGGGAGCGGCTGATCGCCAAGGGCGTCGACGTGAGCGTGATCCTCAACCACGACGACAGCGAGTGGGGCGTGGCGCCCGAGCCGCACGAGGGGGTGTTCGTGCGGTCGATCTACTTCCAGGACCCCGACGGGATCCTGCTGGAGTTCGCGGCCTGGACGCGCAAGGTGGGCTCGCCCGACGACGTGCGCCACGAGCCCAAGACCGCCGCCGACCGCACCGTGTGAGGAGGCCGCCGATGCCCCGACTCCGTCAGGTCGGCCGTGCCGAGGTCACCGACGAGCTCATCCTCTACTTCTACGACACGTTGTTCGGCCCGGACCGCGATCCGGTGGCCGAGCCCGGAACCGCCACGGGAACGCCCGGGAACTGGTGGACGACGTTCGCGCTGCGGCCGGCGATCTTCAAGCACTGCGTGCAGGGGTTCCAGGTCTACCGGACGGTGAGCCTGGACCCGGTGCTGCGCGAGCTGGGGCAGACCCGGGCGGGCTGGGCGCGCGGCAGCCGGTTCGTGTTCTCCCAGCACTGCAAGCAGATGCGGGCGCTGGGGGTGCCGGAGGAGAAGATCCGGGCGATCCCGCACTGGGAGGTCTCCGACCGGTTCGACGAGCTGGAGCGCGCCGTGCTGGCCTACACCGACGCGCTCGTGCTCGGCGGCGGGCGGGTGCCCGAGGAGGTGTTCGCGGTCCTGCGCCGGCACCTGCCGGACGAGCAGATCCTGGAGCTGACCTACGTCACCTGCCTGTACGACATGCACGCGACGATGTCCAAGGCGCTGCGCACCGAGTTCGACGACCGGGACGACCCGATCACGGAGGTGCCCGCTCCCGAGGGGTACGGGACGCGCGACATCGCCGACGCCTTCGAGCGACGGTGAGGGTCAGGGCCGATCGAGATATCCGGGGTTGGCGACGGCGAGCTTGTCGCGCACGGCGTCCTGCAGCGCGGCCTTGAGCTCGGCGTACCGGTCGTCGAGGTCGCCGCCGCGGATGGCGGCGGCCAGCGCCCGGTCGTCGGGGTAGCCGAGCGCGGCCAGGCGGCGCCGGTGGGCGTCCCGCTGGGCCGCGCCGAGCTCGAGCTCGCGTTCCACGATGCCCAGCACGTTGGCGGCGACCAGCCCGTGGAAGCGGGCCCGGCCGGACAGGCCGGGCAGGACGTCGCGCTCGAGGTACTCGCGGACCGCGGCGACCAGTTCGCCGGCGGAGGGGGCGTCATGGGGCGGGGTCATCGCGTCTCCTCTCACCGGCCGACCGACAGAATGTGATTCTAAAGACGCTCCGCCACCCCATCCACTGACCATGCTCACTACTGTGAGCTAATATCTCATTACAAAGAGTCAACAAAGGATCGGCGTGCCCGCGTCTGCTCCACGGCCGGCCTGGGAATCACGCCGCGCGGACGGCGGGGCGGTCCCCGCCGTCCTGTCGTCCTGCGATCTCACCGGGGGAAACGTGCGCGTCAGGACCATCGTGGCCGGAACCGCGGCGACGGCCGCCGCACTGCTCGCCGCACCGCCCGCGCAGGCGGAGCGGGCCGTGGTCGACCCCGAACCGGGCCGGTTCGAGATCGACCCCAGCAGCGCCAAGCCCGACGAGACGGTGACCGTCCGGGGACGCTGCGAACGCCCGGGCGACGAGACCATGCGCATCACCAGCCATGCGCTGCGCGCCGAGGAGATCGAACTGGACTCCGACGGCGGCTTCAACCGGGCGGCGACCGTGCGCCGGACGCAGCCCGGCCGCTACACGGTGACGGTGATCTGCCAGCCCTCCAAGGTCTCCTACACCGAGGTCTTCTACGTGCACCGCTGGCCGGACCGCCGCGAGACGGTCACCTACCCCAAGCCCGAGGCGGTCCCCTACCCCAAGGGCGCCCCGCAGACCGGCGGCGGAGGCGCCCAGGGCGACGGCCGGGACCGGCCCTCGCTCCCCCTCCTGCTGCTGCCGGCGGCGCTCGCCGGAGCGGCCGGCGCGGTGACGCTCGCCCGGAGCCGTGTCCGGGCCTGACCGGCGCGGCTACCTGGTCGCCGTCCTGGCCGCCGCCGCGTTCGCGGCCCTCGCCCACGACGGCCGGGACCGGGAGGGCGACGCCGAGGAGCTGCCCCCGGCGGAGCCGGTGCGCGTCGAGATCCCCGTGATCGGGGTCCGGGCCCCGGTGATGCCGGTGGGGCGGTCCCCGGACGGCACCGTGCAGGTGCCCCCGTTGCACCAGGCCCACCGCGTCGGCTGGTACCGGTACGGCCCCGCGCCCGGTTCACGGGGATCGGCGGTGCTGTTGGGCCACTACGACGATCTGCACGGCCCCGCCGTGTTCCACCGCCTGGGACGGGTCAGACGGGGCGACGTGGTGCGGATCGAGCGCCGCGACGGGCGCACGGCGGTGTTCGCGGTGGAGTCCGTGGAGCGGGTGCCCAAGAGCCGGTTCCCCGCGCGGAAGGTGTACGGTCCGGTGGACCACGCGGGGCTGCGGCTGGTCACCTGCGGCGGCTCCTACGACCGGCGCCGGCGCACCTATCGCGACAACGTCATCGTGTACGCGCGGCTGACCGCGGCCCGCTGATCACGGCAGCATCTGCAGCAGGTCCCACTCGGTCTCGGCCGTCCGCCGCCCGATCGCGGCCAGCTCCACCGAGCGCTCGACCCCCGTCAGATGACGGCGGGCCTGCATGATGCAGATGACGCCCCAGCGCAGCACCCCGTACATCTCCCACCAGCGCAGCGCGTCCCGGTCGACGCGCACCCCGCCGGCCTCCTCATAGGCCGCGATGAGGTCGTCGTAGCCGCCGAACCCGCCGACCGGCTCGGGCGACCCGAAGCGCCAGGCCTTCGCGCACAGCCACCCCAGATCCTCCAGCGGGTCGCCGAGGTGGGCCAGCTCCCAGTCCAGGACGGCGCGGACGCCGTCGGGGCCGACGACGAGGTTGCCGTTGCGGAAGTCCCCGTGCACCAGGACCTGCGGGTTCGCCGGCGGGCGGTTGCGCTCCAACCACCGCAGGGCGAACTCCAGCACCGGGTGCGGCTCGCCGGCGGCGTCCAGCAGCTCCCGCCACCGCTCGAGGCCGCGGTCCCGCTCCAGCCCAGGGACGGGGGGCATGCGGTGCACGGCCGCCAGGATCCGCCCGCACTCGGCGGCCAGCCGCGGACGCGCCGGGGCCAGCGCGGGGTCCCGCAGGATGCGCCGCGGGATGGTCTCGCCCTCGACCCGTTCCATCACCACGAAGTCGACCCCGAGCGGCCCGTCCGCGGCGGCGCCCGCGGCGATCACCTCCGGGCCGGGGACCCCGGCGCGGCGGGCGGCCCGCATCAGCTCGGCCTCCATGGGCAGCGGCAGCCCGGAGAACTCCCCCGCCGGCCCGGCCAGCCGCAGCACCAGCGGGTGCCGCCCGGAGCCGGTCACCGCGTCGAACGTGCAGGTGATGCGCGAGGCGCCGCCGGCGGACCGGCGCAGCTCCGCGACCTGCACGTCGGGGCCGTACCGTGCGGTGAGCACGTCCCGCAGGGGTCCGCCGAGCCCGCTGAGATCCACGCCGCCTCCCGGTAAGCGCTCGCTTTCCATGCCATCGTGGCAGCCGACGGCTCAGTCCGGGAAGCGACCCCCGTTCCGGCGGGCCGATTCCGGCAATCCGACCAGGATCAGATCGGTCAGCGCGTCCACCACCGTCTCGCGGGGCACGTCCGGGTGGTCCAGCCACCAATCCCCGGCGGTCTGCACCATGCCGATCACCGCGTGCCCCCACACATAGGCGCGGGCGGGGTCGGCCAGACCGGACTCGGCCATCAGCACCTTGGCCAGCTCCTGGCTGAGCCCGCGGATCATGGTGCTCATCGCGCTGTGCGTGGCCGCGTCCTCGGCGCTGGCCCGGTGCATCAGGAACCGGTACAGCTGCGGGTTGTGCGAGATCAGCGACAGATAGGTGTCGATGGTGGTGCGGATCCGGTCCCGCACCGTCCCGGCGGCCGAGAACTGGGCCTCCACCACCTCCAGCAGCCTGCGGGTGTGCCGCTCGGCCAGCGCCTGGTACAGCCCGGACTTGTCGCCGAAGTGCCGGTAGAGGATCGGCTTGCTGATGCCGGCCTCGGCGGCGATGGCGGCCATGGAGGCGCTCGGCCCCTCACGCAGGATCACCCGGTCGGCGGCCTCCAGCAGAGCGCGCCGACGGTCGGGGTCCCGGGTGCTCGCCTGCTCTTCCCCGTCCGGTTCTCGGCTCCCCATGACTGCTCCTTGTCCCCATGGCGTCGTCCCCATGGTGTCCGCATGGCCTCGCAGGCCCCGCACCCGGCGGACCACGCGCCCTCCCCGCATGACACGGACGACGATTCGATCATGCACCGCTCCGGCGGCGGGTGCGCGGCCGACCCCGCCCCGCACGGCACCGTGGACGCGGCCGGACCGTCGACGGGCATCGGCCGGCCGGCGGCCCGGCGAGGGACACGGCCGATCGACGGGCGTCGAGGGCTCGCCGGGCCCCTCCCGAAAGAGGCGCATGCGCGGCGTCCTCACGGCCTCCCCATGGCGTCCTCCGTGCTCCGCCGCCTGCCGGCCCGACCGGTGAGGCGGTCGGTGCGTCCAGTGTCGGCGGGGAGCGGCGCATTCGCCAACTCCGCGCCGCCGGCGGGACACGGGGCCGTCCGCGGGCGCGGGGAACGGCCGTCGCACGGCCGATCGTCGTCGGACCGCCCGCGGCGGGCGATCCGACGGCTCCACCGCCTCCAGCCCTTCCGCCGGCACGGCCGCCTCCCGCCGGGTGCGGGACATGACCGGCGGCCCGCCCCGAGCGGCGAACCCGCGCGTCGCCCCCGACGGCCGCTCATCGTCGTCACCGGTGTCGTGCGAGAAGACCGGCGCACTGCCGGACGGTCACCCACCGTCCGCCAAGGCGCGGCCGTCCGCCGGAGAACGGAGCGCCTATCATCCGTGCGGTGCGCACCTTGGTCCTGTGGGACATCGACCGCACCCTGCTCAGCATCGACGGCCTGACCGCCGAGGTCTACGCCGCCGCGTACCGCCGGGTCATCGGCCGGGAGCTGCAGGCGTTCCCCGCCCTGGCGGGCAAGACCGAACGCGCCATCATCATCGAGACGCTGCGGCTCAACCGGGTCGCCCCCACCGAGGAACTGGTGGGCGCGCTCGCCGACGCCGTGGCCGAACGGTACGCCTCCCGGAGTCGGGAGATCCCCGCCCGGGGACGGGCGCTGCCCGGCGCGCACGCCGCGGTACGGGCCCTGGCCGCCGAACCACGGGTGATCCAGTCGGTGCTGACGGGGAACATGCGGCCGATCGCTGAGTGGAAACTGGCCGCCTTCGGCTTCGACGAGCACCTGGACCTGCGGGTCGGCGCCTACGGCATGGACGGCCGCGCCCGCCCGCCCCTGGTCGATCTCGCCCGCCGGCGCACCGCCGCCGTCTACGGGGAGACGGTCGACGCCGACCACACCGTGCTGATCGGGGACACGCCCCTGGACGTGGAGGCCGGTCGGCTCGGCGGCGCCCGCGTGATCGCCGTGGCCACCGGTGTCAGCGACGAGGCCGCGCTGCGCGCCGCCGGGGCGGATCTGGTGCTGGCCGATCTCACCGACACCGCCGCCGTCGTGGAGGCGGTCCTGGCGGCGGACGGCCCGAGACCGGCCGGACGGCGCGATGCGCCGGCTCTCGCCGACAACGCCGGACCCCCGATGCGTGAAGCGTGACCGCCGCCGCCCGGCCTCGGCGCGGGCTTCGGGCGATGCGTTCCACCTCACGCGGCCGCGCCGTTCCGTTCGAGGCGGCCGCTCCGCACCGGCCTTCCCCCGGCTTCCTCCCGCCGTGCAAAGCACCCCGGCATGCGCCGGTCCGTCGATCATCGTCGCCCAGAGGACCGTACGGCGCACGGTGAGGGCCACGAGCATCGACCCGAGCGTCGAAAGGCCCGGGGGCGTGGGCCGTCCGCCCCGCGGCCGCCTGCCCTGGAACCTTGAAAGGACTCATCATGGGTTACGACATGTGGTACGAGGTCCGGTTCAGCGGCGAGAAGGAGGCCGTCGCCGACGCACTGGCCTCGCTCCAGGCCGCGCTCCGCGAGCGGGACGCGTTGCGCCGCCACGAGGCGGAGCGGCTGCGCGCCGGACGGCCCGACCCGCCCTCCGGCGGCGCCCATGGGGGCCGCACCGAGCGGTACCGCGCCGCGCAGGAGAAGGTGGACGCCGCCTACGCCGCCTTGCGCGAGGCCGAACGCTCCCACTTCCGATTGAACGTGCGGGGCATGGAGAGGTACCGGAAGGCGATGGCGGCGCTCGGCATGGCCTTCGAGAGCGACCCGCCGGACTGGCCCGGTCCCGAGGAGTTCGGTCTGACCCGCGAACAGGTGCAGGCCGCCGGGAGTCCCGGGGACCATCCGGGCCTCGGCCTGACCGAGGAGCAGAAGGCCAGGGCCGCCGAGCATCGCGCGGCCGTCGAGCGGGTCCTGGCCTGGCACGGGGAGACCGACGCCCCCGGCATCCCCTTGCACAAGTTCTCCAGCAACGACGGCTGGCTGGTGCTGCCCGACGAATGCCGGGCCGCGGTCAAAGCCTGGGAGGAATACGTCGCCGACAAGGGCGAAGAGACCGCCATGACCTTCGTCGCCGAACACACAGGCGACCCGGACCACTGGCTGGCCTGGATCGACTACCTGCGCGTCGCGGTCGAGCGCGGGGGATTCCGGGTCTGGTGACGGACGACGGGCGGCTCATGCCCCGCGGTGAAGGGCCCGGGCCGGGGACGGTCGAGCCGCGGCACGCTCGTCTCGCCCGGCCGTCCGGTCACCGCCCTTCATCGTCGCGGTCTCCTCCGGCCGTCCGCGGCACGGTGTCCGCTTGCACGGTCGGCCCCCAGGCGCCGTCTCTGCGCCGCCGCCCCGACCGGCTCCCGTCGTGCCGCCTTCACCGGCTCGGCCGCCCACCGCCGGTGGCGTTCGCCCACCCCTTCGGGGACGGTGGTCCACGGCTCGTGCACGCTGATGAGCGCCTACGGTCACCACGCCCAGCGCCATGGGGCCGGGCGCGGCGGCCCCGGCGACGTGCAAGGGGGTTCCGGACTGCTCAGAGCCGCCGCGTGGGTTCAGCATCCCACCACGGGCGACGGGCATGTCTCTCGCCCCCCGGCCAAGGCGGGCCGCTGCCGGAGGCACCGGGCCGCCTCCTCCGCCCCGGTGGCCGCGCCCACCCGGAACGGGGCGCCGGTCCGGCAGACCGCGTAGGCGGTCGATTGGGCATGGCCCACCCGCGGCGCCGGACGGATCGACCCGGCCCTGCCGGCGGTGCAGCTCGTCGCCGAAGGGCACACCCGGATCGGCCGAGTCGTGGGCGGCCCGCTGCACGGCGTGGGAGTCCGCCGACTCCCAGGCGGTGGCCGCCTTCGCCGCGGCGAACGCACGGTTGTGGCGCCGGCATGCCGAGCGCGCCCCTGCAGCGTCCTGGGTCAAGGCGATGTCCGCGGCGGCCCGGATGTGGGCGGAGCATCGCAGCCGCCTGACCGGCGCGCCACGGACCTGACCTGACTCAACCATCGACACCGTTCGCGAGCATCCGACTACTGTCAGCACTGGTGTTCGGTGAGGAGGAACGCGATGGGCAAGCACGACAACACCGGCGACCGGCACCGCCCCGACAGGCCGATCCCTCCGGAGCGGGACGATGAAGATCTTCCGGCCGCCCGTCCGCCCCGGAGAGTGGCCGGCGCAGGTACCGATCACCCCAGACGGCCTGTGCTCGTGGGCGTCGATCTGCTTCCCCCGCAGGCAGATCGGCGAGGCGGCCGCCCTGCTCACGACTCAGTGACCGCTGGAGGACATGCCATCAACCTTTATTGGAGTCTTGCAGCGACGCAGCCGCTCCTTGCGGGCCTCAGGGTTCATGGTAGCCGCATGGTGGCCGTGCCCAGCCGGTGGCCTTAGCCAGGTCCACCCGCAGCACGCCTCGGACGGCTATGGCGCGCAGTCGGAAATCCCGCTCCTCCCTGAGCACACGCTGCTTCTCCCCGTACTCCTGTTGGACGGCCGCGGCCTTTCGATTCACGGAACGTCGGTCGTCGGTTTGGCATCTAACGCTCAAAGCAGTGCTCATCGCAGGAGGCGTAGGTGAACGAACAGGCGCCCCGCAGCCCACGGTGGGTGTGGATTGCACTGGTGCTGCTGGCCATCGTGATGCTCGCGGCTGTGGGATGGGTGCTGGGCCCCGGTATCGAATGGTGGATGCGCACCGTTGACGACGTCCAGGTCAGCGACGGGATCTCCACGAACGAGAAAGAGGTACTGGAGGCCAAGGACAAGGCACGAGGCCGGATCATCGCCTACGGCTCCGGCTTGCTGGCTGTGGGAGCGCTGGTCTTCACCGCGGTCAATGCCGCCGCCGCACGTCGCACCGCCAACGCCGCTCAAGCCAACGTGCAGGCAGCTCAGCGCACCGCCGAAGCGGCCCTACGCAGCGTGGAGATCACCGAACGCGGCCAGCAGCGCACCCACGAACTCACCGAGCAGGGCCTGGTGACCGGCCGTTATACCACCGCCATCGAGCAGCTCGGCTCCGACAAGATCGACATCCGCCTCGGCGGCATCTACGCCCTGGAACGCATCGCCCGCGATTCGGCTCGCGATCACCCCACCGTCATGGCCGTGCTGGCTACGTTCGTCCGCGAGCACTCCCACGACCCCGACGCCCACACCGCCCCCAGCCGATCACCGGGTCGGCCCGAGGAGAACACTGGCGGTACCAGCTCTTCCCCACCAGCGCGAACCCGGTTCCGTCCCGACCTGCAGGCCGCCCTCACCGTCATCGGACGCCGCAACTCCGATAAAGACACCGATCGTATCGACCTATGCGGCGCAGACTTGACTGGCGCGAACCTGGTGGACGCGGACCTGAACGGGGTTAATCTGAATGGCGCGTTCTTGAACGGCGCACACCTAAACGGCGCACACCTAAACGGCGCACACCTAAACGGCGCACACCTAAACGGCGCACACCTAAACGGCGCACACCTAAACGGCGCACACCTAAACGGCGCACACCTGAGCGGCGCACATCTGGTCCGCGCGAACCTAAACGGCGCACACTTGAGCGAAGTGGATCTGACCTGCGCGAACCTAACCCGTGCGAACTTGAACGGCGCGAATCTAATTGGCGCACACCTGAACGATGCGAATCTGATCCGCGCGAACCTAAGCGGCGCGTTCCTGAACAGCGCGAACCTTCGAGAGGTTCGTGGGTTGTCGGCAGAGGAGATCCGAGAAGCTGCCTCCGTCATGGAGAGCACTGTGTTCCCTGGTACCGAGACGCCCGCCCCGCCTTCGCCACGAACAGCTACAGAAAACACCTAAGGGCTGAGGGGGCACAACGGCGGCCGCCCCGCTCGCAGCCCGCTGTCCTGGAAAGCTACGCCTCTTTCCCAGCTTCTTGACCAACGCCACCGCCCGGAGCGGATCACCGCGGCGCTGCGACGAACCTACGGACCCAACGCCCCCACACGAGTGGAACGGCGGGCGACCCGGCATGGGGGGCCTGCGGTGGTGCAACCTCACCCGCACCACCCCCTACCTGCTGGACTGGGAGTTCTGAGGGCTCGCCCCCGCCGGCACCGATGCCGCCACGCTGTATTGCACCAGTCTCCTCGTCCTCGCGTCGCCAAGGAGGTCCATCGGCGGTTCCGTCACGTGCTGGACAGCCCTGACGGACGGGTAGAGCAACTGTGCGTGTGCATCCAGCTCACCCGGCACCCGGACTGCGGCCCATTGCAGGAGCCGCTGCCCGGCTGGCGCACCGGCTCCTCACCCAGGGGCAGACAGCCGGCCCCTGACGGCCGGCTCAACGGCCGACCTCGACCGAAGCGGGAAGCGGCTCGGGCCGTCCGTCAGGCCCCGGCCCCGGGCCCTTGTGCCCGCCTTCGAGCGGGCCCGGCACCACTGGATCGGCCCGATGCCGTGGTCCCCGCTTGAGCGGTGCGAGGAGGACCGGAGGGCGTGGCCACGGATCCGGACGGCCTCCGGCCGGTCGACGGCGTGCCGAGCGGCTCCCGGCGATCACGGCCCTCCCGCCGAAGAATCCAGGCAGGTGTCGGGGCCTCACCCAGCTCCTCGTCTCTCTTCCGGAACTCGGCCGCGGGGGCGGTGCCGACGCCCCACGCGCGGCCCCGTCGGGGGTATCGACGGCGGTGAAGGCCAGGCCGGCCTCGGAGGACCCGGCCGGGCCGGCCGGTGCCCGCGCCGGTCCCGCGTTCCCGGCGGGAAAGCGTCCGGCACCCGCCTGCGAAGCGCGCGGTGCTCCCGCGCTCTCTCCAAGCGGCTCCGCAACCCGGGGGGTGAGCCGGAGACGCTGCGGGCATGCGCCGAACGGGCGGGCTCGACCGCCGGCGCACACGTCCGGCCGCCGGCGCCGCCCCGGGAGGGGCGGCGCGCGTGAGGGCCGCGGGCACGGGCAGGCGGACGGTCGTCGCCCCGCCCGCGGCCGTTCGATCCCTGGAACACTGGGGCCCCCGGAACACGGAAAGGTCCGCTGTGGGTTACGACTTGCACTACGAGATCCGCCCTCCGGGCGAGGCCGAGGTCGTCGCCGAAGCGGAGGCGCGGCTCAAGGCCGCGCTCCGGGAACGGGACGCGCTGCCTCCGGAGGAGGCGGGTCGGCTGCGTCCCGACCACCCCGACCCGATCTCCCACGACGCCTACGAGGGCCGCACCGCGCGGTACCGCGCCGCCCAGGACAGGGTGAACGCCGCCCTCGCCGCCCTGTACGAGACCGAGCGCTCGTACTTCCGCCTGAACGTGTCGGGCATGGCCGGCTATCGGGAGGTGATGGCCGCGCTCGGCATGGCCTTCGAGGACGACCCGCGCCCCGACCCGCCCCGCCCCGAGGAGTTCGGCCTCACCCATGAGCAGGTGTGGGCCTTCGAGGATCCGGAGGATTTTCCGGACGTCGCTTTCACCGAGGAGCAGAAGGCCAAGGCCGCCGAGCACCGCGCGGCCGTCGAGCGGGTCCTGGCCTGGCACGGCAGGACCGACATCCCCGGCATCCCCTTGCACAAGTTCTCCAGCAACAGCGGGTGGCTGGTGCTGCCCGACGAATGCCGGGCCGCGGTCAAAGCCTGGGAGGAATACGTCGCCGACAAGGGCGAAGAGACCGCCATGACCTTCATCGCCGAACACACAGGCGACCCGGACCACTGGCTGGCCTGGATCGACTACCTGCGCGGTGCGGCCGAGTACGGCGGGTTCCGCGTCTGGTGACGAGCGGCGCGGCCGGGCGTCCACGCCGGTCGCTCCTCGACAAGGCGCCTGCGCCGAGTCGGCTTTTGCGGGCCCGTGATCCCGGTGGCTCGTCCGCTGCGGCCGCGTTCGGCGTCTTCCCCGTCGCCCGTCGACCGGTGATCGGCGGGAGGTCCGCTTCTCCCGTGTCGTGCCCGATACCGGGAGCCTTCGCGGCGCCTGTCCACCGCCTGCGGGCGCGGACCGTTCGCCGGAGAGTTCGGTGCGAACCGGCGCGCAGGGTCGGCCCTTCCCGGAGGGGCCGAGAGCTCATCGGCGCGTCGCCCCGGGAAACGTCACCGCTCCCCACTACTCTCATCACACCACATCTAGTGGCATGATCTTGAAAGTCCCCCACAAGTTGTGGAACCAGTCATGGAGGTGGATATGGCTCACCCTGCCAGCCCCGCAGTGCACCGGCCCATGCCGCGTCGGCGGTCCGGCGTGACCACTGCGGTGACCATCGGCGGGGAGCGCTTCTACCTGACCGCCAACGGCCGCGAGGACGGCACGCTCGGTGAGGTGTCCATCCGGTGGGGCAAGCAGGGGCAGGTCCAGGCCGGTCTGCTGGAGGCCTACGCCATCGCCCTGACCGTGGGGCTGCAGCACGGCGTTCCGCTCGCCGAGTTCGTCCGTCAGGGCCTGGATCTGTGCTTCGCGCCCAACGGCCGCACCGACGACCCCGACATCCCCCGCGTCCGCTCGGTCGTCGACTGGGTCGTCCGGCGGCTGGCCATCGACTGGCTGCCGTACCGGGAACGCG
This sequence comes from Thermomonospora catenispora, assembly GCF_006363815.1. Taxonomy (GTDB): domain Bacteria; phylum Actinomycetota; class Actinomycetes; order Streptosporangiales; family Streptosporangiaceae; genus Thermomonospora; species Thermomonospora catenispora. Next base: position 106,692 of record NZ_RRYT01000015.1, read on the forward strand.
CCGCCCTGGGGATCCACACGCCGGAGGAGCAGGTGGACCGGGCCGCGGGGTGGCTCGCCGCCGAGGAGGCGCGGTTGTCCGCGGAGTCCGACGTTCCGCCGCCGGAGGCGTTCCTCGCCGACCTGGCCGTCGGCATCGGCGGCCCGGCCGCTCGCGGCTGACCTCGTCCCGGCCGTCCCCCCTAGGGGCGGCCGGGCGCCCGGGCGGTGACGGAGCGGTCCGGAAAAGCCGTCGGCGCCCATCGGATGCGCGGCCGGCCGCGACCGCTCCGGAGCCGTGGTCTCACCCCCAGACGACCCCCGGAAACGACGGAACCGGCGTCCCCACCCCGTCCGTCGGGGGTGGGGCGCCGGTTCACCGCGCCTGGAGGTTCGAGTTGTCCCAGGTCAGGGTCAGCGGATGGGCAGGCCGGTGATGGTGCGGCCGATCACCAGGCGCTGGATCTCGCTGGTGCCCTCGAAGATGGTGAAGATCTTGGAGTCGCGGTGCATCCGCTCCACCGGGTAGTCGCGGGTGTAGCCGTTGCCGCCGAGGATCTGGATGGCCTCCTCGGTGACCCGCACGCACATCTCGCTGGCGAACAGCTTGGCCATCGAGCCTTCGGCGTTGGCGAACTCCTTGCCGTTGCGGGCCATCCAGGCGGCCCGCCACACCATCAGCCGGGCGGCGTCCAGCTGGGTCTTCATGTCGGCCAGCTTGAAGGCGATGGCCTGGAAGTCGCCGATCTTGCGGCCGAACTGCTCACGCTCCTGGGCGTACTGCAGGGCGTACTCGTAGGCGGCGCGGCCCACGCCGACCGCCATGGCGCCCACGCTGGGCCGGGTGGTCTCGAAGGTCTTCAGCGCGGCCTGGCCCTTGGAGCGCTTGCCCTCGCGGGCGCGGGCGATGCGCTCGTCGAACTTGTCCTTGCCGCCGACGATGAGCCGGCCGGGGATGCGCACGTCCTCCAGGATCACCTCGGCGGTGTGCGAGGCGCGGATGCCGTGCTTCTTGAACTTCTGCCCCTGCTTCAGGCCGGGGGTGCCGGGCGGGATGATGAAGCTGGCCTGGCCGCGGGTGCCCAGCTCGGGGTAGACCGAGGCGACCACCACGTGGACGTCGGCGATACCGCCGTTGGTGGCCCAGGTCTTGGTGCCGTTGATCACCCACTCGTCCTTGGCCTCGTCGTAGACGGCGCGGGTGCGGATGGAGCCGACGTCGCTGCCGGCGTCGGGCTCGGAGGCGCAGAAGGCCCCCAGCTTCACATCGCCGGGGGAGCCGAACATCTGGGGCACCCACTCCCCGATCTGCTCCTGGGTGCCGGTCGCCGCGATGGAGGCGGCGGCCAGACCGGTGCCCACGATGGACAGCGCGATGCCCGCGTCTCCCCAGAACAGCTCCTCGAAGGCCACCGGGATGCCCAGGCCGGTGGGCTCCAGCCACTGGTTGGCGAAGAAGTCCAGGGAGTACAGGCCGATCTTGGAGGCCTCCTGGATGATGGGCCAGGGGGTCTCCTCGCGCTCGTCCCATTCCTCGGCCGCCGGGCGGATCACGTCACGGGCGAACTCGTGCACCCACTGCTGGACCTCGGCCACGTCCTCGCTGAGCTCGAGCGAGAACGACACCGCCTCGTTGCTCGTCATGCTTATTGACCTTCCCTCCAACAGGCGTGTTACCAACGGTAGCACCGATGGGTTACCGCTGGTAACACGTCACCGTGTCGGGCCGGTCTCGCCGACGATCCTCAGTGCTCCGGCAGCAGCGGGCGGCTCGCCCCGGCGTAACCGGGGACCTCGATCATCGGCGGACGCTCCTGCACGCCCACGTCGTTGATCCGCACCTCATGGCCGTCGCCGCTGCGCGAGAACCAGGCCAGCGCGGTGCCCGGATCCTCCAGCGGCAGCATCCGGCCGTGCCGCTGCAGCCGCGACCAGGCGGTCAGCATGATCTGGCCGGACATGGCCGCCAGCGCCTCGGTGGACTGGTGCGAGTGCACCCGGTCGCCGAGGTCCACCTGGGCGATGGCGTCCAGTCCCGCCTCGGCGTACACGTCCAGCAGCAACCCCAGCTCCACACCGTATCCGGTGACGAACGGCAGCCGTTCCAGCAGCGCGCGGCGGCCGGCGTACTCCCCGCCCAGGGGCTGGATCACCCCGGCCAGCGCCGGCCAGTGCAGATTGATCAACGGCCGGGCCACCAGCTCGGTGACCCGGCCGCCCGCGCCGTCGATCCGCCGTCCGCCGCTCATCAGCGGCCGGTCGTAGCAGCCCTTGACATAGCCGACCGTGGGGTCGGTGAGCAGCGGCCCCAGCAGTCCGCTCACGAAATGCGAGGAGAAGTTGCGCAGATCGGCGTCGATGAAGACGATCAGCTCGCCGTCGGTGGCGGCGAGCGACTTCCACAGCGCCTCTCCCTTGCCCGACATCCGCGGCAGCTCGGGCAGGATCGCATCCTGGTGGACCACCTCCGCGCCGGCCGCCGCGGCGACCTCGGCGGTGCGGTCGGTGGAGCGCGAGTCGATCACCACGATCTCGTCGACCAGCGGCGCCCTCTCCATCAGATCCCGGCGGATCGCGGCGACGATCGTGCCGACCGTCTCCTCCTCGTTGCGGGCGGGCAGCACGACGCTGATCCGCCCGTCGCCGTGTGCGGCCTTGGCCTCGAGGAGCATCTCCACAGGCCAGTCCGCCGCCATGGTGGTCCGGCGGCGCATCCATGTGGTGGCCTCAGTCAGCACGCGCACTCCCTCCGCAGGTGGACGACCTCACTCAAGAGAAACCCACATTGGTAGGGATCCTGTACCAGGAGGAACGATCCAACTGATTCGACCCAAAGAGTTAACAACCGCACAACACAGCGGTCACCGGGAGAATTTCGCCGGCCGTCTCCGGGCCCGTTCCGGCGGCGCCGGGGCCGCCTCCCGGCCGCCCGGGGGCGGACGCCGCCGGGCGCCGTTCACTCCCGGGAGTGGCGGTCCAAGAACGCATAGACGTCGGTCTCGTCCACGCCGGGGAACGCACCCGGCGGCAGCACCGACAACACGTGCGAGTGGGCGCGCGCCGACGGCCAGGCCATGCCCTCCCAGCGCTGCGCCAGCTCGGCCGGGGGACGCTGGCAGCAGTCGCCGTCCGGGCAGGCGGACTTGACCCGGTTGGTGGTCTCCCGGCCGCGGAACCAGCGGGAGTCCTCGAAGCGCACCCCGAGGGTGATCGCGAAGTCCCGCTCGTGGCTGGGGTCGATGTGCGACAGGCACCAGTAGGTGCCGTTGGGGGTGTCGGTGTACTGGTAGTAGACCGAGAAGCGGTCGGGGGCGGCGAAGACCCGGCGGCCGGCCCACTGCCGGCACATCCGCTGCCCTTCGATGGCCCCGTCGGAGTCCTGGGGGAAGACCAGCCCGTCGTTGGCGTAGGCCTTGTAGATCGTGCCGCTCTCGTCGTTCTTGGTGAAGTGCAGCTGCAGCCCCAGGTGATGGGTGGCCACGTTGGTGAAGCGGTGGGCGGCCATCTCATAAGAGACCGAGAACACGTCGGCCAGGTCCTCCACCGACAGCTCGCGGGCGGCCTTGGCCTCCTGGAGATAAGGCACCACCGCCGACTCGGGCATCAGCACCGCGGCGCCGAAGTAGTTGGCCTCCACCCGCTGGCGCAGGAAGTCGGCGAAGTCGCGCGGCACCTCGTGCCCCAGGGCGATGTGCCCGAGGGTCTGCAGCAGGATGGTGCGGGGGGTGTGCATCCCCAGCTGCTCGCGCTCCAGGTAGATGCGGCGGTTGCGCAGGTCGGTGATGGAGCGCACCGAGTGCGGCAGGTCCTGGACGTAGCGCAGGTCGAAGCCGAAGTGCTGGACCAGCGCCATGAGCGTCCCCTGCGACAGCGCCCCGCCCCGGTAGCCGACCGCGGCCAGGGCGCGGGCGGCGACCTGCTCGATCTCGCCGAAGTAGTTGCCGCGCTCGTGCATCTGGCGGCGCAGCTCGGCGTTGGCCTTGCGGGCCTCCTCGGGACTGGCGGTCGGCTTGGTGCGGCTGCGTTTGAGCTCCGAGTACAGGGCGAGGATGTGCTCGATGACGTCGTTGGGCAGCCGCTTGCCGACCTTGAGGTACGGCAGGCCGAGCGACCGGTACAGCGGGTCGCGCTGGGCCTCCTCCAGCGCGATCTCCAGCTGGGCCCGGCGGCTGGGCGGCTGGCGGCGCAGCAGTTCCTCGACCGGGACCTCCAGTGCCGCGGCCAGCGACTGCAGCAGCGACAGCTTGGGCTCCCGGCGCCCGTTCTCCAACAGGGACAGCTGGGAGGGCGCCCGGCCGACCTTGGCGCCCAGGTCCGACAGTGTCATGCCGCGCGCCTTGCGCAGATGACGAAGCCGCTGCCCGAACGTGACGAGATCTACGTCACTCGACAAGTTCAGTGATTCTTCTGATCGCAAGGTCGTCACAGCTTGATGGTACAGAAACTTTCGCAGTTCTTCTGTTACTTCTGAGTAGTTCCAACCGTCTTCACCCGGGCAGACTCGGACACAAGCACCCAGGGGACGACACCAGAAGGGCACCGACATGACTGACAGTCGCCTCAAGGGCGCAGCCGAAGAGCTGCAGCGCCAGTGGGACACCGACCCGCGCTGGAAGGGCATCAAGCGGGACTACAGCGCTGAGGACGTCGTGCGGCTGCGGGGCTCGGTCCAGGAGGAGCACACCCTGGCCCGCCTCGGCGCCGAGCGTCTGTGGAAGCTGCTGCACGAGGAGGACTACGTCCACGCCCTCGGCGCGCTCACCGGCAACCAGGCGGTCCAGCAGGTCAAGGCCGGTCTGAAGGCCATCTACCTGTCCGGCTGGCAGGTCGCCGGCGACGCCAACCTGGCGCTGCAGACCTACCCGGACCAGAGCATCTACCCGGCCAACTCGGTGCCGACCGTGGTCCGCCGGATCAACAACGCGCTGCTGCGCGCCGACCAGATCCAGTGGTCCGAGGGCAAGGACGACATCTACTGGCTGGCCCCGATCGTGGCCGACGCCGAGGCCGGCTTCGGCGGCGTGCTGAACGCCTTCGAGCTGATGAAGGCGATGATCGCCGCCGGCGCCGCGGGCGTGCACTGGGAGGACCAGCTGGCCTCCGAGAAGAAGTGCGGCCACCTGGGCGGCAAGGTGCTCATCCCCACCGGCCAGCACATCAAGACCCTCAACGCCGCCCGCCTGGCGGCCGACATCTGCGGCGTCCCGACCCTGATCATCGCGCGGACCGACGCCGAGGCCGCGACCCTGATCACCACGGACGTGGACGAGCGCGACAAGCCGTTCCTGACCGGCGAGCGCACCCCCGAGGGCTTCTACCGGGTCCGCAACGGCCTGGAGCCCTGCATCGCCCGGGCGCTGGCCTACGCCCCGTACGCGGACCTGATCTGGATGGAGACCGGCACGCCGGACCTGGAGCAGGCCCGCAAGTTCGCCGAGGCGGTCAAGGCCGAGTACCCCGACAAGATGCTCGCCTACAACTGCTCGCCGTCGTTCAACTGGAAGAAGCACCTGGACGACGCGACCATCGCCAAGTTCCAGCGCGAGCTGGGCCACATGGGCTTCAAGTTCCAGTTCATCACGCTGGCCGGCTTCCACGCCCTGAACTACTCGATGTTCGACCTGGCCTACGGCTACGCCCGCGAGGGCATGACCGCGTACGTGGACCTGCAGGAGCGCGAGTTCGCCTCCGAGGGCCGCGGCTACACCGCCACCCGCCACCAGCGCGAGGTCGGCACCGGTTACTTCGACCTGGTCAGCACGGCGATCTCGCCGAACTCGTCCACCACGGCGCTCAAGGGCTCCACCGAGGACGAGCAGTTCTTCGACAACAAGTAAGGCTCACTCGTTTCGAGAACGTCCCTTCGAACCAGGTCAGGTGACGGACCCCTCCGGGCGCTCCTCCGCCCGGAGGGGTCCGTCATGTCCGGGGACCGTGTCATATGGCATGGAACGCTCCTCGCCGGCGCTTAGCATCACGGGGAGTGAGCGTCTATCCCTGGGTGGCGGCCTACTCGTTCCGCCGTCACGCCGCCTATCCGCTGGGAGCGTTCGCCGAGGCGATCACCAACACGGTGTTCGGCTTCGTGCGGGCGTGGATCGTGCTGGCGCTGTGGGACGCCCGGCCCGGCCTGGGCGGCTACACCGCCGCCGACGCGGTCGCGTTCTGCTTCATCACCCAGGCGATGATCGGGCCGGTGCAGATCTTCGGCGGCCTGGAGCTGACCCAGCGGATCCGCTCCGGCGAGGTGGCCGTCGACCTGCACCGACCGGTGGACCTGCAGGGCTGGTGGCTGGCCGACGACCTGGGCCGGGCGGCCGGGACGCTGGCGCTGCGCGGAGTGCCGCCGATGGCGGCGGGACTGTGGGCCTTCGACCTGACGCTGCCCGGCCCGGCCGGATGGGCGGCGTTCGCGGCGGCGATGCTGCTGGCGGTGGTGACCGGGTTCGCGCTGCGGTACCTGGTGGCGCTGACGGCCTTCTGGCTGCACGACGACCGGGGCATGCAGGCCGTCTCGCTGATCATGTCGATGTTCTTCTCCGGGATGGTCCTGCCGCTGGTGGTGTTCCCGGGGGCGTTGGGAGAGATCGCCCGGATGCTGCCGTGGGCGGCGCTGATCCAGATGCCCGCCGATGTGTTCCTGGGCCGCTGCTCGGGGGCGGAGCTGTGGTCGGTGTACGCCTTCCAGGCGTTCTGGGCGGCGGTGCTGCTGGCGGCGGGTCGGGCGCTGACGGCGGCGGCGCGGCGGAGGCTGGTGATCCACGGTGGCTGAGGCGGTGCGGACCTACGGGCTGCTGGCCTGGACGTGGCTGCGGGCCGCCGCCCAGTACCCGGCGTCGATGCTGCTGCTGGGGCTGGCCACGGCCATGGTGGCGGCGCTGGACCTGGCGGGGATCGCGCTGTTGTTCGCACACACCCCGCGGATCGCCGGATTCACCGCCGAGGAGGTGCTGTTCCTGTACGGCACCTCGGCGATGTCGTTCGCGATCGCCGACACGCTGCTGGGCGGCACCGAGCGGCTCGGCGAGCACGTCCGGCGGGGAACGCTGGACACGATGCTGGTCCGGCCGGTCAGCCCGCTGATCCAGATCGCCGCCGAGGAGTTCACCCCGCGCCGGATGGCCAAGCTGCTGCCGCCCGCGGCGGTGCTGGCGGTGGTGCTGCCCCGGCTGCCGGTGGAGTGGACGCCGGGACGGATCGCGATGGTGCCGGTGATGCTGGTGTCCGGGGTCGTGATCTTCGCGGCGATCTGGGTGCTCACCGCCTCGGTGCAGTTCGTGGTGATCGAGGTGCATCCGGCCACCAAGTCGATCACCTATGGCGGGGCGTTCCTGACCCAGTACCCGATGACGCTGTACGCGCGGGAATTCGTGCGCGGGATGACGTTCGTGATCCCGCTGGCCTTCGTCAACTGGCAACCGGGGCTGTACGTGCTCGATCGCCCCGATCCGCTGGGCCTGCCCGAGGCCCTGCGGCTGGCCTCCCCGGCGGTCGCCGTGCTGCTGTCGGCGGTGGCGGCGACGGCCTGGCGTGCGGGGCTGCGCCACTACCGATCGACCGGGAGCTGACCATGATCGAGGTCCGCGACGTCCGCAAGACCTTCACCGTCCGGTCGGGCCGGCTGCGGCGCCGTCGCACCATGGTGCGCGCGGTCGACGGCGTCTCCTTCACCGTGCGGGAGGGTGAGTTCGTCGGCTATCTGGGGTCGAACGGGGCGGGCAAGTCCACCACGATCAAGATGCTGACCGGCATCCTGACCCCCACCTCCGGCAGCGTGCGGGTGGCGGGGCTGGACCCCGCGCGCCGGCGCACCGCCCTGGCCCGCCGGATCGGGGTGGTGTTCGGGCAGCGCACCACGCTGTGGTGGGACCTGCCGCTGCGCGACAGCCTGACGCTGATCCGCCACCTGTACCGGGTGGACCCCGTCGAGCACCGCCGGCGGCTGGAGGAGCTGACCGAGCTGCTGGACCTGGGCCCGTTCCTGGGCACGCCGGTGCGGCAGCTGAGCCTGGGGCAGCGGATGCGCGGTGATCTGGCGGCGGCGCTGCTGCACGCCCCGCCGCTGCTGGTGCTGGACGAGCCGACGATCGGCCTGGACGTGGTGAGCAAGGCGACCGTTCGGGGGTTCCTGGAACGGCTCAACGCCGAGCACGGCACCACGATCCTGCTCACCACCCATGACCTGGGCGACATCGAACGGCTCTGCCGCCGGGTGATGATCATCGACCGGGGGCGGCTGGCCTACGACGGGGACCTGGAGCGGCTGCGGACCTCGGTGGCGGCCGACCGGATGCTGGTGGTGGACCTGGCCCGGCCCGCACCGCCGGTGCAGCTCGACGGGATCGGGGTGGAACGGGTCGACGGCCCCCGGCAGTGGCTGCGGGTGCCGCGCGGGATGAACGCCGCCGCCGTGGTGGCCGCGCTCGCCCGCCGCTACGAGATCGCCGACATCGCGCTGCGCGAGCCGGACATCGAGGAGGTCGTCACCCGGCTGTACCGCACGAGCGGAGCCTTCGGGGCGGAGTGAGGCCGCCCCGGTCCGTCCCCGCGGCGGTCCGCGGGCCGGCGGCGGTCAGAAGTACTCGGGCTGGCGGCGGCCCGCCGGCGCCTCGTCGAGCCCTTCGTCGTCGAGGTCGCCGTGTCCCGACCAGCGGCGCGGCGTGCCGGCCGGGACCAGCAGCACGAACCCCAGCATCGCGAACGCGCCGGAGCCCAGCAGCACCCGCACCCCCGCCTCGAGGGTGTCCTCCAGCGGTCCCTCCGGCGGCAGCTCGCTCGGCAGCTCCAGCGCCCGCCCGGGATCCACCAGGAAGAACGCCGTCCAGCCCAACAGGGTCAGCGCCGGGATCAGCGACAGCAGCGGAGAGGCCCAGCGCGCCACCACCAGCACCCCCACCACCAGTCCGACCGCCGCCATCAGCGCCATGGCGCCGTACAGGTGGGTGGCGTCGGTGATCTCCCGCGCGACCGGGTCGAAGGAACCGGCGGCCCGGGCGTACGACCAGGCCACGCCGTAGATCAACGCAGGGGTCAGCAGCACCCCGAGGAGAAACCCGATCGCGTGGCGCATGCGCGCATCACCGTCCTGTTCCGGCCCTGGCAGGGCTTTTCCGGCGCACCCGTACCTGGCGTTACATAACAGGTCGCCAGGGCGGGTCTCCAGGAATCGCCGTGATATGTGCCGGATCGTGATCCGCGCGCACGTCCTCCGGATAAGGACCGTTTCCTCATGTTCCTCATGTCGGACGCCGCGCGAACGGTCCGTTTCGAACCTCCGGCTGCGGGCATCGGCGGGATGGTCATATCGACGCTGGAGGAGATCATGTCGACCGCCCTGATGGTCGTCATCGCCGTCGCGGTCGTCGCGGTGCTGGCGGCGGCCGGATTCCTGCTGTGGTCCGGGCTGCGCACCCGGCGGCTGCGCCGGCGGTTCGGTCCCGAATACGATCGCGCGGTGGAGCGGTACGGCGGCCGCGGCGCCGCGGAGCGCGAGCTGCTGACCCGGCAGCGGCGGCACCGCCGGCTCGACCTGCGCCCGCTGGATCCGCGGCGGCGGGAACGTCACCGCGAGCAGTGGACCCGCATCCAGGAGCATTTCGTGGACGCTCCCGAGGAGGCCGTCGGGCGGGCCGACCGTCTGGTGACGGAGGTGATGGGCGAACGCGGCTATCCCACCGAGGACGTGGAGGAGCGGATCGCGCATCTGTCGGTCGAGCACGGCCGCGTCCTGGACCAGTATCGGCGCGGCCGGGAGATCGGCCGACGCGCCGCCGAGGGGACCGCGTCCACCGAGGAGCTGCGCCAGGCGATGGTGCACTACCGGGCGTTGCTGGAGGAGCTGCTGGCGGTGCCCGAGGAGGAGGGCCGGGACGGTCCCGGCGACCGCATCGGGGCGGGCGGGAGGGCGACGACGCCCCGGGAGGGCGACGCGCGGGAGCCGAGCGGCTGACGCCCTCGCCGCCGGCGCCCGGCCGTCCCGCCGGGATCGGCGTCGTGCGACGCCGCCGGTCGCCCGGGACCGGAACCCGGGCTCGGCGAGCCTGCTCATCTCCCCCGCCCGGACCACGGCCGTCCGCCCGCCCCCTCGCCCGCGGCGGACGGCCGTGCCGTGCCCGCGCCTTCTCCGTTCCATGGCCCGCTCCGTGGTCCGTTCCATGGCCCGCTCCGTGCCCCGCGTGCACAGTCGGCGGCGGTCACGGCTGGGCTGCGGCCCCGTCTGGGGGATCGCATGCCGCCCGGGACTGGAGCCCGCCCTCCCGGCGCGTAATACTGAACGTCATTCGGCTGCCTGCGAGGAGGACGTTCACGGTGAGTGACTTCACGATGACCATCGCCGGGGAGGGCGTGACCGCCCCCGGGACCTTCGGGGTGATCAACCCGGCCACGGGCGAGGAGCACGCCCAGGCGCCGAACTGCTCGCGGGAACAGCTCGACGAGGCGATGAAGGCCGCCGCCGACGCGTTCACCGAGTGGCGGCGGGACGAGAAGGCCCGCCGCGAGGCGCTGCTGGCCGCCGCCAACGCGTTGTTCGGCGCCGCCGACGAGCTGGCCCCGGTGCTGACCGCCGAGCAGGGCAAGCCGTTGGCGGACGCCAAGATGGAGATCATCGGCGCCGGGGTCTGGCTGAAGTACTTCGCCGAACTGGAGCTCCCCCGCGAGGTGATCCAGGACGACGACCACGCCTTCGTCGAAGTGGTGCGGCGACCGATGGGCGTGGTCGCGGCGATCACCCCGTGGAACTTCCCCGTCATGCTGTCGTGCTGGAAGCTCGGCCCGGCGCTGCTGGCCGGCAACACGGTGGTGCTCAAGCCCTCCCCCTACACCCCCCTGGCCACGCTGAAGATGGGCGAGGTGCTGCGCGCGGTGCTGCCGCCCGGCGTGATCAACGTGATCAGCGGCGCCGACCCGCTGGGCGCCTGGATGACCGAGCACCCGGTGCCCCGCAAGATCAGCTTCACCGGCAGCGTGCCCACCGGCAAGAAGGTCGCCGCCGCCGCGGCCCCCGACCTCAAGCGGGTCACCCTGGAGCTGGGCGGCAACGACCCGGCGATCGTGCTGGACGACGCCGACCCCGCCGCGGTGGCCGACAGGCTCTTCGACGGCGCGTTCTACAACAACGGGCAGACCTGCGCGGCGGTCAAGCGGGTGTACGTGCCCGAGCGGCTGTACGACGACGTGGTGGAGGCGCTGGCGGCCAAGGCCCGGTCGGTCAAGGTCGGCAACGGCATGGAGGAGGGCGTCCAGTACGGCCCCGTGCAGAACAAGCCCCAGTTCGAGCGGGTGGCCGAGCTGGTCGCCGACGCCGTGGCGGCCGGTGCGCGCCCGGCGGCGGGCGGCGCGCCCATCGACGGCCCCGGCTACTTCTACCGGCCGACGATCCTGGCCGACGTCTCCGACGGCACCCGCATCGTGGACGAGGAGCAGTTCGGCCCGGCCCTGCCGGTGATCAAGTACTCCTCGCTGGAGGACGCGATCGCCCGCGCCAACGGCACCAACTTCGGGCTGTCGGGGTCGGTGTGGGGCACCGACGTGGACCGCGCCGCCGAGGTCGCCGGCCGGCTGGAGTGCGGCACCGCCTGGGTCAACACCCATGTGGCGCTGGCCCCGCACCAGCCGTTCGGCGGGTTCAAGTGGAGCGGCCTGGGCGTGGAGAACGGCCCGTGGGGCCTGTACGGCTTCACCGAGCTGCAGGTGCTGCACCGGCCCAAGAAGTGACCGGTCTCCGGGCGGCCCTACGATGTGGGCCGTGCCGGACCTGTTGATCCCCTTCCTCGGCGTGGTCGCGGTGCTGACGATCACGCCGGGGCCGGACATGCTGCTGGTGCTGCGCAACGGCCTGCGCGGCGGCTCCCACGTCGCCTGGTTCACCGGGCTCGGCTGCTGCCTGGGCATCTCCTGCCACGCCGCGGCCGCCGTGCTGGGGCTGTCGGCCGTGCTCGCCGCCTCCGCCGCCGCCTACACGGCGGTGAAGGCGGCGGGCGCGGTCTATCTGGCCTACCTGGGGGTGCGGATGCTGGCGGGCGCGCTGCGCGGCGGCGAGGCCCCCCGGGAGCCGGAGGCGGACGTCCCCGAGCGCGGCGGGCTCGGGGCGGGGGCCGCGTTCCGGCAGGGGTTGCTGACCAACCTGCTCAACCCGAAGATCGCACTGCTGTTCCTGACGCTGCTGCCGCAGTTCGTGGGGGCGGGCGAGCCCCGGCTGCGGACGACGGCGGTGCTGGCGCTGGTGTTCCTGGCGATCGCGGTGGCGTGGTGGCGGCTGTTCACGCTGGCGCTGGGGCCGATCTCCCGGCTGCTGCGCGGGGCGCGCACCCGCCGGGCCCTGGACGGCGTGTCCGGCACGCTGCTGGTGGGCATCGGCGCCCGGATGGCGTTGGAGCACCGCTGAGCCGGCGCGTCCGCCCTCACCCGTGGCTGATGCCGCCGCCCAGGTTCATCACCACCACCCCGACCACGACGAGCGCCGCGCCCGCGACCGTGAGCGGCCGCACTGGCTCCTGGAACAGCAGCACCCCGCCGACGAACGCCCCGATCGTGCCCAGCGCCGACCAGATCGCGTACACCGGGCCCACGTTCAACGACGTCAGCGCCTTGGCCAGCAGCGTGAACGAGAGCAGGTAGCCGACCACCACCACGATCGACGGCCCCCACCTGGTGAACCCCTCCGAGGCGCGCAGCGACAGCGTCGCCGCCACCTCGGCCGCGATCGCCAGTCCCAGCAGCACGTACGGCATGAGCGTCCTCCCTCGTCGCGCGGATCGGCCCAGGATGCCATCGACGATCATCGCCGGCCGGCGTCCGGTCACGAGGCGGAGGGGGGCAGGCGCAGCCAGGCGTGCAGCGCCCACCACCAGTGCGCGGCGTGCGCGACGGCGTCGCCCGTCTCGGAGACCAGCGGCCGGCCGGTCAGGGCGTGCAGGCGACGCAGGCGGTATTTGACGGTGTTGGGGTGGACGTGGAGGGCCGCGGCGGTCGGTTCGATGCGGGCGCCGTGGTCCAGGTAGGCCAGGGCCGTCTCGGCCAGCTCGCGGTGGAAGGCGTCCGCGGGGGACAACGCGACCAGCAGCTCGCCGGCCAGGAGACGCCCGAGGACGGGCTCGGCGGCGGTGGCGGTGGTCAACGCCAGCTCGGTGAGGTGACGCAGTCCGTGCAGCCCGTGCGGGAGGGCGGCGCGCAGCGCCCGGCGGGCCAGCCGGTACAGCTCGGCGACCTCCGACAGCGGAGCGGCCGGGGCGGCGACCAGCAGCGGCGTCCCCTCCGGCAGGGCGCAGGGGGCGGGCAGCCGGGTCACCAGCGCCGCCAGCCTGCCGTCCACCAGCCCCGACAGCCCGGAGGCGGGTCCTCCCACGAGCATCGGCTCCAGCCGCTGGGCGGCGCGGGGGTCGCTGATGTCGCTGACCACGCAGTGGTAGGGGACGGAGCCGTCCAGCGGGGCGGGCGGCTCCACCGGCTCGCCGTGCAGCAGCTGCCGCAGCGCCTGCACGCGGCCTTCCCGGGTGGTGCGGGCCAGCTCCAGCTCGGTGACCCGGTGGGCGTGGACCATGCGGTGCACCAGCGCGGTGGTGATGGCGTCGATCCGGGTCACGCTCTCCAGCAGCAGCTCGGCGGGGATCCCGCGGGCCAGGCCGTGGTCGATGAGGACCCGCATCACATGCGAGCGTCCGGCCTGGAACCCGTCCAGCAGCGCGGCCACCGGCACCCCCTGGCGGGCCCGGTCCGATCCCAGCCGCTCGGCCGCCCGCAGCGCCCGCTCCCCCGGCTCGCCGCCGCCCGTCAGCGCCTCGATGGCCCCCTCGATCAACGCCCGGGTGTGCCGCCGGGTCTCCTCCTCGGGCAGCTCGGCGACCTGGGGGGACCGTTCACGGGCGGCCTTGACGGTGGCCTCCAGCAGCTCCGGGTCGCCCGCCCACTCCCGCAGCAGGGCCAGGAAACCCGCCGCCTCCTCGGGGTCCACCTCGTCCACCTCCACGCCGATTGTCCGCCCCGGACAATGACCCAGGTCACAATTGGACCGGCCCGCTCTAGGCGACCCGGCCGTCGTTGGGGTTCAGTGTCTGCATACCAGCACGAACGGCATGAAGGGCCGCAGGATGTCCGACGAAGAGTTCCTCGAGAAGCTGCCGCCCCAGGACCTGATCTTCCGACTTCCCCCGACGTTCGACAACGTCGAGGACGAACGGCGGTACCGCAAGGAGCGGCTGGCCGCGGCGCTGCGGCTGTTCGGCAAGTTCGGCTTCGAGGAGGGCGTGGCCGGGCACATCACCGCCCGCGACCCGGAGCTGACCGACCACTTCTGGGTCAACCCGTTCGGGATCTCCTTCAAGCACATCAGGGTCAGCGACCTGATCCTGGTGAACCACCAGGGCAAGGTGGTGGAGGGCCGCTACCCGGTCAACGAGGCCGCGTTCGTGATCCACTCCCAGGTCCACCAGGCCCGTCCGGACGTGGTGGCCGCCGCGCACAGCCACTCGGTGTACGGGCGGGCGCTGTCGGCGCTGGGTCAGAAGCTGGAGCCGATCACCCAGGACGCCTGCGCGTTCTACCAGGACCACAGCCTGTTCGACGACTACACGGGCGTGGTGACCGACCTGGAGGAGGGCAAGCGGATCGCCGCCGCCCTCGGCGACAACAAGGCGGTCATCCTGCGCAACCACGGTCTGCTCACGGTGGGCGACTCGGTGGACGCGGCGGCCTGGTGGTTCATCACCATGGAGCGTTCGTGCCAGGTCCAGCTGCTGGCGAAGGCCGCCGGTCAGGTGGTCCACATCGAGCACGAGAACGCGGTGCTGACGCACCAGCAGATCGGCAACGACCTGGTCGGCTGGATCAACTACCAGCCCCTGTACGACCAGATCACCCGCGAGCAGCCCGACCTGTTCGAGTGAGACGCGGGGCGGGCGGCGCCGCCCGCCCGTGACCGGTCGGCATCCCATCGGCCGTGCTGGAGCGGACACGGCCGGTGCAGGGCCGCGGAACCCCCCGCCGCGGCCCTGGCCCCTCAAGGCCCGGGGACGACGATCCGCGCCTCGTCGTCCCCGGGCCTCGCATGTCCTCTTCCGCTTCTCCCGCGCTCGCGCCCTCTGCTCGCCCGCCCGGGCCCGCCGCCGGTCCGCCTCCCGCCGGGGTCCACGGCGTCCGCGGGCCACCGGTCCCTTCGCCGCACGGCCGCCGCGCCCATGACCGGGGAGCCGCGGACGGCCCCGCTCCCGCGGGCTCCTCATCGCCGCACGGCCGTCGCGCCCTTCCGTGCTCCGGCCGGCGGGTGCGATGCGCGGCGCGCGGACGTTCAGCGCTTGCCGAACCGGGCGGCGAACTCGGCGATCTCCGGATAGGTGGCGGACTCGGCCTGCGCCCACGACTCGTACTCGATCACCGACTCCAGGTCTCCCCGGGCGGCCAGCCGGACCGCCAGCTTGATGTCCCTGAGCAGTCCCGGGCGCAGTCCGGCCCAGGAGCGGGCCAGCTCCAGGGCGGCGGCCGCGGGATCGTCGGCGATCGACAGCACCAGTCCCCGCTCCAGCGCCTCCTCGGCGGTGAGCCGGCCGCCCTCCAGCAGCAGCGCCAGCGCCCGCTGCGCCCCCAGCTCCCGGGTCAGGAAATAGGTGCATCCGCCGCCGGGGTGCAGCCCGATCCTGGAGAACGTCGCCGCGAACCGCGCGTTCGGGCCGGCGATCCGGACGTCGCAGCACAATGCGAGGTTCAGTCCCGCTCCCACGGCCGGCCCCTGCACCGCCGCGATCGTCGGGATCTCCAGGTCCCGCAGCACCAGGAAGCTCTCGTAGTAGGCGCGCAGCCCCGCGCGGATCTCTCCCACGGGCCGCCCCTGCCCCCCGAACAGCGCGGGCAGATCCGCCCCGGCGCAGAAGCTGGTCCCCTCGGCGGCGACGACGAGCACCCGGGCGGCGGGATCCGCACGGACCTCCCCCACGGCCGCGATCAGCTCCTCGCGCATCACCGTCCCGATGGCGTTCCGCCGGTCGGGATCGGCCAGCGTGAGCACCCGGACCCCGTCGTCCTCGCTCGTGAGCCGGATCGTCGTCCACTCCCCCATCTCGCCTCCCGATCACAGGCCGACACCACGCCCGGCCATGATCTCACCGCCCCGCCGCGGCCTCGGCCGCCGGCCCGGGCGGGCGATGCGGCGCGGGGTCTCGCCGGGGTCCTCGCCCCGCGGCGGGTCACAGGACGGAGATGTGGACGTGGTCGTAGTGGTTGGCGGTGATGCTGCCGCGGTCCTCCATGGTGCGCCAGCCGCCGCCGCTGCGGACGTCCCAGATCCGCTGACGCCAGATGACGTACTTGACGCCGAGGCTGGAGGCGTTGTCGATGGCGTACTGGGCGACGGCGTCGCCGTGGGCCTGGGCGCTGGCGCTGGGCATGCGACCGCCGGTGCTCTCCATGAAGTCGCAGGCGTGGCCGGTGCCGTGGTCCTGAGGGTCGCCGGCGCGGTAGCAGCCGATGGCGGGGAAGGGACCGAACCTGCCGTCGATGGCCAGCAGCACCTGACGCATCCGGCTGGTCATGGAGTTGCCGATGATGGTGGACTTGGTGCCGGTGACCCCGTCGGGGCGGCCGCCGGAGCCGCCGGTGACCGGGGCCTGGGGCTTGTGCTTGGCCAGCAGCTTCTTGACCCGGTCGCGCTGTCTGTCCAGATCCTCGATCTGTTCGCGGACCTCTTCGACCTTGGCGTCGGCGGTCCGGCGCGCCTGGGCGGCCTGCGCCGACAGCCGCTGCAGGTCTTGCAGTCGGCGGCCGTTGTCGATCCGCAGGTACTCCAGCAGCGCGGCGTCCCGCATCATCGCGGCCGGGTCGGAGGCGGCGAACAGGGTGACGGGCTCCAGCCGGCCCCGCATGTAGGAGGCCGCCGCCAGCCGGCCGACCGCCTCGCGGGTGTCCTGCAGCTCCCGGTCCAGGCGCTCGGCCTCGTCGGCGGCGCGCCGGGCGGCCTTCTTGGCCTCGTCCAGCGCGACCAGCCCGCCCCGGTACTCCTTGGCCAGCTCGGCGGCGCGCTTGTTGAGTGCGGCGAGCTCCTTCTCGGAGTCCTTGGGCGCGGCGGGGGCCGCGCCCGCCGTGCCGGAGAACGGAACGGCCGCGGCCATGGCCGCGGCGAGGACGAGCGTCGCGGCGCGACGCGACGCCGAGCCCGGGCGTCCGGATCGCCGGGCCCGCTCATCACCGGTCGGGTCGTGAACCGCCACTCATCTCTCCCGATGGGTCGCCGAAAGACGGGCGGCACGTTACCACGTTTTGCACGTATATCACGACTGAATCACAAACCACATAGAGTGACTCGATTGTCACTCTTAGAGGTGGTGATTTTCTGCCGAGGCCGGGCCCTTGGGCGACGGCCCGGCCTCGGCGATCAGCGGCCGATGAGCTCGTCCCAACGCGGCACCCGCGGCGTCACCCGCAGTCGCAGCCCGGCCTCGGCGGGGGTGCGGTCGCCCTTGCGGTTGTTGCACCGCGCACAGGCCAGGACGGTGTTCTCCCAGGTGTCCTTTCCGCCCCGGGAGCGCGGCAGCACATGGTCGATGGTGTGACCGCGGTCGCCGCAGTAGCCGCACAGTCCGCGATCCCGCAGGTGGACGCCGCGTTTGCTCCACGGCGGACGCCTGCCGTGACGCCACCGCATGGCGACGTAACGCACGAGCCGCAGCACCCGCGGCACGGGGAAGGCGCCGATGCTGCGCCCTTCCTCCGCCTCTTCGACGACGGCCACTCCTCGCACCAGCATGCGGATGGCGTGCCGCAGGTCCACGTGCTGTAAGGGCTCGTACGACGCGTTCAGGACGAGCACGTTCATCGGCTCACCTCCTCCCGGCGCCTCCCGAGGCCCGCCGATCCCGTCCGCGCGTCACCGCGCGTCCCGCCGGCGCATGCACGGGAATGCGTTGCCGAATTCCTCCATTTCCGCCGTTCAACGGCCGTGATCAGAGTGCCTTTTACCGGCCCTTTCGGGCAACGCATTTTCTGTTCGCCGGCGGCGGGAACGGGACGATCGCGGCCCCTTTGCCGATCCCCTCTCGTCCCCTTCTCGTCCCTTCTCGTCCTTTCTCGGCGCCTTCCGCGCCCTTCCGTCGCGGCCTCGCCGGGGAGGACACCGTCCCGCGCCCGCGGCCAGCCGCCGTTCTCCCCGGCGGGGTCCGGCGGGCGGCGCGGGCGGGCTCCGGAGGGAAGGGAGGATCTCGCGCGAACCTCGCACGGACCGACGAGGGCCTCGCGCGAGACGCCCGCCGGGGCCCGGTGCGGTCATCACGGTGAGCGGCCCCGCACGGCGGTCCGCGGGGGGACGGGGACGGCCGGTGCCGCGACGCGCTCCCACCAGTCGGGTTCGGGCCGGTCGCCGGGCGGGGCGAGGCGCAGGCCGGTGTCGCAGTCCGGGCAGGCGGCGGAGCAGACGGCGAGGCGCAGCGGAAGGGGGCGGCCCGGGCCGGACCGGGGAACGCCCCAGTAGCCGAAGACGTCGTCGGGGCGGAGGGACAGGTCGGCGGTCAGCCGCCACACGGCGGCGGGGTCGCCGCTCGACCACGCGCGGTGCTCGGCGAACAGACGGGCGGCCAGGCCGCGCAGGACGGTGACGGCGGTGAGCATGCGGCCGTAAGGGATGCGGACGGCGACCAGCTCGGGAAGGCCGAAGCGGTGCAGCCCGGCGGTGTCGGCGCGCATGGTCCGGCCCTCGCCGGGGGTGAGGAAGACCCCCAGCCAGTCGTCGCAGAGCAGGAAGCGGTCGGGTTCGGGCCCGGTCGGGTCGCTCAGCGTCCGGTTGGCGGCCAGATCGGCGACCCGCCCGCCGGTGGCCGCGGCCAGGGTGCGGGCGACCAGGCGGGCCGCCTGGGCCTGGCGGGGCTGGGCGGCGGGGTCGGCGATCGAGGTGACCACCAGGTGGCGGCGGGCCGAGCGCAGGGCGGCCAGCTCCCCCTCGCCGCCGCCCAGGGCCCGCAGCCGCGGCCTCCAGGGGGAGTCGGCCGCGGGAACGTCGGCGACCAGCAGCAGCGGGGAGGCCAGCAGATCGCGGGCGGTGCCCGCCAGCCCGTCGGCGGGAAGCATGTCGCGCAGCCTCCGCACGTCGGGGGCGCCGTCGTCGGCGGCGATGAGGAACCGGGTGGTGGTGGACTCGGGAACGGCCAGGGACAGGGTCTCGCCCATGGGGGCCTCCTTGGGCCTGCATGAGGAAACGGACGTGGCAGGCCCAGGCTCCCGGCGCGGCGGGCGTCTCCGGAAGGCCCCGCCGCATCTGTGGACGACCGTTCAGCGCACCAGGGTCGGCAGGTCGGCGACGTCGGCCTGGTAGTCCAGGTGATCGCGCTGGTGCCGGAAGCCGAGCTCGGCGTTGACCGCCAGCATGGGCGAGTTGTCGTCGACGTTGTCGGTCTCGATCTCCCGCACGTCGGGCCGTTCGGTGCGCAGCCACTCCAGCATGGCGGCCTTCAGCCAGATGCCCAGCCGCCGGCCCCGGTGCTCGGGGACCACGGCGGTGTCGTACTGCGCCGCCCGTTCGGGGTCGGTCGCGGACACCACCACCTCGGTGAACCCGGCGATGCGGGGCGCGGCCGTCGGTCCGTGCAGGGCGGCGACGGTGTAGAGCCGGTCGCCGCGCGCCTCCACCGCCTCGGCCGTCTCCCGGACCCGACGGGGATCCCAGCGGGAGGAGCCGCCGACGGTGATGTCGGCCATGGCGCGCTTGGCCATCGCCAGCTCTCCCGCCAGCTCCTCGCTGACCGGGCCGGTCCAGCGGATCAGCCGGTAGCCGGGCGGCGCGTCGGCCACCAGCCGCGCCAGCCGCACCGGGTCGAGCTCGTCCATCCGCAGCAGCATCACCCGCAGCGACAGCACGCGGCGGAAGCCGTGCCTCTCCAGGAACGGCACCGCGGGCGTCCCGGCCAACACCTGGGCGACGACCGTCCCGCAGCGGGCCGCGCGCAGCCGGTCGGCGGCCACCGCCAGCAGCCGGGTGCCGATGCCGCGCCGCCGGCGGGCGGGCAGCACCTGCACGTCGATCTCGGCGGCCCGCCCCGCGTCGTGGGGCAGCCGCAGGTAGGCCGTCCCGTGCATCCGGCCGCCGTCGTCCACCGCGGCCCACATGACGTTGCGGGAGGCCGGCGGGGGGATCAGCAGCCGGGCCCGGGTGTGTTCGAGGTCCGGCACCGGCTCGCCGGGCCGGTCCCAGGCCCATGCGGCCGCCGCCACCGAGTGCCATTCCTCGATCTGCGCATCCGTCGGATCACTCAGCGCAATCACGTCCATGCCGACACTTCTATCGGATGCGGGCCGATCACGACGGGCACCGGGTCAACTCGTGACCTGGCGGCCGCCCGGGACCGCCGGACCGAGCGTCCGGGCGGCCGCCGGCCGCCCCGTGCGGGGCGGGCTCCGTCAGTCGGGCCCCCGTCCGGTGAAGGCGGCGAGGATCCGGTCGGCGGCGACGGCCGGGGGCACCGCGCCTTCGGCGACCTGGCGCTCCAGTGCGGGCGCCAGGTCCCGCACCGCCGGGTGGGAGTGCAGGTCGGCCAGCAGCCGGTCGTGGACCATCGCCCACACCCAGCGGATCTGCTGCTCACGGCGCTTGGCGGCCAGCTCGCCGGTCTCGGCCAGCCGGTCGGCGTGCTCGACGATGTGCCGCCACACCACGTCCAGCCCGACGTTGTCGCGGGCGCTGCAGGTCAGCACCGGGACCTCGGACCTGCGCCCGTCGGAGGAGGGGCGCAGCATCCGCAGCGCGCCGGCCAGCTCCCGGGCCGCCTTCTTGGCCACCATCTCGTCGGGCCCGTCGGCCTTGTTGACGGCGATGACGTCGGCCAGCTCCAGCACGCCCTTCTTGATGCCCTGCAGCTGGTCGCCGGTGCGGGCCAGGGTGAGGAACAGGAAGGTGTCGACCATCTCCGCGACGGCGGTCTCCGACTGTCCCACCCCCACCGTCTCGACCAGCACCACGTCGTACCCGGCGGCCTCCATCACCACCATGGCCTCGCGGGTGGCCCGGGCGACCCCGCCGAGCGTCCCCGCCGACGGGGAGGGCCGCACGAACGCGTTGGGGTCGGTCGCCAGACGCGCCATGCGGGTCTTGTCGCCGAGGATGCTGCCGCCGGTGCGGGTCGAGGACGGGTCCACCGCCAGCACGGCGACCTTGTGCCCGGCGGCGGTGAGGTTGCTGCCGAGCGCGTCGATGAACGTGGACTTGCCCACCCCCGGCACGCCGGTGACGCCCACGCGGCGGGCGCCGCCGGCGTGCGGGGTCAGCTCCGTGAGCAGGCGCTGGGCCAGCTCGCGGTGGTCGGGGCGGGTGGACTCCACCAGCGTGATCGCCCGGGCGATCCACGCCCGGGAGCCCTCCCGCACCCCCTTGACGTAGTCCTCCAGGGCCGGGGGCATCGATCAGCCGTGTCCCAGCCGGGCCGACAGTTCCTTGAGCAGGTCCAGCGCGGCGTCGGCGAGGACCGTGCCGGGCGGGAAGATCGCCGAGGCCCCGGCGGCGCGCAGCGCCTCGAAGTCGCCCGGCGGGATCACCCCGCCCACGACGATCATGATGTCGTCACGGCCGAGGGCGGCCAGCTCCTCCCGCAGCGCCGGCACCAGCGTCAGGTGCCCGGCGGCCAGGGAGTTGACGCCGACGATGTGCACGTCGGCCTCCACCGCCTGGCGGGCCACCTCGGCGGGGGTCTGGAACAGCGGGCCCACGTCCACGTCGAAGCCCAGGTCGGCGAAGCCGGAGGCGATCACCTTCTGGCCGCGGTCGTGGCCGTCCTGGCCCATCTTGGCGACCAGGATCCGCGGGCGGCGGCCCTCGGCGCGCTCGAACTCGGCGGTCGCCGCGCGGGCCCGTTCGATGTTGTCCGCCGGTCCGGCCTCCTGTCGGTACACACCGGAAATGGTACGGATCTGGGCGCGGTGGCGGCCGAACGCCTTCTCCAGGGCGGAGGAGATCTCCCCGACGGTGGCCTTGGCGCGGGCGGCGTCGATGGACAGCGCCAGCAGGTTCTGCTCCAGGCCGGGCCTGCGGGCGCCGGCCTTGGCGGCCTCGGCGGCGGCGGTCAGCGCCTCCAGCGCGGACCGCGTCTTCTCCTCGTCGCGTTCGGCGCGCAGCCGCCGCAGCTTCTCGATCTGCTGGGCGCGGACGGCGGCGTTGTCGACCTTGAGGACCTCGATGGGCTCGTCGGCCTCGGGTCGGTACTTGTTGACGCCGATGACCGGCTGCCGGCCGGAGTCGATGCGCGCCTGGGTGCGGGCGGCGGCCTCCTCGATGCGGAGCTTGGGCAGCCCTTCGTCGATGGCCTTGGCCATGCCGCCGGCGGCCTCGACCTCCTGGATGTGGCCCCAGGCGCGGCGGGCCAGGTCGTGGGTGAGGCGTTCGACGTAGGCGCTGCCGCCCCACGGGTCGATGGGCCGGGTGGTGCCGGACTCCTGCTGCAGCAGCAGCTGGGTGTTGCGGGCGATGCGGGCGGAGAAGTCGGTGGGCAGCGCCAGCGCCTCGTCCAGGGCGTTGGTGTGCAGCGACTGGGTGTGGCCCTGGGTGGCGGCCATCGCCTCGATGCAGGTGCGCGCCACGTTGTTGAACACGTCCTGCGCGGTCAGCGACCAGCCGGAGGTCTGGGAGTGGGTGCGCAGCGACAGCGACTTGGGGTTCTCCGGTCCGAAGCCCTTGACCAGCTTGGCCCACAGCAGCCGGGCGGCGCGCAGCTTGGCGACCTCCATGAAGAAGTTCATGCCGATCGCCCAGAAGAACGACAGCCGGGGCGCGAAGGCGTCCACCTCCAGGCCCGCCCGCAACCCCGCCCGGATGTACTCCACCCCGTCGGCCAGCGTGTAGGCCAGCTCCAGGTCGGCGGTGGCCCCCGCCTCCTGGATGTGGTAGCCGGAGATGGAGATGGAGTTGAACTTCGGCATCTTCTGCGAGGTGTACGCGAAGATGTCGGAGATGATCTGCATCGACGGCCCGGGCGGGTAGATGTAGGTGTTGCGGACCATGAACTCCTTGAGGATGTCGTTCTGGATGGTCCCCGCCAGCTGCTCCGGCTTCACCCCCTGTTCCTCGGCCGCGACGATGTAGAGGGCCATCACCGGCAGCACCGCGCCGTTCATGGTCATCGACACGCTCATGCGGTCCAGCGGGATGCCCTCGAACAGCTGCCGCATGTCCAGGATGGAGTCGATCGCCACCCCGGCCATGCCGACGTCGCCGGTCACCCGCGGGTGGTCGCTGTCGTAGCCGCGGTGGGTGGCCAGGTCGAACGCGACCGACAGGCCCTTCTGCCCGGCGGCCAGGTTGCGCCGGTAGAAGGCGTTGGACTCCTCGGCCGTGGAGAACCCGGCGTACTGGCGGATCGTCCACGGCTGGGTGACGTACATCGGCGCGTACGGGCCGCGCAGGTAGGGGGCGATGCCCGGGTAGGTGTTCAGGTGGTCCACCCCGGCCAGGTCCGCGTCGGTGTAGAGGGGCTTGACGTCGATGCCCTCGGGGGTGTCCCAGACGAACGCCTCCGGTTCCTTGCCGGTGGCCTCGACGACCGCCGCGCGCCACTCGGCGACGGCCTCGTCCGGCCGGGCCGGGCCGCCCAGCGTCACATCGGAGAAATCGGGGATCATTCGGCCACTCCCAGGTCGCGCAGGGTCGTCTCCAGCGTCTCCACGGCGTTGCAGCCGGCGAAGATGTTGGCGTCCACCCCGTCGTAGGAACCCTTACCCGCCAGCCAGACCCGTACCGCCCCGGCCTCCTTGAGGGTGCGGGCGGCCTCGGCGGCCCGCTCGGCGTACAGCGTGTCGCTGGAGCAGATGCAGGCGACCTTCGCGCCGCTGGCGGCGAAGTCGCCCGGCTCTCCGGTGACGGTGGCGATGCCGCCGGCCTGGAAGAGGTTGGCGGCGAACGTGGCGCGCGCGGTGTGCACGGCGATCGGCCCCAGCGTGGCCAGGAACACCTTCGGCCGCTCCCCCG
This sequence comes from Thermomonospora catenispora, assembly GCF_006363815.1. GTDB lineage: Bacteria > Actinomycetota > Actinomycetes > Streptosporangiales > Streptosporangiaceae > Thermomonospora > Thermomonospora catenispora. The sequence goes on from NZ_RRYT01000015.1 coordinate 130,593, forward strand.
TGGCGGCGGCGTGGGCGTCGGCGCGGTCCCGCAGCGCCTCGAAGTCCTGGGCGTAGTACACGCGGGGCAGCCCGCCGCCGAGGGGCCGGGGGGCGGGGGCGCGCTCGGGGAGCCTCTCCTCCAGGTTGGGGAACTCGCTGACCCCGGTGAGCGGGGCCTTGCGGTGGGCGATGTCCTTGCGGCGCCGCTCCCAGGTGGCGGCGATCCGTTCGGCGATCATCCCGGAGGCCAGCGCCTCGGCCATCCGCCCGTTCTTCTCGATCTCGGTGAACCACTCCCAGGCGGCCCGGGCGAGGTCCTCGGTGCGGCGCTCGACGTACCAGGAGCCGCCCGCGGGGTCGACGACGCGGGCGAGGCCGGCCTCCTCCAGCAGCAGGGTCTGGGTGTTGCGGGCGATGCGGCGGGAGAACGCGTCCGGCAGCCCGAGCCGCAGGTCGAACGGCTCGACGGTGACGGCGTCCGCCCCGCCGACCGCGGCGCCGAAGCACGCCACGGTGGTGCGCAGCATGTTCACCCACGGGTCGTGGCGGGTCATCATCGGCGCCGAGGTCACCGCGTGCTGCCGCTGCACGGCCGACTGCACGCCGCACACCTCCGCCACCCGGCTCCACAGCCGGCGGGCGGCGCGGAGCTTGGCGATGGTGGCGAACTGGTCGGCGGTGGCGGCGTAGCGGAACTCGATCTGCTCGAACGCCTCCTCCACGGTCAGCCCCGCCTCGGTCATCGCCCGCAGGTAGGCGACGCCGGTGGCCGTCGCCGCCCCCAGTTCCTCGGCGTCGCTGCCGCCCGCGTCGTGGTAGGGGGTGGCGTCGACCACGAAGGCGCGGATCCCGGGGAACTCGCGGGCGCACCGGACCGCCAGCGCGGCCGCCGCCGGCAGGTCGCCGGGCGCGCCGGTGCGGGCGGCCAGGCCCAGCGGGTCGGCGCCCAGCGCCCCCAGCGCCCGCCGCTCCTGGCCGCGCCGGGCGACCAGGCCCAGGAACGTCTCGGCCGCCTCGGCGGTGTGCGGGCCGGCGTCCAGCACCACCGGCGCGACGTCCAGGTGCACCTTCTCCAGGACGCCGGGCAGCGCCTCCACCGGCAGCCCCGCCTCGCCGAGGGTCAGCCACACCGAGGTGACGCCGTTCTCCAGGTCGGCGAGGACCGCCTCGGCGGTGGCGGCGGGGTCGGGGTGGGCGTGGCGCTGCCGGACGTCCCAGGCCGCCAGCCCCTCCCCTTCCGGCGTGACCTCGCGGACGCGCGGGGCCAGGCCGGGCCGGGCCCGCACCGCGTCGTCGGCGGTGTAGAGGGGGCCGATGGGGATCCCGTCGTAGGTCCGCCGGGTCAGCAGTCCCTCGACCTCCGCGAGCGGTGTGTCCTCCGCGGCCGCGCCGGACTTGCGCAGCACCCCTTTCACCAGTTCCCGCCACTGGTCGCGCTCGGCGGCCGGGAATTCGGCGGCCGGCGCGAACGGCTCGCGTGGCGAGGTCGCAACATCATCAGGCGGCACCGTCATGCCTGGGATGGTAAGCGAGCGCCGACACCGCGCCGGAACCCGGGTCCCGATTCCGGAGAAGCGGTTCTCCGGCGGCGTGCGACGCCCGGCCGGCGATGCGCCGGCGCGGCGTTCGCACGCCCGCCCGACGCCCGACGCGGCGGCCGGCGAGGCGGTCTCGCGACGGTCGGCGCGGGGCCGGCGCGGC
>NZ_RRYT01000016.1 GCF_006363815.1 Thermomonospora catenispora
AGCGCGCGCACCGCGGCGCCGGCCGCGCGGCGCAGCGCGTCGGCGTCCGCCTCCTCGCCCAGCCCGGCGGCCACCACGAGCCGGGCGGGCACCGCGCCCAGCGTGGGCAGCTTGACGACCTCCCCGGCCTTGCCGGTGGCGCCCATCGACCGCAGCGCGTCGCCCAGTCGGCCGTCGAAGGCCCGGTCGACGTCCTGGCCGCCGGCGGCGAGCCGGGGCGGGGCGGTGGGGTCGTCGGAGCTTCCGGGAAGGGTCCCGATCACGATCGCGTCGACGTCCAGGGCCGACGGGGCTGAGCTGTCGAGGCTGATGGTCGTCACATCGTCCGATGCTAGTCCTCCCGCCGACCGCTTTCGCCCACGGGACCGAGCCGCGCCCTCGGCGGGCCGATCCGGGCCGTTCGGCCCGGCCGGCGCGGCGGAGACGCTCTCGGGCGCGCGGGAGGACGCCGACGTGCGCGCCCGGAGGACGCTTCAGCGGACGGCGATGAAGGCGACCAGCGCGGCGGTCTGGGCGATCTCCACGAGGGCGCCGAGCACGTCCCCGGTCACCCCGGACAGACGCCGGACGACGCGCCGGAGCGTCACCAGCCCGGCGGCGAGCCCGGCGGCGACGGCGCCCGCCCCGTGCAGGGCGCCGTCCAGGCCGCCGGCCGCCGCCCCCGCCGCCCCCGCCGCGACNCGCGGTGACGGCGACGGCGGCGGGCGCGGGGACCGTGCCCGCGACGAGCGCGCCGAGGCCGCCGGGACGCGCGCTCGGCACCCCGACCCGGCAGGCCCACGGCAGCGTGAGCCGCCCGGCCACCGCCGCGATCACCGCCGCGAGGGCCGGGTCGGGCGTCGCGGCCAGCACGGTGACCTGGATCAGCAGCGTCAGCAGCACCGCGACGACCCCGAACGGGCCGATGTCGGACCGCTTCATGATCTCCAGCGCCTCGGCGGCGGGCCGGGCGCTGCCGAGACCGTCGGCGAGGTCGGCCAGGCCGTCCAGATGCAGGGCGCGGGTCACGCCCGCCGTGGCGGCCACCGCCAGCGCCGCGGCGGGCAGGCGGGGAACGCCGAGCGGATCCGCCGCCAGCAGCACCGCCGCGGCGGCGCCGCCGGTGATCAGCCCGACGGCCGGGGCGAGCAGCATCGCCGCCCGGGCCGCCGCGCGGTCGGTGCGCACCGGCCCGGCCGGGACGACGGTGAGCAGCGTCACCGCCAGCCGCAGGCCCGCGATCACCGAAGCTCCAGGACGCGCCCGGCGACGACGAGCGCCGCCTCCTCCGACTCGGCCGCGAGCCGTTGATTGAGCCGGCCGAGCCGGTCGCCGAACGCCCGCCCGGCCGCCGTCAGGGGGACCGGCGCCAGGCCGACCTCGTCGCTCACCGCGACGACGCGGGCCCGGGCGGCGCGCCACGCCGCCACCAGCTCCTCCAGGAGCGGATCCACGCGGGAGGGGTCGTCCCAGGCGCCGGCCTCGTCCATCGCCGCGGCCAGCCAGGCGCCGACGCCGTCCACCAGGACCGCGCCCGTGGCGGACGACAGGACGCCCGCCAGGTCGGTCGTCTCGACCGTGCGCCACCAGTGCGGGCGGCGCCGCCGGTGCTCCTCGATCCGCGCCGTCCACTCGGCGTCGCCCCTCCTCGGCGCCGCGGTCGCCACGTACGTCACACGCGGATGCGTCAGCAGCCGCAGCTCGGCCTCGGCGGACTTGCCCGACCGCACGCCGCCCAGCAGCAGCGTCCGGTGCGGCCCCTCCTCGGGGCGCGTCCACCAGCGGAGACGGCGGCGCAGCTCCTCGGGGGAGGGGAGGCGGTGGTCGTTGTGCACGGCGAACACCCGGGTGGTCGCGGCGACCGCCCCCCGGTGCCGCAGCAGGCCCAGATGCTCGGGGCATCCGGCCAGGTCCAGCAGCACCGCGTCGTAGACGACGCCGGCGGCGGGCTCGGGACGCGCGCCGGGACCGGACGCGTACAGCACCCGTCCCCCGCCCGGCGCGCGGACGTCGTATCCGCCGGGCACCTCGCGGCGGGGGAGATCCTCCAACGGGACGCCGTCGATCAGGGCCCGGGTGGGCTCGAACGCCGTCCCCCGGGCCCGCAGCCCGTTGCAGGAGGCGCAGCGGCACCCGGGTTCGGGCCAGCCGCGGGGGCCGGCGGTCCCGGGGAGCTCGATCTCCATGCCGTCCATGTCACCGCGCCACTCTACGGGGCCGCCGGCGGCGGACCGGCTAGTCTCGATCTCCGGACGAGGGAGGTCGAGACTGTCCATGCCGTGGAGCTGGCGTTTGCAGAAGGGCGACGGGGAGACGGTGACCGTGCCCGGCATGTCCGAGGAGACCTTCGCCACGCAGTCCGACGCCGAGTCGTGGCTGGGGCTGCACTGGCGCGAGCTCCGGGACGAGGGGGTCGAGCAGGTGGTCCTCGTCGAGGACGGCCGGGTCGTCTACCCGATGAGCCTGCTCGACCCCGAATAGGACCGACCCGAACAGGACCGGCGGGACCGGCGGCTCCGGAGCGCCGGTCCGGACCGGCGCTCCGGACCGGCGACGGGGCGGCGGGACCGGTCAGGGGCGCTGGGCGGGGCTGGCCGTCTTGGCCGGGTCCCGCACGACGACGGGCCCGAGCACCTCGTCGATGCGCTTGAGCACGTCCTCCTCCAGCTTCACCCCGGAGGCCTTGACGTTGTCGCGGACCTGCTCGGGCCGCGAGGCCCCGATGATCGCCGCCGAGACGTTGGGGTTCTGCAGCACCCAGGCGATCGCCAGCTGCGCCATCGACAGGCCCAGCTCCTGGGCGATCGGCCGCAGCCGCTGCACCCGGGTGAGGATGTCGTCGGTCAGCAGCTTCTTGATGAAGTTCGCCCCGCCGGCCTCGTCGGTGGCGCGCGATCCGGGCGGCGGCGGCTGCCCCGGCAGGTACTTGCCGGTCAGCACGCCCTGGGCGAGCGGGGACCAGACGATCTGGCCGATGCCCTCCCGCTCGCACAGCGGGACGACCTCCTCCTCGATGACCCGCCACAGCATCGAGTACTGCGGCTGGTTGGAGACGATCCGGTCCAGGCCCATCTCGTCGGCGATCTTCAGGGCGCGCTCGATCTCCTCGGCCCGCCACTCCGAGACGCCCACGTACAGCACCTTGCCCTGCCGCACCAGGTCGTCGAACGCCCGCAGGGTCTCCTCCAGCGGGGTCTCGTGGTCGAACCGGTGCGCCTGGTACAGGTCGATGTAGTCGGTCTGCAGCCGGCGCAGCGAGCCCTCCACCGACTCCATGATGTGCTTGCGCGACAGCCCGCGGTCGTTCTTGCCGGGGCCGGTGGGCCAGTACACCTTGGTGAAGATCTCCACGCTCTCGCGCCGCTGGCCCTTGAGCGCCCGGCCCAGCACCTCCTCGGCGCGGGTGCCGGCGTAGACGTCGGCGGTGTCGAACGTGGTGATCCCCTCGTCGAGGGCCGCGTGCACGCAGGCGACGGCGGTGTCCTCCTCGACCTGGGAGCCGTGGGTCAGCCAGTTGCCGTACGCGATCTCACTGATCATCAGGCCGCTGCGGCCAAGGTGTCGGAATTCCATGTCCTCGACCCTAAACCTCAAGATCCGGCGCCCCGGACCGCGAGGCCCGATCAGCCGCGGCCGCGCGCCTCCACCCGCTCGCCCAGCTCGACCCTGGGCTCGGGGATGCGGAACCGGCGGATCTGCATGGCCCGGACCGCCGCGTACAGGCCCACGCCCTTGAGGTTCTCGCCGGGGAACCGCTCGGCCGCCAGCCGCTTGACCCGCCAGCTGATCCACGCCCCCTCCACCAGCACGATCAGCAGCAGCAGCGGCGGGGCGAACAGCGTCAGCAGCACCGTGATCGGGGAGCGGATGAAGCTGAGCAGCACGATGACGAACATCGCGTACATCAGATAGGACCCGAACGTGCGCCGGCCGTCGACGTAGTCGCGGGCGAACGCGCGGACCGGACCCCGGTCGCGCTTGGGCAGGTACCGCTCGTCGCCCCTGCGCATGCCCTCGCGGATCCTCCTGCGCTGCTCCGCCTGACGCTCGCGGAACCGCCGGTAGGCCTCCTTGCGGTCACGGGGCGCGGTGATGTACTGGCGCCGCCGCTTCTCGGCCTCCTTGCGCTTGGGCGTGGGGCGGCCCTTGCCCCCCGGCTTCACCGGTCGGGGGGGCTCCTGGGCGGGGACGGTCTCGGTGCGACGTCGGAACACGGGCATCAGGGTACCGTTCGCCGCCCGTCGCGCCGTCCGGTGGAACTCCGCGCATGCCGGGTACGTCTCACCTGTACCAGGTAGGCGACATCATGGAGCCGCCGCCCGTTAGCGCGTAGGGTGATAACAACCCCAGCAGTGGTCATTGAGTACATCACGAAGGGACCGGCGCCGCGCGATGAGCGTGATGAAGCGAATGTCGATGATCTTCAAGTCCAAGGCGAACAAGGCGCTGGACCGGATGGAGGATCCTCGCGAGACCCTGGACTATTCCTATCAGCGCCAGCTGGAGATGCTGCAGAAGGTGCGCCGGGGCGTGGCGGACGTCGCGACCTCGCGCAAGCGCCTGGAACTGCAGATCCAACAGCTCGAGAAGCAGCATGAGAAGCTGACCGAGCAGGGGCGCAAGGCGCTGCAGGTGGGGCGCGAGGACCTGGCCCGGGAGGCGTTGCAGCGGCGGGCGGCCCTGGACACGCAGCTGGCGGACCTGCGGACGCAGTACGAGAACCTGCAGAGCGAGGAGGAGAAGCTCACGCTGGCCTCCCAGCGACTGCAGGCCAAGGTGGACGCGTTCCGCACCCGCAAGGAGACGATCAAGGCCACCTACACCGCGGCCGAGGCGCAGACGAAGATCAACGAGGCGTTCGCCGGGATCTCCGAGGAGATGGGCGACGTCGGCCTGGCCATCCAGCGGGCCGAGGAGAAGACCGAGACCATGAAGGCCCGCGCCGGGGCCATCGACGAGCTGCTGGCCTCCGGGGCGCTGGACGACTTCTCCGGCCCGCGCGACGACATCCAGGCCGAGCTGGACCGGATGGGCGCCACCGCCGGTGTGGAGCTGGAGCTGGAGCGGATGAAGGCCGAGCTGGGCCAGGGACCGGCGCCCAAGCAGCTCGATCCGGGCACCGCGCAGGGGCAGGGCCAGGCCCAGGCGGGGCAGGCGCAGCAGCCGGCCCCTCAGCAGCAGCCGGCGCCCCCGCAGCAGCCGGGTCAGGGACAGTGGCCGCAGCAGCCCGGAGGTGCGCAGTGATCGTCCGGATCATGGGGGAGGGGCAGCTGGACGTCTCCTCCGAGGATCTGGCCGCCCTCCAGGAGCTCGACGGGGCGGTCGAGGCCGCCATCGAGGCCGGGGACGAGGAGGCGTTCCGCACCGCGCTGCACGCGCTGCTGGACAACGTGCGCAGCGTCGGCAAGCCGCTCCCGGCCGACAGCCTGGAGCCCTCGGAGCTGATCCTGCCGCCGGCCGACTCCGACATGGAGGAGGTCCGCAAGATGCTGGGCGACGAGGGGCTCATCCCCGACTGACGACGCCCTCGATTGGCGTCCCCGGCCGACGTCCCCGACCGGAGTCCGATCGACGACGCACCGTGCGGTCCCGCCCGCGCGATGCCGCCGTGGCCACGCCTCCGCGGCCACGGCGGCGACCGCCGTCACGGCAGGGCCAGCATCCGATCCAGGGCGACCCGGGCGTAGTGCGCGGTCTCCTCGTCCACCTGGATCCGGTTGACGACCTCGCCGTGGGCCAGCGACTCCAGCGCCCACACCAGGTGCGGCATGTCGATCCGGTTCATGGTCGAGCAGAAGCACACCGTGCGGTCCAGGAACATGATGTTCTTGTCCGGGTGCCGGTGGGCCAGCCGCCGCACCAGGTTCAGCTCGGTGCCCACCGCCCACGACGAGCCCGCCGGGGCCTCGGCCAGGGTCCTGATGATGTACTCGGTCGACCCGACGCGGTCGGCCTCCACCACCACCTCGTGCCGGCACTCGGGGTGCACCAGGATGTTCACCCCCGGCACCCGCTCCCGCACCTCGTCCACCGACCGCTTGGTGAACCGGCCGTGCACCGAGCAGTGCCCTTTCCACAGCAGCATCCGCGCGTCGCGGATCTGCTGCGGGGTCAGTCCGCCGTCCGGACGGTGCGGGTTGTAGACCACGCAGTCCTCCAGCGACATGCCCAGCTCCAGCACCGCGGTGTTGCGGCCCAGGTGCTCGTCGGGCAGGAACAGCACCTTCGAGCCCTGGGAGTACGCCCACTCCAGGGCGCGCCGGGCGTTGGAGGAGGTGCACACCACCCCGCCGCGCCGGCCGACGAACGCCTTGATGTCGGCGGAGGAGTTCATGTACGTGACCGGGACCACCTCGTCGGCCAGCCCCATGTCCTCCAGGATCTCCCAGCACTCCTCGACCTGGTCGAACGTGGCCATGTCGGCCATCGAGCAGCCGGCCGCCAGGTCGGGCAGCACCACCTGCTGGTGGTCGGCGGTGAGGATGTCGGCGGACTCGGCCATGAAGTGCACGCCGCAGAACACCACGTAGGGGGCCTGCGGGCGGGCCGCGGCCTGCTGCGCCAGCTTGAAGGAGTCGCCGGTCACGTCCGCGAACTGGATCACCTCGTCGCGCTGGTAGTGGTGGCCCAGCACGAACACCTGCTCGCCCAGGGCGGCCTTGGCCGCCCTGGCACGCTCCACCAGTTCGGGGTCGGAGGCCGGCGGCAGCGCGCCGGGGCAGTCCACACCGCGTTCGCTGTTCGGGTCCGACCCGGCGCCCAGCAGCAACAGGGGCAGGCGCGGCCCGGCGGAGCCGGGGGCGCCGATCTCCGGGGTGGTGGTCACGGTGGTCTCCCTTCGCGACGGGGACTTATCGTCGCATTGACGACTAATGGTCGCACATGCCCGGGAGTGCGCGTTCCCTCGGGTGGGGGATCGGCCGCAGGGCGCCCGCACGGCGTCCGGATCGCCGGATGGTCCGCCGACGCGTCCGGCGATGGGCGGAATGCTCGCGGAGCGGGGTACGTTGGTGTGTGCCAGAGGCGCAACGGCGTCTTGGGGCCACCGGCCCCGATCCGACAACAACGACATCTGGACGCGACGGTCGCCGGACGGCCGGCGGAGTGAGACCGGGAGCTGAACACATGACGGTAGAGAGCACGCAGGAGACCACCGAGCAGGTCACTGGCGTCATCCTCACCGACGCGGCGGCGAGTAAGGCCAAGGCCCTGCTGGAGAACGAGGGGCGCGACGACCTGGCGCTGCGTGTCGCCGTGAAGCCGGGTGGCTGCTCCGGGCTGATGTACCAGCTCTACTTCGACGACGAGGAGAGGGACGGCGACCTGATTCAGGACTTCAACGGCCTGACCGTGCGGGTGGACCGGCTGAGCGCTCCGTACCTGACCGGCGCCACCATCGACTTCGTCGACACCATCGAGAAGCAGGGCTTCACCATCGACAACCCCAACGCCACGGGCTCGTGCGCGTGCGGCGACAGCTTCAACTGAGCCGCGACGATCGTTCCCCGGCGGCCCGGACGCCCGGCGTCCGGGCCGCCGGCGTGTCCGGGGGTGCGCGCGGGGCGCCCGCCGTGATGCGATGGACGGTAACCGCTAACCTGTCCAGGCCCCCACGACGGGGCCGGACGGCCCCGGGGTTGACCACAGCCGGATACAGAGCCGGACGACCCAGACGAGGAGAAGCGACGTCGTGCGCATCGCCGTGACCGGATCCATCGCGACCGACCATCTGATGACCTTCCCCGGCAGGTTCACCGACCAGCTCGTGCCGGACCGGCTCGACCAGATCTCGCTGTCCTTCCTGGTCGATGAACTGGAGGTGCGCCGCGGCGGCATCGCCGCCAACATCTGCTACGGCATGGGGTCGCTGGGGCACCGGCCGATCCTGGTCGGCGCGGTCGGCGACGACTTCGCCGACTACCGCTCCTGGCTGGAACGGCACGGCGTCGACACCGCCTCGGTGCACGTGTCCGAGCTGCGGCACACCGCCCGGTTCCTGTGCACCACCGACATCGACCACAACCAGATCGCCTCGTTCTACGCCGGCGCGATGAGCGAGGCCCGCGACATCGAGCTGAAGCCGGTCGCCGACCGGGTCGGCGGGCTGGACCTGGTGATGATCAGCCCGAACGACCCCGAGGCGATGATCCGGCACACTGAGGAGTGCCGCGAGCGCGGCTACGCCTTCGCCGCCGACATCTCCCAGCAGCTGGCCCGCATGGACGGCTCCGACATCCGCACCCTGGTCGAGGGCGCCGCGTACTTGTTCACCAACGAGTACGAAAAGGGATTGTGCGAGCAGAAGACCGGCTGGAGCGACGCGGAGATCCTGGACCGGGTGCGGATCCGCGTCACCACCCTCGGCGCCAAGGGCGTGGTGATCAACCGTAAGGGCCAGCCGGAGATCCACGTCCCCGCCGCCCCCGTGGCCAAGGCGGTCGAGCCCACCGGCGTGGGGGACGCCTTCCGCGCCGGATTCCTGTCCGCGGTGGCCTGGGGCCTGTCGCTGGAGCGCGCCGCCCAGGTCGGCAACCTGCTGGCCGCCCACTGCCTGGAGAGCCCCGGCCCGCAGGAGTACCGCCTGACCAGCGCCTCCTTCCTGGAGCGGCTCGCCGACGCCTACGGCCGGGAGGCCGCCGACGAGGTGGCCCCGCACCTGCCGTGACCTCGCGGGGGTAGACCGCGGACACGGGCCGGGTCCGCGTCCCGCCCGCCCGTCCCGCCGCGCCGGAGCCGCTCCGCGGCGGCTCCGGCGCGGTCTCTTCTCGCGCCCGCGCGGGGCCCGGCCCGCATCAGTAGCAGCGGCGGATGTGGAAGGCCCACCCGCCGCCCTCGAGGGTCTCCTCCCGGACGAACTCCTGGGACTTCATCCGGCACCAGGCCGGAACGTCGGTGCGCGCCGCCGCGTCGTCGGCCAGCACCGCCACCACCTCGCCCACCGGGACCTCCCGGATCCGTTCGGCCAGCCAGATGATGGGGATCGGGCACTTGCGGCCGAGGGCGTCGATCACCAGCGCCGGGGCCGGGCCGGCGGGCTCGGCCGGCGCCCCGGCCGGCGTCCCGTCGGACGGTCCCGCGGACGCGGCGGCCCGCTGCTCGGGTGCGGGCTGGTCGCGCCGATGGCGGCCGGTGGTGGCGCGGCGGGTGCCGCGGCTACGGAACCTCATGGGCGCTCCTGTCACGCGGTGGTCATGCCGGCACCGCGACGCAGCCTGCTCACCGCGTCCGGGAGCACGGCCAGGAACCGGTCGACTTCGGTGGACTGCACGCCACGGGGCAGCGATACCCGGACGTTCCCGTGGGTGATCACTCGCATCGCCTCCAGCACGTGGCTGGGACGAAGCGTATCGGCTGTGCACGAGCTGCCGGAGGAAACCGCGAATCCCAGCCGGTCGAGTTCGGTCAGCAGCGCCTCGCCCTGGACGTACAGGCAGGAGAACGTGACGATGTGCGGGAGCCGCCGCACCGGGTCGCCCACCACCTGCACGTCCGGCACCGTCTCCGGCACGGTCCGGCGGATCCGGTCCACCAGGGCCGACAGCCGGGGGCCGTCGGCGGCCATCTCGGCGCGGAAGGCGCGCAGCGCCGCCGCGGCCGCGGCGGCGGCCGGCACGTTCTCGAACCCCGGGACCCGGCGGCCCTCGCGCTCGTCGTCGGGCAGCGGCGACCTCCATCGGGTGTTCTTGCGGATCACCAGCACCCCGACCCCGGCCGGGCCGCCCCATTTGTGCGCGCTGGCGGCCAGCATCGACCATCCGCCGGGCACCTCCACCCGGCCCACGGACTGGGCGGCGTCCACCATCAGCGGCACCCGCGCGGCCCGGCACGCCTCGGCGACCTCCGCCACCGGCTGCAGCGTGCCCACCTCGTGGTTGGCCGACTGCAGGCAGGCCAGTGCGGTGTCCGGGCGCAGCGCGGCGGCGAACGCCTCCGCGTCGACCCTGCCGAACTCGTCCACGCCGATCCGGGTGACCTCGCCGCCCTCGCACTCGTGCAGCTCGGCCGCGTGCAGCACGCTGGAGTGCTCCACCTCGCTCACCACCAGGTGCCGGCCGGCGCGACGGCGGGCGCGCAGGCCCCCCAGCACCGCCAGGTGCACCGCCTGGGTGCCCGAGGAGGTGAAGAAGACCTCATCCGGCCGGACGCCGAGCACCTCGGCGACCTGGGCGCGGGCGGCGTCCAGCAGCATCCTGGCCCGGCGGGCGGAGCCGTACAGCCGCGCGGGATCGGCCCAGCCGCCGTCGAGGGCCTCCAGCAGCGTCGAGCGCGCCGCCGGATGCAGAGGCTCGGTGGAGGCGGCGTCGAAATAGCCTTCGGGCGCACTGCTCACGCCCCGACACTAACCCGTCCCGTCCCCAAACCCGCCACCCGATCAGGGGGGTGAGGCACCTTCGCGCTAATGTGTCTGCACACATGTGAACTACCGACCTGACCGCCCGGGAGCTCCGGGCTTCACCTGTGGGGAAGGCATTCCGTGAGTCCGACCCGCTCAAAGGAGCGGCGTACGCCGGTGCGCGGCCGCCGCACAGTGACCAGTGCCGGCGCGCTGGCCCTGCTGGCGCTGAGCGCCACCGCGTGCAGTGAAGAGGCGACCCGCCTTGGCATGCCCGAGCCGATCAGCGAGCAGGCCGAGCGCATCCTGACGCTCTGGCAGGGCTCCTGGATCGCCGCGTTCGCCGTGGGAGGCGTCGTCTGGGGTCTGATCATCTGGGCGGTGTTGTTCCACCGCAAGCGCTCCGACGACCTCCCGCCGCAGGTCCGCTACAACCTGCCGATCGAGATGCTCTACACCGCGGTGCCGTTCGTGATCATCGCGGTGCTGTTCTACTTCACCGCGCGTGATCAGAACTACGTCGAGAAGACCACCGACGACGTGGCCGCGGTGATCGACGTGCACGGCTTCCAGTGGAGCTGGCAGTTCGATTACAAGGAGAGCCTGGCCCCGAACGCGCCCGTGGTGGCCTCGGTGGTGGGCGTCCCGGTGGACCCCAACGCCGCCGACAAGCCGCAGGTCGTGATCCCTGCGGGGCAGAAGGTCCGCTTCCGGCTGCACTCCAACGACGTGATCCACTCGTTCTGGGTGCCGGCCCTGCTGTACAAGAAGGACGTCATCCCCGGCTACGTCAACGAGTTCGAGGTGACGGCCACCAAGACCGGTCTGTACGAGGGCCGCTGCGCCGAGTTGTGCGGCGTCGACCACAGCCGGATGCTCTTCCAGCTCAAGGTGGTCACGCCCGATGAGTACCAGAAGTTCATTGCCGATTCGAAGGCGGCCCGAGGAGCACAGCAGTGACAACGCTCAGCCCCGCTCCGAGCGCATCGCTCGCCGCGTCGCGGACCAGCAAGGGGCGCATCATCGCCTCCTGGCTGTCCTCCACCGACCACAAGGTGATCGGTAACCTCTATCTGATCACCTCGTTCGTGTTCTTCCTGATCGGTGGCGTGCTGGCCATCGTGATGCGGGCCGAGCTGTTCAAGCCGGGCCTGCAGGTGGTGAGCAACGAGCAGTTCAACCAGTTGTTCACCATGCACGGCACGATCATGCTGCTGATGTTCGCCACGCCGCTGTTCGCCGGCTTCGCCAACGCGATCATGCCGCTGCAGATCGGCGCTCCGGACGTGGCGTTCCCGCGGCTGAACATGCTGTCGTACTGGCTGTTCCTGTTCGGCAGCCTGATCGCGCTGTCGGGCTTCCTGACCCCCGGCGGCGCCGCCAGCTTCGGATGGTTCGCCTACGCCCCGCTGTCGGACGCGGTCCGCTCGCCCGGCGTCGGCGGCGACCTGTGGGTGCTGGGACTGGCCCTGGGCGGTCTGGGCACCATCCTGGGCGCGGTCAACTTCATCACCACCATCCTGTGCATGCGCGCTCCGGGCATGACGATGTTCCGGATGCCGATCTTCACCTGGAACGTCCTGCTCACCTCGATCCTGGTGCTGCTGGCGTTCCCGCCGCTGGCGGCGGCGCTGCTGGGACTGGCCGCCGACCGGCTCTACGGCGCGCACATCTTCGACTCCTCCCACGGCGGAGCGATCCTGTACCAGCACCTGTTCTGGTTCTTCGGCCACCCGGAGGTCTACATCATCGCGCTGCCGTTCTTCGGCATCGTGACCGAGATCCTGCCGGTGTTCAGCCGCAAGCCGATCTTCGGCTACATCGGCCTGGTGTTCGCCACCATCGCCATCGCCGGTCTGTCGGTCACCGTGTGGGCGCACCACATGTACGTGACCGGCCAGGTGCTGCTGCCGTTCTTCTCCTTCATGACGTTCCTGATCGCGGTGCCCACCGGGGTGAAGTTCTTCAACTGGGTCGGCACCATGTGGCGGGGACAGCTCACCTTCGAGACGCCGATGCTGTGGGCGGTCGGCTTCCTGGTGACGTTCCTGTTCGGCGGTCTGACCGGCGTGATCCTGGCCTCCCCGCCGCTGGACTTCCAGCTGTCGGACTCCTACTTCGTGGTGGCGCACTTCCACTACGTGCTGTTCGGCACCGTGGTGTTCGCGATGTTCGCCGGCTTCTACTTCTGGTGGCCCAAGTGGACCGGCAAGATGCTGAACGAGACGCTCGGCAAGGTCCAGTTCTGGATGCTGTTCATCGGCTTCCACGGCACCTTCCTGGTGCAGCACTGGCTGGGCGCGGCCGGCATGCCGCGGCGCTACTCCGACTACGCCGAGGAGTTCACCGCGCTGAACCAGGTGTCGACGGCCTTCACGGTCCTGCTGTCGCTGTCGATGCTGCCGTTCTTCTACAACGTGTACATCACTGCGAAGCGGGGCAAGAAGGTCGAGGTCGACGACCCGTGGGGCTACGGCAACTCGCTGGAATGGGCGACCTCCTGCCCGCCGCCCCGGCACAACTTCACCTCGATTCCACGGATTCGCTCGGAGCGTCCGGCGTTCGACCTGCACCACCCGCATGTGGGGGTGCGCGGCGAGCTGGCCGGCGCCGGGACCGCTACCAAATCGGAGCACTGACCGATGCGCGTTCAGGCGTTCATGTTCTACGGGTGCGCCATCTTCTTCCTGGTCACCGACGTCGTCTACTGGCTGTGGTCCAAGGAGTGGACGGGCACCACCGCACTTGCCCTGGCGGTCGGTCTGGCCGGGCTGATCGGGTTCTACATCCACTTCACCATCCGACGGCTGGAGAAGGCCAACGGCGGACCGCTGTATGAGGACGACCCCGACGGCGAGATCATGCAGGCGGCCGGTGAGCTGGGCTTCTTCAGCCCGCACAGCTGGTGGCCGCTGTTCGTGGCGCTGTCGGCGGCGACCTTGACGCTGGGCTTCGTCTTCGGCTGGTGGCTGGTGATCTTCGGAATCGCGGCGGTCCTGATGAGCAGCATCGGACTGGTCTTCGAGTACTACCGAGGCCACTTCCAGCACTGACGGTTGGTTTTAGGCAAAAGGTCTCCTAAGGGGGCCGGTGTCCGCTTACCGCCGGGCATCGGCCCCCTTCATAATTGACCCGTCCATCCAATCGGGTGAGCGCGTGACATAACGGGGGAAAACGGGCGTTCCGTCTCCAGTGGGCGGGGAACGAACGCGGTCGCCCGACGAGGAACGGGGGGTGGAGACGTGAGCGGTGGCGTCCGGAATCCGGGGGGCGGCAGGACCGCCCGCACCGCCGGGGCGATGGCGACGGCGGCGGCGCTGGCGGCCGCGGCGGCCGGGTGCAGCGGAGACGACGCCCGGCCCGTCCGACCGTTACCGATCGGGCTCAGCGTGATCCCGCAGGGGGCCGCAGAGGTCCCTCCCGAGAACCCCATCGTGGTCCGGGTGCACGACGGCACCCTGCAGAACGTCACCGTCCGGACCGGGAACGAGCGGGTCGAGGGCTTCTTGAGCGGCGACCGCAGCGAATGGCGGTCGCGCTGGGCGCTCACCCCGGGCTCCGGCTATGAGGTGATCGCGACCGCCATGGGCCGCGACGGGCGGACCCGCACCGTCACCGGCCGGTTCACCACCCGCAAGGTCTCCAAGGGGATCGAGGCGTCGGTGGAGGCGCCGAATCCCGGGGAGACGGTGGGCGTCGGGATGCCGATCATCCTGCGGTTCGACCGTCCGGTGACCGACCGGGCGGCCGTGGAGCGGGCCCTGGAGGTGCGCTCCAGCCGCCGGATCGAAGGGGCCTGGCACTGGTTCGCCGAGGGACGGAGCGTGGTGTTCCGGCCCCGCAGATACTGGCCGGCCCACACGGAGGTGCGGCTGATCGCCCACCTGAACGGGGTCCGCGCGGTCCGTGACGGCTACGCCACCGAGGACCTGGACCTGAAGTTCCGGATCGGGGAGGAGCACGCCACCGTGGCCGACGCCAAGACGCACCGCATGGTCGTCTACCGCAACGGCCGGAAGATCAAGGACTTCCCGATCAGCATGGGCAAGGGGACGATCCGCAAGTACACCACCACCAACGGCGTCCATCTGACGATGGACAAGGGCAACCCGGTGATCATGGACTCCTCCACCGTGGGCTGCCCGCCCGGATGCCCCGACTACTACCGCCTGACCGTCCACTGGTCGGTCCGCATCTCCAACAGCGGCGAGTACGTGCACTCCGCGCCCTGGTCGGTCGGCTCGCAGGGACGCGCCAACGTCAGCCACGGCTGCATCAACATGCATCCCACGGCGGCCCGCTGGTTCTACAACTTCAGCTACCGGGGCGACCCCTACACCGTCACCGGCACCGACCGCGAGCTCGAGCCCGACAACGGCTGGGGATACTGGCAGCTCGGCTGGAAGAAGTGGGTGGCGGGGAGCGCCCTGGGACAGTCGGTGATGGTCGGTCCCGAGGGCAGCACCCCCGTCCCGCCGAGCCGCCCGGAGCAGCGCCCGCCGGCGTCGCCCTCGGCGGCGATCCCCTCGGCCTCTCCGGCCGCCCCGGGTGGCTGAACGGGGCCGGTCACCAGCCGCGCGGCTCGGGCACCCCGTTGAGGCGGGCCCAGGTGCGGGCCATGGCGATCCGTTCGGGCCCGCTGGGGTGGGTGAACCACAACGCGTACTCGACCGGGTCGGGCCGCAGATCCGACAGGTTGCGGATCGACAGCTCGCGCTGCATCGACACGAAGGTGGCCGGGTCGCGGGTCAGGTTCAGGGCGTGGGCGTCGGCGCGGGCCTCGATGCGCCGGCTGACCAGATTCTGCACCGGGCCGCCGAGCTGGGTCAGCACGGTCACGGCGGCCAGCAGCAGCGCCAGCTGTCGGGGATCCGCTCCGTCGGAGCCGTCGTCGGCCAGCCCGGCCCGGCGGCGCAGCCGCGGCGAGGTCAGCACCAGGAACAGCAGGCAGACGCAGCCCGAGACGCTCAGCGCACCCACCAGGGTGCCGTGCAGCACGTCCCGTCGCTTGGCGTGCCCCAGCTCGTGCGCCACGATCGAGCGGATCCGCTCCGGCGGCGAGGACAGCAGCGTGTCGTACACCACGATCCGGCGGGTGGAGCCGAAACCGGACACGTACGCGTTCAGTGCGGTCGTCCGCCGGGACGCGTCGGCGACCAGCACGTCCTCGACCGGCACCCCGTCGCGCTCGGCCATCTGCAGCAGCTCGGTGCGCAGCCGTCCGGCCGGCAGCGAGGTGAACCGGTTGAAGAGCGGCTCCACCACCACCGGATAGACGAACGACACCGCCACCACCAGCGCGAACCCGCCCACGGCGGCCCCGGTCCACCAGTAGCGCGGGAACCGGCGGGCCAGCGCGAACAGCGCCAGCGCCGCCACCGTCCAGATCACCCAGGTCAGCCCCAGCGACTTGAGCTGGTCCAGCAGCCAGGAGGGCCAGGTCTGGACCGACAGCCCGTACCGTCGCAGCACGCTCTCCCGCCAGACCGCGAACGGCAGCGCCACCAGCCGCAGCAGCGTGGTCAGCGCGATCACCGCCGTCACGAGCCGCAGCGTCCGCCGGCGCGTCCACCCGGTGCACGCGCCGAGGAGACGCGCGCCCAGCGGCGTCAGGCCCAGCAGCCCCACCGCCAGCAGCCCGACCAGCAGCCCGGCGTAGGCGGGCGGGGTGATCGCCTGATCGAACGCCGCCGAGCGGGCCAGCTCGGCGGGGGCGAAGTCGCGCTCGGGGTCCGGCCGCACCGCGCCGCCCGGCACCCGGCCGGGCAGCGGGTTCCACGGCGTGGTCGCCGCCAGCACCGCGGCCACCGCCGTCAGCAGCACCGCCGCCGTGATCAGCGCCGCCCTCCGGGCCCGCCTCATCCCAACTCCTTCCGCAGATAATCGCGCCACATCGCGGTGAACTCGGCGGTGCCCACGCCCAGCGTCGCGCGCAGCGCCGCCTCCTGGGACCGGCGGCCCGCCGTCCGGTACAGCGTCATCAGCGTCTTCTCGCCGTACCGCTCGGCGATCATGCGGCAGGCCAGCCACGCCTCCGCGTACACCTGGGGGAGCCGGGCCGGGCCGTCGAAGTCGGCGGCCTCCGGCAGGGATTCGGGCACCCGGCCGGCCGCCACCTCGCGGGCCAGTTCCCGCGCCGCCGAACGCACCGGCACCGTGGTCGACCGGTAGCCGAGGTAGTCGGCCAGCCCTTCGATCAGCCACAGCGGGGTGCGGCCGTCGCGTGCGGCCCCCGTGGCGATGTGGGCGAGCTCATGGGTGAGGACGACCTCGCGGCCGAGGGCGTTCAGCCTGCCGAAGGTGCCGGGGGCGATCACGATCCGATCCTCCCCGGAGGGACCGGAGACGGCCAGCGCCGCGACGTTCGTCACCGAGTCTCCGGGGGTCAGCGCGGCGGCCCCCTGATCGTCGGCGGGGACCAGCGCCACCGCCCGACGCGGCCAATCCTCCCCCACGACCTCGGTGATCTGCGGCACGGCGGCGTCGAGCCGAGCGGCGATCTCCTCCAGGCCGCCGGTCGCACCGATCACCAGGCTGCGCCGGCCGCGCACCACGGCGATCCGGGCCCCGTCCCAGACGTCGGCGTCGTCGCGCAGCCCGTGCACGGTCCCGTCGCCGACGATCCGCCAGGCGGATCCCTCGCCGGGGGCGAAGGTCAGGTAGCGGGTCCGGACGACGTCGCGTTCGTCATGCCCGCGCAGCCGGTACCGCAGCGTCAGCCGCATGGTGGCGCCGCGGTCGCCGGTGGCGACGGGCACGGGGGAGTCCACCTCTTCCCGCCAGGTCTCCAGCGGCAGCCGCATCAGGTTGTCGAACAGCAGACGCTGCGCCTCGCGGAACGTCTCGGCGGCCCCGGACACGGTGGCCAGGAAGGCGATCCGGTCGCGCTCCCGGACCGCGCGCGCCCGGTTCCGCAGGAGCGCCTGCACCGCCTGCGCATCGGGAGGCGGGACGGATGCGCTCGCGGCGGCCGCCGGGGCGGGGGAGCGGCCCGGTCGGGAGACCGTCCACACGCCGCCGGCGAGCAGGACGGCGACCAGGACCGAGACGACGAGCACCGGCCGGCGCCTTCCGCGCCGGCCGGTGCTCGGGGGGTGCGGTGTGCCGTCGGCCATGCCGGTGATCCTATTGACCGGGCATGGGCGCGGCCTCTCCGCGGGAGGAGGTCACTCGACGTACTCGGGGTAGCCGTAGCCCACGATGGTGTCGGGGGTGCGGACCTTGGAGACGACCTGGTTGGAGATGTTGCCCTCGACGGTCTTGACCTTGCCGTCGTCGAGGACCTCGGTGACCAGGCCCACGTGATCGATGCCGCCGATCCGCTTGCCGCCGGCCCAGTCGAAGAAGACGATGGCGCCCGGCTTGGCCTTGGTGCCCCAGCGGCCCTGGTCCTTGAACGAGCTCGCGTAGGTCACGGTGTAGGGGTCGGCGCCGAGCACGTCCTTGTCCCCGGTCTTGTCGGCGACCCAGGCCAGGAACATCGCGCACCAGGCGGCGTCCTCATAGACCTTGGGGTTGCTGCCGCCGTCGCGCCTCACGGTCTCCTTCGCACGCTCGGTGGTGGCGAACCACTGGCCGTACTTGGACCGGCCAGCGCCGTCCTCACTGATGCCCACCTGGCTCTTGGCGATCTCGATGACCTCCTCGGCCGTGGCCTTCTTCGCGGCGGTCGCCTCGCCCTCGCCCTTGCGCGCGCGCTTGTCCTTCGTGCTCTCGCCCTCGTCGGCGGAGCGGTCGCTCACGTCGGTGAACGCGGTGATCGGGGAGGCGGCCTTGACGGCGGACTCGGCCGGAGCCTGGGTCGCGATGGTCAGCCCGGTGGTGGCCACCGCGCCGGCGACCAGGGCGCCGGCGACCGCGCTCTGGCGGGAGCGGAAGCCCTCGGCCAGACGGGTCAGGGCGGGGATGGCGGTGTCGGTGATGCTGGTGAGACGGTCGAAACGACGCTTGCCTGCCACGGCGTGTGCGCTCCTCTGCTTCCAAGCCGCCTACCGGGTTAGCTGACGGGTTCGGGCTGGAAGTCGCCCTACGGCCCGATCGGGCCGATTCACCCCGGGATGTAGGTGGGTCCCCGGCTCCGCACCTCTGTGCGAGACATGCGGACTCGGCGGCGGGCGCCTCGTGAACGGGCGCCCGTCTGGGCATGTGGACAGATCGCCCTGCGGTTCAGGGCACGGCTCGGCCTAGGGCCGGCCTTCGGTAAGGGTCTGGGTGCGCCGGAATGATGCGGTGGGACCGGTCGGGCCCATGGCGCCGGCGCGCGCCTCAGGGAGTGGCGGCCCGAGTCCCGGCGTCGCCTGCCGCGTCGGGCGCGACCTGCGGGTGCTGCACGGACGAGGTGTGCACGCGCTCGGCCGGGTTCGGCGCCGTGTCGGTCGGCGCCTGAGCCGGGGTCGCGGTCGCCAGGACCAGGACCGGGGTCAGGGCGAGCGTGCCGGCGACGGCGCCGCCCGCGAGCTTGACCTTGCGCATGAGACTGATGACAGCGTTGCTGGACAGGGGTGACTCCTTCTTCCAGACGCCTACCGGGTTAGCTGACGGGTTCGGGCTGGAAGTCGCCCTACGGTGCTCCTCGCCCCGGAAGGATCCGGGACAGGTGCGCCGATTCACCCCGGGATGTAGGTGGGTCCCCGGCTCCGTCGCGCCTCTGTGCGGGTCCGGCGCCCGGTGCTCGGACCGGTGCGCCGTCCGTCCGGGGGAGAGGAACTGACGGACTCGGCGTGGCCGCGTGCTCGAGCGGCCTCGTTGACGAGCTTTCCTGATTGTGCGAACCGGGCGGACCGGTCGGCGGCCGTGTGGATCACAGCGGGCCGGAACCGGAGCGGCCGGTGCAGGCTCGGCATCTGGGGGACACCGTCGCCGCTGCGACGCGTAGGGGAACGCCGCTGTCCGTTATACGGTACCAAACACCCAGCTCTAGGCAAATCATCCGCAAAACGGACACGGCGTGGGTCACGAGACCCTGCTGGGCGTCCGCTCTAGGTTATGCAGGGGTAAACGTCAGGTCTAGGCGGAGGTATTCCCGGTCGTCGGGCCGTCCGCCGAGCGGACGGCCCGTGCCTCACCGACCGGGCGAGGGCGTCATGGACGCCCGGCGCCGTAGTAGTTGGCGGCGTAGTAGCCCGAGGTGATGTCGACGATCTCCACGTTCTTGCCGGTGCGCGGGGCGTGGATCATCTTGCCGCCGCCCACGTACATCCCCACGTGCCCCAGGTTGTTGAAGAACACCAGGTCACCGGGCTGCAAGGCGGAACGGGAGACCCGACGGGTGGCCGCGTACTGCGAGTTGGTGGTGCGGGGCAGGTTGACCCCGGCGGCCCCCCAGGCCCGCATCGTCAGACCGGAGCAGTCGAAGGCGTTCGGACCCTCGGCGCCGTACTGGTACGGCTTGCCCAGCTGCGCGTAGGCGTAGTTGAGCGCGACGCGCGCCGAGCCGCTGGCCGGGCCGGTGTAGGTGCCGCCTATCTTGCCCGGCCGGTCCGGGGAGATGCCCATCCGTTGCAGCAGGGCCTTCTGCTGCGCGATGGACTTCTCCACCGTCTTCTTCCGCTCGCGCAGCTCGTCGGTACGACGCTTGACCTCGTCGTAGGCCTGCTGCGCCTGTCCCTGCTGACGCTGCAACCGCTGCGCGGCGGCCAGGAAGGTGGCCAGCTCCGAGCTGCGGTTGCGGGCCAGGTGGGTGAAGATCGCCGACTGGTCGAGGACGGCCTGCGGATCGCCGGTGCCGATGAACCTGGCCACGTCCAGCTCGCCGTTCTTGTAGGCCTCGGCGGCCATCTCGGCGACCCGGGTGCGGGCCTTCTCGAAGTCGGCCTGCTCGGCGGCGGCGGCCTTCCGTGCGGCCTTCAGCTTGGCCCTGGCCGCCTTGAGGTCCTCCTCCGCCTGGTTGTACTTCTCCACCAGCTGCTCGACTTCTTTGTTGAGCTTGTCGAGCTTCTTTTGCACTGCAGCGGCCGAGGGGGTGGGATCGGCGTGGGCGGTGGCGACGGGAAGCGCCACCGTCGTCGCCACGGTGAGGCAGGCAGCTGCCCAGAATCGGCGGGTTCTGTCGCTGGCCACGATCGTGTTAGCCCCTCTCTTCCACCTTGTCGGCGGATCACGTTAGCGAGGGGTCACATCAGTCACAACCGATACGTGCGTTCTTTCAGGCTCAATTAAGGCGATGTCGCCATACGCTCCCGCGTGGACGCGGAGCGTCATCGGATGATCGCGGAGAGGGCGGCTCAGGCCCGGCCCAGCCGGCGCAGCAGGAGGGTGGAGGGGGCCGGGCGGGCCTCCGCGCGACGGGCGGCGTCGGCCACCTCCTGGTCGGAGGAGACCACCACCACCGGACGGCCCGGCGGCTCGGCCCGCACCAGCTCGCCGATCAGCTCGTCGGCGGTCTGCCCCGGCCGGCTGAACCGCACCCGCACCCCGCGCGGCGGATGCATCGGGACCGGCGCGTCCAGCTCGGCCCCGTCGAACACGCAGGTCACCTCGGCCCCGGTCTGGGCGGCCAGCCCGCCCAGCGCCCGCACCAGCCGATTGCGCTGGTCGGCCAGCGGCAGCTCGCCGTAGCCGGTCTTGGTGACGTTGTAGCCGTCGATGATCAGATGCACCTGGGGCAGCGTCAACAGCCGGTCCAGCAGCTTGGGGTCCTGGTCCGACAACGCCCGCCCGGGCAGCGCCCGGTACGTCGGCTCGTGCGGGTCCCCCGCCCCCACCGCGTCGGCCGGCCGGTCGATCATCGACGGCAGCGCCAGTTCCCGACGCACCCCCTGCGCCGCGTCGATCAGGGTGTCCAGCAGCATCCGCAGCCGGACGTCGTCGACGTTGCGGCCCGCTCGCGCGGACCGCCGGGCGAGTTCGACGCCGGCCTCGGCCTCCGCCAGGCGGGCGCGCAGCCGGCGCAGCTCCTTGTCGGCCGCGGCCGAGGCCTCCCGCGCGGCGGCGTGCTCCCGCTCGACCTCGGCGGCCAGCTCGCGCATCCGCTCCCTGGCGGCCTTGTGCCCCATCCGCTCCTCGTGCAGCCTGCGGCGCAGATCGGCGATCTCCGCCTTGGCCGCCCGCAGCTCGGCGCGCAGCCGATCCAGCTCCGCGCTCCGCGCCTCCCGCGCCGCGGCCAGCTCCCGCTGCAGCGCGGCGACCCGGCGCTCCAGCGCCGCCCCCTCGGCCGCGTCCGCCGAACGCTCCAGCTCGGCCCGGGCCGCCTCGACCAGCCGGGTCCAGCCCGGCGGACGCAGCAGGTAGGCGGCGGCGGCCACCGCCGCGGGGTCGGCGAGCGGCGGCGCCGCCCCCGACTCCACCGCCTCGACCAGCTCCGGTTCGCTCTCCCGCAGCCGCTCGGCCACTCGGACGCGGAACTCGGCGTCCTTCTCCAGCACCGGGGCGATGTGCCGCCCCGCGTGCCGGGCCCGCTTGCGCGGCTCCCACCGGGCGAAGGGACGCAGCGTGGGCGGGATGCGGTCCATCGGCAGCGCCCCGATCAGCTCCGCGGCCACCTCCACCACCCGGTGGCGCACCGCCTCGGGGAGCGGACCGCCGAGCCGTTCGGGCGGGTCCGCCCCCGGGGTTTCCGGGCCGCTGTCGATGATCGTGCTCCCTCCAGGATCCCGATTGCGATTCGGCGCGCGCGGCGGCACCTCACCGGCCTTCCACGCGTGAAACGATCGCAAACGCACAAGCGTACGTATCCACAGTAGAGCCCTTCGCAGGGCCGTGAAGCGGGGGTGACCGGACTGAAATGTCCTCGTTGTGGATTACCGTGCCCGCCATGACCTGTGAGGGGGCGGACCATGCGGCACCGGCCGCGCGGGCGGTGCAGGGCACGCTGGAGGACCTGGGCACCCCGCTGGCGGATGTCGCCTTCGTGGTGGTGGACCTGGAGACCACCGGGAGCTCGGCCGCCGAGGCGGCCATCACCGAGATCGGCGCGGTCAAGGTGCGCGGCGGCGAGGTGCTCGGCGAGTTCGCCACCCTGGTCGACCCGGGCGGCCCGATCCCGCCGTTCATCACCGCCCTCACCGGGATCACCCAGCAGATGGTGGCCGCCGCGCCGCGGATCGAGTCGGTGCTGCCGGCGTTCCTGGAGTTCGCCCGCGGCTGCGTGCTGGTCGCCCACAACGCCCCGTTCGACGTCGGCTTCCTGAAGGCCGCCTGCGCCGCGCAGGGATACCCCTGGCCGGCCTTCCCGGTCGTCGACACCGTCGACCTGGCCCGCCGGGTGCTCACCCGCGACGAGGTGCCCGACTGCCGGCTGGCCACGCTGGCCCGCCACTTCCGCTCGACCGCCGATCCCCGCCACCGGGCGCTGGCCGACGCCCGCGCCACCGTCGACGTGCTGCACGGGCTGATCGAACGGCTCGGCTCCCTCGGGGTGCACTCGCTGGAGGAGCTGCGGACGTTCGCCAAGACGCCCACCCCCGAGCAGCGGCGCAAGCGGCGCCTGGCCGACGGCATGCCCGACGCCCCCGGCGTCTACCTGTTCGAGGACGCCCGCGGCGAGGTGCTCTACGTGGGCAAGAGCACCAACCTGCGCAGCCGCGTCCGGTCCTACTTCACCGCCTCGGAGACCCGCCGCGGGATCCGCGAGATGATCGGCCTGGCCGAGCGGGTCCGGCCCATCGTGTGCGCCACCGCGCTCGAGGCCGAGGTGCGCGAGCTGCGGCTGATCGCCGAGCACAAGCCCCGCTACAACCGGCGGTCCAAGTTCCCCGAACGGGCGCTGTGGCTCAAGCTCACCGCCCACGAGCCGTTCCCCCGGCTGTCGATCGTCCGGGAATGCCGCGACGACGGCGCGGTCTACCTGGGGCCGTTCGGCTCCACCCGGCTCGCCGAGGAGGCCCGGGCCGCCCTCCACGAGGCGGTTCCGCTGCGGCAGTGCACCCAGCGGCTCACCCTCCGCCTCGTCGAGCAGGGCAGGGCGCGCGGCTGCGTGCTGGGCGAGATCGGCCGCTGCGGCGCCCCCTGCGAGGGCCGCGAGCCGCCCGAGGCCTACGCCCGTCGTGTCGAGGCCGCCCGCGCCGCGATGGAGGGCGACGTCCGCCCCGTGATCGACGCCGCGCTGCTGCGCATCGACCGGCTGGCCGCGCAGATGCGCTACGAGGAGGCCGCCGCCCAGCGCGACAGGCTCGCCGCGTTCGTCCGCGCCGCCGCCCGCAGCCAGCGGCTGGCCGCCTTCACCCGCTGCGCCCAGATCGTCGCCGCCCGGCCGGCCCTCGACGGCGGCTGGGAGCTGGCGGTCGTCCGGTACGGACGGCTCGCCGGCACCGGGACCGTCCCGCGCGGGGCGCACGTTCGGCCCTATGTCGACGCGGTGGTCGCCACCTCCGAGACCGTCGTCCCGGGGCCGGGCCCGGCCGGCGGCGCGCTCCCCGAGGAGAGCGAGTGCATCCTGCGCTGGCTGGACCTGCCCGGCACCCGCCTGGTCGAGGTGGACGGCGAGTGGACCTGTCCGGTGCACGGGGCCGAGAGCCGGCGGGAGTGGCTCGACCGCGCCTACGCCCCGGTCGAGCCGGAGGACCGTGTGCGCCGGGCCGGTCGGCCACTAAGGTGAGCGCGTGGCCCTGCCTCTGTACGACAGCCAGCCCACCCGCCGCCCCCCGGTGGTCACCTACCTCCTGGTGGCCGTCAACGTGCTGATCTTCCTGGGCACGCCGATGGCCTCGATCATCGCCTCCTACGGCGCGGGCGAGGTGCGCGAGTGCGCCGCGGTCGAGTTCGTCCTGGAGCAGGGGGCCGTCCCCAAGGAGCTGCTCAGCGGGGAGCAGCAGCCGCCGCCGGAGCGGGTCGGGTCCTGCCCGGTGGGGCCGTACCGCAAGGTGCCGTGGGTGACCGCGTTCACCTCGATGTTCCTGCACAGCGACTGGCTGCACCTGACCGGGAACGTGGTCATGCTCTTCGTCCTGGGGGCGGGCGTGGAGGACCGGCTGGGCCGGTGGCGGTACCTGCTGGCCTATCTGCTGTTCGGGCTGGTGGCGGTGTACGGGTTCGCGCTCGCCTCGCCGGACTCGACGGTCCCGCTGATCGGCGCGTCCGGGGCCATCGCGGGCGTGCTGGGCGCCTACATGGTCCTCAACCCGCGCGGCCGGATCGTCAGCTACGTCGCCCCGGTGTTCGTCAGCAGGCTGCCGGCCTGGGTGCTGCTGGGACTGTGGTTCGTCCTGCAGTGGCTGTCCCTGGAGGACACCGACAGCAACGTCGCCTACGTCGCGCACATCTACGGCTTCGTGGCGGGCGTGGTGTTCGCGCTCTGGGCCCGGTGGACGGGGCCCGCCCGCAAGGCCGTCGCGCTGGCCGCCGAGTGAGTTCCGGGAGGATCCCGGCGCACCGGTAGGCTTCCTGCGCAACCGAGGAAGCAGGAGGCGCAGTGATCACCGCGATCGTGCTGATCAAGACCGAGGTCGCCCGGATCGACGAGGTGGCCAGGGAGATCGCCGCTCTCGACGGGGTCAGCGAGGTCTACTCCATCACCGGCGAGTACGACCTGGTCGCCATGGTCCGGGTGCGCGGGCACGAGCGGCTGGCCGAGGTGATCCCCGGACGGATCAACAAGGTCCCCGGAATCCGCGAGACCGAGACCCACCTCGCCTTCAAGACCTACTCCCAGCACGACCTGGAGGCCGCCTTCTCGCTGGGGCTGCCCGAGGAGTAGTCGGGGCGGATCCCGGCGCGGGCGCCGGGATCGCGCGTCAGCCTCGGAACGACTGCGACACCTGGACCCAGCGATCCAGCAGCGCGGCGGCCCGGCCGGAGTCGACCGCCTCGGCCGCCCGCGCGTAGGCCTCGCGCAGCGCCTCGGTGAGCCCGGCGGCCGGCGGCGCGCCCTGGGCCGCCACCATCACCGCCGCGGCGTTCAGCAGCGTCATGTCCCGCACCGGGCCCGGCTCCCCGGCCAGCAGCCTCCGCGCCACCTGCGCGTTGTAGGCGGCGTCCGCGCCGCGCAGCTGGTCGAGCGTGGACCGCGGCAGCCCCAGCTCGGCCGGGTCGAACCGGACCTCCTCGGCGGTGCCCTCGCGCACCACCCACACCGACGAGGTCCCGGTGGTGGTCAGCTCGTCCAGTCCGTCGTCCCCGCGGAACACCAGCGCCGAGGCGCCCCGCTCGGCGAACACCCCCGCGATCACCCCCGCCATCCGCGGATGGAACACCCCCACCGCGGCCGCCTGCGGCTGGGCGGGGTTGGTCAGCGGGCCGAGGAAGTTGAACACCGTCGGGGTGCCCAGCTCGCCGCGCGCCTTGGCGGCGTGCTTGAGCGCCGGGTGGTACAGCGGGGCGAAGCAGAAGGTGATGCCGACCTCCTCGGCGACCCGCGCGGTCGCCTCCGGAGGCAGGTCGATCGCCACCCCGAGGGCCTCCAGCACGTCCGCCGATCCGCTGGAGGAGGAGGCGGCGCGGTTGCCGTGCTTGACGATCCGCACCCCCGCCGCCGCGGCGACGATCGAGGCCATCGTGGAGAAGTTGACGGTGTGCGCGCGGTCTCCGCCGGTGCCCACCAGGTCGGCGGTCCGCGCCCCGTCGGGGGCCTGGACCTGGATCCGGGTGGCGTTGGCGAGCATCCCCTGGGCCAGCCCGGTCACCTCGGCCACCGTCTCGCCCTTGGCCCGCAGCGCCACGGCGAACCCGGCGATCTGCACGTCGGTGGCCTCGCCCGACATGATCTCGTTCATCGCCCACGCCGTCTCCTCCGCCGACAGCGACTCGCCGTCGAGCAGGGCGTTCAACAGTGCGGGCCAGGTCCTGCGCGCGTCCATCGGTTCCCCACAGGAAATAGGTGTCGGCAATGCAGAGGACGGCGGGCGCCGTCCCGCGCCCGCCGGACTCGGACTAGCGGACCGGCAGCCGGGCGGCCCGGCGGCGCCGCAGCTGATCCGCCACCGCCTCGGCCAGCGCCATGGGGTCCAGCGGCTGGCTCACCACGGCGTCGGCCCGGGACCAGGTCGCCAGCCACCCGTCGTCGCGCCGGGCGATGATCGCCACGAACGGCGGGCAGTCGTAGACCTCGTCCTTGGCCTGCCGGCAGACCCCGAGGCCGCCGGCCGGCTGCGCCTCCGCGTCCACCACGGCCACGTCGATGTCGCCGGCGTCCAACCGCGCCACCACGGCGGGGTGGGTGGCGACCTCCACGTACTCCACCGGGGGCAGGTCGGCCGCCGGCCGCCGGCCGATCGCCATCCGCACCTGCGCGCGGGTGTCGGCGTCGTCGCTGTAGACCAGGACCTTCATGGGGGCTTCGCCGTCGGCGGCGGGCCCGGACGTGGAGATGCTCATGGCAGGCTAGGCTACCGGTTCCGAGCCGGTCGGACCCCCTAGTGGGGGGTCATGCTCGGGACCTCCCCCGGGTGCCGCAATAATGTCGCCCGTGGCAACAGCATCCGCGATTCAAACAACTCCGCACGCTCGGACCAACCGTCCCAACCTGGTCAGCGTGGGGACGATCGTCTGGCTGTCGTCCGAGCTGATGTTCTTCGCGGCGTTGTTCGCGATGTTCTTCACCATCCGCTCGGTGACCATCGGCCAGGACGGCCAGGAGGCGTGGCCTGGGGTCGAGCTGGACCTTCCGTTGGCCTCTTTCAACACCATCATCCTGGTGTTGTCCTCGATAACCTGCCAGTGGGGCGTGTTCAAGGCCGAGGCCGGCAAGGTCAGGCGTGACGGCAGCATCTTCAACGTCCGCAAGTGGGGCCTGCGCGAGTGGTACGTGCTCACCTTCCTGATGGGCGCGTACTTCGTGGGCGGCCAGCTCTTCGAGTACTACAACCTGGTCACCCACGACGGCCTGACGCTGTCGTCGTCGGCGTACGGCTCGGTCTTCTACATGACGACCGGCTTCCACGGCCTGCACGTGACCGGCGGGCTCATCGCCTTCCTGTTCGTCCTCGGCCGTACCTTCGCTGCCAAGCGCTGGACTCACGAGCAGGCGACCAGTGCGATCGTCGTGTCCTACTACTGGCACTTCGTCGACGTGGTCTGGATCGGCCTGTTCGGCGTGATCTACCTGCTCGACCTCTAGCCTCTGCCCGACTTCCATCGACATGACCCGAACGGGGATATCCGTGAAAAGGTTCACCGCATGGCGACGGCGCCCCTGGGCGGGCTACGCCGTCGTGCTGGCGGCCCTGGCGGCGATCGGGGTGATCTACGCCGGACTCTCGCCGCGCACCGACCGCGCCGAGGCGGCTCACTCCGCGCAGGCCGCCGCCGACCTGGCCAACGGCCGGCAGCTTTACAACAAGAACTGCGCCAGCTGCCACGGACCCAACGCCGAGGGCACCAAGGACGCCGAGGGCCGTCCGCTGGCGCCCAGTCTGATCGGTGTCGGCGCGGCCTCGGTCGACTTCCAGGTCTCCACGGGCCGCATGCCCGCGATGAACCCCGGTGCGCAGGTGCCCCGCAAGGAGCCGATCCCGGAGTTCAACACCAACATCCCGACCGACTACCACGACCCGAAGCAGCGGGAGAAGGCCGAGAAGCAGAAGGCCCAGGCCGAGAAGAACCTGGCCGACCTGCGCAACTACATCCAGTCGCTGGGCGGTGGACCCGAGGTCCCCAGCGCCGAGATGGTCGACCCCGACAGCGGCGACGTCGCGCTCGGCGGCAAGCTGTTCCGCACCAACTGCGCCCAGTGCCACAACTTCGTCGGCTCCGGCGGCGCGCTGACCGGCGGCAAGTACGCTCCGCCGCTCAGCAACTCCGACGTCACCCCGACGCAGATCTACGAGGCGATGCTGACCGGGCCGCAGGCCATGCCGGTGTTCAACGACACCACGCTGACGCCGGAGCAGAAGAAGGCGATCATCGCCTACGTGGTGAAGACCCGTGAGGAGCCCAACCCCGGCGGCAACGGCCTGGGCCGCATCGGTCCGGTGGCCGAGGGCCTGACCGGCTGGCTGGTCGGCCTGTCGATGATGGTCCTGGCGGCGATGTGGCTGACCGCCAAGAAGCCCAAGAAGCTGAAGAAGTCATGAGCGACAACACCGGCTCGAACGAGCCCATGGAGTCCGGCGACGCCGTCCGCAAGGAGCAGTCGCCCAAGCGCAAGGTCGGCACCCCGGCCCAGGGCGGTCGGCTGCTGGCCACCGACGAGTCCGAGCCCGCCCCGCAGGGCGCCGGCGCCAAGCTCGACGAGGCCGCCGCCAAGCGGGCCGAACGCGTGGTCGCGGCGCTCTTCCTGCTGGCCGCGCTGGCCAGCGTCGGGTTCATCGCCGCGTACGTGTGGAGCGGGACCCAGGGCCCCGACGGCATGCACGGCATTGACGACGCGCGAGCCTCCAACTACGCGCTCGGCGCCTGCATGACCGTGGCGATGCTGGCCATGGCCGTCGGCGTGACCATCTGGGTGCGCCGGCTCATGACCAGCAAGCAGATCGTCCAGCAGCGCGGAGAGCTGCCGTCCGGCGAGGCCACCCGGGCCGAGTTCGAGGCCGCCTTCATGGAGGGGGCCGAGGACAGCGGGATCACCAAGCGGCCGCTGCTGCGGCGCACCCTGCTGCTGGCCGCCGCCCCGTTGGGGCTGGCCCCGCTGGTGCTGCTGCGCGACCTCGGCCCGCTGCCGGAGAAGCGGCTGCGCCACACCTTCTGGGGCGAGGCCGTCAAGCAGGCCAAGGCCCAGGGCAAGCAGGGCGTCCGCCTGGTGGTGGACGGCACCAACCGGCCGCTGCGGGTCAGCGACTTCGCCACCCCCGGCTCCATGATCACGGTGGTGCCGGAGGGGATCGACAAGTCGCCCCACGCGATGAACGAGATCGCCAAGGCGGTCACCATCCTGATCAACGTCCCCGCCGAGAAGTTCAAGCCGGTCAAGGGGCGGGAGAACTGGCACGTGAACGGGATCGTCGCCTACTCCAAGATCTGCACGCACGTGGGCTGCCCGGCGGCCCTGTACGAGCAGACCACGCACCACATCCTGTGCCCGTGCCACCAGTCCACGTTCGATGCCACCGATGGCGCCAAGGTCATCTTCGGTCCGGCGGCCAGGCCCCTTCCGCAGCTTCCGCTGTCGGTCGACAATGAGGGTTACCTGATCGCCACCGGCGACTTCCCCGAGCCAGTCGGTCCGAGCTTCTGGGAGCGCGGATGAGCACGCAGAGCACGCCCCCCAAGGCGGTCTCCGGGCCGCTGAACTTCCTGGACGACCGGCTCGGATCCACCACCTTCTTCCGCCGGAACATGAAGAAGGTGTTTCCGGATCACTGGTCGTTCATGCTGGGCGAGATCGCCCTCTACTCGTTCGTCATCCTGCTGCTCACCGGAACCTTCCTGACCCTGTGGTTCCAGCCGAGCATGCACGAGGTGGTGTACGAGGGGTCCTACACCAAGCTGCGCGGCGTGGTGATGTCGGAGGCCTACGCCTCCACCCTGCACATCAGCTTCGACGTGCGGGGCGGTCTGCTGATGCGGCAGATCCACCACTGGGCCGCGATCCTGTTCATGTGCGCGATCGCCGCGCACATGCTGCGGGTGTTCTTCACCGGCGCCTACCGCAAGCCGCGTGAGCTGAACTGGCTGATCGGCATCGGCCTGTTCACGCTCGGCATGGTGGAGGGCCTGTTCGGCTACTCGCTGCCGGACGACCTGCTGTCGGGCACCGGTCTGCGGATCACCCAGGGCGTCGCCGAGGCGATCCCGGTGGTCGGCACCTACATCTACATGTTCCTGTTCGGCGGCGAGTTCCCGCACGGCACCCACGGCGAGATCATCCCGCGTCTGTTCACCCTGCACGTGCTGCTGATCCCCGGCGTCATCCTGGCGCTGATCACCGCCCACATGATGATCATGTGGCATCAGAAGCACACGCAGATGCCTGGCCCCGGCCGCACCAACGACAACGTGGTGGGCTACCCGTTCTACCCGGTGTTCATGGCCAAGACCGGCGCGTACTTCCTGTTCACCTTCGGGGTGATCGCGCTGCTGGCCACGTTCGCCCAGATCAACCCGATCTGGATGTACGGGCCGTACGACCCGGGCGCCATCTCGGCCGGCTCCCAGCCGGACTGGTACATGGGCGTGCTGGAAGGCTCGCTGCGCATCATGCCGAACTGGGAGACCACCGCGTTCGGCCACACCATCAGCTGGAACGTGCTGATCCCGGCACTGGTGCCGCTGGGCCTCGTCTTCGGCGGCGCGGCGCTGTGGCCGTTCCTCGAGCAGTGGATCACCGGTGACAAGCGCCACCACCACCTGGTGGAGCGTCCGCGCAACGCCCCGGTCCGCACCGGCGTGGGCATGGCCGCCATCACCTTCTACGGCCTGCTGTGGCTGGCCGGCGCCAACGACGTGATCGCCGAGCGGTTCCACGTCTCGCTGTTCGCCACCACGTGGTTCTTCCGGTTCGCGATCTTCATCGGCCCGGTGCTGGCGTTCGTCGTCACCAAGCGGATCTGCCTGGGCCTGCAGCGCAAGGACGCCGCCGTCATGCACCACGGCGTCGAGGCGGGCATCATCATGATGTCGCCCGAGGGGGGCTTCAGCGAGAAGCACGAGCCTCCGACCGAGGAGGAGCGGGCGGTCATCCTCAGCAAGGAGAACAAGTCCCCCGCGCTGCGGACCGCCGACGACAACGGCATCCCCGCGCCCGGCGCCAAGGGGCCGCTGGGCCACCTGCGGGGGCGGCTGCACCGCTACTGGACCTTCGACGACATCCCCGTGGAGGAGCACGACCACGAGGAGCACGCCGAGGTCGACGAGGGCGCCCGCAAGGAACTGACCCACTGAGCCGCCTCGAGAGCGCGAACGAGCCCGTCACCGCTTGCGGTGGCGGGCTCGTCCGTACGCTGGAGCCGACATGACCAAGACGCTCGTGGTGACGAACGACTTCCCGCCCCGGCCGGGCGGCATCCAGGCGTTCGTGCACAATCTGGCGGTGCGCCGCCCGCCCGGATCGGTGGTGGTGTACGCGCCCGCCTGGACGGGGGACGCCGCCTTCGACGCGGCGCAGCCGTTCCCGGTGGTGCGTCATCCCACGTCGCTGATGCTGCCGGAGCCGTCGGTGCTGCGGCGGGCCAGGGAGATCGTCCGCTCGGAGGGCTGCGACTCGGTGGTGTTCGGAGCGGCGGCGCCGCTGGGGCTGCTGGCTCCGGCGCTGCGCCGGTGCGGGGTGCGGCGGCTGGTGGGCATCACCCACGGGCACGAGGCGGGCTGGGCGGCGCTGCCGGTGGCGCGACGGGCGTTGCGCCGGATCGGGGACGAGGTGGACGTGCTCACCTACCTGGGGGAGTACACCCGGTCCCGGATGGCGGCGGCGCTCTCCCCCCGGGCGGCGGCCCGGATGGCGCGGCTGGCTCCGGGGGTGGACGAGAAGGCGTTCTTCCGGGGGAGCGGGGGCGAGGAGATCCGGCGGCGGTACGGGCTGGGGGACCGGCCGGTGGCGGTGTGCGTGTCGCGGCTGGTGCCCCGCAAGGGCCAGGACGCGCTGATCCATGCCTGGCCCGCGGTGCTGCGCCGGGTGCCGGACGCGGCCCTGCTGCTGGTCGGCGGCGGGCCGTACCGCGCCGCGCTGGAGCGGCTGGCCGCCGCCCGGGGGGTGGCGGACTCGGTGTTCTTCACCGGCAGCGTGCCGTGGGAGGAGCTGCCCGCCCACTACGACGCCGGCGACGTGTTCGCGATGCCGTGCCGGACCCGGCGGCGGGGCCTGGACGTGGAGGGTCTGGGCATCGTGTACCTGGAGGCGTCGGCGACCGGCCTGCCGGTGGTGGCCGGGAACTCGGGGGGCGCTCCGGACGCGGTCCTCGACGGCGAGAC
This sequence comes from Thermomonospora catenispora, assembly GCF_006363815.1. Classification (GTDB taxonomy): domain Bacteria; phylum Actinomycetota; class Actinomycetes; order Streptosporangiales; family Streptosporangiaceae; genus Thermomonospora; species Thermomonospora catenispora. Next base: position 32,030 of record NZ_RRYT01000016.1, read on the forward strand.
CGGCCTGGTGGTCGACGGCCGGTCGGTCCGTGCGGTGGCCGAGGCCGTGGCGGGGCTGCTGGCCGATCCCGGGCGGGCGCGGGAGATGGGCGAGCGGGGCCGGGCCTGGGTGGAGCGGGACTGGCGATGGGACGTCCAGGCCGCGCGCCTGGACGCTCTCCTGAACGGGACTTCCTGAGCGGGGCTTGGCCCTCGCGCCCGGCGGCGTCGCCCGCCGCGGACGCCGGATCGCCCTGAGGCGGCTTCAGTGCGTTCGCGGGCTCAAGCGCGTTCGGACTCGTGCCGCTCCGGAGCCGACGGCGTCGATTCCACCGCGCAGTCGGGGTCGTGCAGCTCGAACCACACCAGCCGGCCGGAGCCGGTGCGGCAGCTGCCCCATTCCTTGGCGAGCAGATCCACGATCAGCAGCCCGCGGCCGCTCTCCTCCGCGGAGCCGCGGCGGGGGGCCGGAACCGGATCCGCGCCCAGGTCGCGGACCTCGCCGCGGACGATCTGCCCGGCGTGACGCAGGGCGATCTCGACGGTGGGCGAGCCGATGTGCACGATGGCGTTGGCGGCGACCTCGTCGAGCAGCAGCACCGCGTCGTCGTGGACGGAGCAGCCGCGCAGCGCGGCGGACGCGAAGGCGCGCACCTTGGCCAGCTCGGCCGGGTCGCCCTTGAAGGTCCTCCGGTGAACCCCGTCGCGTGCCACGCCCCGTCCTTCCCATGCCGTCCGTCCCCGCTCGGGTCCGGCATGCTTCATCGCCCCGGGTCGGCGCTCCCTCCCCGCCGCCGTGGCGCAACCGAACGTAACACTACGCTCTCGAAGCGTTGTCGGCGCTGCTTTCGATGCCCGGCGGGCGGTACGCCGCACCGGCCGCACCACCGGCGGCACGGGCGCCGACGGGAGAATCCCCCATCCGTTTCCGGTTACATGTCCATTATCTCCGTCGCGCGCAGGGCGTGTCATCGCTCCGCGGGCCGATTTCCGGCGGTCCGTCCGTTGCTAGCGTGACACCGCCTCCCGCACGGAACGATCGGACGGAGACGCATGAACGAGGAACTGGCGCAGGAGCTCATCGCCATGGGCCGGGCCGACGGCGCCGCGGCGCACAAGGCGCTCAGCGACGACTTCGCCGAGCGGCTTCAGTGGCGGCGGCTGACCGCCGAGCACGGCGACCGGCTGATGCAGATCATGGACGAGCACGGCTGGCCGACGGCCGACGAGGTGGGCACGGAGGCCGCGCGCGCCGCCTGGCTGATCGCGCAGCACGCCGACCGGCAGCTGGAGGTGCAGCGGCGGGCCCTGCGGCTGCTGGAGCGGGCGGTGGCCGAGGGCCGGGCCGGCGCCCGTGAGCTGGCGTTCCTGCGCGACCGGGTGCGGGTGAACGAGGGACGTCCGCAGATCTACGGCACCCAGATCGCCGGGGTGCGCGACGGCGTTCCCGTGCCCTGGCCGTGCGTCGATCCCGAGCGGATGGACGCCCGGCGCGCCGAGGCGGGCATCCTCCCGTTCGCCGAGCACGTCGCCCGGTACGCCCCGGACCGGGGCGCGGATCGGGATCCGGCTCCGGGATCGTGACGGCGGCCTCCGGGGCCGCCGTGCCGGGGGCCCGCGCCTCGGCGGTCGCGAAGGCGCGCGTGCGGCTCGGCGGCGTCGCGCCCGCCCGTGCGCGCCGGCGGGCGCTCATCGGCGCGGCCGTCGGTCGCGGCCGGATCCCGTTTGCGCGGCGGCCGGCCCGGGCGGGAGAGTGACCGGCATGGATTCCGCAGAGCCGCGCAGCGTGGCGGACGTCCGCAGGCTCGAAGAGCTGGGGCGTCCGATGGAGTTCCTGTTCTTCTGGGGGCACCGGCCGTCCCGGTCGGGCGAGATCGGCAGGAGCAGCCTCAGCCAGTGGTGGGAGTGCCCGTTCACCGTCGACGGCGTCACCTACCGCAGCGCCGAGCACTGGATGATGGCGCACAAGGCGCTGCTGTTCGGCGACGAGCGGGCGTTCGCGCGGATCCTCCGGGCCGAGCACCCGGCGGAGGCCAAGAGGATCGGGCGTCAGGTGGCAGGCTTCGACGAGGCGACGTGGGCGGAGCGCCGCTGGGAGATCGTGGTGTCCGGGAACGTCGCCAAGTTCGGTCAGAACCCCGAGCTGGGCGCCTATCTGCTGGGCACCGGCGACCGGATCCTGGTGGAGGCGAGCCCGCTGGACCGCGTCTGGGGGATCGGGCTGGCCGCCGACGACGAGCGGGCGTCCTCGCCGTCCCGCTGGCGAGGTCTCAACCTGCTGGGATTCGCCCTGATGGAGGCGCGCTCCCGGCTGCGCGCCTCCTGATCGGGCGGATCGATCACGGTGTGGAGGAGGGGCCGCGCCGGCACCCCCGGGCTTGGGGTTCCACGCCGCCCGTTCCTGCCCGGGGCGCGGATCCGGTCGTGCTCGGCGGCCTAGCGCCCAGGGTGGGGGAGTCTGGGGTGGGCGCCGACGGTGCGGCGGCCGCCTGGCCGGATCGGACGCCGGCGTGGACGGGGGTGCCGGACGCGGTCCGATGGCACGGTCGGCCGTACCGAGGAGGGAGCGTGGGTCGCGCCCAAGTCGCCTCCATGGGTCCTCCTCGGTGGTGCCGGTGACCGACCGCATCAGCGACGTTAGGCGCGAGAACGATCACGCGCACGTCTCTTAGTCCTGTCTTAAGGATCAGCTGAGCTTGCCCTAAGCCGCGCGCAGGCCGTGGGCGCAGGCCGGCTCGAACCGCACCAGGCGGCCGTGGGGGAGGCGTCGGGTGCCCCAGCCGGCGGCGAGCACGCTGACCGGCAACAGTCCGCGGCCCGCCTCGCGGCCCCGGTCCGGCGGGGCCGACCGGGGCCGGGTCGGCGCGCCGGCGTCGACGACCTCCGCCCGGAGCGCGTCGACCCGGTGCCGAATCGTCACCTCGAACTCTCCGCCGGGGCGGCCGGAGTCGCTGTGCAGCACGGCGTTGGCGGCCGCCTCGTCCAGCAGCAGGACGAAGTCGGCCGCCGCCGGGCAGCCCGGCGGCAGCGAGCGGCGGGCGAACCGGCGGACCTCCGCCAGTGCGGCCGGCTCGCCCCGGAACGTTCTGCGGTGGACCCGCTCGTCCATCGGCCTCTCCTCGTGGATCGCCGAGCGACCGCACCGGCACGATAAACCCGGATGTTTTATGTAAAAGGTGTCTTATATGACATTTAAGGGTGGCGACGGGAAAGGCTGATCCCGGCGCCGGCCCGCCCGTGCCCGCCGGCCGGTCCGCACGGCCGCATGCGGCCGGGTCGCGGGGAGGGGCGGCGTGCGGAGGTGCGTAGGATCGGCGACATGGACGTCGTGATCGCCGGGGGCCATGGGAAGATCGCGCTGCGGCTGGAGCGGATCCTCTCCGCTCGGGGAGACCGGGTCACAGGACTGATCCGCAATCCGGACCACGCCGAGGACCTGCGCGCCGCGGGCGCCGAGCCGGTGGTGCTCGATCTGGAGCGGGCGTCGGTCGAGGAGGCGGCCGCCGTCCTGGAGGGCGCCGACGCGGCGGTGTTCGCCGCCGGGGCCGGGCCCGGCAGCGGCGCCGCCCGCAAGGACACCGTCGACCGCGCCGCATCGGTGCTGCTGGCCGACGCCGCCCAGCGCGCCGGCGTCCGCCGCTTCCTGCAGATCTCCTCGATGGGGGTGGACGAGCCGCCGCGTCCCGGAAGCGACGAGGTGTGGGCCGCCTACCTGCGCGCCAAGGGGGAGGCGGAGCGGGATCTGCGCGCCCGCGATCTGGACTGGGTGATCCTGCGCCCGGGCCGGCTCACCGACGACCCGGGCACCGGGCTGGTCACGCTGGCCGAGCCGAAGGTGGGGCGCTCCGACGTCACCCGCGACGACGTGGCCGCGGTGCTCGCCGCCCTGCTGGAGGCCCCGCACGTGCGGCGTCGCACGCTGGAGCTGGTGGGCGGGACGACCCCGATCGCCGAGGCCGTCGCCGCCCTGTGAGCCGCACCGCCCGACCCGGGCGGCGGGGTTCGGGCGGCGCGGCTCAGGAGGCGGGGATCGAGAGCGCGATCAGGAGTACATCGCCTCGATCTCGTCGGCGAAGTCCTTGATCACCACGTTCCGCTTCACCTTCAGCGACGGCGTCAGGTGGCCGCTCTCCTCGGTGAAGTCCACGTTCAGGATCCGGTACTTCTTGATCGCCTCGGCCTTGCTGACGCTCTTGTTGGCCTCGGCCACCGCCGCGTCGATCGCGGCGATCACGTCCGGGTCCTCGCGCAGCTGCTCGACCGTCAGATTCTCGGGCTTGCCGTGGGCCTTCAGCCACGGCCCGGCCGCCTCGACGTCCAGCGTGATGAGCGCGCCGATGAACTTGCGGCCGTCGCCCACCACCAGGCACTGGCTGATCAGCGGGTGCGCCCGCAGCCGGTCCTCCAGCGGCGCGGGCGCCACGTTCTTGCCGCCCGCGGTCACCAGGATCTCCTTCTTGCGCCCGGTGATCTTCAGGAAGCCCTCGTCGTCGAGCGAGCCGAGATCGCCGGTGTGGAACCACCCGTCCTCGACCGCCTCCTTGGTGGCGGCCTCGTTGTGCCAGTAGCCGCGCAGCACGTTCACGCCCTTGACCAGGATCTCCCCGTCGTCGGCGATCCGCACGGCGACGCCGGGCAGCGGCTTGCCGACGGTGCCGATGCGCAGCGCGCTGGGCCGGTTGACGGTGGCGGGCGCGGTGGTCTCCGTCAGGCCGTAGCCCTCCAGGATGGTGATGCCGACGCCGCGGAAGAAGTGCCCGAGCCGCTCGCCGAGCGCGGCGCCGCCGGACACCGCATAGGTGACCCGTCCGCCGACCGCGGCCCGCAGCTTGCGGTAGACCAGCAGGTCGAACAGCCGGTGCTTGAGCTTCAGCCCCAGACCGGGGCCGCCGGGGGAGTCCAGCGCCTTGCTGTAGGCGATGGCGGTGTCGGCGGCCTTGTGGAAGATCTTGCCCTTGCCCTCGGCGATGGCCTTCTGCTCGGCGCCGTTGTAGACCTTCTCGAACACCCGCGGCACCGCCAGCAGGAACGTCGGCCGGAAGCTCGCCAGGTCGGGCAGCAGGCTGGGGATGTCGCTGTGCCCGAGCACGATCCCGGCCTCGATGGTCAGCACCTGGATCAGCCGGGCGAACACGTGCGCCAGCGGCAGGAACAGCAGCGTCTGCGCCCCGTCGATGGCGATCTCGTTCAGCGCGCCCTCGATGGCGTTGCGCGAGGTCTCCAGGAAGTTGGCGTGGGTCAGCTCGCAGCCCTTGGGGCGGCCGGTGGTGCCCGAGGTGTAGATGATGGTGGCCAGGTCGGAGGACTTGCGGGAGGTGCGCCGCTCGGTCAGCGTCTCGTCGGAGACCTCGGCGCCCAGCCGGGTCAGCTCCTTGACCGCGCCGCCGTCGATGCTCCACACGTGCTTCAGCCCGGTCAGCTTGTCGCGGACCTGGGCGACGGTCTTCAGGTGGGCGTCGTGCTCGACGATCAACGCCGTGGCCCCGGAATCGGAGACGATCCACTCGATCTGTTCGGCGGAGGAGGTCTCGTAGATCGGCACGGTGACCCCGCCGGCCGCCCAGACGGCGTAGTCCAGCAACGTCCACTCGTACCGGGTGCGCGCCAGCAGCGCCACCCGGTCGCCGGGCTCGACGCCCGCCGCGATCAGTCCCTTGGCCGCCGCGGAGATCTCGGCCGCGAACTCGGCGGCGGTCACCGCGCTCCACGCGTCGCCGGACTTGCGGCGCAGCACCACTCGGCTCGGCTCGGCCTCGGCACGGGAGAACGGCGCGTCGGTCAAAGTGGTGGAGTCCGGGACCTCCACCAGAGGGGGGACGCTGAACTCGCGCACGGTCACTCCTCCATTGAGCACGGCAAACGACCTGATGGGACGCTACCGCCTTCCACTACTCGTTGGTAGCCTCGGGGGCGAGAGCCCGTTCACAATCGCGTCACATTCGGGCCGCGACGCCGTGACGGTCGAGCGTTCCCGCCGAATCCCGGCGCCTCATTCGTACCCGGTCCTAGGCTGGATGCACAGCATGCGGGCGTCCGGGTGGGGGGCGCCCGCCCGCGGGCCGACGCGCCCGCCCGACGACGGCGATGCGGAGGGGGCATGGCGCTGCTCGAGGTGATCGCGCTCGATGACGCCGACGCCCGTGCGGCCGAGCGGGGCGGCGCCGATCGGATCGAGGTCGTCGCCGACATGGCCGCCGGAGGACTGACGCCCGACCCGGAGGCCGTCGCCCGGATCCGCCGGGCGACCACGCTGCCCATGCGGGCGATGCTGCGCGCCAACTCCGGCTTCCGCATCACCCCGCCCGAGCTGGACCGGCTGCGCCGCGCCGCCGGAGACCTCAAGCGGGCCGGGGTGGACGGGTTCGTGTTCGGCTTCCTCGACGCCTCCGGGGCGGTGGACCTGGCCGCCGTCGCCAAGCTCGCCGCGGTCGCCGACCCCCTGCCGTGGACGTTCCACCGGGCGATCGACCACGCCGCGGAGCCCGACGCGGCATGGCGGTCGGTGCTGGAGATCGGCGGCACCCTGGACACCATGCTGACCGCCGGTTCCGCGCGCGGCCTGGACGCCGGGGTGGAGGCGCTGGTGCGCCGGGCGGCCGGCGATCCCGCGGCGGCCCGGATGATCATGGCCGGCGGCGGGCTGCGCCGCCGGCACGTGGCCCCGCTGGCGGCCGCCGGGGTGGGCGCGTTCCACGTCGGCGGCGCGGTGCGGCCGGACGGCTCCTGGACCGTCCCGGTGGACGCCGGGCTGGTCCGCGAATGGCGGGCGCTGGTCTCGGCGGGCGCCGCGGCCTGATCCGCGGTCGGACGGGACGGCCGCCCGGCCCTCGGACGCACGGGCCCTTCGGGCGAACGGGTCTTATCGTCAGGGCATGCGGATCCATGTGGTGAGCGACGTCCACGGTAATGCGGAGGACCTGCGGCGGGCCGGCGAGGGGGCCGACGTCTTCATCTGTCTGGGCGACCTCATCCTGTTCATCGACTACGCCGATCACGGCCAGGGCATCTTCGCGGAGCTGTTCGGCCGGGAGAACGCCGACCGCCTCATCGCGCTGCGCACCGAGAAGCGGTTCGAGGAGGCGCGCGAATTCTCCCGCCGCCTGTGGAACTCCCTGGAGGGCGGCGCCTGGCCGCACATCGAGCGTTCGGTGCGCCGCCAGTACGCCGAGCTGTTCGCGGCCATGCCCTCCCCGGCGTACCTCACCTACGGCAACGTCGACGTCCCCGCGATGTGGGGGGACTACCTGCGCGAGGGGCACCGGGTGCTCGACGGGGAGGTCGCCGAGATCGGCGGGCTGCGGTTCGGGTTCGTCGGCGGCGGGCTGCGCACCGTCTACCGCACCCCCTATGAGCTGGACGAGGAGGAGTACGCCGCCAAAGTGGCCGCGGTCGGCGAGGTGGACGTGCTGTGCTGCCACATCCCCCCCGCCGTGCCGGAGCTGCTGTACGACACCGTCGCCCGCCGGTTCGAGCGGGGCAGCGAGGCGGTGCTGGACGCCATCCACCGCACCCGGCCCCGGTACGTGCTGTTCGGGCACGTGCACCAGCCGCTGGCAAAACGGATGCGGATCGGCCGTACCGAATGCGTCAACGTGGGCCACTTTCGGGCCAGCGGAGCGCCGTACGTGCTGGAGCTGTGACGATACTGGCCATCGATGCGGTCATCGATACGGCCGTCGAGGCCGGCGACGACGGGCGCCCGGCGCGCCCGGGGCACAGGCGGGAGGGGGCAGACGATGGCGGACCGGACGAGCTCTTCCATCACCATCAAGGCGGGCCGGGACGAGATCATGGCGGTCATCGCCGACCTGGAGGCCTACCCGGAGTGGACCGACGGGATCCGCGACGTCGAGGTGCTCGACACCGGCCCGGACGGGCGGCCGGCCCGGGCGCGGCTGACCATCGACGCCGGTCCCGTCCGGGACTCCTACACGCTGGCCTACACCTGGCGGGACGACGGCGTCCGCTGGGAGCTGGCGGAGAGGGGCGCCGTGGTCTCCGGCCTGCGCGGCTCCTACCGGCTGCGGGAGGGCGCGGACGGCACCGAGGTCACCTACGAGCTCACCGTGGACGTGCGGATGCCGATGATCGGTCTGGTCAAGCGCAAGGCCGAGAAGAGGATCGTCGATTCGGCCCTGAACGGGCTGCGCCGCCGCCTGGAGGGCTGAGCGATACCGCGGCGGTACCGACTCCTCGCACGGGAACGATACGGTTATCGGCCGGCGACGGGTGGATGATGTTCCCGTGACGGGCACCGTCGCCCGTCGGGGCCCGCACGCGTCGGGCGGTCGGGCCCCGTGAGGAGGAGGGTTCATGGCGCTGACCATCGGTGTGGACGTGGGCGGTACGAAGGTCGCCGGCGGGGTCGTCGATGACCAGGGCAGGATCTTGGAGAAGGTCCGCAGACCCACCCCCTCCACCGATCCCCGACAGACCGCGAACGTCATCGCCGAGGTCGTGGACCTGCTCAAGGGCAAGCACCCCGAGGTCGAGGCGGTGGGGCTGGGCGCGGCGGGGTTCGTCGACCAGGCCCGCGCCACCGTGTTGTTCGCCCCCAACCTGGCCTGGCGGAACGAGCCGATCAAGGAGAAGGTGGAGCGGCTGACCGGGCTGCCGGTGGTGGTGGAGAACGACGCCAACGCCACCGCCTGGGGCGAGTACCGGTTCGGCGCCGGCCGGGGCGAGCAGTTCCTGGTGCTGGTGGCGCTCGGCACCGGCATCGGCGGCGGCATCATCGTCGACGGCGAGCTGTACCGCGGCCGGTTCGGCGTCGGCGGGGAGATCGGCCATCTGCGGATGGTGCCCGACGGCCGCCGCTGCGGCTGCGGCAACCGCGGCTGCTGGGAGCAGTACGCCAGCGGCAACGCGCTGGTGCACGAGGCCCGCGAGCTGGCCCGGGTGGCGCCGCTGACGGCGGCCCGGCTGCTGGAGCTGGGCGCGGGCTCTCCGGAGGGGATCAGCGGGCCGGAGATCACCCAGGCCGCCCGGGAGGGCGACCCGGCCGCGCTGGAGTGCTTCGAGATCGTGGCCTCCTGGGTGGGGAAGGGGCTGGCCGATCTGGCGGCGATCCTGGACCCCGGCGCGTTCGTCATCGGCGGCGGGCTGTCGGACGCCGGGGACCTGCTGCTGGAGCCGGTCCGCGCGGCGTTCGAGGCCGCGGTCACCGGTCGCGGTCACCGGCGGCTGGCCGACATCCGGATCGCCGAGCTCGGCTCGGCCGCCGGACTGGTGGGCGCGGCGGATCTGGCACGTTCCCGGTGACGGTTCCGACGGTCGTGCGATGACCGAGCTGCGGGTGCTCGGCTACAACATCCGGTCCATGCGCGACGACCGGAACGCGCTGAGGCGCGTGATCCGGCACTGCGCGGCCGACGTGGTGTGCCTGCAGGAGGTCCCCCGGTTCGGGCGCTGGCGGGCCCGCCGCGACGCGCTGGCCGCCTCCTGCGGCCTCGCCGTGGCGGCGAGCCGCCGCCCGGCGGGCCTGGCCGTGCTGATCGGCCCCCGCTGCCGGGTCCTGCACGCCGAGCACCGCCTGCTGTCCCGGGTGCGGGGCATGCACCGGCGGGGCCTGGCGCTGGCCGTCCTCGAGATCGACGGCGCCCGGATGATCGCCGCCAGCACCCACCTCGACCTGCACCCCGACCCTCGTCGTGCGCACGCCGCCGAGGTCCTGGCCGTCCTGGAGCGGGCGGGCCGGGAGCACGCCGCCCCCGTGATCCTCGCCGGCGACGTCAACGAGCAGCCCGGAGGCCCCTCCTGGTCGCTGCTGACGGACGCGCTCGCCGACGCCTACACGACGGCGCCGCGCGGATCCGGGGACACCTACTCCTCCCGCAACCCGCGCAGGCGCATCGACGGCGTCTTCGTCGACCGGGGCGTCACCGTGCTCGGCTGCGGCGTCCCCGACGACCCCGCCCTGGCCCCGGACCTCCCGCTGGCCACCGACCACCTGCCGGTGGTGGCCGACCTGCGGTTGCCGTGACCCGCGGCCGCCGTAGGGCTCCGCGCCGCCCGGAGGGGGTCAGACCACGGCGCCGTCGTCGGTGTCGCGCGGGTCGTCGCCCATGCGCAGCACCAGGGTGACGAAGCCGCCGATGAACGCCGCGACCGACGCGAACGCCGCCCAGCCGGGGACCTCCCAGCTCAGCAGCACCGAGATCAGCAGGTACAGCGGTCCGCCGACCAGGGCCAGCCAGGCGGTCTTGGTGACCGGGTCGGCGCTGGGCAGCGGGGGAGGCGGCGGCGGGACGTAGTGCCCCTCGTCGTCGGGCTCCGGCGGCTCGTCGGCGGGCTTGATCACCCGGGCGGTCGGCAGCGCGCCGGTGCGGTCCTCGCCCTCCGCGCGATCGGACGGCTCGTCCAGATCCTCCTGCTCGGGCCAGGGCGCCTCGCCCTCGACGGGCGGGGCGTCGAACCCGGCGACGATCTCCGCCCAGATGGCGTCCTCGTCGCGTTCGGCGGTGACGGCGCCGCCGGGACGCCCGGGGGAGCCGGGCCGGTCGGGCCGGCCCGGATCGGCGGGGTCCCGGTCGGCCGGCTCGGGAAGGTCGGCGTCGGCCGCCCGCAGCCGGGTCAGCTGGACGCGCAGGATGCCCTCGGCCGCCGACTGCATCGTGGTGTCGACGTACAGCCGGTCCAGGCAGTCGCCGTCGGCGCCCGTGGTGCGCGGCCCGTCCTCGCCCGGCCCCGGGGTCGGGATGACATAGGCGGCCACCCCCGCCTCGCGCAGCGCCTCCAGCATCGTGTCGGCCAGATGCGGTGCCAGATCGATCAACGGGGCGTACGAGTCGGCATCCAGTCCATTGCCACGGCGCTTCACGGGGCCGGCTCCTTCGACGACTCCAGCGCGACCGACAGCACCGGCATGACGGCCTCCGCTCCCAGTTCACGTGCGTCCCCACGGTACCCGCCGCATCGCCCGGTCGGACCGGGACGCACACCCGCGTGGTTTTCTACGGTATTCGTTCGGCGGCGCCGGACAAGACGGGCGGGGGACATTCCATGACGAGTCCGGCGGCCGGGTCCGGCCGTCCCCCCGGCCCGGACGCGTCCTGCGGTGTGGGCACACGCGCCGCAGGGATGGGAGGATGACCCATCATCATTCCCGTGTCACGTCGTGACCGGGCGTGTTCGGTGCTCAGTGTGAAGGCGCGGGCACCCCTGGCGGACCGAGGAAGGTGTCGGCATGTTCTGGTTCTGGATGCTGCTGCGGATCATTCTGTCACCGATCCTGTACATCGTGTGGCGGCCGCAGAACTCGGGAATGGAAAATGTTCCCAAGTCGGGCCCGGCCCTCCTGGTCAGCAATCACCAGTCGTTCGCCGATCATTTTTTCGGGCCGCTGCCGCTGCGCCGCCGGATCTTCTTCCTCGGCAAGGCCGAGTACTTCACCGGCAAGGGCCTCAAAGGGCTGATCAGCAAGGCGTTCTTCACCGGCGTGGGCGTGGTGCCGGTCGACCGCAGCGGCGGCAAGGCCAGTGAGCGGGCGCTGGAGACGGGCCTGCGGATCCTGGCCGAGGGCAAGCTGCTGGGCATCTACCCCGAGGGCACCCGGGCCCCTGACAAGCGGCTGTACCGGGGCAAGACCGGCGTGGCCCGGCTGGCGCTCAAGTCGAAGGTGCCGGTGATCCCGATGGCGATGATCAACACTTTCGACCTGATGCCGGCCGGACAGCCCTACCCGCGGCTCGGCGTGCGGCCGGGGGTGAGGTTCGGCAAGCCGATGGACTTCTCCCGCTACTACGGCATGGAGGACGACCCCAAGGTGCTGCGCAAGGTCACCGACGAGATCATGCAGGCCATCCGGGAGCTGTCGGGACAGGAGTACGTGGACCGGTACGCCGCGGAGGTCAAGGCCGAGATGGCGGCCAAGAGGCGGAGCGAGGCCGAGGGCGACGGCTGACCCGATGGGGTTCGAGGCGCCGTTGTGGCGGGCGCTGGCGGTCTTCCGGATCGCCGCCCTGTTGTACGCCGGCGCCGTGATCTTGCGCAACGTCGACCAGTACCGCAGCCAGGCCGGCGGCTGGACGGTGCTGGCGATCATGGCGGCCTGGACGGCGTGCACCGCCTACGCCTACGCCGATCCGGCCCGGCGCCGGTGGCCGCTGCTGGTCGTCGACCTGGCGGTGGCCACCGGCTGCCTGCTGGCCACCGCCTGGGTGGAGCGTCCCGAGCGGATCGCCGCCGGCGCCCCCACCCTGACCATGGCCTGGGCGGCGGCGCCGGTGCTGGCGTGGGCGGTGTCCGGCGGCAGACGGCGCGGTTCGGCGGCGGCCGCGGCGGTCGGGGCGGCGAGCATCGCGGTGCACGGCATCGCGGGCCACGGGCTCATGCCGACCCAGGCCGCGTTCAACGGCGTGGTGCTGCTGTTCCTGGCCGGGATCGTGGTCGGGCACGTCGCCGAGCTGGGCATCGAGGCCGAGGCCCGGCTGGCGCGGGCGATCGAGCTGGAGGCGGCCACCCGGGAGCGGGAGCGGCTGGCCCGCCGCATCCACGACTCGGTGCTGCAGGTGCTGGCCCTGGTGCAGCGGCGCGGCAGCCGGCTCGGCGGGGAGGCCGCCGAGCTGGGGCGGCTGGCGGGGGAACAGGAGGCGGCGCTGCGCGCGCTGATCGGCAGCGGCCCCAGGCTCGGGGAGGACGAGCGCCTGGAGTCCGACGCGGACGCCGATCTGGGGGCGCTGCTGCACGCGCACGCCGACGCGACGGTCACCGTCTCCACCCCGGCCGACGCGGTGCCGGTCCCGGCGCGGGCCGCCCGGGAGATCGACGCGGCGGTCGCCGCCGCGCTGGACAACGTCCGCCGCCACTGTCCGCCGGGAACCCGGGTCTGGGTGCTGGTGGAGGACGATCCGGAGGCCGTCACGGTCAGCGTCCGCGACGACGGGCCCGGCATGCCCGCCGGGCGGCTCGCCGAGGCCGAGGCCGCCGGACGGCTGGGGATCGCGCAGTCGATCAAAGGGCGGATCCGTGATCTGGGCGGCACGGTCGACATCGTCTCCGCACCGGGGGAGGGCACCGAGATCGAGATGATCGTTCCCCGCGCCCGGCTCGGGGGCTCATGACGGGGCCGTGGCGGCCTTATGACGGTCCCGCATGGCAGTACCGCGACGGTCCGTGCGAGGGTGGCCCGTCCGTCCGGCCGTCCCTATGGTGACGTTCGTGACCGACATGAGCGACTTCGGGCAGGCCCCCCGATCGGTGCGGGTGATGATCGTCGACGACCATCCGATGTGGCGGGACGCCGTCGCCCGGGACCTGACCGAGGCCGGACACGAGGTCGTGGGCGCGGTCGGGGAGGGACGGGCCGCCATCCGCATCGCCGCCGCGACCCGCCCCCAGGTGGCCGTCGTGGACCTGCAGCTCCCCGACATCAGCGGCGTCGAGGTGGCCCGCGCCCTGGTCGCTCCCGGCGAGGACGGCGAACCGGCGGTGCGGGTGCTGGTGCTGTCGGCCAGCGGCGAGCGGCAGGACGTGCTGGACGCCGTCAAGGCGGGCGCCACCGGCTATCTGCTCAAGTCCGCCGCCCGCGAGGAGTTCCTGGAGGCGGTGCGGCGCACCGCCGAGGGCGACGCGGTGTTCACGCCGGGGCTGGCCGGGCTGGTGCTGGGCGAGTACCGCAGACTGGCCGCCGAGTCCGGCCGCGCCGCCGACGACGCCCCCCGGCTCACCGAGCGGGAGACCGAGGTGCTGCGGCTGGTCGCCAAGGGCCTGACCTACAAGCAGATCGCCCAGCGGCTGGTGCTCTCGCACCGCACCGTGCAGAACCACGTCCAGAACACCCTGAACAAGCTGCAGCTGCACAACCGCGTCGAGCTCGTCCGGTACGCCATCGAGAAGGGGCTGGACCGGGAGTGAGCGCCTTGCGGGTGACGTCTCGGGTGATTTAAGGGCGAACGTCCGACCTCTCCGTATTCGGGGGACTTTCGGGTGAACCGGCGGGCGGGGCGGGCCGTCCAACACGTCGAGGCCCGGAGTGCCGGGCCGGAGACATCAGGAGGCGCCCGTGAACGGGCTCGCTGCGGACGTGCTCGCCGCCGCCGGGGACACCTGGGGGATCCCCGGACCGTTGTTCCTGGCCGGCTATGTGCTCATCGCGCTGCTCCTGGTGGTGCGGGCGCTGAGGAAACGGCGCGCCGGCTCCACCTCCGCCCCCGCCCGCGACCTGTCCGCCTTCGAGCTCGCCTACCTGGCCGGCGGCCGGCCCCGGGCGCTCGCGGCCGCGCTGGCGTCGCTGCGCGCCCAGGGGGCCGTGGAGCCCGCCGGGAGGGGGCGGCTGCGCGCCACCGGCGCCCCCGGCCGGTTCGCCGACGGCGCCCTGGACGGCGCGGCCCTCGCCGTCGTCCGCTCGAGCGGCGAGATCGCCGTCACCAGGCTGCAGAACGCGCGCCAGGTCAGACGTCTCCTGGACGACATGCAGTCCCGGCTGGAGCGGCGCGGGCTGCTCAACGGCGCCCTCCGGCGCGCCCGGCTGCGGCTGCCCGCGCTGTGGCTGTTGGCGCTGGCGGCCGTCGGCGCCGTCCGGGTGATCGCGGGCGTCCGGAACGAGCGTCCGGTGCTCTGGCTGGTCCTGGCGATCGTCGCGACCGTCGCCGCGGCCGTCGCCGTGGCGTCGACCGTCCCCCGGCTCGCCCCCGCCGGGCGCCGGGCCCTGGAGGAGGCTCGGCGGGAGCATGCGCACCTCGATCCCGCAAACCGGCCGGCATGGTCCACCTACGGGGCCTCCGGCCTGGCCGTCGCCGTGGCCGTGTACGGCCTCACGGCGATGGAGGGCTATGACCCCCGGTTCGTCGCCGAGGCCGGGCTCCACCGCATCCTGCAGTCCGGACAGTCCGGAGGGCACGCCGGCGGCGGGGACGGAGGCGGCTGCGGAGGCGGCTGCGGCGGGGGCGACGGCGGAGGCGGCTGCGGCGGTGGAGGCTGTGGAGGCGGCTGCGGCGGCTGACCCGCCGGCTCCGTTCCACGCCTCGACGTCCCCGCCGACATCCCCGCCGAACGGACCTCGACCACAGGAGATCGGCGAAGCAGCGCCGGGGAAGGAGGGCACGTGGAGGTCCTCATCGGGGCGGGGGACGCCTGGGGCGTCGCCGCCCCCGTGTTCCTCGCCGTCCATCTCGCCGCGGGAATCGCCGCGACCGGATGCGTTCTGGCCGTCCGCCGCCGCGTCACCGCGGGCCGTCCGCCGGACGGCGAACCGACCCCCTATGAGCCGGCCTGTCTGGCGGGCGGGCGGCTGCGGGTGGTCATGGCCTCGGCGGGCCGGCTGCATCACCAGGGGGCGGTCCGGCTGCGCTCCGACATGGCCGCGGTGCAGGCCGCCCACGACCGCAACCCCCACCTGGACCCCGGGCTGAGGCCCGCCTTCGCCGCCTACGGCGCCGAGGCGGTGGCGCTCAGCACGGCGCTGTACGGCGCCCGGACGCCGGCCCGCCTCGACCGCTCCTTCATCGTGGACCGGACGGTGTCCAAGGTCCTGTCCTCCTCGTCCGGCTCGCCCTCCGCCGCGGTGTGCGCCGACGCGATCCACGGCACCTGCGCGAGCGGTTGCGGAGGCTGCGGCGGTGGAGCCTGCGGAGGCGGAGGCGGCATATGACCGAGGTCCTCGCTCAGTGCGGCGTCGGCATCGGCTGGCGCCCGGAGATCGCCGGGTTCGTCGCCGGCCTGCCCGGGCTGCGGTTCACCGAGGTCATCGCCGAATCCGTGCATCCCGGTCATCCGCCGCGGCTGCTGGCGGAGCTGCGCGACCGCGGCGTGCGGGTCGTCCCGCACGGCGTGCGGCTGTCGCTGGGCGGGGCCGAACCGGTGGCGCCCGAGCGGGTCGCCCGTCTCGCCGCCGTCGCCGAGACGCTGGACGCCCCGCTGGTCAGCGAGCATGTGGCGTTCGTACGGGCGGGCGGACTGGAGGCCGGGCATCTGCTGCCGGTGCCGCGCACCCGGGCCGCGCTCGAGGCGCTGACCGACAACATCCGGCGGACCTGCGCCGAGCTGCCCGTGCCGCTCGCGCTGGAGCCCATCGCGGCGCTGTTCGACTGGCCGGACGCCGAGTACACCGAGGCCGAGTTCCTCACCGAGCTGCTCGAACGCACCGACGTGCACCTGCTGCTGGACGTCGCCAACGTCTACGCCAACGCCCGCAACCGGGGACAGGACCCGCTCGACCTACTGGACCGCCTGCCCCTGGAGCGGATCGCCTACTGCCATGTGGCGGGCGGCAGGCGGCACGAGGGCCTCTATCACGACACCCACACCGATCCGGTCCCCGCCGAGGTCCTCGACCTGGTGAGGGAACTGTCCGCCCGCCGTCGCCCGCCCGCCCTGCTGCTGGAGCGCGACGGCCGCTACCCGCCCGCCGCCGAGCTGCGCGCCGAGTTGGACGCCGTCGCCGCCGCGGCCGGGCTCCCCGCGATCACATGACCGGTCGCGAGGGGAGCGGCTCCGTGCCGGAGGAGGGCCGGATCCGTCCGCATGCGGACGGATCCGGCGCCGTCGACGGCGCCCGGGAGGCGCTGGCGGCGGCTCAGGAGGCACTGGTCGCCGCGCTGGTGGCGGGCGGTCCCGTCCCCTCGGGATTCGACCCGGACCTGCTGGGGGCCGCGTCCCGGGCGCTGCTGAGCAAACGGGCCGGGGAGGTCGCCCGCGCCTGGCCGGCGCTGGCCGCCTCCTTCGGGCCGCGGTGGGGCGAACGGTTCGCGCGCTGGGCGGAGGGTAGGCCTCCCCGTGGTCCGTGGCGGGACGGCTGGGACTTCGCCCGCGCGCATCGCGACGCGCTGGACCCGGCCGCCGCCCGCGAACTGGCCCTCGCCGAGGCGCGTTGGCGCTATGACGGGAACGGGGAACCGCGGCCCCGCAGGTTCGCCCTCCGCCGGATCCCCGGGGGAGGGGTGGCGGTGATCGTCTCCGGCAGGCTGCAAACCGTCCTGCAGAGGCCTTCCTGACGATATGGTCTAGACCAATGGCGAGGCCGTGGCGTCGGCGCGGGACGCGGGCGCGCCGTGCCGTCACACCCGTGCGGCCAGGCAGATCAGTGACTTCTGGGGAGGAGAGCAGATGCGCGTCGGAGTACTGACCGGGGGAGGCGACTGTCCCGGCCTGAACGCCGTGATCCGCGCCGTGGTGCGCAAGGGCGTCCAGGTCTACGGCTATGAGTTCCTGGGCTTCAGGGCGGGCTGGCGCGGCCCCCTGGAGGGCGACACGGTCACGCTGGACGTCCAGGCCGTCCGGGGGATCCTGCCGCGCGGCGGGACGATCCTGGGATCGTCGCGGACCAACCCGCTCAAGACCGAGGGGGGCATCGAGCGGATCAAGGACAACCTGGCCGGGCTGGGCGTGGACGCCCTGATCGCCATCGGCGGCGAGGACACCCTCGGCGTGGCCAGGGAGCTGCACGCCAACGGCGTCAACGTGGTCGGCGTGCCCAAGACCATCGACAACGACCTGGGCGCCACCGACTACACCTTCGGCTTCGACACCGCGGTCAACATCGCGATGGAGGCCATCGACCGGCTGCACACCACCGCCGAGAGCCACCACCGCGCGCTGATCTGCGAGGTGATGGGGCGGCACGCGGGCTGGATCGCGCTGCACGCCGGCATGGCCGCCGGGGCCAACGTCATCCTGATCCCGGAGAAGCCGTTCGACATCGACAAGGTCGTCGAGTACGTCGAGAGCCGCTTCAAGACCCGGTACGCGCCGATCATCGTGGTCGCCGAGGGCGCGCACCCCGTCGAGGGGCAGATGGCGGTGCAGAGCAAGGAGCTGGACGCCTTCGGCCACGTCCGGCTCGGCGGCATCGGCCAGTGGCTGGCCGACGAGATCGAGAAGCGCACCGGCAAGGAGGCCCGCTGCACCGTGCTGGGCCACATCCAGCGCGGCGGCACCCCCAGCGCCTTCGACCGGGTGCTGGCCACCCGCTTCGGGCTGCACGCCATCGACGCCGTCCACGACGGCGACTACGGCAAGATGGTCGCGCTGCGCGGCACCGACATCGTCCGGGTCGGGCTGGATGAGGCGACCAAGGAGCTCAAGACCGTCCCGCTCGAGCGCTACACCGAGGCCGAGGTCTTCTTCGGCTGACCGGCGGCCGGCCGCGGCCGGCCGCCCGCGCCCGCGGGTCCGGGGAATGCACCCGGATCCGCGGGCCTTATCGTGTCGCGGTGGTCGTCCGCTTGGGCGACACTGGAGAGACGTTTCCTTCCCCGATACCTGGTGCAGGAGGTCCTCGCATGACCGTGCTCGACGCCACGGCCCAGACCGCCGACGGCATCACGGTGGCCGGTGAGCCGTGCGTGCTGATCAAGCTGGGCGAGGTCGTGCTCAAGGGCAGGAACCGGGAGACGTTCGAGCGGCGGCTGCA
This sequence comes from Thermomonospora catenispora, assembly GCF_006363815.1. Classification (GTDB taxonomy): domain Bacteria; phylum Actinomycetota; class Actinomycetes; order Streptosporangiales; family Streptosporangiaceae; genus Thermomonospora; species Thermomonospora catenispora. The sequence goes on from NZ_RRYT01000016.1 coordinate 50,358, forward strand.
GGGCAACATCCGCTCGGCCGTCCGGGACATCGCCCCGGTGGAGATCTGGCGTCGGCACGGCGTGATGGTGGCGCGCGTCGGCGGCGGGACCGCGGACGTCGCCACGGTGGACGCGCTGGCCGAGCGGATCGCCGACGTGATGGGCATCGTCTGGGTGCACCGCGCCTGGCGGGTCGGCAAGGACCCCGACAGCGTGGTGCGCGCGGCGCTGGACCTGATGTCCGGCCGCACCGGCTCGTTCGCGGTGCGGTCCCGCCGGCGCGACAAGCGGTTCCCGCTGACCTCCACCGAGATCGACCGGCTGGTCGGCACGAAGATCGTCGAGGCCTACGGGCTGCCGGTCAGGCTCAAGAACCCCGACCACACCCTCGCGGTCGAGGTCGACCGCGACGAGGTGTTCGTCTACACCGACGGACTGCCCGGGCAGGGCGGGCTGCCGGTGGGGATGAGCGGGCGGGCGCTGGTGCTGCTGTCGGGCGGCATCGACTCCCCGGTCGCCGCCTACCGGATGATGCGCCGCGGGCTGCGGGTGGACTACCTGCACTTCTCCGGCATGCCGTTCACCGGCCCCGAGTCCATCTACAAGGCGTACGCGCTGGTCCGGGAGCTGGACAAGTTCCAGGGCGGCTCGCGGCTGTTCGTGGTGCCGTTCGGCAAGGCCCAGCAGCAGATCAAGTCCTCCGGCGCGGATCGGCTGGCGGTGCTCGCCCAGCGTCGGCTGATGCTGCGCACCGGCGAGCTGATGGCGCACCGGCTCGGCGGCGCCGCGCTGATCACCGGCGACTCGCTCGGCCAGGTCAGCAGCCAGACGCTGGCCAACATGACCGCCCTGAACGACGCGGTCGAGCTGCCGATCCTGCGCCCGCTGGTCGGCATGGACAAGGTCGAGATCATGGACACCGCCCGCCGGATCGGCACGCTGGCCATCTCCGAGCTGCCCGACGAGGACTGCTGCACTCTGCTGGCGCCGCGCCGGGCCGAGACCCGCGCCAAGATCGAGGACCTGCGGCAGATCGACAAGCGGCTGGACGCCGAGGAGCTGGCCGAGCGGCTGGCCGACTCGGCGCAGGAGCACCGGCCCGCCTACGGCGAGGGCGCCGCCTGAGCGCCGGGCGGTTCAGCCCAGCAGGTCGCAGGGCCGGGGGGTCTCCGGACCGTCCGGCCCCACCAGCACCATCCGCTCGACCCGCACGATCCGGAAGCGCCGTCCGGCCACGGCGATGTCGTTGCGCCGGCGCCGGTCCTGCATCATGTCCGCCGCGGCGGCGTAGGCGGCCCGATCCGCCGCTCCGGGCTGCTCCACCGCCGGCACCACGTGCCGGAAGTAGGCGGCCAGCGAGTCCCGAGCCTCCTGCGGCAGCCGGTACAGCCGGGTGCCGGGCCGCCACAGCTTCCCGGTCCGCTCGGCGACGGTGAACATCGGCGGCAGCTGCACCGGCGCCAGGAACGGCTCCACCGGCTCGGTGCCGGTGCGCGCCGCCTCGTCCAGGTACTGGCACAGCAGTTCCGCGGTGAGCAGATCCGCCGTGTCGCGGCCGCCCGACGACGCGGTGGGGATGAAGTCCAGCGAGCGCTCACGGGACGGCCGCAGCGGGTCGAGGTCGGTGGGCCGGGGCGGCTCGGGGCCGTCGGGGCCGGTCCGCATCAGCTGTTCGATCCGCGCGATCCGGAACCGGCGGGCCAGCACGGTCACCTCGTCGCGCTCCCCGGCCTCCAGCCGCAGCGCCGCCTCGTGACACTCCCGGGCCGCCCGGCCGTCCGCCGGGGCCCATCCGCGCAGCCGGGCCGCCAGCAGCTCCCGGGCCCCTTGGGGCAGGGGATCGCACGGGCACACGATCTGCCACCCGCCGGGCACCTGCTCGGCGGCGGCGAACAACGGCCCCGCCACCACCAGATCCGGGTAGGCGATCAGCGACCGGCGCGCGTCGGCCGAGATCACCTCCGCCACGGGGTCCATGGTGTGCAGATCCCTGGGGAAGAGCAGGCCGCCGCCGTCGCCGTCGCCGATAGTCATGCGCAGAATCTTCCTCGGACCGCCGCGGGTGCGCGAGCGATTCGAGCCACTTTCGTCGGACGATTTTGTCAACCGATTCCAAGATCGCGGGTGCCGCGGGCCGGTCGCCCGCGGCACCCCGGTCGCTCAGCGTCGCCGTTCGCCTGCGATGAGCAGCAGCAATCCCGCCGCCAGCGCCGCCAGACCCGCCCATGCGACGCCGCCGAGCCGCTCGCCCAGCACCAGCAGTCCCAGCAGCGCGGCGACCGCGGGCTCGGCCAGCGTCAACGTGGTCGCCACCGTCACCGGCGTGGTGCGCAGGCCCCGGGCGTACAGCAGATAGCCCCCGGAGGTCGTGACGACCCCCAGATAGCCGGCGACCAGCGCCCCCGAGGGGGTCAGCGCCCAGCCCGGCGAGGAGCCCAGCAGCACCGGCAGCAGCATCACCGCCGCCGCGCCGAACAGCGCGCCCGTCACCGCCGGGCTGCTCTCGCCCCGGCCGATGAGCCGCGCGGCGACGGTGGCGTACGACGCGTACGCCAGTCCCGACAGCAGGGCCAGGGCCACTCCCAGGGGCTCCACGCCCGCCGACCGGCCGCCGCCGATCAGCGCGGCGCACCCGGCCACCGCGCAGGCGGTGGCCGCCCCCCAGCGCAGGGTGGGCCGCGCCCCTCCGGTGAGGACGGCGATCAGCCCGGCGAACGCGGGCGAGCTGCCGATCGTGACGATGGTGCCGGTGGCGACCCCGGTGCGGGCCACCGCGGCGAAGAAGGCGGTCTGGTACACCGCGACGCACACCGCGCCCAGCGCCAGCGCCCATCGGCTGCGGCGATGGGACACCAGCCGCCGCAGCCCCTCGCCGTTGCCGGTGAACGCCGCCAGGGCCAGCAGGACGGCCCCGCCCAGCACGATGCGGGCGGCGCCGACGGAGACCGGGTCGGCGCCGGCGGGGGCCAGGGTCTGAACGGTGCCGGTCGTCCCCCAGACGGAGGCGGCCAGCAGGATGAGCGCGCTGCCGGTCGGGCGTCGGCCGCGCGCGGCCGGATCAGTGGACTCGATGAGGCGTGTGGACACGCAAGACGCTCCTGAACTCGAACCGACGGGAGAGATCCGGTTCGGGGCGCGCCTGATCGCGGCCGGGCGCATGCCGCGCCGGGCCGTGGACGTCGATGGGACCAGATCGCGCCCCGGTCAGGAGCGCGGAGGCCCGAGCTGCGCGGTCCAGTACGCCATGACCGGAACTTTACCCCACGACGCCGCGTCGCGCGGGACGCCATGCAGGACGTCGTGCGGGGCGTCATGCGGGACGTCGTGCGGGACGTCGTGCGGCGCGGGCCGGACGATGCCCTCTCGCCCGGTCGTCCGGCCCGCCTCCCCGAGACGGCCGCGCCGCTCCGAGCCCGTCGCGTCCGTCCGAGGGCTCAGCCGGCGGTCGCCAGCGCATCGGCCGACTCGGTGAGGGAACGGCCGAACACCGGCGGCAGCTCCCTCACCAGCCGGGCCAGCTCCCGCAGGTCTCCGTCCACCAGAGCCTGCGCCCCGTCGCACAACGCGCTCTCCGGGTGCGGGTGCACGTCGACGATCACGCCGTCCGCGCCGACCGCGATCGCCGCCCGGGTCAGCGGCAGCACCAGGTCGCGCCGCCCGCCCGAGTGCGAGGGGTCCACGATCACCGGCAGGTGCGACAGCTGCTGCGCCACCGGCACCGCCGAGATGTCCAGGGTGTTGCGAGTGGCCCTCTCGAAGGTGCGGATGCCCCGCTCGCACAGCACGATGTCCAGGTTGCCGCGCTGGGCGATGTACTCGGCGGCCATCAGCCACTCCTCGATGGTGCCGCTCATGCCGCGCTTGAGCAGCACCGGCTTGCCGACCTCCCCGACGGCCTGCAGCAGCGAGAAGTTCTGCGCGTTGCGGGTGCCGATCTGCAGCATGTCGGCGTAGGAGGCGACCAGCTCCACATCGTGGGCGTCCACCACCTCGGTGACGACCGGCAGCCCGGTCTCGGCGCGCACGTCGGCCAGGATCTTCAGGCCCCGCTCGCCCAGCCCCTGGAAGGCGTAGGGGGAGGTGCGCGGCTTGAACGCGCCGCCGCGCAGCAGGGTGGCGCCGGCGGCCTTGGCCATCTGGGCGGCCTGCAGGGTCTGGTCGGGGGTCTCCACGGCGCAGGGGCCGGCGATCAGGGTCATGGTGCCCGGGCCGATCGGCACGCCGCCGACCCGCACCACCGAGCGCTCGGGGTGGTTCTCCCGGCTGACCAGCTTGTAGGGCGCCGAGATGCGGATGACGTCGCGCACCCCGGGCATGCCGCGCAGGTTCAACGAGCCGAACTGGTCGACGTCCCCGACCAGGCCGACGATCGTCCGGGCCACCCCCCGGCTGACGAAGGCCTCCCCGCCGGCCGTCTCAACGGTGGAGACGACGGCTGCGATATCCGCCTCGGTGGCCTCCGGGCCCATCACCACGACCATGCTGTTCTCCTCGGTTGTTCCGTGCCGCTGTGGAAGCCGACCACACGAAAAAACCCCGGGCGGTGGATTGCCCGGGGCCTCGGTGCGGTTCGTCAGCGCAACGCCGAATGGACCGCCACCCGTGTCCCGGGCCGGTCATAAAAGCCGAAGAAGGCGTTGCGCATGGGAACAAGCGTAGACCATCCGACCTCTCCGGTGGGGGAAGGGGGCGCGGTATGGCTCACGTCACGGAGATGGCAGGATGAGCCCGTCATGTCCTCCCCATCGGAACAGCCCCCAGAGCGCAAGGTCCTGCCGCCCGGACAGTACGTCCCTCGTGGCTGGCCCGTCCTGCACTACGGCCCGGTGCCCAAGTTCCGTCCCGAGACCTGGTCCTTCCAGGTGTTCGGGGCCACCGCGTCCGGCGAGCAGCACATCTGGACCTGGGAGGAGTTCGAACGCCTCCCGCGCACCGAGGCGGTCGCCGATTTCCACTGCGTCACCAAGTTCACCGTCCCCGACAACCACTGGGAGGGGGTCGCCGGGTCCACGATCGTGGAGCTGGCGCCGCCGCACCCCGACGCCACCCATGTGATGGTGTGGGCGGAGTACGGCTACAGCGCCAACATCCGCATGTCGGACTTCCTCGCCGAGGCGACGATGTTCGCCCTGTACCGCAACGGCGAGCGGCTCACCCCCGAGCACGGCTTCCCCGTCCGCCTGGTGGTGCCGCACCTGTACGCCTGGAAGAGCGTCAAGTGGGCGCGGGGAGTGGAGTACCTCATCAAGGACCGCCGCGGGTTCTGGGAGGAGCGCGGCTACCACAACATCGCCGATCCCTGGCGCGAGCAGCGCTACTCCTACCAGGAGGAGGAGGGCGAGGCCCCGCCCCTGTGACGCCCGCCCCCGGACGCCCGCCCGTCCGCCGCACGATGATCGCATTGCGGAATCGATTGCGGACGGACAGTAATTGGGGGCATGGTCCTGTCATGCTACGAGTGCTCGCGGTCGATGACGACGTCGCCGCGGTCGAGGAATTGGCGCGCCTGCTGCGGGCCGACCCCCGGATCGCGGAGGTCTCCGTCGCCGGCGACGCGGCCGCCGCGCTGCGCGACCTGGGATGCAGGGTGGCCGCCGGCAGTCGGTTCGACGCGGTGTTCTGCGACATCCGGATGTCCGGTCTGGGCGGCCTGGACGGCCTGGACTTCACCCGGCTGCTGCGCGGCTTCGCCCGGCCCCCCGCGGTCGTCTTCGTGACCGCCTGCGAGGACGGCGCGGTCGCGGCCTACGAGGTGGGCGCCGTGGACTATGTGCTCAAGCCGGTGCGTCCGCAGCGGATCGCCGAGGCCGTGCGGCGGGTCGAGGAGGCGGTCCGCCGCACGCCCGCGCCGCCCGCCGCCGAGGGAGGGCCGGTCGCGCCGCCCCCTGATGAGCTGATCCCCGTCGAGCTGGGCGGCCGCACCCGGATGATCTCCCGCAACGCGGTGCGGTACGTCGAGGCGCACGGCGACTACGTCCGGCTGCACACCGCCGACGGCAGCTACCTGGTCCGCATGCCCCTGGCGTCGCTGGCCCGCCGCTGGGAGCCGATGGGGTTCATCCGGATCCACCGCAGCACGCTGGTGTCGGCCGCGCACATCACCGAGCTGCGCTTCGACGCCGGCCGGGTCGCCGTTCAGGTCGGCGACGACGTCCTGCAGGTCAGCCGGCGCCATGCGCGCCGGGTCCGGGACCTGCTGGTGCGCAGCTTCCACCGGGAGGCCCCGCCGCTGCAGCCGCGCTGAACCGCTCGTCGCACCCGATCGCCCGCCCGTCGATTGACTACTGTGCGTAAGGCGACGGATGCGTACCGTTGGTCGAGGGCGTTCCCGCGGAACCCCCGCGGAGCGCTCCGAGCGCCTAGCGTTCTGTACGTCGCACCGGCTCACAAGACGACACCGGAGACCCGGGCACGATCGCGGTCAGCTCCGCCGCCCCGGGTCACGCCGCCGGATCCCGTACCGGGGGGGTGGGATCCGATGGCCGGAGGCTCGGGCGCCGCTGGACAGTCGGGGGGTTGTTCAGCGGCGCCCGAGCGCGTTCCGGGCCGGTGCGGGCGGTCGCCCGCACCGATCCCCGGCGCCCGGGGCGGGCCGCCCCCGTCTCTTTCACGCCTCCCGCGGGCGGGGACGCCCGGGGCCGGTCCCGTCGGAGGGCGGCGGGGCGTCGCGGAGGCGCTTGAGGGCCTCCACGTCCCGGCGGTGCGGCTCGGCGGACCGGCCGGGGGTCTCGATGACGAACGGAACGCCCTCGGTGGCGGGGTGGTGGAGGAGGGCGGCGAACGGCGACTCGCCGATATGGCCGGCGCCGATGTTCTCGTGGCGGTCGCGGCGGGAGCCGCAGGGGTCCTTGGAGTCGTTGGCGTGGACGAGCTTGAGCCGTCCGGGGCCCACGGTCTCCACCAGCAGTCGCAGCATCTCGTGGACGCCCTTCTCGGCGGTCAGGTCGTGACCGGCGGCCCAGGCGTGGCAGGTGTCGAGACAGACGCCGAGCTTGGGATGGTGCTCGAGGGCGTCGAAGTAGGGGCCGAGCTGGTCGACGGTGGCGCAGAGCATGTTCTGCTGGCCCGCCATGGGCTCGAGCAGCAGCGCGGGCCCGTCGTCGGGGATCTCCTCCAGGACGGGGAGCAGACGCTCGTGGACCTGGCGGAGGGCGTCGTCCTTGGAACGGGTGACCGCCGATCCGGTGTGGATCACCACGCCGCCGGCGCCGACGTCGCGGCCGCGCCGCAGTGCGTGGCGGACGGCGGCCAGGGACCTCTCCAGCGTCTCCGCGGTGGGGGAGCCCACGTTGATCAGATAGTTGGCGTGCACGAAGACGGGGACGCCGCTGGCGCGCAGCTTCTCGTCCTCCTCGGGCCTGCCCTCGGGCAGCGCCCACCCCCGGGGGTTGGAGACGAAGATCTGGACGACCTCCGCGCCGATCTGCTCGGCGTACTTCAGCCCGCCGGTGGCCGGGCCGCCGGCGACCGGAACATGGCCCCCGATGGGGCGGTCCACAGCGCTCATAGCGTCCTCAGCGTAGTGCGGCCCCGTCGCCTCGACCGGTGACGGGGCCGCGCGCGTCGCCCTCGAGCGCCGCTCAGTGCCAGATCTTGACCTTGTGGCCGCGCGGAGCGGTGCCGTTCGGGCCGGGCTCCTGGCGGATGACCCGTCCGGTGCCCAGCTGCCGGATCACCTCGACGTCGAAGCCGGCGCCGCGCAGCGCCTGCACGGCCGCCTTGACGTCCTGGCCGAGCACGGTCGGCACCGGCAGGGCGTCCGGGCCGCCCTCGTTCTCGTGGCAGAACGGGTTGATGGGGGCGAGGATGCAGTCCTTCTTGTTGACGACCAGCGTCACCTGGTCGCCGCGCGACACGCCGGTGCCGGGCGGCGGGTTCTGCTCCAGCACCACGTCCCGCGGCTGGTCCGGCAGGTCGCGCTCTTCGATCTTGACCTCCAGCCCCATCGCCCGGAGCTGGTTGGCGGCCTGCTCGGCGTTCACGTTCACCAGGTTCGGCATCTCCATGCCGGAGCTGACCACGATGTCGACCGGCTGGTCCGGGGAGACCTTCTTGCCGGCCTTGGGCGCGGTGCGGATCACCTGGTCCTTGGGGATGGTCTGCGAGGACTCCCGGATCACCTCGCCGGGGGTGAAGCCGGCGTCCTGGAGGATCTTCCGGGCCTCCTCCAGCGACTTGCCCGCGGTGTCGGGCACCGGGATCGGCTCCTTGCCCTTGGACAGGGTGAGCGTGACGACCCCGCCCGCCTCGACGCGCTGGCCCGGGCCCGGGTCCGAGGTGACGACGTGCCCCTTGGGCACCTTGTCGCTGTAGGCGGACGGACCGGTCCGCACCACCAGCCCGTTCTCGGCCAGCAGCCGCTTGGCGTCCTCCAGCTTCATCCCGACGATCTGCTCGGGGACCCGCTCGTACTGACCGGCCACCTGGTACCAGACCGCCCAGCCGAGGATCACCGCCGCCAGCGCGCCGATCGCGATCAGCACGTACCGGCTGGTGACCGTGTTGAGCACCCGCTCCATCGGGCCGGGGGGCGGAGGCGGTGCGGCCGGGGGCGGGGGATGCTGCCCGGGGACGACCGGAGGCAGCGTCTCGGCGCTCAGCACGCGGGTGTGCGACCCCGGCGGCCCCGGGGGCGCGGCCGGTGCCGGGGGCGCGGCGGCCGGCGGGGACGCCATGGGCAGCACCGAGGCGGCCTCCTGGGCCGGCGCCGCCTCGGCCAGCCGTTCGTCGATGTCCGGCGGCAGCGCGGCGACCACGTCGGAGACCGCCGCCAGGAAGGCGCCCGCGTCCTGCGGCCGGCGCGCCGGGTCGCGGCTGGTCGCCAGGGTGACCAGGGTGTCCAGCTGCGACGGCAGGCCGGGCACCGCGCTGGACGGCGGCGGCACCACGTCGTTGACGTGCTTGTAGGCCACCGCCAGCGGGGTGTCGCCGGTGTGCGGCTGCCGACCGGTGAGCAGCTCGAACAGCATGATCCCGGCCGCGTAGACGTCGGAGCGCACGTCGGCGTGCCCGGTCAGCACCTGCTCGGGCGCCAGATAACCGACCGTCCCGATGATCAGCCCGGTCTTGGTCTGCTTGCCCGCCGTCTCGGCCCGGGCCAGGCCGAAGTCGGCGACCTTGACCTGGCCCTCCTCGGTGAGCAGCACGTTCTCGGGCTTGACGTCGCGATGCACCAGACCGGCCCGGTGCGCGGCGGCCAACGCCGCCAGGATCGGCTGCATGAATCCCAGCGCCTCGCGCGGGCCCAGCCGACCCCGCTCGGTCAGCAGCGCACGCAGCGTCCTGCCCCGCACGTACTCCATCGCCAGGAATACGTGCTGGCCGTCGGTGCCCTGGTCGTAGACCGCCACCACGTTGGGGTGCGACAGGGCCGCGGCCGCCTTCGCCTCGCCGATGAAACGCCGCACGAAGTCCTCGTCCTGGGCGAGGTTGGCGTGCATCACCTTCAGCGCGATCCGCCGATCGAGCTTGATGTCGCGGGCCACGTACACCGTGGCCATGCCACCTCGGGCGATCCGGGACTCCACGCGGTAGCGCCCGTCGAGCACCTGCCCGACGAGAGGATCGGCAACCGTCGTGTCCATCACAGGGAGTCTACGGGCGATTCGGCCGAAGCCTCATCACACTGCGGAATGACGAGGCCGACGATCGCGCCGTGAAGTCGCGCGGTCACGATGTGCCGATCCCCTCCCACGGCGAGGACGCCTGCGCGTAGCGGCGCTTGGGGATCCGCCCCGCCCGGCGGGCCAGCCTCCCCGCCTGCACCGCGTGCCGCATCGCCGTCGCCATCGCGACCGGGGACTGCGCCCGGGTCACCGCGGTGGCCAGCAGCACCGCGTCGCACCCCAGCTCCATCGCCAGCGCCGCGTCGCTGGCGGTGCCCACCCCGGCGTCCAGGATCACCGGGACCTCGGCCTGCTCGACGATCAGCTCGATGTTGTGCGGGTTGCGGATGCCCAGCCCCGACCCGATGGGGGAGCCCAGCGGCATCACCGCGGCGCAGCCGACCTGCTCCAGCCGCCGCGCCAGCACCGGATCGTCGTTGGTGTACGGCAGCACCGTGAACCCGGCGTCCACCAGCTGCTCGGCCGCGTCCAGCAGCTCCACCGGGTCGGGCAGCAGGGTGCGCTCGTCGGCGATCACCTCCAGCTTGATCCAGTCGGTGCCCAGCGCCTCGCGGGCCAGCTTGGCGGTCAGCACCGCCTCCCCGGCGGTGAAGCAGCCGGCCGTGTTGGGCAGCACCCTGATCCCGCGGCGGCGCAGCACGTCCAGCACCGAGCCGCGGGCCGAGGGGTCCACCCGCCGCATCGCCACCGTGGTCAGCTCGGTGCCCGAGGCGACCAGCGCCTCCTCCAGCACGTGCATGCTGGGCGCTCCCCCGGTGCCCATGATCAGCCGGGAGCCGAACGTCTCCCCGGCGATGACCAGCGGATCGGTGTCGCCGGTCGGATCGGTCGCGGCCATGTCATCCTCCCTGCACGGCGGTCAGCACCTCGACCCGGTCGCCGTCCCGCACCGTCGTCCCGGTCCACGCCGCCCGGCCGACCACCTCGTCGTTGACCGCGACCGCGATCCCGGTCGCGGCCGGGCTGATCGACTCCACCACGGCGGCCACGGTGGTGCCCTCCGGCAGCTCCCGCGGCTCTCCGTTGACGATCACCTTCACGCCCTGGCCTCCACCTTCACGCCCTGGCCTCCTCTGCGAACCTGTCGGGGGCGAACGGCACGGCGACCTCCGGAACGGTGCCGTCCACCAGGATCTCCGTCATCGCGTCCGCCGTCACCGGGGTCAGCAGCACGCCGTTGCGGAAGTGGCCGACGGCCAGGAACAGCCCCGGCAGGGGGCTCGGCCCCAGCGCCGGCGCGTTGTCCGGCGACCCCGGCCGCAGCCCCGCCGACACCTCGGCGAACTCCAGCTCGGTGATGCCCGGGAGCAGTTCGCGGGCGTCGCGCAGCAGCTGCCACACGCCCCCCGCGGTGACGGTGGTGTCGAAGCCCATCTCCTCCTGGGTGGCGCCCACCACGACCTCTCCGTCGTCGCGGGGCACCACGTAGATCGACGAGCCCCGCACCACGCCGCGGGTGCTGCGCCCCAGGAACGGGGTCGCGGTGCGCAGCCGGATCACCTGTCCCTTGACCGGGCGCACCTGGGGGACCGCCCCGTCGGGCAGGCCGTCCAGATCGCCGCTGTGCGCGCCGGCCGCCAGCAGGATCTTCTCCGCCCGCAGCACGGTCCCGTCGTCGAGCCGCACGCCGACGGCGATGTCGCGTTCCACGACCAGGCCCGCCGCGCGCCGCCGGTCCATCCGCACGCCGGTCCGCTCCGCCGCCGTCAGCAGCGCCGCGGTCAGCCGCCGCGGATCGATCGAGCCGTCCTCGGGGGCCAGCAGTCCGCCGCGCACCGAGGGCGCCAGCATCGGCTCCAGCCGCCGGCACTCGCGCCCCGACAGCGCCTCGGCCGGGACGCCCAGCGACTGCCGGAAACGCCGCAGGTCCTCCAGGAACGCCAGATCGTCGGAGTCGAACGCGATCTCCAGGATCCCGTCCCGGCGATATCCGGTGCGCCGCCCGGAGACCTCCTCCAGCTCCGCCACGAACGCGGGATAGCGGTCCCGTGAGGCGATCCCCAGGTGCAGCAGCGGCTCCTCGCCGTAGGTCAGCTCGCTGACCGGGGTCAGCATCCCCGCCGCCACCCGGGAGGCGCCGCCGGCGGGGGCGGGGTCCAGCACCGTCACGGCGAGGCCGCGGCGGGCCACCCGCCAGGCGGTGGCCAGCCCGATCACCCCCGCCCCGATGATCAGCAGGTCGGGGGCGTTCGTCGAGGTCGGCATCGGCATGCTCCCTTCGCCGGCATGATCCGGATCAGGTGGTGGCGGTCGGCGGCCCGTTCAGCCGCCCTCTCAGCCCGGTCGCACCGGACTCCCGCGTTCGTCACCTCTAGCCTAAGCTGCCCGGATCGATCCCGCTCCGTACGGGTTCGCCGGTCAGATCCCGTTGCGGTCCGGTGGAGGGCCGGGCACTAGGGTGTGCGTCCATGGATCGCGTCATCGTGGTGGGCGGTGGGCTGGCCGGAGTCCGCTCGGTCGAGGCCCTGCGCGCCAAGGGCTATGAGGGAGGGCTCACGCTGGTGTCGGCGGAGCCGCATCGCCCCTACGACCGGCCTCCGCTGTCCAAGGCGGTCCTGCTGGGCGACGCCGACGACACCACCGTCGACGCCGACTGGGACGCGCTGCGCTGCGAGCTGCGGCTCGGCGAACGCGCCACCGGTCTGGAGCTCGCGTCCGCCGGCGGCGGCACGCTGCGCACCACGGCCGGAGAGCTGCCCTTCGACGGGCTGGTCATCGCCACCGGGGCGGCGCCGATCACGCTGCCCGGCGACGGCCCCCAGCACGTGCTGCGGACCATCGACGACGCCCGGCGGCTGCGGGAGCGCCTGCGCGCCGGCGCGCGGATCGCGATCGTCGGGGCGGGCTGGATCGGCGCCGAGGTCGCCACCGCCGCCGCGGCCAAGGGCTGCGCCGTCACCGTGGTCGAAGCCGCCGACGCCCCCCTGGCCGGCGCGGTCGGCGCGCGGATCGGCGCGCACACCGCTCCCTGGTACGCCCAGGCCGGGGTGCGTCTGCTGACCGGGGTCGAGGTCGCCGCCGTCGAGCACGGCGGCCTCGCCCTCGCCGACGGCGGGCGCATCGAGGCCGACGAGGTGGTGGTCGGCGTCGGGGTGCGCCCCGAGACGGGCTGGCTGGCGGGCTCGGGCGTCGAGGTCGACGGCGGGGTGCTGGTCGACGAGTCGATGCGGACCAGCGCGCCCGGCGTGGTGGCGGTCGGCGACTGCGCCGCCTGGTGGTCGCGCCGGTACGGCCGGCGGATGCTGGTCGAGCACTGGGACACCGCCCTCCACGCCCCCGAGGTCGCCGCCGCGGCCCTGCTCGGTCAGGACGCCGTCTACGACGCCGTCCCCTACTTCTGGTCCGAACAGTTCGGCCGGATGGTGCAGTACGCCGGGCACCATCGGGCCGCCGAGCGGCTGATCTATCGCGGCGACCCCGCCGCCGACCCCCGGTGGGCCGCGTGCTGGGTCACCGGCGACCGCCTGGAGGCGATCGTGACCGTCGACCGTCCGCGCGATCTGGTGCAGGCCCGCCGGATCATCGCCGCGGGCTCCCCGGTGGACGTCGACGCCCTCGGCGACCCGGCCGTCCCGTTGCGCAAAGCGATGATCAGCTGAGGGTTTCAAAAAGGTGTGGACGTGGTAGGCCAGGTGGCGTGATGCAGATGCAAGCCCCAGGTGAAAGCGGCCTCGACGCGACGACCGACGCCCTCGTCGGGGAGTGGCTCACGCTGCAGGAGGCGGCCGAGCGGCTCGGCCTCAGCATCAAGCGGACCAAGCAGCTCATCCGCGATCACAAGCTGGTGGGGGTCCACCGCAACGGGACCCTCATGGTGCCGGCGGCGTTCATCCGGGACGGCCGGGTGGTCAAGGGGCTTCCGGGCACCCTGACGCTGCTGGCGGACGCCGGCTATGACAGTGTGGAGGCGCTCCGGTGGCTGTTCACCGCTGACGACACCATCCCCGGCACCCCGGTGCAGGCGCTGCTGGAGAACCGGGGCACCGAGATCCGACGCCGCGCTCAGGCGCTGGCGTTCTGACCGACCGCTCACTGCGCGTCCGAGCGGTCCGAAGCGGTCTGGAAAGGCACCCCTCGTTGTCGAAGCATCTGTTGTCCGAACGTGCGGTCGCGTTGCGGACCCGGCTGGAGCGGGCGCGCCTGTACCTGTGCACCGACGCCAGGGAACGGCAGGGCGATCTGCCGGAGTTCCTCGACGCCGTGCTCGGGGCGGGCGTGGACATCGTCCAGCTCCGCCAGAAGGGCCTGGAGGCCCGCCGGGAGATGGAGTATCTGGAGGTCTTCCGGGACGCCTGCGATCGGCACGGGGCGCTGTTGGCGGTCAACGACCGCGCCGACGTGGCCTACGCGGTCGGGGCGGACGTGCTGCACCTGGGCCAGGGCGACCTGCCGGTGGAGCACGCCCGCGCCATCGTGGGAGAGGACGTGCTGATCGGCCGGTCCACCCACTCCGACGAGCAGGCGTCCGCGGCCGCCGCCCAGCCCGGCGTGGACTACTTCTGCACCGGGCCGGTGTGGGCCACGCCCACCAAGCCGGGGCGGCCGGCGGCGGGGCTGAAGCTGGTGGAGTACACCGCCGGGTTGCGGACCGGCCGGCCCTGGTTCGCGATCGGCGGGATCGACGGCGGCAACCTCGACCGGGTGCTGGCCGCCGGAGCCCGCCGGGTGGTGGTGGTCCGGGCGATCACCGAGGCCGCCGACCCCGGAGCCGCCGCCGCCGAGCTGGCGCGCCGGCTCCGGGAGGCGCCGCCGATGTGACGGCGTGCGCAGCGCGGTCCGGCGCGGCGATGGGACAATGGGCGCATGACGATCAGCCCTGACGAGGAACGCCCCGTCGACCTGGTCGACGACGAGCTCGAGATCCTGCCCGATCAGACGAGCGACGACACCGAGAGCCGGTGGGGCGAGTGGCGCGACGACGACTCGCGGCTGCTCGAGGAACGTCCCCCGCACTGGTGACGGCCCGCTGCCCGGCGGTCAGCCGCCGGGCAGCAGCACTCCTATGGTGAAGCCCACCGCCACCACCACGGCCAGCGCCACCATCATCCGCCACCGGTAGGGCGGGATCCGCTCCGGTCGCGGCTTGGGCTTCGGCGGACGACCCTCCCGCAACGCCCGCACCAGCTGCGGAGCGGTGGGCCGGGCGGCGGGGTTCTTGTCCAGACAGGCCGCCACCAGGTCGCGCAGCGGCCCGCGCAGGTCGCCCAGATCCGGCCGGCGGGAGGTCACCCGGCGCATCACCGCCGCGTCCGGCCCGGTGCCGAACGGCGGGCGCCCGGTCGCCGCGAACACCATGGTCGCGCCCCAGGCGAACACGTCGGCGGGCGGGCCCACCGGTTCGTCCTCGATCTGCTCGGGCGCCAGATAAGCAGGGGAGCCGGCCGGTGCGGCGGCGGTCGCGGCGCCGTCCGGCAGCGAGGCGACGCCCACCCCGATCACCTTGGCGCCGCCCTTGGCCAGCAGCACGTTCCCCGGCGTGAGATCGCGGTGCACCACCCCCGCACGATGGATCGCCGCCAGCGCCCGCGCCGTGCGCAGCGCCACCCGCTGCAGCCGCTCCTCCGGCAACGGCCCGCGCTCGGTCACCACCTGCTGCAGCGACGGCCCCCGCACGTACTCGCTGATGAGGTACGGCCGGTCTCCGATCGCCCGGGCGGCCAGCACCCGCGCCGTGTGCGGACCGGTGATCTGCCGCGCCGCCTCCGCCTCCCGGGCGAACCTGCTGCGCGCCCGCGGCCCGGCCGCCCGGCCCCCGCGCAGCAGCTTCACCACGACCAGCTCGCCGTCGCGGCCCCGGCCGAGGAAGGCGACCCCTCGCCGGCCCTCGCCCAGCCGCCCCAGCAACGTGTAACCGCCCAGCCGGCGCGGGTCGCCGGGGCACAGCGGAACCGTCTCCGGCAGCACGAGAGACCTCCGGGGGGAGAAGCTGCGAGATCGTCTCTTTGTACCAGTGCGCGGCGCGGGCGGCCCGGCGTATCGATCAACCCCTGTCGATCAACCCCTGCGGACGGTGGCCGCCACGGCGAGGTCGGCCAGGGCGTCGCGCGCGTCGGAGGCGATGGGGGCGACGGCCAGCGCTTCGCGGGCCTGGTCGGTGTACCGGTCGATCAGCTTCTCGCAGGCGCTCAGGGCGCCGGTCTCCTCGATGATGGTGCGCAGCTCGTCGACGCCGGCGGCGTCCAGCTCGGGATCGCCCAGCCGCCGCTCGACCAGCTCGGCCTGGGCGGGTGTGGCCCGTTCCAGCGTGAAGGCGATCAGCACGGTGCGCTTGCCCTCGCGCAGGTCGTCGCCGGCGGGCTTGCCGGTCTCGGCGGGGTCGCCGAACACCCCGAGCACGTCGTCGCGGAGCTGGAAGGCGGTGCCCAGCGGCAGTCCGTAGGCGCGCAGGGACGCCACCACCTCGGGACCGGCGCCGGCCAGCTCGGCGCCCATGTGCAGCGGACGCTCGATGGTGTACTTGGCGGACTTGAACTCCACCACCGTCAGCGCCGCCTCCACCCGTCCGGTGGCCCGCGCGCTCTCCAGCATGTCCAGGTACTGCCCGCAGATCACCTCGGTGCGCATCAGGTCGAACACCCGGCGGCCGCGGCGCAGCGCCTCGGCGTCCAGCCCGCTGGTGTCGAACATCTCCGCCGACCAGGCCAGGCACAGGTCGCCGAGCAGGATCGCGGCCCCCTCCCCGAACGACCCGGCGGCGCCCCGCCATCCGTGCTCGCGGTGGGTCGCCTCGAAGCGGCGGTGCACCGAGGGCTGGCCGCGGCGGGTGTCGCTGGCGTCCATCACGTCGTCGTGGATCAGCGCGCTGGCCTGCAACAGCTCCAGGGACGCGGCGGCGGTGGCGATGCCGCGGCAGGCCTCGATGTCCTCGCCGCCGGCCGCCCGCCAGCCCCAATAGCAGAACGCCGGCCGCAGCCGCTTTCCGCCGGCCAGCAGCGCGTCCAGCGCCGACAGCAGCGGAGCCAGGTCGCCACTGATCTCCAGCACCCCGGGGCGCTGCCGGTCGACGAACGCCAGCAGGGCGTCGTCGATCTCCTTGCGTACACGGCCAGCGGACATGTCGATCACCCTAGTGGACCCCCCACTCAGGTACTCCTACCCAGGCGGGACTGAGCACCCCAGCTCATGCGCAGGCGTCCCGGCACCGCCGATCATCACATTATGAGCGTTAACGCCGAACAGTCCACAACTTGCAGCGGTAACCGATTTACCACGGCCGCGGAACTGGCCGCGCGCACCCCCGCCGACCGCGATCGGTACGTCGATTTCCTCCGGGTCTTCTCCCTGGCCGTCGTGGTGTTCGGGCATTGGCTGATGGCGGTGCCGCTGGCCGGGCCGGACGGATCCGTCCGGCCCGGAAACGCGCTGGCGATGCTGCCGTCGTTGCAGCCCCTCACCTGGCTGCTGCAAGTGATGCCGGTGTTCTTTTTCGTGGGCGGTTTCTCCCATGCCATGGTCCTGCGGCGGCGACCCCGGTACGGCGAATTCCTCCGGAGGCGGGCGGCCCGGCTGCTGACCCCGACCGCCGTGTTCATCGGCGTCTGGCTGCTGATCGCCCTGCTCCTGGAGACGACCGGACGCGACGAGGGGACGCTCGGGCTCGCCGTCCGGACCGTCGCCCAGCCGCTGTGGTTCGTCGGGGTCTATCTGGCGATGGTGGCCTTCGCCCCGCCGATGTGGCGGCTGCACCGCGCCTGCGGCGCGGCGGTGCCGGCGGCGCTGGGCGCGGGCGTGGTGGTCGTCGACCTGCTCAGGTTCGCCGGCGGTCTCGCCGCCGTCGCGCCGCTGAACCTGCTGCTGGTCTGGCTGGCGGTGCACCAGCTCGGCTTCTTCCACGCCGAGGGGCGGCTGGGGCGGCGCGCCGCGGCGGCCCTGGCCGGAGGCGGCCTGACCGCGATGCTCGCGCTGATCGCCTGGGGGCCCTATCCGGTGTCCATGGTGGGGATGCCGGGCGCGCCGGTCTCCAACATGGCCCCGCCGACCCTGGCGCTGCTCGCGCACGCCCTGTGGCTGGTGGGCCTGACCATGCTGGTGCGCGGGCCGGTCGCCCGGCTGCTCGCCCGCCCCCGCGTCTGGATCGCGGTGATCGCGGCGAACGGGATGGCGATGACCGCGTTCCTGTGGCACCTGACCGCGCTGTTCCTGCTGAGCGCGGTGCAGCTCGGCCTGGGCCTGCCCTGGCCCGCGGTGGGGAGCCCGGCCTGGTGGCTGTCCCGGCCGCTGTGGCTGGCGATGCTGACCGCGGCGACCGCCGCGCTGGTGGCGGTGTTCCGCGGAGCCGACCGGCCGCGCCCGCCCGCGCCGCGCTCCCACGGGCCGCTGCGCGATGCGGCCGGGATCGCGCTGTGCGTGCTGGGCGTGCTGGGGTTCTCGGCGGTCGGGTTCGGCGAGGTGTTCGCCCTGCGGCGCACGGCGATGGCGCCCCTGCCGATCAGCCCGGCGGCGTGCCTGGCGGCGCTGGCGGCGGGCGCCGCGCTGCTGGGCCTGCCGGGCGGCTCGTCGGAGACCGGCCGGAAGGGGACCCACTAATCTAAGGGGATGCCTTCCGTGCTTCCTGGTCGCGCCCCCACGATCCGCGAGCTGCTCGCGGCCGGGGGCAAGTCGTTCTCGTTCGAGTTCTTCCCGCCCAAGACCGAGGCGGGGGAGCGGAACCTGTGGCGCACCATCCGGGAGCTGGAGGCGCTGCGGCCGACGTTCGTCTCGGTGACCTACGGCGCCGGCGGCGGCACCCGTGACAAGACCGTCGACATCGTCGAGCGGATCGCCACCGACACCACCTTGACCCCGGTGGCGCACTGCACCGCCGTCAACCACTCGGTCGCCGAGCTGCGCCACCTGATCGGCCGGTTCGCCTCCGTCGGGGTCCGCAACATCCTCGCGCTGCGCGGCGACCCGCCCGGCGACCCGATGGGGGAGTGGGTCAAGCACCCCGAAGGGGTCGAGTACGCCGCGGACCTGGTCCGCCTGATCCGCTCCGCCGGGGACTTCTGCGTGGGCGTGGCGGCCTTTCCCTACAAGCACCCGCGCTCGCCCGACATCGACAGCGACACCCGGCACTTCGTGGCCAAGTGCCGGGCCGGCGCGGACTACGCCATCACCCAGATGTTCTTCCGCGCCGAGGACTACTTCCGGCTGCGCGACCGGGTCGCCGCCCACGGCTGCGACGTGCCGATCATCCCCGGCATCATGCCCGTCACCCAGCTGTCCACCATCGAGCGCTCCGAACAGCTGTCGGGCGCCCCGTTCCCGCCGGAGCTGGCGGCCAGGTTCGAGGCGGTCGGCGACGACCCCGAGGCGGTCCGCCGGCTCGGCATCGAGCACGCCGCCGGGCTGTGCCGGGAGCTGCTGGAGCAGGACGCGCCGGGCATCCACTTCATCACCTTCAACAAGTCCACCGCGACCCGTGAGGTGTATCGGATGCTGGACGTGGACGCCCTGGGCGGCGCGGCCTCCGGCAGCCCGGCCTCAGTGGTCGGCTGAGCCGCCCTTCAGCGGGAGCCGCGCCCCCATCACCGCGTAGCGCGGCCCCCCGCCGGGGAAGGTGAACTCCGTCAGCAGGTCGACCATGCCCACCGACCGGTACAGCCGTCGGGCGGGGGTGTCGGGCCTGCGGTCCAGCGTGGACAGCACCACGGTCCGCTCCGTCCGGCCCGCGCACAGGGCGAGCAGCAGCGCCCGGCCCACCCCGTGCCGTTGGTGCTCCGGGTGCACGTGCAGCTCGGCGACCTCGAAGCTGTCGCCCAGCCACTCCTCGGCGTGCGCGGACCCGCCCTTCTCGGTGAGCGCCCGGTGCACGACGTCGTGCCACCACTGGCCGGGCTCCCCGTGGAAGCCGTAGGCGAAGCCCTGGAGCACGCCGCCCCACCGGAGCGGACGGCGGGTCTCGGCCAGCAGGGCCCGGAACCGCGGGTACTGGGCGTGCCGCTCCATGATGGCCCGTCGCCCGGGCAGCTGATCGGGCGGTGGGCTCATCGCCGCGGCGTAGATGTCCAGGATCGGAGAGAGCCGCCGGGTGAATCCCCGCCGGTCCACCTCGCGCAGCTTGGCGGGTTCAGGGTCGTTCACTCGGCCAGATTAGACCCGTCGGATCGTCCGGGGCGTGGCCACCAGGGCGGCGTGCAGATCGATCAGGATCCGATCCGCCGCCCGGTGCAGCATCCGCCGGTTCTCCTCCAGCCGGCCGCCCCAGGCGCGGGCCTCCGGGCCCAGCCAGGCGTCGGTCTCGGCCAGCGTGCGGGCCGGCGGGTCCAGCGCCCGCCGCAGCCGGTCGATGCTGCCGTAGGCGTCCCGGTAGGCGTGGTACAGCCGGGCGTAGTCGGGGTTGGGCACCTCTCCCGGCGGGAGCTGGGCGGCGGCGACCGCGTCGATCGGGGCCTGCAGGGTGCCCGGGGGCGGCGGGCTCACGACGTCCTCCCCGCCGGGGTCGGGCATCCTGCCCCGGAGAGCACCCCCAGCCGGGCCAGCGCCTGGTCGGTCCGCGGGCTCATGTCGGCGCGCAGCAGCACCGCCTCGGCCGTGTCCCGCACCCCGAGCCGCTGCGACTCGGTCAGCAGCGTCCTCAGCCAGACGGTGTTCATGCCCAGGTGGAAGCTGGCGGTGCCCAGCGACCCGCTCAGCGCCTCCAGCCGGGCCTCCTCTCCCGCGGCCCGGCGGATCAACGCGGCCGTCCCGGCGGGGCCGAGCCGCTCGTACAGCTCGGCGGTGTAGTCGGGGTCGCCGGCGTTCTGCTCCAGCCGCCGCCACACCCCCTCGGGGAGCGGCCCGCCGGCCCGTTCGGCCCGGGCGACGGCCAGCGCGTCGGAACGGGCCGCCTTGTGCGCGCTCCGCTGATCGGGGAACGCGCCCAGGTCCGGGCCCGCCCCGTGCGGGGTGAGGCGCGGGGCGGACGGCGCCTTCGGCGGGACGGCCACCGGCCGCGGCCCGTTCCCGGCGCCCCGGTCGCCGCCCGTTCGCGGCGTCGGCGACCGGGGCGGCGGCGTCGGCCCCGGGCGGACGCCGCCCGCCGGGTCCGGGCGGGTGATCGCGTAGTTGTGCCGCCGATGCAGCATGCTGAGCTGCTCGGCCACCCAGACGGCGACCTCCTGGGCCCGGCGGTGCCCCTCGGCCGACACCCCCGCCGGCGGCGGGTGCGCGGCCAGCCAGCCCATGATCGCCTTGTCCGCGTCGTGCATCTGCCGGATCAGCTGGCCCAGCGCGGCCGGATCGATGCCGCGGAACTGCGGGTCGCGCGCGGCGGGGCCGGTGCGCATGCTGCTCATCGCCGCTCCGATGCGGTGCCGAACGGTCGGTCCCAGGATCACACCGCCGGTCAGGCGCTGTCGAGGGCGCTGCGGATCGCGTCGGCGTCCCGCGCCACCACCGCCCGGCCGCCGTCGGTGACGATGATCGGCCGTTGGATGAGCACCGGGTGCTCCACCATCAGCTCGATCCACCGCGCACGGTCGCGTTCCAGGTCCTTCAGGCCGAGCTCCTTGGCGACGGGCTCGTTCAGCCGGGCGATCTCCCAGGGCTCGGCGCCGATGGCGGTCAGCACCTTCTCCAGCTCCTCCGCGCTCGGCGGATCGTCCAGGTAACGGCGTTCGGTGTAGCTCACGCCGGCCTCGTCGAGGGCGGCCTTGGCGGCGCGGCTCTTGGAGCAGCGCGGATTGTGCCAGATCTCCATGGTCTCGATTCTTCCCGCTCAGGCGCCCACGTCGGCGGGCGTTCCCCCGGTGATGCGCAGCAGCTCGGCGTAGGAGGTGGGGAAGACGGTGTGCGGATGCCCGCCGGCCGCCCACACCGTCTCGTGCCTCTCCAGCCAGGTGTCCACCAGCGTGCGGATGGGGGAGGGGTGCCCGACCGGGGCGACGCCGCCGATGGGCTGACCGGTGGCCTCGCGGACGAACTCGGGAGTGGCCCGCCGCACCCGCCGTGCGCCCACCAGCGCGGCGACCTTGGCCGTGTCCACCCGGTGCGCGCCGCTGGTCAGCACCAGCAGCGGCGCGCCGTCGGCGTCGAAGATCAGGCTGTTGGCGATGGCCCCCACCGGGCAGCCGAGCTGGCGCGCGGCGGCCTCGGCGGTGGGGGCGGCCTCGGGCAGTTCGATGATCTCGCCGGCGGCGCCGCGCTCCTTGAGCGCGGCGGCCACCTTCTCGGTGTTGGGATGCATGTCGAGCACCCTAAAGCCCTCCGCGCCCCGAACCCGGTGGATGGAACGACCGTCCATAAAGGGAACGCTGCCGGTGGGAGGTTGCATATGAGGACGAGGGTGCGGATCGGTGCGATCGTGGCCGCGGGCGGGGTCCTGGCGCTGCCGGGATGCTCGCAGCCGGCCGCCACCACGGCGGCGGGGCGGGACCGGCCTCCGGCCTCTCCCGCGCCCTCGGCGACCGGCGCGCCCTCCCCCACCCCGACGCCCCGGCCCACGCTCAAGCCCGGGGCCGAGGGCGAGGACGTCAAGGTCCTGCAGCGGCGTCTGAAGGAGCTCGGATACGCGCCGGGGCCCGTCGACGGGCGGTACGGCATGACCACGCAGATGGCGGTGTGGGCCTTCCAGAAGGTCAACCGGCTCAAGGTGTCCGGCACCGTGGGCCGCAAGGTGTGGCAGGCCCTGGACCGTCCCGCCTCGCCCCGTCCCGTGGCCGGCTCCCGGGAGCCCGACCGGGTGGATGTGGATCTGCGCCGCCAGTACCTGGTCGTCTACAAGGGCGGCAGGCCGGTGCTGATCTCCCACATCTCCTCCGGCTCGGGGGAGCTGTTCTGCTCGCGGGACGTCCCCGGCGCCGCGCCGCGCTGCCGCTATGCGGTCACCCCGACGGGGAACTTCCGGACCGGGCGCCGGGTGTCGGGATGGGAGACCTCGCCGCTGGGGCGGCTGTACAACCCGATCTACTTCAACGGCGGCATCGCCTTCCACGGCGCGCTCAGCGTCCCGCGGTACCCGGCCTCGCACGGATGCGTGCGGTTGCCGATGAACGTCGCCGAGGTGTTCCCCGATCTGGTGGGGACGGGCGTGCCGGTCTACGTCCGGCGGCCCGGGTGAGGTCCTGAGCGGAGGGGCCTTCGGGCCCGGGCGATGAGGCCGGCCCCGTCGCCGTGCCGGAAGCGCGCCCGGGGCGTGGGCGAGGAGCGGGCGAGGCGTGGGCGAGGCGTGTCCGGCGCGGGGCGCGCCGGCCCGGGTGACGCGGGATGCGGAAGGTGTTCGAACGTATTGACGAATCCTGCCGAGGGTTGTTTACTGAGGTGTGTCGAACTTATGTTCGAGATGGCGCGGGGCTCACGGCCCGCGTCGCGGGGCACACGTCCCGCCGGGGGCAGCGCGAACCGGCCGGCGGAACGTGACGGTCGGGCGGAGTGAGGGGAAGCCCTCCGCCCGACCGGCCCGAAGCCGGAAGGAGAGGCGAATGTCCGGATCGACGACCGCCCGACGCACAGTCCGCACCGATGTCGACGGCGAGGTCCGTTCCGTGCCTGCGCCCCGTCCCCGGCCCGCCCGGGCCCGCACCGGCCGCACCGCCCTCGGCCAACTCCACGCCGCCCGCATGTGCCTGGCCGAGGCCGCCGAGGCCACCTCGCCGGCCGTGCGGTTCGTGTCCGCCCACCTGGCCGCGCTGCGCGCCGCCGCGGCCGTGCTGGCCGCCCACGAACCCCTGCGGACCCACCGCCGTGGGCGTCCCCGCAGCGTCTGGGTGCTGCTCCCCGAGGCCGACCCGGCGCTGCGCGAGTGGGCCGCCTTCTTCGCCGCCGGCGCCGACAAGCGCGCCGCCGCGGAGGCCGGCCTTCCCCGGGCCGTGACCCGACGGGAGGCCGACGAGCTGCTGCACGACGCCGAGATCTTCGTCTCACTGGTCGAGGACACGCTGGGCATCCCGGGCCAGCCCACTCTTCCCGTCCCCGAGGCCGGCTGACCGGACGCCGTCTCACGGCCTGCCCGCCGCCCGTCCAGGGCGGCCGGGCGCCGGCAACCCCCGTGGAGGCAGACCGGCGCGCGCCAGCGCCCTTCGCCGGAGCGCATCCGCCTCCCCCGGGCCGTCACCGGGTCACCCTCCCCGGACCGGTGACGGCCGCCCCGCCGCGTCGGCGGAGTCGCGGACCCCACCGGCCGACTCCGCCGACGCGGCCTCGCCGCGCCTCGTCGCTCCTCCCGTGCGTCCTCCGAGCGCCTCCCGTGCGCCCGCCCGTCCGCCACGCGCCTTCCACGGGCCCTCCGTCCGTCCCGTGCGCCCGCCCTCCGCCCCTCTTTCGCGCCTTCGCGGTGCCCTCCGGTGCGCCTTCCGTGCGCCGTCTTCCGGGTGGTGCGGCCGGTTCGCGGGGGTGAGGGGGGACTGGCCGATGGGGGTGGGGTTCGTGGTGATGCGTCGGAGTAACGTTGGGGCGCCATGGGTTCGGGAGGCGGGCAGACGCGGCGAGAACGGTCCGTCGTGCCGCTGCTGGCGTTCCTCGGGGTGATGGCGTACTCGCTGTCGATGGCGGTGGTGACGCCGGCGCTGCCGTTGATCCAGGAGGGACTGGGGACCACGGCCGGGGGAGCGGCGTGGGCGTTGACGGCGATGACGCTGTCGGCGGCGGTGGGGACGCCGGTGATCGGACGGCTGGGGGACCTGTTCGGGCCCCGGCCGGTGCTGCTGGCGGTGCTGGCGGCGACGATCGCGGGGATGGTCGTCGCGGCGCTGGCCGTCTCGCTCCCGGTGATGCTGGCGGGACGGGCGCTGGCGGGCGTGGGCGGGGGAGTGTTCCCGCTGGCGTACACGATCATCCGCCAGGTGCATCCGCCGCACCGCACGGCCTCGGCGGTGGGGCTGATGTCCTCGATGCTGGGACTGGGCGGGGCGCTGTCCTGGGTGATCGCCGGACCGATCATCGACTGGTTCGGCTGGCGATGGCTGCTGTGGGTGCCGGTGATGGGCCTGGTGCCGGGGATGGCGCTGGCGTGGTGGATCGTTCCACAAACGGAGCGGCAGAAGGACGCCCGGATCGACTGGTGGGGGGCGTCGCTGTTCGCGGCCTGGCTGGTGTGCGGGCTGACGGCGTTGACGCAGCTCCCCGCGTGGGGATGGCGGGATCCCCGGGTGCTGGGGCTGGGCGCGTCGGCCGCCGTCCTGGCGGGATGCTGGCTGGCGGTGGAGTCGCGCGTGGCCGAACCCCTGGTGGACCTGCGGCTGATGCGGCGGCGCGGGGTGTGGACGGCCAACGTCGCCTCGATGCTGGCGGGGTACGCGCTCATGGCCGGGGGCATCCTCTTCCCCCTGCTGGTGCAGTCGCCCGTCGCGACCGGATTCGGCTTCGGGGGGTCGGCCACCCAGGCGGCCCTGCTGCAGCTGCCGGCCAGCGTCGGGATGACGGCGGCGGGGTTCACCGCGGGCGCGCTGGACGCACGGGTCGGCTCGCGGGCGGTGTTGCTGGCCGGAGCGGTGCTCACGCTGCTCGGGTACGGCTACGTCGCGGTCGCCCACGACCACATGTGGCAGCTGTACGCGGGCGGGATCGCCCGCGGCATCGGGCTCGGGCTGGCCTATGCGGCGGTCGCCAACCTGGTGGTCGCCGCCGTCCCCGCCGGCCAGACCGGAGTGGCCACCGGGGTCAACACCCTGATCCGCACCGTCGGGGCGTCCCTGGGCACGCAGACCAGCGCCGCGATCGTCACCGCCTCCGCCCCGTACCCCGGCGGAACGCCGACCGAGAGCGGCTTCACGCTGGGCTTCGCCGCGGCCGCCGCGACCATGGTCGCCGCGATCGGGCTCGCCCTGGCGGCCCCACGGCGGCCCTCCGGCCCGGGCGGGTCGCGCCGGAACGCGCCCTGACCGGGGCCGCCGCCCTGCGCCGGGTCCCGGGGCGCCGGGCGGAGGGGGAGGGGCGCGGCCCGCCGGCTCCCGCGCCCGCTCGCAAGACCGGACCGCCGCGTCCGCCCTCGGGCGGACGCGGCGGCGATGCGGCGAAGAGGTCGGAGGTCAGAACGCCTCGACGGCGCGGCGCGCCTCGGGATCGAGGACGCCCCAGCTGATCAGTTCCTCGGTCAGCTCGTTCGGGGACTTGTCGTAGATCACCGCCAGCGAGCGCAGGTCCTCCTGGCGGATCGACAAGACCTTGCCGTTGTAGTCGCCGCGCTGGCTTTGGATGGTGGCGGCGTAGCGGGCCAGGGGGCCGGCCTTCTCCTTGGGCAGCTGCTGCAGACGCTCCAGGTCGATCACCAGCTTGGGAGTGGGGCCCAGAGGACTCGGCGAGGCGCCGCCCGGCAGCAGTTCCGACACCGGAACGCCGTAGAAGTCGGCGAGCTCGGCCAGCTTCTGCACGGTCACCGCACGGTCACCGCGCTCGTAGGAACCCACCACGACGGCCTTCCACCGGCCGCGGGACTTCTCCTCCACGCCGTGCAGGGACAGACCCTGCTGGGTGCGAATCGCGCGCAGCCGCGCGCCCAGAGCCTTTGCGTATTCAGACGGCATCGTTGCGGCCCCCCAGGCTCACTTTCATCATCGTCAATCGGGCCCCGGGGAGCGGCGGTCGGGTCGCTCCCGCAGGGAGCGGGACCCGGGACCGAACGCCCCGGACCCGTCTCCAGGGATGGTTACGGACAGTGACCGTAAAACGGGGAGGGCCGAAGGTCAAGCCGATTGGAAAAAAGCGGTCGAACCGTTCGGCGCCGCGCGATCGCAGGGGCTCGCTCACCAGCTGCGGGAGCGCTCCCACGGGACCTCTCCCCGCCGGTTCCCACGGCCGGTCCCGCCCTCCTCGGCGCCGGCTCGTCCCCCGTTCGCGGGCGAATGCGCGGATTTCGCAGTGTGACCACTCTCACCAGGCCCCACCCGGCCCTCACCGGGCTCTCATCGTGCTCTCACCAGGCAGGACGCGGTCCGGGCCCCGGCGGACCGGCTCCGCCGTGCTGCTACCGTGAGGGGGACGAAAACGTCCTTTAACCCCGTCCCGTGAGGCGGGAAAGGAGGTTCGGCGGTGAACGCTGCCTTCCGGCCGGCGGAGCCGGCCGCCCCCCGTCCGGCCGAGGGCGCCGACGGTGATGCAGGCCATAAGGCCGTTCTGGAGGCCCCCGACATCCGGCGCGCCCTCACCCGCATCGCGCACGAGATCCTCGAACGCACCAAGGGCGCGGAGGACGTCGTCCTGCTCGGCATCCAGACCCGCGGCGTCACCCTGGCCCGCCGGCTGGCCGCCCGGCTGGAGGAGGTCGAGGGCAGGCCGGTGCCCTGGGGCTCCCTCGACGTGACGATGCACCGCGACGACCTGCGGATGCGGCCGGCGCGGGCGCTGGGCCGCACCGATCTGCCCGCGGGCGGCATCGACGATCGCGTCGTGGTCCTGGTCGACGACGTGCTGTTCTCCGGCCGGACCGTGCGCGCCGCCCTGGACGCCCTGAACGACCTGGGCCGTCCCCGCGCGGTGCAGCTGGCCATCCTGGTCGATCGGGGCCATCGCGAGCTGCCCATCCGCGCCGACTACGTGGGCAAGAACCTGCCCACCTCCAAGCGGGAGACCGTCCGGGTGCTGCTGGCCGAGAACGACGGGCGGGATGCGGTCCTGCTCGGCCCCGCGGCGTCCCCGCCGCCCGGGCCGGCGCGCCGACCCGCGGCGGACAGGGGGGCCGGACGATGAAGCGCCATCTCATCTCCGCGGCCGATCTGAGCAGGGACGACGCGCTGCTGGTCCTGGACACCGCCGAGGAGCTCGCCCAGATCGCCGACCGGTCCATCAAGAAGCTGCCGACGCTGCGCGGCCGCACGGTGGTCAACCTGTTCTACGAGGACTCCACCCGGACCCGGATCTCCTTCGAGGCCGCCGCCAAGCGGCTGTCGGCGGACGTGATCAACTTCTCCGCCAAGGGCTCCAGCGTGTCCAAGGGGGAGAGCCTCAAGGACACCGCGCTGACCCTGGAGGCCATGGGCGCCGACGCCGTGGTGATCCGGCACGGCGCCTCCGGGGCGCCGCACCGGCTGGCCGGCTGGGTGCGCGGCAGCGTCATCAACGCCGGGGACGGCACCCACGAGCACCCCACCCAGGCGCTGCTGGACGCGTTCACCATGCGCCGGCGGCTCGGCGACCTGGAGGGCCGCAAGGTCACCATCGTCGGGGACGTGCTGCACAGCCGAGTGGCACGCTCCAACGTGCTGTTGCTGAACACCCTCGGCGCCGACGTCACGCTGGTCGCCCCGCCCACCCTGCTGCCGGTGGCGGTGGACTCCTGGCCGTGCTCGGTCTCCTACGACCTGGACGCGGTGCTGCCCAAGAGCGACGTGGTGATGATGCTGCGCGTCCAGCGGGAGCGGATGAACGCCGCCTACTTCCCGACCGTTCGCGAATACAGCCGTCGGTACGGCCTGGACGCCGAACGGCTCGCCAAGCTGCCCGAGCACGCCATCGTCATGCACCCGGGCCCGATGAACCGGGGCGTGGAGATCGCCGCCGAGGTGGCCGACTCGCCCCGCTCCACCATCACCGAGCAGGTCGCCAACGGCGTCAGCGCCCGCATGGCGGTCCTGTACCTGCTGCTGGGCGGCTCCGAGCCCGCCATCGGCGCGGAGGTCCCCGCGTGACCGCGCCCTTCGCCAGCAACGACGAGAGCACCGCCGGGGAGGTCGTGCGTTGAGCCGTACGTTCGTGATCAAGGGGGCGCGGATCCTCGGCGCACAGCCCGCCGATCTGCTGCTGCGCGACGGCGTGATCGCCGAGGTCGGCACCGGGCTGGACGCCGCCGGGGCCGAGGTGGTCGACGCCGACGGGCTGGTGGCCCTGCCCGGCCTGGTCGACCTGCACACGCATCTGCGCGAGCCGGGCCGCGAGGACGCCGAGACCGTCGAGACCGGCACCCGCGCCGCCGCCCGCGGCGGCTACACCGCGGTGCACGCCATGGCCAACACCCACCCGGTCGCCGACACCGCGGGCGTGGTGGAGCAGGTGTGGCGGCTGGGCCGGGAGGCCGGGTACTGCGACGTGCACCCGGTCGGCGCGGTCACCCAGGGCATCGCCGGCAAGCAGCTCGCCGAGCTGGGCGCGATGGCCGACTCGGCCGCTCGGGTGCGGGTGTTCTCCGACGACGGGCACTGCGTGTCGGATGCGATGATCATGCGGCGGGCGCTGGAGTACGTGAAGGCGTTCGACGGCGTCATCGCCCAGCACGCCCAGGAGCCGCGGCTGACCGAGGGCGCGCAGATGAACGAGGGCGAGGTCTCGGCGCGGCTGGGGCTGCCCGGCTGGCCCGCGGTGGCCGAGGAGGCGATCATCGCCCGGGACTGCCTGCTGGCCGCGCACGTCGGCTCCCGGCTGCACGTGTGCCATGTCTCCACCGCCGGGTCGGTGGAGATCCTGCGCTGGGCCAAGAGCAAGGGGTGGCGGGTCACCGCCGAGGTCACCCCGCACCACCTGCTGCTGGACGACGCGCTGGTGGCGGGCTACGACCCGGTCTACAAGGTCAACCCGCCGCTGCGCACCGCCGAGGACGTGGCCGCGCTGCGCGAGGCGCTGGCCGACGGGACCATCGACGCGGTCGCCACCGACCACGCCCCGCACCCGGCGGAGGCCAAGGAGACCGAGTGGGACTGCGCGGCCATGGGCATGATCGGCCTGGAGACCGCGCTGTCGGTCGTCCAGGAGGCCATGGTCGAGACCGGGCTGCTGGACTGGGCCGGGGTCGCCGACCGCATGTCCTTCCGGCCCGCGCGCATCGGCCGCCTCACCGGGCAGGGCCGGCCGCTGGAGGCGGGGTCGCCGGCCAACGTGGTGCTCTACGACCCGGCGCCGCGCACGGTGGTCGACCCCTCGCAGTTCGCCTCCAAGAGCCGCAACTGCCCGTTCGCCGGACTCGAACTGCCCGGCCGCGTCGTCGCGACGTTCCTGCGCGGTCGGCCGACCGTCTTGGAAGGGAAGCTGCAATGAACCGACCGCCGGCGATCCTCGTGCTGGAGGACGGCAGGGTCTTCCGCGGGGTCGGGTTCGGCGCCGAGGGCGAGACGTTCGGCGAGATGGTCTTCAACACCGGCATGACCGGCTATCAGGAGACCCTGACCGACCCCTCCTACGCCGGGCAGATCGTGGCGATGACCGCCCCGCACATCGGCAACACCGGCGTCAACGACGAGGACCCCGAATCCGGCCGGATCCAGGTGGCCGGGTACGTGGTGCGCGAGCCGTCGCGGATCGCCTCCAGCTGGCGGCACCGCCGCACCCTGGAGGAGGAGCTCAAGGCGCAGGGCGTGGTGGGCATCGCCATGCCCGGCACCCGCGCCCTGACCCGCCACCTGCGCGAGAGGGGCGCCATGCGCGGGGCCGTCTCCACCGTGGAGACCGACCCCGACGCCCTGCTGGAGCGGGTCCTGGCCAGCCCGTCGATGGAGGGCGCCGACCTGGCGCGCACGGTCACCACCCCCGAGCCGTACGTGGTGCCCGCCCGGGGGGCCAAGCGCTACACGGTGGCGGCGGTGGACCTGGGCGTCAAGGCGATGACCCCGCGGCGGATGGCCGAGCGCGGCTGCGAGGTGCACGTGCTGCCGGCCACCTCGACCGCCGCCGACATCCTGGCGCTCGACCCCGACGGGGTGTTCTTCAGCAACGGCCCCGGCGACCCGGCCGCCACCGGGTACGCCGTCACCGCGCTGCGCGGGGTGCTGGAGGCCGACGTCCCGTTCTTCGGGATCTGCCTGGGCAACCAGATCTTCGGCCGGGCGCTCGGGCTGGGCACCTACAAGCTGCGGTTCGGTCATCGGGGCATCAACCAGCCCGTCCGGGACCGCGCCACCGGGCGGGTGGAGATCTCCGCCCACAACCACGGCTTCGCCGTGGACGCGCCGTTGGACGGCCCGTTCGACACCCCCTACGGGCCGGCCGAGGTCAGCCACGTCAACCTCAACGACGGCTGCGTGGAGGGCCTTCGGCTGCTGAGCGGCCGCGCCTTCAGCGTGCAGTTCCACCCCGAGGCCGCCGCGGGACCGCACGACTCCACCGGCCTGTTCGACCGGTTCTGCGAACTGATGGACGGGAGGGCGCGCGGTTGATGCGCTTCGATTTCCCCCGCCGTCGGCCCCCGGCCGAGGAGCCGGCCGATCTGCTCGACCACTTCTGTGAACTCCCGGAGGGCGCCCGGTAATGCCTCGCCGTCAAGACCTCTCCTCAGTCCTGGTGATCGGCTCCGGACCGATCGTGATCGGCCAGGCGTGCGAGTTCGACTATTCCGGAACCCAGGCGTGCCGGGTGCTCAAGGCCGAAGGGCTGCGGGTCGTTCTCGTCAACAGCAATCCCGCGACGATCATGACCGACCCGGAGTTCGCCGACGCCACCTACATCGAGCCGATCACCCCCGAGGTGGTCGAGAAGATCATCGCCAAGGAGCGGCCCGACGCGCTGCTGCCCACCCTGGGCGGCCAGACCGCGCTCAACACCGCGATCGCCCTGCACGAGGCCGGGGTGCTGGAGCGCTACGGCGTGGAGCTGATCGGCGCCGACATCGACGCCATCCAGGCCGGGGAGAACCGCGAGCGGTTCAAGGAGATCGTCGCCCGGGTCGCCGAGACCCACGGGCTGAACGCCGGGTCCGCCCGCTCGGTGATCTGCCACACCCTGGAGGAGTGCCTGGACGCCGCCGGCGAGCTGGGCTATCCGCTGGTGGTGCGGCCCTCGTTCACCATGGGCGGGGCCGGCTCCGGCATGGCCCACGACGAGGACGACCTGCGCCGCATCGCCGGCGCGGGCCTGGCCGCCAGCCCGACCAGCGAGGTGCTCCTGGAGGAGTCCATCCTCGGCTGGAAGGAGTACGAGCTGGAGGTCATGCGGGACCGCGCCGACAACGTGGTCATCGTGTGCTCCATCGAGAACCTCGACCCGATGGGCGTGCACACCGGCGACTCCATCACCGTCGCCCCCGCGATGACGCTGACCGACCGCGAGTACCAGAACATGCGGGACGTGGCGATCGCGGTGATCCGCGAGGTCGGGGTGGACACCGGCGGCTGCAACATCCAGTTCGCGGTGCACCCGGAGACCGGGCG
This sequence comes from Thermomonospora catenispora, assembly GCF_006363815.1. Taxonomy (GTDB): domain Bacteria; phylum Actinomycetota; class Actinomycetes; order Streptosporangiales; family Streptosporangiaceae; genus Thermomonospora; species Thermomonospora catenispora. The sequence continues at coordinate 81,926 of NZ_RRYT01000016.1, forward strand.
GATGGTCGTCATCGAGATGAACCCCCGGGTGTCGCGCAGCTCGGCCCTGGCCTCCAAGGCCACCGGCTTCCCGATCGCCAAGATCGCCGCCAAGCTGGCCGTCGGCTACACCCTGGACGAGATCCCCAACGACATCACCCGCAAGACCCCGGCGTGCTTCGAGCCGACCCTGGACTACGTGGTGGTCAAGGTGCCGCGGTTCGCCTTCGAGAAGTTCCCGGGCGCCGACGCCACCCTCACCACGCACATGAAGTCGGTGGGCGAGGCGATGGCGATCGGCCGGTCCTTCCCCGAGGCGCTGCAGAAGGCGCTGCGGTCGCTGGAGCAGAAGGACGCCTCCTTCTCCTGGGACGGCGAGCCGGGGGACCCGGCCGCGCTGCTGGAGAGCGCCAGCCGGCCGCACGACGGGCGGCTGCGGGACGTGCAGCGGGCGCTGTGGGCGGGCGCCGCCATCGAGGAGGCGCACCGGGCCACCGGCATCGACCCGTGGTTCCTGGAGGAGATCGCCGCGATCAACGAGGTCGCCGAGCGGATCCGCACCGCCGAGGACGCGCTGACCCGGGAGAACCTGCTGCTGGCCAAGCGCCACGGGTTCTCCGACGCGCAGATCGGCCGGCTGCGGGGCCTGTCGGAGGAGGTCGTCCGGGAGCTGCGGCGGGCGCTGGGGGTGCGGCCGGTCTACCACACCGTCGACACCTGCGCGGCGGAGTTCGCCGCCGAGACCCCCTACCTGTACTCGACCTACGACGAGGAGACCGAGGTCCCGCCGGGCACCAGGCCCAAGGTGATCATCCTGGGCAGCGGGCCCAACCGGATCGGGCAGGGCGTGGAGTTCGACTACTCCTGCGTGCACGCCTCCTTCACCCTGGCCGAGGCCGGCTACGAGACCGTCATGGTCAACTGCAACCCCGAGACCGTCTCCACCGACTACGACACCTCCGACCGGCTGTACTTCGAGCCGCTCACCCTGGAGGACGTCCTGGAGGTGGTGCACGCCGAGCAGCAGACCGGCGAGGTCGTCGGGGTGATCGTCCAGCTCGGCGGGCAGACCCCCCTGGGGCTGGCGCAGAAGCTCAAGGACGCCGGCGTGCCGATCGTGGGCACCTCCCCGGAGAGCATCCACCTGGCCGAGGACCGCGGCGCGTTCGGGCGGGTGCTGGACCGGGCGGGGCTGCCGGCGCCCAAGCACGGCACCGCCGCCTCCTTCGAGGAGGCCCGCCGGATCGCCGCCGAGATCGGCTACCCGGTGCTGGTGCGGCCCTCGTACGTGCTGGGCGGGCGCGGCATGGAGATCGTCTACGACGACGAGACCCTGCAGGCCTACATGGCCCGGGCCACCGAGGTCAGCCCCGAGCATCCGGTGCTGGTCGACCGGTTCCTGGACGAGGCGATCGAGATCGACGTGGACGCCCTGTTCGACGGCGAGGAGCTGTACCTGGGCGGGATCATGGAGCACATCGAGGAGGCCGGGATCCACTCCGGCGACTCCGCCTGCGCCCTGCCGCCGATCACCCTCGGCCGCGACGACGTCCGCCGGATCCGCGAGTCCACCGAGAAGCTGGCCCGGGGCATCGGGGTGCGCGGCCTGATCAACGTCCAGTACGCCCTCTCGGCCGGCGTGCTGTACGTGCTGGAGGCCAACCCGCGCGCCTCGCGCACGGTCCCGTTCGTGTCCAAGGCGACCGCCGTGCCGCTGGCCAAGGCCGCCGCCCGGGTGATGCTCGGCGCCACCATCGCCGAGCTGCGCGCCGAGGGGCTGCTGCCGCGCGAGGGGGACGGCGGGACGATGCCGCTGGACGCCCCGATCGCGGTCAAGGAGGCGGTGCTGCCGTTCGACCGGTTCCGCACCGAGCAGGGGCAGAACGTCGACATCGTGCTCGGCCCGGAGATGCGCTCCACCGGCGAGGTGATGGGCATCGACGAGACCTTCGGCACCGCGTTCGCCAAGTCCCAGCAGGCCGCCTACGGGGCGCTGCCCACCAAGGGCCGGGCGTTCGTGTCGGTGGCCAACCGGGACAAGCGGTCGATGGTCTTCCCCGTCAAGCGGCTGGCCGACCTGGGCTTTGAGATCCTGGCCACCGAGGGCACCGCGGAGGTCCTGCGGCGCAACGGGGTGCGTGCCAAGATCGTGCGCAAGCACAGCGAAGGCCCCGGTCCGGACGGCGAGCCCACCATCGTCCGGCGCGTCCTCGATGGAGAGGTGGACCTCATCGTCAATACTCCCTTCGGCAGCCCCGGGCAGTCCGGACCCCGGCTGGACGGGTACGAGATCCGCACCGCCGCCGTGCTGCGGGGGATCCCGTGCGTGACCACCGTCGCCGGGCTGGCCGCCGCGGTGCAGGGCATCGAGGCCATCGTGCGCGGCGACGTGGGCGTCCGCTCGCTGCAGGAGCACGCCGAACGCCTGAGGGCCGCGCAGGAGACAGCACGCCGATAGGGGAGGCATGACCGACACGCCCGGCCGGGCCGCCGGCCTGCAGACGTCGGCGACCGTGCTGACGGTCCGCCAGGTGCGGGACTACCACGCCCTGACGCTGGTGGCGCCCGCGGTGGCCGAACGGTTCCGGCCGGGCCAGTTCGTGGCGCTGGCGGTGGGCGGGGCGGACAGCGCCCGCCTGGTGCGCCGCTGCCTGCCGGTGTACGAGGTCAAGCCCGACTACGGCGGCACCGTGGAGGTGGTGTTCGACCACCGCGGATCCGCCGACCCGGGCACCGGCTGGCTGGTCTCCCGCCGGGCGCGGGACCGGATCGATCTGATCGGGCCGCTGGGCCGGCCGTTCCGGCTGCCCCGCGATCCGGTGCGCTGCCTGCTGGTGGGCGGCGGACCGGGGGCGGCGGCGCTGTTCTCGCTGGCCGACACGCTGCGCCGACGCGAGTGCACGGTGCACTTCCTGCTCGGCGGGCCGACCGCCGGGGCGGTGTTCGGGGCGCAGTCGGCGCAGCGCATCGGCGACTCGGCGACCGTGGTCACCGAGGACGGCTCGCTGGGCGAGGCCGGGACGGTGCGCGAGGCGCTGCCCGCGGTCATCGAGAAGACGGGCGCCGACGTGGTGTACGCCTGCGGGCCGACGCCGCTGTTGCGCGCCGTCAGCGCCGTGGCGACCGAGTTCGGGCTGCCGTCGCAGGTGTCGGTGGAGGAGTTCCTGCGGCAGACCGCCGTCTGCGGCACCGGGCTGTGCATGACCTGCGTGCTGCCGATGATCGACGACGACGGGGTCACCCGCATGGTGCGGGCCTGCGCCGACGGGCCGGTGCTGCGCGGCGACCGGGTCCGCTGGGGCGATCTGGGGACGATCCCGTTCGACGCGCTCGGCGCCCCCCGCGCCCTGGGGGGTGCGCTGTGACCGATCTCACCACCCGGATCGGGCCGCTGGAGCTGGCCAACCCGATCGTCACCGCCGCCGGATGCGGCGGCACCGGGCGGGAGCTGGCCCGGTTCTTCGAGCTGGCCCGGCTGGGCGCGTTCACCACCGCGTCGGTCATGCTCCAGCCGAGGGCCGGCCGGCCCACCCCGCGGGCGGCCGAGACGCCCAGCGGGATGCTGACCGCCATGGGGCTGCCCGGGCCCGGGATCGACGCGTTCCTGGAGCGCGACCTGCCCTGGCTGGCCGAGCAGGACGTGCCGGTGATCGTGTCGGTGGCCGGCAACAGCCGTGAGGAGTACGCCGAGGTGGCGCGGCGGCTCAACGCCGTCCGCACGGTCGCGGCCGTCGAGGTCAACCTGGCCGCCCCGAACGTGGAGGACCGCGGCCGGATGTTCGGACGGCTGCCCGGCCCGGCCGCCGAGGTGGTGCGGGCGGTGCGGACCGCCGTCCGGCGTGGCGTCCCGGTGCTGGCCAAGCTCGCCCCGGACGTGACCGACCTGGTGAACGTCGCGCTGGCGTGCGTGGACGCCGGCGCGGAGGGGCTGAGCCTGATCAACACGATGACCGGGCTGGTGATCGACCCGACCACGCTGCGTCCGGCGCTGGCCGGGGTGTCGGGCGGGTTGAGCGGCCCGGCGATCCGGCCGGTGGCGCTGCGCTGCGTGTACGAGGTGCACGCCGCGCTGCCCACGGTGCCGATCATCGGCAGCGGCGGGGTCGCCAGCGGCCTGGACGCCCTGGAGTTCGTGCTGGCCGGCGCCAGCGCGGTCGCCGTGGGCACCGCCCTGTTCCGCGATCCCACGGCGGCTCCGCGGATCCTGCGCGAGCTGGAGGAGGCGCTGTCGGACCGCCGGATCGGCCGGCTCGCCGACGCGGTGGGGCTGGCCCACCGCCCGCCCGGCCGTGTCCCCCCGCAGATCAGCCCGCGCCGCGGCGCCGCGTCGCCCGGCCGGGTCAGCGAGCCCGAGGAGAAGCTCCCGTGACCCCAGCCCCCATCGCCGTCGCCCTCGACGCCCCGGACCTGGAGACCGCCGCCCGCTGGGCGAGCATGGTGATCCCGCACGTCAGCACCGTCAAGGTGGGACTGGAGCTGTACCTGCGGTACGGGCCCGACGTGGTCGCCAGCGTGCGCGGCGCCAGCGGGGTGCAGGTCTTCCTGGACCTGAAGCTGCACGACATCCCGGCCACGGTGGCCGGGGCGGCGCGGGCGGTGGCCCGGCTGCGGCCGGAGTTCCTCACCGTGCACGCCATGGGCGGCGAGGCGATGATCCGGGCCGCCGTGGAGGCGGCCCCGGACACCGCCGTCGCCGCGGTCACCGTGCTGACCTCCCTGGGCGAGGACGATCTCGGCCGCCTGGGCATGGCCGGCCCCGCCTCAGACGCCGTACGGCGGCTCGCCGCCATGGCCGTGGGGGCGGGGGCCCGGGCGCTGGTCTGCTCGCCTCAGGAGGCCGCTGCGGTCCGCGCGGAGGTGGGGCCGTCCGTCACCCTGATCACCCCGGGGGTGCGCCCGGCCGGGACGGCCGTCCAGGATCAGGCGCGGGTGGCCACCCCGGAGGAGGCGCTGGCGGCCGGGGCCGATCTGTTGGTGATCGGCAGGCCGATCACCGGCGCCGCCGATCCGGGCGCGGCGGCCGCCAAGATCGCCGCGGCGCTGCGGCGCACGGGGGCGTGAGGACAACGCCGACGCGGTCCTTCGGGTTGTCTCGGAAGCGGAATTCGAGATCTGGATCACGTCGGCCCTCCGGAGGCTCCGGAGCCGTTCGGAGCGGCGACGAAACCCCTGGCTCGCGCGGGAATCGGGGCCCGACCCCCTCCGGTTGTGTACACTCTGTATTCGGGACACTCCAGGGAGTGATTTTCGTGATTTTGTGGCGGGCTGAACAGCACTTCACGTTGCTTTATGGGGTGTGAACTCGCTAGTTTCCGAACCCGTCCGACTCCGTCGAGTGGAAACACGAGGTGACCCGGCGTGGCTCTTCCGCCCCTAACCCCCGAACAGCGCGCCGCAGCATTGGACAAGGCGGCCAAGGTCCGTAAGGAGCGGGCCGAGGTCAAAAACCGGCTCAAGCGTGGGGGTACCTCGCTCGCCGAGGTCCTCAAGAAGGGCCAGACCGACGACGTCATCGGGAAGATGAAGGTGTCGGCCCTCCTGGAGTCCCTTCCCGGCGTGGGCAAGGTCCGTGCGAAGCAGATCATGGAGCGCCTGGGCATCGCCGAGTCCCGTCGCGTACGGGGCCTCGGCGCCAAGCAGCGCGCCTCCCTGGAGCGTGAGTTCGGCGGCGGTGCGAACCGCTGACGGCGATCACGCGGGCGGGCGCGGCGGGGAGACCGCCGCGGCCGGGTCCGGCGTGCCCGCTTCGGCGGCCGACCGGAACGGCTCCGACCCGCCCCACGCGAACGCGGCGCACGGCGCCCCGGGCGGAGGGGAAGGCTCCGCGGCGAGGCCTGAGCCGCGTCGGCGCCGGCTGACGGTGCTGTCCGGTCCGTCCGGCGTCGGCAAGAGCACGGTGGTCGCCGAGATCCGGCGGGCGCACCCCGAGGTGTGGCTGTCGGTCTCGGTGACCACCCGGTCTCCCCGGCCCGGGGAAAAGCACGGCGTGCAGTACTACTTCGTCGACGACGCCGGTTTCGACCGGCTGGTCGCCCGGGGCGAATTGCTCGAATGGGCGGAGTTCGCCGGCAACCGTTACGGAACGCCGCGGGCCCCGGTCGTCGAAAAGCTCGCCGCCGGCGTGCCGGTGCTGCTGGAAATCGACCTCCAGGGGGCCCGGCAGGTGCGCCGGGCGATGCCCGAGGCCCGGCTGGTGTTCTTGGCGCCCCCCTCCTGGGAGGAGCTGGTCCGGCGGCTGACCGGCCGTGGTACGGAGCCTCCGGAGGTGATCGAGCGCCGGCTGGAGGCGGCCCGGATCGAGCTCGCCGCCGAGAAGGAGTTCGACGTCACGCTGGTCAACACGTCCGTCCAGGACGTGTGCCGGGAGCTGCTAGCCTTGATGGCCGACCCTGAAGCGGATTAACGGGAAGGCCGAGCGTGGCAGCCAACAGCGAAGGCATCACCAACCCGTCGATCGACGAGCTGCTCGAGGTCGTCGACACCAAGTACGGCCTGGTGACCATCGCGGCCAAGCGGGCGCGTCAGATCAACGCCTACTACGCCCAGCTGGGCGAGGGCCTGCTGGAGTACGTGGGGCCCCTGGTCGAGACGCAGGTGCAGGAGAAGCCCCTGTCCATCGCGCTCCGTGAGGTGCGCGAGGGCCTGCTGCACGCCGAGCCCATCGAGGCTCAGTAGGCCGGCGTCGACGACCGTCCGATGACCGAGCGCAAGCCCCGGGTGGTGCTCGGGGTGTCCGGCGGCATCGCCGCCTACAAGGCGTGCGAGCTGCTGCGGCGGCTCACCGAGTCGGGGCACGACGTGCGGGTCGTGCCGACGCGCGACGCGCTGCGTTTCGTCGGCGAGCCCACCTGGGCGGCCCTGTCGGGGAACCCGGTGGCCACCGACGTGTGNCGAGCCCACCTGGGCGGCCCTGTCGGGGAACCCGGTGGCCACCGACGTGTGGACCGGGGTCGAGGAGGTCCCGCACGTACGGCTGGGCCAGACCGCCGACCTGGTGTTCGTGGCGCCCGCCACCGCCGATCTGCTGGCCCGGGCCGCCTGCGGACTGGCCGACGACCTGCTCACCAACACCTTGCTCGCCGCCCGCTGTCCGGTGGTGTTCGCGCCCGCGATGCACACCGAGATGTGGGAGCACCCGGCGACCCAGGCCAACGTCGCCGCCCTGCGCTCCCGGGGCGCGATCGTGCTGGAGCCCGCCGTCGGCCGCCTGACCGGCCCCGACACCGGCAAGGGCCGGCTGCCGGAGCCGGCCGAGCTGCTTGAGACGGCCCGCCGGGTGCTGGCCCGCGGCGGACTGGAGGCCGACCTGACCGGCCGGCACGTGGTGGTGTCGGCGGGCGGCACCCGCGAACCGATCGACCCGGTCCGCTTCATCGGCAACCGCTCCTCCGGGCTGCAGGGGTACGCGCTGGCCCGCACCGCCGTCGCCCGGGGCGCCCGGGTGACGCTGGTGGCCGCCAACGTGGCCCTGCCGGACCCGGCGGGCGCCGACGTGGTGCCCGTGGGGACCGCCGAGGAGATGCGCGAGGCGGTGCTGAAGGCGGCCGGCTCGGCCGACGCGGTGGTGATGGCCGCGGCGGTGGCCGACTTCCGCCCCGCCGAGTACCGTGAGTCCAAGATCAAGAAGTCCGAGAGCGCGGGCCCCGCTCCGATCGAGCTGGTCCGCAACCCCGACATCCTGGCCGAGCTGGGCCGGACCCGACGGCCCGGCCAGGTGATCGTCGGATTCGCCGCCGAGACCGACGACGTGCTGGCCAACGGCCGCGAGAAGCTCGCCCGCAAGGGCTGCGACCTGCTGGTGGTCAACCAGGTCGGGCCGGACCTGGCCTTCGGGAGGCCCGACAACGCCGCGGTCGTGCTGGCCGCCGACGGCGAGCCGATCGAGGTGCCGCGCGGCCCCAAGGAGGCGCTGGCCGACGTGATCTGGGACCAGGTGGCGGCCCGGCTGGACCGGCCGGCGACCCGGCGATGACCCCGGAGATGACCGGGATCCGCTCCAGGGTGCAGGATGAAGGGGCCGCCGAGAAATCGTTCCCGATACACTTCGGCGGACACCTCGGCGGCGTCCACCCGCGCCGCCTGCGATGCACAGTCCGTCCTGCGACGTCAGTCAGCAGCCGCTGCAAGGAGTTCACGTAACGTGTCTCGCCGCCTGTTCACCTCCGAGTCCGTCACCGAGGGGCACCCTGACAAGATCGCTGACCAGATCAGCGACGCGATCCTGGACGCGATGCTCAAGGACGACCCCAAGAGCCGGGTCGCCGTGGAGACCTTGATCACCACCGGCCAGGTACATGTCGCCGGTGAGGTGACCACCGAGACCTACGTGGACATCCCCGGGGTCATCCGCGAGAAGATCCTGGAGATCGGCTACGACTCCTCCAAGAAGGGCTTCGACGGCCACTCGTGCGGGGTGTCGGTGTCCATCGGATCCCAGTCGCCCGACATCGCCCAGGGCGTCGACGACGCCTACGAGGCCCGCGAGGGCGAGGCCACCGACGAGCTGGACCGGCAGGGCGCCGGCGACCAGGGCCTGATGTTCGGCTACGCCACCAACGAGACCCCGGAGCTGATGCCGCTGCCGATCACCATCGCGCACCGGCTGGCCCGGCGGCTGACCCAGGTCCGCAAGGACGGCACCATCCCCTACCTGCGGCCCGACGGCAAGACCCAGGTCACCATCGAGTACGACGGCGACCGCGCCGTCCGCCTGGACACCGTGGTGGTCTCCAGCCAGCACGCTCCCGACATCGACCTGAAGGAGCTGCTCACCCCCGACATCAAGGAGCACGTGGTCGACCCGGTGCTGGCCGACTTCGACCTGGAGACCGACGGCTACCGGCTGCTGGTCAACCCGACCGGGCGCTTTGAGATCGGCGGCCCGATGGGCGACGCCGGCCTGACCGGCCGCAAGATCATCGTCGACACCTACGGCGGCATGGCCCGGCACGGCGGCGGCGCCTTCTCCGGCAAGGACCCCTCCAAGGTCGACCGCTCCGCCGCCTACGCGATGCGCTGGGTGGCCAAGAACATCGTGGCCGCCGAGCTGGCCGACCGCGCCGAGGTCCAGGTGGCCTACGCGATCGGCAAGGCCAAGCCGGTGGGCGTGTTCGTGGAGACCTTCGGTACCGAGAAGGTCCCGGTCGGCAAGATCCAGGAGGCCGTGCTGGAGGTCTTCGACCTGCGTCCGGCCGCCATCGTGCGCGACCTGGACCTGCTGCGGCCGATCTACACCCAGACCGCCGCCTACGGCCACTTCGGCCGTCAGGAGCCGGACTTCTCCTGGGAGCGCACCGACCGCGTCGACGCGCTGCGCACCGCCGCCGGCCTGTGACCGCCCCGCCGGCCCGCCGGCGCTCCGCTGACCCTCCCGCCCGCCGCCGACGCGCGCTGCGCGTCGGCGGCGGGCGGACCGCTGTCCGCGCCATCTGGTAGGACGGGACCGTGACGAACGGCGGCGTGGTGGAACCGATCTTCGGGATGGAGCAGCTCCCCCGGGCCGCGCCCGATGAGGCTCCGCGCCGCGGGACCGCCGCCGGGAAGGCGCGGCGGCCCGCCGAGACCCTGCCGGTGGCGCGGGTCGCGGTGGACGTCCCGCTGTCGCATCTGGATCGGCCGTTCGACTACCTGGTGCCGGCCGAGCTGGACGCCGCGGCGGTCCCCGGCTGCCGGGTGCGGGTGCGGTTCGCCGGGCAGCTGGTGGACGGCTTCCTGCTGGACCGCGTGGCCGACAGCGACCACGAGGGGCGGCTGTCGTTCCTGGAACGGGTCGTCTCGCCCGAGCCGGTGCTCACCCCCGAGATCGCCGCGCTGAGCCGGGAGATCGCCGACCGGTACGCCGGGACCCTCGCGGACGTGCTGCGGCTGGCCGTCCCGCCCCGCCACGCCCGGGCCGAGGCCGAGCCGTCGCCCGAGCCGCCGCCGCGGCGGCCCGACCCGCCCGCCCCCGGCCCCTGGGCGCACTACCCGGCCGGGCCGTCGTTCCTCGCCGCGCTGACCGCCCGGCGCGCCCCCCGCGCCGTGTGGACCGCGCTGCCTGGCCCGCACTGGCCCGAGGCCATCGCCCGCGCCGTGCAGGCGACCCTGGCGGGCGGGCGGGGGGCGCTCGTGGTGCTCGCCGACGGTCGCCAGGTCGCCCGCGTCGACGCCGCACTGACCGAGGCCTTGGAGGGGGGCGCCTGGCACGTCGCCCTGACCGCCGAGTCCGGGCCGGCCGAACGCTACCGCCGGTGGCTCGCCGTGCTGCGCGGCCGGGCCCGGGCGGTGGTCGGCACCCGCGCCGCGGCGTTCGCCCCCGTGCGGGACCTGGGCCTGGTCGTGCTGTGGGACGACGGCGCCGACGTGCACGCCGAGCCGCACGCCCCCTATCCGCACCCCCGCGAGGTGCTGGCGCTGCGCGCCCACCGCGCGGGGGCCGGGGCGCTGATCGGCGGATTCGCCCGCACCGCCGAGGCCACCGTGCTCGTGGAGACCGGTTGGGCGCACGCCCTGGTCGCCGAACGGCAGCGGATCCGCACCATGATGCCCAGGGTGCGGCCCGCCGGGGAGGACGAGGAGCTGGCCAGGGACGAGGCGGCCCGCACCGCGCGGCTGCCGATGCTGGCGCTGCGCACCGCCCGACGGGCGCTGCGCGAGGGGCCGGTGCTGGTGCAGGTGCCCCGTCGCGGCTACCTGCCGGGACTGCGCTGCGGCCGCTGCCGCGAGCCGGCCCGCTGCCCCGACTGCCGGGGGCCGCTGGCGCTGCGGTCCTCGCACGCCGCCCCCGGCTGCCGGTGGTGCGGGCGGATCGCGGGCGGCTGGCGGTGTCCCGAATGCGGCGACGGGCGGGTGCGGGCCGCGGTGGTCGGGGCCCGGCGCACCGCCGAGGAGCTGGGCCGCGCGTTCCCGGGGGTGCCGGTGCGGACCTCCGGCCGCGACGGCGTGCTGGACCGGGTGGACGCCGCGCCCGCCCTGGTGGTGTCCACCCCGGGGGCCGAGCCGGTCGCCGACGGGGGCTATGCGGCGGCGCTGCTGCTGGACGGCTGGGCGCTGCTGGGACGGGCCGATCTGCGCGCCGCCGAGGAGACGCTGCGCCGCTGGATGAACGCGGCCGCGCTGGTCCGCCCGGCCGGGCCGGTGATCGTGCTGGCCGACGGGTCGCTGCCGCCGGTGCAGGCGCTGATCCGCTGGGACCCGGTCACGCTGGCCGAACGGGAGCTGGCCGACCGGCGCGAGCTGGGGTTCCCTCCGGCCGTGCGGATGGCGTCGCTGACCGGGACCCCGGCGGCGATCCGCGAGCTGCTGACCGAGGCCCGGCTGCCCCCGCAGGCGCAGGTGCTCGGACCCGTCCCGGTCCCCGAACCGCCCGGTCCCCGGTCCGGCGGCGGGGACGGCGGGGCGGAGCGGCAGCGCGCGCTGATCCGGGTGCCGAGGTCCGCCGCGGCCGCCCTGGCCCGCGCCCTGAAGGAGGCGCAGGGGGTGCGCAGCGCCCGCCGGGCGGCCGATCCGGTGCGTGTGCAGATCGACCCCTTGGAGCTCATCTGAGCGCTAGGGTTTCCGGGTGGCTGACGACTGGGTGGACGACATCACCGAGGACCTGGACCGCTGGGCCGACAAGGCCGCCGGCGACGTCGACGTGCACGGGATCCGGCTGCTGCTGGACCTGGCCCGACGGGAACCCGGTCTGGACGGGCCGGGCGATCTCACCCCGGAGCGGCTGCGCCGGCTGATGCTGCAGACCTTCCCCGAGCAGGTCGTCGCCGAGGTCGCCGACGTCCCGTCGATCCTGGACACCGCCCGGGCGATGGTGGACTTCCTGGCCGACGCCGGGCGGCTGGCCGCCGACGCCGAGGCGCTGCGCCGGGAGCTGACCGCGCTGGAGCCGCGGCTGACCGAGGCGATCGCGAGGATCGACGAGGCCGAACGGGAGGTCGCCGGCGAGGTGGTGCGCGGCATGATGCTCGCCGACGGGGTCGACCTCGACGACGAGCGGGCGGTGCAGGCCTGGCTGGAGGACTTCGAACGGCTCGGCGAGGAGGAGCGGATCGACCGGGCCACCGCCTACCTGCGGCAGGTCGAGGAGATGACGCTGCCGGCGGCGCCGCTGGCGCCGCGGCCCGAGCTGGCCGCCGCCGCCCGCGCCTCCGGCCTCCTGCGCCGGGTGAGCGCGCTGGCCGAGTGGGCCGCCCGACGGGCCGTCACCGAGCACGGCGAGCCGCTCCGCGAGGACCTTCCGGCCGCCGCCGAGGCCGCCGGCCTGCCCGCGTCGGCCGCCGGCGGCCTCGCCGACCTGCCCGACCTGGAGCGCCTGTGGCGGGCGGCGGTGGAGGCCGGCGCGCTCCTCGTCGAGGACGGCCGGGCCGAGCCCGGGCCGCTGCTGGCCGACCTGCGGGACGGCGACGACGAGGCGGTGCTGGCCGCCTGGCTGCGGCTGTTCGACGAGGCCGTCACCGGCGGGGGCGGCGCGATCGACGACGGCGACACGGCGCGGCTGGTGCGCGCCGAGCTCACCGGGGTGCTGATCCACCTGTACGAGCAGGAGGAGCCCGCCACCCGCGAGGGCCTGGCCGCGGCGCTGGCCGGCCACCTGCTGGACACCCAGTTGGACCACGGGCACGCCCCGGCGCCCGCCGAGGTCGCCGAGCTGCTCGACCGGGAGCTGGCGGAGCTGGAGTCCTGGGGCGTGGTCGAGCCCTCCGGAGAGGGCCTGGAGCTGGCCCCGCTCGGCGTGTGGGGGGTGCGGGAGCTGCTGCGCGCGGAGGGCTTCACCGCCCCGGTGGTGGGGGAGCTGGTCGACCGTCCGGCCGCCGAGCTGATCGCCGGACTGGCCTGGCACCGCGAACGGACCGTCGGGCAGGAGATCGCCGGCTGGCTGGCGGCCAGGTCCGCCGAGCAGGCCGCCGCCGACCTGATCGAGGTGATGCGGACCGGCGGCCCGGGCGCCCGCAGCGTGGCCGCCGAGGTGCTCGGCGAGGTCGGCCCGGACGCCGCGGCGGTGGTGCGGGCCGCGCTGGAGGACCCGGCGACCGGCCCGTACGCCCGGCTGTGGCTGCACGAGCACGGCGACGCCGAGGTCGGGCCGCGGCGCGCCGATCTGGCCTGGATGCTGGTCGACACGGTGGCGGCGATGCTGGAGACGGCCGACCCGGCCGAGGCGGTCGCCGCCGCGCTGGCCGAGCTGCCCGACGACGTCGGACTGGACCTGCTCATCGCGGACATGGGCGGGCTGGGGCATCCGCAGGCCGACGCGGTGCTGGAGGCCTTGGCGGCGCACCTCCCCGACCCGGGGGCGGCCGCGGCGGCCCGGGCGGCGCGCACGGGATGACGCGGAATGAAGGGGGAGGAAGTCTCCCTAGACTTAGACGACCGCCTTATCCCAGCCCTGACAGGAGCCATCGTTGGCCGTCAAACCCATTCGCCTGTTCGGCGATCCGGTGCTGCGCACGCCCGCCGCGCCGGTCACCGACTTCGACAAGGAACTGCGCACCCTGGTCAAGGACCTCACCGACACGATGATCGACGCGCCGGGGGTCGGCCTGGCCGCGCCGCAGATCGGGGTGAGCCTGCGGGTGTTCACCTACTACGTCGACGACCGGCTCGGTCATGTGGTCAACCCCACCCTCGACCTGTCCGACGAGCAGCAGGAGGGCGAGGAGGGCTGCCTGTCCCTGCCCGGCCTGAGCTTCCCCACCAAGCGGGCGTGGCGGGCGGTGGCCAAGGGGTTCAACATGTACGGGGAGCCGATCGTGCTGGAGGGCACCGATCTGCTGGCCCGCTGCGTGCAGCACGAGACCGACCATCTGGACGGCATCTTGTTCATCGACCGGATGGACCCCGAGCAGCGCAAGGCGGCGATGAAGATGATCAGGGAGGCCGAGTGGTTCGGCGAGCCGGCCCCTGTGATCAAGGACTCGCCGCACCGCACCTTCGGCAAGGCCCTGTAGACGCGGGGCCGGGGCGAGAGGGACGCGGACGGCCCGCTGAGGGAGGCAAGGAGTCGATGAAGCTGGTCTTCGCCGGAACGCCGGAGACGGCGGTGCCCGCCTTGGAGGCGCTGCTGGAGTCCAGGCACGAGGTGGCCGCGGTGGTCACCCGGCCCGACGCGCCCGCCGGGCGGGGGCGGCGCCTGACCGCCAGCCCGGTGGCGCGGCGCGCGGCCGAGGCGGGCGTCGAGGTGCTCAAGCCGGCCAAGGCCGGGGACCCGGACTTCCTGGACCGGCTGCGCCGGATCGCCCCGGACTGCTGCCCGGTCGTCGCCTACGGGGCGCTGCTGCCCCGCGCCGCGCTGGACGTCCCCCGGCACGGCTGGGTCAATCTGCACTTCTCCCTGCTGCCGGCCTGGCGCGGCGCCGCCCCGGTGCAGCACGCCATCCTGCACGGCGACGAGATCACCGGGGCCTGCACGTTCCAGATCGAGGAGGACCTGGACACCGGCCCGGTGTACGGGGTGCTGACCGAGCCGATCCGGCCCGACGACACCGCCGGCACGCTGCTGGACCGGCTGGCCCGCGCGGGCGCCCGGCTGCTGGTCGACACCATGGACGGCATCGAGCAGGGGGTGCTGGAGCCCCGCCCGCAGCCGGCCGAGGGCGTCTCCTACGCCGCCAAGATCACCAGCGCCGACGCCCGTGTCGACTGGACCGCCCCCGCCATGCGCGTGGACCGGCTGATCCGCGCCTGCACGCCGGCCCCCGGGGCGTGGACCACGTTCCGCGGCGAACGGCTCAAGCTCGGCCCCGTCCGGCTCGCCGCGGACGGCGGCGACCTGCCCCCCGGCGGGATCAGGGCCACCAAGCGGGAGGTGCTGGTCGGCACCGCCACCCATCCGGTCGCGCTCGGCGAGGTGCAGCCGCAGGGCAAACGCCGGATGCCCGCCGCCGACTGGATGCGCGGCATCACCCTGACCGACGAGGACATGCTGATCTGATGGCACGTCGCACAGCCCGGGATCACCGGGACCGCAACCGGCGCCCCGGAGGGCCGCGCCGCCCCGAGGACCTGGTGCGGCGCACCGCGTACGAGGTGGTGCGGGCGGTGCAGACCCGGGACGCCTACGCCAACCTGCTGCTGCCCGGCCGGCTCCGCGCCCGCGGCCTGACCGGCCGGGACGCCGCGCTGGCCACCGAGCTGACCTACGGGACGCTGCGCGGGCGCGGCACCTACGACGCGATCCTGCAGGTGTGCAGCGACCGGCCGCTGCGCCGCATCGACGGGCCGCTGCTGGACGTGCTGCGGCTGGGCGTCCACCAGCTGCTGGGCACCCGGATCCCGCCGCACGCCGCCGTCGGCACCACCGTGGAGCTGGCCCGCTCGGTCGCCGGCCCGGGACAGGCCAGGTTCGCCAACGCGGTGCTGCGCAAGATCGCCACCCGTGATCTGGCGGCCTGGCTGGAGATCGTCGCGCCCGAGGACGACGAGGTCGGCCGGTTGTCGGTCACCTACAGCCATCCCCGCTGGATCGTCACCGCGCTGCGGGACGCGCTGGGCGCCGACCGGGCGGAGATCGAGTCGCTGCTGGCCGCCGACAACGAGCGGCCCCGCGTCACCCTGGTCGCCCGCCCGGGCCGCGCCGCCGTCGAGGAGCTGATCGCCGCCGGCGCCGCGCCCGCCCCGTACTCGCCGCTGGGCGCGGTCCTGCCGGAGGGCGATCCGGCGACGATCCCGGCGGTCCGCGAGGGGCGGGCCGCGGTCCAGGACGAGGCCAGCCAGCTGGTCGCGCTGGCGCTGGCGGACGCGCCGCTGGAGGGGCCCGACGGCCGCTGGCTGGACATGTGCGCCGGCCCCGGCGGCAAGGCGGGCCTGCTGGCGGCCCTGGCCGCTCGGCGCGACGCCCGGCTGCTGGCCTGCGACGTGCAGCCGCATCGGGCCGGGCTGGTGCACCGCGCGGTCGATGCGCGCGCCGGGGTCGTCGTGGCGGACGGCACGGCCCCCGCCTGGCGGCCGGGCTCGTTCGACCGGGTGCTGGTGGACGCGCCGTGCACCGGGCTGGGGGCGCTGCGCCGCCGTCCGGAGGCCCGCTGGCGGCGCGAGCCCTCCTCGCTGGCCGAGCTGGGGCCGCTGCAGCGCCGGCTGCTGACCTCGGCGCTGGAGGCGGTGCGGCCGGGGGGAGTGGTCGCGTACGTGACCTGCTCGCCGCACCTGGCCGAGACCCGCGTGGTGGTCGACGACGTCCTCGCCGACCGCGCCGACGCGGAACGGCTGGACTCCCCGGGGGTTCTCCGCCGCGTCGCGGCGGGGGGCCTGGACGGGCTGGGCGACGGCCCGTACGCGCAGTTCTGGCCGCATCGGCACGGCACCGACGCGATGTTCCTGGCATTGCTGCGCCGGACCGCATGAGCCGCCCCGCCGGGGGCATGATCGGGTGACCGGCTCCGTGCGGGCGGCGCCGCTCCTCGGCGGCGCCGGGTTCTGCGCACCGCCGCCGGCGCCGGCGTTCCGGTGCGCGCCCCTCGCGGTGCCGTGGCCTCTCGCGCCGGAGCGGACCACCCGCCTCCTCACCCGACCGGGTGAACCCGCACCGAGCGGGGGTTCCTAGACTCGGACATCATGGCCGCAAAGATCTCGCCCAGCATCCTGTCCGCCGACTTCGCCCGTCTCGCCGAGGAGGTCGCGCTGATCTCCGACGTCGCCGACTGGGTGCACGTCGATGTGATGGACAACCACTTCGTGCCCAACCTCACCCTGGGGCTCCCGGTGGTGGAGGCGCTGCTCAAGCACAGCGCCCTGCCCCTGGACTGCCATCTGATGATCGAGGACCCCGACCGGTGGGCGCCCGCCTACGCCGAGGCCGGGGCGGGCAGCGTCACCATCCACGCCGAGGCGGCCAAGGCCCCGATCCGCACCCTGCGCGCCATCCGGGCCGCCGGGGCCCGCGCCGGGCTGGGCATCAACCCGGCAACGCCGGTGGAGCCGTATGAGGATCTGCTGGACGAGATCGACATGCTGCTGATCATGACGGTGGAGCCGGGCTTCGGCGGCCAGAAGTTCCTGGACGTGGTGCTGCCCAAGGTCCGCCGCGCCCGACAGATGATCGCCGGCCGGGACCTGCCGGTGTGGCTGCAGGTCGACGGCGGGGTCAGCGCCGAGACCATCGAACGCTGCGCGGAGGCCGGAGCGGACGTGTTCGTGGCGGGCAACGCCGTCTACGGCGCCGACGATCCCGCCGAGGCGGTCCGGAACCTGCGCGCCAGGGCGGAGGCCGCGAGCGCGGGCCGCACGGGCTGACCGGCGGCGCTCCGGCCGGGCCGCCGGTCCCGGATCGGCCGGAGCCGCTCAGAACAGCGGGCCGACCAGGTTCAACCCCGGATGCGGGTCGGCGGCGTACATGGCGAAGAGGGCCAGCGCGCCGCCGGCCAGTGACACGTCCTTGAGGAACTGGGTCTGCTCCTGCTGGCGGGCGCCCGGGTCCGTCGCCGTCCAGAAGTCGTGGAAGATGAACGCGGTCATCAGCAGGAACGGCACCAGCGCCAGCGCCGCCAGGTCCGGCCAGATCCCCAGGATCAGCATCACCGAGGCCACCAGGATGTAGACCCCCGACACCTGCACCGCCAGCCGGGGCTGCGGCAGCTTCTTGGCCTGGGCGTACCGGGCCATCGCGTCGGTGGCCGTCAGGTGGCCGACGGCCGAGCCGAGGAAGATGGCGGTGAAGAGGATTCGGCCGATCAGCGCGATCACGTCCATGACCACCTCCGGTCCGGGGGAACGATCGGACAGATACCCCCTCGGGAGATCGTCGAACGGCGCCCCCGGCGGACGGTCCCGCTCGAGGGACTCTCGCGGTGGGCAGACTCACATGCGGCACGGAATTTCCGACATGGCACACTGGTTTTGAGCCAGTGAACGCGTGCTCCGGGGTCGGTGAAAGTCCGAACCGGCGGTGACAGTCCGCGACCCGGCCGAAGCCATCGGCCGGTGGACCCGGTGGAACTCCGGGACCGACGGTGAAAGTCCGGATGGGAGGCAGCGCGCGAGGCGCCCCTGTGCGGGCGCGCCGTACCCGTACGTCACCCGTACGTTCCCCCGGAGCCAGGACCGTCTCGACGAGACGCGGGAGGCCCGGGGTGAGAGACCACCCGAGACCGACGCGAGCGGACGGCACGCCGCCGTCCGCCGTCGCCGCCCGCTCCTTGAGCGCGTCCCGCCGGCCGCCGCTTCGGAACGCTCGCGTCCGGACGGTTCCTCCCGGCGGCGTTCAGCACTGCCTCATGCCAGGCCCGGACCGTGCCAGGCCGGCACCTGCCCCCGAGAGGAGCGCGAGATGTTCACCGGCATAGTCGAGGAGCTCGGCGAGGTCGTCGCGATGGAGCCCCATGGGGACTCGATCCGGCTGACCGTGCGCGGGCCGCTGGTCACCGAGGACGCCGTGCACGGCGCGTCCATCGCGGTCAACGGCGTCTGCCTGACCGTGGTCGAGACGGCCGACGGCGCCTTCACCGCCGACGTGATGAAGGAGACCCTGGATCGATCCAGCCTCGGCGCGCTGGAGGTCGGCTCGAAGGTCAACCTGGAACGTCCCCTGCGGCTGTCCGACCGGCTCGGCGGCCACCTGGTGCAGGGCCACGTCGACGGGGTCGGCCGGATCCTGTCCCGCGAGGCGGGGGAGCGCTGGGAGACCGTCACCGTCTCCGTCCCCCCGAGGCTGAGCCGCTACATCGTCGAGAAGGGCTCGATCGCCGTCGACGGCGTCAGCCTCACCGTGGTCGAGGCCGGCGACGAGCACCTGTCGGTGTCGCTGATCCCCGCCACCCTGGAGCTGACCACCCTGGGGCGCAAGGTCCCCGGCGACCCGGTCAACCTGGAGGTCGACGTCGTCGCCAAGTACGTCGAGCGGCTCACCGCCGCCCGTCCGGGGACGGGCCGGTGAACGGGTCGAGGAGGCGCGGCATGGTCGGGCGGAACGCGCCGGGCGGACGGGGCGCGCGCCGCGCGGCCGCGCCGCACGGCCGCCCGCCGGTGGACGGGGGCCGGGCATGAGCTGGTGGGAGGCGGGTTTCACGGTCCTCGGGCAGAGGGTGCTGTGGACCGACCTGGCCGGCAACGCCGCCGCGCTCGGCACCGTGGCGCTGGCCATCCGCAAGACCATCTGGACCTGGCCGGTGCAGCTCACCGGCTCGGTGCTGCTGCTCGCGGCCTCGGTCAGCGCCGGGCTGGCGGGGAACGCGCTCAAGCAGGCGATGTTCGGCGCGCTGGCGGCGTGGGGCTGGTGGAAGTGGTCCCGGGGCCGGACCGGTGACGGCCTGCCGGTGCGCCCGGCCACCGGGCGGGAGCGGCTCGCCCTGCTCGGCGCGATGGCCGCCGGCACCGCGCTGGTCGCCGCGTTCTTCGCGGCCACCGGCTGGTCGTGGGCGCCGCTGCCGGACGCCTACATCTTCGTCGGCAGCGCCGTGGCCACCTACGCGCAGGGACGGGCGCTGACCGACTTCTGGCTGGTGTGGATCGCCGTCGACCTGGTCGGCGTGCCGTTGGCGTTCGCGTCCGGGCTGGTGGTGTCCGGCGCGGTGTACGGGGTGTTCCTGGTGATGGTGCTGGTCGGCTACCGCGACTGGCTGCGCCAGTACCGGGCCCGTCGGCGGGAGGGCCTCCGCTCCGCGGCGGATCCGACGCCGGCGGAGGAGGGCCCGCGGGGGCGCGGGGCCGCGACGACGGGGCGGACGCGGAGCACGAGACGGGGAGAGCCGGTGCCGCAGGGCGCGCCGTGGGCGCACGGGGAGCGGACATGACCGGCGAGGCATGGGACGGGACGCCCGTGGGCGATCAGGCAGACCTGGGAGATGAGGCGGACGGCATGGTGAACGACGGCATCTTCGACCCCATCGAGGACGCGCTGGCCGACCTGGCGGCGGGCAAGGCCGTCGTGGTGGTCGACGACGAGGACCGGGAGAACGAGGGCGACATCATCTTCGCCGCCGCCAAGGCCACCCCCGAGCTGCTGGCGTTCACCATCCGTCACACCAGCGGCGTGATCTGCGTGCCGATGCTCGGTGAGGACCTGGACCGGCTGCACATCCCGCTGATGACCGCGCAGAACGGCGACCGGATGCGCACCGCGTTCACCGTCAGCGTGGACGCCCGTGAGGGCGTCACCACCGGCATCTCCGCCGCCGACCGCGCGCACACCATCCGGCTGCTGTGCGACCCGGCCACCACGGCGCAGGACCTGGTGCGACCCGGCCACGTCTTCCCGCTGCGCTACCGCGAGGGCGGGGTGCTGGTCCGCCGCGGCCACACCGAGGCGGCCGTGGATCTGGCCCGGCTGGCCGGGCTGCCGCCCGCCGGGGTGCTGGCCGAGGTGGTCAACGACGACGGCACCATGGCCCGGCTGCCGGAGCTGCAGGTCTTCGCCAAGGAGCACGGCCTGAAGCTGATCTCCATCGAGCAGCTCGTGGAGTACCGCAAGCGCACCGAGTCGATGGTGCGCCGCGAGGTCGAGACCCGGCTGCCCAACCGGTACGGCCTCTGGCGCGCCATCGGGTTCTCCAGCGCCGTCGACGGCGGCGAGCACGTCGCCCTGGTCTACGGCGACCTGGGCGACGGCGAGGACCTGCTGGTGCGCATCCACTCCGAGTGCCTCACCGGGGACGTGCTGCACTCCGAGCGCTGCGACTGCGGCTTCCAGCTCGACGCCGCCATGGAGGCCATCGCCGCCGAGGGCCGCGGCGCGGTGCTGTACCTGCGCGGTCACGAGGGCCGCGGCATCGGGCTGCTGGCCAAGCTCAAGGCGTACGCGCTGCAGGACGCCGGGCACGACACCGTGGACGCCAACCTGGAGCTGGGGCTGCCCGCCGACGCCCGGGAGTACTCCAACGCCGCCCATATGCTGCTGGATCTGGGGGTGCGCTCGGTCCGGGTGCTGACCAACAACCCGGCCAAGCTCGCCGGGCTGGAGGGCTTCGGCCTGACGGTGCGCGGCCGGGTGCCGATGCCGGTCGTGGTCACCGAGCACAACCGTCGCTACCTGTCCGTCAAACGGGATCGGCTCGGCCACCGGATCGAGGACCTGGTGTGACCGCCCGTCCCCGTCCTTCGGAGGAGAACCGATCATGAGCGGCATCGGACGCCCTGAGCAGACCGTCGTGCACGCCGCCGGGGTGACCCTCGGCATCGCCTGCACCCGCTGGCACGCCCAGGTCACCGACCGGCTGCTGGAGCGGGCGGTGCTGGCGGCGGGGGAGTGCGGCGTCGAGGATCCGGTGGTGGTCCGGGTGGCCGGCGCGCTGGAGCTGCCGGTGATCGCCCAGCAGCTGGCCCGCGACCTGGACGCGGTGGTCTGCCTGGGGGCGGTCATTCGGGGCGAGACCGCGCATTTCGACTATGTCTGCGACTCCGTCACCGCGGGTTTGACCAGAGTTGCCCTTGACGAGGCCACACCGGTGGGCAACGGAGTCCTCACGTGTGACACCATTGAGCAGGCACTGGATCGCAGCGGACTGCCGGGCAGCCGCGAAGACAAGGGATGGGAGGCGACTGTGGCCGCTCTTGACACGGCTCTGACCCTGCGAGGTCTGCGGCACCACGGTCCCGCCGGGCATCTGTCGGAGCATCCGGGCTCCTAGACCGATCCCCGGACCGTCCACATCCCTTCGACCGAAAGGCCAAGACTGTGCTGTCCCTCGTTCTGCCCAAGGGGTCGCTGGAGAAGGCGACCATGGAGCTGTTCGACGCCGCGGACCTGACCGTCCGCCGCTCCTCGGACCGCGACTACCGTGCCTCCATCGACGACCCGCGCATCGACCGGGTGCGGGTGCTGCGCCCCCAGGAGATCCCCACCTACATCGAGCAGGGCCTGTTCGACCTGGGCATCACCGGTCGCGACTGGATCACCGAGACCGACTCCGACGTGGTCAGCCTCGGTGAGCTGAAGTACTCCAAGGCCACCTCCAACCCGGTGCGCGTGGTCATGGCGGTGCCCAACGACGCCCCCTGGCAGAAGGTCTCCGACCTGCCCGAGGGGGTGCGGATCTCCACCGAGTTCCCCTCCCTGACCCAGCGGTTCCTGGAGAAGCACGGCGTCAAGGCCACCGTCGTCCCCTCCTACGGCGCCACCGAGGCCAAGGTCCCCGACATCGTCGACGCGATCGTGGACCTCACCGAGACCGGGTCCTCGCTCCGCAAGAACGGCCTGCGCATCCTCGACACCCTGCTGACCAGCTACACCGAGCTGGTCGCCAACCGGGAGGCCTACGAGGACGAGGCCAAGCGCGCCGCCATGGAGGACATCGCCCTGCTCCTGCAGGGCGTCATCCGGGCCCGCGGCCAGGTCCTGCTCAAGCTGAACGTCGACGCCGCCGACCTGCAGAAGGTGCTGGACATCATGCCCGCCATGTCCTCGCCCACGGTCACCTCGCTGGCCGGCGGCGAGGCCCACGCGGTCGAGTCGGTGGTCGCCAAGCGCGGCGTCAACACCCTCATCCCCGCCCTCAAGGCGGCCGGCGCCCGCGACATCCTCGAGCTGCCGATCAGCAAGATCGTTGACTGAGCGTTCCGCCGAGACGCCGTCGATCCGGGTGTGGCGCCCGCGCCGCACCCGGATCGTCGCCTACACGATGGCGGGCGTGATCGTGCTCGGCATGATCGTGCTCGCCGTCGTGGTGGCCCCCCAGTTCACGCTCTTCGACCGGCTCCTGCTGGTGGTGCTCGGCCTGTTCGGGGGGTGGCTGCTGCACATGTTCGCGCGTTGCCGCGTCGAGGCCGACGAGCACGGCCTCACCGTCGTCAACGCCTTCCGCACCCGCCGCCTGGCCTGGGCCGAGGTCGTGCGCGTCACGATGGCCGAGGGCGACCCCTGGCCCACCCTCGACCTGTCCGACGGCACCTCTCTCGGCGCCATGGGCATCAACGGCGCGGAGAAGGCCCGCGCCGCCCGCCATCTCGCCGAGCTCCGCGCCCTCCTGGCCGAGCACGAACCCCCCGACCGCTGACCGGTGCGTGCCGGAGGAGGCCTTGCGGCGGGGAGAACGGCGGAGTTCCACGGCGTGACGCCGACGGCAGTGGGACAGTGGGTGGTACATGGTTCCGCGAACGACTGTCGGACTCCGTCGCAGAAAGTGATCTCATGGGTGCCGCCGCACTGTCGGGCTGGGTGATCCCGCCGCCGGGCGGTTTCACCGCCGATGACTTCCTTCGGACGGAGGGCCTGCCCCGCCACACGGAACTGATCGACGGGAGCCTCGCTTTCGAGAGCCCGCGAGAGAAGCGGCACAGCCGCGTTGTCAACCTGCTCGTGCACGAGGGCGGGCGTCCGGCATTTTCGGCGGGCGGAGAACGACGCCGGCGGGACCGCGGTCTACGTCTGCGAGCTGGATCCGGCGACCACGTGCTACGCGCTGGCCGGCATTCACCACGACCGGCTGGTGGTGTCCGTTCCCTACGACATCGACATCGATCTGACCCGGGTGGGGCGGCGCGGAGCCTAGAGGCGCCCGTTTCGGCCGGTCAGGTGGGAGGCAGGGCGGTGGCCAGCAGCACGATGCCGACGGACCCCACCAGCGAGGTGATCGCCATCGCCCGGGCGAAGGCGGGCCGGCCCCGCCCGTTGGCCCGTCCGTGCAGCGCGGCGGCGGCCATCACCGCGCAGAACAGCAGCAGCTTGGCGGCGAGGATGCGGCCGTAACCCGGCTGGGCGAGCGAGGAGGGGGTCACGCCCTTGTGCCAGGCGATCGCGACCCCGGTGGAGAGCTGCACGGGCAGGAACACCAGACCGGTGAACGCGCCGAAACGGCGGCCCACCTCGCGCAGCACCCGGCCCCGCTGTCGCGGGTCCAGCAGGCGGCGGGCCAGCGGCAGCACCACCAGGGAGACGGTGAGCTGGCCGCCGACCCACAGGGCCGCCGAGGTGACGTGCAGGAAGCGGACCACCGACCACCAGGTCATCGGCGCACCTCGAAGAACCCGTGAGCGCCCGCCTCGCCGTGCCGCATGTCGTGGTCGACGAAGGGGTAGCGCCCGGCCTCGGGGAAGACCGTCTCGACGAAGCCGCCCTGCGCGGCGGCCAGGTCGAGCGCCTGCGCGCCGCCCGGATCCCCGCGCCGCAGCAGGTAGGCGCCCTCCTTGTAGACCGTGTCGAACTGCGCCCCGACGATGTGGAAGGACGTCCCCGAGGAGGGGCCGGCCGCCACGACCCAGATCCGGACCCGCTCGCCGACCCGCGCGGTCAGCGGGGCGTGGTCGTATCCGGCGGCCATGCCGTTGAACATCCAGGCGTCGGGACGCCCCTCGCGCATCTTGGCGACCTGCCCGGCCTCACCCGGCCGCCCCAGGTACAGCTCGCCCTGGACCAGCAGGTACTCGCGGTCGGCCCGCGGCAGGTCGGGCGGGTCGATGATGACGGCCCCGTACATGCCGTTGGCGATGTGCTGCATCATCGGCGCCGTGGAGCAGTGGTACAGCCAGGCGCCCGCCCGCTCGGCCTTGAACCGGTAGGTCAGCCGTTCCCCCGGCTGGATGGTGCGCATGGGCCGGTCGGGGGCCAGCGAGCCGGCGTGGACGTCGATGCCGTGCCCCATCGCCGCGTCGTTGACGAAGGTGATGGTGAACACGTCGCCCACCTTGCCGCGCAGCACCGGCCCGGGCACCGTTCCGCCGAACGTCCACATGCGCTGCCGGACGCCGGGCGCCACCTGCAGCTCCGCCTCGGTGGCGCGGATCTGGAGACGGTGCTCGGCGCCGCCCGGCGCCGGCTCGAGCGCGGCGTCGGCCGGTCCCGTGCCGGGGAGCGGCGGCGCCGCCAGGTCGAGGGGCGCGGGGGACGCCGCCCCGGAGTGGGCCTCGGAATGAACGGCGCGCCCCGTGGCCGGGTCGGTCCCGGCGACCTTGATGGTCATGGTCATCCCGGCGGCCCGGTGCCCGGCGACGGTGCACCAGCCCTCGATCGAGCCGGTGAGCGGGGGCAGGCGCAGCGTGGCGGTCTGGCCGGCGCGCAGCAGAGGGGTGCGCTCGCCGGTCGCCAGGCGCAGGTCGTGACGCTGGGCGTCGGCGTTGGTCACCCGCAGCACCAGCCGGGTCCCGGGGGCGGCCTCGATCACCGACGGACGGATCCGCATGCCCGACAGCGTGACGTCCACCGTCTGCACGCCCCCTCCCGCCACCGACCGGGTCGCCGGGGCCGGATCGCCGCTCACCGCCACGGCCACCGCCAGCGCCGTGAGCAGCGCGCCGGTCAGCGCGCCCGCCGCCGGCGGGGAGAGCCGCAACCCGCGCGAGCGCGCCACGGCGAACGCCGCGACCGCCACGAAGGAGCCCAACGCCGCCAGCACCAGCGCCCAGGCGGCGTGCACCGCCCAGGCCGGGACGGGCAACGCCGTCAGCGGCACCGCGACGGTGGTGCCGGCCAGCCGGAGCGCCCAGCCCCGCTCCAGCAGCGCCGCGTTCCGCTTCAGCGCCGCCGGACCGCCGCCCAGCACGACCGGCAGCAGGAAGATTAGCGAACCGACCAGGACATGGCCCGCGAACCCCGCCGCCACCAGCGGCACCGTCGGCTCCAGGGCCCCGGCGACCTCGTCGACGGGACGGGTGGCCACCACGACCGAGGCCGCGGCCAGCGCGACGACGAACCAGGCCGTTCCGGCCGCCAGCGTCCACGAGGCCGCCGTGTGCGGGCGGCGTCGCCGCGCCGTCCGCAGGAACGGCGTCAGCGCCGTCAGCGCCGCCGCCGCGTACAGCAGCAGCCCGGCCGCGGCGATCCAGCGCGCTCCGCCCAGCAGCCCGCCCACCGCCAGGGCGAGGCCGGGCGCCGCCAGGCGCAGCGAACGGCGGGCCAGCGGGCCGGTCCCCTCGTCGATCCTGGTGCGCAGCACCGTGGGCCACAGCGTGAACAGCGTCCCCAGCACCGTCAGGCCCACCCAGCCGAACAGGTTGGCGTGCAGGTGGGCGGCCTCCAGCCGGGGATGCCAGGCCTGCGGCGCCCGTTCGGAGACCATCAGGCCGCCCAGCGTCCCCCCGACGACCAGGGCGGCGCCCGCGCACACGTACCAGTCCCGCACATGGGAGAACCGCCCGCCCAGCGCCCGGCGCGCCCCCACGGTCAGCCGTCCGCAGTGCCAGGCGACGACGAGGACCACGACGGCGGCGCCGGCGACCGCCAGCGGGGGGAGGCCGCCGACCGTCCCGCCCAGCACGGCCGCCGCCCCGGCGTTCAACGCGCCCAGCCGGGCCGGCGGCCACCAGCGGGGCGGCGACGGCAGCCGCAGCAGCGTGTTCGCGAAGTGCTCGCTCCAGGTCACGACGGCGTTGGTCACCGCCCCCAGCAGGAACAGGTGGATCAGCAGCCAGCGGGGCGCCGGCAGCGCCCCCCGCGCCAGGGCCGCCGCCACGGTCAGCGCCAGCCAGGCCAGCACCACGACGTTGGCCCGCAGATGCCAGGAGGCGGGCCGGCGCGGCGGCCGCGGGGGCCGCTGCACGGGCGGCCGGGGCCGCAGGTCGGCCGTGGTCATCGGGGTCTCCTTCCGGTGCGGGAGAGACGGGGACGGGAGAGGCCGGAGGCGAGGGCCGGCCCGCCCCGCGGTCCGGCTGCAAGGGACGCCGCGCCCGCCGGCGGCGGCCGGCGCGTCGCGACGCGGGGGCGGGAGGCCGCGTCGCCCGCCGGGGCGCTCACCCGGCCGCTCATCGCGTCGCCCGCCGTGCAGGTCGTCGTGCAGGTCATCGGGCCGGTCATCGTGCGTCGTCCGGCGGGCGCCGCAGCCGCGCCTCGCAGCGGCCCGGGGTCACGAACGGCAGCAGGGCGGCGACCTCGACGGGGGCGCCGAGCTCGGCCAGCGCGCCGCGCATGATGCCCAGGTGCATTCCGCACACCGCGTCGGGATGGCGTTCGGCCAGTTCCCGGAACGGGCAGTGGTGCAGGTCGATGCGGGCGCCGTCGGGGGAGAGACGGGGCTGGAAGCCGATCTCGGCCAGCAGGTCGACGATCTGGCGGACGCCGGCCTCGGCGTCGGTCTCGACGCCGGGGTCGCGGTGGACCAGCCGCCTGCCGTAGGAGCGCCCGGCGGCGGTCGCGGCGGCGCGCTCCTCGTCCTGCTCCACCAGGTAGGCGATCAGCGCCTCGGCCAGCAGCCGGTAGTTGCGCCGCTCTCCCTCGGCCCGCTTGCCGGTGACCGAGTACAGCAGACGGGGCCGGCCGGGCCGCTGCCGGTCCTCCGGTTCGCCGTGGACGTAGCCGTGCTCGGCCAGCTGGGCCAGGTGGCCGCGCACCGTGTTGGGGTGCAGGCCCACCTCGGCGGCGATCTCGGGCACCGACAAGGGCCGCCCCGCCCTGCGCAACGCCTCCAGGACGGCCACCCGGCTCATGTCCGCCAGGACCCGGTGGGCCCGCGGGTCGGGGGCGGCGGGATGCTCGCTCATGCCTTGAGTTTGTACGATGCTTGCTGTAAATACAACTTCGGCCGTGAAAAAGACGGGCCGAACCGGAGGAGCCCCATGACCACCGCACCGCACCCGCCCGAGGACCCGCCCGACGGCCGGCCCGGCGAGCCGCCCAACGATTACGCCCAGCAGGCCACCATGACGGCGATCCGCGACCACCACGCCCGGCTCGCCCGCACCGTGGCCGACCACGCCCTCACCGTCCGCCGCTCGATCGACCGGCTGGCGCCCTCCGCCGGCCCGCGGGCGGCCATGGTCGACTTCCTCTTCGCGGAGGTGATCCCGCACGCCCTGGCCGAGGAGCGGACCCTGTACGCCGCCGGCGCCGGGCTGCCCGGCACCCGCCTGCTGGTGGAGGCCATGACCGGGGAGCACGCCCGGCTGCGGGAGCTGGCCGGGGAACTGCGCGAGGCCCGCACCCCCGGAGAGGTCGTCGGCGCCGCCGCCGCGCTGGACGCCCTGTTCCAGGCGCACCTGGAGAAGGAGAACGACCTCCTGCTGCCCGCCCTGGTCGAGGGCGGGATCGCGCTGACCGGGCTGCTGGCCGGCATGCACGAGATCCTCGGCGAGGCCGCGCACACCGTCTCCGAGAGCCGCCCCTGCGCCTGCGACGATCACCGGGTTCCCGCCGCGGCGGGCGGACCGGAGGCGGCCGCGGCCGAGGAGGAGCTGGACGTCCGCGCCGTTCCGCACGCCCGGCGGCACGAGCGGATCTTCGCCGCCTTCCGCGCCCTCGCCCCCGGCGCGGCCCTCGTCCTCGTCAACGACCACGACCCCGCCCCGCTGCGCCACCAGTTCGCCGAGCGCTTCCCCGGCGAGTACACCTGGGAGTACCTGGAGGAAGGGCCGCAGGAGTGGCGGGTGCGCATCGGCCGCCCCTGACCGGCGCCGGGAGGCGACGGGGCCCGTCCCTCGTCGCGGCCGGAGCGGTCGCCGCGCCGGAGGCCGCTTGAAGCGACCGCGAGGACCGGACATGGTGACGGTCATGGACACCTGGATCGGCCGGAGCGTCGCGGAACTGCACGCGCTCTACCGCGGCGGAGAGGCCACGCCGTCCCAGATCGTCGAAGAGTGCCTGCGCCGCATCGAGGCGTCCGGGCCGCTCGGGGCCTACACGACGGTGCTCGCCGAGACGGCGCGGGCCGAGGCGGAGCGACTGGACCGGCGCATGGGCGAGGAGCCGATGGGGCCGCTGTTCGGCGTGCCCGTCGCGGTCAAGGAACTGATCGACGTGGCGGGCGCCGAGGTCGGCTACGGCAGCCGCGCCTTCGCCGGGCGGATCGCCTCCGCCGACGCCGAGGCCGTGCGGCGGCTGCGCGCGGCCGGGGCGATCGTGGTGGGCGTGACCCGCAGCCCCGAGTTCGGCTGGAGCCTGAGCGGGCGGGATGCCGCCTCGCTGACCCCCGTGGCCAACCCCTGGGACCCGGCCCGCGACCCCGGCGGTTCCAGCTCCGGGTCGGCGGTGGCCGTCGCCACCGGGACCGCCTGCCTGGCCCTGGGCACCGACACCGCCGGCTCGATCCGGATGCCCGCCGCCCTGTGCGGGGTGTGGGGGTTCAAACCCACCCGCGGCGCCGTCAGCGACCGCGGCGTCCGGCTGCTGTCGCGGTCGTTCGACCATGTGGGTCCGCTCGCCGGGACGCTCTCGGACCTGCGGGCGGCCCATGAGGCCCTCGGCGGCTGGCCCGTCTCCCCGCAGGACGCCCCGGACCCCGGAACCGTCGTCGTCGCCCCCGACGACGGGCTCCACCCGGACCACGCCGAGGCCCTCGCCGCGGCCGCCCGCCGTTTCGCGGAGCTCGGATGGCGGGTGCTCACCGAGGACGTCGCGCCGCCGGAGGACGTCGTCGACGGCTACATGACGATGCTGCTGCACGAGGGCGCCCGGCTGTACGCGGACGATCCGGGCTCCTCGGTGGAGCTGTGCACCGAGCCCGTACGGGACATGCTGAGGCTCGGCGACGGCGTCACCGACGACCTCTACCGGGACGCCCGACGCACCGTCGCCCGCTACCGGGCCGGACTGCTGGCCCGCCTGGACCTCGGCACGCTGCTGCTCGGCGCGGTCTGCCCCGGGCCGCCGCACCCCTCCCGCGCCGCCACCGTCGACACCGCCGACGGGCCCCGGCCGTTCGCACGGGCGGTCGTCCCCTGGACGCTGCCGCAGAGCATCGCCGGACTGCCCGCGGTGGCGGTGCCCGCGGGGCGGGACCGCGACGGCATGCCCATCGGGCTGCAGCTGTCGGGTGCGCCGGGCCGGGACGGGACGGTCCTGGCGGCGGCCGCCCTGATCGCCGAGCGGGACGCCGGGACGCCGCGGCGCCCGGCCTGACGGCCCCGCGCCGGGCGGGCGCCGCACCGGACGCCCGCCCGGCACGACGGTCAGCCCAGCAGGCCCTGGCCGATCCAGCCGCCTTCGCCACAACCCGGCGGGACGGCGAAGACGGCCGAGCCGATCGGGGTCGTCCACAGGTTGAGCAGGTCGCCGCCCTCGTCGAGGCGGCGCTGGACGGGGACGAACTGCCGGTCGACGTCGGCCTGGTAGGCGGCGAACAGCAGGCCCGCGTCCGAGCGGCCGTCGGCGGTCGGGCCCTCGTCGTAGTTGTAGGGGCGGCGCAGCATCCGCAACCGCGGGGAGCCGACGCGGGCCAGCCGGATGTGGGCGTTCTCGGCGATCACCGGGAGGCCCGCCGAGTCCACCGCCTCGAAGTCCGGCTCGTCGTGCTCGCGCCGGCCGGTCAGCGGCGCCCCGCTGCCCAGCCTGCGGCCGACGGCGAACTCCTTGCCGGCCGGATCGACCTCGTCCCACTTCTCCAGCTCCATGCGGATGCGCCGCAGCACCAGCGTGGTGCCGCCGCGCAGCCACTCGGGCCCGTCCTGCACCCACACGGCGCGGTCGAAGTCCGCCGTGCCGGGCACGGGATTGACGGTCCCGTCGAGCTGCCCCATCAGGTTGCGCTGGGCGGCCCACCCGGCCTCGACGCCGGGGCTGCGCCGGAATCCGCGCTGCACCCAGCGCACGCGGGCGAAGGCCCGGGCGTCCTTGACCGTCACGCGCAGGGCGTGGGCCAGCGTGATCGGGTCGTCGCAGCAGATCTGCACCAGCAGGTCGCCGCCGCTCCAGCGGTCCTCCAGCCGGTCGACCTTGAACGACGGCAGCGGGCGCACCCCCTCGGGCCGCAGCCTCTCCAGCCCGGCCGCCTCGAACAGCCCGGGGCCGAACCCGAAGGTGAAGGTCAGCCGGGACGGCGGAGAGGCCAGCTCGGGTTCGGGGTCGGCCAGCGCCGGGCGGCCCTGGGTGAGCCGCCGGGCGTCGTCGGTCAGCAGCCGCATCAGCCGGGCCAGCTCCGTGCGCCCGGTGCCCTTGCGCAGGTCCAGGCCGAGGAAGACGGCGTGGGCCTGGGGGAGGGTGGCGATGCCCGCCTGGTGCGGGCCGTGGAAGGGTTCGACGGCCGAGCCGGCGGTGGGCGCGGCGGAGGGGCGGGGATCGGCGGCCCGCTCGTCGGAGCAGGCCGCCAGCGCACCCGCCGCCGCCGCGGCGGCACCGCCCGTCAGCAGCCCCCGCCGGCTCAGACGGTGTCGTGACGGGGTCATCGGATCACCCGTGGTCGTGGTGCTCGGAGGGGTCGTAGCTCTCCTTGGCGCCGGAGAACTCCTTGGCCACCGCGGTGAAGGAGACGGTGGCGCCGTCGCTCAACCGCAGCGTCAGGGGGATCTCGGCGCCCGGTTCCACCGGCCGCTTGAGGTCCATCAGCATGATGTGGTCCCCGCCGGGGGCCAGGCGGTGCGAGCCGCCCGCCGGGACGGTGAAGCCGCCCGGCTTGGCCCGCATCGTCGTGGCGCCGCCGGAGCCGGCGACGACCTCGTGGAGCTCGACCGAGCCCGCGACCGGGGAGGAGCCGGAGACCACCGTCACCGGCTCGCCGGTGCGGTTGACCAGGGTGCCGAACACGGCGGTCGTGCCGGACTCGGCGGCCTTGACCCACGGATCGGTGATCGACAGCGCGACGCGGGGCGAGCCCGCGGCCGGGGCCGCGGGGGCCTCGGCGTCCGCGCCGCAGGCGCTCAGCGGCGCGACGGCCAGCAGCGCCGCGGCGGTCGTCAGGGAGATGCGTCGAAGGTTCATGGAGCGCTCTTCTCTGATCGGCCGGCGGCAGGCGTGCACGGCCCGCCCTGCGGCGGGCGCCGGAGGGAGCCCTGCCGGGGAGGGGGGCGCACGGCTGCGCCGGGACGGGCGTTCAGGTTCGATCGCCCGCACGGCGTGCGCGGGCGGCCGGCCCGCGACCCGGGCCGGGTGACGGCGGTGATCAGAGAGGGCGCGGCGGGCCGCGGCGGCTGACGGCGTGCCGCAGCACGGCCTGCAGCGGCGGCAAGGGCTCGGCGAAGGCCGGCGCCTCCCGCGGCACCGGCTCCGGCAGCGCCCAGGCGAGGACGATCCGCACGAAGCGCAGGGCCAGCCGGTGCAGCGCCGACCACAGCAGCGCCTCGCCCCACGACAGCCACAGGGCGGTCAGGGTCACCGCGCAGCCGTGCAGCACCACCATGACCGCGTCGGCGGGCAGCGGCCCGTGCGCGTGCCCCGCCGGAGGCGCGACGGCCTCGGGGACGGCCGGGGCCGGCGGGGCGGACAGCGCGAACAGCAGGTGCAGCACGACCTGCAGGGCCGCCAGCAGCGGCAACAGCACGTTCACCGACCGTTCCCGGCCCAGCACGGGAAGGGCCGCCGCCAGCGACACGATCAGCCCGGCCAGGACGCTCGAGGGCGGGGGCGCCGCCGCTCCCGTCAGATGCGCCATGACGCCCAGCCCGGTGCAGACCGTGGCGAACACGGTCGCCCGCAGGACCCGGAAAGGCAACGGGGCTGTCATGACGGGACCATCCTCCCACGCGCCCCGGCCGCCCCCTCGGAGGACCCCGGCCCGGGGGAGCGGCCGTGGCCGGACGTCGCCGCACGCCGTCGGCGATCCGTCGGCGGCCCGTCGGCGAGGGCGCGGGCCCGTGCGCCGATCGACGGGCGGAACGGGCGGAACGCGCCCGACGGCGCGCCCATGAGGCGGTGCCCTCCGGCCGGCGCGAACACCGGGTCGGGACGTTCGCGCCTCAGGACCCGGCCGGGCGGGCCGGGGCGCGCACGCCGCCGATCCGATGGTCGCCGGGACGCGCCGGAGACGGGAGGGCGCGGCCCGTCAGGCGGTGAGGACGGTGACGGCGCCCGCGCCGATCAGCGCCAACGCCCAGACGCGGTCCAGGTTGAACCAGGTCCGGCGCAGCACCGTGAGTCCGACGATCTCGTACACCACCACCGCGATCGCCCCGGCCACCAGGAACATCGCGAGGGTGTGCACCCCGGTCACGAAGATCCCCGACATCACGGCGCTGCCCTGGGCGGCGCCCAGCCCGTGATCGTGGCCGCCGACCGCCGCCCCGCCGGACGCGGTGATCACCGGCACCAGCATCAGCCCCGCCCCGTGCACCGAGGACATCAGGAACGACCAGCCCGCCAGCTGCCACAGCGACAGGCGCATCCCCACCCAGCGGAAGTGCCGCTGCGACAGCAGCCGCCACAGGCCGAACCCGACCAGGACCGCGCCGCCGACGATCGCCACGATGCGGGTGGCCACCACCGACTGGGTCAGCGCCACCAGGACGGCGACCACCCCCACCGAGGCGGCGTGGCCGGCGGCGATCGCCGGGATCGACTCCAGCACCCGGGCACGGGCCCTCTCCTGCAGGCCGCGCGCGACCGCGAACAGCCAGCCCATGCCCGGGTTCAGACCGTGGAACGCGCCGAGCGCGACCAGCGCCGCCAGAGATCCCTCGGTCACGGATAGCAGTAGGAGTCCGAGGAGGCGTCCCCGCCCTGCAGCCGGGTCTGGTGCGGGCGCAGCCCCCGGAAGTCGTCACCGTGCGGGAAGAACCGCTCGTCGAACGTCAGGTCCTCGCCCGAGTCGAGCTTGATCATCCAGGCGCCGACCCCGTCGGGGTAGAACTGGTCGTCCCACGCCCCGTACAGCGAGTTGGTCACATACACCCGCTTGCCGTCCCGGCTGACCTCCACCATCTGCGGTCCGCCCGCCAGCGGCAGGTCGGGCGCCGCCGGGTGCGGCGTGCGGCGGGTGATGCCGCCGATCCGCACCGACCCGGCCTCGACCGGGTGGAAGGGGTCGGACACGTCGTAGCGCTTGAGCTCCCCGGTGCCCCAGCAGGACACGTACAGCCACTTGTCGTCCACCGACAGGTCGATGTCGGTGACCAGCGGCGGCACCGCCCCGAAGGGCTCGATCACCGGCGGCAGGGCGGCCCGGTCGTCGGGGCCCGGCGTCTCGGCGGGGATGGTGATGACCTTGGTGGCGGCGAACTCGTCGCCCTCGCGGTGCCACAGCCACACCGAGGCCGACAGGTCCTCCACGTTCACCACCACGCCGACGAACCCGTACTGCTTGGTCGGGTCGTGGGCGGGCCGCAGCTCCAGCACCATCTGGTGCTCGTCGCCCAGGTCCACAGTCTGCACGTGGCGGCGCTTGCGCAGGTCGAAGAAGTGCAGGGAGTGGCCGTACTTGCGGCCCAGCAGCAGCTCGCCGACCACCCCGTCCTCCACCATCGACGGGGTGCCCCACTCGGAGGTCACCAGCACGTCGTGGGCGATGTGCCACCAGGCGTCGTAAGCGAGGTACTGCGGCCCCCGGTCGACCTCCCAGCGGCCCAGCACCTCGAAGGAGTTGTGGTCCAGCAGTGCGATCCCGCCGGGGCCGTCCTCGCCGTTGGCGCCGCCGAGCGCGGTCACATACAGCCCCTCCGGGCCGCAGTGCACCGTGTGCGGGCGGGAGTAGCCGGCGCGCTTGGCCAGCTCCTCGGGCTCCAGCACCTTGACGATCTGCGGGCTGGTGGGCTGCTCCTTGGTGTCGAGGACGTAGATCCGCGAGGACCGCAGCCCCGGGACGATCAGGTAGCGCCGCTCCACGTGCGGGTGCGGCGAGGAGGGGCACAGGGAGCTGGAGCAGGCGTTCCACCCGAAGTGGTGCAGCTCGTCGCCGGGGTAGGGCAGCTCGGTCCAGCCCACCACCTGGCCGTAGGAGCCGGAGTCGGGGTCGACGTCCAGCACGGCGATGGCGTCGGGCTTGGCGGCGGAACGGTCGAAGGCGGCGACGTAGGCGAGCTTCTCGGGCGGGGCCGCCGCGGCGTCGCGGGGCGAGGGGTAGAACGTCGGGTCGGGCTTCCACAGGGCCATGAAGATCCTCCCGTTGTCGGCTGCATCGTCACATCGGGTGACCGCACCGGGCTATACCGGTGAGGTCAGACCACCGTGACCGGATGCCGCGCGACGGCGTCGAAGAGATAACCGAGGGTGTTGAACGGGGTGGTGTCGGGCTGGGTCGCGCCGGTCTCGTCGGTGGCGCGCGCCAGCAGCTCGTGGGCTCCGGGCCGCGGGCGTCGCCAGCGGTACTCCCACTGCACCCAGCCGTGCTCGGCGCGCGGTCCGCGCAGGACCGCCGGGCGCCAGGTCGCGCCGCCGTCGGTGCTCACCTCCACCCGCCGAATGCGTCCGTTGCCCGACCAGGAGCGGCCGGTCAGGCGGTGCTCCCGGCGGTGGGGCAGCCGGGCGTCCCAGGGCAGCTCGAAGGCGCTCTTGAGGCTCAGCCGGGTGAGCGGCGCGCTGCCCTCGGGCGGGTGGTCGGGGCCGAACAGCCGGTAGTAGCGGGTGTTCCAGGGCGAGAACAGCGGCGTGTCCGACACCTGGATGTCGCCGACCCACTTGATGGACGCGATCCCCACCCAGGACGGCACCACGACGCGCACCGGGAAGCCGTGGTCGGGCGGCAGCGGGCGGCCGTTCATCTCGTACGCCAGCAGCACGTCGTCCAGCGCCTTCTCCACCGGCAGCGGACGGCGCACCCGGCCCAGGTTCTCGCCCCCGTCGACGTAGTCGGCGTCCAGGCCGCGCGGCATCACGTCCACCGCCCGCTCGGTGATCCCGGCGCGTTCCAGGACGTGCGCCAGCGGAACCCCGCGCCAGCGCGCCACTCCGGCGGCGCCCAGCAGCCAGGGGGTGCCGGACACCTGCTGCCCCTGCTGGCGGGTGAAGAGGGCGCGGCCGTTGCCGGTGCACTCGATGGTCACGGTGCGGGTCACGGCGGGCAGCGCCAGCAGGTCCTCGTAGCTGAACTCGACGGCGTTCTCCAGGGCGGGGGAGCCGCGCAGGCCGGTGCCCCACACCTTGAGCCGCCAGGTGCGCACGTCGATCCGGGGGGTGGCGACGTGGTTGCGGACGAAGAACCGGTCCGCGGGGGTGAAGTAGCCCTGTCCCCGCATCGCCTCCCAGCGCATCTCGGCGTTCGAGCCGTGGACGATGAACAGCTCGGGCGGCAGGGGCTTGACGATCGGGGGGTCGTCGGCGCGGGCGGGGCGGGCCAGGACCGGTCCGGCGCCCATCGCCAGCCCGGCGCCGGCGGACGCCTGCAGCAGACGTCGGCGGGTGAGGGATGACGCGATGAGCCGATCTCGTGACCGTGCGTGTTCGTAGGTGGCCTCGTTGGTGAGGTCGTCGTCCATGGCACCCGATGCTGGGGCAAGAATACGATAAAGTCAATCGGCTTTATAGGAAATTTCGGTGCGTTCCACAACGGGGTTTCGGTCAGTAGCCTGATCGGGTGACTTGCGACGCCGCGGGCATCGGCTCTCCCGACGAGCTGGCGCGGCTGCTGGAGGAGCACGGCTACCTGGCCGACGAGGGACTGGCCACCGCCGCGTTCCTGGCCCTGCGGATGCGCCGTCCGCTGTTCCTGGAGGGCGAGGCGGGCGTCGGCAAGACCGCGCTGGCCGCCGCGCTCGCCCGGGCGCTCGACGCGCCGCTGATCCGGCTGCAGTGCTACGAGGGCCTGGACGCCGCGCAGGCGCTCTACGACTGGGACTTCCCCCGCCAGCTGCTGCACCTGCGGGCGGCCGAGGCGGCGGGGGTCACCGACGTGGACCGGCTGGAGTCCGAGCTGTACGACCGGCGGTTCCTGCTGGCCCGGCCGCTGCTGCGCGCCCTGGAGACCGCGCCGAGCGTGCTGCTCATCGACGAGGTGGACCGGGCCGACGACGAGTTCGAGGCGTTCCTGCTGGAGATGCTGTCGGACTTCGCCATCTCCATCCCGGAGCTGGGCACCGTCCGCGCCGCGGAGCCGCCGTCGGTGGTGCTCACCTCCAACCGGACCCGCGAGGTCCACGACGCCCTCAAGCGCCGCTGCCTCTACCACTGGCTGGAGCACCCCTCCTACGAACGGGAGGTCGCCGTCATCCGGCGACGGCTGCCGCACGTCGCCGACCGGCTGGCCGAGCAGGTCGCCCGCGCCGCCCAGCGGCTGCGCGCCGAGGACCTGCTCAAGCCGCCCGGGGTGGCCGAGAGCCTGGACTGGGCCCAGGCGCTGGTCGCGCTCGGCGCCCGCGATCTGGACCCCGACAGCGCCGCGCTCACCCTCGGCGCCGTCCTGAAGTACCGCGAGGACCAACGGCGGGTGACCGCCGGCGGCCTGGACGTCCTGCTCGGCGGGGGCTGAGCCGCCGATGCGGACCGTCACCGAGACCATCGCGGGCTTCGCCCGCACGGTGCGGGCCGCCGGGATCGCCGCCGACCCCGAACGGGTGCAGGCCATGCTGCGCGCCCTGGAGCACCTGGACGTGCTGGATCCGTCCGACGTGTACTGGGCGGGCCGGCTGACGCTGTGCTCCGACCCCGCCGACCTGCCGCGTTATGACCGTTGCTTCGCCGCCTACTTCTCCGGGGCGACCGCCTCTCCCGCCCGCCGTCCTCCGCCGCCCGCGCCGGTGCTGCGGCCCGCCGGCGCCCCGGCCGCCGATCCGCCGCCGGGCGGGGCGGGAGAGCGGGCCGACCCGCGCCTCGCC
>NZ_RRYT01000017.1 GCF_006363815.1 Thermomonospora catenispora
GCCCGCCCGCACCCGGCCCGGCCAGGCGAGCCCGGGCGCCCGCCCCGCGACGGGGCCGCGGCCCCGTCGCGGGCGGCCGAACCGGGGGCGGGCGAGGCGTCAGCCGCGCAGCGGGCCGAGGCACTCCTGCATCAGCAGCGTGTTCTTCAGGTAGAACGCCGGGTCGACGCCGGCGCCGTTCACCACCTCCCAGAAGGAGGCGTCGATGTCGGCGCGCGTCCGCCCCAGCAGCTCATTGCGGATCACCGCGGCGTCGAGCAGGGGGACGCCCTTCAGCGCGTCCGCCCTCTCCTCGGCGGGCAGCCGGCGGCACCGCTCGAGGGCGGGCGCCAGCCGCTCCACCTTCTGCGCATAGGCGTCGCCCGAGAGCTCCTCCGCTCCGGCGAACGCCTCGGCGACGTTCTCCAGCAGCTTCCGCTCCAGCTCCTCAGGCTCGACCGACAGCGCCGGGTACTCCTTGACGAACTCCTCCCACTCGACCTCCCGCACGGCCCTGGTCAGCTCCCCATACGGCGGCGGGGCCGTCCAGGCCTCCGCCAGCACCTCCCGCAGCAGACGCGGCTCCAGGTCCGTGACCTGCGCCAGCAGCGCCGCGTCGTAGAGGTCCTTGGCCTGCGGATGCATGTCGGTGATCAGCCACAGCAGCTTCCAGGCCAGGGACAGCTCCGGGGTCGCGCCGAACACCACGGGGGACGGCCGCCCGTCCACGCGCGGGACGCGGACCGGCTCGGGCAGCATCACCACGTGCTCGCCGAACACGAAGTCCAGCTGCACCTGGCCCGACGGCAGGCCCTCGGCGCGCCAGGGCAGCACCAGACGACGGCCGGGCACCCGGTCATAGGTCCAGATGCTCTCCTCCACCGCGCCGCCGCCCCGGATCTCCACGGGAGTGCCCGTGGAGGCGTCCTCGGCCAGCCGGATCAGCTCCTCCAGCATCCGGTCGGCCTTCCCGTCCTCGGCCTTCAGCGTCCGCGGCAGCACCACGAAGTCCAGGTCGCCGGGCTCGCGGGCGGCCGGGCCGAGCCAGGCGGCCAGCAGGAGGCTGCCGCGCAGCACCAGGTGGTCCCGCCAGACGGAGCCGGCGATCGCCGTGATGACGTGGTCGCACGCGGTCCGGCGGGCGGCGTACCAGCGGGCCCCGACCCGCGGGTCCTCGAACTGCGGATCACCGGCCCGCATCGCCCTGGCGTAGTGGAGCAGCGCGGGGTCGAACACCGGGCGCTGCACCACTCCGGGGCCGGACACCGGCCGCAGCGACACCGGCAGCTGCAGCCGCCGGCGCACGTCCTCCGCGGGAGGCTCCTGCGGCAGCCGGGTGGACGGCGGCCAGGGGCCCCAGCCGATCTCGTTCCAGGACTGCGTCATGATCGCGGCGCCTCCTCGATCCACCCGGCGTCCCACGACTCGTCGCTGTCGTGCACCACGAACTCCCGCTCCACCTCGGCGATGCGCACGCCGCGCCCGCGCAGCGCCGCGATCAGGGCGTCCAGGCGGCGTTCGGCGGTCGCGTCGCCGACCAGGCGGCAGCGCTGGGTGACGAAGCGTTCGGCGACCCCGTCCGCCCGCACCCGGCGGGCGTTGCGGGACAGGTGCGCGGCGTGCGGCGCGACCAGGGCGTCCAGCCCGGCGTGGTCCTCCCCGGGGGCCTGCAGCACCTTGACGTGGTGCTCGAAGTAGCGGCCGGGCCCCAGCGCGGCGGCGTCCCGATCCGTCCGCGGGACCCCCTCGTTCCAGGGGGCGGCCTCCACCTTGGTGCGCACGACGTCGAACCCGTCGCCCGCCAGCGCCCGCGCGGTCCGCTCGGTGGCCGCCATGGCGTCCTCCAGCGTCCCCCGGGCGCGCAGCGTCAGCATCGGCTGGGAGGGGCTGCGGCCCCGGTCCAGCACGATGTGCACGAACTTCAGACCGCGGACCTCGGCCCAGCGCGCCAGCGCCTCGGCGTCACGCCCGCCGCACCGCACGGTCAGATGCGCCTCGAAGTCTCCGGTGAACACGCTTCATCATCGCCTCCGCGCTCGGCGGGAGGCATCGCATTTTTCCGGGGTAGGGATGGGGCATGCGTTGCCTGGTCACCGGTGCGAGCGGATACATCGGCGGACGGCTGGTCCCCCGGCTGCTGGCCGCCGGGCACCGGGTGCGGTGTGCGGCGCGCCGCCCGGAGCGGCTGCGGGACCACCCCTGGGCCGACCGGGTGGAGACGGTGCGCGCCGACGTGCTGGACTTCCCGGCCACCCGGGCGGCGCTGGAGGACGTGGACGTGGCCTATTACCTGGTGCACACCATGGGCGGCGGGCGGGACTTCGCCGACCGGGACCGCCAGGCGGCCCGCGTGTTCGCCGCGGCGGCCCGGCAGGCGGGGGTGTCGCGGATCGTGTACCTGGGCGGGCTGGGGTCCGGCGACCGCCTGTCGCCGCACCTGCGGTCCCGGGCCGAGGTCGGCGAGATCCTGCTGGCCTCGGGGGTGCCGACGGCGGTGCTGCGCGCGGCGGTGATCATCGGGTCGGGGTCGGTGTCGTTCGAGATGCTGCGGTATCTGACCGAGCGGCTCCCGATGATGGTGACCCCGGGCTGGGTGCACACCCGGATCCAGCCGATCGCCATCCGCGACGTGCTGCGCTACCTGGTGGGCGCGGCGGAGCTGCCCCGGCACGTGCACCGGACGTTCGACATCGGCGGGCCCGACGTGCTGACGTACGCGCAGATGATGCAGCGGTACGCCGCCGTGGCGGGGCTGTCGAAGCGGATCGTGGTGCCGGTGCCGGTGCTCTCGCCCCGGCTGTCGAGCCTGTGGATCGGGCTGATCACCCCGGTCCCGGGGACGATCGCCCGGCCGCTGGTGGAGTCGCTGCGCACCGAGGTGGTGTGCGGCGAGCACGACATCGCCGCCCACATCCCCGATCCGCCGGAGGGGTTGACCGGCTTCGACCGGGCGGTGGAGTTGGCGCTGCGCAAGATCCGGGAGGCCGACGTGACCACCCGGTGGACGTCCGCGTCCACGCCCGGGGCGCCCAGCGACCCGCTGCCCACCGACCCCGACTGGGCGGGCGGCACCCTGTACGTGGACGAGCGGGAGCGGTTCTGCCGGGCCGAGCCGCGGGAGCTGTGGCGGGTCGTGGAGGGGGTGGGCGGCGCCAACGGCTGGTACTCGCTGCCGGTGGCCTGGCGGCTGCGCGGCCTGCTGGACCGGCTGACCGGCGGGGTCGGGCTGCGCCGCGGCCGGCGGGACCCCCGGCGGCTGCGGGTCGGGGACGCGGTGGACTTCTGGCGGGTGGAGGAGATCGAGCCCGGGCGGCTGCTGCGGCTGCGCGCCGAGATGCGGCTGCCCGGCCGCGCCTGGCTGGAGATGTCGGTGCACCCCGCGCCGGGCGGCTCCCGCTACCGGCAGCGCGCGGTGTTCCACCCCCGCGGGCTGCCGGGGCATCTGTACTGGCACGCCATCGCGCCGTTCCACGGGCTGATCTTCGGCGGGATGCCGCGGGGCATCGCCCGGGCCGCCGAGGCCGGCCGCCCCCTCCCGGCTCCCGGGGATCGGCGGCGTGCGACCATGCGATCATGACGACTCTGCCGTTGACGCCCGACGAGCTGCTGACCACCACCCGTGCCGTGCGCAAGCGGCTGGACCTGGACCGGCCGGTGCCGATGGAGCTGATCCGCGAGTGCCTGGAGATCGCCCTGCAGGCGCCCAGCGGCAGCAACGCCCAGGGCTGGGAGTGGGTGGTGCTGACCGACCCGCGGATCAAGGCCGAGGTCGCCGGGTACTACCGGCGGTCCTGGGACGCCTACAGCGCCTCCAAGGCGTCGGCCGCCAACCTGCACGCCGACGATCCGGAGCGGGCGGCGGTGCAGCGGCGGGTGGGCGCCA
Source organism: Thermomonospora catenispora (assembly GCF_006363815.1). Taxonomy (GTDB): domain Bacteria; phylum Actinomycetota; class Actinomycetes; order Streptosporangiales; family Streptosporangiaceae; genus Thermomonospora; species Thermomonospora catenispora. Next base: position 3,863 of record NZ_RRYT01000017.1, read on the forward strand.
GCGCCGCCCACCTGGCCGAGGTCCTGGAGCGGGTGCCGGTGCTGCTGATCCCCTGCCTGCACGTGCCGGGCGGGGAGCTCCCCAAGGGCAACCAGGCCGGGCTGTGGGGGTCGCTGCTGCCGGCGGTGTGGAGCTACATGCTGGCCGCCCGGGCCCGGGGCCTGGGCACGGCGTGGACCTCGCTGCACCTGCGCTACGAGCGTGAGGTCGCCGAGCTGCTGGGGCTTCCGGAGGACGTGCGGCAGGGGGCGCTGGTGCCGACCGCCTACTACACCGGCGACTCCTTCCGTCCGGCGCCGCGGCGTCCGCTGGAGGAGGTCCTGCACGTCAACGGCTGGTGAGGCGGGCGACCAGCGCGGTGAGGGCGGCGCCGAGCGGGGCGTCGAGGCGGACCGCGGCGTGGTCGTCGCCGCGGGTGCGGCCCCGGTTGACGATCGCGATGGGGACGGCGTGCCGGTGGGCGTGCAGGACGAACCGGTAGCCCGACATCACGGTCAGGGAGGAGCCCAGCACCAGCAGGGTGCCGGCCCGTTCGGTGAGCCCGTAGCAGGTCCGCACCCGGTCGGGCGGGACGTTCTCCCCGAAGAAGATCACATCCGGTTTGAGCACGCCGCCGCAGCGGGCGCAGTCCACGGTCCGGAACGCGGCGATCTGCTCGTCGGTCAGCACCGCGTCCCCGTCGGGGTTGAACTCCGCGGCGCGGGCCGTCCAGCCGGGGTTGGCCTCGCGCAGCCGCCGGTCCAGCTCCTCGCGCGGCGTCCGCTCGCCGCAGTCCAGGCAGCGGACCCGGTCCAGGCTGCCGTGCAGCTCGATCACGTCGACGGCCCCGGCGGCCTGGTGCAGGCCGTCGACGTTCTGGGTGATGATCCCGCTGACCAGTCCGCGCCGCTGCAGCTCGGCGACGGCGCGGTGCCCGGCGTTGGGGGCGGCGCGGGCCACGTGCCGCCAGCCCAGGTGGCTGCGCGCCCAGTACCGCCGGCGGGCCTCCGCGCTGCCGACGAACGTCTGGTACGTCATCGGGGTCGCCCGCCGTCTGCGTCCGGTCTCGCCCCGGTAGTCGGGGATCCCCGACTCGGTGGACAGTCCGGCGCCGCTCAGCACGACCACGTCGCCGTCGGCGACCAGGTCGGCCAGCAGGTCCAGCCCGGCGATCCGTCCGGTGCCGACAGCCTGCGTCATGTCCTCCATGGTGCCCGACGCGGACGGATGGCCCGGCCCGCCCGCCTGCAGGCGGGCCGGGGCATCGGTGGCGGGTCTCCGTCGAGACGACGGCTTCCCCGGACCCGCCGGGCTCGGATCAGGGCGTGACGGTGATGGTCAGCCGGGGCAGCGACGGGATGCGGTAGTCGCCGGGCTCGGGGGCGACCTCGGCGGCGAGCCGCCGGCCGGCGTCGGCCGGGATGACGATCTCCAGCGCCTCCGGGGTGTCGTTGCAGGCGAACTCCTCCCCCGGCAGGAACACCACCGGCGGGCGAGTCCTGGCCTGCAGGATCAGGGGGATGCCGTGCGGGATCCGCCCGGGCAGCACCCGGGTGAACTGCGGCACGTGCTGCGCCCCCATGATCACCTGCACGTCGCCGGTCTGTTCGCCGACCCGGGCGTCGAGCTGGTGCAGGAACAGGTAGCCGGTGCCCGAGCCCTCCCTGCGGGCGCCCTCCTCCACCGCCTGCGCCACGTCGGGCAGGTGCGCCAGCGAGGAGCGGTGCAGGTCGGTGATCAGCATCGGCAGGTGGTGCCGCAGCGCGCCCAGCACTCCTTGCACGTTCCACGCCTGGGCGGCGTGCAGCTCCTCGGTGGTGATCCCGACGAACTGGAGGAAGGTGATCCTCCCGATCGCGGTCTCCAGCTCCCCCAGCTCGGGGTCGGGCACGAACCCGCCGGCCCGGATCGCCGAGTCCGGGACGTCGGGGTCCAGCGGGTCGGGGTGCTCGATGAAGTGCCCGGCGGCGAAGTCGTTCCCGGTGCGGGAGACGTAGGAGGCCAGCCGTTCCATCTGGTGCATCGCCCAGTTGGGCGGGGTCTGGTCCCGGCCGGGGTCACGCGGCACCCGGAGCGTGAACTCATAGCCGCGCTCCTCGAAGGGGGCGGTGAGCGCGTATCCGATGAGGTGCCAGTGCGGGACGGGCTCGGTCCGCGGGTAGGCCGCGATGAGGTTGGTGACGAAGGGCCCCATCGGCTGCGGCCCCATCGGCCGGTACGGCACCGGCGGGGTCCACTCCAGACGCGGGACGTCCCCGTACCTCTTCCTGAGCTCCGCGTCGATCGCTTCCCAGTTCTGGTAGACCAGCATGCCCGTCCTTGTGCGGTTCTCTCATCGGCTCAACGCCCCTTACCGACGCGCCGGCGATCAAGAACGATCCCCAATGTGATACAGGTCACACCTTTTGTCGCATTTCACCGGGAAACCGCCGCCCCCGCGCCGGGAGTCGTATCGGGCGCGGCCCGCGCCGATGCGCCATGGGCGGCGGCGCCGGGGCGCCGGAGGCCCGGAGGCGAGGTCCGCCGCCGGACGCCGCGCGGGGAAGGTGAGGGGACCGATGACCGTCGATCCGACCGAGCGGGACGTTCCCGGCGAAGAGCCCGAGGAGGAGCCCGGCGAAGAGCCCTATGGGGAGCCCGCGGAGGGGCCCGGCGGAGGGTTCGCCGAAGGGCTCGGGAAAGGCCTTGGGAAGGGACTCGACGAGGAGCCCGCCGAGGAGGAGAGGCGGTGGGCGACCGCGACCCTGGATGCGATCCCGCTGCCGGGGTCGCGGCCGTGGAAGCTGTCGATCGGCGGGCTGCTGAGCCGCCACCCCAAGGTCCCGCGCGGCGCCGGACGGGTGCTGGGGCTGCTCGACCGGTTCGGCGCCATCGAGTTCGGGCCCGAGAAGGTCGGTTTCGACGGTGAGGACGTCCGCTGGGAGAAGGTCATCGAGATCCGCACCCGCACCCTCGACGACCTACTGCTCGGCCCGGTCTCCGAGTCCGTGGTCGACCGGGTCCGGGACCGGCTCCCGCCCGCCCCCGGCCGCAGGTGGGCGGTGCGGCAGGCCGTCCAGACCGTGACCGCCCTGGTCCTGGCGGCCCGCCAGGACCTGCTGGAGGGGCGCGCCGACCGCACCCCCATCCCCTGCGAGATCGTCTACCTCGGCCGGCTGGGCGGGGTGAAGCACATGGAGGCCGGTCTGTTCGCCGCCCTGTGCATGGACCGTCGTCCCGAGATCGGCGCGGCCCTGCAGGCGGCCGCCCGCCGCCGCCATGTGGCCGTCTGCCCCGCCGCCCCGCACGACCTGACGACCGGCACCGCCCAGCGCGCCAAGGCCCTGCAGCGCCGCACGGCGCTGCTCACCGCCCGCCTGCGCACCGCCGCCGGCCGCTCGGCCGAGTGAACGCGCCCCCGCGGCGGTCGCCGCCCGAGGCCTCGCGCAGGGCCTCACCGAGGCGCGCCCGGGCGAGGACCCGCGGGCGGATCCGTGGGCGACCCGGCCGGCTCGGAGGGGCCGCCGGTCAGCCGAGCCAGCGGCCGTCGCGCATGAGGTCGCGGCCGGGCAGCTCGTCGGCCTCCCGCCAGGCCTGGACGCGCCGCGGCCGGATCCGGAAGTACCGGTAGGGCTCGTCGAGCTCGCGCGGGTCGAACCCGGTCTTGGCGGCGAAGGCGTCCCCGACCTCCCGGCCGAGGTCGGCGATGTCGACCGGCTCGGCGACGCCGTCGATGACCACGACGTCCCGCGTCGGGCCGAGACCGAGCCGCACCCGGCCGTCGGCCAGCAGGTTGCGGGCGGTGACCGACGCGCGCGGCGTCGAGATCAGGATCGTGGACCCGTCCCACAGGTACGACAGCGGGATGAGGTGGACCCCGCTCGCGGGGCTCGACGTCGCGACCCACAGGTCGACGTCGTCGCGCAGCTTGGCGTGGGCGTCCCGCAGCCTCTCCTCGAGCGTGCGCGGCGGCGGTGCCTCCGTCATCTCTCCTCCAGCCATGCGTTGTCGGCGTTCCGGCGGGGGAAGCCGTTCACCGAGCCGTCGCCGCGGCCAGCGCCCTGACGGCGTCGCGCGCGCCGTCCACATCGTGCGCCCGGTGCACCACGAAGCGCACGTATCCGTTCGGCAGGGCGAGGACCCGGACACCATGGGCGGCGAGGCGGGCGGCGCACTCTCGCGCGGTCAGTCCGGCGAGCCGCACCATGACGATATTGGTCGGCCGCGGCGGGCGCAGCAACTGCGCGCCCGGCACCGTCGCGAGCTCCGCGGCGAGCGCGGCGGCCGTCTCGTGGTCGGCGGCCAGCTCGGGCAACCGGTCGAGCGCGACCAGCGCGGCCGCCGCGACCACCCCCGACTGGTGCATCGAGCCGCCCAGCCAGGTGCGCAGCTCGCGAGCGCGCGCCACCTGCTCGCGGGTCCCGCACAGCAGGCTGCCGACCGGCGCGCCCAATCCCTTGGAGACGGAGAAGGAGACGCTGTCGGCGGGCTCGGCCAGCTCCGCGGGCGGCACCCCGAGCGCCACGGCCGCGTTGGCGAGCCGGGCCCCGTCGAGGTGGAGGTGCGCGCCGTGCCGGTGCGCCAGCTCGGCCACGGCCCGCGTCGCCGCCGCGTCGAGGGCGTTGCCGGCGTGCATCATGCTCGTGTTCTCCAGGCAGACCACGGTCGGCCGGTCCGTCCCGGCGGCGAGGAGGGCGGCCAGCTCGCCCAGGTCGGGCAGGCCGTCGGGCCGCTGCCGCACCGGCTCCGGCTCGACCCCGCCGAAGCGGCGGAGCCCGTCCGCCTCCAGGAACGCCATGTGGCTGTCGGCGCCGACGATCAGCCGCGGGGCGGGCGTCCCGGCCGGCCCGGCCGCGGCGAGCGGGGCGAGCAGGTTGGCCATCGTGCCGGTGGGCGTGAACAGCGCCGCCTCGGTGCCGAGCAGCGCGGCGGCCCGTTCCTGGAGCAGGGCGACCGTCGGATCGTCGCCGTACACGTCGTCGCCGACCCGGGCCCGCGCCATCGCCTCGCGCATCCGCGCGTCCGGCACGGTGCGGGTGTCGCTGCGGAAGTCGAGCCGCTCGGTCCGCGACATCGCCGCCTACCCTCCCGCCCGGTGGGCGACCCAGACGGCGCGGGGCCTGGTGTAGCCCTCCACCGCGTGGAGGCCCAGCTCGCGGCCGTACCCGGACTGGCCGAGCCCGGAGACGCTGACGGTCTCCTCGGTGTCGCCCCAGGTGTTGATCCACACCATCCCGGCGCGCAGCGCCCGGCTGAAGCGCTCGACCCGCCCGGCGTCGGAGGTCCACACCGAGGCCGACAGGCCGTACGCCGTGTCGTGCGCGAGGGCCAGGGCCTCGGCGTCGGAGCCGAACGAGGCGACGGACAGGACCGGACCGAAGATCTCCTCGCGCCAGGCGCGGCAGTCCGGCGGCGCCGCGTCCAGGACGACCGGGTTGACGAAGAACCCGCCGCCCGGATCCGGCCGGACCGCGGACCGGCCCGGTGGGAGGATCACCTTCGCGCCCCGGACCGCCGCCTCCTCGACCGTCTCGACCACCCGTTCGACCGCCGCCCGGGTGATCAGCGGGCCGAGGTCGGTGCCGGGGTCGGCGGGCGGGCCGACCCGCAGCCCGCCGGCCAGCTCGACCACGCGGTCGACGAACTCCGCGTGCACGGCCCGGTCCACGATGAGACGCGTCCCGGCCACGCACATCTGGCCGGTGTTGCCGGTGAAGCCCGTGACCACCGCGCGCGCGGCCGCCTCCAGGTCGGCGTCGCGGAAGACCACCACCGGGCTCTTGCCGCCCAGCTCCAGCGAGACGGGCTTGACGCCGTCGGCGCAGCGCCGGGCGACCTCGCGTCCGGCCGCCGTCGAGCCGGTGAAGGAGACCATGCCGACGGCCGGGTGGTCGCACAGCAGCCGGCCGGTCCCGGCTCCGCCGTAGACGGCGGTGAGCACGCCGTCGGGGAGGACGTCGGCGGCGCGTTCGACCAGGCGGCGGATCGACAGCGGCGTCTCGGGCGCCGGTTTGACGACGATCGTGTTGCCGTAGGCGAGCGCCGCGGCGATCTTCCAGACGGCCAGGAGGAGCGGATAGTTGTTGGGGCAGATCGCCGCGCACACCCCGACCGGCACGCGGTCGGTGTAGGTGCGCATGCCGGGGCCGGTGGGGTGGGTCTCCCCCACCGGGTACAGGGCCGCCGCCGCGAACCAGTCGAGCACGCGGGCGGCGAAGTCCACCTCCCCCTCGGCGCGCGCCGTGGGCTTGCCCGCGTTGAGCCGTTCCAGCGCCGTGAACTCCTCGCGCTCGGTGCGCAGCAGATCCGCGAGCCCGCGGAGGAGGTCCGAGCGGCGGGCCGGGGGGACGTCGGCCCAGTGCTCGCGGAACGCCCGGTCCGCCCGCGCCACGGCGTCGGCGACCGCCCGCTCCCCGGTGTCCGGCAGCCGGGTGATGACGCGGCCGGTGGCGGGGTCGAGGATCGGCCGCCCCTCGGGGGCCGGGGCGCCGGCGGTCATCCCAGCACCTCGGCGTTGCCGGCGAGGCGCAGCGCGGCGTCCAGCTCGGCGACCAGGCCGAGGAACGCCTCCCGGCCCATGCCCGCTCCGGCGCTGCCCAGCAGCCTCAGCTCGTATCCGTCGGGATGCCGCCACCAGGCGTCGCAGGCCCCGTAGGCGGCGCTGAGGTAGCCCAGGTGCACCGGGCGCCCGTCGAGGTCGGCGACCTCGGTCGTGGCGGGGTGCTCCTCGCGCTTGGGCGGGAACTCCAGCCGGCCGCCGCCGGCGCGCTGCGCCACCAGCCGCAGCTCGTCGCCGGACGCCGAGGCGTAGACGACCTCCAGCTCGCGGACGGACGAGCCGTCGCCGAACGTCGCGGCGCTGTCGGCGCGGAACCCGCCGACCGAGACGGGCACCCCCTGCCCGGCGAGGAACGCGGCGACGTCGCCGGAGGGGACCCACTCGCCCTCGTGCGCGCCGCCCCGCCGGCGGAAGACGAACACCCCGGTGGGCACCGACACCATCTCGGCCGGGTGCCTGGCCCAGTAGCTCAGCTCGGAGAACGGCGTGGCCAGGATCCGCGGCACCGCCTCCGGCACGGCCGGCCGCAGCGCGGCGAAGAGCCCGACGATCTCCTCGTCGGCGAACTCCCCCTCCAGGACCGACAGCTCGACCGTGGTGCGCGCCAGCCGGGCGCTGCCGGCCCGGTTGCCCAGATAGTCGGTCCCCAGCCAGACCACCCGGCCGTCGCCGATCTCCACCGGCCGGGTCCGGCCGCCCCACAGGCACGGGTGGTCCGCGGCCGGGAAGGCCCAGTCGTACAGGAACTGCTTGATGCGCAGCCGCCGTCCGCCGCCGGAGATCTCGGTGCGGTAGGCGGCCGGGTTGGCGTCGCTCCACGGGGTGCGGCCGGCGGCGTCGGTGCGGCCGGGAGGGGCCTCGCGGCGGAGCGTGCCGACGGCGGTGTCGCAGCCAGCGGGCAGGGCGGAGGGCCGCCAGACCACGAAGTTGCACCACTCCTGGGCCTGCGCCTCCGCGATCGTCGGGGGCACGGGGTCAAGGTCGGCCGCGCGGGCCAGGGTGCGCCAGCGCCACGTGGGGACGGTCGTGCTCACCACGCCTCCTAGAGTCGGTCCGAAGCTCTGCGAGATGGTCGAGCCAGGCGGAGCTCGATGCCAGGAACATCCATTCGCCGACCCCCAGCTCCTCCCGCAGGGAGGGCGGCAGCGACGGCAGCCCGAACGGCAGGCCGAGCTCGTCCGACAGCGCGGCCATCCGCCGGACGTAGGAGGGGTCGACGGGGGACGGGAAGCCCTGCTTGCGGCGGCGCCGCACGGGCTCGGGCACCAGGTCGGCGAGCGCGGTCTTCAGCAGCTCCTTGTGGCCGCCGGGCGGCCCGGCGTTCTTCAGATGCTCGGGGCAGCGGAAGGCCAGCTCCGCGAGGGCGACGTCCTGGAAGACCGGCCGGTCCTCCAGGGTGAAGGTGGACGAGGTGGCGTCCACCATGTCGTTGACGTAGACGAGGAAGCGCCGCATCAGGTGGTATCGGCCGCGCTTGAGCGGGTCGAGCGTGTCGAGCGCCCGGTACTCGGCCATGACGCGCTCCCACACCTGCTCGGTCACCGCCGCCATGTCGACGCCGAGCTCGCCCGCCAGCCAGGTGACGAGCCGGGCCCAGACCGGCCGTTCGTCGGGGTGGAGCCGGTGGGTCAGGTAGTGGCGGCCGTGGACGTGGGTGGGGGCGGCGGGGTCGACCACGGGGAAGTACCGGCCGTCCTGGTAGCCCCACAGCTCGTCGGAGCCGTGCCCGGAGTAGACGACCACCTTCCCGTCGGCGGCGACGGTCTCATACAGCCGGTGCATCGCCAGCTCGGCGCCGTGCAGCAGCGGCCGCATCAGCCGGGCGGGCAGGAACGGCACCAGCTCGGCGGCGTCGCGGCGGCCCACCTCGCAGACGGTGAGCGGGACGCCGAGCCGGGCGGCGACCTCGCGGGCGTGCGCCGCATCGTCGCCGGAGCCGCCGACGCCGTCCTGGTAGCGCAGCACGTACCCGTGGACCGGCAGGCCCGCGGCGCGCAGCCCGGCGACGACCGCCGTGCTGTCGACGCCGCCGCTGAGCACCGCGGCCCGGGGGACGTCGGAGACGCACCGGTCGGCGACCGCCCGGTCGAAGGCGGCCCTGATCTCCTCGGGGGCGACCGGGGCGTCGTCCGGTTCGGGCCGCCAGTACCGGAGGGCGCGGACGCGCGGCGGCTCCACCACCAGGCATTCGGCGGGCTGCAGGGCCCGGACGCCGCGCAGCCAGGTCCGGTCGTCGGCCGCGTCCATCCGGACCCAGGCGCGCAGCACGTACTCGGCGGGGTCGGTCTCGATCGGCACCAGGCCGGTGCGCAGCAGCGCCCCCGGTTCGGAGGCGAACACCAGACCGCCGGGCACGCGGGCGTAGGTCAGCGGTTTCACGCCGAAGTGGTCGCGGGCCAGCACCACGCGGCCGGCGGCGGTGTCGTGCCAGGCGAGGGCGAACATGCCGGACAGCGGCCGCAGCGCGGCCGCCGGGTCGGGCTCCCGGCAGACCTGCTGGAGCACGAACTCGGTGTCGCAGGAGGTGCGGCGCGGCCACAGCGGCGGCGCCGGCGAACGGGAGCCGTAGACCTCGCCGTTGTGCACCAGCACGACGCGGCCGGCGGGGTCGGACATCGGCTGGTCGCCGGCCGGGCCGCGGTCGCGGACGGCCAGCCGCACCGCGCACAGCATGACCGTGCCGCAGGAGGAGACATACGGGGGGCGGGCGCCCTCGCCGCGATGGGCCATGGCGGCGGTGAGCGTCCGGCCGAGCGCCTCCAGCCAGGCGCGGTCCCGCGGCCCGTCCAGGCTGATGAACCCCGCTATCCCGCACATGCGATCCGCTCCGGTTCCGCCGGCCAGAGCCGGGAGAGCTCGGCCAGGGCGTCGATGTAGACGTGCTCGATGCCGTGGTGCCCGCCCGGGTGCTCCCGGTAGGCGTGGGGCACGCCGTGCGCGTCGAGGGCCGCGTGCAGCGCGCGGGCGCCCCAGTGCATGCCGTACTCGTCGCGTTCGCCGACCGACAGGTACAGCAGGCCGAGCGCGGCCAGCCGGTCGGCGTGGCGGGGCAGCAGCCGCACCGGGTCGTGGGCGAGCCAGCGCCGCCACACCCGGTCGCGGAACAGGCCCGTCCGCGGGTCGCACGGCAGCGCGTCCGCGGGGTCGACGCCCGGCGCGTCGGCGTAGCACATTCCCATCGCGACGAGGCTCATCGCCACCATGAAGGGGGCGTCGTGCGGGCCGTGGTCGCGGCGCGCCAGCAGGGCGTCGACGCCGCCGGCCTCCCGGATGACGTCGAGGGCGGCGGGCAGCAGCGGCAGATAGCAGTGCTCGAACCCGGCGTCCGGCGAGCAGGCGAGCACGGCCCCGAACAGGGTGGAGGTCATGCCCGCGAGCAGCGCCCCGTAGCCGCCGCTGGACTTGCCGGCGACGGCCCGCCACGCCGGTTCCGGGCGGGTGGCGAAGCGCCGGTCCACCTCCGCGACGACCTCGGCGAGATGGCCGGCGTAGCGGCCGCAGGCGGGGGAGTCGATGTACTGCGAGCCACCGTAGGCGGTCGTGCAGTCGGGGACCACGACCAGGGCGTGCGGCACCCGGCCCTCGGCCATGGCCCGGCGCAGCCGTTCGGCGACGGAGCCGCCGAAGGTCAGCGTCCGCCCCTCGAGGGTGGGGTGGGCGCCGAACCCCGGCAGCCAGTACACGACCGGGTAGCGCAGGGAGTCGTCGTAGCCGGGCGGCAGGTGCACCTCGATCCGCCGCCGGTGCGGGTCGCCCAGCGGGTTGCCGCGCAGGCTGGCGCTCTCGCAGTGGAGCAGGACGGGTCCGCTCATGGGCGTTCCCCGCCCGCCGCCAGCGCGCGCTCCACATGGCGCACGTAGTAGGAGGGGTGGTGGAAGACCGCGGAGAGCAGCACGCCGTCGCTGACCCACAGGCTGTAGGAGCTGCCGAACAGCAGGTCGCCGTTCAGCAGGGCCTCCAGGGTGCTCGCCGCCACCTCGGTCCAGCCCTCGCCGCCGCCGACGTGCTCGCGGGCCGGGCCCGGGCCGAGCCGGGCCACCCGCCCCGCCACCGGGTCGAGCAGGAAGGAGGTCTCCTCGCCGTCGTCCTCGTGCAGCGAGATGACGTGCCGCCCGGCGCCGTCGTCCAGCGCCCGGTACCAGTAGTCGGTCGCCACCAGCCGGTCCAGCAGCTCACCGAGCAGGTCCTCGGCCGGGCGGGTCTGCCGTCCGTACCGGTCGACGGCTGGCCGGAACGGCGGCACCGGCGTGGCCGGGTCGAAGGAGACCTCGGCGTAGACCCGCTCGAAGTCGTAGGCGTCGGGGGCGACCGGCCCGTCGGTCAGGGCGGCCTTGCCGCCGGTCACCTCGATCACCTGGCCGGGGCCCCACAGCAGGCCGTCGCGGCCCAGCTCGCCGAGCCTGCCCAGCGCCTCCACCGGGCTGAAGGGGAAGATCGTCCGGTTGCACCAGGAGTAGTCGCGGTCTCCTTCGCCGCTGACCCGCCAGCCGAACGACGAGGGCACCGTCACGGTCGCCGACAGCGTCGTCACGTACCGGTCGAAGGCGGCCTCGGCGCGGGCGCGCACCGCCTCCGGCTCGGTCGGCCGGCGGCGCTCGGTGAGCACGCCGGGCGGTGAGACGCTGTGCGCGGGGACGAACGCCAGGTCGAGCCGGGGCGCGTCGTCGCCGTCGAACGCCGCCACGGTCGCCTCGTGCAGCAGCGCGTCCCCGCAGAGCATGACGGCGGCGTCCGCGGTCTGGACCAGCACGCTCATCTCGGGGAACGGCACGGCCGAGGGGAAGGTGCGCAGCGTCGCCCCGTCCAGGGCGATCGTGTCGCCGGGGGTCACCGGGCGCAGCCGCTCGAAGCCCAGCCGGCGCAGCGTCCAGGAGATCGCCTGGTGGCCGAGCCCGGAGGCGGTCAGCCGCGGCGGCACGGGGCCGGAGGGATAGATGCAGGTGATGTCGCGGGCGCGGCGCGGGCTGTCGTCGAAGTCCACGTCGGCGCCCTCGACCAGGCGCAGCAGCGAGGGGAAGTGGTGGTGGTCGAAGTGGTGGTGGCTGAGGACGATGTAGTCGACCCCCTCGCCGAGGACCTCCTCGACCAGTCCGTCCGGCAGCGCCGGATGGTGCTCCCAGAACCGGTCCAGCCGCTGGGTCAGCCACGGGTCGAACAGGATGCGCTCCGCCCCGGTCTCGACGAGGACGGCGGCGTGGCCGAGACAGGTCAGGCGCATCAGTCGGTCACCTCGTAGACGCAGCGGAACCCGACCTCGTTGTGCCGGTCGGTGAGCAGGTCCTTGCCGCGGTAGAAGGTGGTCAGGCAGCTCGGCGGCGACGTCCAGGTGCCGCCGCGCAGGACGTGGAAGGCGTCCTTGCGGTTCATGAACTCCAGCGGGTGCCGCCCCTTGAAGAAGGGGTCCATGTCCTCGCCGGTGTAGAAGTTGGTCCGGGTGATCTCCCAGACGTTCCCCGACATCTGCAGGGCCCCGTACGGGCTGGCGCCCTCGGGGAGGGCGTCCGCGGGCAGCACCGGGTGCGCCGGGTTCTCGCCCTGGGAGACGGTGACCAGCAGCGCCTCCAGGGAGTCCAGGTCGGACACGGCGGTGCCGAAGGACCGCTCGACGTAGTTCACGCGGGCGGGGTCCCACTCGTCGCCCCACGGGTAGCGGCGGCCGTCCACGCCGCGGGCGGCCTTCTCCCACTGGACCTCGCTGGGCAGCGAACCGCCGGCCCAGTTCGCGAAGGCGTAGGCGTCGTACCAGTCGATGCCCACGACCGGGAGGTCGGGGGCGTTGAAGCGCGGGTCGTGCCAGTGCGCGGGGACGTGCGATCGGCCCTCCGGCTGGTCGGGGTGGTCGAACTCGCCCGAGTCGCCGACCTCCTCCAGGAACTCCCGGTAGCGCGCGTTGGTCACCGCGGTCCGGTCGATGAGGAACGTGGGCACGTCCACCACGCGCAGGGTGTTGTCGCCCTGCGTCATGCGGAAGGGGTCGGGCTCGGCCTTCGCCCCGATGATCGCGGGGCCGCCCGGCACCAGGACCACGTCGTCGTTGCGGCGGGGGCGTTTGCGGGCCGCCTCGAGCCGCTTGTGCATGTCCGCGAAGTACTCGTCCTCGAGACGGCGCAGCTCGGCCGGGTCGCGGGTGCCGAAGATGGCGAGCAGGGCGCGCTTGGTGAAGGCCGCGCCGCAGCCGACGGGCTTGCGCGTGAAGTCCGGCCGGGTGAAGTTGCTGGGCCAGCCGGAGATGCGGATGAGGTCGGGGACGGCGGCGGCGATCCGGTGCTCGGCGATGACCTTGAGCGCGGTGAAGGAGACCCAGTCGACCGTGTCGTGGGTGGCGGCGGCCACGGCGGCGTCGGCGTCGGGGTCGCCCGCGTGATGCTCGGCCAGCAGCCGGACGGCGGCGGCGCGCACCGGCCACTCCGGATGCGCCGCCACCAGGCTCGTCAGCAGCGGGATCCCGTCGGCCGTCCGCCCCTTGTGCTCCATGAGGGCGACGGCGCGCCCCACCGAGGCCCAGTAGCGGTCGTCGTCGGTGTCGTCGATCTCCAGCAGCTCCGCGGGGATATCGACCACCTGAGAAACGCGATTGCCTACCATCTCCGCCCCTTTCGTTTTTCACGGCGCTGCGCCGCCCGCACGGAACGGAAAGTCCCGCACGGGTGGCGCAGCCGGGTCACGCGATTTCGCGTGTCACCACTTGGTGGTGTCCTGCTCCTCGTCCCGCGTGCGGATGAAGTCGCGCTCGGTCATTCCGGTCACTCCTTTCCATGCGCCGGGCGAATCCGCCCGAATTGCCACGTCGCGCGACAGCATGGCACGCCGCACAAGAGGCGGGCAATGTTCGAAGTCCACCCCGTTGAACATGAACGTCCCGCAATTGGCGCAGGTAATGTCGCGGCTGATCCGACGTGCAGGGGGTGAGGAGGAAATGACCGACGTGGAGTTCCACCAGATGCGGGAGAGGGGTTTCGTCCGGCTCCCCGGCCTGGCGGTGGGGGAGCTGGAGCGGCTCCGCCGGGCGGTGGAGCGGCTGGAGGGCATCGCCCGCGGCCTGACGGTCTCGACGGGGGACTTCGTCCTGGAGGCGCCCGGCATCGGCGGCTGGGCGGCCTGGCAGCAGGGGGCGAGGGGGCTGGCCGGGGTGCTGCGCTCGGTCGCCCACGCGCACGTCCACGCCCCCGAGCTGGACGCGGTGCAGCGTTCGCTGGAGCTGGCCGAGGGCCCCGTCGCCAGGGCCGTCGGCGCCCCGGGCACGCTGGTCAACGCGTTCCTGTGGGCCAAGCCGCCCGTGGTCGGCTCGGAGAAGCCCTGGCATCAGGACATGGCCTTCGCGCCGCCCGGCTTCGACGTCGAGGCGCACGGCGTGGTGACGGTCTGGATCGCGCTCGCCCCCGCCACCCGACGCAACGGCTGCCTGGAGTTCATCCCCGGCTCCCACCGGCTGGGCCTGCTGCCGCACACCGGGGACCGGGAGCGCCTGCCGGGCGAGCCGCCGCTGAAGCGGGCGGTCGAGCCGCACGTCCCCCAGGATCGGCTGCCGTCCGGCGTCGAGCCGGTCGCCGTGCCCCTCGACCCCGGCTCCGCCGTCATGTTCGACGGGATGGTGCTGCACCGGTCGGCGCCCAACACCACGGCCGCCCTGCCGCGCACCGCCGTCAGCTTCGTCTACCGGGTGCCGCGGCCGTCGTGGACGCGCGGGCCCGCTCCGGCCGCCGGCGGCGCCCGCCGGTGAGGTTCGGTGGCGGGATCCGGCGGTGTTCGAGCGCGCCGTCCGGCCGTGCCGTTCGACCGTGGAGATTCCGCGGTCGAACGGCGCGGTCAGGCCGCGTCCTCCTCCGCGTGCTCCTCCTCGAGGACGTAGAAGGCGGCGCCGTCGAGGTGACGGATGGTGTTCAGGTCGCGCTGGACGACCTCCTCCAGCTCGTGCAGCAGCGTCACGATGACCGGGTAGCCGAGGTCGTCGACCGTCCGGCGGATCCGCTCGCCCGGGCGGACCGGCGTCACCAGGTCGTGGAAGCTCTCCAGCGCCTTGATCTCCTCGATGCCCCGGTATTCGGCGAGCACGCCCTCCACCGGTGAGACCATGCCGACGATCACGCAGTGCCGCCGCACCGCGTACCGGCTCCCGGCCCGGGCGTGGAAGCGCTCGGGACGCGTGTAGGCGTCGACGGTCCACTCCAGCTGGGACTCGCCGATGCCCAGGGTGGCGCAGGCCGGGATGCCGCCGCCGGCGATCCGCGCCCCGACCTCCACCAGGCACGGTCCCTCCGGGGTCATCCTGATCTCCAGGTGCGCCGGTCCGTGCCGGATGCCGAGGGCGTCCAGGACCCCGAACGCGTACTCCTCCAACGGCGCGACGACCGGGTCCGCGGAGTCGATCAGGGCGAGGGCGTCGCACAGGTCCACGACGCCGTTCGCGCTGATCCGGCTGGTCCGCCAGACGTCGCACAGGTGGTGGCGGCCGTCCCGGCTGACGGTGTTCACCATGTACTCGGTGCCGGGCAGGTACTCCTGCGCCACCGCCCCGTCGTTGGGCCGGGAGAAGACGTCGTCGGCGCCGGCCAGCGCGCGGAAGGCCGCGACGGACTCCTCCGGCGCGTCGCAGAAGAACACCCCTTGGCTCGCGGCGCTGCGCGGCGGTTTGACGACGACGCGTCCGCCGAGCCCGCGATGCCAGGCGGCCAGCTCGGCGGCGTCGGTGACGCGCAGCTGCCGGGCCGCGCGCAGCCCGGCGGCGCGCACGGCCTCGATCATGAGGTACTTGTCGCGCCGGGCGGCGCTGAGGGCGGTGCCGTTGCCGGGCAGGCCGAGCCGCTCGGCGAGCAGGTCCGCCAGCTCCACCCCGATCTCGCCGCCGGCCACCACCGCGATCGGCCGATATTCCGCGACCGCGGCGACCGTGGCCGCCGCATCGCCGTCGTGGACGATGTCGGCGACGAAATCGCCGGGGTCGTACGGCGCCGACCGATACACGAACGGCACTTCACGCGTGCTCTGCACGCGCACGCAGGAGAATCCCCGATTGCGGAATTCCAGAACGAGCGAACGGGACGCGGCGTAGGCGTCGACCACCACAACGTGCGAACGGTCCTCGTTTTCTGCTGGCATATACGCCAACGTAGCCGCACCCGCCTCCCGGCGAAATCCGTTCAATATCCGCTCGGCTCGGACGGCGCGAAAACGGAGCAGGTCATGACACGATCCCCCACGGCGTCCCGCTCGCCGCACGTGGTCTCGATGCTGCTGTTCCTCAACGCCTTCGGCGGTTTTCTGACGCTGGTGGCCCTGTCCGCGCGGATCGGGGCG
The DNA here is from genome assembly GCF_006363815.1 of Thermomonospora catenispora. Taxonomy (GTDB): domain Bacteria; phylum Actinomycetota; class Actinomycetes; order Streptosporangiales; family Streptosporangiaceae; genus Thermomonospora; species Thermomonospora catenispora. The sequence continues at coordinate 19,674 of NZ_RRYT01000017.1, forward strand.
GTCACCGGGTCGGGCCTGCTCGCCGGGGCCGTGCTGAGCGCCCCGTGGCTGCCCGCGCTGCTGCTGGCCGGGCCGCTCAACCGGCTGCTGCACCGGCGCTCCCCCGACCGGCTCGTGCAGCGGGCCGAGGCGACGAGCCTGGCGCTCACCGCGGCGGCCCTGCTGGCCCCGGGCGGCGCGCTGCTCACGGCCGCCGCCGTCCTCATGCCGGTGCGCGGCTACTTCGAGGCGATCACCCGGTCGGCCGCGTCGGTCGTGCTGCGGCACGTCGTGGCGCCGGAGCGGCTGGACCGGGCCAACACCGCGGCCGAGATCGGCAAGCTGACCGGGCTCAGCGCCGGGGCGGCGCTGGCCGGCCCGGGCGCCGAGGTCCTGTCGCTGCGCGGCCTCATCGCGGTGAACGCGGCGACGCTGGCGCTCACCGCGCTCCTCGCTCGGGCGCTGCCGCCCGTCCCGCCGGCCGCCGAGGAGGGGGCCGCCGCGGCCGATGCGCGGCTGCGCGTCACCGACCCCTTGCTGCGCCTGCTGTTCGCCCGGTTCCTGCTGGTGGCGTTCTGGCAGGGCTTCCACACGGTGGCCGTCACCGTGATCCCGCTCCGCCTGCTGGAGGGCGGCCCCCGGCTGGTGGGGGCGTTCGTGGCGGTCTCGTCGGTCGCGATCTTCGCCGGCTCGCTCGTCGCCCTGCCGGTCCAGCGGCATCTGGGCCGGCTCCCCTCCTCCACCTGGGTGCTGGTCCCGATGCCGCCGCTGCTCGCGGCGGTGCTGGTCGCCCGGACGGCGCCGACGCTGGCGCTGTATGCGATCTTCCTGATGCTGTTCGAGGTCGCCTACGTCTACCACAACAACCGGCTGCTGGCCGCGGCCTCGGTCGAGGAGCTGCCGTCGGTGGTGACCCTCCGGGCCACGCTGCTGCCGCTGGGGGTGACGGTCTCCATCCTGGCCCTGGGCGCCCTCAACGACCTGGCGGGTCCGCAGGCCGCGGCCTTCGCCGTGGTCGCCGTCACCGTGCTGGTGACCGCGGCGGCCGGCGGCGAGGCCGCTCCGGGACGCCTCCTCGGCGGGACGAGGCCGGCCGGCGAGGGGGCGCCCCGGAAGGTGCCCGCGGCGGGTCGCGGTCAGGCGCCGACGTAGTCCGCCAGATGCTCGCCGGTGAGGGTGGAGCGGGCGGCGACCAGCTCGGCCGGGGTGCCCTCGAAGACGATCCGGCCGCCGTCGTGGCCCGCGCCCGGCCCCAGGTCGATGATCCAGTCGGCGTGCGCCATCACCGCCTGGTGGTGCTCGATGACGATGACGGACTTGCCGGAGTCCACCAGCCGGTCCAGCAGCCCCAGCAGCTGCTCCACGTCGGCCAGGTGCAGGCCCGTGGTGGGCTCGTCCAGGACGTAGATCCCGCCCTTCTCGCCCATGTGGACGGCCAGCTTGAGCCGCTGCCGCTCGCCGCCCGAGAGGGTGGTGAGCGGCTGGCCGAGGCCGAGGTAGCCCAGCCCGACGTCGACGAGCCGGCGGAGGACGGCGTGCGCGGCGGGCGTGCGGGTCTCGCCGGAGCCGAAGAACTCCTCGGCCTCGTTCACCGACATCGCCAGCACCTCGCTGATGTCCCGGCCGCCGAACTTGTACTCCAGCACCGAGGCGTCGAACCGCCTGCCCTCGCACTCCTCGCAGGTGGTGACGACCCCCGCCATCATCGCCAGGTCGGTGTAGATGACGCCGGCGCCCTTGCAGGCCGGGCAGGCACCCTGGGAGTTGGCGCTGAACAGCGCCGGCTTGACGCCGTTGGCCTTGGCGAACGCCTTGCGGATCGGGTCCAGCAGCCCGGTGTAGGTCGCCGGGTTGCTGCGGCGCGAGCCCCTGATCGGGGTCTGGTCGATCGACACCACGCCGGCCTCGGGCGGGATCGAGCCGTGGATGAGGGAGCTCTTGCCCGAGCCGGCGACGCCGGTGACGACGACGAGGACGCCGAGGGGGATGTCCACGTCGACGTTTCGCAGGTTGTGCTTGTTCGCGCCGCGGATCGGCAGGGTGCCGGTGGGCGTGCGGACGGTCTCCTTCAGCCCGGCCCGGTCGTCGAGGTGCCGGCCGGTGAGCGTGCCGCTGGCGCGCAGCCCCTCGACGGTCCCTTCGAAGCAGACGGTGCCGCCCGCCGCGCCGGCGCCGGGGCCGAGGTCGACCACGTGGTCGGCGATCGCGATCGTCTCCGGCTTGTGCTCCACCACCAGCACGGTGTTGCCCTTGTCCCGCAGCCGCAGCAGCAGCTCGTTCATCCGCTGGATGTCGTGCGGGTGCAGCCCGATGGTGGGCTCGTCGAAGACGTAGGTGACGTCGGTGAGCGGGGAGCCCAGGTGGCGGACCATCTTGACGCGCTGGGCCTCGCCGCCCGACAGGGTGCCGGAAGGCCGGTCCAGCGACAGGTATCCGAGCCCTATCTGCACGAACGAGTCGAGCAGGTGCTGCAGCTTGGCCAGCAGCGGCGCCACCGACGGCTCCTCCAGCCCGCGCACCCACTCGGCCAGGTCCCGGATCTCCATTGCGCAGGCGTCGGCGATGCTGATGCCCTTGATCTTCGAGGAGCGGGCTTCTGCGCTGAGCCGGGTGCCCTCGCACTCGGGGCAGGTCACGAACGTCACCGCGCGGTCCACGAACGCCCGGATGTGCGGCTGCAGCGCCTCCCGGTCCTTGGACAGCATCGACTTGCGCAGCCGGAGGATCAGTCCCTCGTAGGTGACGTTGACGCCGTTGGCCTTGACCTTGGTCGGCTCCCGGTACAGCAGGTCGTGCAGCTCCTGCTCGGTGTAGTCGCGGATCGGCTTGTCGGGGTCGAGGAAGCCCGACTCCATGAAGACGCGGCCGTACCAGCCGTCCATGCTGTAGCCGGGGACGGTGAGCGCGCCCTCCCGGAGCGACTTGGACTCGTCGTACAGCTCGGACAGGTTGAAGTCGGTCACCTGCCCCATGCCCTCGCAGTTGGGGCACATGCCACCGGTGCGGGTGAAGGTCACCTTCTCGGTCTTGGCGTCGCCGCGTTCGACGGTGATCGCACCGGCCGCCCGGACCGAGGCGACGTTGAACGAGAACGCCTGCGCCGGACCGATGTAGGGCCGCCCGAGCCGGCTGAACAGGATGCGCAGCATCGCGTGGGCGTCGGTGACGGTGCCGACCGTGGAGCGGGGGTTGGCGCCGATCCGCTCCTGGTCGATGACGATCGCGGTGGTCAGTCCCTCCAGGACGTCGACCTCCGGACGCGCCACCTGCGGCATGAACCCCTGCACGAACGCGCTGTAGGTCTCGTTGATCAGCCGCTGCGACTCCGCCGCGATCGTGCCGAACACCAGCGAGCTCTTGCCCGATCCGGACACGCCGGTGAACACGGTCAGCCGGCGCTTGGGGATCTCGACGCTGACGTCCTTGAGGTTGTTCTCCCGCGCCCCCTGCACCCGGATCACATCGTGACTGTCGGCGATGTGCGGTGCGGGCGATCGCTCCCCCGTCGTCGGGGCCGTGCTCATCACGCCTCCATCTCCTGGCCCAGAACCCGTCCTCGTCCGGTCCATCCCGTCAGCCTCGGACGCTTTTCTCGAGTCCTCCTCGAGGCGCCCTCGAAGGGAGGTCGAGAACGCCTCGAGGAGGACCCCGGGCTCAGCCGTCCTGCAGCAGGCCCAGCACGTTACCGTCCGGGTCTGTCACAGTGGCCACCAGACGACCGCCCCCCACGTCGTGGACGGGCTCCTTCACCGTGGCCCCCGCGGCGACCACCTCGGCCAGCTTCGCCTCGATGTCGGTCACGTGCCAGTAGGGGACCGAGGTGGTCATGCCCTGCGTCCCGGCCCCCGGCACCAGCCCGATGTGCTGGCCCGCGACGTCGAAGCCGACGTAGAAGTCCGCGTCGGTCTGCGGCTGGACCCCCAGCAGGGCGGAGTAGACCTTCTTGGCCGCGGCCAGGTCCGTCACGGGGTGCAGGACGGTCTTGATTCCCTGGTTGACGGAGTCGGACACGATCGCTCCCGAGATAGTCGCCTTCTTCTTCTGCGCCTGTTCTCCTGCGCCTGTTCTTCTGCGCCGCTCCGGCCGCCGCGCGGCCCATACGGAATCCGGTCGCCCCTCGCACGGCCGTGAGCATGCGCCGAAAAGGCCTTCATGGCCTTTGCCGCGTCATGCTAGAGACGCATTCCGTTCGGCGCCTCTTCATTCCCGTCCCGCTCGAGTGATCCTCCAGTCGTTTTCGAGCGGGCCTGATGGATTCCCTTGTCACACTGCGGCGCACCGAACCCCTTTCCGCACCCGTTCCGACCGGTGGACGGGGTGGACGGCCCGTTCCTCCCGCGCCGGCCGGACCGGCCGCACGCCCCCTGTCCCCTCGGATCCGTGCCACGAAAAGGGTTCTCCGCCCACGAAAGGGGAATTTTGTGAAAAAGTTCGTGATACTCGCCTCGGCGGCGGCGGTCGGCCTGGCCGGGTCGGCCTTCCCGCCGGTGGCGCAGGCGGCCGCGGCCAGACCGGCCGCCGCGAGCATCTCCTGGTCGCCGTGCCCGGACGACGACCCGATCCTCGGCCCCATGCTCCAGGGCCTGGAATGCGGCTCGCTGCAGGTCCCGCTCGACCACGCCGACCCCGGCGGCAGGAAGATCACCCTGGCGCTGACCAGGGCCAGGCACACCGCCCCCGAGGACCGGTACCAGGGCGTGGTGCTGCTGAACCGCGGCCTGTGGCCCGGCCCCATCGGCCGGGACCTGCCCACCCGGTACGCCACCGGCTCGACCGGGCTGGCGAAGGACGTCGCCGCCGCCTACGACTGGATCGGCTTCGACCCGCGCGGCGTCGGGGCCAGCCGGCCGGCGGTCGTCTGCGACCCCTCCTACGTCGATCCCGGGCACGCCCGGCCCGACCCCGTGCCAGCCACGCTCGCCCACGAGAAGAAGCTGGTGGGGCTGGCCCGCGCGTACGCCCTGAGCTGCGGCGACGCCCACGGCGACGTGCTCGGGCACCTCAGCACCAAGGACGTCGCGCGGGACCTGGAGCAGATCCGGATCGCGCTCGGCCAGGAGCGGATCAACTACCTGGGCACCGAGTGGGGCACCTACCTCGGCGCGGTCTACGCCTCGATGTACCCCACCCGGGTGCGCCGGATGGTGCTGGACAGCGTGGTCCGCCCCAGCGGGGTCTGGTACGACGGCAACCTCGACAAGAACGCGGCCTCGGAGAGGAACGCCGAGATCTTCTTCTCCTGGGTGGCCCGGCACGACTCGGTCTACCACCTGGGCACGACCGCGGCCGAGGTCGAGGCCAAGTACTACCAGGGGCAGGACATGCTCCGCGCGGCGCCGATCGACGGCCTGATCGGCCCGGCCGAGTGGCACGACTTCTTCGAACCGGTCGTCTACCGCAGCTGGTCGTGGGCCTCCCGGGCGCAGGTGCTCGCCGACTGGGTGCTGCGCAGGGACCCGACCTCGTTGCGGGCGAACTTCTCCCCGCCGGGCTGGCCGCACCACAACAAGCAGGCGATGACCAACGCGATCCAGTGCCTGGACGCCCGCTGGCCGCGGGAGTGGACGCGCTGGCACAACGACCACGCCGGCCAGTACGCCGCCGGCAACCGCTTCATGACCTGGACCAACGCCTGGTACAACGCGCCGTGCGCGTTCTGGCCCGTCTCCCCCGCCGAGCCCCAGCGGGTCGGCGCCTCCCGGCCGGACATCCTGCTGGTGCAGCCGGAGTTCGACACGGCGCACGGCGTCGCCGGCGCCCATGAGACGCACCGGCTGTTCCCCAACTCCCGGCTCATCCTGGAGCAGGGCGGCCACAACGTCGGCGCGGCGCTGTCGGCCAACGACAACGCATGCCTCAACGCCCACGTCAGCGACTACCTCCGGGACGGCACCCGCCCCGCCTCCCAGGCGGGCGTCGACGCCACCTGCCCCGCGCCCCCCGACCCGGTGCCGTCCCCCTGAGCGCACCGGATCTGCCCCGGCCCTTCGCCCTCGGGTATCGGGCGTCGCCGCGGCGATGCCCGATACCCGACGCGGTTGAACCGGCAACCTGAAAGATGTCCCACAATAAGACGGCTTCTTAGCGTGAAGTGCGTATCGCCCGATTCTTTGACATAAGGGTGAATACGCATATTTTGGCCGTTCTCTTGGGGATGCGGTGTGATCGCATGAGGATTCTCGTCACCGGCGGGGCCGGTTTCATCGGATCGCATTACGTGCGGACCATGCTCGAGGGGGGATATCCCGGCTTCGAGGAGGCCAGCGTCACGGTGCTGGACCGGCTGACCTACGCGGGGAACCGCGACAACCTCCCGGCCTCCCATCCGCGGCTCACCTTCGTGCGGGGAAGCGTCCTGGACCGCCGGCTGCTGCGCTCGGTGGTGGACGGGCAGGACGCGGTGGTGCACTTCGCGGCCGAGAGCCATGTGGACCGCTCGATCGCGACCGCCGCCGCGTTCGTCCGGACCAACGTGGAGGGCACGCAGGCGCTGCTCGAGGCGTGCCTGGCGGCCGGCGTGGAGCGGGTGGTGCACGTCTCGACGGACGAGGTGTACGGGTCCATCGAGGAGGGGGCCTGGACCGAGGAGTCCCCGCTGTCCCCCAACTCCCCCTACGCCGCCTCCAAGGCGGCCTCGGACCTGGTGGCGCTGGCGTACTTCCGCACCCACGGGGTGAACGTCTCGATCACCAGGTGCTGCAACAACTACGGGCCCTACCAGCACCCGGAGAAGTTCATCCCGCGCGCCGTCACCAACCTCCTCGAGGGACGCCCCGTGCCGGTGTACGGGGACGGGCGGCAGGTCCGCGAGTGGCTGCACGTGGACGATCACTGCCGGGCCGTGCACCGGGTGCTCGTCCACGGCCGGGCGGGCGAGGTATACCACATCGGAGCGGGCACGCCCGTGCCGAACCTGACGCTGGCGCACCGGCTGGCCGAGCTGTGCGGGGCGGGGCCGGAGATGATCCGGCACGTCACCGACCGCAAGGGCCACGACCGGCGCTACGCCCTGGACCAGACCAAGATCGAGACCGAGCTCGGGCACCGGCCGCTCATCCCGTTCGAGCGGGGACTGGCGGAGACCGTCGAGTGGTACCGGGACAACCCGCAGTGGTGGAAGCCGCTCAAGGAAGGCGACGAGCTGCCATGAACGCCACGGCGTCGCCGGTGCCGCGCTCGGACGCCGCGATCCGCGAACGGCTGGCGCGATCCCTCGCCGCGCCCGAGGGCGTCGACATCGCGACCTCCGACGTGCCGGGCTGGCTGGAGGCCCAACGGCGGTCCCGCGGGGCGACGGTCCGGCGGATCCCGTTCGCCGAGCTCGGCCACTGGTCGTTCGCGGCGGACACCGGCGACCTGCGGCACCGCAGCGGGCGGTTCTTCACCATCGAGGGGCTGCACGCCGTCCGGCCCGAGGTCCAGTGGCGGCAGCCGATCATCGTGCAGCCGGAGATCGGCGTCCTCGGCATCCTGGCCAAGGAGTTCGACGGGGTGCTCCACTTCCTCATGCAGGCCAAGCTGGAGCCCGGCAACCCCAATCTGGTGCAGCTGTCCCCCACCGTGCAGGCCACCCGCAGCAACTACACCAAGGCCCACGGCGGGGCGGCGGTGAAGTACCTGGAGCACTTCCTCGACCCGGACCCGGAACGGGTGATCACGGACGTGCTGCAGTCCGAGCACGGCGCCTGGTTCTATCGCAAGCGCAACCGCAACATGATCGTCGAGGCGACCGGCGACGTGCCCGTCGAGGAGGGGTTCCGCTGGCTCACCCTCGGGCAGATCGCGGCGCTGCTCCGCGCGGACAACGTGGTGAACATGGACGCGCGCACCGTGCTGGCGAGCGCCCCGCTGGCCCGGCCCGAGCCGGCGGCGCTGTCGTCGGACTCCGCCCTGCTGTCGTGGTTCACCGGGGAACGGGCCCGTCATGACCTCCGGGTCCGCCGGACGCCCTTGCGGGAGGCGACCGGCTGGCGTCGCGACGAGCACTCCATCCACCGCCCCGACGGCAGGTTCTTCCGGGTGGTGGCCGTCGCCGTCGAAGGGGCGGACCGGGAGGTCCCCGGCTGGACCCAGCCGCTCATCGAACCCGTGGGGCCGGGGATCGTCGGCTTCGCCTGCCGCCGGTTCGGCGGCGTGCCGCACGTCCTGGTGCACGCGCGCGTCGAGGGCGGGCTCCTTGAGGCGGTCGAGCTCGCCCCGACCGTCCAGTGCACCCCGGCCAACTACGCCCATCTGCCGGCCGAGCGCCGCCCGCCCTTCCTCGACCTGATGCTGAACGCCTCCCCCGACCGCGTCCGGTACTCGGCGGTCCACTCCGAGGAGGGCGGCCGGTTCCTCAACGCCGAGAGCCGCTATCTGATCGTCGAGACCGACGAGGCCACGACGCCCGCGCAGCCCCCGCCGGGCTATCACTGGGTCACGGTGGACCAGCTGAACCTGCTCTCCGGGCGCGGCCGCCATGTCAACGTGCAGGCCCGGAGCCTGCTCGCCGTCCTCGCCACCGGCGCGGTCGACCTCGCCCGCCCGCCCGGCTGAGCCCGGGCATCGAGCCCGGACACAGATCGGGCCCCGCCGTCGGAGCCGGGAGGGCCGGCGGCGGGGCCCGTGCGCCGCGAGGGAGGTCATCGAGCGGCGGAGGTCACTGGGAGGCGGCGAGCCGGGAGGTCATCGGGGTCCAGTTCTTGGGGTTGACGCGCCAGTCCACCGGCTCCTGCCGGGTGGCGACGTTCATGCGGTTCCACAGGTTGACCAGGCCGATGTGGATGACCAGGGCGCCGAGCTCCCGCTCGGTGTAGTGCCGGGCGGCCTCGTCCCAGACCTCGTCCGGCACCGGGTCCTTGTCGTCGGCGATGCGGGTGACGGCCTCGGCCAGCGCCAACGCGGCGCGCTCGGCCGGGGTGAAGCAGGACTGCTCCCGCCAGGTCTCCACCAGGGGGAGCCGGTGGTCCTCCTCCCCCGCCTCCTCGAATTCGCGCTTCTTCATGGGGATCTGGACCGGGCGCCCGTTGATCTGGCTCACCCGCAGGTGAACGAGCACGAGCGTGCGCAGCGGAATGCCGACGTCATTGATGGCCTTGACCAGATCGCGCAGCGGCTGCAGCGCACCGGGAACGACCAGCGAGGGGTTGGACATCCGTGGTGACATCGAAATTCTCCTTCGAAGCGGACTCGCAGAAAAGCCTGCCCCCGGCGCGTTTACCGCTCAAGACCCGAAAATCCCCATTCGAGCGAACTTCTGGTTTTTCACGGCGCGGGCGAGGGCCTGGTGCAGCCGGCCGTCCTCGGTCTGTCCGGCCTCCCACTGCACGCCGAGCGCGAACGGGTGGTCCGGCAGCTCGACGGCCTCGACGGTCCCGTCCTCCGCCCAGGCGGTGGCGAGGAGGCCGGAGCCGAGCCGGTCGACGGCCTGGTGGTGGCGGCAGGCCGACTCCGGCTCCCGCTCGTCGAGGATGTCGGCGATCCGGCTCCCCGGACGCAGCCGCAGCCGGTGACGGCCGAACTCCCCGGGCCGCGGCGGGCGGTGCCCGTCGTGGCCGACGACCTCCGGCAGGTGCTGGTGAAGGGTGCCGCCGCGGAGCACGTTGAGCAGCTGCATGCCGCGGCAGATCCCCAGGACGGGCAGTCCCGCGTCGAGCGCCGCCCCCACCAGCCGCAGCTCCACGCGGTCGGCGTCCGGCCCCGCCGCGCGGGTCGCCGGGTGCGCGGCCCGGCCGTACAGCGCCGGGTCCAGGTCCGGGCCGCCGGGGACGAGCAGGCCGTCGATCCGGTCGACCAGCCGCTCCGCGCCGGGCAGCAGCGACAGCAGCACGGGCGTGCAGCCCGCCGCCGCCAGCAGGTCCAGGTGCGCCTGGAGCGCGAGGCCGACGAGCAGCTCACGGCCCTGCAACGCGACCGGGGCGGTCCGCGCGCAGATCCCGACCACCGGCCGCACGGCGGCGGCCGGATCGCTTGCGGTCGAATGCATGACTCCCTCCGGGCGCCGGGTTCAACTGAGGAGACGACACAGATGAAACAACCGCTTCCCTCGTGCGCCGTCACCGCCAAAAATAGTCACGCGCGCATCTGCGGAACCACTGCGGACCGCTGTTCAAAACCGATCCGGTCACCCCTACTGAACGGAATGACGCACCTGATACCACAGGTGCCGGAGACATTTTTGTCCCCTATCGATCCGGTTCATTCCGTGCAGCAGAGGTGACCATGATCGAGGTCAGGAACCTCACCAAACGCTACGGCGGCAAGACCGCCGTGGAAGACCTGTCGTTCACCGTCGAACCCGGCCGGGTCACCGGGTTCCTGGGCCCCAACGGCGCGGGCAAGTCCACCACCATGCGGCTCCTGCTGGGGCTGGACCGGCCCGACGGCGGCGACGCCGTCATCGACGGCAGGCGCTACCGCGACCTCCCCCGGCCCATGCGGGTGGTCGGCGCGCTGCTGGAGGCGCGCGCCTTCCACCCCGGCCGCAGCGCCTACGACCACCTGCTCTGCCTCGCCCAGAGCCAAGGGCTCGGCCGGCGCAGGGTCGAGGAGGTCCTCGAGCAGGTCGGCCTGGCGGACGCGGCGCGCCGGCGGGCCGGCGGCTTCTCGCTCGGCATGGCGCAGCGGCTCGGCATCGCCGCCGCGCTGCTGGGCGACCCCCGGGTGCTGATCCTGGACGAGCCGCTCAACGGGCTGGACCCCGAGGGCATCGTCTGGATCCGGAACCTGATGAAGGGGCTGGCCGCGGAGGGCCGCACCGTCTTCGTCTCCAGCCACCTGATGAACGAGATGGCCGTCACCGCCGACCATCTCATCGTCATCGGCCGCGGCCGGCTGGTCGCCGACTGCTCCACCGAGGAGTTCATCGAGCGCGGCGCCGGACGTGTCATCGTGGTCCGGACCCCCGACCGGGACCGGCTCGCCGCGCTGCTGCGGGCCGAGGGCGCCGTCGTCACCGAGACCGACGCGGACGAACTGGAGGTCGCCGGGCTCCAGGCACCCCGCGTCTCCGAGCTCGCCGCCGCGGCCGGCCTGGTCCTGCACGAGCTCGCGCCCCGGCGCGGCTCGCTGGAGGACGCCTTCATGGAATCGACCAAGGACCTCGTCGAGCACGGCGCCGACGCGACCGCCACCGGAGGTGCGAAGTGACCGCCACGACCGCCGCCGTCTCCGCCCCCGCCGCCGAGACCCGGGCAGCGGGTTTCGGGGCGCTGCTGCTGTCGGAGTGGACGAAGATCCGCTCCGTCCGCTCCACGCTCTGGTCGCTCGTCCTGCTGTTCGCGCTCACCCAGCTGTTCACCGTGCTGTTCATCCAGATGGGCGTCGCGAACTGGGACAAGGCCGAGCCGGCCCAGCGGGCCGCCATCACGCTCGACCCGACCGGCACCATCCTGGGCAGCGGCATCCTGCTCAGTCAGCTCGCGATCTGCGTGCTGGGGGTGCTGGTCGTCACCGCCGAGTACTCCACCGGCATGATCCGGGCCAGCCTGCTCGCGGTGCCCACGCGGGTGCCGATGCTGGCGGCCAAGGGCGCGGTCTTCGCCTCGCTGGTCCTGGTGGTGGGCGAGCTGACCGCGCTCTGCTCCTTCCTCATCGGCGCGCCGATCATCCGCCAGAAGGTGCCGGTCGGGCTCGGCGACCCGGGCGTGCTGCGGGCCGTGCTCGGATGCGGGCTCTACCTGGCGGTGCTCAGCCTGTTCGCGCTGGCCGTCGGCGCCATCGTCCGGCACACCGCGGCCGGGATCACCGTCGTCATCGGCCTCGTCCTGGTGATCGCGCCGATGGCGAATCTGCTGCCCGGCGACGCGGGCCGGTACGTCCGCGGCTCTCTCCCCACCGAGGCCGGGCGTCTGATCACCCAGCAGCACCCCGCCGAAGGCGACGTGCTGGGGCCGTGGCAGGGCCTGGGGGTGATGGCGCTGTGGACGGCGGTCCTGCTGGTCGTCGCGGCGGTGCTGCTGCGCCGCAGGGACGCCTGACCTCCCCCGCGGCGCGGTCCAGGAGGCGTCCACCTGCCCTCGACCGCGGCTGAAGCCCGCCCTGCGACGCTCGTCGAAAGCGGCAGCGGAGAGGAGCGCTCAGCATGGCTCACAGCAACGGGCAGGCCGTCCTGATCACGGGTGCTTTCGGTCCCCTCGGCGCGCACGGCGGCCAGGCGGCGCACGACGGATTCGACCTGAAGAACTTCGAGCGGCTGCCGGCCCGCGACATCCCGATCGACTCGCTGTCGTCCGGGATCCGCCTGCGCCAGGGCGGGATCGACGCCGCGCACGTCCAGTCGCTCGTCGACGCCGCGGAGTCGGCCGAGCTGCCGCCCATCCTCGTCCAGGCGGACGGCTGGCGGGTCATCGACGGGCTGCACCGGCTGGAGGCCGCCAGGCTCCGCGGCGACCACAGCATCAAGGCGCGCTTCCTCGACTGCACCGACTCCGAGGCGCTCGTCATCGCCATGAAGGCCAACGGCGCGCACGGGCTGCCGCTGTCGAAGGCCGACCGGCTGGCCGGGGCCCAGCGCGTCCTGGCCGCCCACCCCGACTGGTCCGATCGGGCCATCGCCGGGATCACCGGGCTGAGCGCGAAGACGATCGCCTCGCTGCGCCGCCGGGTGGCGGGCGGAACGCCGCCCGGCGGCAAGCGCATAGGCCGGGACGGCAGGCGCCGCCCGGTGTCCCCCGGCGAGGGCAGGCGACGGGTCGCCGAGTACATCGCGGCCCACCCCGACGCCCCGCTGCGCCAGGTCGCCAAGGCCACCGACGTGTCGCTCGGCACGGTGCACGATGTGAGCGTGCGGCTCCGGCAGGGCATCAGCCCCGAGCGGAACGGGCGCCGGGCCGCGGCGCGGCCGCGCCCCGAGCGGCCCGCAGAGCGCACGCCGGGCCCGGAGCCCGCCGCGGCGCCGGGCGACGGGCGGGCGCGGCTGCGGGTGGCGGGGGGCACCGCCGTCCGGCCGCGGCGCAGGAACCACGTCGAGGCCCCCCTCACCTGGGCGGCGGTGGCGGCCAAGATGGCCAACGACCCGGCCGTCCGCTACAGCGCGAGCGGCCGGCAGTTCCTGCGGTGGATGGAGTCGCACGCCACCGAGCCCGACGGCGGCTGGCGGCAGTTCGTCGACGCCGTCCCCCCGCACTGGCTCAGCGTCATCGCCCCGATCGCCGACCGCATCGGCCGGGAGTGGAGTCTGTTCGCCGAGCAGCTGCGGAACAGGCAGGAGATCATGCAGTGACCCCCGGGCGGTCCCTGGAGGGGCCGCCGGGAGGTCACGGGTGCGACCGGGCCGGCGCCGCGACCGCCGCCCGACGACGGTCCGCCGTCCGTCGCCGGCCGTCGACGGCGGGGCGCAGGGTGGCAGCGGCGCATCCGGGGTCGGGCGCGACGGCGGCGGGGGGCTCCAGCTCGGGCAGCGCGAGCAGGACCGGCGGGTCGGTCGGCCGCCGGGGACGCAGCCGCATCGCCGCGCTCGTGACCCCGTCCGCGACGACGGTCACCGACAGGTGGCTCCCCACCAGCGGGGTCCGCCGGGACCGCGCGTCGGGGCCGACGCCGTCGGCCACCGCCACCGCGAGCAGATGCCAGCTCCCCTCCGGGACGCCCGGCAGGGAGTAGCAGCACGGCCGGCCGCCGGGGACGTCGACGACGACCGAGGCGACGCAGGGGTGCTGGACGATGGGGGTGCGGAAGGCGCCCAGGTACACGCGCGCGTTCCCGTGGCCCTCCGGCAGGCTGATCGTCCCCGCGACCGAGCCGAGCCCGGATCCGGTGCCGGGCTGCGGGCTGGGGAAGCCGATCTCCCCGGCGCGCACCAGGCGGCGGAACCGGCCGGGAGAGACCCCGACGCTGGCCGTGAAGTAGTTGGTGAACGAGCCCAGGCTGTTGTACCCGACCGCGCCGGAGATCTCGGTGATGCTCATCGAGGTGCGCGCGATCAGGCGCTTGGCCTCATGGATGCGGACGGCGGCCAGGAAGCGGCCGGGGGTGAGACCGGTCTCCTCCTTGAACAGCCGGGCGAAATAAAAACGGCTGAGCAGCGCGCTCTCGGCGATGTCGGTGAGCGTCAACGGCTCGCTGTAGCGCTCCCAGATGCACTGGATCGCTCGTTCGACTGCCTTGTCCATCTGCACCTCACCACGTTTCCGCCGGATCAGCAGGATGTCCCCCCGGCGTCGCGCTCGGCTCGAGCGGCGCTCGCGGCCGGCGGAGTGGGCAAACGAGAAGATGGCGGCACGTCGCGGCGCGCGCACGGTGGAAGGCGTAACCGGCTTTCACCCCCTTCACGGCACAAGGGAGCGCACATGACCGTGAGCGAGCAGATCCCCGTGGCGGCCTTGGGCCCGGCGGCGCCGGACGCCGCGCCGGTCCCGCCCACGACCAGGGACCGCGCCCGGCGGCTGCTGGAACTGCGCAGCCGGACGGTGCGCGGGGACGAGCCGGCCACCGAGCGACAACACCGCAAGGGGAAGCTGACGGCGCGGGAGCGGCTGGACCTGCTGCTCGACCCCGGCTCCTTCACCGAGTTCGACCTGTTCCGGCGGCGGGTGTCCGGCTCGGCGGCCGACGGGCCCCCCACCGACGGGGTCGTCACCGGCACCGGCACCGTCCACGGGCGCCGGGTCTATGTCTACGCGCAGGACTTCCGCGTCCTCGGCGGCTCGCTGGGCGAGGTGCACGGCGCGAAGATCCACAAGGTCATGGATCTGGCCCTGGCCGCCGGGGCCCCGCTGATCGCGCTCAACGACAGCGGCGGGGCGCGGATCCAGGAGGGCGTGACCGCGCTCGCCGGTTACGGCGGGATCTTCCGCCGGAACGTCCGGGCCTCGGGGGTGATCCCGCAGATCAGCGTCGTCCTGGGGCCGTGCGCGGGGGGCGCGGCCTACTCCCCCGCCCTGACGGACTTCATCTTCATGGTCCGCAAGACCTCGAACATGTTCCTCACCGGGCCGGAGGTCATCAAGACCGTGACGGGGGAGACGGTCACGCACGAGGAGCTGGGCGGGGCCCGGGTGCACGCGGAGTCCTCCGGTCTGGCGTCCTTCGTCTACGACGACGAGGAGTCCTGCCTGGAGGACGTCCGCTACCTGCTGTCGCTGCTGCCGTCCAACAACCACGAGCCTCCCCCTTCGGGCGATGCCGGCGACCCGGTGGAGCGGCGCTGCCCCCGGCTCGCCGACATCGTGCCGGCGAACCCCAAGGTCCCCTACGACGTGCGCGACGTGATCGCCGAGATCGTCGACCACGGCGAGTTCATGGAGGTGCACGAGCACTGGGCGGCCAACCTCGTCTGCGCGCTGGCCCGCATGGGCGGCCGCACGGTCGGGGTGCTGGCCAACCAGCCGCTCGTCCGCGCCGGGGTGCTGGACATCGAGGCGTCCCAGAAGGGCGCCCGGTTCGTGCAGATGTGCGACGCCTTCGGCATCCCCCTGGTCACGCTCGTCGACGTCCCGGGTTTCCTGCCCGGCGTGGACCAGGAGCACCACGGCGTCATCCGGCACGGAGCCAAGCTGCTGTACTCCTACTGCAACGCGACCGTCCCCCGCGTGCAGGTGATCCTCCGCAAGGCCTACGGCGGGGCGTACATCGTCATGGACTCGCGCTCGATCGGCGCCGACCTGTCCTTCGCCTGGCCGACGAACGAGATCGCGGTGATGGGCGCCGAGGCCGCGGTCGGCGTCCTCCATCGCAGGGAGCTGGCCTCCGCCGACGATCCCGAGGGGCTCAGGGCCCGGCTCGTCGCCGAGTACGCCGAGGAGCTCATGCACCCGTACTACGCGGCGGAACGCGGCCTGGTCGACGACGTGATCGACCCCGCGGACACCCGCTTCATGGTCATCCGGGCGTTGGAGGCGCTCAGCGAGAAGCGGCCGGAGCTGATGCCGCGCAGGCACGGGAATCCGCCGCTTTAGGCGGCTTCAGGCGTCGACGGCCCGGCTCGCGGCGAACTCCTCGGGGGACCACAGCGTCGACCAGTCGTCCAGCGCCGGGTCCCCCGACAGGATCGCCATCTGCAGGCGCTGCAGCCGCCGGCACGGCTCCACCCCCAGCTCGCGGTTGAGCACGGCCCGGAGCCGGCGGAAGGCCTCCAGCGAGCGCCCGACGCGCCCGGTGCGGTAGAGGGCGATCATCAAGTAGGCGCACAGGTTCTCGTTCATCGGGTTCTTGGCCACCGCGCGCGTCAGCTCGCCCAGCAGGTCGGCGTGGCGTCCCAGGGCCAGGTCCGACTCGATCCGGCGTTCCAGGGCGCCGAGCCGGCTCTCCTCCAGCGACGCCGCCTCGATCTCCAGGATCCCGCCCTTGCGGACGTCCGCCAGCGCGGGCCCGCGCCACAGCTGCAGCGCCTGGCTCAGCAACTCCGAGGCCCGGTGGTGGTCGCCCGCCTCGGCGGCCGCCCGGCCGGCGCGCACCCGGCGTTCGAACGCCTCGACGTCGGTCTCGCAGGAGCCCTCCTCGAGCAGGTAACCGTTGTGCCGGGTGCCGAGGATCCGCCGCGCGTCCGGGCGGCCGCCGCCGGCGGCCGCCAGCGCGTTGCGCAGCTGCAGGACGTAGGTCTGCAGCGTGGTGGCGTGGCTGCGCGGAGGCCGGTCGCCCCACAGCTCCTCGATGAGCGTGGGGACGGTGACGACCCGCCCCACGTTCAACGCCAGCAGGGCCAGCACCTGCCGCTGCTTGGGCGCGCTGGCCGTCACCGGCGTCCGGCCCATGCGCAGGGACAACGGGCCGAGCAGACCGACGTGCAGCACCCTGGGCCCTCCTCCCGCCTCGGCGAGATCGCGCCTTTCCATGGCCTCGAACATCCCGCTCCTCCAGGCATCGCCGATGGACACGGGAAACAGAATGCACGGCCCTTCGCATTTTCCCCACTGATATGCACACCTTTCCGGCGTGAAGAATTCATTCGGGGAACGTGAATCAGTCCATGGCCTTGCCGGGCGGCGGCGTCCCAGACTCTGAGCAACGCGGTGGAAGTCCGGTCGCACCGGAAAGGAGACACCCATGAACAGCGCCCCGAACGACCCCCGCGGCATCGATCTGATCATCGAGGACCTGGACCACTCCGCCCCCGACACGGCCCAGTTCACCTGGTGCGTCGTGCACCAGTCCGGAACGGAGCACTGAGGCGGGACGCCATGCGGCAGGACACACGGCCGATCGGATTCCGCAGGCATCTGCGGGCCGCGATCGTCCCGGGCGAAGCGGTCTACCTGCTGTCCCCTCAGGGCACGACGGTCCTGTCCGGGGCCTCGATCCAGAAGGTGGCCCCCCTGCTCGACGGCGCGCGGACCGTCGACGAGCTGCGGGCCGCCGCGGAGCTCCCGCCGGGGCACCTGGAGACCGTGCTCGACCGGCTCACCGAGGCCGGCCTGGTGGGCTTCCACGAGGAGGCGCCGGACGCCGCGGCCGGAGCCTACTGGGACCTGGCCGGGGTCAGCAGTCCGACGGACGCCGCAGTGTCCGTCGTCGCGCTCGGCGGCGCCGACCCGGCCGCCGCCGAGCGCGCCTGCCGCGCGGCGGGCCTGTCCTGCCGCCCGGACGCCCCCTTCGCCCTGGTGGTCTGCGACGACTATCTCGATCCGGCGCTGGCCGACTTCAACGCCGCCCGGCTCGCCGACCGGCGGCCGTGGCTGCTGGCCAAGCCGTACGGGCCGCAGCCGTGGGTCGGCCCGGTGTTCCGGCCGGGGGAGGGGCCCTGCTGGTCCTGCCTGGCGGTGCGGCTGCGCTCCCACCGGCGCGGCGAGCGGTGCGTGCGGCGCGCGCTGGGGCTGTCGGGACCGGTGCGCGCCCCGGAGGCCTCCCTGGCGGTGACCCGCGAGCTGGGGGTGCAGACGGCGGCGCTGGAGGCCGCCAAGTGGCTGGCCGGCTGGCGCGACGAGGGGCAGAGCACCGTCTGGACCCTGGACACCCTGACGCTCGAGGCCGGCCGTCACCGGGTCGATCGCCGTCCGCAGTGCCCCGACTGCGGCGATCCCCGTCTGGTCCGCGACCGCGCCCTGCGGCCGGTCCGTCCGGTCTCCCGGCCGAAGGGCGCGACGGGCGGCAACGGGCACCGGGCGCTCTCGGCGGAGCAGATGTGGGAGCGTTTCCGGCATCTGGCCGACCCGGTCACCGGCGTGGTCGAGCAGATCAGCCGCGATCCGCGCAGCCCGTCGTTCCTGCACTGCTATCGGACCGGGCCCAACCTGGCGCTGGCCTCCTCCGACCTGCCCTCGCTCCGCGCCGGGCTGCGCATGCAGAGCGGCGGCAAGGGGCGCACCGACGTGGAGGCGAGGGTCAGCGCGCTCTGCGAGGCGGTCGAACGGTACAGCGCGACCCGGTTCCACGACGAGGCGACCGTCCGCGGCCGGTACCGCGACCTGGCCCCCGACGCCGTCCACCCGGGGGAGTGCATGCTGTTCGACGAGCGCCAGTACCGGGAGCGCGAGCGGTGGAACGCCCCGGGCATCCCCTTCCAGCACGTGCCCGAGCCGTTCGACGAGGACGCCGAGATCGAGTGGACGCCGGTGTGGTCGCTCACCGGCCGCCGGCACCGGCTGCTGCCGACCGGCCTGCTGTACTTCGGCGGTGAGCGGCCCCCCTCGCTCGTCCCCGACTCCAACGGCAACGCCGCGGGGAGCACCCTGGAGGACGCCGTCCTGCAGGGCCTGCTGGAACTGATCGAGCGCGACGCCGTCGCGCTGTGGTGGTACAACCGGACGCGCCATCGGGCGGTGGACCTGGAGTCGTTCGGCGACCCGTGGATCGCCGCCCTCCCCGACCGGTTCGCCGAGCTGAACCGCGCGCTGTGGGTGCTGGACCTCACCGCCGACCTGGGCGTCCCGGTGATGGCCGCGATATCCCGCCGCGTCGACGGGCCGCCCGAGGACATCATGCTCGGCTTCGGCGCGCACCTGGACCCCGCCGTCGCGCTCAGCCGCGCGGTCACCGAGCTGGGCCAGCTGCTGCCCGCCGTGATCGACGGGTACGCCCCCGGCCTGCCCGATCATCTGCTCCGCTGGTGGCGGGAGGAGACGATCGCCGCGCAGCCCTACCTGGCCCCCGACCCGACGCGCCCTCCGGTCACGGCGGCGGACCACGGATACGTTCCGCGCACCGATCTCCGGGACGATCTGGAGCACCTATGCGCGCTGCTCGACCGCCGGGGCCTGGAGGTGCTCGTGCTCGACCAGACCAGGCCCGACCTGGGGCTTCCGGTGGCGAAGGTGATCGTTCCGGGGCTGCGGCACTTCTGGGCCAGGTTCGCCCCCGGGCGGCTGTTCGACGTCCCGGTGCGCCTGGGCCGGCTCCCGTCCCCCACGCCGTATGAGGAGCTCAATCCGATCCCCCTGTTCTTGTAACCCCCCGGAAACGTCGGCGCATCACGCAAAAGCGGCGATCTCCGATAAAATTCTCCACTGTGTCCGGTGGCACCGGGTGTAAATATCCTTCGCGATATTCGGGGGCACCGGGTGACCGCCCGTGTGCACAGCGACCGGAGACCGGACCAGGAGGCATGCGCCGATGCTCGGTAACCCCCGCGGCGACGGCGGAGCGGACGTCCCCGCGCCGTGGGCGCCGCGGATGGCACGGTGGGTCACGCTGGCGGTGCTCGGCGGTTACGCCCTCACCACGGTGCTCAACGTGCTCGACCGGCGTCCCGGGCCCGCGCGGCTGGTCGGCCTGGCGCTCTGCCTGGCGGCCGTCCTCGTCCTGCAGTTCGCGCACTCCACCCGGCAACCGCGCGCCTGGCCCGCCCGCGTCCGCGCGCTGACCCTCTCCGCCCAGGCCCTGGCGACCTATCTGCCGCTGGCCTGGATCGGGCTGCCGTGGGGCGCGATGGCCGGGTTCCTGGCCGGCTCGGTGCTGCTGGCCGTGCCCGGCCGGATCCGCTGGCCGCTGTACGGCGCGGTCACGGCGGGCATCGTGCCCACGGTCGTCGCGGACGTCGGCCCGGGCGGCGCGGTCTACGGCATCGGGGTGACCCTGCTCACCGGGCACATCGTCTTCGGGGTCAGCTCGCTGTCGGACCTCGTCGCCGAGCTCCGGCGGGCCCGGCGCGCGCTGGCCGACATGGCCGTCGTCCAGGAGCGGCTGCGGGTCGCCCGGGACATGCACGACCTCCTCGGCTACAGCCTGTCAGCGATCATGCTCAAGAGCGAGCTGGCCTACCGGCTGGTGACGCCCGACCCCGGGCGGGCCCGCGCCGAGGTCGCCGAGGTGCTCGACGTCGCCGGGAAGGCGCTGGCCGACGTGCGCCTGGTCGCGACCGGCTACCGCGGCATGTCGCTGACCGCCGAGGTCCGGTCCGCCCTCTCGGTCCTGTCCGCCGCGCGGATCACGGCCGAGGCCGACCTGAACTGCGGCGCGCTGCCCCGAGAGGTGGACGCCGTGCTGGCCGTCGTGCTGCGCGAGGCCGTCACCAACGCGCTGCGGCACAGCAAGGCGCAGCGCTGCACGATCACCGCCTCCCGGGAGGGGGAGACGGTGACGCTGCGGATCGGCAACGACGGGGTCGACGGCGGCCGCCGCGGCCCCGCCGAGGGGGGCGGCAGCGGGCTCGACAACCTCACCGCCCGGCTGCGCCGCATCGGCGGCGCCCTGACCGCCGAGACCACCGACGACGGCTGGTTCCGCATCACCGCCCGGGCGCCGATCGAGCCCCACGGCGACGCGCACGCCGACGACGCGCCCCGGGAACGGGATCAGGCCGCCCAGCACTGGGCGCCCCGGATGGCGCGGGGCACGCTGGTGGTCGCCCTGGCCGGCTATGCGTTCATCACCGTGGTCAACGCCGCGGACGTCGCCGGGTCGGGCGGCGCCATGCTCGCCTTCCTGGGCTGCTTCGCCGTCGTCGTGGCCCTCCAGGCGTTCCACTCGCTGCGTCGCCCGCGCACCTGGCCGGTGCGCGTCCGGACGCTCACCCTCGGGCTCCAGGCCGGGGCCACCTACGCCCCGCTGCTGTGGCTCGATCGTCCCTGGGGCGCGATGGCGGGGTTCCTGGCCGGGTCGCTCCTGCTCGCGACGTCCGGGCGGCCGCGCTGGGCGCTGTACGCCGCCTCGGCCGCGGTCGGCCCGGCGGTGGCGGCGATCGCCGGCGCGTCCCCCTCCTACGGCGTCTATCTGGCCGTCTCCTCGCTGATGACGGGACTGGTCGTCTACGGCGTCACCACGCTCTACCTGCTGGTCGCCGAGCTGCACGAGGCCAGGGGCGCGCTCGCGCGGCTGGCGGTCGCCCGAGAGCGCCTGTTCGTGGAACGGGAACTGCAGCAGGTGCTCGGCTCCAGCCTGTCGGCGATCACATTGAAGTGCGAACTCATTCACCGGCTGCTGCCGCACGCGCCGGAGGCCGCGTGCGAAGAGCTGACGACCGTGCTGGACGTTTCCCGGCGCGCGCTCGCCGACGTCCGACGCGTCGCACGCGGTTACCGGGGACACCCGGAAGAATACGGAGCGGACAAAACCCAATGGCCGCTTCCGGACACATCACCGCCGGACAAATATCCCTTTGTAGATTTTCCTTCCGAGGGCAGGGAGGTGGCCGGTGGCGAATGAACGGATCAGAATTCTCCTCGCCGAGGACATGCACATGGTCCAAGGGGCGCTGGCCGCCCTGCTCGAACTGGAGCCGGACCTGGAGGTCGTCGCCAAGGTGGACCGGGGCGATCTGATCGTCCCCACCGCGCTGGAGTGCCGACCGGATGTGGCGATCATCGACGTCGATCTGCCGAACATGAACGGTCTGGACGCGGCCGCGCTGCTGCACGAGCGGCTCCCCGAATGCCGCACGCTGATCCTCACCGCGCTGGGGCGCCCCGGCACGCTGCGCCGGGCGATGGCCGCGCACGTGTCGGGCTATCTGCTCAAGGACTCCCCCGCCGAAGGGCTCGCGCGGGCGGTGCGGGAGGTGGCCGCCGGCCGCCGGGTGGTCAACCCGCAGCTGGTCATGCGGGCCTGGGACATCGGCGAGAACCCGCTGTCGGAGCGCGAGACCAAGGTGCTGAAGATGACCGCCCAGGGCGCCGAGCCCCCGGAGATCGCCGCGGAGCTGCACCTGTCGGTCGGCACGGTGCGCAACTACCTGACGACCATCGTGGTCAAGCTCAACGCCCGGAACCGGATCGACGCCGTCCGCATCGCCACCGAGGCCGGCTGGCTCACCTGAGGGATCCGCCCCGCGACCGGTCCTCGACCGGCGATCCACCGGCGCGCCCGACGATGCCGGAGCACGGTGAGGCGACAAGCACCCCGTTGGCTCAGGAGGGCGCGATGCGCAAGGTCATCTCCCGGGACGGCACCACGATCGCCTATGAGAAGACGGGCGAGGGACCGCCGATCGTCCTGCTCAACGGCTCTTTCCGCGATCACACGATCTTCGATGCGCTCGTCCCCGAGCTGGCGCCGCACTGCACCGTCTACGTCTACGACCGGCGCGGACGCGGCCAGAGCGGGGACGCCCCCGACTACGCCGTCCAGCGGGAGGTGGAGGACCTCGCGGCGGTGATCGACGCGGCCGGCGGGGAGGCGGTGGTGTTCGCCGGGTCCACCGGCGCCAACCTGGCGTTGGAGGCGGCGCTCGCCGGCGTCCCGATGACCAGGCTGGCCCTGCACGAGCCGTACTTCCGGGTCGACGGCTACCCCAAGCCCCCGTGGAACTTCGCCAAGACCCTCCAGGTGCTGCTGGATGAGGGACGACGCGGCGAGGCGGTCGAGTACTTCCTGACCAATCTGGTGGGCCTGACCCCCGACACGATCGCCGAGTGGCGGCGCGGCCCGCTCTGGGCGATGAACGAGGCGAACGCCCACACGCTCCCCTACGACACCCGGATCTGCGGCGACTTCACCGTCCCGGTCGACCGGCTCGCCGGGCTGCGGCTGGAGACCCTGGTGCTCAACAGCGACGGCACCAGCGCCTGGCTGCGCGCGGCGGCCCGGGCGACGGCCGCCGCCCTGCCCAACGCCCGGTCGCTGGAGCTGCCCGGCTCCTGGCACCGGATCGACATGGACGTGCTCGGCCGGACCCTGGCGGAGTTCGCCGCCTCCCGGCCCGCGTGACGCGGGCCGGCGGGGCGGCGCTCCGGCCGGCGCCGCCCCGCCGGCCGGGCCGCGCGGGCCTCGCCCGCATCCGTCGCTCCCCCGGCGGAATTCGACGCCTTCTTGACCTTTTCTCGAGGGCCGTCGCGCACAGTGCGATTGCCGATTCACGACGAATTGGAGAACGACGTGGGGTCACGGCTCGGATCCGTCGTGAAGTCCCTGCTGGGAAACGCCGGTGAGGGCCTGATGATGATGGGGGCGTGGTGGGGCGGAATACATCTTCCGCATGAATCCGACGACCCCGGCGGACCTGCGGATCCTCCCGGGTCCGACCTCTCGCCGCCGCCGGAGGCGGAGCACGACGAACGGCCCGCCCCGGCCTGGCGAGCGACAAGGACGCGATGAATTCCCAAGGAGGCGGTCGAGTGCACAGCAATCTGATAGTGGCCAGGATGGACCCCCGATCCAGCGCCGAGGTCGCCCGGATCTTCAAGGCCTTCGACGAGACCGACATGCCGCATCGCATGGGCACCCGGCGGCGTCAGCTCTTCATGTTCCACGGCCTGTACTTCCATTTGCAGGACTTCGACGACGACAACGGCCGGGAGCGCATCGAGGAGGCCAAGACCGACCCCCGGTTCGTCCGGATCAGCCGGGACCTTGAGCCCTACATCGCCCCCTACGACCCGGAGACCTGGCGTTCGCCCGCCGACGCCATGGCGCAGCGGTTCTATGTGTGGGAGTCCGCATGACCGGCCGGCGCGTGGTCATCACCGGAGTCGGGGTGGTGGCTCCGGGAGGGATCGGGGTCAAGAACTTCTGGAACCTGCTCAGCGAAGGCCGGACGGCGACCCGGGGCATCACCTTCTTCGACCCCTCGCCGTTCCGCTCGCGGGTCGCCGCCGAGGCGGACTTCGACCCCTGGGAGCACGGGCTCGGCCCGCAGGAGATCCGGCGCAACGACCGGGCCGCGCAGTTCGCCATCGTCACCGCGCGCGAGGCCATCGCCGACAGCGGTCTGGACCCGGGCTCCCTGCCGCCCCATCGCATCGGGGTGACGGTCGGCAGCGCGGTGGGCGCCACCATGGGGCTCGACCAGGAGTACCGGGTGGTCAGCGACGGAGGCCGGCTCGACCCGGTGGACCACCGCTACGCCGTCCCGCACCTGTACGACTTCTTCGTGCCCAGCTCCTTCGCCCGCGAGGTGGCCTGGACGGCCGGCGCCGAGGGCCCCTCCACCGTGGTCTCCACCGGCTGCACCTCGGGCATCGACGCGGTCGGCTACGCGGCCGAGCTGATCCGCGACGGCTCGGCCGACGTGATGATCGCCGGCGCCGCCGACGCGCCGATCTCACCGATCACCGTGGCGTGCTTCGACGCGATCAAGGCGACCACGCCGCGCAACGACGACCCCGCGCACGCCTCCCGCCCGTTCGACCGCACCCGCAACGGCTTCGTGCTGGGCGAGGGGGCCGCGATGTTCGTGCTGGAGGAGCTGGAGGCCGCGCGCCGGCGCGGCGCCCACGTGTACGCCGAGATCGCCGGATACGCCACCCGGTGCAACGCCTACCACATGACCGGGCTGCGTCCCGACGGCCGGGAGATGGCCGAGGCCATCGGCGCGGCGCTCCGAGAGGCGCGGATCCCCGCCGAACGGATCGACTACATCAACGCGCACGGCTCGGGGACCCGGCAGAACGACCGGCACGAGACCAACGCCTTCAAGCGCAGCCTCGGCGAGCACGCCTACCGCACCCCGGTGAGCTCGATCAAGTCGATGATCGGACACTCGCTCGGCGCGATCGGCTCCATCGAGATCGCCGCCTCCGTCCTGGCCATGGAGAACCACGTGGTGCCCCCGACGGCGAACCTGCACGAGCCCGACCCCGAATGCGACCTGGACTACGTGCCGGTGACCGCGCGCGACTGGCGCACCGACACGGTGCTGACGGTGGGCAGCGGCTTCGGCGGCTTCCAGAGCGCGATGGTCCTGGCCCGGCCCGACAGGAGGGCGGCATGAGCCCACGGAGCGCGCAGGCCGTGGTGACGGGCATCGGCGTCGTGGCCCCCAACGGGTTCGGCGCGCGGGAGTACTGGCGGGCCGTCTGCGCCCGGGAGAGCGGCATCGGCCGCATCACGCGCTTCGATCCGGAGCGCTACCCGGCCCGCCTCGCCGGGGAGGTGAAGGGGTTCGTCGTCGAGGAGCACCTGCCCAGCCGGCTCATCCCGCAGACCGACCGCATGACCCAGCTCGCCCTCGTGGGCGCCGAGCACGCGCTGGCCGACGCCGGGGTGGACCCCCGGGACGCCGACGAGTTCGGCATGGGCGTGATGACCGCCAGCACCTGCGGCGGCTTCGAGTTCGGCGAGGGGCAGCTGCGGAACCTGTGGAGCAAGGGCGGCCAGTACGTCAGCGCCTACCAGTCCTTCGCCTGGTTCTATGCGGTCAACACCGGGCAGATCTCCATCCGGCACGGGATGCGCGGCCCCAGCGGCGTGGTGGTCAGCGACCACGCGGGCGGCCTGGACGCCCTGGCGCACGCGCGCCGCCTGATCCGCAAGGGCACCGACCTGATCGTCTCCGGCGGCGTCGACGCCGCCGTCTGCCCGTGGGGGTGGGTCGCCCAGCTGACCACCGGGATGCTGAGCACCGAGGAGCGGCCCGACCGGGCCTACCTCCCCTTCGACGCCGCGGCCCGCGGGTATGTGCCGGGCGAGGGCGGGGCCCTGCTGATCGTCGAGGACGCCGAGGCGGCGCGCCGCCGCGGGGCGCGGCGCGTCTACGGCGAGATCGGCGGCTATGGGGCCACGTTCGATCCGCGGCCGGGCCGCGGTCGCGGGCCGACGCTGCGCACGGCGATCGAGATCGCCCTGGACGACGCGGGCCTGTCGCCGGAGGAGATCGACGTCGTCTTCGCCGACGCGGCGGCCGTGCCCGAGCTCGACCGGGTCGAGGCGGCGGCGATCACCGAGGTCTTCGGACGCCGGGCGGTCCCCGTCACGGCGCCCAAGACCATGACGGGCCGGCTCGGCTCGGGGACCGCCCCGTTGGACGTCGCCACCGCCCTGCTGGCCATGCGGGAGGGGCTGATCCCGCCGACGGCGAACGTCACCCCGGACCCCGGCTACGGCCTCGACCTGGTGACCGAGCCGCGGCCGGCGTCGTTGGACGCGGCGCTGGTCCTGGCGCGGGGACACGGCGGCTTCAACTCCGCCCTCGTCCTGCGCTCGGTGGAGTGGGACTGACCGGGGGCCGGTGGGGCGTCATGGGATCGGCCTCCGCTCACCCTCCCGTGCCGAAGCGGCGCATCCTGCGGCTGTTCCGTCCCTACCGCGGGAGCCTGCTGCTGGTCGCCGCCCTCGTCGTGGGGTCGGCGCTGGTCTCCCTGATCAACCCGTTCCTGATCCGCGAGATCATGGACGTGGCGCTGCCGCAGGGCAGGACGGGCCTGCTGACGCTGCTGGCCCTCGGCATGATCGTCGCCTCGGTCGTCAACAGCGCGTTCAACGTCTGGCAGACCCATCTGTCCACCAAGGTCGGCCAGCTCGTCATGCACGACCTGCGCACCGCGGTGTACGCGCACCTGCAGCGCATGTCGCTGGCCTTCTTCACGCGCACCCGCACCGGCGAGGTGCAGTCGCGCATCGCCCACGACATCGGCGGCATGCAGGCCACCGTGACGACCACCGTCACGGCGCTGGTGTCGGACGCGACCATCGTCATCGCCACGACCACCGCCATGCTGCTGCTCGACTGGCGGCTCACCCTGGCCTCGCTGACCATGCTCCCGGGGTTCGTGTGGGTGAGCCGCCGGGTCGGCGGCGAGCGCCGCGCCATCAGCCGCGAGCGGCAGCGCCAGTTCGCCGAGCTCTCCTCGATCGTGCAGGAGTCGCTGTCGGTCAGCGGGATCATGCTCGGGCACACCATGGGCCGCTCCCGCTCGTTGACCGACACCTTCTCCGCCCAGTCCCGCAGGCTCGCCGACCTGGAGGTGCGGGCCGGCACGGCGGGCCTGTGGCACCAGTCCACGATCTGGATCGTGATGGCCTCCATGCCCGCGGTGATCTACTGGGTGGCGGGCATGACCGCGGGCGGCGGCATGGCCGTCTCCCTGGGCACGCTGGTCGCCTTCACCACGCTCCAGCAGGCCCTGTTCCGCCCGGCGCAGCGGTTGCTGAGCGTCAACCTGGACATCCAGAGCTCGCTGGAGCTGTTCGCCCGCATCTTCGAGTACCTGGACACGCCCGTGGACATCGTCGAGCCGGAGCGGCCCGTCAAGCCGGCGAAGCTGCGCGGCGAGGTGCGCATGCGCGGGGTGTGCTTCACCTACGCCGGGGCGGACCGGCCGACGCTGCGCGACATCGACCTCACCGTCCCCGCCGGGCACAGCCTCGCGATCGTCGGGGAGACCGGCTCGGGCAAGACCACCCTCAGCTATCTCGTGCCGCGTCTGTACGACGTGACGTCCGGCTCCGTCACCATCGACGGCGTCGACGTGCGCGAGATGTCCTTCGACACGCTCGCCTCCGCGGTCGGCGTCGTCTCCCAGGAGACCTATCTGTTCCACGCCTCGGTCTCCGAGAACCTGCGGTTCGCCAAGCCCGACGCGACCGACGAGGAGCTGGTCGCCGCGGCGAAGATCGCGCAGATCCACGACTATCTGATGTCCCTGCCCGACGGCTACGACACCGTGGTCGGCGAGCGCGGATACCGGTTCTCCGGCGGAGAGAAGCAGCGGCTGGCGATCGCCCGCGCGATCCTGCGCGATCCGCCGATCCTGGTCCTGGACGAGGCCACCAGCGCCCTGGACACGCAGACCGAGCAGGCCGTGCAGGCGGCCATCGAGGCGGCGAGCGCGGGCCGCACCACCATCACGGTCGCCCACCGGCTGTCGACCATCCGCGACGCGGACGAGATCATCGTGCTGGACCGGGGCGAGATCGTCGAACGCGGCACCCACGAGGAGCTGCTGGCGCTCGGCGGCCGCTACGCGGCGCTGGTCGCCCGGGACTCCGCCCCGGTGGCCTGAACGACCCTCGGGGGAACGACGGCAGGGAGCGGACGCGGGACCGGCGCGGGCCGGTGCGCGCAGGTCCGGATCATGCGGGCCGATGCGGATCCATCGGGCCGGCTCGCGCCGCGGACACGCCCGGAGCGGACCCCGCGGACGCGCGGGGAGGGGGCGGCGAAGGCAGAGGCGGGGCCGGCGCCGTGGGAACGGGCGCGCCCGGAGCGCCCCGCCGACCGGCCGGGGCCCGCTCCGG
Organism: Thermomonospora catenispora; assembly: GCF_006363815.1. Lineage (GTDB taxonomy): Bacteria > Actinomycetota > Actinomycetes > Streptosporangiales > Streptosporangiaceae > Thermomonospora > Thermomonospora catenispora. The sequence goes on from NZ_RRYT01000017.1 coordinate 47,895, forward strand.
GCCGACGGTCCGGGGGTCAGGGGTTCAGCACCCAGGCGGAGTCATGCGGGGCGAAGCCGATGCGGGGGTAGTACTCCCGTGCCGCGGGCGCCGCCAGCAGCACGATCTTGGCCTGCGGCGCCTCCCTGCGCGTCGCCTCGATGAGCCGCCGGCCGATGCCCGAGCGCTGGTGGGAGCGGACGACGGCGATGTCGGACAGGTAGGTCACATAGGAGAAGTCCGAGACGCTGCGCGCGATGCCCACCAGCTCGCCGTCGACGCGGCAGGTGACGATCAGGTTGGCGTTGCGCACCATCGCCGCCATGCGCTCGGTCTCCTCGATCGGGCGGCGTTCGCCCAGTCCCGAGTCCCGGTAGACCCTCAGGACCTCCTCCAGGTCCAGGTCGGTGCCGTGCTCGCGCTCAATCGTCCAGGTCACGAAGGGCCTCCAGCCGCTTGTAGACGACGTCGTGGCGGGCGAGGAAACGCTCGGGCCGCAGGTGGTCGGTCTCGATCCCCTCGGTCTTGAGCAGGGTGAGGAAGTCCTCGCCGTTGGCGGCGTCCTGGATCATCCGGTAGGCCCGTTCGCGGTCGCCGCCGCTCTCCAGCAGGTCGGCGAGCACGGCCGAGCTGTAGACCCGACCCTCGCTCTGGGAGATCGCGGCGCGCATCCGGCCGGGGAACACCTGCAGCCCCGCCACCAGGTCCGCCGCCGCCGTCGCCTGGTAGTGCGCGATCGTGAGCGCGTCCGGCAGGACGACCCGCTCGACGGAGGAGTGGGACAGGTCCCGCTCGTGCCACAGCGCCACGTCCTCCAGCGCCGTGTCGGCGTATCCGCGCAGCAGCCGGGCCAGCCCGGACAGCCGCTCGCTGGTGGTGGGGTTGCGCTTGTGCGGCATGGCGCTGGACCCCTGGTAGGCGACCGTCCGGGGCTCCTCCACCTCGCGGACCTCGCTGCGCGACAGCAGCCGCACCTCGGTGGCGATCTGCTCGATGCAGGCCCCCAGCGTCGCGACCGCCTGGAGGAGCTGGGCGTGCCGGTCGCGGGCCACGATCTGGCTCGGAACGGGCTCCACGCCGAGGCCGAGCGCCCCGCACACGTGCTGCTCGACGAAGGGGTCGATCAACGCGTAGGTCCCGACGGAGCCGGAGATCGTGCCCACGGCGACCTGCTCGCGCGCGGCCTCGAGCCGCCGGATCGACCGGTCGATCGCGAAGGCGAACCCGGCGAGCTTGTGGCCGAAGGTGGTGGGTTCGGCGTGCATGCCGTGGGTGCGCCCGATGCACACCGTCTCCCAGTGCTCCACCGCCCTGTCCACCAGCACCGCGCGCAGCCGCCTCGCGGCCCCGATCAGCAGGTCGCAGGCCCGGGCGAGGGTGTGCCCGAGGGCGGTGTCCACCAGGTCGTAGCTCGTCATGCCCAGGTGCACCCAGCGGGCGGAGTCGGCCGGCATGCCCTCGCAGAAGGCGGCGAGGAAGGACAGGACCTCATGGTCGCGCTCGCGCTCGAGCTCGGCGACGCGCTCCGCCGAGGGCACCGGGGCGTTCCGGATGTCCGCCAGGGCGCTCTCGGGGACCCGGCCGAGCAGGGCCTGCGCCTCGCAGGCCAGGACCTCCACCCTGGCCCAGGTGGCGTACCGGGTCTGATCGGACCACAGCTCCGCCATTTCCGGAAGCGAATAACGAGATATCATGACCGCCGTCCATCATCCAGAAAACAGCCTGCATTCCGCAGGATAATGAATTGCGCGACGTGCCGCACACCCGCGCGACCGCACGCTCCCCGGTTTTTCTCGCCGATTGCCCTCAGCGGGGAACATCCGCGCCGCAGTTGAACTGGACCCCCGCCGACCAGCGCGAACACATTTATCCGAGCTTGCCTCCGGGGTCGGTTGAACCGCAATCTTCGAGTTGTCCGACATTCCTCTGAAGGCCTTTAGTGGTTTCATGCCAGCCTTCCCAGAGACGACGAATGAGGAACTGCTCCGCCGCGGCGTCCATGAAACCCGGCGCGCGTTCCTCGAAGGTCGTTCGACGGTCACCGAGCAGGTGCGGGCCGTGCTGGAGGCCATCGACGGGACGGACCCGCGGGTCGGCGCCTACGTCGAGGTCGCCCGCGACCGCCCGCTCCTGGAGGCGGAGGCCGCCGACCGCCTCATCGCCGGCCTCGGCGAGGCCGCCTTCCGCGGCCGACCGCTGCTCGGCGTCACGGTGTCGGTGAAGGACCTGATCCAGACGCGGGACCTGCCCACCCGGCGGGGGTCGCTGCTGCCGAACCCCCGCCCCGCCGCGGACGCGCCCGCCGTGGCCCGGCTCCGCGCCGCCGGCGCGATCGTCATCGGGAAGACGACGACGTCGGAGCACGGGTGGAGCGCGAGCACCGTCAGCCGGGTGTCCTCCCCCACCCGCAACCCCTGGGCGCCGGAGCGGACCGCCGGCGGCTCCAGCGGCGGGGCGGCGGCCGCCGTGGCGGCGGGCCTGTGCACCGCCTCGCTGGGCACCGACGGCGCCGGATCGGTCCGCATCCCCGCCGCGTTCTGCGGAGTGGTCGGGTTCAAGCCCTCCCTGGGCCGCATCCCCTATGTGCCGCCCTGCGCCGAGCGGCTGTCCCACCTCGGGCCGCTCGCGCGGAGCGTCGCCGACGTCGTCGAGCTGATGGCGGTCCTGGCGGGCCCCGACCGGCGCGACCCCGACTCGCTGACGGCCCCGCCCGAGCCCGCGGCGGGACGCGGCCCGCTGCGCATCGGCTGGCTCGAGTTCCCCCGGACCGCCGAGCCGGTCCGCAAGGTCCTCGAGGACGTCCCGCCGGCGCTGGCCGCGCTGGGGCACCGCGTCGAGCGCATCGAGGTCCCCTTCTCCGACCCGTACGCCGTCCTGGTGGATCTGCTGGCCGCCGCCGACGCCGCCGAGACCGCGCCGCAGGACGAGCCCTGGTGCGATCCGGACCGGCTCGCGGTCGTGCGGTACGGGCGCTCGCTGAGCGGCGCCGCGGTCGCCCGCGCCCAGCGGGCGCGGCTGGCGCTGCGGGCCCGGCTCGCCGCGGTGATGGAGGCCTACGACCTGCTGGCGATGGCGACCGTCCCGATCGAGCCGTTCGCCGCCGACGCGATCGCCCCGCCCTGGGCCGCCGACCCGGCGGACCTGCTCTGGCTGGCGTGGTCCCCGGCGACCTACCCGTTCAACCTCACCGGCCAGCCCGCCCTGTCGCTGCCCGTGGGCCGCACGCCGGACGGGCTCCCGGTCGGGCTCCAGCTGGTGGGCGGGGTCGGCGCCGACGACCTCGTCCTCTCCACCGCCGGGCTCCTGGAGAGGGAGCTCGGCCTCACCCTCATCCCCCCAGTCGCCGCACCAGAGAGAGCAACGGAAAGAGAAGACCCATGAGCTCCAGACCATGGTCCGCGCCCACCGGGCGGGGCGGCGTCGGAAGTCCCGCGTTCGTGGCCGAGTTCGGCCTGTGGGACGACCGGCGGGCCGCCGCGGCCGAGTGGGTCGAGTCGCAGCTGGACCGGGTCGACCTGGTCCGGGTGGCGTTCTGCGACCCGCACGGGCTCGCCCGCTCCAAGACGGTCCCCGCGAACGTGTTCCGCTCGGTGCTGCGGAACGGCATGGACTTCAGCTCCGGGCCGTTCCTGTTCGACACCGGCCACGCCGTCGCCGTCGACTTCCGCGCCGACGCCGGGGTGGGAGTCGCGGCGCTGCGGGGCGCCGGCGACTTCGTGCTCGTCCCCGACCCGTGCACCTTCCAGGTGCTCCCCCGGGCGGAGGGGCCGCGGACCGCGTGGGTGCTCGGGGACGAGTACCTGCGCGACGGCACGCCCCACCCGCTCTCCGCCCGCGGCGCCCTGCGCCGGATCTGCGCCGAGTACGCCCGGCACGACCTGGCCCCGGTCATCGGCCTGGAGGTCGAGTGGTACCTCACCCGGCTGACCGGGGGCCCGGCGGGCAACGAGGGCAACGGCTTCGGCCTCCAGGGGGCCGCCCCCGAGGTGGAGGCCGTGAACAGCGGATACCAGTTCAACCTCGACGGCCACTACGACTCGGTGGCCCACGTCGCCGACGCGCTGGCCGTGCTGCTGATGGAGCTGGGCCTGCCCCTGCGCTCGTTCGAGCACGAGTCCGGCCCCGGGCAGCTGGAGACGACCTTCGACCCGATGCTGGCCCTGGACGCCGCGGACGCGATGCTGCTGTTCCGCACCCGGGTCAAGCAGGAGTGCAGGCGGCGCGGCCACCACGCGTCCTTCATGAGCCTGCCGCGCATCGCGGGCTTCGACCCCAGCGGCTGGCACCTTCACCAGTCGGTCGCGAGCACCAAGACCTCCCGCAACCTGTTCGCCCCCGACGACGCCCGGGACGGCGTCTCCGCCGACGCCGAGGCCTACATCGGCGGCCTGCTGTCCCGCGCGCGGGAGCTGTGCCTGCTGTCGGTGCCGACCGTGAACGGCTACCGGCGGCTGTCGCCGGAGTTCGAGCTCGCGCCGACGGCGACGGACTGGCGGGTCGAGGATCGCCGCGCGATGGTCCGGGTGCTCGGCGACGGCCCCTCCGTGCATGTGGAGAACCGTGTCGGGGAGCCGTGCGCCAACCCCTACCTGGCCATCGCGGCCCAGCTGCACGCGGGCCTGGAGGGGCTGCTGTCCGGAGTCCCGGCGGACGACGTCGCCCGGCCGCCGCTGCCCCGGACGCTGCGCGAGGCGCTGGAGGCGTTCCGCGAGAGCGACGACGCCGAACGGCTGCTCGGCGCGCCGCTCAAGGCGTGCCTGATCAAGCTCAAGGAGAGCGAGGCGGCCAGGTTCGAGGCCTGGTGCGCGGCCGAACGCCCCGCACGGGCCGCGGACGAGGTCACCGAATGGGAGCACCGCGAGTACTTCGGCGTCTTCTGAAGGCCCCGCGTCGCCGAATCCCGCCCCGCCGAGTCGCCGAATCCCGCCCCCGCCGATGCGGTCACCGCCCCGACGGGATCGAACCTGTGTGAGGTGAGCACGGCATGCCGTGGACGAAAGACACTTCCCCCGCAGCCGCCGCGGGGCGCGCCGAGCGCATCGCGCGGCGGTCCCGCGACGAGAACTGGCGCAAGCCGCCGCGCCGCATCGAGACATCCGAATGCATCACCTGCGACACCTGCCGGCGCAACTGTCCGCCCGAATTCGGGGCGATCGTCGACGACGGGCTCAACGTCGTGATCATCCCCGAGCTCTGCTCCGGCTGTCCGGTGTGCGTGATGGTGTGCCCCGTCGACTGCATCTACGTGGACGAGGAGTGGACCCCCACCGAGCCCCGGCTGTGGGACCACGTCGCCCTGACCGCCGGAGGTGCGGCATGACCGTCCCCATCGAACGCGACCCCGCCCTCTCCCGCCGGGCCGCGCTGGCGAAGGCGCGGCAGAGCCGCCGGCCCAGCAGGCTCGGCCAGCGGGCCGGAACGGCGGGCAAACCCGACTATCCGCTGCCCGAGGACGCCGGGTTCCCGACGCTGCTGAAGCGGGCCTGGCGGCAGGCGACCGCCGCGCCGGACCTGGCCACGGCCGTGGACGCCCTGCTCACGCTCGCCGGGCACGTGCCCGCCGACGTCCAGCTGCGGGCGCTGCCGGTCGAGGACGAGTGCGCACTGAAGGTCCTGGTCGGCCGCTCCTGGCGGGACGCCGGGCGGGCCGACGAGCGGGCCGGCGAGCGGGCCGACGTCGCGTTCCTCGGCGAGATCGGGTTGAACACCAGCGGACGGCTCGTGGTGCGGGTCCCCGCCAAGGGCCCGCTGAGCCGCACCGAGAGGCTGGTCGGCGGCGTGCTGCGGGTGCCGTGGTCGGCGGCCGACCTGGCCGCCTACCGGGCCGAGCTGGCCCGGGCCGACGCCCGCCGGCGCGACTCGGTCGCCGACTGCCGCCGATGGCTGGCGGCGGCCGGCGCCGACGGCCGCCGCGCCCTGCTGGAGGACCTGACGGAGGCGGCGCTGCGGACCGCCCCGTTCATCCTGTACGCCGGGGACCGGCAGTACACCAACTTCCGCGACCCCAACACGCTGACCGGCAAGACGCTGTGGCCGGGGCATCCCGACTGCGCGTTGAGCAGCCTGACGGAGGTGCCGCCGGAGCTGTGGGCGGACGACGACGCGCTCATGGTCGTCTGCCTCATGCTGCTGGTGCGGTCGGGCGGCTACGCCCGGATCGAGGAGGCCAACGGGACGCAGCTCTCCCTCGACCACGTGGCCCACCTGCTCGAACGGACGCGCCTGCGCTACAACGCGGTCGTCGCCGAGGACCCGGTGCCGCCCGCGGCCTCGACGCGGGTGGAGGATCTGCTCCGGCTCGCCGAGGCGGTCGCCGAGCGGCGCCGGGAGGTCCTCCGCCGGGCGCAGCTCTACCGGGAGATCCACGGTCCGCTGCTGCACAAGGTCGAACGGGTCGCCGGTCCCGTCGGGCGGGAGGCGCGCCGGCGGGAGGCGGAGCTGTGCGCGCGGCTGCGCGGCCGGCTCCCGATCGCCGGCGACACCCTCGCGGAGCTGACCGCGGCCCTGGAGGCCTCCCCCGAGTGGCTGGCCGAGCCGCACGGCGAGTTCGGGACGGGCCTGGAGTCGGTGGTGTACGAGGTCGTGCGCGCGGCGCAGGCGGCGTTCGAGGCCGACTTCGCGATGAGCCGCGGGATGCGGTCGCTGCCAGCCCTGATCGCGGCGTTGCGCGAGGAGGCGTTCGCCACGATCGTCGGCTGGGAGATCCCGCACTTCTTCTGCTGCGTGGTGCCCGCGCCGCAGGCCCGGCGGTTCTTCGGGGACTCGGCGGCGCACCTGGCCGACGTCTCCTGGGCCATCTCCTCGCGGATGCAGTACAACTCCTGGCACTTCGTGGCGGGGAACCTCCCGAAGACGCCCGAGGTCGCGGCCCGCGACCACTTCGTGCCTCCCGCCGTCCCCGACCTCGCCCACCACTCCGACCAGCACCACAACGGGCATGTGGCCGCCAAGGTGCGCTTCACCATCCGCAGCCCGCAGCCGGTGCGGATCCTGGACCGCGCCTTCCAGGGGTTCGTGGACCTGCGGCTGCTGCGCTGCGAGGGCCCGCCGTTCGATGAGCAGGACCTGCTGGCGACGCACCGGGCCTCGGCGTTCGTGGCGCGGGCCACCACCCTGGCCGCCGAGCTGGTCGCCCGGGGCGCGACGATCGAGGTCACCTCGTTCGACCCCCGCTGGCACTGGGAGAAGATCGCCGGTTGACGACGCGAACGCGGGGCCCCGACCCGGAAGGTCGGGGCCCCGCGACGCGTGTCCGGGACGGAGGGGTCAGGCCGCCGCGGGCCGCCCGGCGGAGCGGGTGTGCACGACGCGGTAGCCGTTCCAGTCCACGGCCTTCGTCAGGGAGTCCCGCTTGGCGATGAACGCGCGCCGGGCGGACGCCCAGGGGGCCTCCTCCCGGGTGCGGTACGCCGCATGGGACTCCCGGTCGGCCCACTGGGAGTAGACCACGACGAAGTCGTTGTCGGTGCCCACGGCCGCCAGGGCGCCTCCGCCGCCGTCCAGGTTGCGGGAGCGGATGCCGCGCAGCACGCTCTGCGAGCGGTAGCCGGGGACGTCCTGCAGCCAGGAGTGGGTCGTCTCCAGCAGGGAGATCAGCTCGCCCTGCGCGGAGGGCTCCACGTCGAGGATCTCGATGACGGTGTAGTCGTCACGGTCGGGGGAGATCTCGGTGACCTCGCCCAGCGAGGGGTGACGCCGGCTCAGCACCGCCTCGGTCTGCATCAGCCGCACGAAGGAGGTGATCTCCCGGAAGACCGGGATCGTGTGGTGCTTGAACGTGTCGTCGTCGTAGCGCGCCTCCAGGTCGGCCATGCCGCGCCATTGGATGAAGTTCGCCGTCCCCGGCATGTCCACGCCGCGGTGCACCGTGCTGGAGATCCAGCCGGGGAACGCCGCAGTGTCGACGATCGACCTCATCTCGGCGACGAGCCGGTCCACCCGGCCCCAGGCGGTGGTCTTGAACAGGTTGATGACGGTCAGGTAGCCGTCCTCGGGGTCGATGAAGGGCATGGTTCCTCCTCGGTCGCGTTCAGGCGCTCGCGGCGACGGCGGGCGCCGGTCGGCTGCGGGTGTCGCCGGGCTCGCCGAACCAGCGGGCCAGGGCGTCGGTCAGGCCGGCCGCCTCGCTCCCGCCCGACCCGATCCAGGCGATGTAGCCGTCCGGCCGGACCAGCACGGCGTCGGCGTCCGCGAGCGGGCCGCCGGGATGGGTCGTCGCGGTGACGAGGTCGACGCGGTCCCGCCACGGCTCGGCGGCGGCGCGCAGGTCCGCGTCGCCGCGCAGGTCCAGGACGAAGGCGCGCCCGCCGTGCAGCAGCTCGAAGGCGGTCCGGGCGCCGGCGTCGCAGGCGAGCTCGAAGTCCGGCAGCCGGCGGCCGAGCAGCGGATGGTCGCCGGGGCCGGCGTCGTAGGCGATGTCCAGCCCGGTGACCATGCCGACCAGGAGCCTTTGGACGTCCTCGTAGGCCATCAGCTCGGCGAAGACCGACCGCAGCGGGTCCATCTCGGGGCCGCCGAGGTAGAGGGCGCGCTGGGCGAGGGTGTTGGCCAGGATGCGGGCCCCGACGGGGTGCCGTTCGGTGTGGTAGGTGTCCAGCAGCCCGGCCGGGGCGTGGCCGCGGATCTCGGCGGCGAGCTTCCAGCCGAGGTTCACCGCGTCGCCCAGTCCCGCGCTGATGCCCTGCGCGCCGATCGGCATGTGGATGTGCGCCGCGTCCCCCGCCAGGAACACCCGGCCCTTGCGGTACCGGGCGGCCTGGCGGCTGGCGTCGGTGAAGCTGCTGAGCCACAGCGGCGTGCCGCCGCTGATGTCCTCGCCGGTCACCCGCCGGAAGGCGGCCGCCACCTCCGCGAAGGAGGGGGGCTCGTCGGTCGGCCGCACGCCCGCGTCCCGCTCGAAGACCACCACGCGCGTGACGCCCGGGCCGGCGGGCAGCACGACGGCCATGCCCGCGTCGCTGCGTTCGCCGCTGGGGCGGATCCGCACCTGGACGCCGGAGACGTCGGCCATCAGCATCTCGATGGTGGGCTCATAGCCGGGGAAGTCGATGCCGGACAGGGTCCGGACGGCGCTGCGCGCGCCGTCGCAGCCGACCACGTGGCCGGCGCGCAGGGTGCGCGGGCCGTCGGGGGTGTCGGCCCGCACCTCGACCCCCTCCTCGTCGGCGGTCAGGGCGGTGAGCTCCCAGCCTCGGCGGATCTCGGCGCCGAGCCCGGTCGCCCACTCGTTCAAGACGGCCTCGGTGAACGCCTGCGGCACCCCCCGCACGCCGAAGTTGCCGCCCGGCACGATGGTGTAGTCCAAGGGCATGCCGCCGAAGTGGCCGACCGGTATCACGCCGATGTCGCCGAACCGCTCCAGCAGCCCGCGCTGCCCGAGCTCCTCCATGGTCCTGGCGGAGAAGCCGAGCGCGCGCGACTGCCGCATCGGCTCGGTCAGCCGTTCCAGCACGACGACCTCGATGCCCTGGAGGCGGAGCTCGCCCGCGAGCATGAGCCCGGTGGGGCCCGCCCCCACGATGATCACGTCCGTGTCACAGTCCCGCATCGCCCTTCCTCGTCTTCTCTAGGGATCGCTCGAGTGCGGATCAGTCCTCTGATCGCCTCCTCCAGCCCTTCCTCGCCGACCCAGGCGACATGGCCGTCGGGGCGCAGCAGGAGAGGGGCCGTGTCGGGGGAGCCGGGGCGCACGACGACCGGTTCGGTGCGCGGCCGCGGGTTGGGGACGCGCCGTCCCATCGGCGCGGGCCCGGGCGGGCCGTACCGGTCGTCGAGGTTGCTCATGACCGCCGCCAGATGGGCCCGGGCCCGCTCCACGCCGAGCACCTCCGCGAACACCGCGCGCAGCGGCTCGACCTCGGGGCCGCCGAGCATCAGCAGCTCCTGGGCCGCCACGTAGTCGAGCATCCGGGCCGCGACGGGATGCCGTTCGGCGTGGTAGGTGTCCAGCAGTCCCGGCGCGGCCCAGCCGTGCACGGTCCCGGCGAGCTTCCAGCCGAGGTTGACCGCGTCCTGCAGCCCGAGGTTGATCGACTGGCCGCCGACCGGCAGATGCCAGTGGGCGGCGTCCCCGGCCAGCAGCACCCGGCCGCTCCGGTAGCGGTCGGCCTGTCCCCTGGCGTTGTCGAAGGCGTCCACCCACAGGGGGTCGCCGCCGGAGATGTCCTCCCCGGTCACCTTCTTCCAGGCCGCGACGACCTCCGCGAAGTCGGGCGGGCCGGTGCGCTCGGCCGGCGCGCGGCCGAACACGTGCACCATCACCCGGGTGACGCCGCCGCGGGTCGCCGCGACCGCGAACCCGCGCTCCAGCCGCTGGAACCGGCGGTCGCGGACGCGCACCCCGGTCACGTCGGCCCGCAGCAGCTCCCTCGTCGCCGGCACGGCCGTCACGGGGACGCCCGCCAGTCGGCGCACCGTGCTGCGGGCCCCGTCGCAGCCCACCACGTACTCGGCCCGGATGCGCAGGGGTCCCCGGGGGCCGCGGATCCCGCAGACGACGCAGTCCGGCCGCCGGGTCAGCTCGACCAGCTCGTGCGCGCGCAGCAGGGGCACCCCCAGCTCCGCCGCGCGCTCGGCCAGGGCGGCCTCGGTGCGGTACTGGGGCACCTTCCAGTTGCCCCAGTGCCCGCTGTCCGCCTCCGACAGGTCGAACCCCAGGCCGCCGAAGTGCGCCCGCGGCTCGTGCCCGGCCTCGGCGAGCAGCGCATCGAACCCGCGTTCGTGCAGCAGCTCGGCGGTCCGCGCGGTGAGCTGGCTCGCCCGCGACTCGTTCATCGCGGCGGCCAGCCGCTCCACGACGACCACCCGCACCCGGGCCCGGGCCAGTTCGCAGGCCAGCAGCAGCCCCACGGGGCCCGCGCCCACGACGAGGACCTGCGCGGCCGTCGGGGACCGGTTCACGACCGTGCGCGCCCGCCGCCGATGTCCTCGGCGTAGGCCTTGGCCAGGCGCAGGGTGGCCGTGCTGTTGCCGCTCAGGGCGGTGCGGACGAACTCCTGCGCGGTCTGCACGGTCGCGTCGGGGCCGAGCACCTCGGCGATGCGGTCGGCGTTGATCCGCACCGTGTGCCGCGAGGTCACCGACACCCCGCCGCCGTCGCGCTCCTCGATCAGCCAGCGGCCGGTGTGCAGCGACAGCAGCGCGGGCAGGACGATCTGCTTGTAGACGATGCTCGTCGCCGGCCGGCACACGCGCACCGAGCGCGTGGTGTGGACGCCGCCGTCCTTGGTCCTGGTGTCCATCTCCAGGATCTGCAGCCCGGGCATGTCCTCTTGCAGCGACACCCGCGCGACGTGCGGGAGCCGCTCGCTCCACAGCTGCGCCTCGTTGAGGAAGTCGTAGACGTCCTTGACGTCGCCGTCGACGGTCACGGTGTCGTCGAAGGTGAGGAGCTCATCGGGGCCGGTCGCCTCGGCGGCGGCCTTCAGCGCCTGCAGCTCGGCCGTGCTGTTGCGGTCGACCGCCCGGCTGATCCACTCCAGGTCGGCGGGGTCGTCGGTCGCCGCGTGGAAGTCGTGCAGCAGGCGCACCCGACACGAGTCCGCGGAGACCGGCTCCACCACCCAGGCGCCTCCCATGCCGCCGACCGGGTGCTGGGAGCGTTCCTGGCGGAAGGAGACGGTCTTGCGCTCGGGGTCGTGCCGCCGCCGGGACGTCCAGGTCTTGGCCGAGCCGTTGGCGGTCGCCCAGAGCCGGATCAGCTCCTCATCGCCGTCCCGTTCGACGACCTCGGCGTGCACGGTCGGGGGGAAGATCTCCGGCCATCCGCCGACGTCGGCGATCAGCGCGTACACCCGCTCGGCGGGGGCGTCGACGTCGATGCGGTGCTCGGTCTCGCGGACGGCGTTCTCAGGCATGGGCGTGCTCCTCTCGATGCGCGGGGGCCGGGGCGGCCTCTCCGAACCAGCGCCGCAGGGCGTCTGTCAGGTCGCCCCCGTCCGGGGCGACCCAGGCGATGTAGCCGTCGGGGCGGATGAGCGCCGACTCGGCGGCCGCGCCGCCGTCCTCCGGTCCCGGGGGGAAGGCGCGCACCCGGACCAGGTCGACGCGGTCGGACCAGCCGGCGGCGGCCCGGGCCGTCGCGCCGGTGGCGTCGGCGGTGATCAGGACGCCCCGCGCGGGGTGCAGCAGCCGTGCGGTCCGTTCACGGCCGCCGTCGACGAGCTCCAGCTCGCGGTCGGGCATCCGGGCGCCCAGCAGGGGGTGCGCCGGCCGGGCCGGGTCCGGCCCGGCCATCGGGTAGCGGATGTCGAGTCCGCTCACCATGCCGGACAGGTGCCGCGCCGCCACGGGGAGCGCGATGATCTCGGCCATGACGGCCCGCAGCGGCTCGGCCGGCTTGCCGGCGAGGTTGAGCGTCCCCTGGGCGAGGGTGTTGCGCAGGACCCGCGCCCCCACCGGGTGGCGCTCGGAGTGGTAGGTGTCGAGCAGGTCCTCGGGGGCCCGGCCCCGGACGGTGGCCGCCAGCTTCCACCCCAGGTTGAAGGCGTCCTGCACGCCCAGGCTCATCCCCTGGCCGCCGGCGGGGAGGTGGATGTGCGCGGCGTCCCCGGCCAGCAGCACCCGGCCGCGCCGGTATTCGGTGACCTGGCGGGTGGCGTCGGTGAAGCTGCTCACCCAGCGCGCCTCGCCGTGGTGGATGGAGTCGCCGGTCAGCCGCTGCCAGGCGTCGGCGACCTCGGCGAAGGTGGTCGTGCGGTCCCGGTCCGGGCGGGTCCCGTTCTCGCACACGATGATGCGGGTGTAGCCCTGCTCCAGCGGCGCCGCCATGACCATGCCGTCGGGCAGCAGCTCACCGATCGGCCGCGGCTCGATGTCGCAGCCCCGCACGTCCGCCAGGTACATCTCGCGGGTGGCGTCGGTGCCGACGAACGCGAAGCCGGCGAGGCGCCGGACGGTGCTCCGTCCGCCGTCGCAGCCCACCAGGTAGCGGGCGGTGCATTCGCGGAGCCCGTCGGGGCCGTGCACGACCGCGGTGACGCCGTCCGGGCCGTCCCTCAGGTCGACGAGCTCGTGGCCGCGGCGCAGGGTCGCCCCCAGCTCCAGCGCCCACCCCTCGAGCATCTCCTCGATCTTGTATTGGGGGGCGCCGCGCATGCCGAAGTGCGACCCCTCCAGCACCCCGAAGTCGATCGGGATGCCGCCGAAGTGCCCCTGTCTGGTGATCTCGATGTTCTCCAGGCGGTCGAGCAGCCCGCGCTGGTGGAACATCTCGGTGGCGCGCGCGGTGACCCCGATGCCGCGCGACTCCCAGCTCCGCTCGGTCCGTCGTTCGAAGACGATGACGTCGGCGCCGCCGAGGCGGAGCTCGGCCGCGAGCGTCAACCCCGTGGGGCCGGCTCCGATGACGATGACATCCGTGTCCATGTCGCGTCCTCACCCATGAGTGCCGCCCGAGCCCTCCGCGGCGTCCGTCCCGCTCGGCGAGCCGCGGGGCGCGCGGGGTGGAGGGCTCGTTGGGGGCGGCGTCGGCCGTCTCAGACGGGGATCGCCTCGATGATCGAGATCGGGGCGCTGGTGGGAACGGCCCGGGTGACCTTCAGGTCCGCGCGGGCGAGCAGCTCGGTGTACTCCTCGAGCGTGCGGTCACGGGCGCCCAGCATCAGCATCAGCCACAGGTCGATGATGTTGCCGAGGTGGCGCCGGTTGTTCTCGGGGAGCAGGTACTCCATCACCAGCAGCCTGCCGTCGGGGGCGATCGCCTCGCGCACGTTCCGCAGTGCCGTCAGCGCCTTGTCCTCGGTGAAGTCGTGCAGGATGTGCTTGAGCACGTAGGCGTCGCCGCCCGCCGGCAGCTTGTCGAAGTAGCCGCCGTGCTCGATGGTGACCCGGTCCGCCACCCCGGCCTCCTTGAACAGGGCGGGCGAGTCCGCGGTCGCGGTCTCGGAGTCGTACAGCACGCCCCGGGTCTCGGGGGACTGCCGGAGGATGCCGGCCAGCAGGGTGCCGCGCCCGCCGATCACGTCCACGACCGTGCGGAACCGGGAGAAGTCGTAGGCGGCCAGCACCGGGTCGGTCTCCGTCTCCGAGAGCTTGCCGAACGCATGGAAGAACACGGCCGCGTAGTCGGGGGTGGCGTGGAAGAAGTCCAGCGCCTCCATGCCGCGCAGCTTCGGCAGGTTCGGCTCGCCGGTCTCCACGGTGCTGATCAGATGGCCCCACTCCTCCCAGAGCAGGGGGTGCCCCATCAGCAGGGCCATGCCGCGCATGGAGTCCTGCGCGTCGTCGCGGAGCTTGTCGGACATCGGCGTGTTCTCGAACCGGCCGTCGGGCCGCCGGGCGAACACCCCGTAGCCGGAGAGCGTGCGCAGGATCCGGTAGGTCGCGTCGGGGTCGGAGCCGACCCGCTTGGCGATCTCCTCGGCCGGCAGCGGGCCGTCGGCGAGCACGTCGGCGACGCCGAGCCTGGCCGCGGCGAAGATCGCCTGAGTGATCACGGCCCCCTGGATCAACTCCAGCAGCGAATACGCGGCGGATTGATCGCGAACTGCGGGCGCTGCAGGCATGACTTTTCCTCCTGAGCTCTTTTTCGTGGTTTCCAGACCCTAGATCGGCGCTTCTCCCCCGACAACTTCCGCATTATCGGAAAGTGCCGCCTTGAACGTCGGGACGTTCAACTGAAGATTCCGCGCGGTCGAAACAGCGGTTTTTCCATCGGCTCTCGACCGAGAATCCGGTGATGCGGGCGACGCTGTTCCAACCTGGTGTCCATCGCATGAAGGAGCAGGCTGAATGGCGGACAACGAACGGCGGATCGCGCTGGTCACCGGCGGGACGAGCGGAATAGGCCGGGCCATCGTCGAGGATCTGGCCGGCCGGGGACTGGGCGTGTTCATCTGCGCGCGGAACGCCGAGGCGGTACGCGAGACGGTGGACAAGCTGCGGGCCGACGGTCACGACGTCGACGGGACGGCCGCCGACGTCCGCAAACCGGGCGACGTGCGCCGCCTGGTCGGCGCCGCGCTGAAGCGGTACGGCCGGATCGACGTCCTGGTCAACAACGCCGGGCGCAACGGCGGCGGCGTCACCGCGGAGATCCCCGACGAGCTGTGGTACGACGTCATCGACACCAACCTCAACAGCGTCTTCCTGGTGACGCGCGAGGTGCTCAGGGAGGCGCGGCCGGTCGAGCGCGGCTGGGGCCGGATCATCAACATCGCCTCGACCGGCGGCAAGCAGGGGGTCGTGCTCGGCGCCCCCTACTCGGCGTCCAAGCACGGCGTCGTCGGATTCACCAAGGCCCTGGGCCTGGAGCTGGCCAAGACCGGCGTCACGGTCAACGCCGTCTGCCCGGGGTATGTGGAGACCCCGATGGCGCAGCGGGTGCGTCAGGGGTATGCGGCGCACTACGAGACCACCGAGGAGGAGATCCTCCGGCGGTTCGAGGCGAAGATCCCGCTCGGCCGCTACTCCACCCCCGAGGAGGTGGCCGGCCTCGTCGCCTATCTGATCTCCGACGCCGCGGCCCCGGTGACGGCGCAGGCGATCAACGTCTGCGGCGGTCTGGGGAACTACTGAGCCTCGTCGCGGCGCCGTCCCCCGGCCGATTCCGATCGGCCGGGGGACGGCCGCGCCGGCGTGTCGGCCGCGGGCGTCCGGCCCGGCGCCCGCGGCCGACCGTGCTCCGTCAGCTCCGCGCCGCGACCGACGGAGCCGTCCAGTGGGCGCGCAGCCACTCCTCGAAGGAGAGCAGGTCCGGCCTGATCCGGCGGAGCGCGGGCAGGTCGGCGTGGTAGCCGTCGCGCTCGAACCAGTCGAACATGGCGGCCAGGTCGGGGCGGGTCGCGCGCAACCGTTCGATGGGCAGCGGCCGGTAGCGGACCGGGACGCCGGACACGGCCTGGAACGCCGCGGCCATCTGCGGCCCGGTCAGCTCATCCCCGGCGATCTCCACCCGGCGGCCGACCCAGGCGTCGGGGTCCTCGAAGGCGTCCGCGGCGAACGCCCCGATGTCGCCGGTCGCGATGAGCTGCACCGGCGTCCGCGGGTTCAGCCACAGGCTCAGTACGAGCCCGTCCCCCTCCGGACGCGGCGGGATGTCGAGGAGGACGTCGTGGAACATGACCGGCCGCAGCACCGTCACCGGCAGGTCGAGCGTCTCCAGGTGCCGTTCGATCCGGTGCTTGCTGTCGAAGTGCGGGACGCCGGTGTCGCGGTCGGCGCCGCCGACCGAACTGTAGACCAGGTGCCTCACCCCGGCGCGGACCGCGGCGTCGGCCACCGCCTTGCCCTGCCGCTCCTCGGCCGCGACCCCGCCGGGGCCGAGGAAGGTCTGCACGCTGAACACCCCGTGGACGCCCTGCATCGCCGCCAGCAGCGACTCCTCATCGTCCAGGTCGCCGCGGACGAGCACCGCGCCCGCCCGCTCCAGCTCCCGCGCCCGCTCCTTGTGCGGGTCGCGCACCAGGGCGCGCACGTCGTGCCCGCGCCGCAGCAGCTCGCGGGCCACGGCTCCGCCCTGCCGGCCGGTGCCGCCCAGCACCAGGATCGCGCCTTCAACCGCCACCGCTCTCCTCCGTGTCCGTCGCCCGCCGCATCGGCCCGGCGGGCCGATGCGGCGGCGGCCGCTCCGCGAGGGGGCGGGGCGGCCGCCGTCCTCCCGTCGGTCAGGCCGCCGCCTTCAGCAGCGAGTTGACGAAGTCCACCAGCTGTCGGGCGGTGTTGATCCCCTCGACCTCCTCCTCGGAGATCGCGATGCCGTAGTCCCGCTCGATCCTGCTGTAGGTCTCCAACAGCGCCAGGGAGTCATAGCCCAGCTCGTCGAAGGGCTGGTCGGGCGCCTGTTCCAGGGGCAGCGCGTCCTCGGCCTCCCCCGCGCACTGGCGCATGATGGTCTGCAGTTCTCCGATGGTGAACTGGCTCACAGCCGGTCCCCTTTCTGTGTTCAGCGGCGTTCCGCGCTACCACGGAACGGGTCCCTCGTCCGACAGGCACTCCCCCGACGGCCCGGACTCGTCCAACAGCGCGAGCCGGACCACGATCGCCGCCCCCTCGTCGGGCGTCCTGCGGCCGCGGTGTCCGTTGATGTCGGTGGCGACCTCTCCGGGAAGGGCGGCGTTGACCTTGATCGGGGTCCCGCGCAGCTCCTTGGCGTACGCGACCGTGAGGGCGTTCACCGCGGTCTTGGAGGACTGGTAGGCGATCATGTTGACGCCCGCGAACGGCGCCCCCGGGTCCGTGCTCAGGGTCAGCGACCCCAGGTGGCTGGAGAGGTTGACGATGCGGCCGGCCGGGGAGCGGCGCAGCAGCGGCAGCATCGCGTTGGTCACCGTGACCACGCCGAAGACGTTGGTCTCATAGACCTCCCGCAGGTCGGCGGCGGTCGCCTCGCTGGGCCTCCCGGTGAAGCCGCCGGCGATGCCGGCGTTGTTGACCAGGATGTCCAGGCGGCCGTACCGCCGGTCGATCTCGCGGGCGGCCTCGGCCGCGCAGTCGGGGTCGGTCACGTCCAACAGCAGCGGCACCGCCGTGACGCCGTCGGCCGCCAGCGCGTCCGCGGCCCGCTTGCCGCGCACCTCGTCCCGTGCGCCGACGAGGACGACGACCCCGCGTTCGCCCAGCCGCCGCGCGGCGGCGAACCCGATGCCCTTGGTGGCTCCGGTGATGAGCGCGATCCTGCCGACCGGCACGTCTCCTCCTTCCGGGCAGACAGTCGGCCTCCGTGCGCGACTCCCGCGCCCCGCCTCCGGCGCCCGCTCCGCACGGCGCCCACCGCGCCGCCGGTCGCAAGGCCGAATGCGCAAAGGCACCGATCCGGCCGCCGGACGGCCCGATCCCGGGGGATGAATTGCACACGCATTCACCCTGCGGGAACGAAAATCCCGCGGGCATCTCCGACGTTGCCGTGGAACCGGACGTTCAACCGCGTGAAATGCACAGTCGAACGGACCTGCGGCGCGCGCCGGAATTTCACTCATTGTGGGTGAACACGGCGGTGGGTAGCTTCACGGTGGTCGATCAGTGCCACGGCACGGAGGACCGGAACATGCGAATCGCTGACGTCATGGTGGTCGGTGCCGGGCCCGTCGGTCTGATGCTGGCCGGTGAACTCCGTTTGGGCGGGGTGGACGTGGTGGTCTTCGACAAATTGACCGCCCCGGCCGAGGAATCCCGCGCCCTGGGTTTCACAAGGCGGGCCGCCGAGTCGCTGGAGCAGCGCGGTCTGCTGTCCCGGCTGGGCGAATTCCGATGGGGCCCGATGGGACACTTCGGAGGGGTCCGTTTCGACCTCGGCGCCCTGGAGGAGGATCACAGCGGCGTGCTGGGCCTGTCCCAGGCCAGGACCGAGGCGGCCCTGCTCGGCTGGCTGGCCGACCTGGGGGTTCCGGTGCGCCGCGGGCATGAGGTGACCGGGTTCCGGCAGACCCCCTCGGGGGTCGAGGTCTCCTACACCGGCCCCGACGGCCCCGGCCGGGCCGACGTCGCGTACCTGGTCGGCTGCGACGGCGCCGGGAGCACCGTCCGCGGGCTGGCCGGCATCCCGGTCTCCGGCCGGGAGTCCACGCGGGGCATGTACACCGCGGAGATCACCGGGGCGGCGCCCCGGCCCCGGCCCATCGGGGAACGCCTGCCCGGCGGGCGCATGGTGGTGTGCACCCCCCTGGGGGACGGCCGGTTCCGCATCGTCGTGCACGACCCCGACCTGCCGGCCCGCCCGGATCCCGCCGCGTTGACGTTCGAGGAGGTCGCCGACGCCTGGGAGCGGCTCACCGGGGAGTCCATCCGCCACGCCGAGCCCCGGTGGGTGTGGGCCTGCGGCAACTCCGACGCGCTGGCCGCCGAGTACCGGCGCGGCCGGGTGTTCCTGGCGGGCGACGCCGCGCACGAGATCCCGCCGCTGGCCGCGTGGGGGCTCAGCGCCGGGCTGCAGGACGCGGTGAACCTGGGGTGGAAGCTGGCCGCCGCGGTCAACGGCTGGGCCCCCGACGGGCTGCTCGACACCTACCAGGCCGAACGCCGCCCCATCGGCGAACTGCTGATCCGCAACGCCCGCGCCGCGTCCCGGCTCTACCTGGGCGACGAGGCCATGGACCCGGTGCGGGAGGTGATGGGCGAGCTCCTGGCCCGCAAGGACGCCGCCGAACACATCGCCGGACTCCTCAGCGGCCTGGGCATCCGCTACGACCTCGGCAAAGGCGACCACCCCCTGCTGGGCAAACGCATCCCCCCCGACCTCCGCCTCACCCTCTCCGACGGCACCCCCGCCCGCACCGCCGACCTGCTGCACACCGCACGCGGCCTCCTCATCACCACCCCGGCCGCCGAGCACATCGCCCACCGCGCCGCCGGCTGGGCCGACCGCGTCGACCTCATCACCGCCGCCTGGGAGACCGTCCCCGACCCCGCCCTGGACGCCGTCCTCGTCCGCCCCGACGGCTACATCGCCTGGACCGGCCCCGGCAGCGACCACGACCTCACCGAAGCCCTGCAGACCTGGTTCGGCACCGCCCGGTAGCGCCGGCGGGCCGCCCTCGGCGAGGGGGACTCATCGGGGGGCCCTGACCAGACCGCCCGAAACCGTGAGCACGAAGGAGATCGGATGGCCGAGAACGGATGGGACCGAACGAACGGACGCCCCCATGTGGTCGTCGTCGGGGGCGGCATCGCAGGGCTGGCGGCGGCGTTCTCGTTGCGGGACAAGCCGGTCCGGGTGACGGTCGTGGAGGCGTCCTCCCGGATCGGCGGGAAGCTGTCGGTGTCGGAGGTGGCGGGCGTCGCCGTCGATGAGGGCGCCGAGTCGACCTACGCCAACCGGTCCAGGACCGTCGGGATGATCAAGGACGCCGGGCTCGGCGACCGGATCATGTCGGCGGGGGTCACGGCGATGGCGATCTGGACCAGGGGCGAGATCCGCCGGCAGCCCGCCCGCCAGTTCATGGGCGTGCCCTGCGACATGGAGGGTCTCGCCGCGTCCGGGGTGCTGTCCCCCGAAGGGCTGGAACGGGCGCGGCAGGACCTGGTGCTGCCGCCCTCCGAGCGGGACGGCGACGTCTCGGTCGCGGAGCACGTGGGGGGACGGTTCGGCAGGGAGGTGGTGGACCGGCTGGTCGACCCCTTCCTCGCCAGCGTGTTCTCCGGGCGCTCGGAGATCCTGTCGTTCGAGGCCACGCTGACCCCGCTGGCGGTGGCGGCGCGCAAGCATGCCTCGCTCGCGGAGGCGGCGAGCTCGCTGGCGCCGCGGCCCGCCGAGGGCGAGGAGCCGCAGCCGGTGAAGGTGGCCACCCTGCGGGGCGGGCTCGGCTCGCTGCCCGCCGCGCTCGCCGACGGGCTGCTGGCGGCCTCGCCGGACGCGACGGTGCGCACCGGGGCCCGCGTCACCGGGCTCGCGCAGACGCCGAACGGGTGGCGGCTGACCGTCGGCCCGGCCTCCGACCCGGAGCTCCTCGACGCGGACGCGGTCATCATCGCCGTGCCGGCCGGTCCGGCGGGCGCCCTGCTCAGCGGCGTCCCCGGCGCCTCCCGCGCCGTCTCGGCGCTCGCCGAGGTCCCGTACGCGAGCCTGGCGACGGTCACCCTCGCCTACCCGCGCGGGGCGTTCCCCGGCGGGCTGTCCGGGCGCGGGTACTGCGGCTACCGGGTGCCCGCGGTGGAGGGGAAGGCGGTCAAGGAGGTCACGTTCACGACGGTGAAGTGGCCGCACATGGCGGGCGAGCTGGAGATCGTCCGCTGTTCGATGGGGCGGATCGGCGAGGAGGAGCTGCTGCAGCGCGACGACGCCGACCTCGTCGCGCTGGCGGCCGCGGAGGTCGCCGAGGCCACCGGCGTCGCCGGCGCCCCGGTGGCGTCCCGGGTGAGCCGCTGGGAGGACGCGCTGCCGCAGTACACCGTGGGCCATCTGGACCGGGTGCGGCGCATCCGCGAGACCGTGGCGGACCTGCCGGGGCTGGAGGTCTGCGGCGCCCTGTACGACGGGGTGGGCGCCGGCGTCTGCATGGCCACCGGCCGGAAGGCGGCCGACCAGGTCCTCGCCTGGCTGCGGAAGGAGGCCCCCGCCCGCCCGGCCGCGGTCCGGGCCTGAGCGCACCGACCCGCAGGACCGCCGGCCGGACGCCGAAGCGGCCGTGCCCTGCGCGAGGGCACGGCCGCTTCGGCGTCTCTCGGGTCTTCCCCGGCCTCCCCTCGGGTCCGCTCGCGGGCTCTCCCGGGGCCTTCGGGGGCCTCCCGGAGTCCGCCCCCCGCGGGACACTCCCGAAGGGCGCCGCGGCGGATCCCGCCGGCGGGCGCCGGCGAACGGCGAACCCCGACGGGGTGACGGCCGGCAGCGGGGAACGCCGGCGGACGGCGGCAGACGGCGGTGGAACGGCGAAGGTCCCGAGAGCGGGTCGCGCTCTCGGGACCCCGGGCGCGGTCAGCGGTCCAGCAGCGCGGTGAACACCTCCGCCAGGGTCTGCTCGGGCTCGGCGTCGCCGCCCGGGCTGCGCCAGGCAACGTGCTGGTCGGGGCGCACCAGGATCGCGCCGGCGTCGGCGATCTCCCGGACGGCCGCCCATCCGCCGTCCGCGTCGGCGTAGTCGGCGCCGTCGCCGATGCGGGCCGTGGCGACCGGGACCGAGAACTTCTCCGCCATCCGTTCGGCCGCCCGGCACCACGGCGTCCCCTCCGGCCCGGTGATCAGGGCGAACCGGGTCGGCCCGGCGAGGTCGAGGGTGGACAGGCGCCGGCCGTCGCGTTCGATCCAGGCGTGCGGCAGCCGGTGCCCGGGGCGGGTCGTGGGACGGTGCACGTCGCGCATGGGGGCGCGGGCCGGCGGGCGGCTTCCGTCGGGCACGAGCGCGCCCTCCTCGTAGTGGAAGCCGATCTCCATGTCGAGCGCCTGGCATCCGCCGCGGTGGGTGTGGAACATCTCCCGGGCGCGCGCCCGCACGGTCTCGCCGAGCGGGGAGGGGTCGAAGTACGCCTCCAGCCGCCGCCTGCGGATCCCCGCCGGAACGCGGTGGCCGACGCCGACGGCGTCCAGCAGCGCCTGGTGATGGACGGCCGCCGACACCGCCCAGTCGACGTTCTCCCGCCCCACGGGCCGACGCTCGGCCTCGTAGGTGTCCAGCAGGCCGTCCCCGGCGCGGCCGTCGAGCACCGCGGCCAGCTTCCAGGCCAGGTTGTGCGCGTCCTGGATCCCGGTGTTGAGGCCGAGTCCCACGGCGGGCGGCTGGCGGTGCGCGGCGTCGCCGGCGATCAGCACCCGGCCGGCCCGGTAGCGGTCGGCCAGGAGCGAGTGGACGACCCAGTCCGTCACCTTGTGCACGGTCACCTCCAGGTCCGGCAGCCCCAGCAGCTCCCGGATCCTGGGGACGACCGTCTCGGCGTTCCACCGACCGGGCGGGCCGGGGGCGAAGTGCAGCGCCCACTGCTCGCAGTCCTTCCCCCAGCTCGGGCCCATCTCGATGAGGTTGCAGGACAGGTCGGGGTCCTCCGGGCTGAGGAAGTGGGTGATGAGCGTGCCCTCCTCCCACCACTGCGACAGGTCCGCGGAGAAGTACACGGTGGTGGTGTTGACCTCTCCGGGCGGGCCCTGCAGCTCGATGCCAGCGGCGGGGCCGACCATGCGGCCGCCGTCGGCGCCCAGGAGGTAGCGCGCCCGGATCGTGTCGACCCGGCCGGTCTCCATCTCGCGCACCTGCGCGACGACGTGGTCGCCCTCGTCGGAGAAGCCGATCAGCTCGCGGCCGAACAGGATCCGCCCGGGATTGCGCCGTTCGGCGTGGCGGCGCAGGATCGGCTCCAGCCAGATCTGCGGCAGCTTGGCGGGCAGGACGGGCCCCGCCGCCGCGTAGCGCTCGCGCAGCCCGCCGCCGCCGAAGGCGTCCATCTCGTGGATCAGGCGCCGATCCAGCGGCCCGTCCCCCGCGAGCGTGGTCTGCCAGCGCACCTTGCCGAATTTCTCCAGCGGCGCCGCCTCCGCGAGCACGTCCTCGACGAGCCCGTGCTGCCGGAAGATCTCCATCGTGCGCTGGTTGAGATAGTGCGCCTTCGGGAGGCTCGAGGTGTCGGGATGCCGTTCCACCAGCAGATGGTCCACGCCCTGATCGGACAGGAAGACGGAGGCCGACAGGCCGCATCCGCCGCCGCCCACGATCAGGACCGGAATCTCGGTTTCCGCCATGTTCGCCCTTCCAGGATTCGCCGGACGCACGCTTCTCCGCAGCCTGTCAAAGGCCTCTTCAGCCCCGGTTGAGAACCGCTGGATCCGGGCGCCGGGCGGCGCGGTCCATGAAGTCCGCCACAAGGGCGATGAACGCTTTCTTGTCCTCGTCGGGCAACTGGAAATACGGGGCGATGGCCTCGGCCAGTCCCGGGCGCACGCGGGTCATCGGCTGGTCGCGGCGGTGCAGCGGCTCGAGCACGACGACGTCCTGGGGCCCGGTGCCGTGATAGGCCATGTCGGTGGCGACCGTGAACCACATCTGGTCCGCGCCGATCCGGCCGCAGGCACGCGCCACGGCCTGCTCTTTGACGCATCGCGCGGCGTGGCTGGCCGCGGCGATCTGGACGACCTTCGCCACGCCGCGCTCGGCGAAGATCGCCGCCGCGGCCTCGATCTCCTCGACGGTGTTGCGCACCTCGGCGGTGACGATCACCGACTCCATGTGCCGGCGGAAGGCCTCGAGCCCGACGGCGTCGCAGCGCGCCAGCAGCGGCGCCAGCGCCGGGAACTCGCGCAGCCGGTCGAGATTGTCCAGCAGGAACTTCTTGGAATAGTCGCCTTCGTTGAGCCCGTCCCGCCAGGACGTCCCCCGCCCGAAGACGATGCAGGTCAATTCCTCGCTCGGTTCGAGGGTCAGCACCACGCGCGCCAACGTCGCATGGTCGCCGAGCTGATTTCGTTCCGGCCGCCCGAATACCAGATCTTCCCACGCATGAGTGGCGAGATTGCGGCTGTGCACCAGGATGCCGACCTTTGTCATCTCCTCCCCCTCGGCCCTCTCGACAAGGGCAGGGTAAGGCGCTCGTCAGCGGTGCGCGCTCCTCAGTTGAACGGGATTTCTTGCTCAATTCGACGGGCGGTGAGCAGCATGTCCGCGAGGCGATTCACCGGAAACCTTGGCTCAGGAGAGACCGATGGCCCCACGGATGACCAACCCTTCGCTGGTCGTGCCCGGAGCGTTGCAGCCCTTGCTCGACCTGACCGAGGTCATCGGCAGGACCGGCGTGCCGCAGACGACGCTCGACCTGGTCCGGCTGCGCGTCAGCCAGCTCAACGGCCGCGTCTACACGTTCGACGAGGAGGAGGGGTCGGCGCGACCGCCGGATGAACGCCTCCTGCTGGTGTCCGACTGGCGGACCGAGTCCTGCTTCACCGAGGCCGAGCGCGCCGCGCTGGCGCTGGCCGAGGCCCTCACCCTGCTGGCCGATCCGCAGGACATGGCGCCGGACGAGGTCTGGGAGGAGGCCGCCCGGCACTACACCGAGCAGGAGCTCGGCGCCCTGGTCATCCACGTCGGCCTGGTCAACCTGTGGAACCGCGTCAACGTCGCCACCCGGCAGGAGCCCGCGGCCTGGCGCTGAGGCGGACCGGCACCGAGAAAGGGGACGGCATCGTGTTGCAGCTCATCAACGCCGGCCTGGGCAGGACCGGCACGACGTCGCTGAAGGTGGCCTTGGAGCGGCTCGGCTTCGGCCCCTGCTTCCACATGTTCGACGTCGTCGACGACGAGAGCCGCCTCCGCCGGTGGGAGGGGATCGTCTGCGACGGCGAGACCCCGGACTGGGAGGCGGTGTTCGACGGCTACGCCGCCGCCGTGGACGGCCCCTGCGCGATCTACCACCGGCAGCTCAAGGAGGCGTTCCCCGAGGCCAAGATGGTCCTTACGGTACGCGACCCCGAGGAGTGGTACCGCAGCACCTACGACACGCTGTACCAGTTCGCCCTGCGGAGCGAGGCGAACCCGCCACGGCCCGGCTCCCGGCAGGCCCGGCTGTTCCGCATCACCAGCACGATGGTCTGGAACGGCCTCTTCGGGGGCCGGTTCTCCAACAAGGACCACGCCATCGAGGTCTACCTGCGGCACAACGAGGAGGTCGTCCGCGCCTTCGGCGACGACCTGCTGGTCTACGACGTGCGGCAGGGGTGGGGGCCGTTGTGCGACTTCCTCGGCGTCGAGGCGCCCGAGGAGGACTTCCCGCACGCCAACGACGCCGCGTCCATGCGGCGGCGGATCGCGCGGGTGGCCGCGGGCGAGGCGGTCTCCGCCGGCTGAGCGCCCGCCGGAGGAACCGACCTCAGGAGCGTCCAGGGAGCATCCAGTGTTGATCTCGGAAATGGCGGTGCCGGGCGCGTACCGGATCGAGCCCGAGCCCTTGAGCGATGCGCGGGGGGTCTTCTTCGAGGCGATCAGGGCCAGCGCCCTGTCGGCCGAGAGCGGCTGGGAGCTGAGGGTCCGCCAGGTCAACTTCTCGGTGTCCAGGCGCAACACCCTCCGGGGGATCCACGGCACCCGGGTGCCGCCGGGTCAGGCGAAGTTCGTCACCTGCGTGCGGGGGCGCGCGCTGGACATCGCCGTCGACATCCGCGTGGGCTCGCCGACGTTCGGCCACTACGACGTCACCTATCAGAGCCCGGAGAACGGGACGGCGGTGTTCCTGCCCGACGGGATCGGCCATGCGTTCCTGGCCCTCACCGACGACACGTGCATGTGTTATCTGTGCTCGGAGGAGTACGTGCCGGGCACGATGATCGACATTGACGCGCTCGATCCGGATCTGGCGCTGCCGTGGAACCTGACGGAGCCGCCGATCCGCTCGGCCAAGGACGCGGCGGCGCCCACGCTCGCCGAGGCGGCGGCCGCCGGCATCCTGCCCACCTACGAGCAGTGCCGCCGGTTCCCGACCCTGGTGAACGGCCTCGGCCGACGCGATAACGGATGACCTTAATTCGGTAATCGGCTGATTCGTCGACGGCGGCCGCAGGGCATTCCCCAACCTCTCCGTTCAACTGCGAATCGGCCGATCGGCGAAGAGGACGACTGTTCTGACTGCAACCTTTGCAACACCAGTTCGGCCTTGGTAGACAAGAGGGTCGTCCCGTCGCGTCCGCAACGGAACGAACGGAGCAAAGATTTCTTCTGCTCCGTGTCGCCGGATATCGGAATTCACTGGAGGTCGCCCATGGCCGAGAAAAAGCGCAAGCCCGGCACGCCCGGACCGTTCTCCCGGTGGATGCAGAAGAAAATGAACGCCCGGATGATCCGCAAGGTCCGCAAGGGCAAGGCCACGTTCATGGGCATGAACGTGCTGATCCTGAACACGGTCGGCCGCCGGAGCGGAGAGCCCCGGCAGACCCCCGTGGCCTGGTTCGGCGACGGGGAGGACTCCTGGCTGTGCATCGCCTCGGGCGGCGGCAGCCAGAACCCCGACTGGTACGCCAACCTGATGGCGCATCCGGAGAAGGCGACCATCGAGCTGCCCGGCCGCGGCACCGTCCCGGTCACCCCCCACACGCTCGAGGGCTCCGAGCGCGAGGACGCCTGGAAGATCATCTCGACCGCCCAGCCGCGCATCGCCAAGTACCAGAGCAAGTCCGACCGGGTGTACCCCATCGTGCGGCTCACCCCCCGGTGACCCTCCGGGGCCGAGGCCGCGGGGCGTCCGTCCGGTGCCGGTCCGGACGGACGCCCCGTTCCGGTACGGCCCCTAGCCGAAGGCGCGCTCGCGGATCCGGGCCATCAGCTCGGCCTGCCGCACCAGCTCGCCATGGTGCGCCGGCCGCTCCGCCGGATCGCACACCGCCCGATGGAACGCGGTGAACACGCCGAGGAACTGGTCCGCGGCCGGAGCGACGATGCGGGTCTCCCGGTCCTGCTGGTGGAGCCGCAGCACCGGACGGGCCTCCCGGGAGGGGGTGAACGCCCACTCCAGCACCAGACGGCCCCGGCTCCCCCACAGGCTGTAGGTCGACCGGTAGCCGTGGGACATGCCGAAGGAGCAGCTCGCGGTGACCCCGTCGGCGTCGCGCAGCAGCGCCACCCCCGAGACGTCCACGCCCGGCTCCGGATCGACCCGCACGGTGGCGCCCACGACCTCCAGCGGCGAGGCGAGGTACTCCTGGGCCGCGCGCACCGGATAGCACCCGACCTCCCACAGCGCCCCGCCGCCGAGCTCCGCCTGGTAGCGGATCCCGCTCGGGTCGGTCGGCGGGATGCCGAACGCTCCGTCATAGGCGCGGAGCTCGCCGATGGCGCCCTCCTCCAGCAGGGCGCGCGCCTGGTCGTGCTGGGGGTGCCGGAGGAACGCGAAGTTCTCCATGATGACCAGCCCGCGCTCCTCGGCGAGCTCGACGAGGGCGCGGGCGGTCGGGCCGTCGGGCACCGCCGGCTTCTCCAAAAGGACATGCTTTCCCGCGCTCAGCGCCCGTCGCGCCCACGCGGCGTGCTCGCTGTTGGGCAACGGGATGTAGACCGCGTCGACGTCGGGCGACTCCAAGAGCCGGTCATACCCCTCGACGGCCTTGCAGTCGAACCGGGTCGCGACGCCCGCCGCCTTCTCCGCGGACCGGCTGGCGACCGCCACCAGCTGGAACGGCGATTTCCGGATCGCCGGCAGAGCCCGCCGCACGGCGATGTCGGCGCATCCGATGACACCGATGCCGAGCTCGCGGCCGAATTCACGGCCGGCTGACATGTCTTCACTTTTCACGAGACCACCTGCAGGGAAGCAGAAAATTGCACACCTGAACCGGGCGATCGTCAGCCTAAACAGCCGTGCCGCGACCGGTCAACGACCCGACCCCGCAACACCGAAGGTGCCCGCAGGCCATCCGCCGACCACCATGAAAATGCACCATTCCAGCAGGCAGGCGCAACGCGGAGGCGACACGATGAAAGGCGTCATCCTGGCCGGCGGAAACGGAACACGACTGCACCCGATCACGCTCGGAATATCCAAACAACTGCTCCCGGTCTACGACAAGCCGATGATCTACTATCCGCTGTCGGTCCTGATGCTGGCGGGGATCACCGAGATCGAGATCATCACGACCCCGCAGGAGCAGGAGGCGTTCCGCCGGCTGCTGGGCGACGGATCCTGGCTCGGCATCTCCCTGACCTACGCGGAACAGGAGAAACCCCGCGGGCTGGCCGACGCGTTCCTGGTCTCCGCCGACCACATCGGCGACGACTCGGTGGCCCTGGTGCTGGGCGACAACATCTTCCACGGATACGAATTCGGCCCCATGCTCCAGCGCCTGTCGCAGAACGTCCAGGGCTGCGTGCTGTTCGGCTACCCGGTGCGCGACCCGGAACGCTACGGGATCGGCGTCCTCGACCGGAACGGAGAGCTCGTCGCGATCGAGGAGAAACCCGAGCGCCCACGGAGCAACCTGGCGATCACCGGCCTCTACCTCTACGACAACAAGGTCGTGGAATTCGCCCGCCGGCTGCAGCCGTCCGAACGCGGAGAACTGGAGATCACCGACCTCAACCGCATCTACGTGGAACGCGGCGAGGCCACCCTGGTACCGCTGGGCCGCGGTTTCGTCTGGCTGGACGCCGGAACCCACGACGCCCTCATGGAGGCGGGGAACTATGTGCAGATCCTGGAACATCGCCAGGGCGTTCGCATCGCCTGTCTTGAGGAGATCGCCTGGCGCATGGGATACATAGACCGGGAGACCTGCTACCGCCTCGGCAGCCGGCTGGCGAACTCGGCCTACGGCCGGTACATCATGGAAGTGGCCGAAGCGGGCTGACAACCGACCGATCCCGCGGCACCGGCGACGCCGCCCACCGCACTCCTCGAAATCCCCGAAATCCCGGAGAACTCCGGCCCCTCGAACTCTCCACGCTCTTCGAAAGCAGCAGAACGCCATGAGAATCCTGTTCACCGTCGGAGGAAGCCAGGCGACCGTCTTCGGCGTCGCCCCCCTCGCCTCGGCCGCGCGGAACGCCGGACATGAGATCCTGCTGGCCGCCGACGAGCCGCTCCTGGAGGCCGCGGAGGCCGTCGGCCTCCCCGCGGTCCGCATCACCACCGAACGCCTGCGCTACGGCCAGGACGCCATGACGGCCGCCGAACGGCTCGACGCCCTCCTCCGGCTGGCCGAAGCATGGCCCCCCGACCTGGTCGTCGGCGGCCTGTCCCATGTCCCACGCGTGCTCGCCGCCCGCCTGAAGGTCCCCTACGTCCGCCAGGTCTGGCACATCGCCCCCATGGCGCGCCGCGACCGCAAGGCCGAGGCCGAACTCCAGCCGGAGCTGGACCGCCTGGGGCTGACCGGGCTGCCGGAACCGGCCCTGTTCATCGACCTCTGCCCGCCGTCCCTGCGACCGCCGGGCTCCCCCGAGGCGCGGTCGATGCGCTGGGTCCCCCGGGTGCGGCAACGCCGCCTGGAGCCGTGGATGTACACCCGGCCCGAGGGACGCCGCCGGGTGCTGATCACCTCGGGGACCCGCAACCTCATGCTCGACTCCCCCGGCGGCTTCCTGCGGGAGCTGGTGGACGGGCTGACCGGCACGGGGGCGGAGGTGCTGATCGCCGCGCTCCCCGAGGCCGCCGAGCGGTTCGGCTCCGAGCTCGGGGATGCGCGCATCGGCTGGATCCCGCTGGACGTGGTCGCCGGGACCTGCGACCTGGCGGTCCACCACGGCGGCGCGACCACCGCGGCCACCCTGATCAACGCGGGCGTGCCCCAGGTGATCGTCCCCGACAACGGCTACGGCAGGGCCGTCGCGGAGTCGCTGGCCGGCTTCGGCGCCGCCGTGCTGGTGGAACGGCACCGGCCGACGGCGGACCGGGACTCCGCCGAGGAGTCCGCCCAGGAGATCGCCGCGGCCTGCCGGAAGGTCCTGGCCGACCCCGGCTACGCCGAGCGGACGCAGATCCTCGCCAAAGAGGTCGCGTCACTGCCGACCCCCGCTGAGGTGCTGGGCGACCTGGAGGCCCTCGTCGCCCGCTGACCCCGCCCCGAGGACGTGGGGAGCGCACAGAGCGTGCGCTCCCCACGTCGTTCGCCCGTGACCCGATGAGGAACGCGCCGAGCGTCGCCCGCCCGCGGCCTGTCGAGGAGCCCGTGGCCCGCTGAGGAAGAGGGACGCGGAGCCCGGACGCGGCCCGGACGCCCCCTTCCCGGCGGCACGAAGAGAACCCCGCCGCGTCAGGAGGCCCCCGAAAAGCACGATCGCCCCGCAACCGGGAGGAGAGCCTCCTTCGCCGAGGAGGCGAGGACTCTCCGCACGGTTCCAGGGCGATCCGGTTCCAGGGCGCTTCGCGGCCCGCACCCGGCGAGGACTACCGGGAGCGCAGCCCTTCCAGCAGGGGCACGATCTCCGAAGGCGTCGGCAGCGACGCGATCTCCTTGGCGAGGAACTGCGCCCGCTCGGCGTAGCCGGGGTCGGCCAGGATCTCCCGGCAGGCCGCGGCGATCACCTCGCCCGGGGCCTTGTCGGGCTCCTGGGCCTGCGGCCACAGCATCTTGGCGGCGCCGAAGCCGCTGATGGCCTTGGCGATGGCCTCCCGGTGGTAGTTCGGCGGGAACTCCGGGGGGTTCTCGGGGATGATCAGCTGCGGCACGCCGTTGGCCATGAAGGTCGTGGCGGTGGTCGCGCCGCCGTGGTGGATCGCCAGGTCGCAGGTCCCGGCGACCACGTCCAGCGGGATCCAGCCGATGCGCGCATCCCCGAGCTCGGAGCCGAACCGCTCGGCGGCTCCGGGCGAGGCGGCGATCAGCACCTCCGCCCCCAGCCGGTCCAGCTCGCGCACCAGCAGCGGCATCGTCCAGCCCGGGTCGCGGAACATCAGGCTGCGGAACCCCGAGGTGATCACGACGCGGCGACGCCCCTCGGGCCGGGTGTACATCCAGCGTTCGAGACGGCGCTGCGGGTTGCTCGGGATCCATCGCATCGGCTGGGCGGGAGGGTCGTGGGAGGGCCGCAGCGACGGCGGGGTGGCGTCCAGGAGCAGATCGGGCTCCGGCAGCCCGTCCAGCCCCAGCCGCTTCAGCTCCGGCTCGAGCTCCTCCGCGGCGCCCGGGTCGATGCCGGTGAACGGGATGCCCAGGTACTCGATGTGACGTACGTACGGGACCTGGAGGTGGGCGGCGAGCAGCATCGCCGAGTAACTCTGCGAGCTGCCGACGACCACGTCGGGCGGCCAGTCCTTCGCCAGCTCCAGCAGCGACTCCAGCCCGGCCAGACCCATCCGGGCGAACCCCCGGCCCTGGCCGAGCATCTCCTCGTCCCCCATCTCCCGGGGGAAACGCAGACCCTTGCCGGGATTGGCGACCCGCATGAAGTGCCGGATCGGGTCGACGGTGAAACAGAATGTGGGAAGTCCGATCGCCTCCGCGGTCTCCACCCACGGCTCGTGGGCGGCCAGAATGACCTGATGCCCGGCGTTCCGCGCGGCCGTCGCCAACGGTGCGGCGGCATAGAACGTCGCCTGGCTGCCCGTGGTGATGAACAGGATTCTCATGGCACTCCGGATGCTTTCCGTGGGACGCGGCCGACCAAAATCATGAACGCCACCGATGGTCCGCGGCACACCCTTTTTCTGTCAATGAATCCCTGTTCGTCTGCGGACTTCGCACGGTTGAACAGGGCGGACGCCCGCCCTCGTCCGCCACGGCAACGTCGGAGATGCCACCGCCTCCGGCACCCGCCCATCATGGGCCCGGACGCGTGCGCGATGATCCCGTAAACGAGCGCCGAGAAGGCGGTGATCCCATGAACAACCTGATCTACAGCGCCCGAATGGCCCTTCGGGACATCATGGAGGTCAACATTTTCAGCCAGGGGAACGACAAGGTCTATCTGACCTTTTTCCCCGACCTCGTCTGGGAAGGCACCCAACGGAAGCGCACCGAAGACGTCATCCAGAACATCATCGACCGCCTCCACGACATGGGAATGGATCTCGCCGGCGGCGAATCCGCCATCCCCGCCCTGCTGAACTCCGACCCCGTGGAGATCGTCCGCAAGGCCGCCTGACCGTCCCGGCCGGCGCCCCTTCGGCGCCGCGGAAACCGCGCGACGGATGAACGATGCGCGGTCCGCCATGCGGGCATCGCCCGGCCGTTCCGGCTCGTGCCGAGGATCGGAACGGCCCTTCCGCCAGAGCGGAGGGACAGGAGCCGGCCGAGTGCGGCGGGCGACGCTCCCCGCCCGGCCCGCGCCCGAGTCCGGCCGGGCCGGACGACCGACCTCATCCCATAAGGCACGAGCAGGTCATGAGGCACGGGCGGGCCGAGCATCCGGGCACGGCGGCGCCCCGGACTTCACGATGCAGAGTCCGGCCATGACCTGGTGCGGGCGAGGTGCGGGCGATCGGACCAGAGGCGACGGTCGAAGCGGCACGCCCTGGGAGGCCGTGGGCAAGCGCCCCGCCGCACGCCGCCCAGGGCGTGCCGACGTCGATGCAGAACCCCCGCAACGATGCATCTGACCTGACCGGCTCCCTGCCCACGACGTGACCGCACACAGACATGGCCCAGGTCGAGCCCTCTCCCGCCCACGGTCGCCGCCAGGTTCTCTCCGACCGGCCGCATCGGCACCTGAGAGCCCCCTGTGCGACCGTCATCGGAACCGCCCTGGGCGCCCGGCCTCGACCGAGGCTTCGCGAGCCGGCCCGTCAAACGATCACGGGCCCGGCCGCCGCAGCGACGACCAGACCCGTGACCTGGGATCATGCGTCGGGGTGGCGGGATTCGAACCCACGACCTCGTGCACCCAAAGCACGCGCGCTAGCCAAGCTGCGCCACACCCCGGTCATCGGCCGCCGACACGGCGGCAGCCTGAAAGTCTAGTGCGGATCAGCCCGCACGCCATCCGATTAACAGCGCCGTCCCCCCGGTGGGGAATACCACGCGCGAAGCACACCCGGAAGCTAGTACCCTACCTGCGAGGCCAAGACCCGTCCTCTCGGGTTTCTTGACCCGTCGCGGGCGTAGCTCAGTGGCAGAGCCCCAGTCTTCCAAACTGGTTACGCGGGTTCGATTCCCGTCGCCCGCTCTCACGAGAAGGCCCAGGCCGGAGGCGCGATCCCCGGCCCGGGCCTTGTCCGTTCCAGGGCCTCCTTGTCCGTTCCAGGGTCTGCGGCGCGTGCGCACCCGTCATGCGCCCGTTCGTCGCGCGAGCGGCCCTCGTCGAGAAGTCCCTTCCTCCTCGGGGTGCACCGCAAAAAGCCGGACATGAACCCCCGGTCCGGGCGTCCCGCACCGAGATGTCCACCGGCTCCGCCGGGTCGGTGACGTCCCCGGCGGCATCGGCGGCGACGGAAGCCGGCCGGCGGTCGGCCGGTGCCGCCGCTCGGTGCGGACGGCGTTCAGCCTGCCGGGGCTCTCCCTGGGCCCGCTTCCTCGTCGGAGGAGAGCAAGCTCCGCCGAGGGGATCGGTGGGCGGCTCGACCGGACGATGGGGCGGGGCCGGGTCAGGCGGCCCCGGTCGGCGGGCGGGAGAGCCGCACTCGGCGTCGTTCTCGATCCACTTCGGCGATGGCGACCGTGATCGGGTCGCCCACTTGAACGGCCCGGTCGGAGGGGAGGTCGCCGGCAGGGAGCAGTCCTTCCACGTCGTCGGTGATGCGCACGAGGATCCCGAACGGGGCGATCTTGGTCACCGTTCCCGGGACGCTCCGCCCGATGCGGGCGGTGTCGGCGAACGCCTGGAAGGGATCGGGCCGCAGGGCGCGCAGGGAGAGCCGGGCCTCCCCGTTCCTGGTGTCGGGGCACAACACGGCGGCCCGGATCCGCTGCCCGACCCGCACCACGTCGGTCACCTTCTCGAAACGCCGCCAGGACAGCTCGGGGGTCGTGATGAACCCCACCCCCGGGTAGATCGGGTGCGGCGGTCCATCGTCCAGCGCCACGAACACGCCGAAGGGCGGCGTGGCCGCCACCACTCCGGTGAGCACGTCGCCGCGGCGAAGCCCCTTCAGGAACGCCCATAGCCGCGGGTTCTCGGTCGCGGCCATGGAGAGGTGGACCTCCCTCCGCTCCGTGTCGACGGCGATCACCTCGGCGGTGACGCGCCGCCCGACGGGCACGTCCTTCACCGAACGCCCCCGCCAGGACACATCCAGCGGCCCGACGCTCGCCGACACCTCGGCCAGAGGACCGTCCAGCCTCACCAGGAGCCCGTGGGGTCCTCCCGTCTCCGTGACCGTCCCGGAGACCACGTCACCGACCCGCACGGACTCCAGCGGATCACCCAGCGGCTCATCCGCGCCCCGCTCGGCCGCCGCCCTGCCCATGGCCCGAAGCATCCCGGAGAAGCATTGGGCGCTCAAGAGCACCGACGTCGAATCCGCGACGCTCTCACCGGCGTTCCCGGACGAAGGCCTCGACGCCACGGCGTCAGGGGCGGCCTCGGCGGCGGTCACGGCTCCTGAAGCGTGATCGCACGGTTCTCCTCGTCCCTCACCGTCATCCGCACCTTGCTGCTCCACTTCCGTCCGCTCACCTCACGCCGATGCTCAGGCGGGAACAGCGCGTTGCTCACCTCGGTGATCCGGACGATGCGCCCCCGATGTTTGAAGACCATGAAGGCGGCCAGGGCCGACTGGTATTCGAATCCTGTGCAGGAAAGCCCGGTCTCCTTCTCCAGGCTCCCTGGCTCTATCACGTGCAGCTCGTCCCACGCGAACCCGAGGTCGCCGAGGGGAACGGATTTCTTTCGCCCCCTCCAGAGCTCATCTGCTTTATCTTCGATCTCATCCTCCAGGGACGGATCATAGAAGAACTCGAAGTCGGTCTGATCCGCCAGGCTCAGCATCTTGCTGTCCCGTTTCCCGAGCAGGCGCGCATGAGACGAGTACTTCTTTCCGCTCTCATAGCCGAGCAGGAAGGTCTTGCCGTCTCGAAGGAGCATCGCCTTTGCGAAGTCCGACCCGTCGACGAAGATCAATAGCGAGCGATATTCGCCCACATGTCCATTCTTTGAAATAAAGGAGAATCCAGTTTTGTTGCGAATTTCCTCATTTCTTGTCAGCTCCGTGAAAACAAAGAGCTTATCCCATGTGAAGGAGGTCAGACTCCGAAGCGGAATCCCGGGATACTGAGGCGGCGACTTCGAGAGCCTGGTGAGCGACTCCGCCATCATGGCGCTCGCCTGCTCGTCCACGTAGCGGTCCTCCCAAGGGGTCCCGGCGCAGCCCGTCGCCGTCCCGTGGCAGAGCAGCAGGACGACAACGGGCATGGCCAATCGCTTTCGCACAGCCCGCACGTCATCTCCCCACTTTGGCGGGATCCCGCCCGGGGCCATACTCTGGCAGCTCACTGACCTGCTTCTGCTGCATGGTCTGTCCCTCAGCTATCTGGTCGCTCCAGGCCAGCTGCCCGTCTTTATCGATCACCACCATCCTGCCTTCTGCAACGGCCTGTCGGACATATCTGGCCAGCTCTTCGTTGGTCGCATTCGGATGCTGAAGTGCGATCTGCCGTCCGACTTCGTTGTTATAGAGGTCCATTGCCTCACGTGGACCGGGATTCTTGTCAGCGATCCGTTCGTGAGCAATGGTAAATTTCTCTGTCCATTCTGCTCCAAAGTCACGGGTCATGAGCGCATTCCAGTAGGCATGCCGCCAGGCATCGCCATGACCGTCCTGCCACCCTCCTCCCGGAGCCCAGCTCCGCGGAGGCTCAGCCGCGGCGTTGAAATTATTCTCGAACATTATGAGACCTTTGATTCCTCTTGAGCGCAGCAACTCTTCCAGTGCTCTCTTCTCGCTTTCAGTGACTTCCCGCGGCTCCTTCCCCAACTGCTTGGCCACCCATTCCAAGAACCCGTCTGGAAAGTGCGTCATCCCGTCGGGTTCCTTAGTGACCTGATACTTCTTCATGATGTCGGCCAAGGAGCGGCGCCCGTCCACCTCGTGCGGATTGACCTCCCATACCGCTCGCCACATGGTCTGCCTGGGATCTTCACCGGCCCGTGTGATGTCGAGGATGCTCGACTTGAGCATGCTCAGCGCCTGGGTGACCCTTTGATCGGCTTCATTTGCGGCGCGTAGCGCGGATGCCATCTTCTTCTGAATCTGCTCGGCTCTCTGTTGGAGCAGCACTTGTTCAGAGATGGGAAGAGGCTCTCTGGTCGGTGGATAATGCAGGGAACCGTCATCGCCAACCTTGAACCGAGCTGACCGCGCCTCCTCAATAGCCTCCAGGAGACTGGTCTGAGCCGTCTTGAAACGCTGGTGTCCGGCAGTCAGAACTCGACCGATCCCAAGGGCGGCTTGGTATGCGGCGTAGCTCTTCTCTCGCAGCATCTGCATCTGAAGATGCGCGGCCTCAGCGTCTCTCCCCTTCCATTCTTTGCTTACTTTCGCTTGCAGATCGACCACCGTTCGGTGCGCCCGCTCCAATCGAGCAGCGAGCTGCTTCCATGCTTCAGCGGCTTCAGCGAAGGGACCGAGGCGAGCATCGCGCAGTCCCGCAAAGGTCACCATGATCAGTCTCCTAGAATATGTGTGATGGCCTGAACGACCTGCCGGTTGAGAGCTTCTGCCAGCATGTAATTACCCGCCGTCTTCGTCAATTTCGGACCCACATCACCTACTTGTCCTCCCAATTTGATCAAAGCAGATTCCCAGCCTGCCGTCAGCTCGGAGAGCTTCGCTGACGTCGACCAGTCCCGCCCCAATGCACGAGCGCCCTGCTCGGAATCGGGCGTCATCTTATGCACCGCGAATCGAATATCTCGCTCCGTCTCTTCAGCATCCCCAGCCAGCGACTTGAGGTGATCGGCGTCAACCTGAACCTCTCGACCACCTCCGCTGTGGGCCGGCCCGGACGAGAAGGAGAACCAGGATTCAGAATGCTATTAATGTCCTTTTCTTTTGCCATAACACAATCCTTTCAACCCCGCCCGCCAAAGCAGGATCATATAGGCATCCCCAACCTCAGCCAGATCACACCCCACGATTCAACCCTCCCCTAACTCATGGAATGGGCATTCCAAAAATGGTCGAAGATCGCGTATCACATGGTCTGAGCGCTCCGGCCCAACCTGTCCGGCACCGCCTTCTCGGTGGATCGTTCCGCAGGCCAGATCCGGTGCGTTTCAGTCAGAGACGACGCGGTGACCTGGGGTGATACAACATCCGGTGCCGCCGAGACCCCTGTCTCGACACCTCAGAACACACGCTGAAAGCCCGCTGTTCTGTCCAGCCCCTTCCGCTGGCGTTTCCACAAGCTTCGAAGCACGACCCGGACGGCAGGAGACCGAAAGTGGCCATGTGGAGACGCCATCCAGGTCATGTCTCGGCATAAATCCAGTCATACTGACTGTCAGGGGGTGGCAGACCGGGGGGAGATGAAGGGGCAGGAGCCGCGGCCGTTCGCGCACCTGGAGACCTCCCTCGCTCCGCTCTACCGGCGGATCATGCGGGTCTTCGTGGACAACAAGCGCAGGTTCGTCGTGCATCTACCGGAGGTCCACTGTGTTCCTAGCCGGCTGCTCAACCTGTGATCAGCGCCGCATCAAGCCCACTGAGAAAGGCTCACCGCCCATCGCTCATTCCCAAAGGACAGAGCCGTTCACGGACACTCGTCCCCTATTCAGAAGCTCGAGCGAGCAGTCGGCTCTCAATATCACTTCAGCCGAATCCGGCCTGCTCGTCTCATCCGGCGTCCCATCCTAAGGACCGACCCCTCGCACCGTGCGCCTCAAGCGGCTGAACAATGAATCGAAGCGACGACACAGAGCCACCATTCCTGATCTTCAGTAGTAGCACCAACCGATGGACAGGCACAGGAAGACACCTGTCACGTGCGTTGACATGGAAGAGCCACTCGGTGTGCCTCGCAAGCTCTACCATGACCCCGGCACGCCCCATCTCCATCCACCGAACCGGCTGAACAGCCAAGGAACGCAGGAGGTTCAATAATCGGAGCTTCCGTCAGAACGATCCGGAGACAGACGAACGGAGCTTCCGTTATGATCTCAGCGATCTCTCATCGGCTTTGCTGAAGGGTGGTTCATCGTGACCGAGTCTCATGACTCCTCCGAAACGGACCTCGATGTCCTGAAGGAGAAGGCCACGAGAGAGATACAGAAGGCGGCTTGGGCTTCAGGAGTTCCTGAAAGAGCCGGCCGACCGAGCCGAGTCTCGTGACGGCAGGGTCCGCCTCGGGCCCTCCGCGGAGGGGAAGATCGTCGAGTTGGAGATCGACCCTCGAGCCATGCGCATGGCGTCCTCCGAACTCGCTGAGACGATCATGCGACTTTCAGAGGAGGCGCTCCATGATCTGCAGCGCCAATCACGGGAATTGGTTGAGGATCCGCCCATCGCGCCCGAGGGCGTCATGGACATCGTACAGGATCCGAAGGCCATAAAACGTCAACTCCAGCATATGCAGAACGGGTTCCAGCGAGCTCTCGACGACTCACTAGCCCTATTGGACGATCTCCGCCGAACAATGGGACGGTAACGATTCCCGTTCGGCACGTCACGTCCTCGGTGAAAGCAAGAGAGGAAGAATGACCACTGCGGCGAAGACAGGCCGGTGGGCGCTGATCAAGAGGTCTTTCGAGGCTGCCGCCGCTCCGGCCTGTCTCGTCCTCGCCCTACTGATACTGGCGTTCTTCATGCTCGTTCTCCCCGGAGCGGTCGTGTACACGGTCGTGTGGGGAGAACGGGCCGTGGCCACCATTGAGACATGCGAGCAACGCCAGGTGCGCTCTGACACCACCTACCTGGACTGCCGCGGCGGCTGGCGTTTTCCCGACGGCACCCGCGGCTTCGGCCATGTCTCCGGGGTCGACAGGAGCGACATCGGGCAGGAGGTCCCCGTGCGCGTGGGGCCGCTCGGCCCGTACGCCGGCGGTTTGGGTCGCTCGCGGCACGCGCTGCTTCCCGGAGCGCTGCTGTGGACGGTGGCCCTGCCCGTGGCGGGGATATACCTTCGTTTCCTGCTCCGAGCACGGGCCCAGGCTCGGCGAGTGCTCGTCCGGGCAGGCGGAGGCGACGCTTTCACGGTGGGACGGCGCCGGCTCCGGGACGGACGCGGACGGACGCTGCTGAAGTTCCGCACTTCTTCCCGCCCGCCGACCGTCCTGGCCAGGGCCGAGGCCGCACGACACGGGGAGGGGCGGCTTGCGACCCGCCGCCCCTTCGTCGCCGCCCGCCCGCCCACGGGCGGCGACGCGCTCTTCATCGTGCGGTTGGCCGGTGGATCGGCGGTGTTCGACGCCAACGGCCGACCGGTGCTGGTGGTGAAAAGGGCCGCCCGTTCCCCGCTCCTGCTGGAGGTCCTGGCACCCGACCGAACGCCACTCGGCCGAATCGTCCCCTATCCAGGCGACGAGAACCGATCCGGCATCGCCTTCGCATTGACCATGGAGGCGGGAGAGACGGTGGCCATCATCGTGGCGGGCCTTCTGCGCTGGACCGTGGTGTTCCGCGGGGACCCGTCCGCACCTCTGCGTCATGCGGCGACGGCGTTCGCATTCGACGCGTTGCGTCTGACCAGGTGAGCCCGGACAGGCCTCCATCAGGACGTGGAGATGCCCGGCTCGGGATCGATCGGATCGGCGTAGGCGCCTCCGGACGGGACGCCCCACGTATCCGATCCTTGCTGGCGGAAGTTGCCGCTCGGAGAGATACCGAACGTGTCCAAAGCCTGATAGCCGACCCCGCTCCAGAAGGATTTTCCGAGCAGCCCTTTGGCGACGCCGTTGAAACCTGCGGACCCAGGACCGCCAGCCACCTTGTTCTCCAGAAAGGAGATCGTGATCTCGTCAATTGAGTAAAGAGTACTCCGGACGAGGTCGCCAACGGCCGTGTCGGAGCCGGTCGCCGCCTGGAAAGCGAAGTCACCGCCCGCCGGCCCGCCGATAGCCGCCGCTGCGATCTGTGCAACCGAGCGCAACTGCGCCGTGGTCGCCCGAAGTTCCATTCCGATGGTGGTGGCGGTGGTGTCGGCCCAGGCCATAACCCTCTGGCCGTACCCGGGGATCCAAGACTGGACGACATAGACAACAGCGATGACCAGAAGAAAGGCCGCCATCAGGGCAAGGAATACGCCGAAGATGAAGAGAATGAGCGCATAGATCAGGAGATCACCGCGATCATGGCTGCCGCGAGCGCGGCCGACCTCAAGCGCCGAACCAACGCGCCGGCCTTCTGTTCAAAAGCCTTCCGGCCGTCATGCTCAACTTGGAGTGATCGAATCCCTTCACCCGATTTTCGATGCCATCGGCGGCCTCGTTGAGCTTTTTTGCGGTTTCTGCCCACTGAGCGGCCACATGGGCCTGTTCGACCTTCTCGCCCATACCGGAGCAGGTCCCTCCCCAGCCCTTCAACGGCATCCGGGTTCCACTGGATCTCCTTGCCCACACGCCCTCCTCGATCCTGACCTCCAGTGCCCCACAGACACGATCGACATAGGATCCCGGACACCGGGGACAACGGACGGCATTGCACATAGGCCGACTGAATCGGGTCATGCGATTCCCCAAATACCAGCCGCCTTGGTTCCGTCGCCCCAAGCCCCATCAATGGACGGCGGTGACAGGTGCCTTTGGACGGCGGACTCGGGAGCAGACGGATCCGCGGAGTCCTTTGCAAGGCCGGTCCGGGAAGCGCGGACAGTCCGCTCAACCGGATGCCCGCCTGCTCCCGGCTCGACTTGCGTCCCAAGACCTCGACGGTCAAGCGGTGCCGGAGACAAGGCGGACGGCGCAGCAGGGAGGCCAATGAGCTGCAGAAATGCAGCAGTCCACTCACAGCGCACGAGACCCTTCAACCTCATTCTCCTGCAACTCGCCAGGCTGAGCGTGGCACCAATCTCAAACCCGAAGCCGTCGAGCATCTCAAGTGCGACTTCCGCTACGCCGGCGAAGAACTGATAGTGTCGCTAACACCAGTAGCGCTACCGATGAGCAGGGCCGCCCTTCCTTCGTGGAGAGGCGGGCCGTCATGAGGTCTCACGGCATCAGGACGCGTCCCGCTCAACCCCGGTCAGGACGAAGCCGGAGGCCCTCCATATCGCCGGTGATGCCGCCAACGATGCACGTGATGTCTGTGCGTAGAGGCATGGCTGTGACCTGCTTCGGCAGGGCTCAGGCGGTGGCGCACTCGTACGCTCCAGGCTGACGGCCCCTCTCAGCCTGGGCCGGAAGGCGATCAGGGACAGCGTGCCCGCCGCCCTGAAAGCATCGTCAAGAAGTCGCAGCATGCCCCCGCCACATCACCCTTTCCGCTCCGGCTGTACTCCTGCGCACGACACGCCCCGTCCACGCCTCAGTTCACCGTCCCGGTCTTCGGCGGCGTCCGCTCACTCCCGTCCGTACCGGCGGGCCCCTCTTTCTCCAGAGGCGCCCATATGGGCACCGGCCCGATACGGCCTGCACAACGGGCGCAGTGGCACGGTGGGCCGTCAGGTCCGGTCCCTCCGCCCACACGCGCGGGCCCCATGCTCAAGCAGCTCCCCCGGCAGCCCTGGGCCGGCCGGTCTGCCGCTCCCTCATCGATCTTTAGGAGGCCGCTGGGCAACTCATCCCATCACCACTCCGGCCTCGCCGGAGCGGCTGATGGCCGGCGTCGCACGGACCGGCGCTCCGGGTCGACGCAGACCGCGCTGGATTCGGCATGCGGGCGGGCCCGCTGCCGCTGGGTGGCCCGGCGGCTGACGCGCCCGTGATCTGTGGTCAGTGCCCGGTGACCTCCAGCAGCCGGCCGAAGACGCTCCGGTTCGCGGCGCCATGGCCGCGCTCGCCCGGCAGTACGTGCTCCCGCTGCCGCCGGAGGATGCCGAGGAGGCGACGGATGCCGGGGAGAGCACCCGATGTCTCCGGGAATCCGGAAAGCGCTTCGAACGGCGTGCTCGATGACGAGCGAGCCCCGGCGCTTCGTCGACCACCGTGGTGGTCGACGAAGCGCCTCGGGCGTGTGTCCCCCGCCCCCGCGCCGAGGGCGTGATGTCATGAGGGCATGAGCGGATGGAGGAGACGGGCGAACCGGTTATTGGCCTCGGTCACCGGCTATCGGCTGACCAGGGCGTCGGCGGGGCCGCGCCGCCCGGCCGGGGGACGAGGCAAGGAGCCGGCCGAGAAGCGGGGCGGGGAAGGGGACAAGGAGCGGGAGCGGTTCCCGGCCGACATCGACGAGGAGTGCCGCGCCATCATCCGGGCGGTGCGGCCGTACACGATGACGGGCATCGCCAAGCTGCACGCGCTGATCACCGCGACCCGCTACATCCACGACCACCGGGTGCCCGGCGCGGTCGTGGAGTGCGGGGTGTGGCGGGGCGGCAGCATGCACGCGGTGGCGCGGACGCTGGACCTGGCGGGGGACCATTCCCGGGATCTGTATCTGTTCGACACCTTCGAGGGGATGACGCCGCCGTCGGAGCACGATCGGCGGCATGACGGGCGCACCGCCGAGCAGTTGCTGGCGATCTCGGATCGCTCCTCTGCGGTGTGGGCCTGCGCCTCGCTGGAGGACGTCCGGCAGGGGTTCGCGCAGGTGCCCTATCCGGCCGAGCGGATCCACTATGTGCAGGGTCCGGTGGAGGAGACCGTGCCCGAGCGGGCCCCCGAACGGATCGCGCTGCTGCGGCTGGACACCGACTGGTACGCCTCCACCAGGCACGAGCTGGAGCATCTGTATCCCCGGCTGGTCTCGGGGGGCGTGCTCATCCTCGACGACTACGGCTATTGGCAGGGTGCGCGCAGAGCCGTCGACGAGTTCCTCGAGCGCACCGGCGAGCGTCTCCTGCTCATCCGGATCGACAGCGGCCGGATCGCCGTCAAGCCCTGAGATCGCACCCCGTCCGCGATCCGTCCCCGGTCCACGGCCCGCCCCTGATCCGCGGCCCGCCCTCCCCGGAGCGTTCCGCGGGCGGGACCGCCGCATCCGCTCTTGTACCCAAGCGCTTACTTGGTCATACTCTCCCCCAACGGACGGCGGAGAGGGGTGCGCGGATGGCGGTCGCGCCGGTGATCGAGGAACACACGGGATGCGGGCGGGGAGCACGGATCATGGCGCGGCTGATGCGATGGACCGTGCGCCCGCTCATCGCGCGGCTGCCGTGGACCCCGTTCGCGCTGCGCTGCGCCGGGCTGCTCGACCGGGCCGCCGCGCCGCTGCGCCCGCCGCGCGGCACCACGACCGTCCCGGTGACCGGGCTCGGCTGCGCCGCCGAGTGGGTCCGCGGCCCCGGCGTGAGCGGCGACTCCCGGAAGGCGATCTTGTACTTCCACGGCGGCGGCTTCGTGGCCTGCGGTCTGCGCACCCACCGCCGGATGATCGCCCGGATCTCCCGCGCGGCCGGCGTGCCGGCGCTGTCGGTGGCCTACCGCATGCCGCCCCGGGTCGCCATCGACACCACCCTCGAGGACTGCCTCGACGCCTACCGGTGGCTGCTGGAGCGGGGGCACCGTCCCTCCGACATCGTGGTCGCCGGGGACTCCGCCGGCGGCTATCTGGCCTTCATGACGCCGCTGCGGGCGCTCCGCGCCGGGCTGCCCGCGCCCGCCGGGATCGCCGCCCTGTCCCCCTTCACCGACCTGGACATCGCCGCGAAGATCGCGCATCCGAACGCCCCGATCGACCCGTACATCCCGGCGCCGCGGATGCGGGACATGGTCCGGGTCTGCTTCCCGGGCGTCGCTCCGGACGACCCTCTGCTGTGCCCGGTGCACGCCGATCTCGCCGGTCTGCCGCCGGTGTTCATCCAGGTCGGCTCGATCGAGGTGCTGCGCGGCGACGCCGAGCTGATGGCCGAACGGCTGGGCGCGGCGGACGTG
This sequence comes from Thermomonospora catenispora, assembly GCF_006363815.1. Lineage (GTDB taxonomy): Bacteria > Actinomycetota > Actinomycetes > Streptosporangiales > Streptosporangiaceae > Thermomonospora > Thermomonospora catenispora. The sequence goes on from NZ_RRYT01000017.1 coordinate 91,544, forward strand.
CCCTGCACCCTGCAGATCTGGGAGGGGCAGGCGCACGTCTTCCAGGTCTTCGCCGACCTGGCCCGGGAGGGTCTGGCCGCCATCGCGGAGATCGGGTCCTTCGTCCGCGCCGTCACCGACGCCGACGCCCGGCGCCGGGCCGCGTGAGGACCGCGCGCCGGCGGCCCGGGGCGCACGGAGGTCGCATCACGTGCTCGCCCCAGCGGCGGCGCACCGTGGCGAGGGCCTCGGCGGCGCTGCGGCGGATCAGTTCCGCGGTCGCCGCCCAGTCCAGCCCCATGCCGCGCTGGGCGGTGTCCATCGCGACGCCGAGGCCGTGCCGCCACCGGTGGCGGCGGAACGCCAGCGTGGCGTCCCAGTCGATGACGGCGGGGGCGCCGGGGGTGTCGTCGCCGCGGGGTCGGCCACCGCGTGCGCGGCGGCGTAGGGGGTGCGGGAGGCGGGCGGGGATGTGGGTGACGGCCTCGGCGGTCACCGTCCGGACCCGGCCGAAGAGCCGTTCCAGCACGTAGTTCCAGTGGCGGAACATGTCGACGGTGATGCCGCCGTCCTCGGCGCGGTGGTTCCAGCCGGGGCGCTGGGCGGTCTGCCGGTCGACTCCGTCGGGGAGGTGTCGGTCACGGCAGCTCCAGGACGCCGTCGCGGCGGCGGGGCAGCGACCAGGGGTTGTCGTCGCGGAGGGCGGGCGGGAGGAGGGCGGGCGGGCAGTTCTGGTAGACGACCGGGCGCAGGAAGCGGGCGATGGCGGCGGTGCCGACCGAGGTGGTGGTGGGGGCGGTGGTGGCCGGGTAGGGGCCGCCGTGCTGCTGGGCCCAGCCGACGGTGACGCCGGTGGGGTAGCCGTCGAAGACGAGGCGGCCGGCGCGGTCGCGGGCCAGCGCGGTCAGGCGGGCGGCGAGCCCGCTCTCCTCCGGGGTGCTGTGCAGGGTCACCGTCAGGGATCCGGGGACCCGTTCCAGGGCGCGGAGGAGCTCGCCTTCGTCGGTGTAGTCGAGGACGATCGTCAGCGGGCCGAAGCACTCCTCCAGCAGCAGCCCGTGGGACTCCAGGAGGGAGGCGGGGCCGGCGAGCAGGCGGGCGGCGACGCGGCGTTCGCCGCCGGATCGGCCGGTGGCGACGGTGCGCAGGCCGGGGATCGCCTGGCGTTCGGCCGCTCCCGCGGCGAACCCCGCGCGGATCGGGTCGCCGAGCAGCACCTGGGGTTCCAGGGCGGTGAAGTGCTCGGCCATGGCCTCGGCCAGTCCGCCGCCGGCGGGGGCCAGGACCAGGCCGGGTTTGACGCAGAACTGTCCGGCGCCGAGCGTCGCGGAGGCCGCGAGTCCCGCAGCGATCTCCGTCAGGCGGGTGCGGGCCGCGCCGGGGGTGACGATGAGGGGGTTGATGCTGCCGAGCTCGCCGTAGAAGGGGATCGGTTCGGGTCGGGAGGCGGCCAGGTCGTGCAGGTATCGGCCGCCGGCGAGGGAGCCGGTGAAGCCGATCGCCTTCACGTGGGGGTCCTGGACGAGGGCGACGCCGGCCTCCTGCCCGTGCGCGAGCTGGACGATCTCCTCGGGGAGCCCGGCGGCGCGGGCGCCGGCCCGCAGCGCGGCGAGGGTCCGCTCGGAGGTGTCGGGGTGGAGCGGGTGCGCCTTGACCACGACCGGGCAGCCGGCGGCGAGGGCGGAAGCGGTGTCGCCGCCGCCGACGCTGAAGGCGAACGGGAAGTTGCTCGCGGCGAACACCCCGACGACCCCGAGGGGGACGTTCATCCGGCGCAGGTCGGGTTTGGGCGGGGTGGCATGGGGGTCGGCGGAGTCGAGGCGGACGTCGAGGAAGGAGCCTTCGCGCAGCACCTCGGCGAACAGGCGGAGCTGGCCGCTGGTGCGGGCGACCTCGCCGGTCAGCCGCGTCTCGCCGAGGGCGGTCTCGGCGTCGGCGACGGCGACCAGCTCGCCGGCCCGCTCGTCCAGGGCGTCGGCCATGGCCTCCAGCAGGGCGGCGCGGCCGCGCGGCCCGGCCTCGTCGAGGGCGGGCAGCAGCTCGTGGGCGCGGCGGCACAGCGCGGCGACCTCGCGGGGCGTGGTCTCGGCGTGTTCGGTGCGGCGTTCCCCGGAGCGGGCGTCGATGCTCCAGACGGTCACGGGTCTCCTCCAGGTCGGTTCACGACGAGCTCGGCGAGGGCGCCGGCCCTCTCGGCGGTGAGGCGGCCGTCGGCGACCACCACGGTGATCGCGCGGTCCAGCCGATCCGGGACGCGCAGCGGCGTGTCCCGGGCCGGGGCCGGCCCGACGCCGGGGTGTTCGGCGACGCGGACGAACCACGGGTCCAGCCCGCGCACCTGCACGAACACCAGGCTCCACCCCCGGCCGGTCAGCACCGGCCAGGGGGTGCGGCCGCCGTGCACGGCGGGTTCGCCGCGGGCCTCGGCGGTGCAGACCTCCGGCTCGGCGGAGTCCTCGGGGGCGCGCCAGAAGGACCCGCCGTAGCCGGCGCCGACCCGTCCCTTGCGGGCGGGGCTTCGGATCGTCGGCGGCCCGTCGGTGCGGTTGTGCAGGGTGAAGGCGAGCTCCAGCGCCCAGGCGTCCGCCTCGGGCAGGGGCCGGGCGGTCACGGCGCGGTCCTCGGCGGCCTCGCGCGGGGTGCCGGGCGCGGGGTCCACGCCGATCACCTCGTGTCCGGCCGCCGCCGGCGCGGCCGCCACGCTGCGGCCCGGCCGGCCCGCGCTTCCGGTGACGAGCGCTCTGCTCACCCCGCGGACTCCCTCCGCACTGCAATCAGTTGCGGCAAACCATCACAGCGCGGCATGCGATACGTCAAGCGACCGTGGTCAATCACCCGCAATCGGTCTCAGAAGATCCAAAGAGTCTGCAAACGGTTGCGTTAGGGTGTCGGCATGCCAGTGACCATTCGGGACGTCGCCAAGGCCTCGGGGGTCCATGTGTCGACGGTCTCCCGGACCTTCTCCGCGCCCCATCTGGTGAACGCCGAGACCCGCAGCCGGGTGCTGGCGGTCGCCGAGCGGCTCGGATACCGGCCCAACCGGGCGGCGCGTTCCCTCACCACCGGCCGCACCGGCAACATCGGGCTGATCGTCGCGGACCTGGCCGACCCGTTCTTCCCGCCGCTGATCAAGGCCGCGCAGGCCGCCGCCCGCCGCCAGGACTACCACCTGTTCGTGGCCGACACCGACGAGAACCCCGCCGAGGAGGAGGAGCTGATCCTGGCCTTCTCCAAACAGGTCGACGGCATCGTGCTGTGCAGCCCCCGGCTGCCGAACAAGGCGCTGGAGAAGCTCGCCAAGCGCGTTCCGTTCGTCCTGGTCAACCGGCGCATCCGCGGGCTGACCACGGTGGTGATGGACGTCGCCCAGGGCGCCCGCGCCGCCATGGCGCACCTGATGGGGCTCGGCCACCGGCGCATCGCGGTGGTGACCGGGCCGTCCGGCTCGTGGACCGGCGGCGAGATCCGCAAAGCCGTCACCGAGACCCCCGACGCGGACACGGTCGTCATCGGCCCCCACCGGCCCACCGAGGAGGGCGGGTCGGCCGTCGCCGCCCGGGTCGCCGAGTCGGGGGTGACCGGCGTGCTCGCCTACAACGACCTCGTCGCCATCGGCCTCATCGAAGGCCTGGCCGGCCTCGGCGTGAGCGTCCCCGGCGACATCAGCGTGATCGGGTTCGACGACAGCGTCACCGGACGGCTGTACCGGCCCAGGCTCACCACCGTCGCGATGCCCGCCGGCGACGCCGGCCGGATGGCGGTCGACCTGCTCGTCCAGTCGATGAGCGCCTCGACCGTGCTGGAGACCCACCTGGTGGTCCGCGAATCCACCGCTCCCCCGAAAGGAAGTTCATGAGCATCGAATCCGCGGGACGTGAGGACGTCTTCTTCGGCACCGCCCCCGACGGCGAGACGGTCGAACGGCACGTGCTCGACAACGGCCGGCTGCGCGTGGCGGTCCTCAGCTACGGCGCGACCATCCAGCGGCTGGAGGTGGCCGACGGCACCAACGTCGTCCTGGGCCTGGACACGCTCGAGGACTACCTGCACCGCAACCGCTACTTCGGCTCGGTGGTGGGCCGCTACGGCAACCGCATCGCCCGCGGCCGCTTCACCCTCGACGGGACCGAGTACCGGCTGGCGGTCAACGACGGGGAGCACAGCCTGCACGGCGGGGTCCGCGGCTTCGACAAGCGGGTGTGGCGGGTGGAGTCCGCCGAGCCGGAGCAGATCACCTTGAGCCTGCTCAGCCCCGACGGCGAGGAGGGCTACCCGGGCACGCTGCGGGTGCGGGTCCGCTACCGGCTGGAGGGGGACGCGCTGCGGATCGACTACCGGGCGGTCACCGACGCCCCCACCGTGGTCAACCTGACCAACCACTCCTACTTCAACCTGGCCGGGTCGGGCGATGTGCGCGGGCACGTGGTGCGGATCGACGCCGACCGCTACCTGCCCGTCGACGAGGGCAAGATCCCCGTCGGCGACCCGGCCCCCGTGGCGGGCACCCCGTTCGACTTCACCGCGCCGACCGAGGTGGGCGCGCGGCTGGAGGGCCGCTACGACCACTGCTTCGTGCTGCGGGGCGGGGCGACGGTCACCGATCCCGGCAGCGGCCGGTCGATGGAGGTGACCACCACCGAGCCGGGCGTGCAGTTCTACACCGGGCACATGCTCGACGACCGCGCCACGCCCTACGGCCCGTTCGCGGGGCTGTGCCTGGAGACCCAGCACTTCCCCGACTCCCCCAACCGGCCCGACTTCCCCTCCACGGTGCTGCGCCCGGGCGAGGAGTACCGATCGAGCACGACCTATCGCTTCACCGTCCCGTCCCGCCCCGCGGACGGGTGAGCCCGGGCCCGTAAGGCCCTCGCGGGGCCCTACGCGGCGTCCTCCCCGCAGACGATCGCAGACCCGGGCCGCCCACCTGTTCCTGGCCCCGTGGTTCCTCTACCGGGCGGCGTTCAACGGCACCGGGGGCCGGCTGGAGCCGGAGGCCGTCGAACGCGCCTGGACCCCGCCGCACGCCGCGATCGACCCGACCGCCGCGGACAAGAGGAACGCCGCCGGCGCCCGGGAACGGCTCACGCTGCACCGGCACTGGAAGGAGCCGGAGGAGATCCCCGTCGAGGCGGGCGCGGGCGACCACGGCGGCGACGTCCTGCTGCTGAACGACGTGTTCCGCGGCCCCGGCGACGACCCCCTGGCGCGGCGGGCGGGTCACCGGGCGGGCGTCGCCGCCGCGATGGTCTCCTCCTTCCGCGACCTGCGCGAGGAGCACGTCGCCGCGCATTCTGGATGCTGTTCCCGCCGGGTCTGACCCGGCCGGCCGGCTGGCCCCGGGTGGTGGCCTGCCGCGCGCCCGCCCCGCTGCCGGTGTTGCAGGCCCTCGACGACCCGCTCTTCCCCGCCGAGGGCATGCGCCGCGCCCACGCCCAGATCAGCGAGGCCTACCGGGACGCGCCCGAGGCGTATGCGGGTCTGTTCTTCTCGGCCCCGCGCTGTTTCGACGTCCCCATGCAGGAGACCGCCTTCGCCCGGCTCGTCGCCCGGCGCCCCGATTCCGCCACGGCCTCCTCCTGACGTTTTTCGGGCGGCACGGAGAAAACACCGATCCGCGGGCGTCGCCATATCGCGGCGCCGTATGTTCGGCGCCGGTCACGGCGGCCCTGCGGGAGCGCTTCCGCGCCGCCTCCGCTCTTTTCTCGGTCTTTTTCAGCGCGTCCCTTCGGCTTTCGGTGATTCCTCGCGCCCACCTCGGGTCCGGACGGAGAGACATGTCTCCACCTGCGCACTCTGCACGGTCAGGCAGTGGATTCGACCACCGGACACCGGGGTTCATTCACGTGGGCGACAGTCTTGAGCCGGGCTGTTGACGGGCGGGAGAAGAAGACCTACGTTGCCGATACAAGCGATTTTCGCCGCCGAATACGGATACCCTTCCCAGCCCATGACCCGCCATTGAAGAAATCCGCTTCGGCACGCCCGGACCCCGCCCGGAAAGGGCCGCCCCATGCCTTCTCCGTCGCCGCCTCAGGCCCGCTCCCCGCCGCTTTTCCCGCAGGCGCCGATCCCGGCGCGCACCGGATGCGCCTCCCGGGTGAGGGCGGCCGGCCGCCGCGCCGCCCCTCCCCCCGTCCCCTGGCCCGACGACCGATCTGGAGAGCGAGATGCAGTCACGACCCATGCCCGTCGTCGTGTGCACCGGTCTGCTGGCCGGTGCGCTCACCGCGCTGACCGGCGCCGCGGCGCAGGCCGCGTCCACCCGCTATGAGGCCGAGTCCGCGCCGGCGGTCTGCACCGGCACCATCGACTCGGACTGGCCCGGCCACTCCGGCAGCGGATTCTGCAACGGCGCCAACGCGATCGGCGCCTACGCGCAGTTCACCGTGAGCGCCCCCGCCGCGGGCGCGGCGACGCTGCGGGTCCGGTTCGCCAACGGGACCGCCGTCGCCCGCCCGGCCGTCCTGACCGTCAACGGCTCCGCGGCGCAGACGGTGTCCTTCGAGGGCACGGGCGCCTGGTCGACCTGGGCCACCAGGGCGCTGACGGTGTCGCTGAAGGCGGGGAGCAACACCGTCCGCCTCACCCCGATCACCTCCGGCGGTCTGCCCAACATCGACTACATCGAGGTCGAGACCGACGGCGACGACACCGCCCCGCCGACGGGACCGGTCCTGTACGCGGCGCCGGACGGCCGGGACGACGCGTCGGGGACCGAGTCGGATCCGACGACGATCACCGCGGCCATCGACCGCGTCCCCGCCGGCGGGACGATCTATCTGCGCGGCGGGACCTACCGCCTCTCGCGGACGGTCACCATCGCGCAGGGCAACAGCGGCACCGCCGCCGCCCGCAAGAACCTGTTCGCCCACCCCGGCGAGACCCCGGTGCTGGACTTCTCGGCCATGAGCGAGGACCCCGCCAACCGCGGGCTCGCCCTGAACGGGTCGTACTGGCACGTCAAGGGCATCGTCGTGGAGCGCGCCGGGGACAACGGGATCTTCGTCGGCGGCAGCCACAACATCCTCGAGCGCACGGTGACGCGCTTCAACCGGGACACCGGGCTGCAGCTGTCGCGCATCTCCTCCAGCACCCCCCGCGACCAGTGGCCGTCCTACAACCTCATCGTGAGCGCGGTGTCGCACGACAACGCCGACTCCGACGGGGAGGACGCCGACGGCTTCGCCGCCAAGCTCACCTCCGGTCCCGGCAACGTCTTCCGGTACTCGGTGGCGCACAACAACATCGACGACGGCTGGGATCTGTACACCAAGTCCGACACCGGCGCCATCGGGCCGGTGACCATCGAGGACTCCCTCTCCTACGGCAACGGCGCCCTCAGCGACGGCACCCAGAACCCCTCCGGCGACCGCAACGGCTACAAGCTCGGCGGCGAGGACATCGGGGTCGACCACGTCATCCGGCGCAGCATCGCCTACCGCAACGGCAAGCACGGGTTCACCTACAACCGGAACCCCGGAACGATGACGGTCTCGGGCAACGTCGCCGTCGACAACGCCCAGCGCAACTTCTCCTTCGAGGCCGGCACCTCGGTGTTCCGCGACAACACCTCCTGCCGCAGCGGCGGCGGCGGCAACGACAAGATCGTCGGCGACGCCGACGGCTCCAACCAGTTCTGGTTCGGCTCCAACGGCTCCCGCTGCTCCTCCTACAGCGGCGCCCTGCGGTGGTCGTTCGACGCCGACGGCCGGCTGATCGTGACCTTCGGCGGCTGATCTCCCACCGGCCGGCCCTTCGGCGGTCGGCCCCGGGCGGCTGAGGCGAGCCGAGGCGGGGCCGCACCGCCCGCCGCCCGCGGCCGGTGCGCCGGCCGGTCCCTCCGCGCGGGGGACCGGCCGGGCGGGGCGCACCACGGCGCCTGACACCCGGAAGCCTGATGTCCGAAATATGCAAAAGGTGCGGTCGCGCAGGGGAAAGACGGACGCGGCTGTGACGGGGTTCACTCTCGGCAGCACGACCGAGAGGAGAGGAATCCCATGCCCGAAGCGCCTCGTTCGGAGTTCTGGAAGGACATCAAGCCGATCGAGAACTCCGTCAAGCCCGACGCGCTGCCCGAGGTCTACCTGTCCAAGGTGGCCACCGACGACGACCGCTACTACGTGCCGTTCACCGAGACGGTCGGCTCCCGCCCGCTGTGGATCAACATCAAGGACAACACCTGGTCCGACATCCTGCGGGCCAAGGAGGCCGGGCTGGTCAACCGGCACTACCACCCGCACGAGGTGTTCGCCTACACGATCTCCGGCAAGTGGGGGTACCTGGAGCGGCCGTGGACGGCCACCGCGGGCGACTTCGTCTACGAGGCCCCCGGCGAGGGGCACACGCTGGTGGCCTATGACACCGGCGAGCCGATGAAGACGATGTTCATCGTCAAGGGTCCGCTGATCTGGCTGGACGAGAACGGCGAGCCCGAGGGCTACTTCGACGTCCACGACTACCTCGCGATGTGCCGTGAGCACTACGAGAAGGTGGGCCTGGGCGCCGACCTGATCGACTCGCTCATCCGCTGACGAGGTCGTCCGTGGCTCCTTCCACCCCCTCCGCCGACCGGTACGAGAACCGGTTGCTGGCACTGCTGTTCCTGGCGTTCGGCTTCGTCTTCTTCGACCGCCAGGCCCTGGCCTACCTCGCCCCCTACATCGACGACGACTTCGGCCTGACCAACGCGCAGCTCGGCATGCTGTCGGGGATCCTCGCCCTCACCTGGGCGCTGGCCGGGATGTTCGCCGGGCGCCTGTCGGACCGCCTGGGCCGGCGCAAGCCCATCCTCATCGCCGCGGTGCTGCTGTTCTCGCTGTTCTCCTCCTCGTCGGCCCTGGCGACGGGGTTCCTCGGGCTGCTGGCCGCGCGGGCGCTGATGGGCGCCGCCGAGGGCGCGGTGCTGCCGATGGCGCAGTCGCTGATGGCCGAGGCGTCCCGCCCCTCGCGCCGCGGCCTGAACATGGGCCTGCTGCAGGGCTCCTCGGCGGGCCTGCTCGGCGGCATCGTGGCGCCGATCGCGGTGGTCTGGCTCGCCGAGTCCGTCGGCTGGCGGACGACGTTCTTCGTCACCATCGTCCCCGGCGTCGTGGTGGCCGCCCTGATCGCCCTGTACGTGCGGGAGCGTCCGCCCGGGCGCGCCGCGCCCCTGGAGAAGGCCCCGGCCGCCGAGGAGACCTCCCCCGCCGGCGGGATCCCCGTCCGGCAGGTGCTCGCGAACCGCAACGTGGTGATCTGCATGCTGATCGCCTGCTGCTACCTGACGTGGTTCGTCACCATCATCACGTTCACCCCCACCTACCTCACCGAGGAGAAGGGCTTCGCGCCGGGCACCATGAGCGGCGTCATGACCTGCCTCGGCGTGGCGTGGGTGCTGTGGGGGTTCGCCACCCCCGCGATCTCCGACCGGATCGGCCGCAAGCCCGCGCTGATCGGCTTCACCGCCCTGGCGGCGTGCTGCCCGCTCGCGGTGGTGTACGTCGGCGACCCGGTGTCGCTGGGCGCGCTGATGGTCCTCACCTACACCGGGCTGGGCTGCTTCACCCTGTTCATGGCCACCATCCCGGCCGAGACCGTGCCGCGCGCCGCGCTCGCCACCGCGCTCGGCGTGATCATGGGCGTGGGCGAGCTGGCCGGCGGCTTCCTCGGCCCGATGGTCGCGGGCTGGGCCTCCGACCAGTGGGGCCTGCGGGCCGCGATGTTCATCGCGGCCGGCGGAGCGGTGCTCGTGATGCTGCTGGCCACGGGGCTGCGCGAGACCGCCCCCGCCGCCGTGCGGCGCGCCGCCGCGGAGGCCGTGGCGTGAAGGCCGCGGTCTGGTACGGAGCCCGGGACGTCCGCGTCGTGGACGTCCCGGCGCCCGCCCCCGGGCGGGGCGAGGTGGCGATCAGCGTGGCGTACTGCGGGATCTGCGGCAGCGACCTGCACGAGTACGCCGACGGGCCGCACGCCGTCCCGGTGACCGAGCCGCACCCGGAGTCGGGCCGGACGGCGCCGCTGGTGCTCGGCCACGAGTTCTGCGGGACGGTGACGCGGGTCGGCCCGGACGTGGAGGGCCTGCGTCCGGGCGACCGGGTCGCCGTCGAGCCCCACTACCGGTGCGGCCGGTGCCCGCGCTGCCTGGCGGGCGAGTACAACCTGTGCCGCCACTTCGGGTTCGCCGGGTTGATGGGCGACGGCGGCCTGGCGGAGACGGCCGTGGTGCCCGCCTACATGGCGCACCGGCTGCCCGAGGAGGTGTCGCTGGAGCAGGCCGCCGTGTTCGAGCCCGCCGCGGTCGCCCTGCACGCGCTGCACCGGTCGGGGCTGCAGGAGGGGGAGACCGTCGCGGTCGTCGGGCTGGGGCCGATCGGCCTGCTCATCGTCCAGCTGGCCGCCCTGCGCGGCGCGGGCCGCGTCGTGGCCGCGGACCCGTCCCCGCGGCGGCGCGAGCTGGCCCTGCGCCTGGGCGCCGCCGAGGCGGTGGCGGACGCCGGCGACGGCGCGCTGCGCGCGGCGGCGGGCGGCGAGGGCGCCGACGTGGCGTTCGAGGCGGTCGGCGCGGAGACGACCGTGCGCCACTGCCTGGAGACGACCCGCCGGGGCGGCCGGGTCACCCTGGTCGGTCTCGGCGGCACCGTCGCCATCGACGCGTTCGCGCTGGTCAACAACGAGCAGTCGATCATCGCCAGCGTCGGCTACCGGGGCGTCCACCCCGAGCTGATCAGGCTCGTCGCCGAGGAGGGCGTGGACTTCACCGCCATCGTCACCGACGTCATCCCCCTCCGCGACGTGGTCCGCGACGGCTTCGAGGCCCTGCTGACGAACAAGGAGCAGATCAAGGTGCTGGTGCGGCCATGACCACGACCACGGGATTCGCCCCGGAACTGTTCGCGGGGAAGACGGTGCTGGTGACCGGCGGCACGTCCGGCATCGGCGCGGCGACGGCCCTGCTGTTCGCCGAGCTCGGCGCCCGGGTGACCGCGCTCGGCCTGCGTCCGGCCGCCGGCGACGGCCCGCCGGCCCATCCGGCGGTGCGGGTCGTCGAGCAGGACGTGCGGGACGAGGCCGCCCTCACCGCGCTGATCGCCGCCGCCGATCCGCTGGACGTCCTGGTCAACTGCGCCGGGATCAGCCTCGACCGGGAGGAGTACGAGCCGGAGCGGTGGCGGCTGGTGCTGGAGGTCAACCTGACCGCGACCATGGTCGCCTGCCGGGCGGCGCATCCGGCGCTGGCCCGTCGCGGCGGCGCGATCGTCAACGTCTCGTCCATGTTCGCCTTCGGCGGCAGCCGGGACCGGCCCGCCTACAGCGCGAGCAAGGGCGGGGTGTCGCAGCTGACCCGCTCGCTGGCGGCCGAGTACGCCGCCGACGGGATCCGGGTGAACGCGGTGGCGCCGGGCTTCATCGTCACCCCGCTGTCGCGGGGGCTGCTGAACGACCCGGAGGCGGGGGCGGCCGTGCTGGCGCGCATCCCCTGCGGGCGTTTCGGCGACCCCCGCGAGGTCGCCGCCGCGGTGGCCTTCCTGTGCTCCCCCGCCGCCTCCTACGTCACCGGCGCCGTGCTGCCGGTGGACGGCGGCTATCTGGCGGTGTGATGATCACCACAACAGGCTAGACTTCGCAAAACGTGCTGAACTGGGAGGAGGCCGACCGTGCCGGCGACCGCTCTCCCCGTGATCTCTCAGGCGACGACCGAGGAGGTAGACCCCCGCGACCGCATCGCCTACTGGGAGGAGTACAACCGCACCGCCCTGGTCGGGCTGTCGTGCACCTCCTACTCCGACCGGGGGCTGCTGGCCCGGCAGACCAACTACGAGTTCGACGGTCTCCGCCTCGCCGACATCAGCGGGAACGCCCACGCCATCGAACGCAGCCCGCAGGTCGCCCGCTCCACCCCCAAGGACTCGGTCTTCGCCAGCCTGCTGCTCGAGGGCGATGCGGTCTTCATGCACGAGCACGGCTGCCTGTCGGCCGCCGCCGGCGACCTGGTCCTGTACGACACGCGGCGGCCCTATCTGTTCGGCTTCTCGGGCACGATGCGCCAGTTCCTGGTGGACATCCCCCGAGAGCTGTTCGAGCAGGAGTGCCTGGCCGGCGGGGTCCCCGCGCCGATGCTGTTCGGACGGGACACCGCGCGCGAGGGGGAGCTGGTGACGACCCTGCGCTCGGTCCTGCACGCGATGGTGCATCCGGCCGCGGGCGAGCGGGGCGAGGAGGGCGGCGGCGCCCGGCGCGACGTGCTCGCCCTGATCCGGATGCTGGGCTGGGAGCGCAGCGGCGGCGGCCCCCGCCCCGCCGCCCACCAGGCGCAGCTCCTCGTCGCCAAGGACCACATCGAGCGGCATCTGCACGACCCCCGGCTGGACCCCGCCCAGGTCGCCGGGGTGCTGGGCGTCTCGGTCCGGCATCTGGGCCGGATCTTCGAGCCGACCGGCACCACGCCGTCCCGCTACATCACCGAACGCCGCCTGCAGCGCGCCCGCGAGCAGCTCGTCAGCGGCGCCGCCGCCGGCGCGACGATCGCCGACGTCGCCTACCGCTGGGGGTTCTCCAGCCAGGCCCACTTCGCCCGCCTCTTCCGGGCCCGGTTCGGCTGCACCCCCACCGAGGCCCGCGCCCGGGCCCGCGCCTGACGCGCACCCGGCGCGCACCCGGCGCACACCGCCCGAGGGATACCGAATGAGAACAAGTTCTCTTATGCTTCCGGCATGCGGTTCAGCTACGCCGAGGCGATGACCGACCCCGCGCACTACCTGCCGCTGGCCCGGGCCGCGGAGGCGGCCGGGTACGCGGGGATGACCGTGGCGGACTCGCTGGTGTACCCCCGCGAATCGGACGCGGTCTACCCCTACACCCCCGACGGGAGCCGGGAGTTCCTGGAGGACAAGCCCTTCCTGGAGCCGTTCTCGCTGATCGCGGCGATGGGGGCGGTGACCTCTGCGATCCGGTTCATCCCGTTCGTGCTCAAGCTGGCGGTCCGGCCGCCGGTGCTGGTGGCCAAGCAGGCCGGCTCGGTGGCGGCCCTGACCGGGGGGCGGCTGGCGCTGGGGGTGGGGCTGAGCCCGTGGCCGGAGGACTACGCGGTCATGGGGGTGCCCTGGCGGCGGCGCGGCCGGCGGCTGGAGGAGGCGATCGAGGTGGTGCGCGGACTGACCCGCGGCGGCTACTTCGAGTACCACGGCGAGTTCTTCGACCTGCCGGCGGTGAAGATGACCCCCGCCCCGGACCGGCCGATCCCGATCCTGATCGGCGGGCACAGCGAGGCGGCGCTGCGCCGGGCGGCGCGGCTGGGCGACGGGTGGATGCACGGCGGCGGCGACCCGGACGAGCTGGACCGGCTGCTGGCCAGGCTGCACCGGCTGCGCGTCGAGGAGGGCACGGCGGACCGACCGTTCGAGATCCACGTGATCTCCCCCGACGCCTACTCGGCGGACGGGGTGCGGCGGCTGGCCGACAAGGGCGTCACCGACGTGATCGTCGGGTTCCGCGACCCCTACCGCCGGGGACCGGACCTCCAGCCGCTGGCGGAGAAGATCGAGCGGCTGGAGCGGTTCGCCGAGAAAGTGATCGCCAAGGTCGGCCCTTGACCCGAAACAAGAACACGTTACAGTTTCATTCGTGTCCGAGATCCGCTGGGAGGCCCCCGACGGCGATCACCCCGCCCGCCGGGCCGCCCGCTCCTCCATGGCGGCGGTCGTCGCCCGCCGCCGCGAGGAGTGGCTCGCCCTCTTCTCCCCCGACGCCGTGGTCGAGGACCCGGTCGGCCCGTCCATGCTCGACCCCCGGGGGCGGGGGCATCGGGGCCTGGCGGAGATCGGCCGGTTCTGGGACCGGGCCATCGCCTCGGCCCAGGGCTACCGGTTCCATGTGAAGGACTCCTTCGCCAACGGCCCGTGCTGCGCGAACGTCGCCACCATCACCATCGCGGTGGACCGCGAGGCGACCATGACCGTCGACTGCGTCATCGTCTACACCGTCGACGAGCACGGCCGGATCACCTCGCTGCGCGCGCACTGGGAGCCGGACCGCGCCCTGGCCACCCTGACCCGCCCGGTCTGAGGACGCGACCGCCCGCCGCCGGACGGCTCACGGACGACGTCCTGCAGGCGGCGTCACCGCCCGCCCCACAAGCGGCGCCGCACGCCGTCGCGGGCGCACCGCGGGCGCGTCGCACCCGTGACGGCGCCGCGGACTCGGCGCCGGGCGGGCGAAGGCCGCAGGACGAGCACACCGCAGAGCCCCTGGAAGGCGATTCCAGGGGCTCCGCCGGCCGCGCGGCTGCCTGTCATACCGCGGTGAGCGGCTGCGACGGGCCGGCTCGTCGCGAAAGGCACTGGTGATCGATGGCGATGGCGGTCAGGCCGCGCACCGGCAGCCCGACCGCGCTCCCGACTCGCCGGGCGTTCGGGATCAGTTGTGGGTGGCGCCCACGACCGGAGCGATCACATCGCCGGACGTGGTGCGGTCGTGGTCGTAGTGGTCGTAGTGGTCGTCGTAGTAGTCGTCGTCGTACTTGTGGTGGTGGCCCTTGTGGTGGTGCCCCTTGTGGTGGTGGTGATGGCCGTGGTGGTGGCCGTGGTCGTGCTTGTGATGGTGCTTGTGGTAGTGCTCGTGGTAGTGCTTGTGGTAGTGCTTGTGATGCTTGGAATGCTTGCACTTGCACTTGCACTTACGCTTGTGGCAGCCGCCGCCCAGGCGCAGGCCCGCCTGGGTCGCGTCCGCGGCGACCGAAGCGGTGGTGCTGCTCACGGCCCGGTCCGCCGCCATCGCGGACGGCGCCGCGAGCAGGGCGCCGCCGAGCACGAAGGACGCCAGGCCGGCCATAGCCAGTTGCTTGTTCATCTGAGCCCTCTGCTTCATCGCTAGAAGTGCTTTCGACTGCATTGATGCAGCGACTCAGACGTAACATGCATCTCGGTCACCGATGTAGTCCGCGCACGTTAAAAAATATGTCCTTGGGCGTGTCTTGCCGTCCGCCCCACCATAGAAGAACCCAAGACGCCCCCTTTGCGCCATAATTCCTGCATCACCGAAAAAACCTTTCCAAGCAGATCACGGCATATTCGACAAAGCTCCCGCTCCGATCCGATCACCGCGCATCATCACCGGGCATCATCACCGCGCATCGTCACCGCGTACCGGGCGACCGCTCCTGGCGGCCGGTGACCACCATGGGCGGCGGCAAGGGCGGACGGCGGGGAGGCCGCCGTCCGTCACGACGGGCCGGACGCCCGCCGCCGCATCGAGCCTCCTCAGGACATCCGCTCCAGCGCGTCCCGCACCTCGGCGGCGGCCCGGACGGCCCGCTCCCTGCGCTCGCGCCGGTCCTCCCCCTCGCCCGGCCCCGAGCAGCGGAGCTCGACGACGAGGTTGCTGACGCGGAATCTGATCTCATGCGAGGAGGTTCCGTCGACGTGATACGCGCCCGGACCGAATCCGGGCTCGTCACCGACCCGGTTCCCGGGGAACTGCTCGGCGATTTCACGGCCGGATGCCAAGGAGTGTCGGGCGAGTTCTATCGCGCCTTTGTCCAGCGTCGCCTTCTCGCGTTCCAGGAGCAGTTTCAGCTCCTCCGTCGGAGTGACCTTCCAACGGCAGCGCCGCCGGGAGTCGTCTCCCTCTTCCCGAGGGTCGACGTGGGCGGGCACGAGGCTCGGCCGCAGCATCGAGCACGACGGCGCGCGGTCGAATGCGCCGCTGCCGAGGATCACCTCATGGAACTGCAAGTAGAGCAACGGGACGAACAGAAGCCCGAGCATGATCAGGCCGCCCAGGTACTCCTTCCACAGCCTGCGGAATCGTGTCCGGAAAGCGGCGATGTGCAAAGGCGGTCACCTCACTCCTCGGGGGATCTCCTCACCCCTCGGCGGACGCCGCCGGCGACCCCGAAGACCCGCGGCGGCGCCCCGCCCCTGCACCGGACGCTTTGCCGCACGCCCTGCTCCTCTCCGCTCCCGGCCGTCGTCACCAGCCGGTGCAGCAGGCGGGTCCGGTCGGGGCCGAGCGCGGGAGCGGCGGCGGCGAGCAGGGCGTGGACGCGGTCCCGGGCGGCCGCCGGCAAGGGCGCGTAGACGGCGGCGTGGCCCCCGTCCGGCCAGGCGGTCAGGTCGGCGCGACCGCGGGCGGCCGGCTCGGGATCCCCGTCGGTCATCAGGAGCAGGTCGGCCTCCACCCGGGCCCAGGCGCCCCGGGAGCGCAGCAGGTGATGCGCTCCCCGCCGGACATGGCGGGGGCGCGCGGCGCTCAGCAGCTCCCACAGCCGCCCGGTGGGCGGGACGCCGGGCTCGTCGCGCAGCGCCCGGGTCACGGCCCGGACCACCGCCGGGGCGGGGTCGGTGAGCAGCGCCGCGAGCGGGGCCGGCGGCCCGCCGAGGCGGCGGATCGCCCGGACCGCCTCGGCGCGGACGGCGGGACGGGAATGCTCCAGCAGCGGCGCCGGCAGGGCGAGGTCGTCGGCGGTGCCGCATTCGCCCAGCCCGGTCACGGTGCCCGGGGAGGGCCCGTCCACCCCTGCGGTCCCCGCCTCCGCCGCGTCCGCCGCCGCCCGCACGGCGTCGCGGTAGCGGGCGGCGGGGTCGGCGAGCGTCTCCTCGAGCGCCGGTCGCGCGGCCCTCCGGTCCCCCGCCGCGTCGACGAGCCGTTCGGCCGGCTCCCGCCCTTTCTCGGCCCGCTGCACGGCCGCCGCGACCACGCGGCCCAGTCGGTCACGGGTTCCTCCGCCACCACCGGCGCCGCGCGGGCGGGGCGGATCGGTGACCGGGGTCCGCCGCTCCGGGCGCGTCGGGGGTTCGGGCTCGGCGACCCAGCCGGCGGTCAGGATCAGGCCGCTGGTCCGGTGCACGGCGAGGAACCCGAAGGGGCGGCAGAAGGCGACGCCGACGTGCCTGACCCGGTGGGTGTCCCGGGACGGCGCCGCCCCGACCACGCCGGAGAAGGCGGTGACCGC
>NZ_RRYT01000018.1 GCF_006363815.1 Thermomonospora catenispora
CCGTCCCCGCCGCAGCCCGCCAAGGCCACCGCGCCGCAGGCGGTGCCGCCCGCCCCCCGGCCTCCGTCCGATCGGCCCGCACCGCCCGGCGGTCCTGAGGCGGTCGCGCCTTCGGCCATGCCGCTCCCGGGGCCGCCCGCGACGCGGCGGACGGCCGGGTTCCACCGCTTCCACCTCCCCATCGGGATCTTCCTGGCGGCCTACGGTCTCACCTCGCTGATCTCCTCCTTCCTGGGCTGGGACGCCCATCTGCGGGAGATGTCGGACTATCTCGGCGAGGACGCCGCCGCGCCCGCGCTGATCGCGGTCAAGGCCGTCCAGGTGCTGCTGGTGCTGGTGACCGTGATGGGCCTGCTGCGTCGGCGGGACGTGTGGTTCCTGGCCGCGTCGTGCGGATGGACGGCCGGGTTCGCGGTGTTCTGCGTGCTGGACGGGGTCGGGGGCACGATGACCGGCCTCGTCGAACACGGCGTCTACCTGGTGGGCTTCGCGTTCCTGCTGTGCCTGTCGTACGCGCTGGGCGTCAAGGCGCGGGTGGCGGCGCGGCGGGCGGGGCCGGACGGCGACGAGCCCGGGCTCAGCCGCACCCAGGAGCTCGCGCTGGCCGCGCTCGAGCGGTGGCAGCGGCAGTTCCAGTCCGGGCCGCAGCGGCCGGCCGGGACACCGCACCAGACGCTCCCGCAGCCGTCCCCGCCCGCCTCCTCGCAGGCCGGTCAGCAGGTCGGTCAGCAGGCCGGTCAGCAGGCCTCCCCGCAGGCTCCGCCCGGTCAGCGGTAGAAACGGGAGACGCTCTGCAGCACGCAGGCGGGCTTGCCGCCGCCCTCGACCTCGATGGTGCCGTCGACGGTGATCTGCACGCCGCCGCCTCCCACCTCCGCCACGTCGGCGACCTTGGCGAGGAGCCGGATGCGGGAGCCGGCGGGCACCGGGGCCGGGAAGCGGACCTTGTTCAGCCCGTAGTTGACCTTGGTGGTGACGCCGTCGACCTCCAGCAGCTCGGTGAACATCGGGATGAACAGCGACAGCGTCAAAAAGCCGTGGGCGATGGTGCCGCCGAACGGTCCCTTCTCGGCCCGCTCGGGATCCACATGGATCCACTGGTGATCGTCGGTGGCGTCGGCGAAGGTGTCGATGCGGCTCTGGGGGATCTCCAGCCAGGAGCTGGCCCCCAGGTCCTTGCCGGCCAGGTCGGCGAGGTCGTCGATGTGCACGCGAGTGGTCATGGGGTCTCCTTCGCAGGGGGTTCCGCCGTGGAGCCGTAGCGGTCGCGCACCACGGACTTGAGGATCTTTCCGGCGGCGTTGCGCGGCAGCTCGTCCGTGAACACCACCGATTTGGGGATCTTGTACTTGGCCAGCCGTCCGGCCAGGGCCTCCAGCACCCGCTGCTCGGTCAGGTCCGAGCCCGGCCGGGGCACCACCACAGCCCGGCCGACCTCGCCCCAGGTCGGATCGGGCACGCCGATCACGGCGCAGTCCAGCACGTCGGGATCGGCCAGGATCGCCTTCTCCACCTCGGCCGGGTAGATGTTCTCCCCGCCCGAGATGATCATGTCCTTGATCCGGTCGACGATGTAGGCGTAGCCGTCCTCGTCGATCCGGGCGGCGTCGCCGGTGTGGAACCAGCCGTCGGTGAACGCGCGCGCGGTCTCCTCCGGCAGGCCCCAGTAGCCGGACATCACGTGCGGGCCGTTGACGATGACCTCGCCGGTCTCCCCCGGCGCCACGTCGGTCATGTCGGGGCCGACCACCCGCACGTCGCTGAAGAAGTGCGGCACCCCCGCCGACCCGGTCTTGGAGACCGCGTGCTCGGCGTCCAGGAACAGCACCCCGGGCGAGGCCTCGGTCATCCCGTAGCCCTGCAGGAACGTCAGCCCCCGCTCGGCGTAGATCTCGATCAGCGCCGGGGGGACGGGCGACCCGCCGCAGGTCATCAGCCGCACCGAGGACAGGTCGGCCTCCGCCCACCGGGGCGAGCGGGCCACCTGCCAGAACATCGTCGGCACCCCGAACATGAAGGTGATCCGGTGCCGCTCGATCAGCTCCAGGGTGGCGTCCGGGTCGAACGACGGCACCAGCACGCAGCAGCCGCCCTTGAGCAGCACCGGCAGGGTGAGCATGTTCAACCCGGCGGTGTGGAACAGCGGGGCGGACACCAGCGCCACCTCGTCGGCGATCAGGTCGTGGTCGACCAGCACGTTGATCGCGTTCCAGGTGATGTTGCCGTGGCTGAGCACCGCGCCCTTGGGCCGGCCGGTGGTGCCGGAGGTGTACATGATCATGCAGGTCTCCTCCAGGGAGACCGGCTCGTCGATCGGGTCGGCGGGCGCCCCCGCCAGCAGGTCCTCGTACCCGTGCGCGCCGGGCCGCTCCCCGGCCAGCGCGATCCGCTCCCGCACCGACGGCGTCCCCTCCAGCCCGTCGACCAACTCGGCGTGGGAGGGGGCGTACACCAGCACGGAGGTCCCCGAGTCGGCGAGCTGGAAGGCGATCTCCGGTCCCGCCAGCCGGATGTTCAGCGGGACGAACACCGCCCCCAGCGCCCCGGCGGCGAACAGGGTCTCCAGGAAGGACGGATGGTTGGGGCCCAGGTAGGCGACCCGGTCGCCGCGACGGATCCCCAGTCCGCGCAGCGCATGCGCGAGCCGGGTGACGCGCTCGTGCAGCTCGGCGTAGGTCAGCCGGCGGTCCTCATAGACGAGGGCGGTGCGGTGCGGGGTCTTGCGCGCCCGGCGCGCGGGCCATGATCCCAGTCCTTGATTGCGCACGGAACGCTCCTTCGCGATGTCGGTCGTCGGGTGTCCGGTTCCGGGGCGTCAGTCCTCGACCAGGCCGAGCAGCCGGGCGGCATTGCCTTTGAGGATCTTGGGGCGGACCTCGGGCTTGATCTCCAGCCGCTCGAAGTCGGCCAGCCAGCGGTCCGGGGTGATGACCGGGTAGTCCGAGCCGAACAGGACCTTGTCCTGCAGCAGGCTGTTGGCGTACCGGACCAGCTGCGGCGGGAAGTACTTGGGCGACCAGCCCGACAGGTCGATGTAGACCTGCGGCTTGTGGGTGGCGACGGCCAGCGCCTCGTCCTGCCAGGGGAACGACGGGTGCGCCAGGACGATCCGCAGCCCGGGGAAGTCCACCGCCACGTCGTCGACCAGCATCGGGTCGGAGTACTTCAGCCGGATCCCGCCGCCGCCCGGCACGCCCGCGCCGATCCCGGTCTGCCCGGTGTGGAACAGCGCGATCGCCCCGAGCTCCTCGATCGCCTCGTACAGCGGATAGGCCATCCGGTCGTTGGGGGCGAACCCCTGGATGCTGGGGTGGAACTTGAAGCCCTTCACCCCGTACCGCTCGACCAGCCGCCGGGCCTCCCGCACGCCCGCCTCGCCCTTCCAGGGGTCGATGCTGGCGAAGGGGATCAGCACGTCCGCGTGCTCGGCGCAGCTCTCGGCGACCTCCTCGTTGGAGATCCGCGGCCATCCGGTGGCGTGCTCGGCGTCCACGGTGAACACCACCGCGGCCATCTTCCGTTCGCGGTAGTAGGCGGCCGTCTCCGCGATGGTGGGCTGCCGGTGCCCGTGCGCCTTGAAGTACTTCTCCGAGGCGCCGAACAGCTCCGGGCTCAGCGAGCCGTGCCCGTCCTTGCTGATCTCGGCGTGGGTGTGGACGTCGATCGCGGTCAGTTCGGCCACGTTCAGGGCGGTGCTCATCGCGGTCAGGCCTCCGGGAGGACGGGTGCGGGGATGCCGACGGACTGCGGGTTCCGGCCGACCGAGGCGGACCACACGGCCGCGATGGACTCGGGAGTCCAGCCGCCGTCGGCGTAGGCGACCGCCACCTCCTCCGGGTGCGACCACAGGGAGAGCTTGTCGCCGCCGATCCCGATGCACTGGCCGGTGACGTCGCGGGCTGCGTCCGACGCCAGGAACGGCACCAGCGCCGCGCAGTCCTCGGGCGTGCCGAACCCCTCCCCCTTGCGCAGGGCGTCGGGGAACGGCTCGCCGCGGCGGGCGGCCTCCACGAACGGGGCGAAGGCGGGGATCGTCTCGGTCATCGCGGTGGCGGCGACCGGGATGATCGCGTTGACGGTGATCTTCGCCTTGGCCAGCTCCATCGACCAGGTGCGGACCATGGCGGCGATGCCGGCCTTGGCCGCGGCGTAATTGGTCTGGCCGAAGTTGCCGCGCTGTCCGGCGGGCGAGCCGACCATGATCAGCGAGCCGCCCTCGCCCTGCTCGCGCATCCGGCGGGCGGCCGCGCGGGCGCAGGTGAAGGTGCCGCGCAGGTGAACGTCGATGACCGCGTCGAAGTCCTCGTCGCTCATCTTCCACAGCACGCGGTCGCGGAGGATGCCGGCATTGGTGACCATGGCGTCCAGCCGGCCGTACTCGGCGACGGCCCGCTCCACCAGGCGGTCGGCGACCTCGGCGGACCCGACTGGCGCGGCCTCGGCGACGGCGGCGCCGCCCGCCTCGGTGATGGCCTTGACGGCCGCGTCGGCGGCGTCGGCGTCCACGTCGTTGACGACGACGGAGGCTCCGTGGCGGGCGAGGGCGACGGCGTAGGCCAGGCCGAGCCCGCGCCCGGCGCCGGTGACCACGGCGACCTTGCCGGTGAGATCGATAGAGGTGGCGGTCATGGATGTCGCTTCCTTTCGCATGCGGTCGGTTGCGCGGGGCCGGGTCGGCCGCGGAGGGGGCCCGCGGGAGGGGACCCGGCTATCGGGCGGTGAAGCGTCTCCCGTCCGGGCCGGTCCGGGCGGACCGGACGTCGGCCGCGGCGGGAGAGGTGCTGGTGCCCCGGCGGCCGGCGGTGATGCGGCGCCCGAGGGTGCGCGATGCGGAGGCGGACGCGCGGCGGCCGGGGCCTCGGGCATGGTCCTGGCGCGGCGGGCGGCGCCGCGGGCGGGTCCGGAAAAAGGGCGCACGAGGGTAAGGACATGGCCGATTCGCTTTCTGTGCGGTTCTTCGTACGGCTCGGTGAGGGGGTGGAAGGAGCCGGTCAGACCGAGGCGGGGGCCGGGGCGGGCCGTTCGGCGCCGTCGGACGCGGGGTCGTCGCCGCGGGGGCGGGCGGATCTGCGTCGTTCCCACCAGGCCGCGGCGGTGGGGACCAGGCCGCGCGGCATGAACAGCACCACGAGCACCAGCAGCACCCCGTACACCGCGTACGACAGCACGGTCGGGGCGGCGGCCGGCATGCCCTCCATGGTCCCGATGTTGTTGAGCAGCTGGAGCAGCAGCGTGACCGCCGTGGCGCCGACCAGCGCGCCGTAGATGGTGCCGGCCCCGCCGACCACGACCATCACCACGTACTCGAACGACAGCAGCACCGGGAAGGAGCTGGGTGCGACATAGCCGAAGTAGAAGGCGTAGACGCCGCCCGCCAACCCGGCGAACCCGGCCGAGAGGCTGAACACCGCCAGCTTGTAGCCGGCGACCGGCACGCCCGAGGACTCGGCGGCGACCTCGCTGGTGGCCAGGGCGCGCAGTCCCCGTCCGGGCCGGGACTTGACGATGTTGCGGGTGATCAGCACGGTCAGCCCCAGCACCGCCAGCGCCAGATAGGCGTACGCCACGTCGTCGGCGAACTCGTATCCGCCGATCGCCAGCCGCGGCACGCCCTGCAGGCCGATGTCGCCGCCGGTCCACTCCTGCTGGCCGACCAGGTTGAGCAGGATCAGCTGGACCGCCAAGGTGGCGAAGGCGAGCTGGTGGCCGCGCAGCCGCAGCAGCGGCACGCCGATCACCGCGGCGAGCACGGCGGCGACCAGCGGCGAGGCCGCCAGCCCCAGCCAGGTCGGCAGCTCCTCCAGGGCGATCAGCGCGGCGGTGTAACCGCCGATCATGAAGAACGCGGCCTGGCCCAGCGAGACCTGTCCGGCGTAGCCCATCAGCATCGACAGGCCGGTCACCACGCAGGCGGCCAGCACCAGCACGATGTAGACCGGCAGCTGGGTCTCCGACAGCAGCAGCGGGGCCAGCAGCGCCGCGGCGCACACCGCGGCGGCCGCCGCCCATCGGGGGGACGGTTTCATCGGGCGGCCTCCTCCTGCAGTGCGGTGCGGCGCGAGGACTGCCAGATCATGATCACCAGCATCAGCGCCAGCGCCACCACGGTCTGGTAGCTGGCCTCGTAGTACCCGGCCACCATGGTCTCGGCGACGCCGAGGGTGAGCGCGCCGATCAGCGCCAGGCCGGGCCGGTTGAGGGCGCCCAGCACCGCGGCGGCGAACCCGTTGGTGATCAGCAGGACGTCGCTGTTGTAGGAGATGGGCATCAGCGGGGTGAGCAGCACGCCGGCCGCGCCGCCCAGCATCCCGCCGAGGACGAAGGCGACCAGCCCCATCCGGGTCACGTTGATGCCGACGGCGCGGGCGGCGTACGGGTTGGCGGCGCAGGCCGACAGCGCCTTGCCCAGGTAGGTGCGGGTGAAGAAGGCCAGCAGCGCGGCGAACACCGCCGCGGTCACGCCGATCACCAGGAACGACTGCTTCTGCACGTACGCCCCGGCGATCTCCACGGTGCCGCGCAGCCCCGGGTGGGATCGAGGGTTGTCGCCCCAGATCATGATCTCCACCGCGTAGGCCGCGAATCCCAGGCCGAGCGTGGCGATCAGGGCGGACTGGGCGCTGGTGCCGGGCTTGCCGATGGCGATCAGCCCCACCAGCAGCCCGACCGCCCCGGCCACCGCCACGGCGGCGACCTCGGCCAGCCCGTGCGGCAGCCCGACGGACAGGAACGAGCCGGCGGTCAGCCCGGCGACGACGGCGAACATGCCCTGCGCGAAGTTGACCACGTGGGTCACCCGGTGAATGGTGACCAGCCCGCTGGCCAGCAACGCGAAGCCGCAGCCGACGGCCAGCCCGGAGATCAGGTATTGCAGGAAGTCGCTCATGGCGATGTCTCCTTCGCCGTCTCCTTGGCCGTCTCCTTGGCCGTCTCCTTGGCCGTCTCCATCGCGGCCTCCTTCGCCGCCGCGACGTCGCCCGCGGGACCGCCGAGGTAGGCGGCGGCGACCTCCTCGCTGGCGAGGAGGTCGGCCGCGGTCCCCTGCGCGCGGATCCGTCCCGCCTCCAGGACGTAGCCGCGGCCGCACAACTCCAGGGCGAGCCGGGCGTTCTGCTCGATGAGCAGCACCGCCAGCCCGCGTTCGCGGTTGAGGTCGCGCAGGTGCTCGGCCAGCCCGGCGGTGACCTTGGGGGCCAGGCCCAGCGACAGCTCGTCCACGACGATCACGTCGGGGTCGGCCATGAGGGCGCGGCCGAAGGCCACCATCTGCTGCTGGCCGCCGGAGAGGGTGCCGGCCCGCTGGCCGCGGACGCGGGCCAGCTCCGGCAGCACCTCGTACACCCGGGCGGTGTCGCGGGCGCCGGGGACGCGGCGCCGGCGCCACGCGCCGAGCTTGAGGTTGTCGTCGACGGTCAGGTCCGCGAACATCTGCCGCCCTTCGGGCACCAGCGCCGCCCGGCCGTTCAGGCGGACCCGTCCCCCGGCCGGGCGGACGATCCCCATCACGGCGTTGACCAGGGAGGACTTGCCCGCGCCGTTGGGGCCG
The DNA here is from genome assembly GCF_006363815.1 of Thermomonospora catenispora. Taxonomy (GTDB): domain Bacteria; phylum Actinomycetota; class Actinomycetes; order Streptosporangiales; family Streptosporangiaceae; genus Thermomonospora; species Thermomonospora catenispora. Next base: position 7,547 of record NZ_RRYT01000018.1, read on the forward strand.
ATGAGGGCGACCAGCTCTCCCGCGCCGACGGTGAGGTCGACACGGTCCAGGGCGGTGGCGGTGCCGTACCGGACGACGAGGTCGCTCACCTCGATGACGGGGCCGCTCACGAGACGCCCTCCCCGAGGTAGGCGCTCAGCACGGCCTCGTCGCGCCGGATCTCCTCCACGGTGCCCTCGGCGATGTGCCGGCCGAGGTCCAGCACGCTGACGCGGTCGGCGAGCCGGGACACGAACGCCACGTCGTGCTCGATGAGCATGGTGGTCAGCCCTTCCTCGCGAAGGCTCTCGATGAGCTGGGCGAGCGCTTCGCGTTCGGCGGCGCGCAGCCCGGAGGCGGGCTCGTCCAGCAGCAGCAGCCGGGGCCTGGCGCACAGCGCGCGGGCCACCTGCAGGGACCGCTGCTGGCCGAGCGGGAGGGCGTCGGCGGTCCGGTGCGCCCAATCCCGCAGCCCCACCCGGTCGAGGGCGGCCAGCGCGTCGGCCTCGATGCGGGCCTCCTCCTCGCGATGGCGGGGCAGCCGCAGCGCGGCGGACAGGAAGCCGTGCCGGGTGCGGGCGTGCGCGCCGACCATCACGTTCTCCAGGACGGTCATCCCGCCGAACAGCCGGGCGCCCTGGAAGACGATCGCGATGCCCAGGCGGGCCCGGGCGTGCGGGGTGAGCCGGTCGATGCGCCTGCGCTCCCCCTCCGGGCCGTAGGACACCGTGCCCGAGTCGGGCAGCAGATGGCCGCTGATCAGGTTGAACAGGGTGGACTTGCCCGCGCCGTTGGGGCCGATCACGGCGCGGGTCTCGCCCTCGGCCACGGTCAGGCTGACGTCGCGGACGGCGTACACGCCGCCGAACGCCCGGCTGACCGAGTCGATCTGCAGCATCGGGCTCACTCCGCCGCCCGGGCGGTCTCGGCGAGCCGCTCCTTGGACCACTCGGTGGGCACGAGCTTGCCCTTCTCCACCCGGTTCATGGAGATGTCGGTGGAACGCAGCCCGGAGTGGTCGGTGGGGCTGTAGGAGTACTTGCCGTTCGGGGTGACCAGGGTCAGGCCCTCCAGGGCGTCGCGGATCTTCTCCCGGTCGGTGCCGGCCTTCTCGATCGCGGCGGCCAGCAGCTTGACGCCGGCGTAGCCGTCCTGGGCGAACTGGGGCGGCTCATAGCCGTACTTCTGCCGGAACGGCTCGGCCATCTCCTTGATGGCGTTCTTGAGCGCCCCGTCCGGCAGGTGCTCGCCGACCACGCCGATGGCGCTCTGCACGTAGACGCCCTCGGCGGCCTGGCCGACCGGGTCCAGCCACAGCTTGCTGGCCTGCGAGCCGGTCATGAAGAGCGGCAGCTTGAGCCCGGAGGTGGGGTACTGCTTGGCGATGGTGACGCCGGGGGCGCCGCTGGCCCAGACCATGAAGGCCTGTGCGTCGCTGCCCCGGACATGGGCGAAGATGGGGCTGAAGTCCGAGGCGGTGGTCTCGTACGGCTCCTCGCGGACGATCTGCACGCCGTACTCGGCGGCGCGCTTCTTCATGCCGTTGAGGCCGGCCACCGAGTAGGCGCTCTTGGTGTCATAGGCGACGGCGACCTTGGTGATCTTGTGGGCCTGCCAGTACTGCAGCATCGCCTCGGCGTAGGTGGACGACAGCGCCGGGACGACGAAGGTGTACTTGCGGATCGGGTTCACCTGCTCGTCGGCGGGCGCCAGGGAGATGTAGGGGATGCGCTCGCGCTCGGCCAGCGGCTCCACCGCCAGGCCCACGTTGGAGAACGTGGAGCCGATGATCGCGGTGACCTTCTCGGCCTTGAGCTTGTTGAAGTGCAGCACCCCCTGATCGGGAGCGGTCTTGTCGTCGAGGGTGATCAGCTCGATCTTGCGGCCCTTGATGCCGCCGCGCGCGTTGATCTGCTCGACGGCCAGGTCGACGGTCTTCTTGGCCTCGCTGCCGAGCGGGGCGTAGTTGCCGGTCAGCGACTCGATGAAGCCGATCTTGATGGTGTCGCCGGAGGATCCGCCGGATCCGCCGCAGCCGGCGAGCACCAACGCGGCGGCGGTGAGGAACGGGATGAGTCTGCGCACAGGAGTCCTCCTGGGGGTGTGCGTGCTCCTGCCGGGCCGGACCGGATCCCGGAGCGGGGGCACCGCCCGGGGCCCGATCAGGGGGGTAAGCTGAACTTAGGCAGATATGTCACGGCGGTCAATAGTCTGCCGAACATTGACTGAGACCACCGGATCCTCGAGGGGCCGCCGCTCCGCCGAACCGACAGATGGGAGCCGAACGGGTGATGGACGCTTTCACCACCGATGACCGGCCGCCCGCACCCGAGGGCGCCGCCGGAGCCGACGGCCCGTCGCCGCGGCTACGTCCACAGTCGCTGATGCTCACGTTCCTGGGCAACTATGTGCTGCGCAGGAACATCGCGGTCTCCTCGAGCAGCTTCATCGAGATCTTCGCCCGGCTCGGGGTGGGCGAGCACGCCATCCGCTCCACGCTCAGCCGGATGGTGACCCGCGACCTGCTGTCCCGGCACCGGCGGGGCCGCCGGATGCACTTCGGGCTGACCCCCCGGTCGGTGCGCATCCTCACCGACGGTGAGCGGCGGGTGTGGCGGCGCAGCGTGATCAACGCCGACTGGGACGGCCGCTGGACGGTGCTGGCGTTCTCCATGCCAGAGTCCTGGCAGAGCCGCCGGCACGACCTGCGGTCGGCGCTGATCTGGGCCGGGTTCGGATCGATCGGGAACGGCCTGTGGATCGCCCCCCGCCGGGTGGAGGTCGGCCCGCTGATCGACGGGCTGGGGCTGCGCGACCACGTCAAGGTGTTCACCGGACGGGCCGAGGAGCCCACCGACGTGACCGCCATGATCCGCGACGCCTTCGACCTGGACGCGCTGGCCTCCGGGTACCGGGCGTTCCTGGAGCGCTGGGACCGGCCCGACCCCATCCCCGACGCGCCCGACGACCTGGCCCGCTACCTGTGGATGACCACCGAGTGGCTGCAGCTGGTCCGGATGGACCCCGGGCTGCCGGTGGAGCACCTGCCCGCCGGCTGGCCGGGGGTGCGCGCCCAGCAGCGGGTGCACGAGCTGCGGGAGCGCTATGAGGAGCCGGCGCGGCGGCTGGCCAACGAGGCGATCGAGTACATCACGGTCCCGCCGGTGCAGATCTCACCCGACGGGGACGCGGACGAACCGGCCCGCGATGTGGAGGTCGCGCTCGATGGCGGCCGCCGCCTCCCGTAGCGGCGGCAGCACCGTCTCCCGCGTCTCCTCGGCGGAACGCCGCCCGGCGTGGGAGGAGACGTTGATGGCGGCGACCGCCCGCCCGTCCCGGTCCCGCACCGGCACCGCGATGGAGCGCAGGCCCTCCTCCAGCTCCTCCTCCACCAGCGCGTAGCCGTCGCGGGCGGCCCGGTCCAGCAGGGCGGCGAGCCGCTCGGGCGAGGTGACGGTGCGCCGGGTCAGCGGACGCAGGTCCGTCCGCACCAGCCGCCCGGCGCGCTCCTCCTCCGGCAGCCCGGCCAGCAGCACCCGCCCCATCGAGGTCGCGTACGCGGGGAAGCGGGTGCCCACCGTGATCTCCACGCTCATGATCCGCACGGTCGGCACCCGGGCGACGTACCGGATGTCGTCGCCGTCCAGCACCGCCATCGACGCCGAGTCGTGCACCCGCTCGACCAGCCGGGCCAGATGCGGCCGGGCGATCCGGGGCAGGGTGAGGCCGTTCAACGGGGTGAACCCCAGGTCCAGCACCCGCGGAGCGGGCCGGAACCGGCCGTCCGCCGCGGTCACGTACCCCAGGTGCGCCAGGGTGAGCAGAGAGCGCCGCACGGTGGCCCGGGGCAGCCCGGTCGCCTGCGCCAGGGCCGCCGGCGTCGGCTCGGGCCGGTGCTCGTCGAACGCGGCCAGCACGCCGAGCCCGCGGGCCAGGGACTGCAGGAACTCCGCGCCCAGCGCCCGCTTGGACTCCCGCGCCCGCTCGGCGGTCCCGGTCGGCCCCCGGTCGGTCTCGCCGGACCGGACCCGCTCCTCGGCCAGGATCCGTTCCATCTCGGCGACCGTCTCGCGCAGCCGGGGCAGCATGGCCTCCCGCAGCGATTCGGCGGTGTGTCGGCTGGTGTGGCTGACCACGCTGACCGCGCACATCCGCCCGGCCGGATCGCGGACCGGCATCGCCAGCGCCACCAGCCCCGGCTCGATCAGCTGGTCGTCCAGCGCCCAGCCGCTCCGGCGGGCGAAGGCGACCCGCTCGGCGAAGGAGTCGGCGGCGCGGGCCGCCCCCGGCGGCACCGCCGGGAAGCCGCGCAGATCCGGGTCGGCGGCCCGCCGCTCCCGCCAGCGCGCCCAGTCGGCCTCGGTCCAGTCGGCGGCCAGCAGCGCGCCCATCGCCCCGCACTCGGCGGGCAGCAGGTCCCCGACCCCGAACGCCACCGACATCGTCCGCCGCCTGGGCGCCTGATGGACGAACCGGGCGCCGTCGCCGTCGGCCACCGCGATCGACACCGACTCCTCCAGGACATCGGCCAGCCGATCGGCCACCGGGCCGAGCAGCGCGGGCAGCCGGACCGCGGCCAGGTAGGCGTTGCCCAGCTCCATCACCGGCGGTGCGAGCAGGGCGTCCCGGCCGGCGATCCGCACGTACTCCAGCCGCTCCAGCGTGCTCAGCACCCGGTCGACGGTGGAGCGGGCCAGGCCGGTGTCGCGCACCAGGTCGCCCGCGCTGCGCCGACCGCCGGCCGCGGTCAGCGCGCGCAGCACCGCCAACCCGCGCATCAGCGGGCCGACCGCCTCGGCGGGGGGAACGGCAGAGGAATCGCTCACCGGCATGTCCGCTCCAGATCTTCCATTCCGCGCAAGCCCGCATTGACAGCGGGCAGGCGGGCGATGACACTCATGACCACGATAATGAACACTAGTTCACTAGGCGAACATCTCTGGTCGAAGCGTCGGGTCCGGTGGCGCGCTCGAGCGCACCCGGAGCCGCGTGAAGGGAGCCCCCGTTGACTTCGCCCACCCAAAAGGAGATCAGCGCGGAGATCGCCGAACGCCGGGACGCCTACGCCAAGGCGGTCGCGGACGGCGCCCCGCGCATGGACCACCCCCACCGCGACTACCCGCCGTACCGCAGCAGCGTGCTGCGGCACCCCAAACGGCCGCCGGTGCCGGTGCGCGACCCGGAGGCGGTGGAGCTGACCGGACCGGTGTTCGGCCACACCGACGTGACCGAGTGGGACAACGACCTGACCCGCCAGCACACCGGCGAGCCGCTGGGCGAGCGGATCATCGTCACCGGCCGGGTGATCGACCGCAACGGCCGCCCCGTGCGCGGGCAGCTGGTGGAGATCTGGCAGGCCAACGCCGCCGGTCGGTACATCCACCAACGCGACCAGCACCCCGCCCCGCTGGACCCCAACTTCACCGGGGTGGGCCGCTGCCTGACCGACGACGAGGGCCGGTACACGTTCATCACGATCAAGCCGGGCCCCTACCCGTGGCGCAACCACGACAACGCCTGGCGGCCCTCGCACATCCACTTCTCGCTGTTCGGCACCGCCTTCACCCAGCGCCTGGTCACCCAGATGTACTTCCCGGGCGACCCGCTGTTCCCCTATGACCCGATCATGCAATCGGTGACCGACGACGCCGCCCGGCAGCGGATGGTCGCCGCCTACGACCACGATCTGTCCAAGCCCGAGTGGGCGCTGGGCTACCGCTGGGACATCGTGCTGGACGGGCCCACCGCCACCGTGTTCGAGGAGGGTCGCTGATGCTTCCGCCCACCCCGTCGCAGACCGTCGGGCCGTTCTACGGATACGCGCTGCCGTTCGCCAAGGGCGGCGAGATCGCCCCGCCCGGCGACCCGCGCACCATCACGCTGCACGGCCATGTGCTCGACGGAGCCGGGCAGCCGATCCCCGACGCGCTGCTGGAGTTCTGGCAGGCCGGCCCGGACGGCTCGCGGTCCGGGGCGCCCGGCTCGCTGCGCCGCGACCCCACGACCGGAGCGGTCATCGGCCGGGACGGGGTCGCCTTCACCGGGTTCGGCCGGGTGCCGACGGACGCGGACGGCCACTATGCGCTGCGGACGCTGCCGCCGGGCGGGCCGCCGTACATCTCGGTGTGCGTGTTCGCCCGCGGCCTGCTGCACCATCTGTTCACCCGGGCGTACCTGGGCGAGCCGGAGGGGGACCCGCTGCTGGACTCCCTGGAGCCGCGCGACCGCAAGACCCTGATCGCCACGCCCGAGCGGGACCGCGTGTACCGATTCGACATCCGCCTGCAGGGCGACGAGAACCACGAGGAGACGGTCTTTCTTGCCTTCGACTGACACCGGCGTGCTCCACCACCGCGTCGACGGGGCGGGCGCGCCCCTGCTGCTCGGGCCTTCGCTGGGCACCTCGCTGCAGGTGTGGGCGCCGCAGGTGCCCGCGCTGGCCCGCACCCACCGGGTGATCCGCTGGGACCTGCCCGGCCACGGCGGCTCCCCCGCCGCGCTGCTGCCGGACCGGCCCGCCATCGCGGACCTGGGACGGCTGGTGCTGGAACTGGCCGACGCGCTCGGCCTCGACCGGTTCGCCTACGCCGGAATCTCCCTAGGCGGGGCCGTCGGGGCCTGGCTGGCGGCCCACCATCCCGATCGGATCGCCTCGCTGGCGATCGTGTGCTCGGCGGCGCGGTTCGGCGAGCCGGCGGGCTGGCACGAGCGGGCCGCGCTGGTGCGCGCCGAGGGCACCGGACCGCTGGTCGAGAGCTCGGCGGGACGCTGGTTCACCCCCGGCTTCGCCGACTCCCCCGCCGCCGCCGACCTGCTGGAGGATCTGCGGAGCGCCGACCCGGCGGGCTATGCGGCCTGCTGCGAGGCGCTGGCGGACTGTGACCTGCGGGACGCGCTGCCGCGGATCACCGCCCCCACGCTGGTGATCGCCGGGCGCGACGACCCGGCCACCCCGCCCGCCCAGGCGCGGGCGCTGGCCGACGCGATCCCCGGCGCGGGCCTGGTGGAGGTCGCCGGGGCGGCCCATCTGGCCGGGGTGGAGAGGCCGGGGCCGGTCACCGCCGCGCTCGTCGACCACCTGTCGGCCGGAACCGACGACGGATCCCGGCACGCCGCCGGGATGGCGGTGCGGCGGGCCGTGCTCGGCGACGCGCACGTGGACCGGGCCGTCGCGCGGACCAGCGAGTTCACCGCGCCGTTCCAGGATCTGATCACCCGGTACGCGTGGGGCGAGATCTGGACCCGTCCCGGGCTGGACCGCAAGACCCGCAGCTGCATCACGCTCACCGCGCTGGTGGCCCGCGGACATCTGGAGGAGCTGGCCATGCACGTGCGGGCGGCGCTGCGCAACGGCCTCACCCCGGAGGAGATCGGCGAGGTGCTGCTGCAGTCGGCGATCTATTGCGGCGTCCCGGCGGCCAACTCGGCGTTCGCGGTCGCCGACCGGGTGCTGCGGGAGGAGCGCGGCGAGCGCCGAGACGGGTGAGGAGCCGTCCGCCCGCGGCCCCGTCCCGGCCCGCGGGCGGACCGGCCGCGCCGCCCCTCAGCCTCCCTCGGCGATCCGCGGGGGCGGGCCGCTCTCCCGGGCGGCCGACGCCGGAGGCCGGCGCGCGCTGGGGGCGCCCAGGGCGCGGGAGATGCCCCGGGCCCCGGCGCGCACCGCCGGCACGAGAGCACGCGGGTCATAGGCGTCGGACGGCACGACGATGGACAGCGCCGCCACCACCGAGTCGTCCGGCCCGTGCACCGGCGCGGCCACCGACAACGCGAACAGCTCCACCTGCCCGTCGCTGATCGCCACCCCGGTGCGGCGCACCTCGGCCAGGACCCGGCGCAGCTGACGCCCCGAGCAGATCGTCTTGGGCGTGAACCGCCGCAGCGGCCCGGCGATGGCACGTTCCTGCAGCTCGGGATCGGCGTGCGCGAGCAGCGCCAGGCCGACCCCGGTGGCGTGCGCGGGGAACCGGCCGCCGACCCGGGTGAACACGTGCACCGCGTCCCGACCCGACAGGCGTTCCAGATAGACGACCTCCAGCCCGTCCAGCACGGCCAGCTGCACGTTCTGGTGCGTGGCCTCGTAGAGGTCCTCCATGAACGGCAGCGCCGCCTCCCGCAGCCCCGGCCCGCGCGGGGCCAGCGACGCGACCTCCCACAATCGCAGCCCGACCCGGTAGGCGCCATCCGCTCCGCGTTCCAGCGCGCCCCAGGCGACCAGCTCGTTCACCAGGCGGTGCGCGGTCGCCATGGGCAGCCCGGTCCGGCGGCAGATCTCGGTCAGGGTGAGCGCCGGACGCTCGGGCGTGAACGCCTCGAGGATGCCCAGCACCCGCCGGGTCACCGGCGGTCGGGTCCCCGTCCGCCGGTCCGGCCCCGTCATCGCGGTCACCGCCTCATCCAACCGCGGCTCACAGGTCCAGCACCAGCCGGGGCGACCGGGCGCGCGACACGCAGATCATCATGAACTCGCAGGTGTCGCGCTCCGGGCCGGACAGGATCGAGTCCCGGTGGTCGGGAACGCCCTCCAGCACCCCGGTCTCGCAGGTGCCGCAGGTGCCCTCCCGGCAGGAGGAGAGGACCTGCACCCCGGCGGCCTCGACCGTCTCCAGGATCGACCTCCCGGCGGGCACGGTCAGGGTGAGGCCGCTGGCGGCCAGCTCGACCTCGAACTCCCTCTCCGGCCCCTCGACGGCGCGGGGGACGAACCGCTCGACGTGCAGCGCCTCCGGGGGGCAGCGCTCCTCCACCGCGGTCAGCAGGGACTCGGGTCCGCAGCAGTAGACCTGCGTGCCGGCCGGCAGGTCGCCCAGCAGGCCGTCCAGGTCGAGCAGGCCGGTCTCGTCCTGCGGCCGGAGGTCGACCCGGTCGGCGTCCAGCGCGGCCAGCTCGCCGGTGAACGCCATGGTCGCCCGACGGCGCCCGCCGTAGACCAGCCGCCAGTCCGCCCCGGCGGCCCGCGCGGCCCGCACCATCGGCAGGATCGGGGTGATCCCGATGCCGCCGGCGATGAACAGGTACCGCTCCGACGGCACCAGCGGGAAGGCGTTGCGCGGGCCGCGGACCGTCAGCCGGTCGCCGACCGACAGCTTGTCGTGGACGTAGGCGGAGCCGCCCCGCCCGTCCGGCTCGCGCAGCACCGCCACCCGCCAGGCGGAGGCGTCGGCGGGATCGCCGCACAGCGAGTACTGGCGCACCAGGTCCTCGGTGAGCAGCAGGTCGATGTGCGCTCCCGGCGACCAGGCCGGGAGCGGACCGCCGGCGGGGGCGCGCAGCGTTAGCGCCACCACCTCCTCGGCGACCCGCTCCCGGCGGTCGACCACGACCTCGATCCACGGTTCAGTGCTCATGCTCCGTCCGAGGGCTCGGATGGTCGGGGTGGGACAGCAGCCAGTGCCAGATCTCGACGGGGTCGGCGGCCCGGCTCTCGGCGCCGCAGTGGCACACGCCGATCAGCAGATCCGAGCCGGGCTCCCACACCACCTGGAGCCGCCTGCTCACGAGGACGCCTCGAGCATCTTCTTGAGCATGCGGCGGGCCGCCAGACCGCCGGTGTCGATGTTGATGCTCAGCTCCTGGTAGCCCTCCGGCTCGCCGGCGATGACCTCTTCCAGCAGGTTGAGCGCCGCCACGTCCTGCAGGATCACAGTCCGGTTGCTCTCGGCCAGGAACTTGGAGACCTCCTCGTCATCCAGGGCGAAGTCGCGGGAGACCATCCAGAAGTCGTGGGTGGTCGTCTCGGTCTCCGGGGTGATCGCGTACACGATCTCGGCGTGGCAGGCGGCCGGGTCGTCGCCGTCCGGCCCCGGCTCCACCCCGGTCGGGGCGATCCGGGAGTGCAGCAGGTACAGGCACGGCGGGTGGTACTCGATGTCCTGCCAGCGGTCGATGCGGCCGGTGATGCCGGTGGACTTGGCGTAGAACGGCGGGCATTCGGCGTCCTTCATCCGCCGGCTGACGTAGACGATCCCGGCGTCCTCGTCGACCTCGGTGGTGATGGGGGTCTCGGCGACCTCGGGCGTGCCGATGTAGCCGGCGTGCAGATAGGTCTCATGCGACAGGTCGAGCAGGTTGTCGACCAGCAGCTCGTACCGGGCCGCCAGCGGCTCCATCCCGCGCACCGTCACATAGTCCGGCGATCCCAGCCACGGCGCGCGCGGGATCCTCGTCGGATCGGCCTTGTCGGCGTCCCCGATCCACACCCAGACCAGCGTGTCCTGCTCCACCACGGGATAGACGGGGACCCGAGCGGTCCGCGGGATGCGCTTTTGGCCGGGAACGGCGACGCACGTCCCGTCCGGGTCGTAGGTGAAGCCGTGGTAGCCGCAGACGATCCGGTCGCCCTCCCGCCGGCTGGCCGACAGCGGGTAGCGCCGGTGCACGCAGCGGTCGGCCAGGGCGACGGGCTCTCCGGCGGAGGTCCGGTAGAAGACGATCGGCTCCCCGCAGATCGTCCGGGCGAGCAGCTCGTCACCGACTTCCTCGGAGTGGGCGGCGACGTACCACTGGTTCCGCACAAAGGGCATGGCTCACAGCTCCTGCCTCGCAGGGGAAACGGGGGATGTGAGCCGACTCTCACCCACCGGCCGTGACGGACGCCACAGCGCTTCCGTCTGACGGAAGGATCGCCGGTTCCTCAGGCGGTGACCAGCCAGGCCAGCGCCGTCGTCGTCCCCGGCGGGACCTCGGTGAAGCCGCCGTCGCGGACCACCACCGCGGCGCGCCGCAGGCACTCCTCCCACGGGGCGCCGGCGACCAGGCGGACGGGCGCGCCCGCCGCCGCCCAGGCGGCGACGTCCGCGGGAGGGCCGTTGCGCAGCAGCAGGTGGGCGGCGTGTCCGGCCTGGGCCGCCGACTTGCCGGTGCTCATCGTCACGTCCGGATTGAGGACCAGCGCCGCGTACGGGGGCTCCGGCGGCGGCCCGGGTTCCTCCCGCACCAGCTCCAGCCCGGCGACCTGCATCTTCGCCAGCGGCGGCGGCACCCGGTCGACCGGTCCGGGCACGAACGCGCGGACCTGCGCGCCGGCGTGCTCGACGGTCACGCCCGGCAGCTCGGCCGCCTCGCGCCAGCGGATGCCGCGCCCCCGTCTGGTCACCTTCCGGATCCGGCCGGACTCCCAGCGGCGCACCCGGTCGCGCCACTCGCCTCCGGGGTCCGCGGCGCGGGGGTCGGTGAGCAGGCGGACCACCGCCGTCGCGGCGGCCTCGCAGACCGCCCCGTGGGCGGGCGGTGCGGTCTTCTCCACCCGCACGGCGAGCTGCATCGCCCACGGCGGATCGTCGAACGGCCCGATGTCGCCTCCCACGGGGAGGAGTATTCCATCGCCCGCCGAGGGCCCGGTCGACTTCCCGGGCCGGGAAATGGGTACGGCATCTCTCAGCCCCCTCGGGACATCGAACCCGAGAGGGTCCACAACAGGACATAAACGGGACACGCGGTGCCGGCGGTCTCCACGGCCTCTGGGGCGACACCGCGCGAGAACTGGTCGGAGGTCGCTGGTGACCAGTCCGGGCGACACCATCCCCCGTGCCGGCACGTTCCTGGTGGGCGTCGACATCAAGCCGGGCCGCTACCGCTGCGAGGACGGCAGGGGCGGCTGGTGGGTGCGGTTCACCGGCCCCGACGGCGGCGAGCCGGTGGGGTCCTGGCCGCTGCCCGCCGGGCCGACCGAGGTGGAGATCGAGCCCACCGACTTCGCGTTCGAGACCCGGACCCGCACGAACTGGCGCATGGTGGGGCCCGCCGGGGAGCCGGGCCGGCGGCGTCCCGAGCCCCGCCCGGTGGCGGACCCGACGCTGCGCGCCGAGCTCGACCGGATCGTGGCCCGGCACCGGCTCCCGGCGCGGCTGGTCCCGGCGCTGGCGGCGCTGGCGTGCGCGGCGGGGGTGCCGGCGCTCGGCCCGGCCTGGCTGATGTTCGCCGCGCCGGTCGGGCTGACCGCCGTGTTCGGTGCGCGCCTGTCGGACGATCTGCGGCGCGCCCGGGCGCTGGACCGCCGCCGCGACCGCTATCTGCTGCCGGAGGACTTCGACGAGGAGGCCAAGGCCCTGCTGGTGCGGGCGCAGGGGGCGGTCCGCGCGGTGCTGGACTCGGCGGTCTGCCGCGAGGGCCTGCTCGACGCCGCCGACAACGCCCGCACCCTTCCCCAGCAGGAGTGGGAGATCGCCCAGGCGCTGGCCCGCCAGTCCGTCCTGCGCCGCCGGGAGCGGGAGATCGCCGACTCCGCCGACCTCGCCGTGCCCGAGCTCGCCGCCGTGCTGGAGGACGTGCTGGAGGATCGGCGCGGCAGGCTGGCCGCCTCGGTGCGCGCCGTGACCCGTCGCATCGAGGCCCTGGAACGGTACGCCGACCGGGTCCGCGCCGCCGACCGGCTGCTGGGCGTCCACCGTCGGCTGCGCGAGCTGGCCTCGTCCGCCCACGAGTACGACGACCTGCTGGCCGCCACCGTCCGCGACGAGCTGGCCCTCCCCGTCATCGAACGCCTCACCGCCGAGGGCGAGTCGCTCCTGCACCGCCTGCGCGCCGACCTCGCCGAGGCCGCCGGAGCCGCCGGCGGCCTCTCCGACGCCCTCCCCGGTGATCTCACCGGCGGCCCTCCCGCGCCGGGCGGGGCGACCGCGGACGGGCCGGACGGCCATCCGCGCCGGTGAACGCCTCATCCGGCGGGCTCGCTCCCCGGCTCGACGGTTCCGCGCCGGGGCGTCGGAGGCCGCCGTCCGGAACGTCGGGGAGGACGGCGGAGAACGTCAGGAGAAGTGCTCGGCCACGACCCGGCGGACCTGGGCCGGGGAGGTGAAGACCTCCGAGAGCATGCCGACGCGGCGGGCGGCCTCGACGTTCTCCGCGCGGTCGTCGAAGAACAGCACCCGGGAGACGGGCACGCCGAGCCGGTCGGCGCAGATCCGGTAGGCGCGCGGGTCGGGCTTGGCGACTCCGATGCGACAGGAGTAGGTGAGGGCGTGGAAACGCCCCAACCACCGGCCGTGCCGTTCCTCCATCAGCGGCACCAGGTCGCTGATGATGTTGGACAGCAGGCCCAGGCGGTGGCCGCGGTCGGCCAATTCCTCGACCAGGGCCACCATCTCCTCGTCGACCCTGGTCCAGCTCTCCAGGTCGGCGCGGGCGAGGGCGGCGACATCGGGGAAGACCGTGCCCAGCCGGGCGGCGACGGCCCGCCAGTACTCGGCGGTGGGCTGGCCGGCGTCGTAGGCGGGGCGCAGCTCCCAGTAGGCCTCCCAGAACCGGCGGGCGCGCCCGTCCGCGACGCCCGCCAGCCGTTCGATGACCCGTTTGTCCGCCTCGGACTGGTCCCGGGCCAGCACTCCGTAGAGGTCGAAAACGATCGCCTCGGGCATGCCGCCCAGCCTATGCGCGGCCTAGGCGCGTCGGGCCTCCTCCCTGATCCGCACCACGGCCTTGCGCACGGTCCGCGGGTCGGTGTCGCGCAGCAGCAGATCCGCCATCAGCACGGCGACCTGCCGGAGCTCCGCCTCGCCCAGGCCGCGGCGGACCACCTCCTGGGTGCCGATCCGCAGGCCGCGGTCGGGCTCTCCGGGGGCCTGCCAGGGCAGCCCGATGGCGCTGAGGTAGATGCCGGCCTCGGCGAGCCGGGCCATCGCCGCACGACCGCCGCCCAGGGCCGCCGCGTCGACCGCCACATGATGGGAGTCGGTGAAGCCCCGGTCGGCGCCCGCGACGGCGAAGCCCTCCTCGTGCAGCGCGGCGGCCAGCGTCCGGGCGGCGGCGATGCACCTGTCGGCGTACGCGCCGCCGTCGTCGGCGATCTCGGCGGCGGTGACGGCGAGCGGGGCCAGGCGCCCGGCGTCGTAGTTGGCGGTCAGCCCGGGGAACACCGCGGTGGAGATCCGCTCCGCCAGCTCGGGATCGTCGGTGGCGATGACCCCGCCGGGCGGCCCGCCGAACGACTTGTAGGTGGAGAACGTGAGCACCTCGGCTCCCTCGGCCAGCGGGCGCTGGAACCTCCCCGCGGCGACCAGTCCCGCCATGTGCGAGGCGTCGTACAGCAGATGCGCCCCCACCGCCGAGGTCGCCTCCCGGATCGCCGCGACCCGGTGCGGGAACAGCAGCAGGCTCGCGCCGATCACCACCAGCCGGGGCCGTTCGCGCTCCAGGAACCGCGGCAGCGCGGCCAGGTCCACGTCGTAGGCGTCCACGTCGTAGGGCAGGTCGACGACGCGCAGCCCGCGCACGCCCGGCACGCCCGCGGCGTGGTGGCTGGTGTGCCCGCCGGCGCGTTCGGGGAGCACCGCGATGGTGTCGCCGGGCCGGGTCAGCGCCGTGTAGACCGCCAGGTTGGCCATGGTGGCGCTGTGGCTGCGGACCTCGGCGAAGCGCGCTCCGACCAGCCGGGCCACCAGGGCGGGCGCGAGCACCTCCAACCGGTCGAGACGGTCCAGGCCCGCCTGGTACTTGTCCCCCGGCCACCCCATGCTGGGCCGCCCGCTCACCGTGGACTCGGACACCCGCCGGGCGGCCTCGCTCATCACATTGGTCCCGGCGTACAGGACGATGCCCTCGTCGTCGAACTGCCGGGCGTGCTCGTCCAACGCCTCCCGGGCGGCCCGCGCGACGCGGTCGGCCGAGGGGTCGCGCCACAGGTCGGCGAGGTCGGCGGCCACCTCCGCGATGCGGGCGTGGGCGACCGGCGGGGCCCATGGGGCGACGTGTGGGACCGTTCCACTCTGCTGTTCCATACCGACGAACGGTAGAGAACACCATGCACCGGACGCCAGGGACATAGTTGCCAATTCCAGGGCATCACCCGCCGTACTCATTCGTTCCGCTCGCCGCCTCGCCGACCTCGCCCGACCTTGTCCGATATTTCGTTCGATCTCCGCGGAGGGCGCCGCTACCGTGTCCCGCCGAACGCTCTGCGAAGGAAGTGCGATCATGGACATCACCGCCGAGACCGCCGCCGATCTCTTGGCACGTCTGTGCGCCGAGGGGCACGGCCTGTCCGCCCGCCGCGACGGTGCGATGATCGATCTGGGCGAGTGCGGACTGCGGATCACGGTGGACGCCCCTCGGATGCAGGACAACGGACTGGTCGTCCAGCTGCCCATCGGTGTCGGGCATCCCCGCTGGAGCGGGGAGTTCGCCTGGGACCAGGCGGTGGGAATCGGCGGGCGGGACCGCCACCCGGTCGCCGACGCGCTGGACGGATGGGTGCACAACGTGCTGCCGGTGTTCGCCGCGATAGCGCTGCCGGACAGCGACCTGGCCGAACGCGCCTGGACGGCGCGCTTCCACGACGGGACCCGCGCCATGGACGTCCACTACGGGCCGGCGACGATCCGCGACTTCGGCGGTCTGACCGAGGAGTTCCACCAGGCGGTGGCGGACCGGCCGCCGACGATGGCGGTGGTCGAGGAGCTGTTCACCGGATACGCGCTGCCGGACCGGCCGATCTGGCTCTTCACCTTCTGCGCCCGGATGCCCGGCGGCCCGATCACCGAGGTCACCCTGCTCAACAGCGACATCGGCACCCGATTCGGGCACATCGCCGACCACCTCCCCTGGCAGGGGCACGGCACGGTGAAGTCCTGGGCGCTGGCGGTGCCGCGCTGACGGCCGCCGAAGCGGCGGCATGCCCGCCGGGGGCGTACATACTGGGAAGGTGACGACCACAGGCACCCGGTCCGCCCGCACCGACGGCGAGGGGCGGCGACGGCGCGGCGGCCGATCCGCCGCACCGCCGTCCGAGCGGCGTGAGCATCTGGTCCGGCTGGCCGCCGACCTGTTCGCCGAGAAGGGGTTCCAGGCGACGACCGTGCGCGACATCGCCCGCGAGGCGGGGATCCTGTCCGGGAGCCTGTACCACCACTTCGACTCCAAGGAGTCGATCGTCGACGAGGTGCTGTCGGGCTTCTTCGACGAGGTCCTGACCGCCTACCGGGCCGCCGTCGACAAGGGCGGCGACCCGCGCGAGACCCTCGCCGAGCTGGTGCGCATCGCCTTCGGCACCCTGGAGCCGCATCGCGCGGCCGTCACCGTCATCCAGAACGACTGGGCCTACCTGCGGTCGATGCCCCGCTTCGCCTATCTGACCAAGGTGGAGCAGGACGTCGAGAAGATGTGGGTGGACACCATCGAGCGGGGCCGGCGGACGGGCGCCTTCCGCGCCGACATCGACGCCAGGCTCACCTACCGCATGATCCGCGACACCATCTGGGTCACCGTCCGCTGGTATCGGCCGGGCGGCCCGCTGAGCACGGCGGACCTGGCCGAGCACTACCTGAAGGTCATGTTCGACGGGATCGCCGCCCCCGGCCGATAGGCGGGCCCCGCCCCGGCCGACGGCCCGCTCATCGGCCGGCGGACGGCGCCCGTCGGCCGGGGCCTCGGGCGCCCCCTCGCCGGAGGGCGGCCCGCCGGCTCACAGCTCGTACTGGATGGCGGCACGATCGGCCACGAGCGGGGCGATGACCTCCTCCACGACGGCCCGATGCTCGGGGTGGTCGCGGTAGGCCAGGTAGCCCTCGCGGTCGTCGAAGTCGGCGACCACGGCGAAGTCGTAGCCGCCGGGGTTGATCCCGGCGTTCCTGCCCAGGCTGTAGGACCGGATCTGGGGGATCTTGGCGGGCAGCTCAGAAAGCCGGGCGGCGACCTCCTCCTGCTGGCGGGTGGTCGTCCCCTCCGCCCAGCGGAACAGCGCCACATGTCGCAATCCGCTCATTCTGCCACCGTAGTGGACCCGGCCCCGCCCCGGGGGCGTCATCCGGCCAGTTCCGCGGCGGTGATCGCGCCCAGTTCCCAGCAGGCCTCCAGGTCCGCCTTGGTGGGCTCGCCGGTCACCACCAGCGGGGGGCGGACGGCCCGCCAGGACAGCCCGGTGGTGATCGTCTCGATGGCCCGGAGCGCGCCGCTCGCGTCGCTCGCCCCGTGCAGGTACGCGGCGTAGGGGCGACGGACGGTGGCCTCCAGGCAGGGGTAGTAGATCTGATCGAAGAAGTGCTTGAGCGCGCCGGAGATGTAGCCGATGTTGACCGGGGTCCCCAGGATCACCCCGTCGGCCTCCAGCACGTCCACGGCGCTCGCGGTCAGCGCCGGCCGCGCCACCACCTCGACGCCCTCGACCTCGTCGGTGCTCGCCCCGTCCCGCACCGCCTCGAACATCGCCTGCAGATTCGGGGAGGCGGTGTGGTGCACGATCAGCAGGGTCTTCATCGGTGTCGAGCCTAGCGCCGGACCCGGCGGCGCGTCCGGGCCCGCGGCCGGGGGTTGTGACCGGGAACCGCCGTCGGCGCCCGATCGGGGCCGCGCGCCCATCGACCGGACACCGGGACAGGGAGCATGATTCACTGCAAATCCCCCGAAACACCCCGGAAGGACCCCCAGTGGCGAGTGAGCAGAGCACGATCCAGGGACACTGCGACCCGGCGTTCAAGGCGGTGCGGGAGACGTTCGAGGAGTCCTTCGCCCGCGGCCGGGAGCTGGGCGCGGGCGTGGCGGTGTACGCGGACGGCCGCCTGGTCGCCGAGCTGTGGGGCGGCGTGGCCGACCGCCGGACCGGACGTCCCTGGCTGCGCGACACCCCGTGCGCGGCGTTCTCGTGCACCAAGGCGGTGACCGCGACGGCGGCGCTGCTGCTGGCCGAGCGCGGGGCCTACGACCTGACCGGCCCGGTGGCGGAGTGGTGGCCGGAGTTCGCCGCGCACGGCAAGGACCGCACGACCGCCGAGCACCTGCTCACCCACCAGGCGGGGCTGCCGGCCTTCGACGACCCGGTGACCGCCGAGGACGCCGCCGACCCCGCCGCGATGGCGGCGCTGCTCGCCGCGCAGGCCCCGCTGTGGACGCCGGGCGAGGGACACGGCTATCACGCGGTGACGTTCGGCTGGCTGGCCGGGGAGATCGTGCGGCGGCACGCGGGCTGCACCGTCGGGGAGTTCGTCCGCCGTGAGTTCGCCGGGGAGCTGGACCTGTGGATCGGCGCTCCGCCGCAGGTGATCGAGCGGGCCGCCCGGCTGTCGGCCGACCGGCGCCCGCCGAGCGCGCGGACCGGGACGCGGGCCGACGCGCAGGCCGACGAAGCACGGGGCGGTGCACAGGCCGGCGCGTCCGCCGAGGCGTCCGCCGGGCGCGAGGCCGCCTCGGCGGACGCCGCAAAGACCGCCGCCCCGGACGACCTGCTGAACCGCGCGCTCAATCGTCCCTCCACCGGCAAGGGGGGCTTCAACAACCCGGTGGTGCTGGCGGGCGGCTGGCCGGGCGCGGGAATGGTGACCACCGCGTCCGCGCTGGCGACGTTCTACCGCGATCTGATCGGCGGGCGGATCCTGGCGCCCGACACGCTGCGGGAGGCGCTGCGGCGCCGGGTGCAGGGCCCCGACAAGGTCCTGACCGTCGAGACCTCGTTCGGCCTGGGGTACATGCGCCCGGCGACGACGTTCTTCATGCCGAAGGCCGCGCGGGAGACGGCGTTCGGGCACAGCGGCGCCGGCGGCTCGATCGGGATGGGCGACGTCGAGGCGGGCGTCGCGGTCGCCTACATCCCCAATCTGCTGGGCGGCCGGTTCTCGATCGACCTGCGCGCCCACCGGCTGGTGGAGGCGGTGTACTCCTCGCTGGGCTGACCGCCGGGCCGGCCGGGCCGGTAGCGTACGCGGCCGTGAAGGTGCGCGCGCTGCATTCGTGGCCCGAGACCCCGCAGGAGGCCGAGGCCGTTCAGGACCGGCTGCGTCCGCTGCTGGACCTGGACGGGCCCGGTCCGGCCGAGATCGAGACGGTGGCCGGGCTGGACGTGTCGTATCAGGAGGGCACGGACCGGCTGGCCGCCGCGGTGGTGGTGCTGGACGCGGCGACGCTGCGGCAGGTCGAGGAGTCGGTGGTGATCGGCACGGCGACGTTCCCGTACGTGCCGGGGCTGTTCGCCTTCCGGGAGCTGCCGGCGCTGGTCGAGGCGCTGGAGCGGCTGACCGTGGTGCCGGACCTGCTGGTGTGCGACGGCCACGGGCTGGCGCACCCGCGACGGTTCGGGCTGGCCTGCCACCTCGGGGTGCTCACCGGGCTGCCGTCGCTGGGGGTCGGCAAGACCCGCCTGGTGGGCGAGTACCTCCCTCCGGCCCGGGCGCGCGGCTCGGTGTCCGATCTGGTCGACGGGGGCGAGGTGATCGGGCGGGTGCTGCGCACCCAGGACGGCGTGCGCCCGGTGTTCGTGTCCGCCGGGCACCGGATCGACCTGGACACCGCCTGCCGTCACGTGCTGGCCCTGTCCCCTCGCTACCGGCTGCCGGAGACCACCCGGCGCGCCGACCGGCTGAGCCGCCGGGCGCTCGCCGCTGAGTGAGACACCGCGTTGTCCGGCCCGTTCCCGCGCGGTTAGCGTGACCGGCGATCACCCGGAGCGAAGGAACGCCGATGGGGCAGCTGGACGGCAAGGTCGCGCTCATCACCGGTGGGGCCCGCGGCATGGGCAGGGCGCATGTGCGGAGGTTCGTGGCCGAAGGGGCCCGCGTGGTGTTCGGCGACGTCCTGCGGGAGGAGGGCGCCGGGCTCGCCGCCGAGCTGGGCGAGGAGGTCCGCTTCGTGCGGATGGACGTCACCTCGCCGCCGGACTGGGAGCGCGCCGTGCGGACCGCGACCGAGGAGTTCGGCGGGCTCGACGTGCTGGTCAACAACGCCGGGATCATCCGGCACCGGCGCATCGAGGACATGCCGCTGGAGGAGTTCCGGCGGGTCCTGGAGGTCAACCTGATCGGGCAGTGGCTGGGCGTCAAGGCGGTGATCGAGCCGATGAAGACGGCCGGCGGCGGCTCGATCATCAACGTCTCCTCGACCGAGGGCTTCATCGGGGCCGCCGGGCTCGCCGCCTACAGCGCCAGCAAGTTCGGGGTGCGCGGATTGACCAAGGCCGCGGCGCGGGAGCTGGGCGAGTACGGCATCCGGGTCAACTCGATCCACCCGGGCGGCATCCTCACCCCCATGGTCTCCGACCCCGACGTGGTCGCCGCCACCGCCGACAGCGCCGAGGCGTTCCTCAAGGCGCTGCCGCTCAAGCGGATGGGCCGCACCCGCGAGGTGACCGGGCTGGTGGTGTTCCTGGCCTCCGACGACTCCAGCTACTGCACCGGCAGCGAGGTGCTGGTCGACGGCGGGATGCTCACCGGCGCCGGCTATTAGACCGGCCGCCGGCTCCGGCGGGCGGAAGAGGGCCGCCCGGGCGCCGGCCGGGCCCGACGCCCGCCGCCGCCCGCCGCCCCCTCACGCCTCCCTGCACGCCTCCCCGTCAGGCCGCCTGCGGCGTCGAGAGGGGCGGGCGGCGTTCGTGCCAGCCCTCGACCGCCTCCAGCTGAGCGGCCAGCGAGATCAGCAGGGCCTCGTCGGAGTCGTGGCCCAGCAGCTGAGCGCCGATCGGCAGCCCGGAGGAGCTGAACCCGGCGGGCACGTTGACGGCGGGCCAGCCCAGCACGTTCCACGGCCAGGCGTACGGGCAGGCCGCCGCGGCGGCGGACTGGGTGCGGTACCAGCCGGCGCCCTCGTAGGCGCCGACCCGGAACGGGAGCCGCGCGGTGGTGGGGGTGAGCACCACGTCGGCGATCTGGAAGATGCGGCCCGCCCTGCGGCGCAGCATCGGGTCCAGGCGGCGGGCCAACGGCAGCAGCCGGCGGCTGAGGACCCGGCCGACCTTGGCCTCCGTCTCGGTGCGGGGCTCGGGCCTGGCCCCGGGGAGGGAGTCCAGCCAGTCGGCCACCCCCGCCGGCCCGCGGGCGACCAGCCCGAGGGCGACCGGCCCGTAGTCGGGGTCGGCGGGGAACACCTTGTGCCCGAGCTCGGTCAGCCGCCGGGCGATCCGCTCCACCGCGCGCACGATCTCCGGGTCCACCGTGTCGGGGACGCCGAAGGCGGTGCGGAACGAGACCGCGATCCGCAGCCTGCCCGGGTCGCGCCGGGCCGCCTGGGCGAACGAGCCGACCGGCGGGTCCAGCCGGTGGACGTCCTCGGGATGGCTGCCGCACAGCGCGTCCAGCAGCAGCGCCGCGTCCCCCACCGACCGCGCCAGCGGCCCCCACACCGTCAGCCCGTAGAACGGGTCGCGCAGCGGATAGGCCGACACCCGGCCGCGCTGCGGCTTGATCCCGACCAGCCCCGTCCAGGCGGCGGGGATGCGGATCGACCCGGCCCCGTCGGATCCGACCGCCGCCGGGACCATGCCCGCGGCCACCGCCGCCGCCGAGCCGCCGCTGGATCCGCCCGGGGTGTGGTCGGGGTTCCACGGGTTGCGGGCGCTGCCGAACCCCGGCGACTCGCTGAACGGCCATTGCCCCAGCTCGCAGGTGGTGGTCTTGCCGATGATCACCGCTCCGGCGGCGCGCAGCCGGCGGACGTGCTCGGTGTCGCGCTCCTTGGGCCGATGGTCGCCGGGCACCGCGAACGGCGTGGTCTCCCCGGCCAGGTCGGTGTCGTCCTTGATGGCGATCGGCACGCCCAGCAGCGGCAGCCGCTCCCCCGCGGCCAGCCGCCGGTCGGCCTCGGCCGCCTCCGCCCGGGCCGCCTCGGCCCGCACCACCCGGAAGGCCCCCAGGCCTTCCAGGTGGGCGATCCGTTCCAACGAGCGCTCGACCAGCTCCGTGGCCGACAGCTCGCCCAGGGCCAGCAGTTCGGCCTGGGCCGCCAACCCGAGTGCGTCCAGATCCACGCCGCCTCCCGTATCGTTCGTTCGAACGAACGATACGGTGTCGACATGGAGGGACGGAAGGGGCCCACGGTGCGAGAGACTGAACGGCGATGGATACCCCTGTTACGGTCCGTGACCGGATCCTGCACGCCACCCTACGCCTGATCGGGGAGCAGGGCGTCGGCGCGGTCACCAACCGGGCGGTCGCCAAGGCCGCCGGCGTCTCACTGGGCTCGCTGACCTACCACTTCCCCAGCCAGAGCGACCTGCTGCGGGAGAGCCTGCGGACGTTCGTCGACAACGAGATCGCCCGCATCAGCGGCCGCCTCGACCGGCTCCGCGACGCCGGGATCGGCCCCGAGGAGGCGGCCGAGGAGGTCGAGAAGGCGATCGTGGACTTCGCCTACGGCCCCGAGCAGATCGCCAACCTGGAACTGCACCTGCACTCGGCCCGCGACCCGGGCATGGGCGACGTCTCCGCCCGCTCGGTGGCCGCCTACGACCGGCTGGCCGTCGGCGTGCTGACCGCGCTGGGCATCCCGAACGCCGAACGGCACGCCCCCACCGTCGTGGCGCTGCTGTACGGGCTGGCCGTCCGCCGTCTGGCCACCGGGGACGACAGCGCCTCCGGAACCGCCGACGCCCTCCGGCTGCTGCTGCACGGGGTCCTGCCCCGCGAGGAGTCCCACGAGAAGCCTCACGGAGGGTCCCGCGGCGGATGAGCCCGAGCGGCCCCGACGGCGGCCGACCCGCGGGGCCCGGGGGTTCGGACCGTCCGAGCCGGCCGCCTCGCCCGTCGGGAACCGGGCCGGGCACCGGCCGACGTCCGCACCGGGCCGGCAGGTGCGCCCGGCCGGCGCATCCGTCATGGCGCACGGTGCGGTCGTCCCTTGCGACGCCCATGACGCCAGGCGGCCCGATCCGCCTGAGAGAAGGCTTCTCACCCGCGGTCACGCGGCCTTTGAGCGGCGCTCATGCCGCCCCGTCACCGCATCCGCCGCGCTCATCCGCGCCGGGCGCCCGGCGGCCAGAACACCCGGACCGCCATGCCGAGATCACGAGCGCGGTCGACCACGTCGGCGGTGCCGCCGAAGCCCCGGGCGGGCCTGCCGTCCCAGACCGCCCACAGCTCGTCGGCCAGGTCCAGCATCCGCTCACTCGCGGCCATGTGCGCTCGAGGCTCGGAGTCCAGGTACGGCAGACGGTGCACCCGCGCCGCGGCGGCCAGCAGCCGGTCGTATTCGGCGTGCGCCTCGGGCGGCAGGCCCGCGCGATAGCGCTCGGCGGGAACGACCGCCTCCAGCGTGCCGCCGTGGTCCAGCACGGCGCGCGCGAAGATCTGGTCGGCGCCGTCCGCCAGACAGGACAGCCCGATGACGCCGGAGCCGATCTCCGCCAAGGCGGCGCGCAGGGCCTGATCGATCAGGTGCTCGGTGTCGGGGGGGAGGCCACGATGGCCGGAGATGGCGATACGGGGCATGGCTGTCGCCTCATCCGAAGGTCACGCCCAACCGGTCGTCGAACTCGCGAACCGATTCGGTCACCGGACCGGTGTACTCGCGGCGGAACCGGCGGGCCCGCTGGACGATCCGCTCTGAAGCATAGGTCAGCCCGGTCTCCAGGGCCTCCCCCGCCAGGCGGAACGCCTCGTCGACCCGCTCGGTGTCACGCCACCGGGAGCCGCTCTGCCGAACCGCGGTGGCGACCTCCAGCATGACCGCGGCGCGCTGCTTGGGCGCCGCGGTCCGACAGGCGGCCTTCCCCCGGCCGCCGGCGAACTCGGCGAACGCCGCCAGCGCCTGATCGGGCCGGCCCAGCCGGACCGCCACCAGCGCCCGATGTCCGGCGAGCTTGGCCGCGTCGAAGGGGAACACCCACGGCCACGGCGGCGCGGTCGCGGGCGCGGCCTCCACCGCCCGTTCGGCGGCCAGCAGCGCCCGGGTCGCCCGCTGCTCGTCCCGGCGGGCGGTGGCGTGCCCGAGCGCCTCGATCGCGCGCAGCCAGGCCTGCGGAGTGGGGTGCGGGCAGGAGTCGAGCCGACGGCGGGCCTCGGCGACGTGGGCCAGGCCGAGCGCCGGGTCGTCGGCCTCGATCTCGAACGCGGCCAGGCTGCCCAGCATGTAGACCGCCAGCAGGTCGTGCCCGGCCCGGCAGGCCCGGTCCACCGCCAGCCGGTAGTACCTCCGGGCGCTGCCGACGTCGAGCATGTCGGCGTGCAGCCAAGCGGCCAGCCCGGCGGCCTCGCTGAGCGCCGCCGCGATGCCGGCGGCCAGCGGTCCGTCCCCGGCCCGTTCATGCAGCCGATCGGCCATCTCGACATGGGCGACCACGCCGCGCACCAGCTCCCGGGCGGGCGTGGTGGCGTCCAGCCGCCGCTGGCCGCCGGTGACGGCGGTCAGCGTGGCGGCGGTGGTCTCGTCCACCGGCGTGCGGCTCGGCACGGGCAGCAGGGCCAGCGCCACGGCCTTGCCGAAGTCGCGGCGGTTCGTGGGATCGTCACCTCCTGCGTCGCCGAGCCGCAGCAGCCCGGCCGGGATGCCCAGGCGGCGGGACAGCTCCCGCACCTGGTCGATGGTGAGCGGCTGGACGCCGCGCAGCACCTTGGAGACCCAGCTCTGGGAGTAGCCGACGGCGGCGGCCAGGTCGGTCTGCGTCCAGCCGTGCGCCTGCCGGATGCGGTCCAGCAACGTCGGCATGTCGCAGCACGCCAGGGCCGCGGACACGGGAGGACTGGACCAGAAATCCGGCGGGAGGCTGTGTGGGGTCCGGTCCATGACCCTAGGGTAGAGATCACTGTTCGTGCGCGCTCGAGTTCGACAAGTAATCCCTTCAGTCGCCTCAGGAATTTCCGCGCCGCACGCGCGCCCGAGCCAGCACGCTCGTGCATACAGCCGAATCCCGTGCCCCGGTTCGCAGCGTGGCCCCCTCCCTGACGGCATCCGGGATCCCGCTTCGAAGGAGGTGTCCCGTGCCGGTCGATCTCCGCGAGACCGAGCAACCGACCCCGTTCCCCGTGTCCTCCCCCTGCCCGGACGGCGTGCTGGGCAGGCTGGTGCTGCCGAACGACCCGCGGGCCGCGGGTCGGGCCCGCGCCTTCGTCCGCCTGCTCACCGCCGCCTGGCGGGCCGCCTGCGTCGCCGAGGCCGCCGAGCTGTGCGTGTCCGAACTGGTCACCAACGCCCACCGGCACGCCGCGGCGGCGGAGCCGGACGCCCCGCTCGAGCTCGTCGTCCTCCGGCGCGGGGAGCGTCTGCGCTGCGAAGTCCACGACGGCGACCCGCGGGTGCCCCGCCCCCGCGACACCGACGCCCTGGACGAGGCCGGCCGCGGGCTGCTCCTGCTGGCCGCGACGGCCGAGGAGCACGGCGCGCACGCCACCCCGCGCGGCAAGGCCGTCTGGTTCGAGCTGATCGCCTGGCCCGGCCGGGGCTGACCCCCGGCGACCCGCCCGCGCCCGGCCGGCCCGGCCGACGAGCCCGTCAGATCCGCGCCCGTCCTTTGCGCCGGCGGGAGCGACGGGACCGGCGGGGAGTGGGGCGCTCGCCGGTGCGCAGCCACATCTGCACCTGGGCCCCGCCCAGCACCGAACGGTGGATCCGCAGATAGCCGCCGGTGGACTCGGCGGCGCGCCGGGCGATGTCCAGCCCCAGCCCGGTGGACCCCCGGCTGCTGCGGCCGCGTTCCAGCGCGGCCTCGGGGTCGGCGATCCCCGGACCGGCGTCGGCCACCAGGATGCCGGTGACGCCCTCGCCGACGTGCAGGGTCACCGCGAAGTCGGTGCCCTCGTCGGTGTGCCGGAACACGTTGCCCAGCAACGCGTCCACCGCCGCCTCCAGCTCCGCGGCCGGCAGCGGGACCGGCGCGCTGCCCTCCGCGCCGATCAGCTCATAGGAGCGGCCCTCGTCCTCGGCCAGCGCCGACCAGAACTCCACCCGCTCGCGCAGCACCTGGGCGGCGTCGCAGCTGCCCCGCCCGGCCGGTTGCCGGACCGCCCTGATGATCATGTCGACCTCGCGTTCCAGCTGATCGACGGCCGAGCGGGTCTGGTCGGCCACCGGACCGGGGTCGAGCGCCTCCACGTTCAGCCGCAGGGCGGCCAGCGGCGTGCGCAGCCGGTGCGACAGGTCGGCGGCCATCTCCCGCTCGGCGGCCAGCAGCTGGGCGACCCGATCGGCCATCGCGTTGAACGCCAGCCCCGCCTCGACGAGCTCCGGCGGCCCGTCGGGCTCGATGCGGACGCTGAGATCCCCCTCGCCGAGGGCCGCGGCCGCCTCGGCCAGCCGCTGGGCGGCGCGCACCACCCGGGCGCCCATCCGGTCGGCGACGACCACCGAGCCGGCCACCAGCACCGCGCCCACCGCCCCCATCGCCAGCCAGGCCTGCAGCACCCCGCGGCCCAGATCGGCGCCGGGCAGGAACACCTCCACCACGACCGCCCCGCCCTCGGCGAGCATGACCGGCTGCAGCACCGTCAGCCCGCCGGGCGCCTCCACGGTGCGCTGCCGGCCCTGCCGGGCGGTCTCGGCCACCTCGCCGGGCGCGACCCGGCGGGCGCCGACCACGGCGCCGTCCGGCAGATGCACCGCCATCCGGCCGGAGGAGCCCGCGGCGGTGGCCGCCATCGCCCGTTCCACGTCGGCGGGCCGCAGCGACAGCGACAGCGCCGGACCCATCGCGGCGGCCTCGCGCTCGGCCCCGGCCAGCGCCCGGCTCCGGGCGACCTCCCGCACCGTGAACGCCAGCGGGATCAAAAAGGCCAGCGCCACCATGGAGGTCACCGCGAGGGCGACGAGGCCCAGGGCGCGCCTCATGACGGGCCCGCGGCGTTCTCCGGCCGATGCTCGGGCGGGGCGGCCAACCGGACGCCGACCCCGCGAACGGTGTGCAGATAGCGAGGGGACGCCGCGGTCTCCCCCAGCTTGCGGCGCAGCCAGGACAGGTGCACGTCGATGGTCTGATCGTCGCCGTAGGCCTGGTGCCACACCTCGGCCAGCAGCTCCCGCCGGGAGACCACGCGCCCGGGCCGGGCGGCCAGATAGGCCAGCAGGTCGAACTCGCGACGGGTCAGCTCCAACGGCCTGCCGTCCAACGAGGCCTCCCTGCGGTCCACGTCGATGTGCAGACCGCCCACCGCCAGCCGCATCATCGACCCGGCCCGGCCGGCGCGGCGCAGCAGCGCCGCCATCCGGGCGCTGAGCACCTCGGCGGTGAACGGCTTGACCAGATAATCGTCGGCGCCGGCGTGCAGCAGCCGGACGATCTCGGCCTCGCCGTCTCGGGCGGTGGCGATGATGACCGGGACGTCGGAGACCCCGCGCAGCATCTTCAGCGCCTCCGCCCCGTCGAGGTCGGGCAGTCCCAGATCCAAGATCACCAGGTCGGGCGGGTTCTGTGCGACGTCCCGCAGCATGCCCATCGCGGTGCTCGTACTTCGCACGGTGTGCGACCGGGCGCCGAGCTCCCGGATCAGGGCCGCGCGGAGGTTCGGGTCGTCCTCCACAACCAGCACAGTCGCCATGCCCGCACCGTAGACCACTATGCGCCTTCTGCGGCACACTTCCCGGTTCATCACCGAGGGCCTGCGGCGCGGCCGCGACCGTCGCCGGCACTGAACCGGCGACGGTCCCTACGCGTCAGTAGTTTTACCAGGACGTCCCGTCGAGCCTCGGGAGAGCGATGACCCACCCTCCGACTCCGCCGCCCGGCTACCAGTACCAGTACGGGCACGGCCCTTACGACCACCTGTACGGCCCCGGGGTCCAGCCCCAGCCCGGCTACGGGCCGTGGGGCGCGCCGCAGGCCGCGCGGACCGGCGACGACACCACCTGGGCCGTGATGAGCTACATCGGAATGCTGCTCGTGGGCTTCCTCGCGCCGCTGGTCATCTACTTCGCCCAGCGGAACCAGTCGGCGCTCGCCCGGTTCCACGCGGCGCAGGCGCTGAACTACACGATCACCAGCCTCATCCAGATGCTGGCGCCGCTGGCGGTCGCGATCCCGCTGGCGCTCATCGCGGGTCAGGCGGCCTGGCTGATCCTGATCGTCCCGGTGTTGCTGTTCCACATGGTCGCCCAATGGGTGCTGCTGATCATGGGCGCGATCAAGGCCGGGAGGGGTGAGTACTGGCGGATGCCGGCCTGGCTGTGCTTCCCGCTGATCCGCTGACGCGGCTCAGCGGCGCGCCCGGGCCACGGCGCGGACCGGCGCGCCGTCGCCGATGAGCCGGATCGGGAACGCGAACACCTCCACGCGGGTCGCCCCGATCAGCCGGTCCAGGCCGGTCAGGTTCTCCACGATCACCGCACCCGCCCCCAGCAGCGCCCGGTGGGCGGCCAGGGAGAACTCCTCCTCCCCCGGGCCGGGGGTGCGGTCCACGCTGAGCGCGTCGACGCCGACCGTGCGGACGCCGCAGGCGACGATCCGCTCGCAGGCCTCGGGGGTCAGATAGGGGTGGGCGAGGTACTCCGGCGTCCCCCAGTGCTCCGACCAGCCCGTGACGACCAGCAGCATCCGGCCCGGCCGCAGCCCGGGCGGCACCAGCTCCGGGCCGATCGGGGCGCGCGGCGGCAGGCCCCGTACGTCCATCACCGCCGCCTCGCCGGCGAACCGGTCCAGCGGCACCTCCTCCAGGGGCGGCCAGGAGCCGTCCACGTGGAAGGGGGCGTCCACGTGCGTCCCGGCGTGCGAGCCCAGATGGACGCGCGCCACGTTCACGCCCGCCTCTGAGACGGTCAGCGCGGGCCCCACCTCGACCTGCGGGTCCCCCGGATACACCGGCATCCCGGCCACCACCGGAACCGACAGGTCGATCCACGTCATGAGCCCCTAGGGTAGGTCGCGTGCTGTCTCTCGTCACCGCGACCCGCTATGTGGCCCCGCTGCGCGAGGGCGGGTCGCTGCCCGGACTGGTGGAGGCCGACGACCTCGGCACCTACGTCATGAAGTTCACCGGCGCGGGCCAGGGCCGCAAGGCGCTGGTCGCCGAGATCATCGCCGGGGAGCTGGCCCGCCGGCTCGGTTTCCGGGTGCCCGATCTGGTGCTCATCGACCTGGACCCGGCGATCGCCCGGCACGAGCCCGATCCGGACGTGCAGGACCTGCTCAAGGCCAGCGTCGGTTGGAACCTGGGGGTGGACTTCCTGCCCGGCTCGCTCGGCTACGACCCGGCGGGCTGGACCGCCGACCCCGACCTGGCGTCCCGGCTGCTGTGGCTGGACGCCTTCCTCGGCAACGTGGACCGCAGCTGGCGCAATCCGAACCTGCTGGTCTGGCACGGCCGGGTGTGGCTGATCGACCACGGCGCCAGCCTGTACTTCCACCACGCCTGGGCCACCGCGGACACGCTGGTGCTGCGGCCCTACGACACGGACGACCACGTGATGGCCCCGTACGCGACCCGGCTCGAGGAGGCCGAGGAGGAGCTGCTGCCCCGGCTCACCGGCGAGCTGCTGACCGAGGTCATCGCGCTGGTCCCGGACGCCTGGCTGGCGGACGAGCCGGGGTTCTCCGGTCCCGAGGAGGTCCGCGCCGCCTACCGCGACCTGCTGCTGGCCCGCGCCGCCGAGCCTCGCGCCTGGCTGCCCGACCTGTCGGTCGGCGGCCGCCGCCCCTCCCCCGACCCCGCGCCCGGCGCGAACCGTCCCGACTGGTTGAAAGGGCCGGTCCGATGACCCGTTCGGTGTTCGAGTACGCGGTGATCCGGGTGATCCCCCGTCCCGAGCGGGGCGAGACGATGAACGTGGGCGTGGTCGTCTACTGCCGCGCCAAGGACTTCCTCGGCTGCCGCACCCATGTGGACGAGGAGCGGCTGCGGGCGCTGGACCGGCGTCTGGACCTGGCCGGGGTGCGTTCGGCCCTGCACGCGGTGGAGTGCGTGTGCCGGGGCGGCGATGCGGCCGGGCAGGCCGCCGCCGAGTCGCCCGGCAGCCGGTTCCGCTGGCTGACCGCCCCGCGCAGCACGGTCGTGCAGCCGGGTCCGGTGCACGCCGGCCTCACCGACGACCCCGCCGCCGAGCTGGACCGGCTGCTGCACCTGCTGGTGCGCTGAGCCCGGGACGCCCCACGGGCGACCGGCCGGGACCGGCTAGAACAGGACCGACATGAACGTGTCGACCTCTTCGAAGCCGACCCGGCGGTAGGCGGCGCGGGCGGGCGCGTTGTAGTCGTTGACGTACAGCGACACCGTGGGGGCGATCGACCGCAGCGCCTCGTCCACCAGTGCCGCCATGCCGCTCACCGACAGGCCGCGGCCGCGCAGCTCCGGATGCACCCACACGCCCTGCACCTGGCAGGCGTACGGGGTGGCGGCGCCGATCTCGGCCTTGAACACCACCCGGCCGTCCTCGATCCGGGCGAACGCGCGTCCCGTCCGGATCAGCTCGGCCACCCGCGCCCGGTACAGCGCCCCGCCGTCCCCGGCGTTGGGGGAGACGCCGACCTCTTCGGTGAACATCTCCACACAGGCCGGATAGACGATGTCGAACTCCTCCACCCGCACCCGCCGGACCTTGGGGTCGGGAGGGACCGGGGCGGGCCGGGAGGTCGCCATCACCGGCTGCACCGCGCGGATCGCCCGGGGGCGCCCCCAGTACGGGCCGAGCAGCTCCCACAGCCGGCTCACCGCGTCGACCTGACCCACGATCGACGAGCAGCGCCGGCCCTGGCGCCGGGCCCGTTCGGCGAACGCCCGGATCGCCTCGTCGTCGGCGTTGATCGGGATGAGGTTGGCACCCGAGTAGCACAGCGAGGTCAGTCGACCGTCGCGGACATAGCCCCACATCTGGGCGCCGAGCCTGCCGGGGTCCAGCCCCGCCGCGTGCACGCGAGAGCTCACGAACACGTTCGACACCGGATCGGCGTCCAGGATCTCCAGGACCTCGTCCCTGTGCCGATCGTCCAGGACCCGGACCGGCGTCGCTCCCAGTATCCGCATGGCTCACACGTCCCGAACCCGCCTCGGCACCACGCCTTCAAGCCTATGCCGTCGGCGGGATCACCGCCTCTGCGGGGATGCCCGAAGCGGCCGCCGGCACTCCCCGGTCGGACGCGGAGTCCTTCTTCGGCTCCGCGTCCGGGTCCGGCCTCGGCCCGGGGCGCGGCGGGGCGGGGGCCCGGCAGACGCGGTCGGGGCCCGGACGGTCGGGTGGGAGCGCGCCGTCGCGCAGGTACGCCACCACCGTCTCGTCCACGCAGGCGTCGCCGCTCAGCGAGATGCCGTGGTTGCCGCCGCCGCGCTGGACCACCAGCCGGGAGGCGGGGAACAGCCGGTGCATCTCCACCGCGCCCGGGTAGGGGGTGGCCGCGTCCTCCGAGGCCTGCACCAGCAGTATCCGCGGCACGGGGGATCCGATCTCCGGCCGCGGCCCGCCCTCCACCGGCCAGTAGGCGCACGGAGCGTTGTACCAGGTGTTGCTCCAGGTCTCGAAGCGGTTGCCCGCGGCGTACAGGCGGCTGGCGTCCCGGCTCCAGACGGACCAGTCCCGGGGCCAGGGGGCGTCCCGGCATTCGGTGGCCAGGTACATGGCGTAGTTGTTCTGGCCGAGCTCGCCGGGCGGGCGCCACAGCGCGGCGAGCGCCGTGGAGTCGTCGCGGACGACGTAGTCCGACAGGGCCCAGGCGTGCTTGCTCCACTGCTGGGTGGAGTAGCCGTCGGTGAGGAAGACGTCGTCCAGCTCCGAGGGGCCGACCTCCCCGCGGAGGGGTTCGCGCGCCAGATCGGCGCGGACCCGGTAGTAGGCCTGGGCGATCTGTTCCGCGGTGGTGCCGAGCCCGTAGACGTCGTGGTGGTCGGCGATCCAGCGGAAGAACGCCCGGATCCGCTTCTCGAAGGCCACGTTCTGGTCGAGGTTGTTGTCGTACCAGACCCCGCTGGGGCGGACCACGCTGTCCAGCACCATGCGCCGCACCCGGTGCGGATGGGCCGTCGCGTAGGCGGCGCCCAGGTAGGAGCCGTAGGAGAAGCCGAAGAAGTCGATCCGCTCGTGGCGCAGGGCCCTGCGGACCGCCTCCAGGTCCGCGACCTGGTTCCGGGTGCCCATGTACGGGAGCAGGTCGCGGTGCCTGCGGGCGCAGTCGTCGGCGTAGCGCTTGGCCCTGGCCCGCCAGGCCTCCTCCTCGGCCGCGGTGCGCGGCAGGGTGTCGGCCCGCGGCCCGTCGGGATTCAGGTACGTCGGGTCGCACGTCAGCGCGGGTTCGCTGGCCCCCACGCCGCGCGGATCGAAGCCGATCCAGTCGTAGGAGGCGGCGAGCCTCTTCGGCAGCGCCTTGGTGAACAGGGCGGGGAGGTCGCGGCCGTGGGCGCCGGGACCGCCCCGGTTGAGCAGCACCGCTCCCCGGTACCGCTTGCCGGTGTGCCTGGCCCGGGTGAGCGCCAGGGTGATCCGCCGGCCGGCGGGACGGGTGTGGTCCAGCGGCACCGACAGCGTGCCGCATTCCAGGCCTTTGAGGGCCTTCCCTTCGATGGGGTCGTCGGCGGGGCAGGATTCCCACCTGATGACGGGAGCGGCGTGGGCCGGGGCGGGCGGCGCGGCCGGGACGGCGCCCAGCACCGCCGCGGCGGCCAGGCCGGCGACCTTCTTCGACGGCTTCCTCGACGGCTTCCTCGATGGCGTGTTGCTCAGCACTCCGTCGTTGTAACCGCCCGGGTCGCGCCGCCGGTGGAACCGGGGGAACGGGAGGTTCGCCGCGAAACGCAGCGAAACGCAGCGAAGGGCCCCGGCGAGTGGCCGGGGCCCTTCGGCGGAGAGGAGGCGTTTACCGGATGCCGATCGGCAGGTCCTTGCCGGGCACGCGGGTGGCGGCCATGGTGCGCGCGGCGAGCGGGTCGGGGTCGTTCAGTTCCGGCACGGCCTGGCAGTAGGCGTCGGGCCCCTTCTTGGAGGGGGGCAGCGTGCCGTCGTTCAGATACGCCGCGACCTTGTCGTCCAGGCAGGCGTTGCCGTTCAGGGTGTTGGAGTGGGTCTTGCCGCCCAGCTCCACCACCAGCCGGGACGACGGGAGCGCCTTGTGCATCTCCAGGCCGCCCTGGTACGGGGTGGCGGCGTCCAGTTCGGACTGCACCAGCAGCACGCCGGGCAGGCCCTTGCCCTTCGGCTTGAGCGCGGGGCCGCCCTTGACCTTCCAGAAGTGGATGGGGGCGTTGAACCAGACGTTGTTCCAGGTGATGAACTTGGCCTTGGGGTAGGTGCGGACCGCGTCCCGGTGCCAGGTGGACCACTGCTTCGGCCACTTGGCGTCGGCGGCCTGCACGGCGTTGTAGACGGCGAAGTCGTTGTCCTCACCGCCGGGGTTGACCAGCGCCAGCAGCAGCTCGGGGTCCTGCTCGGTCGCCCAGTCCGACAGCGCGGTGGCCAGCAGCTGGTACCAGCCGGTGCTGTAGGCGGCGGTCAGCATGATGTCGTCCAGCTCGGACGGGCCGACCATGCCGCCGATGGGCTTCTTCTTCGCGGCGGCGCGGATCTCGTAGTACTTCTCCTCCACCGCCTCCTCGGTGGCGCCGAGGTGGTAGAGGGAGTCGTACTTGGCGATCCACCGCCACCACAGCTTCATGTTCCGCTCGAACGCCACGTTCTGGGAGAGCTGGGACTGGTACCAGACCTCCTTGGGGTTGACGTTGCCGTCGAGCACCATCCGCTTGACGCGGGTGGGGAACAGCGTGCCGTAGGTGGCGCCGAGGTACGTGCCGTAGGAGAAGCCGTAGTAGCTGATCTTGTCCTGGCCGAGCGCCCGGCGGATCACGTCCATGTCGCGGGCCGTGTCGGTGGTGCGCATGTACGGCAGCATCCAGCCGTACTTCTCGGCGCACGCGTCGGCGTAGGCCTTGGACTTGTCCAGCCAGGCCTTCTCCTGAGCGGCGGTGGTGACGTTGTAGTCGGGGCGCACCGGGGTGAAGTAGCCCGGGTCGCAGGAGATGGCGGGCTCGCTGGAGCCGACGCCGCGCGGGTCGAACCCGATGATGTCGTAGCGGGCGGCGGTCTCGGCGTGCCCCACGGCGGTCAGCCAGCGCGCCAGCCCGGCCGAGTAGGCCAGCCCGCTGCCGCCCGGGCCGCCCGGGTTGACCAGCAGGACGCCCTGGTAGTTGGCCCTGTCGGTGGCCTTGATGCGGGAGATCGCGATGGAGATCTTGCGGCCGTTGGGTTTGTCGTGGTCCAGCGGCACCGGAACCTGGGCGCATTCGGCCTGGTTCATGGGGTCGTCTGGACCGCTGACCGCGCACTTGCCCCACGTGATGGCGGGGGTGGCGGCCGCTGCTGCGCTCGCCGGGAGGCCGACCAGCAGGCCGGCTCCCAGGGAGGCCATGGCCGTGACGAGTCCGAGCCTTCTCACTTGACTCCCTCTGTCGTGTGAAGTCCGGGGTGGACCTCACTCGGACAACAGGTGGAGATTGTGCGCTCGGTGATGGAAAGTACAGAAGGGACTCAACAGACGGTTGTCAAATCGTAATGGATCTACGAATTCTCCTGACATTGCGGACATACTTCGGCCCCGGCCGGTGGGGCCGGGGCCGAGCGGAGTTCACCGCGGTTGTCAGGACACCACGACCTGGGCGGCGCCGTCGTCGGCGTCGGGGTCGACCTCCACGCCCATCTCCTCGGCGATGCGCATGGCCTCCTCCAGGAGGGTCTCGACGATCTGCGACTCCGGAACGGTCTTGATGACCTCGCCCTTGACGAAGATCTGGCCCTTGCCGTTGCCGGAGGCCACTCCCAGGTCGGCCTCGCGGGCCTCGCCGGGGCCGTTGACGACGCAGCCCATCACCGCGACCCGCAGCGGCACCGGGAATCCCTTGAGCCCGGCGGAGACCTCCTCGGCCAAGGTGTAGACGTCCACCTGGGCCCGCCCGCAGGAGGGGCAGGACACGATCTCCAGGCCCCGCTCGCGCAGCCCGAGGGACTCCAAGATCGCGATCCCGACCTTGATCTCCTCCACCGGAGGCGCCGACAGCGACACCCGGATGGTGTCGCCGATCCCCTCCGACAGCAGCGCCCCGAACGCCACCGCCGACTTGACGGTGCCCTGGAACGCCGGGCCGGCCTCGGTCACCCCCAGGTGCAGCGGGTAGTCGCAGCGCTCGGCCAGCAGCCGGTACGCCTGGATCATCACCACCGGGTCGTGGTGCTTGACCGAGATCTTGATGTCGCGGAAGTCATGCTCCTCGAACAGCGAGCACTCCCACAGCGCCGACTCCACCAGCGCCTCGGCGGTCGGCCGCCCGTACTTGGCCAGCAGCCGCTTGTCCAGCGACCCGGCGTTGACCCCGATCCGGATCGGCACGCCCGCGTCCTTGGCCGCCCGGGCGATCTCACCGACCTTGTCGTCGAACTTCTTGATGTTGCCCGGGTTGACCCGCACCGCGGCGCATCCGGCGTCGATCGCCGCGAACACGTACTTGGGCTGGAAGTGGATGTCGGCGATCACCGGGATCGGCGACTTGCGCGCGATCTGCGGCAGCGCGTCGGCGTCGTCCTGAGAGGGCACCGCCACCCGCACGATCTGGCACCCTGCCGCGGTGAGCTGGGCGATCTGCTGGAGAGTGGCGTTGACGTCGGCGGTCGGCGTGGTCGTCATCGACTGCACCGACACCGGTGCGTCACCGCCCACCGGCACCGACCCCACCATCACCTGTCGCGACGTGCGGCGGGTGGCCACCGGGGGGGTCTGGGCGCGGACTGCGGGCATTCCGAGTTGAACGCTCATCGCTCTCTTCTCAAGCTGCAGGGTCGCGGGTCGGTTAGGTCGGCTCCCAAGCCTATGCGCCCGGGAGCGTCCGCGGCGCGGGGGGCGGATCTTCCGTCCCGGGACGCACGCGCGCCGGCGTCCGTCAGGGCGCGCCGAGCGGGTTGACCAGGTCGGCCAGGATCAGCAGCGCCGACAGTCCCACCAACAGCACGATGACGAGATAGGCGACGGGGAGCAGGCGGGTGAGGTCCACCGGGCCCGGATCGGGCCGTCCGCGGGCCCGTGCCGCCCGCGCCCGCAGCCGCTCGTAGCCGAGCACCGCCAGATGCCCGCCGTCCAGCGGGAGCAGCGGCAGCACGTTCAACGCGCCGAGGAAGACGTTGATCGACGCGGTCAGGGCCAGATAGGCGCCGGTCTTGTCCCGCCAGGAGGCGTCGGCGGAGAAGATCTCGCCGGACGCCTGACCCGCGCCGACCACGCTGCCGACCCGGCCGCCGGGGGTCTCGGCGCGTTCGGGCGAGAACAGCTCCGGCACGGCGGCGGGAAGCGCGGCCAGGGCGCGGACCGTCTCCACGACGGTCCGGCCGATCCCGCCGACGGCGAAGCCGGCCGCCTCCAGCGGACCGAGCCGGTCGTACCCGGCTCCCGCGACCCGCGCCGTCATGCCGAGGAACGGCTCGCCGCCGACCTCGGCGAGGACGACCCGCACGGTGAACCGGCGGCCGTCGCGTTCGACCACCACCGGCACCTCCTGACCGGGCCGCGCGGCGCGGATCCGCTCCCGCAGCGCCGTCCAGTCGGCCACCGGGACTCCCCCGAACGCCACCACCCGGTCGCCGGCCCGCATCCCCGCCCGCCGGGCGGGCGAGGGCGGGGATGCGGCGTCGCACCTCTTCCCGAGGGCCTCGGGGACGCAGGCGCTGACCTTCTGCACCGTGGTGGTGGCCGCGCCCTCCTCGCGCACCCCGATCGTCATCGCCAGCGTCGTCAGCAGCAGGAACGCGACCAGGAAGTTGGCCGCGACCCCCGAGCCGATCACCACCGCTCGCCGTCCGGCGGGCTGCCGGTAGAAGGCCCGCGGCCGATCCGCCTCCTCGACCCTCTCCAGCGCGGTGTAGCCGACGATCCGCACGAAGCCGCCGAGCAGGATCGCCTTGACGCCGTACTCGGTCTCACCGCGCCGCGTCGACCACAGGGTCGGGCCGAACCCGACGAAGAACTGGGTGGCCTTCATGCCGAACCGCTTGGCGGTGAGCAGGTGGCCCGCCTCGTGCAGCATCACCGACAGCACCAGGGCGGCCGCGAACGCGACGACGCCGAGGAGATACCCCATCGGCCTCCTCTCGCCCTTCCACCGGCCGGTCCGGCGCCCGGCGGGGAACGCCCGGAGGCGCCCCCGGGGCCGCGGGGCGTCAGGTCAGTTCGCGGGCGCGCGCCCTGGCCCAGGCGTCGGCTGCGAGCACGTCGTCGAGGGTGACGCCGGCACCGGCCACCACGTCGTGCTCGCCTACTACCCGCGCGACCGTGTCCACTATCCCGGTGAACGCCAGCCGTCCCGCGCGGAACGCCTCCACGCACTCCTCGTTGGCGGCGTTGTAGACCGCCGGGGCGGTGCCGCCCAGCTCACCGACGTGCCGGGCCAGCGACACCGCCGGGAACGCCTCGTCGTCCAGCGGCAGCAGCTCCCAGGTGTGCGCCTTGGTCCAGTCCACCGCGGGCGCGGCGTCCGCCAGCCGCTCCGGCCAGCTCAGCGACAGCGCGATCGGCAGCCGCATGTCCGGCGGGCTGGCCTGGGCGAGGGTGGATCCGTCGATGAACTCCACCAGCGAGTGGATCACCGACTGGGGGTGCACCATCACCTCGATCCGGTCGAACGGCACGTCGAACAGCAGGTGCGCCTCGATGACCTCCAGGCCCTTGTTGACCAGGGTGGCGGAGTTGATGGTGATGACCGGGCCCATGTCCCAGGTGGGGTGGGCCAGCGCCTGCTCGGGGGTCACATCGGCCAGCTCGGCGCGGGTCCGGCCGCGGAACGGCCCGCCGCTGGCGGTCAGCACCAGCCGGCGCACGCGCTCGGTGGCGGCGGAGTCCCCATAGCTCCAGCCGGGCAGGCACTGGGCGAGAGCGGAGTGCTCGGAGTCGACCGGGACGATCTGGCCGGGGGCGGCGCGCTCCTTGACCAGCGGACCGCCGATGATCAGGGACTCCTTGTTGGCCAGTGCCAGCGTGCGGCCGGCGTCCAGGGCGGCCAGGGTGGAGGACAGGCCGAGCGCTCCGGTCACCCCGTTCAGCACCACGTCGCACGGCCAGGCGGCGATCTCGGCGACCGCGTCGGGGCCGGCCACGATCTTGGGGATCGGGTAGTCGCCGGAGCTGTAGCCGTGCTTGGCCGCCTCCGCGTAGAAGGCCAGTTGCAGGTCCTGGACGGCCGACGCCTTCGCCACCGCGACCACCTCGGGGCGGAACTCCAGGGCCTGCGCGGCCAGCAGGTCCACCCGTCCTCCCCCGGCGGCGAGCCCGACCACCCGGAAACGGTCCGGGTTGCGGCGGATCACGTCCAGGGCCTGGGTGCCGATCGAACCGGTCGAGCCCAACAGCACGACGTCACGGGGGCCGGTCGCGCCGGAATCCGGGGGCACTGAGGAGGCAGCCATCATGCCGCCCATTGTCGCGTCCGCCCGACCCTCCTTGAGCACCGGATGCCGGATTCGACCGGCTCGCCCTGAACGCCAGCCGGTCCTGAAGGCGGCTTCCCGCATTCCTTACGGATTGAGCGGCCTCCATATGCAGCGAGTAATCAATTGATCTCATACCGTGTTGACCGGCCGTCGTCCGCGACGCGGCGGACGGCAGCAGATCCGGCATCACGAGCAGATCCGGCATCACGGCCGGGCGAACCCGCCTGGCGGGAAAGGTGGACAACCCAGATGAAGCGAAGAACGTCCCGGAGGACGGGGGTGATCGCGGTCGCGTTCCTGGCGGCCTCGACCGCGTCCCCCGCATGGGCGCACGCGCCCGCCGATCCGCAGCCGACGGTCAAGGCTCAGGCGACCACGGCCACGGCGCAGCAGAAGGTGCTGCAGTACTGGACCCTCGACCGCATGCAGCAGGCCACGCCGATGGACCGCCTGCTGCGGCCGTCGCAGAGCGCCCCCGCCACCGCGGATCGGCGGCGGGAGTTCCCCACCACGGGCGCGCCGTGGCGGGCCGGCGGGGTGATCGCCCGCACCGCCGGACGGGTGTTCTTCACCTACCAGGGCCGGGACGCCTCCTGCTCGGCCAGCGCGGTCGCCAGCGCCAACCGCAGCACCGTCATCACCGCCGGGCACTGCGTCAAGCTGGACGGGGCCTGGCACACCAACTGGGTCTTCGTCCCCGGCTACGACAACGGCGACCGCCCGTACGGGGTCTGGACCGCGCGCCAGACGATGACCACCGGGGAATGGGCCGCCGACGAGAACCTCGACCACGACGTCGGCGCCGCCGTGGTCAACCCGCTGAACGGGCGCCGGCTGGTCGACGTGGTCGGCGGTCAGGGCATCGCGTTCAACCAGCCGCGCCGCCGGAACATGTACGCCTTCGGCTACCCGGCGCAGACGCCCTACACCGGCGAGCGGTTGATCTACTGCAGCGGCGGCACGTTCGACGACTCCCTGCGCACCCGCGCCATCGGCATGCGCTGCGGCATGGTCGGCGGCGCCAGCGGCGGTCCCTGGCTGATCAACTTCAGCGAGTCGTCCGGCACCGGCGTCATCAACTCGGTCACCAGCTTCCGGTACCGGTCCCTGCCCGACCAGCTGTTCGGCACCTACTTCGGCGGTTCCGAGCGGGCGCTGTACTACCGCGCGCAGAGCGCCTGAACCGCCTTCGCACGGTCCCTCCCGCCGCGGCCGCATCCCCGTCCGGGAGGGGCCGTCGCCCCTCCGGCGACCTCTCCCCCCTCCGGCCGCGCCGGCGGACGGGGAACAGAGTTTGCCGCATCTTGGAGGCGGGATAACGGCCGGCACACGGCCGGTCACCTATAAAGGAATCACGTTAACCGGTTCCCGCATCGCGGGGGTGAGGAATGGGACGCATGGGCGAACTCGTGTTCGACCCCGGTGCGCTCGGCGCCGCGCAGTGCGCCGGTGACGCCTGCGTCGCCTGCCACAAGAGGTGGCCTCGCCCGCGCGTGCGGGTGGGGCGCCTGCCGAGCGGCTCAGGGGTGTTCGCGTGCGAGGACTGCGCACCCGCACTGCCCAGGCCCCGCCCGCCGGAACCGGGGAGCGGGGCGGACCGGCCGGTCAACGGTCCGGCCCCGGGAGAAGCGGTGTCCCACCGCTGATTGCTCCACAGGAGGGTGTTCTGGGTTTTCGGGGGGTTGCCCAGAGCACCCGGCTCCACGAGAGGGCGTGTTCGGCAGGGGGCGGCCGGACACGCCCTCTCTCTTTTCTCCCTCCGCCCGCGGGCCGCAATCTCTCCGGGGCGCTCATCGCCCGAGGACGGGTCTCGGCGGCCGCGGCGGGGCTATCGGGCGTGAGCGCGTTCCCAGGCCCGGATCCAGTCGTTGTAGTCGGTGCACTCGTGCCGGCCGTTCCGACAGTTCTTGCCGGGGGCGCGGGCGAAGATGACCTTCTTGAGGTAGGCGTCGTCGCCGACCCGGTGGGCGGCGCAGAACGCCCCGTCGAGGCGGTCGCCCTTGCAGGCCTCGGGATTGGCGGGGGCGACCCCGGCCCACTCGGCGACCTGCTGCTGCACGTCCGGGGACGAGGCCCACTTGAGCCACTCGTACATGCAGTTGGGGTGCTCGCTCCGGGCGCCGATCAGCCAGGTGTTGACCCACCCGGTCACCCCCTCCTCGGGCACGATGCCGGCGACCTGACGGCCCGCCCGGGTGAGCACGTCGAGCTGGTAGGAGGAGACCTGCCCCAAGACGGCCTCTCCCCCGGCGAACGCGCTGACGGCCTCGGCGGGCTCGGACCAGTACTCCCGGACGTGCGGGCGCTGCCCGCGGACGACCTCGGCGGCGGCGTCGAGCTGCTCCCGATTGAGCGCGTAGGGGTCGGTGATGTTCAGGGACTTCTCGCTGGACCTCAGGTAGAGGGCGGCCTCGGCGAGGACGAGGGGGGTGTCCCGCATGATGAGGCGGCCGCCGTACCGCTTGGCGCGCTCGGGGTCGAACAGATCGGCCCAGCCGGAGGGGGCCGAACGCACGACCTGCCGGTTGTACATGATCAGATTGGCGCCCCATACGTACGGGACGCCGTAGACGGTGTCGTCGCGCTTGTACAGATTGCGCAGCCGGGAGGCCAGCTGCTTGTAGCCGTCGACGAGGTCGGCGTTCACCGGCGCGGCGTGCCCGGTGTCGATGAGCTGGTCGGCCACCTCGGGGGGCGCCAGCACCCCGTCGTAGCGCCGCTCCGGGTTGGACATCAGGTCGATCATCTCCTTGGCGGAGTCCGCCGACCGGAGATTGACCTTGCACCCGGTGCGCTCCTCGAACGGGACGACCCAGTTGACGCGTTCGTCGCTGCCGCCGTTCTCCACCATCCCGGGCATGGTGACCAGGTTGAGGGAGCCTTCGCCGGGCCCGAGCGTCTGCAGCGGCCGCGCCGTGCTCACCGGGGGATCCTCCCCGTCGCGGGCGGCCGACACCACGATCACCACCGCCACCAGCAGCACCGCCAGGACCGCCGCGACCCGGTGACGAACGCTCAGCCCTCGCAGCGTCTTCGCCGCCCCGCGCGCCGCACGGGACACCCGGCTCACGGGATCAGACCGGCTCATACCTCTCCCACAACCTCCGCCGGACGAGCCCGGCCACCGCTGGGCACCGAAGCCTCCGCGACGCCGCCGTCTCCGCCGGGTCCCCGGCGGCGGGCCGGAACGGAGGCCGGCCGTGCGGCCGGATCCGGTGACCTGTCGACAAGAGTTCACGGCGCAGCGTAGTCGCGGCGCGTCCCCGGCGGCGTGAAGATCATCGCACCGCGACCGCGGGCCCTGTCATCGTCGCAGCGTACCGACCTCGGGCTCGCGTCATCGACGCACCCCGCCCCCGCCGCGGGCGGCGGGGCCGCCCGCGTCATGCGCGCCGATCGTCGGAACGGTCCTCCGCCCGGTGATTCACCGCCGCCCGTTTCCGCCGTCCGGCGGAAAAGCCCCGAACACCGGATCGGCGCGCCGCGGCGGAGAAGTCGGACGCCGTGGAGAACGCACGGACTCCGATGAGGGGGAGCACGCGTCTCCCCCGGTCTCCCCGGGCGTGCCCGTCCGTGCGTCCGGCCGTTTCGTCGGACCGTTCCCCCGGAACTCCCCCGGAACTCTCTGGAACTCCCTCGGAACCCTCCCGGAACCCGGTCCCTCGCCGAAACGGCGGTCGTCCGCACCCCGGTCGGTTCCGGGCCGGCGCAACGGCGGACGCCCCGGAGCGTTCGCGCGGGGGCCCGCTCGGCGCCGCGGGGGGAGGTCAGCGGCCGGGACGGCCGGGCCAGGCGGCCGCTCCGGCGTGGTGCGCCGTCGGCGGGTTCGGGTCCGGCAGGTGCGAGAAGCGGGCGGGTTCCCGGCCGTGCGGGGCCGGCTGAGGCGGGGCGGGACGGGGCGGAGCCGGCCGGGGCGCGGCGGGCGACGGGACCGGATGGGCCTCGATGCGGGCGATGAGGCGCTGCGGAGTCTCGGCCTCGATGAAATCGCCGATGTCCTGGGAACGGGGCGGCAACGCCCACCAACGGCGGGTGGACAGGCCGAACCAGATGGACCATCCCGGATAACGGCGGCTCAGCGCCTCGACCTCGGCCGCGTGGTCGTCCATGGGTACGCTGTTTTCGGTCTGCACCGGACGCTCCCTGGAGGATTCCGGAATCCGAACACGGCCTCGACCGCCCCGGGTCCCGTCTTTTCAGCCGCTCGTTCAATTACGACGGTCCCGAGTGTGTCGTACGGCATTAGGACGGGTCAATGGGGGAGAACCATTGTTCAGTCGCACCGAGTCGGCATATTCCCACGCCGGAAACCTACCGTCGGGAGAAAACACCGCCCCCGACACCTGCGCGGGGTGACGCTGCGCGACGCCGCCGCCACCCCTCGACGATGAACGACGCCGGGTGATTTGCACGATTTTCTGAGATTCCCTGTGAGGGTCCCGACTCTCGGGGTGACAAGAAGATCCCGCCGGAGTCAGGTCCGGCGGGATCGGTGCGCACGGGCCGCCCGGAGGCTCAGCCGTTGGTGGGGAAGCCCAGGTTCACTCCCCCGTGGCCGGGGTCGAGCCAGCGGGCGGTCACCGCCTTGGTGCGGGTGTAGAAGTGCACGCCCTCCATGCCGTGGGCGTGGCTGTCGCCGAACAGCGAGTCCTTCCAGCCGCCGAACGAGTAGTAGGCCATCGGCACCGGGATCGGCACGTTGATGCCGACCATGCCGACCTCCACCTCGCTTTGGAACCGCCGGGCCGCCCCGCCGTCATTGGTGAAGATCGCCGTTCCGTTCCCGTAGGGGTTGGCCGCGATCAGCGCCATCGCCTCGTCGTAGGAGCCGACCCGCACCACCGACAGCACCGGGCCGAAGATCTCGTCCCGATAGGCGTCCATCGCCGGCGTCACGCGGTCCAGCACGGTCGGGCCGAGCCAGAAGCCCTCGGCGTACTCGGCCCCCTCCACCGCGACCTCGCGCCCGTCCACCACCACGGCGGCGCCCTGCCGCCGGGCCCCGTCGATGTAGGAGGCGACCCGGTCGCGGTGCTCCCGAGTGATCAACGGCCCCATCTGCGAGCGCGGGTCGTCGCCCGGGCCCACGCGCAGGTCCGCCGCCCGCTCCCGGATCTTGTCCACCAGCCGGTCGCCCACCGGCTCGACCGCGACGACCACCGAGATCGCCATGCACCGCTCACCGGCCGAGCCGAACCCGGCCGACACCGCCGCGTCGGCGGCCAGGTCCAGATCGGCGTCGGGCAGCACCACCATGTGGTTCTTGGCGCCGCCGAGCGCCTGGACCCGCTTGCCGTGCCGCGCGGCGGTCGCGTACACGTGCCGGGCGACGGGGGTGGAGCCGACGAAGCTGACCGCCTTGACGTCCGGATGCTCCAGCAGGGCGTCCACCGCGATCCGGTCCCCGTGCACCACGTTGAACACCCCGTCCGGCAGCCCGGCGTCGACCCACAGCTCGGCCAGCCGCACCGAGGCCGAGGGGTCCTTCTCCGACGG
The DNA here is from genome assembly GCF_006363815.1 of Thermomonospora catenispora. Classification (GTDB taxonomy): domain Bacteria; phylum Actinomycetota; class Actinomycetes; order Streptosporangiales; family Streptosporangiaceae; genus Thermomonospora; species Thermomonospora catenispora. Next base: position 51,011 of record NZ_RRYT01000018.1, read on the forward strand.
CTTGAGCACGAACGTGTCGCCGCAGGCGATCGCTATCGGGAACATCCACATCGGCACCATCGCCGGGAAGTTGAACGGGGTGATCCCCGCGACCACGCCCAGCGGCTGCAGGATCGTGTAGGCGTCCACCCGGCTGGAGACGTTCTCGGAGAACCCGCCCTTGAGCAGATGCGGGATCCCGCAGGCGAACTCCACCACCTCCAGGCCGCGGGTCACCTCCCCGAGGGCGTCGGAGCGGACCTTGCCGTGCTCGGAGCCGATCAGCGCGGCCAGCTCGTCGCGGTGCGCGGCCAGCAGTTCCCGGAAGCGGAACAGCACCGCGGTGCGCCGGGCCAGCGAGGCGTCCCGCCAGGCGGGCCAGGCGGCCTTGGCGGCGGCGACCGCGGCGTTCACCTCCTCGGGTCCGGCGAAGTCGACCTTCCCCGCCACCCGGCCGGTGGTGGGCTCGCAGATGTCGCCCTGCCGGTCGGCCGGACCGTCGTAGGGCTTGCCGTCGATCCAGTGCCGGACGTGCTTGTCCGCGTTCACCGTGCCTGCGTTCACTTGGCGGCCTCGTTCGTCGCTTCCAGGGAGTCGATCAGGATGCCCAGGCCCTCGCGGGCCTCGTCCTCGGTCAACGTGAGCGGCGGCGCCATCCGGACGACGTTGCCGTACAGGCCGCCCTTGCCGACCAGCAGGCCGCGCTCGCGGGTCTCCTCCATCATCCGGCCCGCCAGCGCGGGGGCGGGCTCGCCGGTGCCGGGGTCGACCAGCTCGACGGCGAACATCAGGCCCTTGCCGCGCACGTCCCCCACCACCGGCAGCCGCCCGGCGGCCTCCCGCAGCCCGCCGATGATCAGCGCGCCGAGCTTCGCGGCGTTGGCCTGCAGGTCGTGCTCCAGCACGTAGTCCAAGGTGGCGTTGGCGGCGGCCATCGCGATCGGGTTGCCGCCGAAGGTCGACAGCCCCGAGGCGTGCAGCGCGTCCATGAGCTCTCCGCGCGCCACCACGCCGCCGATCGCGAAGCCGTTGCCCAGCCCCTTGGCGAAGGTCATGATGTCCGGCGTCACCCCGTGGGCCTGAATGCCGAAGAACGTCTCCCCGGTCCGCCCCCAGCCGGTCTGCACCTCGTCGGAGATGAGCAGCGCCCCGTACTCGTCCAGGACCTCCTTGTAGGCGGCCAGCAGCCCGTCGGGGGGCATGGTGAAGCCGCCCACCCCCTGCACCGGCTCGGCGATCAGCGCCGCCACGTCGCCGCCGGTGGCGGTGGCCAGCAGATGCCGCAGGTCCTCGACGCAGACCTTGATGTAGTCGGCGTCCGACAGGCCGGCGAACTGCGGCAGGCGCCGGTCGGCGCCGTGCAGGAAGTGCACGTTCAGCGGCGAGTAGGAGTTGTTGCGCCAAGAGCGGTTGCCGGTCACCCCCAGCGCGCCGAACGAGCGGCCGTGGTAGCTCTGCCGCATCGCCAGCACCTGGTCGCTCTTGCGGGCGTAGGTGGCCAGCAGCAGGGCCGTCTCGTTGGCCTCGGTGCCGGAGTTGGTGAAGAACACCTTGGCGTTCTCGATGCCCGACAGCCGGACGATCTTCTCGGCCAGCTCGACCTGACCGCGCAGCAGATACGCGGTCGAGGTGTGCACCACGCCGGTGGCCAGCTGCCGCTCCACCGCCTCCCGCACCTCGGCCACGTCGTAGCCGAGCATGTTGGTCACGATGCCGCCGAAGAAGTCCAGGTAGGTGCGGCCGTCGGCGTCGGTGACCCGCCTCCCTCGGCCGGAGACGATCTCGATGGGCCGTTCGTAGTACAGGGCGACCCAGTCCGGCATGACCGCGCGGTGACGTGCGAGCAAGTCCGACATGGGTCAAGTCTGGTGCCGCCGGACCGGCGGCACCAGAGACACTGTGTCGGCTCCGCGGGACGTTCCTTGACGGTGTGTCCGGGCGGGCGCGTCCGGGCGGGCGCGGCTAGCCGCGCAGCCCGTTGATCCGCCGCGCCAGGTCGAAGTCCTTGCCGGTGAGGCCGCCCGCCGAGTGCGTGGACAGGCTGAGCGTCACCGTGTTCCAGCGGATCGTGATGTCGGGGTGGTGGTCGGCCTCCTCGGCGAGCTCGGCGACCCGGTTGACGAACGCCATGGCCTCGGCGAAGTCGGCCAGGCGCACCGTGGTGACGATGGCCTCCCCGTCCCGTTCCCAGCCGGGCGTCGTCTCCAGCTCGGCGGCGATCGACCGTTCGTCCAGCAGGCTCATGGGTCCTCTCCTCCCTGCGCGCCATCATGCCCGGGCCGGCGGCCCCGACACCGCTCCGGGCGGGCGGCGCCACCTGGGCGGGCCGCCCGCGACATGCGGAGGATATTCTCGCTGGAATGCACCCCAGCCTGGCCGACGTGCTGGAATTGGAGGCCGTCCGCCGCGGACAGCCCCGGGTGGTGGCGGGGGCGGACCGGCTGGACACCCGGGTGCGCTGGGTGCACGTCGCCGAGATCGCCGACATCGGCCACCTGCTGCACGGCGGCGAACTGGTGCTGACCACCGGCATCGCCCTGCCCGATGAACCGGACCGGCTGCGCGGATACGTGGCCGAGCTGGCCGAGGCGGGCGCCAGCGGGCTGATGATCGAGCTGGGCCGCCGCTATGTCGAAGAGCTGCCCGCCGCGCTGCGCGACGCCGCCGAGGAGCACGGCCTGCCGGTGATCGCGCTCGCCCGGGAGACGGTGTTCATCGACATCACCGAGGCGGTGCACGCCCGGATCCTGGACGCCCAGCTGGACGAGCTGCGGGCTTCCGAGCAGCTGCACGAGATCTTCACCCGGCTGTCGGTGGAGGGCGCCTCCCCCGCGGAGGTGATCCGCCAGGTGGCCGCGCTGGCGCGACGCCCGGTGGTGCTGGAGAACCTGGCCCATCAAGTGCTGGCCGTGGAGACCGCCGGGGCCGACCCGGCGGAGCTGCTGGCGGTGTGGGAGACCCGGTCCCGGGCGGTGCGTCCGGACCGTCGCACCGCCTACGACCCGGCCTCCGGCTGGCTGGTCGCCACGGTCGGCGCCCGCGACGAGGACTGGGGCCGGCTGATCATCGTCGGCGGCGGGCCGCCCACCCCGCGCGACGTGGTGCTGATCGAACGGGCGGCGACCACGCTGGCGCTGGTCCGGCTGCTGGACCGGCAGGCCGAGAGCCTGGAACGCCAGGCGCACGGCACGATCATCTCCGGCATCCTGGCCCGCGCCTACGCCGACCCGGCCGAGGCCGCCGCCCGCGCCCGCGCCCTCGGCGTCCCGCTGGTCGGCCGTCGGCTGCTGGGCGTCGTGCTGCGCCCCCGGGACGGCTCCGCCGAGACCGCCTCCGGCGCCGCCGACGGCGCCCTCGGCGGTGCGGGCGAGCACCAGACGCTGGCCGCGCTGGCCGAGGCCGCCACCGCCGCCTGCCGCGACGCCCGGCTCCCTGCCCTGGTCGGCCTGCTGGACGAGGCCGGGCCGCAGGAGGCGCGGGTCGGGGTGCTGATCTCCCTGCCCGCCCGCGTCGACGCCGAGCGGGCGCTGCGCCGGATCGCCGATCGCATCCGCGCCTCCTGCCCTTCCGGGGCGGTGATGGCGGCCGGATCGGTGGTGGAGTCCATCCGCGACGTGCGCCGGTCGTTCCTGGAGGCCGACCAGGTCGCCGACGCGGCCCGCCGCGACTCGGACGACCGTTTCCTGTACCGTCTGCCCGATCTGCGGTTGCGCGGCCTGCTGCACCTGCTCCGGGACGACGCCCGGCTGCAGACGTTCGTGGAACGGGAGCTCGGCCCGCTGCTGGACCATGACGCCCGGCGCGGCACCGACCTGACCCGCATCCTGTCCGTCTATCTGGCCGCCGGCCGCAACAAGGCCCTGGCCGCCCAGCGGGCGCACCTGTCCCGTCCCGCGCTCTATGAGCGTCTGCGCCGCATCTCCCGCATCCTGGACGTCGATCTGGACGACGTCGACTCCTGCGTCTCCCTGCACGTCGCCCTGATGGCGTTGGACTCCATCCGCCAGCGCCCGTCCTGACGGCCCCGGCGTCGCGCACGCCGGCGGGGCGACGGAGCGGCCGGCGGCCGCCACGGGCGGGTCCCGTGCGAATGCGGGACGGGACCGGGGCGCCCTCCGACGGCGCTCCCGAGGGCGCCCTCCTCGAGGCGGTCGCCGTGCCGGAGCGCCGGCGGCGCCGGTGCCGGGAGCGTCGCCGGGAGCGGAACGGGCGCGGACTTTGCCTGCGTTGGCGAGCTCTTCCCCCTGACATGGGGTTCTCTGGGGCAGAACCGTGATGTGGGCTTGCGCAGTTTCGGGGTCGAGGAGGAGCTGCTGCTCGTCGACCCGGAGAGCGGGGCTCCCCGTGCGATGTCCGGGGCGGTCCTTCGCCGCGCCCGCCTCCAGGGGGAGGGGCTGCACGCGAGCCCGCTGGTCGACGGCGGGATCGGAAGCGAGCTGCAGCGCGAGCAGCTGGAGATCTGCACCCGGCCCTGCACCACGCTGGAGGAGCTGGCCGGGCAGGTGCGGCACCGCCGGCGGACGGCGGACCGGGCGGCCCGCGAGGCGGGCGTGCGGATCGCGGCGCTGGCGACCTCCCCGATGGCGGTGCACCCGTCGCTGACCCCCCGGGACCGGTACCGGCGGCTGGCCGACCAGTACGCCCGGGTCGCCGACGAGCAGCTCATCTGCGGCTGCCACGTGCATGTGGAGGTCTCCTCCCCCGAGGAGGGGGTGGGCGTGCTGGACCGCATCCGGCCGTGGCTGGCGCCGCTGCTGGCCCTCAGCGCCAACTCGCCGTTCTGGCAGGGGCGCGACACCGGATACGACAGCTGGCGGTGGCAGGTGTGGCAGGGCTGGCCCTCCAGCGGCCCCACCGCCGTCTTCGGAGACGCCCGGGCCTACCGGGACACGGTCCGGACGATGATCGCCACCGGCGTGCTGCTGGACGAGGGCATGGTCTACTTCGACGCGCGCCTGTCCCGCACCTACCCCACGGTCGAGGTCCGGGTGGCCGACGTGTGCCTGATCGCCGAGGACACCGTGCTGGTGGCCGCGCTGGTCCGGGGGCTGGTGGAGACCGCCGCCCGCGCCTGGCGCGCCGGTGAGCCGCCCGACCCGGTGCGCACCGAGGTGCTGCGCCTGGCGATGTGGCGGGCCGCCCGGTCCGGGCTGCGCGGCCCGCTGATCCACCCGACGACCTGGCGGCCGGCGCCCGCCGGAACGGTGATCGAGGCGCTGGTCGAGCATGTGCGCGGCGCCCTGGAGGGCTCCGGCGACCTGGCGGCGGTGCGGCGGGCGCTCCGGTCGCTCCGGGTCCGCGGCACCGGAGCCCGCCTGCAGCGCGCCGCCCACGCCCGGAGCGGCCGCCTCGTCGAGGTCGTCCGCGACGCCGTCGCCCGGACCGTGTGAACCGCCTGAGGCGCCCCGCCCCGGGCGGATCGTCGACGATCCGCCCGGGGTCCGGGCACCGAGGCGACCGCAGTAGCGTGCTCGGCATGGACCTTGGACTGACCGGACGACGCGCCGCCGTCGCCGCCGCGAGCAGCGGGCTCGGATTCGCCACCGCACGGGCGCTGGCCGCCGAGGGCGTGCAGGTGGCCGTCTGCAGTCGTGACAGGGAACGCATCGAGAAGGCCGCCGCCGACATCGGCGAGAACGCTCATCCGATCGTCGCCGACGTCGGCACGCCGGAGGGCGCCGTCGCCTTCGTGGAGGAGGCGCAGCGCCTGCTGGGCGGAGTGGACATCCTGGTGACCAACGCCGGCGGCCCCCCGCCCGGCGGCTTCGACGACATCGACGTGGAGGCCTATCGGGCGGCGCTGGACCTCAACCTGATGTCGGTCGTCGCCATGTGCAAGGCCGCGGTCCCGGCCATGCGCGAACGCAAGTGGGGCCGGGTGCTGGCCATCACGTCCATCTCCGTGCGCCAGCCCATCGGCGGCCTCATCCTGTCGAACACGGCCCGCGCGGGCGCCACCGGCTTTTTGAAGACGCTCGCCCTGGAGGTCGCCCGCGACGGCGTCACCGTCAACTCCCTGCTCCCCGGCTCGCACGCCACCGATCGTCTCCGCCGGCTCCACGGCGGAGACCTGTCCAAGGCCGCCGCGGCCGTCCCCATGGGTCGGGTGGGCGATCCGGACGACTTCGGCGCCTGCGCCGTCTTCCTGTGCTCCGAGCACGCCCGTTTCGTCACCGGCGCGGCGATCCCCGTCGACGGCGGCGCCTATCTGGGGCTCCTGTAGCCCGCCGCCCGGGGATCGCGCCGCCGTGTCCGGCGCCGTCGTCGACGGGGACACGGACCGCGGCCCCCGCCCGGCCGGCCGGTCGTGACCGCCGGCCCGCGCCTCTCGCGGCGCGGCGGTGCGATCCGTCGTCCGCCCGACGGACACGGCACCTCGCAGGGCGCCCGTTCACGGATCGGGCCGCCTTCGCGTCCGGACCCGCGCTCGGGACGGGCGACGCGCCCGTCGGCGGGTCCGGGCCCGCGGTGGAGGGCGGGCGCGGCGAGCAGGGGGTCCCCGCCGCGCCCGCCGGCCGGGAGGTCAGGCGGCGGCGGAGGCGGCGCGGCGCCAGGGCAGGAAGCCGGAGACGGGGCGCTGGGGGGCGGGGATCCCGGTGGGCTCGACGGCGAGGATGCGGTCGAAGCGGAAGGCGCGGACGCCGCGCCGCAGGCGGCACCAGCCGACGAAGTGCCAGTGGTCGCGGTGGACCAGGCAGGTGACGGGCTCGACCTCGCGAATGGTGACGTTGGCGTTGGCGTCGCCGTAGCAGAGGCGCACGACGCGGCGCTCGGTGATCGCCTCGGCGATGACCCGGGCGCGGTCGGCGACGGCCTCGGCCAACGGCGTGGTCAGGGTGCTCAGGGTGCTGCTGGTGACGGGGTCGTCGGACAGGTCGGCGGTCAGGTGCCGCAGGGCGCGGCGGGCGGCGGCGGCCTGGGGGCCGCTGCCCAGGTGGGCGAGCGAGAGGGCCAGCGCGGCGATCTCGGCTGGCGGCAGGTCGTGAGGCCGGGCCGGCGTGCGCGTGTCGTCCATGCATTCGATTATATGTTCGAATGACGACGGCCGACAGGCCGCACGGCCTGACGTTAGGGGTTTCTGGCAGGTCAGTAACCTGCCCGGTGAATGGCGGCTACGTAGGTTATTGTCGCGATCATCACCGTTCGCCCGACCGGCCGCCTGCGAGGAGCCCGATGACCGTCGTCCTGCTGGTGCTGTGCATGGTCGTGGGGGCGCTGGAGCTGTGGGTCGGCAAGCAGAGCAGGGACCAGGCCAGGGCGTTCGAGCGGCGCGTCGAGGAGCTGCGCGAACAGGTCGGCAAACAGAGCGGGGTGCTGGTCACGGTGGGCGAGCGGCTCACCGCCGAGCTGTCCCGGGTCAAGCGCGAGGTGCTGCCCGCCCTGGAGGAGCGACTGCGGAGCGTCACCCGTCGGCTCGAGGAACTGGGCGAGCTGGTCCGCCACGCCGACGACTGCCTCAAGGCGCAGGAGGCCCGGCTGCACCGGCTCGAGCAGCAGCGCATCGCCCTCTCGGCGGTGCGGCGCACGCTGACCGACCTGGAGGGCAGGCTGCGTCCGCTCGCCGAGCGGGGCGGGGCCGCGCCGGACGGGACGTCCGCGCGGGCGGCGCTGGAGCGGCTGGCGGAGCTGGAGCGCAGCGGCGCCGAGATCCGGGAGCTGCAGCGCGACCTGACCCGCACGCTGGAGGACCTCGAGGACGTCGTCGACGACCTGCTGCGGTACACCGGCGACGAGCTGGACGAGGCGGCCCGCCGGTCCCTGCTCGGCGAGCGGGCCGATCGGGCGGAGCCGCTGCCCGGACGGCTGTGGGTGCGCGATCCGCGCCTGCACGACGTGCTGGGCGAGGTGTACGAGCGATGCGTACAGGCGGTGGGGCTGCGGGTGCGGTTCCGCTTCGGGGAGGGCGAGCCGGACGGGCCGCGGCGGCTGCGTTACTTCCTGGCCGGGCGGAGCGCAGGAGAGCTGGCGGGCGCGTTCACCGAGCTGCTGATCTCCACCGGGGCGGACCCGAACCGCGCCGCGCTGCTGCCGACCGACGTACGGGTGGCGGGCGCCCCGCACCCGGCCGAACGCCCCGTCCCCCCGGAGGAGACGGCGTTCCAGGGACTGCTGCGCGCGCTGCACGACAGCGACGGCGCCATCGCGCAGATCGGCCCGCTGCTGATCGTCCGCACCCGGGAGGAGCTGCTGGGCGCGGTGCTCACCCCCTCCCAGACGGCCGAGCCGGACGCCGAGGAGGCGGCCTGGAGCCCCGCCGAGGCGGCCCTGCGGCTCCGCCGGCGGGCCGCCCATCAGCTGTGGGAGCTGACCGAGTGGGCGAACCGGCCGCCGACCGCGTAGGCGCGCACCCCTCCCCCGGGCGCGTCCAGACGGACCGCCAGCGGGCAGCCGATCTCACCGGTGGCGCGATCCACCTCGGCGCACAGCCCCACTCCGCCGGCCCGGTCCAGCAGCACGGCGGCCTCGACCGAGCGCACCGCCCGGACCGCCGCGGACATGCTCGCGGCGTCGGCGGGGTCGTACAGCTCGGCGAAGACCAGCCGCCGGGCGTAGCGGATCAGGGCCGCGGCGTCCACCACCCGGCTGCCGACCACCGCCGCGGGTCCGGCGATCACGATGCCGTATCCCGGGGACGGCCGGCCGCGCACGTACACCTCCCGGTCCGGCCGGGGCATGCGCCGTCGTCCGCGCAGCCGCAGCTGCAAGCCGAATCCGGTGCGCGGGTCCAGATAGACCGGCGGGGCGAGCACGGTGGTCCGGTCCACCGGGACGAGGGCCTGGGGCGTCGCGTTCCGCTCGGGCAGGAACAGGCCGAGCCCGCGGATCAGCAGCCGCCAGATCGGACGCGTCGTCACCTCGTGCGGGTCGTGCGGGCGGTGCGGATCCCCGGCGGCCTCCATGCCGCCATCCTGCGGCGCGGCCGGTCCGGTGACAAGGCCCGCCGGGTCACTGCGCCGCGTCCGCCGCTCCGCTACGGTGGGGAATCCCGACCTCGACGAGGGCGCCGCCGATGAACATGCAGGACATGATGGTGTTCCGCGACACCGCGTCGCGGACGGTCGACAAGTACCTGATGTCCTATGAGCGCAACGTCATCGCGGTGCGGCGACATCCCGCGGTGCTGTTGCAGGCGGCGGCCGAGACGCTGGGCGGACTGCTGGTGTCGGCCGGGGTGCATCTGTTCACCGGGTTCCCGCTGCTGTGGCTGCCCTGGCTGCTCCTGGTGGGCCGGCTGGGGTGGAAGGTGATCAGCTGGTCGGTGGAATTCTTCATCGTGACCGAGCACCGGGTGATGATGGTGACCGGCGTGCTCAACCGCAAGGTCGCGATGATGCCGCTGGCCAAGGTGGAGGACATCAAGCTGAACCGGTCGGTGCTGGGCCGGATGCTGGGGTACGGCGAGTTCGAGATCGAGTCCGCCGGCGACAAGCAGGCGCTGCGGAACATCACCTATATGCCGTATCCGGAGCAGCTCTACTTGGAGATCTCGTCCATGATCTTCGGCGCCGAGGACGAGTCCCCGGATTAAAACCTTCCCTTAAAGAAACCTTTTCCTGTCCTTTCCGGGACGGGGCCCTGTCCGTCCGAGAGCGCAGCCCTGTCGCCCACTGTTTTCAACCAGCTTCAGGGTTCTCGCATCTAACGCGGTGAGACGGCGATATCTCGGACCAGGGGATCAACATGCACTCCAGCCCACCGATCCGCGGCGACCTGACTCCCGAGTTGCTGCAGACATCCCAGTGGACCGACGAGCAGGTGAGCGCCGCCGGAATCCCGATCCACGACATTCCGTTCGTCACCGTGGGGGGCGGGATCGGATCTTTCGTCACGGTGGACTACCTCCGGATCTACGGGGTGCCGACCGACCGCATGCGGGTGTTGTCGAACATCGACACGCCCTGGGAGACTTACGAATATCTGACCCGGGTCTCCCAGATCCCTCGCCCCGAACGCATCCGCTCCGATTCCTCCTCCCGCCCGGACAACCTGTGGGGCTTCCCCTCCTACGCGCTGGAGGAGGCCTGGCGGGAGAAGAGGCTCAGCCATCTGTGGCAGATCGCCACCGAGCCGATCCTCAACGACTACTGGACCCCGCGCGCCGGCACGGTCTTCCGCGGACTCGAACGCGAGGCCAAGCGCATCTCCTATTGGGACATGCTGGTCAAGGGCCAGGTCCGGATGGTGCGCAAACGCGTCGGCGGAGGCTACTTCACCATCCTGACGCCGCCGGACGGGCTCAGCGAGACCCGGCGGGTGGCGTTCCGCTCCCAGTACGTGCACCTGGCGGTCGGCTATCCGGGCCTGAAGTTCCTGCCCGATCTGCAGGACTTCCGCGAGCGCCACCGGGACTACACCCGGGTGGTGAACGCCTACGAGCGGCACGAGCACGTCTATGAGGCGCTCAAGACCCGACCGGGCGTCGTGATGGTGCGCGGCGGCGGCATCGTCGCCTCCCGGGTGCTGCAACGCCTGATGGACGACCGGGAGGAGTTCGGCCTGCAGACGCAGATCGTGCACATCTTCCGCACGTTCGTCACCGGGTCGCACGGGCCGAACGTCTTCATGCGGCGCAAGGGCGGCCACGGCTGGGCCTATCAGGGCTTCAACTACCCCAAATCGGTCTGGGGCGGCCAGCTCAAGGCGCGGATGCGCAAGCTGGAGGGCGAGGACCGCAAGAAGCTCTACCAGGACATCGGCGGCACCAACACGCCCAAGCGGCGGCGCTGGCAGCAGCAGATGGCCAAGGGACGCAGGGAGAACTGGTACCACGCGTTCCAGGGCATGGTGGACAAGGTCGAGCCCGGACCCGACGGCCGGCTGATCAGCCATGTGCGCAGCAGCAACGGCCGGATCCAGCAGTACGTGTCGGACTTCATCATCGACTGCACCGGGCTGGAGGCCGACATCGCCGAGCACCGGGTGCTGGCCGACCTGCTGCAGCACGGCGGAGCGGAACGCAATCCGCTGGGCCGGCTGGAGGTGGAACGGCATTTCGAGGTGAAGGGCACCGCCAGCGGCGACGGGGCGCTGTACGCCTCGGGCGCGGCCACCCTCGGCGGATATTTCCCCGGAGTGGACACCTTCCTGGGATTGCAGATCGCCGCCCAGGAGATCGCCGACGATCTGGCCCGCCGGGGTTTCTGCAAGAAGATGGGACCGTTCCGGTCCACGTCGCAGTGGTTCAAATGGGCTTTTAACAAAGCCGTCTGATCTGCTCTCTCGGGGGGTTTTCCCGGGCCCCGGAAAGGGGCCGGACGATGCTCGTCCGCCGTGGTCGCCCGGCCCGTCAGGAAAAGGAAGGAACCATCGTGGTACCCACGCTGTTCGGCCGGATCCAAACCCGGCTCTTCCTGCTCGCAACGGTCGGCCTGGCGGTGACCGCGCTGATCGTGCCCGTGCTGCCAGGCACCGGAGACGCCGAACTCGCCGACCTGTACCGGACCGCCGTGGCGGTGCTCGCCGCCGTCGCGGTGCTCGGGGTGGCCTGGGAGTTCGTCTACCACGCCCTCATGCAGTTCCGCTGGGAGAAGGACTGGCCGACGCTGTTCGGCCTGCTCACCCTGATCAACGAGGGCCTGCTGGTGTGGGCGCTGCTGGCGCTGGAGGCGATCCCGGGGGTCGCGGTGAACCCGCCCGCCGCGGCGTTCTGGACCCACTTCCTCGCGGTGTGGCTGGCGGTGTGGCTGGTGGCGAACGGTCCGATGCGGGTGCCCTTCATCCGCTGGAGGTTCCGGGGAGGGCGCCTGGTATGAACCGTCCCCATCGCGACGCGCAGTCCCCGGCCCCTCCCCCCGGCGTCCCCTCCGGCCCGGTGGTGCGGCCGCTGACGGGCGACGGGCTGGTCGCCCATGTCGGCGGGCTGCTGCTGGCCTGCGACGCCGCCGACGAACTGACCGAGCGGCTCCTGCAGGCGCTGTGGGCCGCCTCGGGCGAGGGCGGCGGCCCCGACGCCGGCCGCGCCCTGATCCGGAACGTGGCGCAGGTGCTGGCCGGCGCGATGACCACGTCGACGGCCGCCTGCGCGGTGGCCGGCCCCGCCGACGGGGGAACGGCGGTGCTGGTCTGCGGAAACGCCACGGTGACCGTGTCCGGCGGTGAAGGCGAGCTGACGCTGGGCGGGCAGACCGCGCTGACCTGGACCGACCGGTTCGTGAACGGTCCGGCGAGCCGGATCGAGCTGCGGCTGGCGACGGCCGGGGAGCCGCACCCGCGGGCACGGCTCGACGCCGGCGCGGTTCCCGGCGGCGGCCTGCAGTGGACGGCCGGCCCGGCCGACGCCGCCCGGCCCGTCCGGCACTCCGAGCGGAGCGGAGCGCAGGCCCACCGGCCCCCGGAGGCCCCGACCGACCCGCGCCGCGAGGTCCCCGCGGACGCGCCCGCCGCGCCGCGACGGGCCGACGCCCTCACCCCGCCGGGCACGCCGCCGACGCCTCATGAGCCCGCCGCACAGGCGACGCCCGGCGACGTCCCCGACGAGGACATCAGGTCGCAGCCGTTCGAGTCGGTGCTGCTGGTCCGGACGGCGGACGCGCCCGCCGCGCCCGCGCCGCCGCCCGCCCGGCCCGACCTCGAACCGGACTCCCGCCCCGAGGTGTGGGGCGCGGAGTGCAAGAACGGGCACTTCAACGATCCTCGCGCCCACTACTGCGAGGTGTGCGGCATCTCCATGGGCCAGCTCACGATGATCCCGCGGCGCGGCCCGCGTCCCCCGCTGGGCGTGCTGCTGCTGGACGACGGGATGGTGCTGCGGCTGGACACCGACTACGTGATGGGCCGGGACCCGGAGCGGGCCGAGCCGGTCGCCGCCGGCACGGCGCGTCCCGCCCGGGTCGACGACCGGAACGGCTCGGTGTCGCGCCGGCACCTGCACGTGATGCTCAAGGACTGGGACGTGATGCTGGTCGACCTGGGCTCGGTGAACGGCACCTATGTGATCCCGCCGGGCGAGTCGGAGTACCAGCAGATCCCCACCGGCACCCCCGTCCAGATCTGGCCGGGCACCACGGTGCGGCTGGGAGCCTCGCGCAGCTTCCGCTACGAATCGCACAGGAAGCGTTGATGCGGGTCGACCTTCTGCTGCTGGACATCGTCATCGTCCTCGCGCTGGCCCGGCTGCTGGGCGCGGGCGCCCGGCTGATCGGCCAGCCCGCGGTGGTCGGCGAGATCGTGGCCGGGATCGTGCTGGGCCCGACGCTGCTGGGCGATCCGATCGGCGGGGAGCTGTTCCCCGCCGACCTGCGGCCGATGCTCAAGGGCCTGGCCGACGTGGGCCTGGTGCTGTTCATGTTCGTGGTCGGCCTGGAGCTGGACCGGCGGCTGGTGCGCGGCAGGGGCCGGATCGCCGTGGGCGTGTCGCTGGGTTCGACGCTGCTGCCGTTCGGTCTGGGCTGCCTGGCGGCGCTGTGGCTGGCCCCCGACCACGACCGGGGCCGGACGCTGCCGTTCGTGCTGTTCTTCAGCGCGGCCGTGTCGGCGACGGCGTTCCCGGTGCTGGCCCGCATCCTGACCGACCGGCAGATGCACCGCACCCGGCTGGGCGGGCTGGCGCTGGCCTGCGCGGCCGTGGTCGACGTGCTGACCTGGACGGTGCTGGCGGTGGCGGTCGCCATCGCCGGGGCGGGGGGATCCGACCCCTGGCGGGTGGCGCTGGCGGCGCCGTTCGCGCTGGTGATGTTCCTGGGCGTGCGGCCCCTGCTGCGACGGCTGGTGCCGGTCCATGAGCGGGCCGGGCGGCTGACGCCCGACCTGCTGGCGGTGGTGCTGGCGGGACTGTTCGCGTCGGCGTGGGCCGCCGAGTGGATGCACGTCCACTTCATCTTCGGGGCGTTCCTGTTCGGCGCGGTGATGCCGCGGGCGGGCGCCGAGCGGCTCAACCACGAGATCCTCCAGCGGCTGGAGCAGCTGACGGTGCTGTTGCTGCTGCCGATGTTCTTCGTGGTGGCCGGGATGTCGGTGGACCTGACCGCCCTGGAGGCGAGCGGCGTCGGCGCGCTGGCGGTGATCCTGCTCGTGGCGATCGGCGGCAAGCTGGGCGGCGCCTACGCGGCGGCCCGGCTGCAGCGGATCCCGGGCCGTCAGGCGGCGGCGCTGGCCGCGCTGCTCAACACCCGCGGGCTCACCGAGATCGTGATCCTGAGCGTGGGCCTGGACGAGGGCGTCCTGGACACCGAGCTGTATTCGCTGATGGTGGTGACGGCGTTGGTCACCACCGCGATGACCGGTCCGCTGCTGAATCGGGTCCATCCGGCCCGGCAGGTCGAGCGGGACCTGGCCGAGGCGCGGCGCATGGCCGCGGGACCGCGGGTCGACCGGCGGGTGCTGGTGGTCGTGGAGGATCCCGAGCGGGTCGGCGGACTGGCCGAGATCGCCCGGGCGGAGGCGGCCAGCACCGGTTCCCGCGAGGTGCTGCTGGTCCATCTGCGGCCCTGCCGGACCGAACGGCCGGAGGTCGGGCCGGGCCTGTCGGCGGAGCTGGCCGAGATGGCCGACGCCATGGCCCGGCTGGAGGAGCTGGCCGCCGCGATCCGCGCCGAGGGGCCGCCGGTCCGGGTGGTCAGCCGGTTCGCCGCCGACGCGGCCGCCGAGCTGCCCGAACTGGTGGCCGGCGCCGAACCCGACGTGATCGTCATCGCCTCGACCGTCCCCGGACACGCCGCCGTGCGGCGCGCCGCCGGGCGGCGGGTCACCGTGGTCGATCCGACCGAGCGCCGGGTCGTTCAGCCGGCGGGAAAGGACATCTGATGCAGGGCATCGCCGACTACGACTTCATCCGCTCGCTCGGGAGGGGCAACCACGGCGAGTTCTTCCTGGCGCGCCGGCCCGAGCGGCTGCCGATCACGGACGAGTACGTGGTCGTCAAGGTGCTCGGCGGAACGGGCGAGGACGCCTTCCGCCGCGCCACCCGGGAGCTGAAGGCGTTCGCCGCCGTCCGCTCCCCGCACCTGGTGACGCTGTACGACGCCGGACAGCAGGCGGGGGTCTTCTACTACTCCATGGAGTACCTGCCGGACGGGTCGCTGGCCTCTCCGGCCAGGCCGCGCGGCCTGGCCGACTATCACCGGGCGCTGGCCTGCGCCGCCCGCGCGGCTCAGGCCCTGCACGAGGCGGGGATCGTGCACCGCGACATCACCCCGTCCAACGTGCTGCTCACCGAGAACGGCGGCAAGCTCGCCGACCTGGGGTTGGCGCAGGTGCTGACCCAGGGCGCCACGATCACCGGAATGGGGGCGCTGCCGTCGGTGGAGTTCACCGATCCGGCGCTGTTGCGCGGGGATCCGGCGACCACCGCGGTGGACGTGTGGTCGCTGGGCGCGGTCCTGCACCGGTTCACCGCCGGGACGGGCCTCTACGGGGGTCTGCCGGTGCACGACCCGCTGTTGACGCTGCGCACGGTCCTCAGCACCCCGCCCATGATCAGCGACGGCCTTCCCCCGAAGGTCGCCGACCTGGTCCGTTCCTGCCTGGACGAGCCGAGCGCCCGTCCCACCGCCGCCGAGTTCGCCGAACGCCTGGAGGCTCTGGCCTAGCCGGCCGCCGTCGGCCCCGGACCGCCCGGCGTCGGCGCCGGGCCGGCCGATCGGCGGGCGGATCCGCGCCGGCCCGGTCTGATCCGCACCCCGTTCTCATGATCAGATGGAGGCCGGTGCCGCCGCCCCGGAGGACCCGTGACCGAAATGGATCTGCCGCTGGACTTCCTCGGCAGGCAGCGTGCCGCGGTGCTGCGCAAGTGCGCCGATCTCTGACCGAGGAGGCCGCGCACCGCCGGCCGCTGCCGGAGACCTCTCCGCCGATGACGGTGGCGGGGCCGCTCAGCCACCTGCGGTGGGTGGAGTACAACCGGTTCGAACGGGTGCTGCTCGGCGGCCCGGATCTGGCGCCGTGGACCGAGGAGGATCCGAACCGGGACTTCCGCGTCGACGACGTTCCGCTGGACCGGCTGGTGAAGGACTACCGGCGGCAGTGCGCCCGGTCGGTTGAGATCGTGCGGTCGGTCGATCCGGACCGGCGCGCGACCGTCCTGCACCCTCGGTACGGCAGCACGACCGCGCGCTGGATCGTGCTGCACATGATCGAGGGGACCGCCCGGCACGCCGGTCATCCCGACATCATGCGCGAGCTCCTCGACGGCCGGACCGGATGCCCCTGAACCCGCCGGCACCGTGCGCCCCGGGCGACCGCTCCGAGTCGTGCGCTATCGGGGCCCGCGCAACGCCTCGCGCAGGCGGGCCGCGTAGTCCGCGGCCTCCTCCTCGGAGGCGTACTGGACCCGAGGCCAGAAGAACCCGCGCAGCCCGTCCTTGCGATTGCGGGGAACCACGTGGACGTGCAGATGGGGCACGCTCTGGCTGACCCGGTTGTTCATCGCCACGAACGACCCGGCCGCGCCCAGCGCCTCCTCCATGGCGGCGGCCAGCCGCTGGGCGTGTCCGAACAACGGCGCCAGCAGCTCGGGAGGCAGCTCGGGAAGGGTCTGGTGGTGCTCCTTCGGCACGAGCAGCGTGTGCCCTTTCAGCAGCGGCCGGCTGTCCAGGAACGCCAGCGCCTCCGCGGTGTCCAGCACCACATGGGCCCGGTGCTCGCCCTTGACGATCCCGCAGAAGACACAGCTCCCCGCCGCGCCCGGCATTCGTCCTCCCTGCGCCTCCCGGCTCCGCACGACGTCCGCGCGAAGTCCCCTCGGTGTCCCCGGGGCGTCCCCGCGGCGTTCGTGCGAAGCCCGTCCGACGATCGCGCTGCACAGCCTACGGCGCGGAGGGCGGGCGGGGCCGCGTCAACGGGCCTGGAGGATGAGCCAGGAGTCCTCCAAGGGCGCGGATCTGCGGCTGCAGAAGTAGACGCGGCCGGGGTCCCCCCAGTGCCAGCCGAGACGCTCGTCGGAGTCCAGTTGCAGCAGATGGCACCACTCGTCGACGTCGGCCTGGTCGGGGGGCGGGAGGGGAAGGTCGGGGTCGCGGCCGCTGGAGGCGTGCTCGGCCTCGGCGGTCACCGGGCGTTGGACGACGACGGGCCAGCCGCCGACCTGGTGGACGGGGTCGTCGGGCCAGATGTGCTGCAGCCAGGCGGCGTACAGCTGCTCGTAGACGGCCAGGATGCCGGTGTAGCGGGACTCGACCCGTTGCAGGACCGGCTCCTGCGGGGCCGGCAGGGACAGGAACGGGACGGCGTCCAGGGTGCGGGGCGGCGCGCACCGGACGCCCTCGGGAGGCGTCGTCTCGACCAGATCACCGGTGAAGACCCGCCAGCCGTCGCGTTCCTCGGCCCGGCTGCCCCACGGACGGGGGACGCGGCTCGCATAGTAGAAAGCGGCGCGGCCGCTCCGGGGGATGTCGGGCTGCGGAAGGACGGCGGCCAGTTCGGCGAAGTCGACGACGGCCAGGAAATCCAGAGGGCGTCCGGCCCAGCGGGGCCAAGACGCATCGGGCGGGAGCAGGGGCGTGCCGCCCAGGCGGACGGCCTTGCCCCGGCCGCCGAGCCGGAGTGCGGGCCGGGCCAGGGGCACGATCGCGGCGCTGACCTCGGGAGCGAGGAAGACGCCGAACAACGAGTGCAGCCGCCGACGCTCGGTGAGGATCCAGTCCATGCCAGGTAGCGTCTCCCGAGCGCCGACGAATGACCAGAGCCTTTTACGATTGTGGATAACCTTTCACGGCGGCCGTTCTTCGATCACGAGCCGAGGCCGCCGATCATCTTTTTCCGTCGATTCCGCATTTTCCCACCGCACCCGAAAAGGCGGCATACCTCACGCCCGCCGGAATCGACCGGCTCGATGAAAAGGCTCAGCGCTCCCCCGGCTCCAGCGCATCGGCCAGCCGGTCGAGGAAACGGTCCACCTCGTGCCGGTCGTACCCCAGCCCGAGGCGCACGGTCCGGAACGAGGCCGCGCGCACCTCCGCCGCGCCGACCATGGGCCCCTCCCCGCGCAGCCCCGCGACCACCTGGCTCAGGAAAGCGTCCACGTCCCGGGCGTCGTATCCGGTGCGCTCACCGGACCGCGAGGTGAACCGCACGGCCTCGATCCAGTCGATCACGCGGGTCGGGTCGATCGGGGGACGGGCGGGCGTCCGGCGCGGCGGCGCCATCCGGGCCCGCAGCTCGGCGATGCTCTCATACAGGAACCGGTCCACCGCCCGCTGGTCGTATCCCCGCAGCACCACCGCGAACCGGGTGCGCATCACATCCTCGGGAGTGACCTCCCACGATCCGGTGCGCAGAGCCCGGTCGATGCGCTCGGCGACCGCATCGACCTGTGCGCAGTCGTATCCCCGCAGCACCACCGGGAAGCGCCGCTCGTGCATTCCTCACTCCGTGGCGGCGGCCAGCTGTCCGCAGGCGCCGTCGATCTCCCTTCCCCGGGTGTCGCGCACGGTCACCGGCACGCCGTGGGCCTCCAGCCGGGCCACGAACTCCCGCTCGTCGCGCGGACGCGAGGCGGTCCACTTCGATCCCGGCGTCGGGTTCAGCGGGATCAGGTTGACATGGGCCAGCCGCCCCTTCAACAGCCTGCCCAGCAGATCGGCCCGCCAGGCCTGGTCGTTGACGTCCCTGATCATCGCGTACTCGATCGACACCCGACGGCCGGTGCGATCGGCGTACGCCCAGGCGGCGTCCAGCACCTCGCGGACCTTCCAGCGGGTGTTGATCGGCACCAGCTCGTCGCGCAGCTCGTCGTCGGGCGCGTGCAGCGACACCGCCAAGCGGACCGACAGGCCCTCGGCGGCCAGCTTCTCGATGGCCGGGACCAGGCCGACCGTGGAGACGGTCACCGAACGCTGGGAGATGCCCAGGCCGTGCGGAACCGGGTCGGTGATCCGGCGGATCGCGCCGAGCACCGCCTTGTAGTTGGCCAGCGGCTCGCCCATGCCCATGAACACCACGTTGGACACCCGGCCGGGCCCTCCGGCGATCTGCCCGCGGGCCAGCGCCCGGGCGCCCGCCACGACCTGCTCGACGATCTCCGCCGTGGACAGGTTGCGGGTCAGCCCCGCCTGCCCGGTGGCGCAGAACGGGCAGTTCATGCCGCAGCCGGCCTGCGAGGACACGCACATGGTGACCCGGTCGGGGTAGCGCATGAGCACCGACTCCACCAGCGTGCCGTCGAACAGCCGCCAGACCGTCTTGCGGGTCGCCCCGCCGTCGCAGTCCAGCGCCCGGACCCGGGTCAGCAGCGGCGGCATCAGCTCGGCGGACAGCCGCTCGCGGGCCGCGGCGGGCAGGTCGGTCATCTGCGCCGGGTCGTCGACCAGCCGGGCGAAGTAGTGCCGCGACAGCTGATCGGCACGGAACGGCCTCTCCCCCAGCTCCGCCACGGCCTGACGGCGTTCGGCGGAGGTCAGATCGGCCAGGTGACGCGGCGGCTTGGCCCGGCGCGGGGCCACGAGGGTGAGCTTGCCGGGCTCCGGCGGGGCGGGAGCCGGCCGAGTGGTGGCAGACATGGTCCCTCCAGTGTGGCAAACACCGGGTGATGCCTTCACCGTGCGACCACCGTGCGACGCCCACGGCGGCCTACTACAGTGCGGATCATGGCGGTTTTGCGCAGAACTCCGGGCTCCTCCCGGTCCACCGCCCTCGATGCGGGGACACAGGTCCTGCTCTCCGACATCAGCCCGTACGGCAGCCGCCGTCTCACCGTGGAGACCGACGGCGTCACCACCGCGGCCTACCTGCGGGACGCCCTGGACACGGTGATCGGAGCGACGTGGATCGCCAACCACCAGCCGGCCCAGGCGGGGATGGATCTGGCCCGGCTGAACGCGGGCCTGACGCCGATGATGCCCGCCGGCCGCACCCGGCACCCCCAGGGGCGGACCGCGTTGGACCCCGACGCGCTGGAGGTGGTCTGGTTCGAGGAGGGCGACGGAGCGGCGGTGCTGGAGTCCGGCGAGCCGCTGTGCGTGATCCCGGCCTGGTCCGACATGAACCGCGGGATCCCCGGCTACACCCGCGACGTGACCGCCCAGAGCCCGTTCGCCTTCCCGCTCGAGGAGGAGATCGAGGAGTTCGCCGCGCGGATCGAGCGGTCCCGGGCGTTCTGGCGGTGGTGCCGCACCGAGGGCGCCTGGGCGCAGTTCCAGCAGTCGGTGCTCGGGCATCTGCTCAACCGGCTCGGCCCGGGCGGACACTACTGGCACGACGTGGGACGGCAGTTCCGCGGCCCCGGCGCCGCCCCCGGCGCGGCCCCGCTGGTGAGCGTGTCGGAGCGGCCCGCCCGCCCGGGACGGGACTTCACCGTGCTGAGCACCCTCGGCATGAGCCGCCAGCGGATGCCGACGGTGGAGCTGTATGAGGACGACGTCTCCGCCTACGCGCGGATCGAGCTGGCGGTGGCGACCACGCTGCCGAGCCGGCGGGCGGGCAGCATCTTCCCGTGGCTGGCCCAGTATCCGTGGCGTTCGGTGACCTGGTTCGCCCCCGGCGACATGGTGAAGTGGTACCACGAGCCGAAGACGTTCCCGCTGAACGCCTCCGACGCCGCGGACCCGCGCTGGACGGGCGTCCTGCTGCTCGACGATCCCGCCCGCCTGCCCGGTCCACAGGCCCCCGACCTGACCGGGCTGACGGTCGACGGCGATCCCGTGCGCTGGCTGTGGCTGGTGCCGATCACCGACGCCGAGCGCCGATACGCCAAGGAGCACGGGTCCGGCGCGCTGGTGCGCCGACTGCGCGAAGAGGGCCGCTCCTGGGTGGTCACCGCCTGACGGGACCCGGCCGCAGGACGGGGCCGGATCCCCTCCGGCCCGCCGGGCGTCCTCACCGCGGCGCCGAAGGGCCGGGCCGCTCCGGGGGCGGGATCAGGAGGAGCCGACGAAGAGTTCCAACAGCAGCCAGATCACCGGCGCGGTCATGATCAGGGAGTCCAGGCGGTCCATCACCCCGCCGTGCTCGGGCAGCAGCGTTCCCAGGTCCTTCAGCCCCAGGTCCCGCTTGATCATCGACTCCACCAGGTCGCCGACGACCGCGGCGCACACCGCCGCCGCGCCGATCAGCGCCCCCTGCCACAGGTGCCCGTCGTCCAGCCGCCAGGGCACCAGCCAGGCCCCGACGATCATGCAGGCGAGCGCCGACCCGGCGAAGCCCTCCCAGGTCTTCTTGGGGCTGATGGTCGGCGCCATCTTGTGCCGGCCCAGATACGAGCCGGCGAAATAGCCGCCGATGTCGCTGGAGACGGTGACGGCGATGAAGATCGCAATGCGGTCGGCCCCGTCGTCGGCGGCCAGCATCAGGGCGACGATCCCGCCCATCAGCATGAGGTAGCCGACGATGAACAGCGCCGCCGTGGCGTCTCGGACGTACCCCTCGGCGCCCGCCCGCATCCGCCAGGTCAGCAGCGCCAGCACGGTCAGCGCGAGCGCCGCCGCCAGCCCGACCGGGCCGGCCAGATAGGCGGCCAGCAGGGCGGCGACGATGCCCGCGACGGCGGGCGCCTGCGGCACCCGGACGTCCCGGGAGGCGAACGCCTGGGTCAATTCCCGCACCGCCAGGGCCAGGAACGCCGTCATGACGCCGAGGAAGATCTCCTTTACGGTGTAGAGGGAGACCAGGACCACGGCGCCGAGGGCCAGCCCCACCCCCACGGCGACGGGGAGGTTACGGCCGGCGCGACCGGTGGGCGCGGAGGGGTCGGCCGGGGACTGGGACGTCTCCCGGCCGCGTGCGGCTTCCATCAAACCTCGAGCAGCTCCGCCTTCTTGTGCTCAAGAAGCTCGTCGATCTGAGCGACGTACTTGTGCGTGGTGTCGTCGAGTTCCTTCTCCGCGCGCCGCACCTCGTCCTCGCCGGCCTCACCGTCCTTGGCCAGCTTGTCGAGGGCGTCCTTGGCGCGGCGCCGGATGTTCCGGATGGAGATCTTGCTCTCCTCGGCCTTGCTTCCGGCGATCTTGATGTACTCGCGACGGCGCTCCTCCGACAGCTCCGGGAAGACCACCCGGATGACGTTGCCGTCATTGCTCGGGTTGACGCCCAGGTCGCTCTCGCGGATCGCCTTCTCCACCGCGGCCATCGAGGACTTGTCGAAGACCTGCACGACCACCAGCCGCGGCTCGGGCACCGTGAAGGAGGCCAGCTGGTTGATCGGCGTCGGCGTGCCGTAATACTCGGCGGTGATCTTGCTGAACATGGCGGGCGTGACCCGACCGGTGCGAATGCCCGCGAGGTCGTCCTTGGCGACCGCTACCGCCTTCTCCATCTTCTCTTCGGCTTCGAAGAGGATCTCCTCGATCACTTCGGGCTCCCGTCACCTTGTCCTGCGCCTGCCTGCCGCCCGGCCGTACGGCCCCGCGGCCGGTCAACCGTCCGTCGGGCTGACCAGCGTGCCGATCTTCTCGCCGCGGACGGCCCGAACGATATTGCCCTGTCCCATCAGGTCGAAGACCACGATAGGCAGGTTGTTGTCCATGCAGAGGCTGATGGCCGTGGCGTCCATGACCTTCAGCCCGCGCTGTAGGACCTCACCGTAGTCCAAATGGTCGAACTTGACCGCGTCCGGATTCTTCCGTGGGTCGGCGTCGTAGACGCCGTCGACCTGGGTGCCCTTGAGCACCGCCTCGGCGCCGATCTCCAGGGCGCGCTGCGCCGCGCAGGTGTCGGTGGAGAAGAACGGCTGACCCAGCCCCGCCCCGAAGATCACGACCCGGCCCTTCTCCAGGTGCCGGATGGCGCGGCGGGGGATGTAGGGCTCGGCGACCTGCCCCATCGTGATGGCGGTCTGGACCCGGGTGTCGAGGCCGAGTTTCTCGCAGAAGTCCTGCAGTGCCAGGCAGTTGATCACCGTGCCCAGCATGCCCATGTAGTCGGAACGGCCGCGATCCATGCCGCGCTCGGCCAGCTGGGCGCCGCGGAACATGTTGCCGCCCCCGCAGACCACCGCGACCTGGGTCCCCTCGCTCACCGCTTCGGCGATGGCCTTGGCGACGTGCTGCACCACCGCCGGGTCGATGCCCAGCGGCTCGGCGCCGGCGAACGCCTCGCCGGACAGCTTCAGCAGCACCCGCTTCCAGCCGCCCCGGGGCAGGCCCGGATGCGCTGAGGGCCGCTGTGACGACGAGGCCACCGTCGTGCTGGCGGTCGGTTCATGCTCCACGGCGGCGGCCTCCTCGTCGTAGCGGATGTGCGTGTGTGCCTGGCTCAGGGATACCTCCGAGCAGGGCTGTTATGCCTGCCCCACCTTGAAGCGGACGAACCGCTTGACGGTGACCCCGGCCTCTTCGAGCACCTTGCCGATCGTCTTCTTGTTGTCCTTGACGAACTGCTGCTCGACCAGGACGAAGTCGCGGAAGTAGGCGTTGACCCGGCCCTCGACGATCTTCGGGATGGCCTTCTCGGGCTTGCCCTCCTCGCGGGTGATCTGCTCGGCCAGCGCCCGCTCCTTCTCGATCGCCTCGGCCGGCACGTCGTCGCGGGTCAGGTACTTGGGCGCCATCGCCGCGATCTGCTGGGCGATGTCCTTGCCGACCTGCGGGTTCTCGGTGTCCAGCTCCACCAGCACACCGGTGGTCGGCGGCAGCGACGGGTCGGACTTGTGCAGGTAGCTGGCCACGTAGGCGCCCTTGAAGTGGGCGAAGCGGCGCAGCTCCAGCTTCTCGCCGATCTTGGCGCTGTTCTCCTCGATCAGCGCCTGCACGGTCTTGCCCGGCTCGATCTCCATGCCGAGCAGAGCCGGGACGTCGGCCGCGTCGGACTCGGCGGCGAACTTGACGATGCGGTCGGCCAGCTCGATGAAGCCGGCGTTCTTGGCCACGAAGTCGGTCTCGCAGTTGAGCTCCAGGAGCGCGCCGTCGCCGGAGTCGCGGAAGTACTCGGTGACCAGGCCGTTGGCGGCGGTGCGCTCGGCGCGCTTGCCGACGTCCTTGGCGCCCTTCAGGCGCAGGAGCTCCACGGCCTTGTCGAAGTCGCCCTCGGCCTCGGTCAGCGCGTTCTTGCAGTCCATCATGCCGGAGCCGGTCAGCTCCCGGAGCCGCTTGACGTCGGCGGCGGTGAAGTTCGCCATCGTGTGAAAGTCTCTCTCGTCAGTTCGTGTGGTCCGGCTGCGGCTCCGGGCGGGCGGGCCGTGCCCGGCCGCGGCCCGCCCGGAGCGCTGCGATCAGGCCTGCTGGTCGTTCTTCTCGTCCGCCTGCGGAGCGGCCTCGGCGTTCGCGGCGGGCTCGGCGGCGGGCTGCTCCTTGCCCTCCAGCAGCTCGCGCTCCCACTCCGGCAGCGGCTCGGCGCCGGCCGCGCCCTCGGCGGGCTTGTCGGACTCGCCGGTGGCGGCCCCGGCCCGGGCGATCAGGCCCTCGGCGACCGCGTCGGCGACCACGCGGGTCAGCAGGCTGACGCTGCGGATCGCGTCGTCGTTGCCCGGGATCGGGTAGTCGACCTCGTCGGGGTCGCAGTTGGTGTCCAGGATCGCCACCACGGGGATGCCCAGCTTCTGGGCCTCGTTGACGGCGATGTGCTCCTTCTTGGTGTCCACGATCCAGATCGCGCTGGGGACCTTGGACATGTCGCGGATGCCGCCGAGGGTGCGCTCGAGCTTGTCCTTCTCGCGCTTGAGGCCCAGCAGCTCCTTCTTGGTCATGCCGGAGCCGGCGACGTCGTCGTAGTTGATCTCCTCCAGCTCCTTGAGCCGGGTGAGCCGCTTGTGCACGGTGGAGAAGTTGGTGAGCATGCCGCCCAGCCAGCGCTGGTTGACGTACGGCATCCCGACCCGCTGCGCCTGCTCGGCGATGGCCTCCTGGGCCTGCTTCTTGGTGCCCACGAACAGGATGGTCCCGCCGTGCGCGACGGTCTCCTTGATGAACTCGTAGGCGCGATCGATGTAGGACAGCGACTGCTGCAGGTCGATGATGTAGATGCCGTTGCGCTCGGTGAAGATGAAGCGCTTCATCTTCGGGTTCCAGCGCCGGGTCTGGTGGCCGAAGTGAACGCCGCTCTCCAGCAGCTGCCGCATGGTGACGACGGGTGCCATCCCGTGTACTCCTGTCCGGCCCTCTCGCTCAGGGCCCTGGTCTCTCGGTTGCCTGCCCGCGCCCGGACACGCCCCGCCGCCGACGTCGTCGGCGGACCGAGAGTTTGTGCCCCACCGCGGAGGCGGTGGCAACGGGCGCGTGAATTCGGTCGCCTGGATCCTCCATACGACCGTCGGGTCAAGTCTATGGGATGTCCGCTCGCCTCGCGGCATCGGCGGGTTCGGGCCCGTGGTCACGGTCGTCCACACCTCCCGGCGCCTGTGGCGCCGCTCGGGCCGGGCCGATGAGGATCCGCTCCATGATCCCTGTCGTCTTCGCGCTCGCCGTGACGTTGATCCCGCCGGCCGCGCCGTCGCCGCGGCCCGGTCAGTGGGGCTGGCCGCTGTCTCCGCCCCCCGCGGTGATCAGGACCTTCGACCCGCCCGCCGCGCCCTGGGGCGCCGGCCACCGCGGGGTGGACCTGGCGGCCCGCCCCGGGCAGCCGGTGTACGCGGCGGGGGCGGGACATGTGTCGTTCGCCGGTCGCATCGCCGGATACGGGGTCGTCGCGATCACCCACGGCCGGGTCCGGACGACCTACCTCCCCGTGGAGCCCGCGGTCGAGGCGGGTCGTCCGGTCGCCGTCGGCACCCGGATCGGCACCGTCCAGGACCGGCCGGGTCACTGCGGCCTCCGCCACTGCCTGCACTGGGGGCTGCGCCGGGATCTGCACTATCTGGATCCGCTGTCCCTGCTCCGCTCCCAGGTGCGGCTGCTCCCCCTCTGGCCTCCGGCGGGCCCGCCCGCTCGTCCGCGCTGACCCCGCACCGGCGGCCCACCGGCGTCGCCGTGCGGGCCGCCGGTGCGGAACCGACGGCGTCGAGGCTCCCGATCCGCCGCCTCCGCGGGGCGGACGAGGGGGCGGGCATGCCTCCTGCGGCGCGTCCGCCGCACCGGCCGCCCCGCACGGCCGTGCCGGTCGCGGCGTCCCCGTTCCGCCGGACGGCGGGGCCTCGCCGAGCGCGGCGCCGGTCATCGGTCCCGCGGGGCGACGGCCGCCGCGTCGCGGCCGACCGGACGGGCGTTCCCGCTCGTCGGCCCCGCGCGGGGAGCGGCCCCGCGATCCGGGGGCCGCGGCCGGATGCGGCGGCGGTCCGCCGTGATGCGGGGCCGGGCATCGGCCGTCGCGGCGGCGCGGCACGCGCCCGCGTCGGCGAGACCCGACGGCGGCCGGCGGCGTCGGGTACGGCGGCCGGTTGTCCACAGAACGACGTTCGTCTTCCGGGCGGGGCGGCCCGACCGGCACCGTCGGGGGCGGAGGTGATGCCCGCATGGGTGCCGAGACGGGCGAGAAGACGAATGAGAAGACGAACACGAGGGCGAACGAGCGGACGGACACGAGGAGGAGCGGGAGCACGAGCAGGAGCACGAGGAGGGGCAGGAGGGCGAACGGGAGGACGGGCGGGGACGCCCGGCGGTCGCTGGGCCGGCGCGGCGAGGAGAGCGCGGCGCGGTATCTGGCCGACCGGCTCGGCTGGACGATCGTGGAGCGCAACTGGCGATGTTCCGAGGGCGAGCTCGACATCGTCGCCTACGACGGGACGCGGCACGTGGTGTGCGAGGTCAAGACCCGCTCCGGGGAGACGTTCGGTGCGCCGGTGGAGGCGATCACGCAGGCCAAGGCGGCGCGGTTGAGGCGGCTGGCCGGACGCTGGGCCGCTCAGCACGGCGTGCCCGCGGCCACCGTCCGGATCGACGTGATCGGCCTGGTGGCGACGTCGTGCGACGGCCGTCCCGGGTTCGCGCTCGACCACCTGCGGGGGGTGTGCTGACATGGCGCTGGCGAAGGTGCGCTCCGTGGCGCTGGTCGGGGTGGACGGGTTCGTGGTCGACGTGGAGGCCGCGATCACCAACGGGGTGCCGGGAGTGCACCTGGTGGGCCTGCCGGACGCGGCGCTGAACGAGGCCCGCGACCGGGTCCGGGCGGCGATCTTCAACTCGGGCGAGCCGTGGCCCGGCAGGCACACGACGATCAGCCTCTTCCCGGCCAGCCTGCCGAAGCGGGGCTCGGGGTTCGACCTGCCCATCTGCGTCGCCCTGCTGGCGGCGGCGGAGGCGGTGGACCCGAGGAGCTGCGCCGACATGGTGATGGTGGGCGAGCTGGGCCTGGACGGCCGGATCCGATCCGTCCCCGGGGTGCTGCCGGCGGTGCTCGCCGCCGCCAACGCGGGGTATCGGACGGTCGTCGTGCCGCGGGCCAACGCCGCCGAGGCCGGGCTGGTCCCCGACGTGCGGGTGATCGCGCCGGCCTCGTTGCGCGGGCTGCTGTGCCGTCTGCGCGACCAGCCGCCGCCTCCGGAGGAGGACGAGCCCGACTCGGCGCCGCTCGCCACGGGCCCGGAGCGGGACTCCGCCCGGGACCGGGGGCCGCTCGGCGGACCGGACCTGGCGGACGTGCGGGGGCAGCCGGAGGGCCGCCGGGCGCTGGAGATCAGCGCGGCGGGCGGGCACCACGTGTTCTTCCACGGGCCGCCGGGATGCGGCAAGACCATGCTGGCCGAGCGGCTGCCCACGCTGTTGCCGCCTCTGGAGCGGGAGGCGGCGCTGGAGGTCACCGCGATCCACTCGGTGGCGGGCACGTTGCCGCCGGGCCGGCCGCTGATCTCCCGGCCTCCGTTCTGCGCGCCGCACCACACCGCCACCCGCGCGGCCATGATCGGCGGCGGCCGGGGCCGGCTGCTCCAGCCGGGCGCCGTGTCGCTGGCCCACCAGGGCGTGCTGTTCCTGGACGAGGCGCCCGAGTATCAGGCCGGCGTCCTCGACGCCCTGCGCCAGCCGCTGGAGGAGGGCGAGGTCACGATCGCCAGAGCGGGGATCAGCACCCGTTTTCCCGCTCGGTTCACCCTGGTCCTGGCGGCCAATCCGTGCCCGTGCGCGGCCGCCAAGGCGGTCGACTGCACCTGCACCCCGGCGGTCCGCACCAGGTATCTGGCGCGGATCTCCGGTCCGCTGCTGGATCGCATCGACGTGAAGCTGCGGCTGCATCCGGCCACCCGTGCCGAGCTGCGCTATGACCTGGAGCTGGCGGAACGCAGCGAGGTGGTGGCCGAGCGGGTGCTGGCGGCCCGGGAGCGCGCGGCCAAGCGCCTGGCCGGGACGCCGTGGCGGACCAACGCCGAGATCCCCGGCCCGCAGCTGCGGCGCCTGTTCCCGCCGCCGCCCGAGGCCCTGGCGTCGCTGGACCGCCCGTTGCGGACCGGGGAGCTCAGCGCCCGCGGGCTGGACCGCGTGCTGCGCACCGCGTGGACGTGCGCCGATCTGGCCGGACGCGACGTTCCTTCGGCGGACGACGTCCACGGCGCGTTCGCGCTGTGGGCGGGGAGGCGGTCATGACGGTGTCCGACGGGGAGCGGCTCGCCCGCGCCGCGTTGTGCGCAGTCGCCGAACCGGGCGAGGCGCTGCTGGGACGGCTGATCGATCGGCTCGGTCCGCAGGGGGCGCTGGCCGTCGTCCGCGGCACGGAGCCCGTCCCGGACGGCGTGCCGGTCACCGAGCGCGTCCGGACGAGGCTGGCCGCCTGGCGGGCCCGCCTCGACGACGCCGACCCCGAGGCCGATCTGGAGATCTGCGCACGGCTCGACGGCCGGATGATCTGTCCCGGCGACCCGGAGTGGCCCACGACCCTGGACGACCTGGGCGATCGCCGGCCGTACGCCCTGTGGCTGCGGGGCCGCGCCGACCTGCGCCACCGTTGTCTGCACGCCGTCGCGATCGTCGGCACCCGGGCGGCGTCCCCCTACGGGGTGCGGGTCGCCGCCGATCTGGGCGCCGAGCTGGCCGAGCGCGGCTGGACGGTGATCAGCGGCGGTGCGCTGGGCGTCGACGGCGCGGCCCATCGGGGGGCGCTGGCCGCGGACGGGTGGACGATCGCCGTCCTCGCGGGCGGGGTGGACCGCTTCTACCCGTCCCGTCACGAGGCGCTGTTCAGGGAGATCATCGAGCAGGGTCTGCTGGTCGGCGAGTGCCCGCCCGGCACCGACCCCGGCCGGCTCCGCTTCCTGATCCGCAACCGTCTCATCGCCGCCTTGGCGCGCGGCACCGTGGTGGTCGAGGCCGCCGCACGCAGCGGGGCCCTCAACACCGCCGCCCACGCCCGGCGGCTGGGCCGTCCTCTGATGGCGGTGCCGGGTCCCGTCGACTCCCCGACCTCCGTCGGCTGTCACAAGCTGCTGCGCGAGGTCCCGCCCGCCCGGTGCGTGACCGGCTCGGCCGAGGTGCTCGAGGAGGTCGGCGCCATCGGGGCCGATCTGGCCCCCGTCCCCCAGGGCCCCGTCCTCCCCTTCGACGCCCTGGACCCCACCACCCGCGCCGTCCTGGAGGCCCTGCCCGCGCGGGGCTCCGCCGGTCCCGCCCGGATCGCCGTGCGGGCCGGAGTCGACCTTCCCACCGCCACGGGCCGGCTGGGCCAGCTGGCGGCCGCCGGTTTCGTGGAGCGCACCCGGACCGGCTGGCGGCTCAGCCGTTCCGCGGGTCCCCGCCTCTCCTCCCGCCGGCCTCCGTGATCCCCGGCGGGGTCCCCCGTCGTCGGGTCGGCCGCCGGACGTCCGTCGTGCCCGGGCGACACCCCCGTGCCCGAACCGCGCCTCCGCGCCCGGGTCGCACCGGCGGGACACCGGGTCCGTTCCCCGGGTGACGGCGGTCGCCGGGGGAGGGGCCGGGGCGGGGCCGTCGAGGGGAGGCGACGCCGCTCCGTGGAGGGTGCCGCCCGGTCTCCGGAGGCGTCGGGTCCGGTCTTCGCGACGGTCCGGCGGACCGGGCGGGGTCGGGCGGGCGCCGGGCGCCGGGGTCAGGTGCCGGTGGGAAGCTCCAGGTCGGCCTTGGGCAGCTCTTCGATGTTGACGTCCTTGAAGGTGACCACGCGAACGCTCTTGACGAACCGGGCGGGGCGGTACATGTCCCACACCCAGGCGTCCTGCATGGTGACCTCGAAGAAGACCTCGCCGTTCTCCGCGTTGCGGACCTGGAGGTCGACGGAGTTGGTCAGGTAGAAGCGGCGCTCGGTCTCCACCACGTAGGTGAACAGGCCGACCACATCGCGGTATTCGCGATAGAGCTGCAGCTCCATCTCGGTCTCGTAATTCTCGAGATCCTCTGCGCTCACGCTCGCGCTCCCTCCCCCGCCAGGTCGAACACGTCGGCCTGCGCTCCATTGTTCCGCACGCGGGCCACGTTCACGAACGACAGGCGGTGTTCGGGACATGGGCCGTGAGCTGCGAGAGCGGCCGCGTGCGCGCGGGTGATGTAGCCCTTGTGGTCGGCGAATCCGTACTGGGGGTAGCGCTCGTGCAACCGCGTCATCAGCCTGTCCCGGGTGACCTTGGCGATGATCGAGGCGGCCGCGACGCACGCCGCGACCCGGTCCCCCTTGGGCACGGCCAGCGCCGGCACCTCCAGGCCGGGGACCCGGAAGCCGTCGCTGAGCACGTACTCCGGCCGGACCGTCAGCCCCGCCAACGCGCGGCGCATGCCGGTGATGTTGCACCGGTGCAGCCCGATCCGGTCGATGTCGTGCCGGGGGACGATCACCGCGGTCCACGCCACGGCCCGTTCGACGATGTCCGCGTACAGCTCCTCCCGGCGCCCCGGCGTCAGCAGTTTGGAGTCGGCCAGCCCGTCGATCACGCCCCGCCGCCCGCTCGGCAGGATCACCGCCCCGACCACCAGCGGCCCCGCGCATGCGCCGCGCCCGGCCTCGTCCACCCCCGCCACCGGCGCGAACCCGGCATGCCCCAGGGCACGCTCGAGCCCGTACAGTCCCGCGTCGCGGCGGGGGGTGAACCGGAGCGGACGCCTCATCATGCACCGAAGCGTACGTTCTGCCGGCGCCTCCTGCAGCGGGGTTCTCCCCTCCCTCCCACAGGTCCTCCCCGGTCCCCTCCGTCCCGCGTCCCGCCGTCGTCGCCTCTCCCTCCCGACGGCGGGCACCGGCGCCCGTGCAGGCCGGTCGCGGACGTCCCCTCGACGATCACCGGCGTGGGGCGGTGGGCGCCGGTGGTCCGCACGGGCCGGTCGGGGACGGCCCCTCCGGCGATCGTCGGCGCGCGGGCGGCGGATCGGCCGAGCCGCGCAACGCCGCGAGGCCGCCCCGGGGCGTGCCGGAAGGGGCGCGAGGCCGGTCCCGGAGCCATGACGGAAACGTGACGGAAGGGAGCACGGGGGCGGCCGGGTCACGCCGGGAAGAGGCGTGCGCAAGCGGGTCGGCGCCCGCTCACGCCGAGGGCGCCGGCCGCCGGAGGACCCGCCGAGGGGACGTGCGCCCAGCGGGCGCGCTCCGGCTCCGATCCGGCGATCGTGCGGCCGTCGGTCCGGCCGTCACCCGCGGCGCCGCAGGCGCAGCCGGCGGTGGAGCCAGGTGAGCGGGAGCGCGCCGACGAACCCCAGGGCCAGCGGAGCGGCGGGGAGGAGGGTGGAGGCGGCGCTGAGGGCGGGCTGCTTGAAGGTCTCGGGGATGGGCAGGGTGCCGATCCGGTCGAGGGGCCACACGACGACGAAGGCGCGGCCGATGACCCGGTTCTCGGGGATGGCGCCGCCGCCGGGGTCGCCGCGGTGCTGGCGGGAGTCGTAGGAGACCTCGCGATGGTCGCCCATCACCCACAGGCTGCCGGGCTGGACGGTGACGTCGAACGGCTCCTCGGAAGGCTTGTTCTGCTCGCCCGTGACGGGGTCGGTGTACAGGTAGGAGGACTCGTCCAGGGGGACGCCGTTGACGGTCATCCGGCCCTGGGCGTCGCAGCACGCGATGCGGTCGCCGGGGATGCCGATGACCCGTTTGATGTAGTCCTTCTCCCCGGGCACGACGCCGAACGCGTTGCCGACCCACCGCGCGACGCGGGCGACGGGGTTGGAGGGCTCGGGGACCTCGACCTCGCTGTTCCAGGAGTCCAGGCCGTTGAAGACCACGATGTCGCCGCGCTTGACGTCACGGGTGCGGTAAACGAGCTTGTTCACCAGCACCCGGTCACCGATCTGCAGGGTGTTCTCCATCGATGCGGACGGGATGTAGAACGCCTGCACCGCGAACGCCTTGATGAGCAGGGCGAGGATCAGGGCGACGCCGACCAGGATCGGCAGCTCTTTCCAAAATGAGCCCTGCTTTTTGTCCTTTTCTTTGCCCTTGGAGCCGGAATCAGAACTTGAGCCCGAATCTGAGTCCGAATCGGAGTCGTCGCGGGAGGACTTCGCCTCGCCCGCCCGGTCGTCGAGGTCGTCGGCCTCGGACCGGGCGGTCCCGTCGGCCGACCGGCCGTCGCCGGAGGCGGAGTCGGGCTCGGCCTCCCTCCCGGCCTCGGGAGCGGCGGGCGCATCGGCCCGATCGGCGGCATCCTCACCAGGGGTCACGGTCTGCTTCTCGTCGGGCACCGCGCCCTCGGCCTCCGAACGCACGTTTCTCCGATCGTCCTCGTCAGTCATCAAGGCGAGCCTATAGCGTGCCGTCGCCGGCGGCTTTCAGCGGCGCCGTGTCGTGGAAACGAGAATCCGTCCCGTCGACACGGGCTTGACCAAGACACTGAACGCCCCGGGCACCGTACAGGTTCCCGGGGCATCGCCGAGAGGGCCGCGGCGAGGTCGCGCGGCCCGCCGGCTCAGGACTCCCGACGCTCCTTGATGCGAGCGGCCTTGCCGCGCAGGTTGCGCAGGTAGTACAGCTTGGCGCGGCGAACGTCGCCGCGGGTGACGACCTCGATCTTCTCGATCGAAGGGCTGTGGACCGGGAACGTGCGCTCCACGCCGACGCCGTAGCTGACCTTGCGGACGGTGAAGGTCTCCCGAATGCCGCCGCCCTGCCGGCGGATCACCACACCCTGGAAGACCTGGATCCGGCTCCGGTTGCCCTCGGTGACGCGGACGTGCACCTTCAGCGTGTCGCCCGGACGGAAGTCCGGGACGTCGGCACGCATCGCGGCCTTCTCGATCTCCTGGATCAGGGTGTGCATGACAGCGGTTTCCTCGTCGTCGCAAGCCGGCATCGAGAGGCCCCGAGCGCAGCGTGCCGGGGCGTCGCGCCGTGCAGAGTGGATCGTGCTTCGTGGAAGTCATCAGGCGGCCCGGGCATGGGGCGCCGACGCTTTAGTCTGCCACAGGTCCGCCGTCGATCGGCAATCCGGCCTCGGCGAGCACCTGCCGGTCGCGTTCGTCCAGCTGCCGCGGATCGAGCGAGGCGGCCAGGTCGGGACGGTTGGCGACGGTGCGCCGCAGCGCCTGGTCGCGCCGCCAGCGGGCGATCGCCCCGTGGTTGCCCGACAGCAGCACCTCCGGGACGGCGCGGCCCCGCCACACCGGCGGCTTGGTGTAGACGGGCCCCTCCAGCAGCGCCTGCATGGCGCCGGGGGCGAACGAGTCGTCGGCGACCGACGCCGCGTTCCCCAGCACGCCGGGTACCAGCCGGCCGACCGCCTCCACGATGACCAGCACCGCGGCCTCTCCCCCGGCCAGCACGTAGTCGCCGATGGAGACCTCGTCCACCCGCATCCGGGCGCGGGCCTCCTCCACGACCCGGGCGTCGATGCCCTCGTACCGTCCGCAGGCGAAGATCAGCCAGGGCTCGGCGGCCAGTTCCACCGCCATCGCCTGGGTGAACGGCCGTCCGCTCGGCGTCGGCACGATCAGCCTCGGCGTCGGGCCGGCCGCGGCGGAGTCCTCGGAGTCCTCCGCCCGCCCGGCGGGTCCGCCGGTCTCCGGCGACGCCCCTCCGGTCCGTTCGGGCTCGGCCGGGGGGCCGGCGGGCGGAGGAGCGACGGCGTCGAGGGCCTCCCCCCAGGGGTCGGGCTTCATGACCATGCCGGGGCCGCCGCCGTAGGGGGTGTCGTCGACGGTGCGGTGACGGTCGTGGGTCCACTGCCGGAGATCGTGGACGTGCACCTCGATGAGCCCGCGGCGGCGGGCCTTGCCCAGCAGGGAGAGGTCCAGCGGGGCGAAGTAGTCGGGGAAGATCGTGATGATGTCGAGGCGCATGGGTCAGGACTCCCAGGCCTCGTCCAGCAGGCCGGGAGGCGGATCGACGACGATGCGGCCCCCGTCCAGGTCCACCTCGGGGACGAGGGCGGCGACGAACGGGACCATGGCCTCCTCGCCGTTCTCCCGGCGGATCACCAGCAGGTCCTGGCCGTAGTGGCGGATCTCGGTGACGGCGCCCACCGTCTCGCCGCCGGTGGTCACCACCGTCAGCCCCACCAGCTGGTGGTCGAGGAACTCGTCGGGATCCTCGGGCGGGGGGAGCTCGTCGGCGTCGACGACCAGCCACGTGCCGCGCAGCTGCTCGGCGGCGGTCCGGTCGTCGACGCCGGTGAAGCGCAGGAGCAGACGCCCGGAGTGCCAGCGGGCGCGTTCCACCGTGAGCGGACCGGCCTCCTCGGGGTCGGTGGCGAGCACGGTGCCCGGTGCGAACCGTCCGTCGGGATCATCGGTCCGCACGTCCACCACGACCTCGCCGCGCACACCGTGCGCTCGGCCGATCCGGCCGACCGCGATCTGGTCGCTCACCGGTCTACGCCGCCTGCGGACGAATCGGAACGGACGTCGGAGCGGGCACGCTCAGCGGACCTCGTTGAGGTCGAGCAGGTCGACGCGCACGTGCCGGCCGCCGGACAGGCCTCCGATCACCGTGCGCAGGGCCTTGGCGGTGCGCCCGTTGCGGCCGATGACCTTGCCGAGGTCGTCGGGGTGCACCCGCACCTCCAGGACCCGGCCGCCCTTGATCCGGCGGGGCCGCACCCGGACGTCGTCCGGGTGCTCGACGATCCCGCGGACCAGGTGCTCGAGCGCTTCTTCGAGCACGTCAGCCCTCGCTCTTGGCGTCGTCGGCCGAGTCGGCCTTGGACTTGGACTTGGACTCGCCCTTCTTCTTGGACTTGGGCGTGGTGGCGGGGGCCTCGTCCTCCTGCATGGCGGACTTGACGGCGGCCTCGTAGAGGGCCTTGCGGTCCGGCTTGGGCTCGGCCACCTTGAGCGTGCCCTCGGCCCCCGGCTCGCCCTTGAACTTCTGCCAGTCGCCGGTGATCTTGAGGAGCTTCAGCACCGGCTCGGTCGGCTGCGCGCCGACGCCCAGCCAGTACTGCACCCGCTCGGAGTCCACCTCGATCAGCGAGGGCTCCTCCTTGGGGTGGTACTTGCCGATCTCCTCGATGGCCCGGCCGTCACGCTTGGTGCGGGCATCGGCGACGATGATCCGGTACTGCGGATTCCGGATCTTCCCCAGACGCTTGAGCTTGATCTTGACTGCCACGGGTGTGGTGCTCTCCAGATTCACAGATGCTGAGCGGTCCCGCACCAGGTGGGGATACCGCTGCCGGCCGCTCAATGGACTCCGGGCGCCAGGACATGAGAGGGCGCCTGGCGATACCGGGTTTCCAGCTCGCCATTCTGCCAGACGATCCGCCCGAGGGTGCAATCGATCAGCGGCCCCGGGGAACGGGTCGCCCGGTCCGGGCCCCCGCCGCCGAGACGGCCGCGACCGGCGCCCCGTCCCGGCGGCCCGCGTCGTCGCCGGGACGGGCCGCGGAGTGCGGCGGGACGGGGGCCGCGCGTCGGCCCGCGGCCGCGGGGATCACTTCTTCTTGCGGGTCTGCAGCTTGCCGAGGTCGGGCATCTGGAAGCCGGGCGGGAGCTGGGCGGGCAGACCGCCGGGGAGCCCTCCGCCCAGGGCGGGGGGCAGCCCCTGCGGCATGGGCTGAGAGGCCCCCTGACCGCCGGAGCCCTTGGCGGACGCGGCGCGCTTGCGCGGGTCGCCGCTGCGCTGCCTGCCCTTCTTCTTGGCGTTCTTCTTGGCCTTGCGGCGGCCTCCGGGCATCCCGGGCAGCCCCATCCCGCTGGCCACCTGGCGCATCAGCTTCTGCGCCTCGAAGAACCGGGTGACCAGGCTGTTGACCTCGCCGACGGTGGTGCCCGAGCCGGCCGCGATGCGCGCCCGCCGGGAACCGTTGATGATCTTGGGGTTGTTCCGCTCCTCCGGCGTCATCGAGCGGATGATGGCGGCGACCCGGTCCAGGTCCTTGTCGTCGATCTGGCGGATCTGATCGCGCATCTGGCCCATGCCGGGGAGCATGTTGAGCAGGTTCCCGATCGGCCCGAGCTTGCGGATCATCATCATCTGCTCGAGGAAGTCCTCGAGGGTGAAGTCCTCGCCCGAGGCGAACTTGGAGGTCATCCGCTCGGCCTGCTGGGCGTCGAACGCCTTCTCGGCCTGCTCGATCAGGGTGAGGACGTCGCCCATGTCCAGGATCCGCCCGGCCATCCGGTCCGGGTGGAACAGGTCGAAGTCCTCGAGCTTCTCCCCGGTCGAGGCGAACATGATCGGCCGGCCGGTGATGTGCCGCACCGACAGCGCCGCACCGCCGCGGGCGTCGCCGTCCAGCTTGGTGAGCACCACGCCGTCGAAGCCGACGCCCTCCATGAACGCCTGGGCGGTGTTGACCGCGTCCTGGCCGACCATGGCGTCGACCACGAACAGGATCTCGTCCGGCCGGACCGCGTCGCGGATGTCGATGGCCTGCTGCATCATCTCGGCGTCCACGCCGAGCCGGCCGGCGGTGTCGATGATGACCACGTCGTGCTGGGCGTGCCGGGCCTGCTCGACCGAACGGCGCGCCACGTCCACCGGGTCGCCCACGCCGCTGCCCGGCTCGGGGGCGAACACCGGCACCCCGGCCCGTTCGCCCACCACCTGCAGCTGCTGGACGGCGTTGGGCCGCTGCAGGTCGGCCGCCACCAGCAGAGGGGTGTGCCCCTCCTCCTTGAGCCAGCGGGCCAGCTTGCCGGCCAGGGTGGTCTTGCCGGCGCCCTGCAGACCGGCCAGCATGATCACGGTCGGCGGGTGCTTGGCGAAGTTGATCCGGCGGGTCTCGCCGCCCAGGATCCGGATCAGCTCCTCGTTGACGATCTTGACGACCTGCTGCGCCGGGTTGAGCGCCTGGGACACCTCCGCGCCCAGCGCCCGTTCCTTGACGTGCGCGATGAAGTCCTTGACGACGGGCAGGGCCACGTCCGCCTCCAGCAGCGCGATGCGGATCTCGCGCATGGTGGCGTTGATGTCCGCTTCCGACAGCCTGCCCTTGCTGCGCAGCGAGGAGAAGACCGACGTCAGCCGGTCGGAGAGCGTCTCGAACACGTGTGCGACCCGTCCTAGGATTTTCTCGTCGGAACCCGTTTCAGGGTATCGAGGATTCGCCTCGGACCGTCCTGGGCGGGGCCGGACGCCCCGGGCGCGCGTCCCCGCCTCGCCCTCTCCGGCCCTCTTCCCGGCCGCCCCCGGCGCCGGGCGGCCCGCCCGCGCCGTCCCGGCCGGCGCCGCCCGAGGCCGTGGCCGGTCGGGCGCGGCGGTCAGTCCAGGGCGGCGAGGATCGCGTCGCAGAGGGCGGACAGGGCGGCGGGCTCCCGCAGCGGGCGGCCGGCGGCGTCGACCACGTAGAAGACGTCGACGGCCTCCGCCCCCAGCGTGTCCACCCGGGCCTCGGTGACCTGAAGGCCGCGGGCGCCGATGGCCCGGCCGATGCGCCACAGCAGGCCGGGCCGGTCGTGGGCGCGCACCTCGATCACGGTGGCGGTGTCGCTGGCCTCCTCGACCACGGTGACGCGCGGAGGGGGGACCGGCACCCCGCGGCGACGACGGGGGGCGGCCCGGCGCGCCAGACGGTCGGCCACGTCCAGGCGATCGGCGAGCATGCGGCGCAGGTCGGCCTCCAGCGCGGCCGGGTCGGGAGGCGCGCCGTACTCGGGGACGGCGGTGAAGTCCAGCACCGCGGTCCCCGCCTCGGCCGCCGAGAACGCCCGGGCGGTCCGCACCGCCAGCCGGTGCAGGGCCAGCACCCCCGCGGTGCGCCACAGCAGGCCGGGCCGGTCGGGCACCGCGACGGTGATCCGCGAACCGACGATCCGCACCGCCGCGCCGTCGTGGCGGGCCAGCGCCAACTGTTCGGCGGTGGGGACCGGCGCGTCGGGCGGCGGGGCGTTCCCCGCCAGGTGGGCGTCCACCCGTCGCACCAGGTCCCGGATCAGCCGGGCCTTCCAGGACCCCCACGCCGCCGGACCGGTGGCCTGCGCGTCGGCGACCGCCAGCGCCGCGAGGATCTCCAGCACCTCGCGGCCCCGGCCGGGCACCGCCGACACCCGGTCGGCCACGGTGCGGACGGTGACCGGATCGTCCGGATCCCGTCGGGTGGCGGTGTCCGGCAGCAGCAGGTGGTGCCGGACCACCGTCTCCAGCACGTCGACGTCGGCCGGAGGGAAGCCCATCCGCGCGGCGATCGTGCGGGTCAGCTCCGCGCCGACCCGGGAATGATCGCCGGGCCGCCCCTTGCCGATGTCGTGCAGCAGCGCACCCACCAGCAGCAGGTCGGGGCGGGCGACGTCACGGGTCAGCGCGGCGGCCCCGGCGGCGGCCTCCACCAGATGCCGGTCCACGGTGAACCGGTGCACCGGGTTGCGCTGCGGCCGGTTGCGGACCCGGGCCCACTCGGGGATCATCCGGACGATCATCCCGGCCTGATCCAGCGCCTCCCACACCGGGATGGCGGCGGTCCCCGCGCCCAGCAGGGTCACCAGCGCGTCCCGGGCCTCGGCGGGCCAGGGCGCGGGCAGCGGGGGCGTCTCGGCGGCGAGCCGTTCCACAGTGGCGGGCGCCAGCGGCAGCCCGGCCTGGGCGGCGGCGGACGCCACCCGCAGCGGCAGCACCGGGTCGGCGAGGTCGGCGCCGCGGGCCAGCACCACCTCCCCGTCGTGCTCGACCGCCCCGTCGCCCACCGGCCGCCGCCGCGGCCGGGTCCTCGACCGCACGGCGCGGTTCCGGTCGGCGCAGAAGCGGTCGACGTGCCGCCACAGGGTGTCGGCCGCGTAGGCGATCGTGCGGGCCGCCTCCACGAGGAGGCGCAGCAGCTCCGTGGCGTCCGCCAGTCCGAGCAGCCGGGCGACCTCCTCCTGCTCCGGCAGGACCAGCCGGTCGGTGGCGCGTCCGGTGGTCTTGTGCAGGGCGTGCCGCACGTCCAGCAGCAGGTCGTGGGCGGCACGGACCCGCTCGCCGGGGCCGGGGACCGCCCAGGTGGCGGCGGCGGCCTGCATGACGTGCACGTCCCGGAGCCCGCCGCGCGCCTCCTTGAGGTCGGGCTCGAGCAGGAACGCCAGCTCCCCGTGGGCGGCCCAGCGCGCCCGGGTCAGTTCGGCCAGCTCGGCCAGCCGCCGCCCGGCCTGGGCGCGCCAGTCCGCCAGCACCGTCGCGCGCAGCAGGTCCACCAGCTCCTGGTCGCCGCCCAGCCACCGGGCGTGCAGCAGGCCGAGGGCGGCCTTCAGGTCGGCGGCGGCGACCCTGCGGGCCTCCTCGACCGTCCGCACCGAGTGGTCCAGCCGCAGCCCGCGGTCCCAGATCGGGTACCACAGCCGGTCGGCGATCTCGGCGATGTCGCCCCGGTCGCGGTGCAGCAGCATCAGGTCCAGGTCGCTGCCGGGGGTCAGCTGGCCGCGGCCGTGGCCGCCCACCGCGACCAGCGCCACGTCCTCGGCCCCGGCCACCAGGGAGGCCAGCCATCGGTCCAGCCCGCTCCCGTAGGCGTCCCGCTCCGCCGCCAGCTCGGCGCGCGCTCGCGCGAACGCCTCTCCGGAGCCCTCGGTCTCCCGGAGTCCCGCCTCGTCCGCCGCCCTCATCACGCCGTGGCCTCGCTCCCGTCCTCGCATCCCGGCCGCTCGCGCCGTGACCGATCTCCCGGACGTCTTCCCCGGACATCCCGGGTCTCCCCCGGGGCCGGCGGACGCTCCACGCGCCGCCGCGGCCGTCCGGCCCGCGGACACGGGCGAGGGCGTCCCGGATCGCGGCCATGCGGCCCGGGACGCCCTGCGCGCGCCTCAAGCAGGCTGCTCCCCCGATTCCCGTCCCCGGTCAGAGGGCCTCGGCTCCGGTCTCGCCGGTGCGGACCCGGACGACCCTCTCCACCGGGACGGCCCAGACCTTTCCGTCGCCGATCTTGCCGGTCTGCGCCGCCTTGACGATCACGTCGATGACGTCGTCGGCGTCCTCGTCGTCGGCCAGGACCTCGACGCGCACCTTGGGCACCAGGTCCACCTTGTACTCGGCGCCCCGGTAGACCTCGGTGTGGCCCTTCTGCCGTCCGTAGCCGCTGGCCTCGCTGACGGTCATGCCCTTGACCCCGAAGGTCTCCAAGGCGGCCTTGACCTCGTCCAGCTTGAACGGCTTGATGATCGCGGTGATCAGCTTCATCGTCATGCCTCGACCTTCGCGGGGGTGCTGTCGGCGGTCTTGGCCGCGGGCAGCGGCCCGGTGCCGGAGGCCCCGCCGACGTGGACGCCTCCGAAGTCATAGGCGGTCTCGGCGTGCGCGGTGCTGTCGATGCCGGCGACCTCGTCCTCCTCGCTGATCCGGAAGCCCATGGTCAGGTCGATGAGCTTGCCGATGACGTAGGTGACGACGAAGGAGTAGACCAGGGTGGCGACCACCCCGACCGCCTGCTTGCCCAGCAGGCTCAGGCCGCCGCCGGCCAGCAGGCCGTCCGCGCCGCCCTCGTTGACGGCGGTGGTGGCCACCAGGCCGATCATCAAGGCGCCGACCACGCCGCCGACCAGGTGGACGCCGACCACGTCGAGGGAGTCGTCGTAGCCCAGCCTGTACTTCAGGCTGACGGCGAAGGCGCAGACCGCACCGGCGACCAGCCCCAGCACGATGGCGCCGATCGGGGTGACGAAGGCGCAGGCCGGGGTGATGGCGACCAGACCGGCCACCGCGCCGGAGGCGATGCCCAGCGTCGTGGAGGCGCCGTGACGCAGCTTCTCCACCACGATCCAGGCGAAGGCCGCGGCGGCGGTGCACACCAGCGTGTTGACGAAGGCGACCGCGGCGACCGAGTCGGCGGCCAGCGCGGAGCCGGCGTTGAAGCCGAACCAGCCGAACCACAGCAGACCGGCGCCCAGCAGGACGAACGGCAGGTTGTGCGGCCGCATCGGGTCGCGCGGCCAGCCCTTGCGCCTGCCCAGCACCAGCGCCAGCGCCAGCGCCGCCGCGCCGGCGTTGATGTGGACCACGGTGCCGCCGGCGAAGTCCAGGGCGCCCATGCCGCCGATCCAGCCGCCCTCGCCCCACACCCAGTGGGCGATGGGGGCGTAGACGAGGGTCATCCAGGCGACGGTGAAGACGACCCAGGCGCCGAACTTGGCGCGGTCGGCGATCGCGCCGCTGATCAGCGCGGTGGTGATGATGGCGAAGGTGGCCTGGAAGGCGACGAACACCAGGCTCGGGATGCCGGTGCCGTCGTCGGCGGTCGCGGTGCTCTCCAGACCCACCAGACCCCAGTCGCCGAGGCCGCCGATGAAGTCGTTGAGCGCGCCGCCGTCGCTGAAGGCCAACGAGTAGCCGTACAAGGCCCACAGCACACCGACCACGGCCATGCTGACGAAGCTCATCATCATCATGTTGAGCACGCTCTTGGCCCGGGTCATGCCTCCGTAGAAGAAGGCCAACCCCGGCGTCATGAGCAGGACCAACGCCGCACTCGCCATCACCCAGGCGGTGCTACCGCTATCGATTTCCATCTCGGAGAGAGCCCCTCCTCGGCACGGAACGTCTGACTGGGTAGAGATTCCGGCCCGGTGGTTTCACCCGAACGGCTCCGCTGTTTCAGGAGTGTGAAACCCATCTCCGCGATGTTTCGGCGATGTTTCCGTTTCCTCACCGCCGGTGCGGCCTGTGAGATCGGATTTTTCGGAGGGACCGCATGAGGGGCCGCCGCGTGCCGTCTCCCCGCCCGCGCACGCCGGACGCGCCCGCGGAGGGCCCGCGCACCGTGCACCGCGTGCGGGGCCCGCATGCCGGGACGCGTGCGAGGCGCGCGGCACCGCACCTGACGCGCAGAAGACACAGGAGGCGCAGAAAACACAGGAAACGCAGAAGACGCGGGAGACGCAAAGACGCGGGAGAGGCGCGCGCACGACGCACGAGACGCGCGCGAAGAGCCGCGCGAAGAGGCTCATGGAGAAGACGCGCGAAAAGACGCACGAAGAAGGGCGCCCCGCCG
The DNA here is from genome assembly GCF_006363815.1 of Thermomonospora catenispora. Lineage (GTDB taxonomy): Bacteria > Actinomycetota > Actinomycetes > Streptosporangiales > Streptosporangiaceae > Thermomonospora > Thermomonospora catenispora. The sequence continues at coordinate 92,976 of NZ_RRYT01000018.1, forward strand.
GCAGACCGGCGGGGCGCCCGTGACGGATGCGGCGGCGGGGCGTTCACTCTCCGACGATGGCGTCGACGAACGCCTCCGCCTCGAACGGGGCCAGGTCATCAGGGCCCTCTCCCAGGCCCACCAGCTTCACCGGGACGCCCAGCTCCCGCTGCACCTGGATCACGATGCCGCCCTTGGCGGTGCCGTCCAGCTTGGTCAGCACGATGCCGGTGACGTTCACCACCTCGGCGAACACCCGGGCCTGCTGCAGCCCGTTCTGCCCGGTGGTGGCGTCCAGGACCAGCAGCACCTCGTCCACCGTGGCCTGCTTCTCCACCACCCGCTTGACCTTGCCGAGCTCGTCCATCAGCCCGGTCTTGGTGTGCAACCGGCCGGCGGTGTCCACGATCACCGTGTCGACCTTGCCCTCGATGCCCTGCTTGACCGCGTCGAAGGCCACGCTCGCCGGGTCGGCGCCCTCGTCCTTGCGGACCACCCGGGCGCCGACCCGCGTTCCCCACGTCTCCAGCTGGTCGGCGGCGGCGGCGCGGAAGGTGTCCGCCGCGCCCAGCAGCACGCTGCGGCCGTCCCCCACCAGCACCCGCGCCAGCTTGCCGCAGGTCGTCGTCTTGCCGGTGCCGTTCACTCCGACCACCAGCACCACCGCGGGCCGGTCGCCGTGCGGGGCGGTGCGCAGCGCCCGGTCGGCGGACTCGTCGAAGCCGTCGGTGACCTGCTTGATCAGCTCCTCCTTGAGCAGCGCGCGGACCTCCTCGGGGGTCCGCGCGCCCATCACCTGGACGCGGGTGCGCAGCGCCTCGGTGATCTGGCGGGCCACCGACACGCCGATGTCGGCGCTGATCAGGGTGTCCTCGATCTCGTCCCAGTCCTCGTCGTCGAGGGCGTCCCGGGAGAGCAGCCCCAGCAGCGTCATCCCCAGGGCGTTCTGGGACCGCGCCAGCCGTGCCCGCAGCCGCACCAGCCGGCCCGCCGACGGCGGCGGGATCTCGATCTCCGGTTTCGGCGGAGCGGCCGGCTCCGCCGGAGGCGCCCGTTCCAGGGTCGGCGCCTCCCGATCCTTCTCCAGGACGGCGGTCGACCCGCTCCCCTGTTCGGGCCGCGGCGGCTCCTGCGGCGGCCGGACGGCCCGCCGTCCCGGTCGCAGCAGGAGCAGGCCGCCCGCCACCACGGCGAGCACCGCCAGCGCGATGATCAAGATCACAAAGTCCATAACACGCCCACTGTATTGCGTGCGGCGGGCCGCCCTTCACGCCACCCGGGGATCCCCGCGCCGCCCGTGTCCCCTCATCCGCGACCGGATGCGGGCGGGTCCGCGCCCCGGAGCCGAGGACCGGAGGGGCTCAGTCGCGTTCCCTCAGGCGCTGGCTGATGACCTGGGTGACGCCGTCGCCCCGCATGCTGACGCCGTAGAGGGCGTCGGCGCCCTCCATGGTGCGCTTCTGATGGGTGATGATGATCAGCTGGGAGTTCTCCCGGAGCTCTTCCAGGATGCTCAGCAGGCGCTGGGTGTTGGTGTCGTCCAGGGCCGCCTCGACCTCGTCCAGGACGTAGAAGGGGGACGGGCGGGCCTTGAAGACGGCGAGCAGGATGGCGATGGCCACCAGGGAGCGCTCGCCGCCGGACAGCAGGGACAGCCGCTTGACCTTCTTGCCGGGCGGGCGGGCCTCGACCTCGACGCCGGTGTTGAGCATGTCGTCGGGGTCGGTGAGGACCAGGCGCCCCTCTCCGCCGGGGAAGAGACGGGCGAAGATGCGCTCGAACTCCCGGGCGGTGTCGGCGAACGCCTCGGCGAAGACCTTCTGCACCCGGTCGTCCACCTCCTTGACCACGGTGAGGAGGTCCCGGCGGGTCTTTTTGAGGTCCTCCAGCTGGGAGTTGAGGAAGGCGTGCCGCTCCTCCAGGGCGGCGTACTCCTCCAGGGCCAGCGGATTGACCTTGCCGAGCTGGCCGAGTTTGCGCTCGGCGGCCTTGGCGCGCTTCTCCACGACGGCGCGGTCGTAGGGTTCCGGCTGCGCGTCCTCGGGGGCGTCGGGGCCGGGCGGAACGGGCTTGTCGGGGCCGTACTCGGCGATGAGGGTGTCGGCCTCCATCCCCATCTCGTCCATGGCGCGCTGCTCGAGCTGCTCCAGCCGCAGGCGCTGCTCGGCGCGGGCGACCTCGCTGCCGTGGACGGCGCTGACCAGCTTCTCCAGCCGGGTGGACAGCTCGCGGACCCGGGCGCGGACGACCTTGAGCTCGGCCTCGCGGTCGGCCTTGGCCCGCTGGGCGGCCTCGCGCTCGGCGACGGCGGCCTGCAGGGACAGATCGATGCGGTGCAGGGCGGCCTCGGCCCCGCTCAGCACCGCCCGGGCGACGCGGGCCTGGCGGCGGCGGCGCTCACGGCGCGCGGCGGCGCGGGCGCGTTCCTCCCGCTCCCGGCGGGCGCCGCGCTCCAGGGCGTCGGCGCGGCCGGCGATGGCCTGGACGCGCTCCTCGGCGGTGCGCACCGCCAGCCGGGCCTCCATCTCGGCGGAACGGGCCTGATGCACGCGTTCGGCGAGCTCGTCCCGCAGCCCGGTGTCCTCGCCGAGATCGTCGGCGGTCTCGGCGGCGGCCTCCGCCTCGGCCAGCCCGGCCTCCAGCTCGGCCAGCGCCCGCAGGTCGTGCTCGCGGGACTCGGCGGCGGCGTCGAGGGCCTTGGTGAGCCGCTCGACCTCGCCGCGGGCGGCCCGGACCGCGGCCTCCAGCCGGGCGGCCTGCTTGGCCTCCTGGGCCGCCTGCGCCTCGAACTCCCGCAGCCTGGCGCGGACCCGGTCCAGGTCGGCCTGGGCCCGGTTGACGCCGCTCTGGGCCTGCTGGACGGCCGCCTGCGCGTCCTCCAGGGCGGCCTGGGCCTCCTGCTCGGCGGCGACCGCCTCGGCCAGCGCCTGGGCGGAGCGCTCGGCGCGCTCCCGCGCCGCCTGCAGGGACTCGGCGGCCTCGTCCAACGCGGCGCGCATCTCCAGCACGCCCTGCGCGCCGCCGGCGCCCCCGCTCTGCGCCCAGTGGGCGCCCAGCAGGTCGCCGTCCCGGGTCACCGCCCGCAGGTCCGGGTGACGGCGCACCAGGTCGGCGGCGGAGTCCAGGTCGTCGGTCACCACCATGCCGCGCAGCAGGTGCCGCAGGGCGGGCCGGACGGCGTCGGGGACGGTGATCACGTCGGCGACGTACCGGACGCCCGGGACGGAGCGGTCCTCATCGGCGGCGCCGTCCCCGCCGATGAGCAGGCCGGCGCGTCCGGCCTCCCGGGAGCGCAGCAGCGCCAGGGCGGCCCAGGCGGTCTCCAGCGACCCCACCGCGATCGCCTGGGCGGCGTCGCCGAGCGCGGCGGCCACCGCGGTCTCATAGCCGGGCTCCACGGTGAGCATGGACGCCACGGTGCCCAGCACGCCCTCCAGGCCGGAGGAGAGCACGACCTCCCCGCCGTCGGCGGCGCTGCCCAGCGTCAGCTCCAGCGCCTCGATCCGCGCCTGCAGCGCGGCGACCTCCTTCTGCGCCGCCTGGTCGGCGGCGCGGGCGGCGGCCACGGCCTGCCGGGCGGCCTTGAGCCGCTGCCGGGGGGCGTCCTCGGCGGCCCGGGCGTTCTCGACCGCCTCCTTGGCGGCGGCCAGCGCCCGCTGCGCCGCCTCGTGCTCGGCGATCAGCTCCGGATCCTCGGCCGTCCCGGTCTCGTGGGACTCGTACTCGGCCTGTGCGGCCTCGACGCGGCGGACGGCGTCGTCGCGGGCCTCGGCGAGCCGGCCGATCTCCGACTCCCCGGCCTGGACCTTGCTGCGCAGCGCCTCGACCCGGCCGCGCAACCTCGCCAGTCGCTCACGGCGGTCGGCGGCGGCCCGCGCGGCGGCCTGCAGGCGGCGTTCCTCCTCGCGCAGCGCCTCCTCGGCCTCGGCGCGGGCCTCCACCGCCTCCGACAGCCGCTCCCGGGCCTCCTCCAGCGCGGCCCGCAGCATCTCCTCCTGCTCGCGGATCGCGGCGGCCTCGCGCTCCATCTCCTCCGGATCGCGGCCGCGGCGCTCCTCGCCGTCCTCCTCGGAGGCGTTGCGGTGGCGTTCGGCGGCCAGGTCGGCCACGCCCTGCAGCCGTTCCCGCAGCGACGACAGCCGGAACCAGGTGTCCTGGGCGCGGGCCAGCACCGGGGCGGCGGCCTGCTCCTCGGCCTCCAGCACCGCCTCGCGCTCCTGGGCGGCGGCCAGCGCCTGCTCCACCTCGGCGCGGCGACGCTTGACCGCGGCCTCGTCGGCGGCCTCCCGCTCCAGCCTCGTGCGCACGGCGACCAGGTCGTCGGCCAGCAGCCGGGCCTTGGCGTCGCGCAGCTCGGCCTGGATGGCGGCGGCCTTGCGGGCGATCTCGGCCTGGCGGCCCAGCGGCTTGAGCTGGCGGCGCAGCTCGGCGGTCAGGTCCTGCAGGCGGGTCAGGTTGGCCTGCATCGCGTCCAGCTTCCGCAGCGCCTTCTCCTTGCGCTTGCGGTGCTTGAGGACGCCGGCGGCCTCCTCGATCACCGCCCGGCGTCCCTCCGGCCCGGCGTTCAGCGTGGAGTCCAGCGTGCCCTGGCCGACGATCACGTGCATCTCACGGCCGATGCCGGAGTCCGACAGCAGCTCCTGCACGTCCAGCAGTCGGCACGGCTCGCCGTTGATGGCGTATTCGCTCTGCCCGGACCGGAACATCAGCCGGCTGATGCTGACCTCGGTGTAGTCGATGGGCAGCGCGCCGTCGGAGTTGTCGATGGTGAGGATCACCTCGGCGCGGCCCAGCGGAGGCCGGCTGGCCGTGCCGGCGAAGATGACGTCCTCCATCTTGCCGCCGCGCAGCGATTTGGCGCCCTGCTCTCCCATCACCCAGGCCAGCGCGTCCACCACGTTGGACTTGCCGGACCCGTTGGGCCCCACCACGCAGGTGATGCCCGGCTCGAAGCGCAAGGTGGTGGAGGAGGCGAAGGACTTGAAGCCGCGCAACGTCAGGCTCTTGAGATACACGCGCGGAATCTCCTTGCCGTCCCCAGGGCCGGCGCGAACCGCAACGGCGCGCGAGCCCTCTGACCTGCTGCTCGACCAGTGCGAACCTTACCGCCGACGACGGGCGCCCAGGGCCGGCCGGGGGTCGCCGCCCGCGGTCCCCTACTGTGCCACGTCCGCCGAGGCCGGGGGACCGCTCTCCGGAAGAAATATGCAGGTCAACCTGTCCGAATGGCCGAAAACCAGACAGAGGGCAAAGCAAAAGGGACGCCGTCCTCTCGACGTCCCCAGCGTTTCCTCCTACGGCACTGTCAGGTCAGTGCCGGCTCACGATCCTTCACCTGGAGTGCCAACACATCCTCGTGTGGGGCCCCCGCGGCCAGCGCCTCGTTCTCCGCCTGAAGCCGGACGAGCTCGGCTTCCAGATCACGTACTCGCTGCTGCAGGCGCCGCATCTCCGCGACCATCCGGGGGTCGGGACCGCCGACGTGGCCGAGTAGAGCCTTCGCCATGACTAAGGGTCCTCCACGCTGAGTAACCAGCAGGAATAGCGCCCGATCATCTCTTCATTACGGTGCGCGTATCATCTAGAGTCGCACTGGCCAGAGAGCCGGTCAAGACGGACATCACGGGCCGGTAACAACCTGTAGAAGCAAGTTTAGCAGGTGCAAACCGGTTTCCCCCACTCGCCCTCGACCATCCGGAGGAAGCCCTCCGGTCTTCGGATCGGGAAGGAATCCGGCCCTCTTCACCGGCGGCCCGGCCGACGCCGGGAACACCCGGCGCACGCCACACCGCGCCTCGCCTCCCTTGCTTCCTCCGTTCTCTTTCCCCGCCCGATCGGGCCTGAACGCGCAGGACACCGCGAAACTCCGGTCCGACCCGCCGGGAGGCGGGCGGTCCCGCCCGGCCGCGCGCCCGGAACGCGTGCTCGATGCGGGAGGCGGCGCGACCGGTGAGGGCCCGCCGGGGCACGCGCGGCGCCGGCCCGAGGCGCACCCGGCCGCGTGCACGCCCCGCCCCGGGGCGGGGAAGGAGGTCACTGTTCGACGAACCCGTCCAGGCCGCCCCGGGCCGGAGACCACCGTTCGACGACCGCGGAGACCCTCCCGGGGGTGTCCGGGCCGCGCAGCAGCTCCAGCAACCGCTCACACGCCGCGCGCGGTCCCTCCGCGACCACCTCCACCCGCCCGTCCGGCAGGTTGGCGGCCGAGCCCACCAGGCCCAGCTCCAACGCCCGTGACCGCACCCACCAGCGGAAACCCACTCCCTGGACGCGTCCGTGCGCCCAGGCCGTCAGCCGTACCGGTTCGGTGTCCTCCACGGGCACGATCGTAGAAGGCCGGGGCGCACGCCGGCCCGCTACCCCGCCCCGGCGCGTCCGGGGCCGCCGGACGGGCGGCTCACGGCCGGGGACGGCGCGGGCGGGGCTGGCAGCGGGGGCAGCTGAAGGAGGAGCGGTTCATGAACGCGTCCCGGCGGATCGGCGTGCCGCACCGTGAGCACGGCTCGTCCCGCCGCCCGTAGACCTGCAGAGACCGGTCGAAGTACCCGCTCTCGCCGTTGACGTTCACATACAGGCTGTCGAACGAGGTCCCGCCGGCCGCCAACGCCGCCGTCATCACCTCGCGCACCGCCGCCAGCAGCCGCATGACCTCCGGCCGGGTGAGGTTCTCGGTGGCACGCGCCCAGTGCAGCCGCGCCCGCCACAGCGCCTCGTCGGCGTAGATGTTGCCGACCCCGCTGATCAGCGTCTGGTCCAGCAGCGCCCGCTTCAGCCCCGTCCGTCTGCGGCGCAACGCCCGATAGAACGCCTCGTCGTCGAAGGCGGGCTCCAGCGGATCGGCCGCGATGTGCGCGACCGGCTCGGGCACCGTCCCCCCGAACGCGTCCGGCACCAGCTCGGCGACCATCAGGTGACCGAACGTCCGCTGGTCCTCGAAGCGCAGGTCGTGGCCGTCGTCGGTGAACGTCAGCCGGGCCCGCAGATGCCTGCCCGGCGGCCGGTCCGGAGCGCCGACCAGCAGCTGGCCGCTCATCCCCAGATGGGCCAGCAGCGCACCGTCGTCCAACGGCAGCCACAGGTACTTGCCGCGGCGGCGGGGCGCCGCCACCGTGCGGCCGACCAGCCGAGCGACGAAGTCCTCGGCGCCCCCGGTCTGCCGCCGGACCGCCCGGGGGTGCAGCACCTCGGCCGAGGCGACGGTGCGGCCGGCCACCCAGCGCTCCAGCCCCCGGCGGACCACCTCCACCTCGGGCAGCTCGGGCATCGGTTCAGCCGTCCCCGGAGCCGTCGGCCCCGCCCTCGCCGGCCTCGGCCTTGCGCTTGGCGGACATCTCGCGGATCGCGTTCCAGGCGGCCTCGGCGGCGTGCTGCTCGGCCTCCTTCTTGCTGCGTCCCACGCCGGACCCGTAGGCGACCCCGCCGACCAGCACGGTGGCGCGGAACGTCTTCTGATGGTCGGGGCCGCTCTCGTCCACGTGGTATTCGGGGACGCCCAGCTCCTCGACGGCGGTCAGCTCCTGCAGCGAGGTCTTCCAGTCCAGGCCCGCGCCCAGGCTGGCGGAGCGGTCGATCAGCCCGTCGAACAGCCGATGAACCAGCTTGGCGGCCTCCTCCAGACCGTGGTCCAGATAGACCGCCCCGATCAACGCCTCCAGCGTGTCGGCCAGGATCGAGTCCTTGTCCCGGCCGCCGGTGCCCTCCTCGCCGCGGCCCAGCCGGATGTAGGCGCCCGCGCCCAGCGAGCGGGCCACGCCGGCCAGCGCCCGCATGTTCACCACCGCGGCGCGCAGCTTGGCCAGCTGCCCCTCGGGCAGGTCCGGATGGGTGCGGAACAGGGTGTCGGTGACGACCAGGCCCAGCACCGAGTCGCCGAGGAACTCCAGGCGCTCGTTGGTGGGCAGGCCGCCGTTCTCGTAGGCGTAGGAGCGGTGCGTCAGGGCGCGCTCCAGCAGCTCGGGGTCCACCGAGACGCCGAGGGCGCGTTCGAGCCCGGCACGGTCGGGAGCGGGGCCGGAGGCCGGCTTGGCGGTCACGGAATCCTCCTCGCGGACAGAGGGCGCCCGCCGTGCGCTGCACGGACGGCCGCAGCCGCCTGCGCCGGCTGCGCGTCGCCCGTGAGGGGTTCCGCGAAGACGAGGTGCGCGCCGGAGCGTTCCCCGGCGGACACCACGGCCTCGGGCTCCACCCTGCGATGCCGGCGGGGAGCGGGTCCCGCGCCGGCGCCGTCGCCCGGCGGTCGCCGCGACGGTGACGACGAAAAAGACAGTTCGCGGAGTGAACCGGCGGGGGCGGCCGCCGGCCGCCCCCGAGGAAGGTCAGCCCTGGGGGATGACCTGACGACGGTTGTAGGTGCCGCAGTTGGAGCACGCCGTGTGCGGCAGCTTCGGCTCACGGCACTGCGGGCACGCGATCAGGTTCGGCACGGTGGCCTTCCACTGTGAGCGCCGGTGCCGCGTGTTGCTGCGCGACTTCTTCCGCTTGGGGACGGCCACTTCAGCCCTCCTGCTTTTCTTCTCGTAGGTCGGTCAGGTCCCGCAGCGCCGCCCACCGTGGGTCGACGGTGTCGTGGCGATGGCCGGGTTCGACGTCCGCCAGCCGCGCCCCGCAGTCGGGGCACAGCCCGGGACAGTCGTCCCGGCACAGCGGGGACAGCGGCAGCGCGAGCACCACCGTGTCCCGCAGCACCGGCTCCAGGTCGATCGCATCGCCCTCGATCCGGTGCTCGTCCTCCTCGGCCTCCCCACCGGAGCGGGTGTCGGGGTAGACGAACAGTTCCTGAAAGTCCGCCTCGAAGTCCTCCTCGAGCGGGTCCAGGCAGCGCGCGCACTCCCCGGTGAGGGGCATCCGCGCGGTGCCCGTGACGAGGATGCCCTCCAGCACGGACTCGAGCCGCAGATCCAGCTCGACGTCGGCGCCCTCCGGGACGCCCACCATCTCGACGCCGAGATCCGCCGGGGCCGGAACGGTGCAGGTCAGCTCCTGCATCGACCCGGGACGCCGGTCCAGTGCCCGGGTGTCGAGCACCAACGGGGCGTTCGCATCGATGCGGATCAGAGCTTTCCTGCTTCCGTGGGACATGGCGGATCGCGATCGTCAGACGGCGGCCGAACGGCGCCGTCTGCCAAGCGTACCCAACGGTCGGGACCGGTCCCAACTCGACGGCGCCGACCGCCGGGGAGTCCTCACTTCTCGCCGCGCAGCCGCTCCACCAGCCGCTGGTGGATCACCTCCGGGACCAGTCCGGAGATGTCCCCGCCGTACTTGACGACCTCCTTCATCAGGCTGGAGGACAGGAACGCATACAGCGGGTTGGTCGCCATGAACAGCGTCTCCACCCCGGCCATCCGGTGGTTCATCTGGGCGATCTGCAGCTCGTAGTCGAAGTCGCTGACCGCGCGCAGTCCTCGGACGATCACGGGGATGTCGTGCTGGCGGCAGTAGTCCACGGTCAGGCCGTGGAACTTGTCCACCTTGACGTTGCCGTAGTCCTTGGTGACCTCGCGCATCATCTCCACGCGCTCATCGACCGAGAACAGGCTCTGCTTGGAGATGTTGATCAGCACCCCCACCACGACCTCGTCGTAGAGGTTGGAGGCACGGCTGATGATGTCGAGATGTCCGTTGGTTACGGGGTCGAACGACCCGGGACACAGGACACGGCGCACGATCACTTCCCTTCCCTCGACTGCACACGCCCACCCGTGCCTACGAGGGGCGATCTGCGGCGCGACCGTACCAAACCGGATCACCACGACCTGCGCCCGGCATGCCCGTTGTGCGTGGAACGGCCCTCATCCGGATGTCGATCCGGCGGCCCGGCCGTACCAGAAGACCGCCTCGCCGTAACGGCGATCCCGCTCGGGGAGGTACCCCGGCGGCCAGCGCAGCGCCGGGCCGCGGGCCGCCCGCTCCACCGCCACCAGCGCGTCGGCGGCCAGCCAGCCGTTGTCGCGCAGCGCCTCCAGCAGCCCGCTCACCGCCTCATCCGCCAACGCGTACGGCGGGTCGAGGAACACCAGGTCATAGGGCAGTTCCGGACGCCGCCGGACCAGCCGCTCCACCCGGCCGGCGACCACCTCGGCGCCGGGCAGGCCGAGCGCGGCGACGTTCCGCCGGATCACCGTGACCGCCCGGGGGTGCGCCTCGACCAGCAGCGCATGCGCGGCCCCCCGCGACAGCGCCTCCAGCCCGACCGCCCCCGAGCCGGCGAACAGGTCCGCCACGCGCAGCCCGTCCAGCGGTCCCAGCAGCGCCCGCACGGTGCCGAACAGCCCCTCCCGCGCCCGGTCGCTGGTGGGGCGGGTGTCCCTGCCGGGCGGCACGGTCAGCCGCCGTCCTCCGGCGACCCCCGCGATGATCCTCGTCACAGGCTCACGCCTTCTCCAGGAAGCCGACGCGCTCCTCGTCGAGGAGGACGGCCAGTTCGGCTGCCAGGGCGGGATTGTCCGCCAGCTCGGGGTCGGCGTCGACCAGGGCGGTGGCCTCCTCGCGGGCGAGGCGGATCAGCTCCTCGTCCTGGAGCAGCGTGAGCAACCGGAGGCTGGAGGCGCGGCCGGCCTGGGCGGCGCCGAGCACGTCGCCCTCCCGGCGCTGCTCCAGGTCCAGGCGGGACAGGGCGAACCCGTCGGTGGTGGAGGCGACGGCGTCCAGGCGCTCCCGGGCCCTGCCGCCGGGCTCGGCGTCGGTGACCAGCAGGCACAGGCCTGGCAGGGTGCCCCGGCCGACCCGGCCGCGCAGCTGGTGGAGCTGGGAGACGCCGAACCGGTCGGCGTCCATGATCACCATCACGGTGGCGTTGGGGACGTTCACCCCGACCTCGATCACCGTGGTGGCCAGCAGGACGTCCAGCTCGCCGGCGGCGAACCGGCGCATCACCGCGTCCTTGTCCTCCGGCGGCAGCTTGCCGTGCAGGACGCCGATCCGCAGCCCGGGCAGCAGCTCCTCCTCCAGCCGGGGCAGCAGGTCCAGCACGGCGATCGGGGCGCGGCGGCGCGCACCGTCCTCCTCGTCGCCGAGCGCGCCGCCGGGCTCGTCGCCGAGCAGCGCGGGGGCGCCCTCCTCCTCGCCCTCCTGCGCGCCGATGCGGGGGCACACGATGTAGGTCTGGCGGCCCTGGGCGGCCTCCTCGCGGATGCGCTCCCAGGTGCGGGCCAGGAACTTGGGGCGCTCGGGCGGCACGACGTAGGTCTTGATCTCCGCCCGCCCGGCCGGGAGCTGGGCGAGGGTGGAGACCTCCAGGTCGCCGAACACCGTCATCGCCACCGTCCGTGGGATGGGGGTGGCGGTCATCACCAGCACGTGCGGACGGCCGTCGCCGGCCTTGGCGCGCAGCGCGTCGCGCTGCTCCACGCCGAAGCGGTGCTGTTCGTCGATCACGACCAGCCCCAGGTCGGCGAACTGCACCTGGTCCTCCAGCAGGGCGTGGGTGCCGACGACGATGCCGGCCTGGCCGGAGGCGGCGTCCAGCAGCGCCTGGCGGCGGGCCTTGGCGCCCTGCGATCCGGTGATCAGCGCGACCCGGGTGGCCTGCTCGGCGCCGCCGATCTGCCCGGCCTGCGCCAGCGGGCCGAGCATCTCGGTGATGGAGCGGTAGTGCTGCTGGGCCAGCACCTCGGTGGGGGCGAGCAGGGCGGCCTGTCCCCCGCCGTCGACGACCTGCAGCATCGCCCGCAGGGCCACGACGGTCTTGCCCGCGCCCACATCGCCCTGCAGCAGCCGGTGCATGGGGTGCTTGACGGACAGGTCCTCGGCGATCTCCGTGCCGACCCGGCGCTGCCCCTCAGTAAGGGAGAACGGCAGGGCCGCGTCGAAGGCGTCCAGCAGCCCGCCCTCGACGCGCGGCCAGGCCTTGGCGGGCAGCGCGGAGGCCGCCAGCCGGCGCTGCGCCAGGGCGACCTGCAGCACGAACGCCTCGTCCCACTTCAGCCGGCGGCGGGCGCGCTCCAGCTCGGCCCAGTCACGGGGCTTGTGGATGCCCCGGTAGGCCTCCTCCAGGCCGATGAGGCCGTGCCGCCGGAGGGTCGCCTCGGGCATCGGATCGGGGCCGAGCTCCAGCTGCGGCAGCACGATCTGCACGCACTCTTCGATCTTCCACGACTCCAGGCCCCTGGTGGCCGGATAGATCGGGATGATCTCCTCGGCGAACTCGCGGGCCATCTCCCCCGCCGCCGCGCTGGGCGCCACCGTCCGGAACTCCGGATGGGTGAGCTGCCGCTGCGGGCGTCCGCCGCCGCGCGGCCGGTAGACGGTGACCTTGCCGGAGAACAGCCCGCGGGTGCCGGGCGACAGTTCCCGTTCGGCCCGATAGGAGCCCTTGCGGCCGAAGAAGGTGAGCTTGAGATCGCCGTGGCCGTCGCTGACGGTGACCTCCAGCAGGTAGCCGGGAGGACGCGGGATGGTGCGGCCCTGCACCTTGGTCACCTCGGCCAGCACGGTGACGTACTCGCCCTCGCGCAGGCCGTCCAGATCGGTCAGCTCGCCGCGCTTGGCGTAGCGGCGGGGATAGTGGTGCAGCAGGTCCCCGACCGTGTGCAGATCCAGGCCGCTCGCCAGCACCTTGGCCGTCCTCGCCCCCAGCAGGTTGCGCAACGGCTCGTCGAGTTTGGCCACGCCCTACTTTCTACCGTGCGCCACCGACGGGATGGCGCACCTCGGCCCGTCGGGCGGCACGAGACGGCCCACCGGCGACGGGCCGGTGGGCCGGGGTGCGCCGTCGAGCAGGTCTCAGACGCTCGGCCGGACGACCTTGCCGGCCTTGATGCACGAGGTGCAGGCGTTGATGCGCTTGGTCGCCCCGTTGACCACGGCGCGCACGCGCTGGATGTTGGGGTTCCAGCGGCGCGGGGTGCGGCGGTGCGAGTGGGAGACGCGCATGCCGAAACCGGGTCCCTTGCCGCAGACGTCGCAGACGGAAGCCACGGGAAACTCCAAGTGATGTCGATGCCTTGTGGGCGCCCGGGTTCGAGCGCTCGCCAAAGTGGCGCCCCCGGCGGGTGCGCTGCTCAGCCAGGGTAGCCGACCCGCGCGCGAGTGCGCGAATCAGCATCGGCCCTCGACGCCGGTCCCCCGGGGCGCCCGGAATCGGCCCGTTCCCTCCCGGTCGACGCTAGCCTTCCGGGCACACGCGAGGGGGTGGGCGTGGGAGAGGTCCTGGACGCCGCGGCGGTGCGCCGCTGGTGCGGCCTGGCGGTGGAGGCGCTGGACCGGGCCCGTGCGGAGATCGACGCGCTGAACGTCTTCCCGATCCCGGACCGGGACACCGGCACCAACCTGTATCTGACCGCGCGCGCGGCGGCCGAGGCGGTGGCGGCGCTGCCGGACGGCGCCGGGCCCGCCGAGGTGTGGCGGGCCCTGGCCCGAGGGGCGCTGCTGGGGGCGCGCGGCAGCTCCGGGGCGATCCTCGGCCAGGCGCTGCGCGGGATGGCGGAGGTCTGCGGCGGGGCGGACGCCCCGGTCGG
>NZ_RRYT01000019.1 GCF_006363815.1 Thermomonospora catenispora
CTCGGCGGCCTTGGCGGTGCGCGCCTGGGCGTCGGCGAACAGAGGGTTCTTGGTGTCGGGCATGCCGTCCGCGCGGCCCTTGCCGTAGCGGCTGACGGTCTCCACCCCGGCGGAGATGAACACATCCCCTTCGCCCGCCTTGATGGCGTGGAACGCCATCCGGGTGGTCTGCAGGCTGGAGGAGCAGTACCGGTTGACGGTGGTGCCGGGCACCCCGTCCAGCCCGGCCAGCACGGCGACGACGCGGCCGATGTTGTAGCCGGACTCCCCGGCGGGCTGGCCGCACCCCATGATCAGGTCGTCGACGTCGCGCGGGTCGAGGGCGGGCACCTTGTCGAGGGCGGCGCGCACCATCTGCACCGCCAGGTCGTCCGGTCGGATCGACACCAGCGAGCCCTTGTTCGCCCGCCCGATCGGCGAGCGCACGGCCGAGACGATCACTGCTTCCGGCATGGCTGGCCCCTGTCCCCTTCGGCTCCCGGCATGGGGGTGACGACGCATCCGTCCCCCGTCACGGTGCGCGCACCGCCGTGCTTCGAGCCCGCGGCAGGCCTGCAGGCCACGGGCGGGAACGATCGGTGACGCACGCCGCGAGGATCCCACCACTTGCACAAATACGCCAGCCCGAACAGGTCATTTCATGCGTCATGCACCAAACGTTTTGTGCATGTCGCACAGAAAGCACGCCGTGTTGTGCCCGCGCACACACCCCCTGCGCCGGTCACGCAGCGTGGCGGGGCGACGGCGCGCGGATCGCCCACCGACGCCCCGGCTCCCCCTCGGGCGTCCCGGCCGCCGACGACGGCTCGGCGACCCGGACGCGACGCCGAAGGGACGTCCGACGGCCACGCGTGGCCGCGCCGCTCGACCATGGGCCCTTGACCGCGGCGACCGGCCCGCGCCGGGGCGTCGCGGTCGGGCGGCCGCGCCTCGGACGGCCGCGGCCGGGTGCCGCGGGTCAGGTGTCGCGGCGATGCAGCCGCGGGGTGAAGGAGACGACGGCGCGGTCGGGGTCCCAGCGGTCCTCGAGGGCGGCGAGCACGGCGGGGGCCGCGCCGGGCGGGGAGGGGACGGCGCCCACCGAGGTCAGGCGGGGCCGCAGCATCTCGCACACCGCGTCGTTCCCCGCCCCGACCAGGGCGATGTCGTCCGGGACGCGCAGGCCCGCGTCGAGGAGGGCGCCCAGCAGCAGGCCCGCGTATCCGTCGTGCCAGGCGAAGACCCCGTCGGGGTGATCGCCCTTGGTCCATTCGCGGACCAGCGCCGCGGCGTCGTCCGCCGACTCGGCCATGGTGACGCGGCGGATCCGGGCGCCGTGGCGGGTGGCGACGCGTTCGGCCCCCCGGTAGCGGGCCTCGGCGTACACCCGGGCGCCGGGGGCGCGCGGCAGCAGCACCGCCAGGTTGATGCGGCCTTGGGCGAGCAGATGCGTCGCGGCGGCCTCCCCCAGCGAGGAGTCGTCCAGGACCAGGGTGGGGACCAGGGGCGAGGGCTCGCGGCCGATGCCGATCGGCACCGTCCCGGCGGCCTGCAGCGTCTCCACCGCGGCCGAGGTGAACTGCGCCGTCTCGGCGATCACCGCCGCGGGCCGCAGCTGCGCCCACACCCGGGCGGCCCGCAGTCCCTGCAGGTCGGGCTCGTCGTGCAGCATGAACGTGTACCCCGCCTCACGCAGCTTCGAGCCCAGCCGGGCCAGCTCCGCGGCGATCAGGCCGCTGCGCAGCATCCCCTGCGTCCAGGCGTGCATCACCACCAGGTCGGTGCGTTCGGGCGAGGGCGAACGCCCGACGCGCCGGTCTCCATATCCCAGCCGCCGCACGGCCGCGTACACCCGCTCCCGGATCTGCTCGGGCACCCGCTCGGGGTTACGGCCGCGCAGCACGTGCGAGACGGTAGCCGTGGGCACTCCGGCCAGCCGTGCCACATCGGCGATCGTTGGCTGACGCCCAGACCTGACTTCCATGCCCGAATCCTGTCACTTCCTGCGCTTTTATGATCGCATATCGTGGCGTTCCGGCCCATCGGTCCCGCCTCCGAGTTTCAAGATCATCTCATTGGGATCGGCCGTTCCGGACGGCCGTTCCGGCGCCCGGCGACCCGGGAGAAAACCACGCCGACCGGCGGGCTCCCCGCGCCGTCCGCCGGGGAGCGTCCACCGGGGGGGATCGCCGCGGATGACGGACCCTCGAGCCCCGGACGGGCAGGTCGCGCCGGGGCGTGTCCCGCGGGGTGCGGTCGCCCCGAGCCCCGGGCCGCCCGGGCCCCGCCCCGCGGGCCGTGCCCGCTCGCCGTGGAGATCGCCGTGGGCATCGCCGTGAACGTCGTCGCGGACATGGCGGGCGCGGGCGGCGGGTAGGCGTCTCGGCGTCCGCGGGGAGGGAGGCGACGATGGGCGCGCCGAGACGGTCGATGGCGGCCGCCGCGTTGATCGGGATCGCGGTGATGGCGGCGGTGGACGAGATCGTCTTCCACCAGATCCTGGGCTGGCACCACTTCTATGACCGCTCCACGCCGGCGATCGGGCTGTTGACCGACGGGCTGCTGCACACCGCCGAGCTGCTGGGGCTGGTGGCGGGGTTCGCCTGGTGGGCGGATCTGCGCCGCCGGGGGATGCTGGCGGGCGGGCACGCCTGGGCGGGGGTGTTCCTGGGCGCGGGCGGCTTCCAGCTCTTCGACGGGATCGTCGACCACAAGCTGCTGCGGCTGCACCAGATCCGCTACGACGTGCCCGACCTGCTGCCCTACGACCTGGCCTGGAACGCCGCGGCGCTGCTGCTGCTGGGCATCGGCGCGGCCCTGACCGTGCGGGCGAACCGGCGATGACCCACCACCACGGTGCGGGCGCCGGCGGGCGGCTGCTCGCGACGGCCGTCGTGCTCGCGGCCGTGGCGGCCTACCTGGCGGGGGCGGCGCGGTTGCGCGGCCGCGGCGACGCCTGGCCCCGGCACCGGGATCTGTCCTTCGCCGCCGGGGGCGCGCTCATCGCGGTCGCCGCCGACGGGACGCTGCCGGGAGGGCCGTTCACCGTGCACATGCTGCAGCATCTGCTGGCGGGGATGGCGGCGCCCGTGCTGCTGGTGCCGGCCCGTCCCCTCACCCTGGCGCTGCGGGCGCTGCGTCCCGGGGGCCCGCCCCGCCGGGCCCTCCTGGCGGCGGCCCGCTCCGCTCCGGCGCGGTGGCTGACCTTCCCTCCGGTCGCGGCCGTGCTCGACATGGGCGGGCTGTGGCTGATGTACCGGACGCCGCTCCTGGCCGCCGCCCACCGTCATCCGGCGCTGCACGCCCTGCTGCACGTCCACATCGTGGCGGCGGGCCTGCTGTTCACCTTCGCCGTCTGCCAGCTGGACCCGGTCCGGCACCGCCGCGGCCTCCCCCTGCGCGCCGTCACCCTCCTCCTGGCCGGAGCCGCCCACGCCGCGTTGGCCAAGTCCCTGTACGCCGCTCCCCCGCCCGGCACCGCCTACGGCCTCTCGGACCTGCGCACCGCCGCCCGGCTCATGTACTACGGCGGCGACCTGGTCGAACTGGCCCTGGCCGCCGTCCTGGCCGCCTCCTGGTACGCCCGCGCCGCCCGTGCCGCGGGCCGTCCGATCCGCACCGGTCCCCCTCCCCCGTCGCAGGCCGGCCCCCGCCGTCTCCGCCCCGAGGGGGCGGGCGGCGAGGGCGGATGAGCCGTGGGGGCGGCTATGCGGCGGCGTCGGTCTGGAGGGCGGCCTGGATCTCCAGGGTGAGCCGGACCTTCTCGCCGATGGCCACGCCGCCGCCGGGAATGGGGCCGTTGTAGTCGATGCCGAAGTCCGTCCGGTCGAGCTCGCCGGTGGCGGTCAGGCCGAGGCGGGCGCCGGAGAACGGGTCGTCCAGGTAGGGGTCGGGGCCGAAGCCGTGCAGCTCCAGGTGGAGGGGGACGGGGCGGGTGACGCCCTTGAGGGTGAGCTCGCCCTCCAGCAGGAAGCCCGAGCCCTCCCGGTGCAGGCCGGTGGAGCGGTAAGCAGCGGTGGGGTGCTCGTCGACCTCGAAGAAGTCGGAGTTGCGGAGGTGGTCGTCGCGCTGGGCGTTGCCGGTGTCCACCGAGGCCATGTCGATGGTGGCGGTCACGCTGGAGTCCAGCGGGTCGGCGGCGGTGACGATCCGGCTCTCGAAGACGGCGAACCGGCCCTTGACCTTGCTGATCATCAGGTGGCGGACGGTGAAGCCCACCTCGGAGTGGACCGGGTCCACCACCCAGGTTCCGGCGACGTACCCGGGGATCTCGACAAGCTCGGCGGACATGCTGTCTCCTTGGGTTACGAAAGGTAAGAAGGTTCCCATCGATAGGACAGTTCTGTTCCGGAACCGTCTTCATCCTGGGCAGAGGCTGCACCACGGCACAAGAAGGCAGTTTTTTCTGCCTTGGTCACCTGGAGGTAACCGTGCAGGCCGCAGAGGCGGAGTGGACGCCGTCCCAGTGCCGGGCCCGCGACATCCTGGACCGGATCGGGGACAAGTGGTCGCTGTACGTGATCGCCACGATCGGCGACGGCACCAAGCGTTTCAACCAGCTCAAGCGCGAGATCGACGGCATCAGCCAGCGGATGCTCACCGTCACGCTGCGCGGCCTGGAGCGCGACGGCATCGTCACCCGGACCATGTATCCGGTGATGCCGCCCCGCGTCGAGTACTCCCTCACCGAGCTGGGCCGCACCCTGCTGGAGAACGTGACCGCGTTCGTGCTCTGGGCGGAGCGGCACGTCGACGAGATCGAGGCCGCCCGCGCCCGCTACGACGCCCGCGCGGCCGAGGAGGTCGAGCCGTTCGCCTGAGCCGGCGGCCCCTTCCGAGCGTGGATCCGGCCGGCGAGGACCGCTGATCGGGCGCGCCGCAGGGCCGGCGTGAGGCGCCCTGCGGCGGGCCGCCGGCCGTCGTGCTCCGCCGCGCGCCGTCTCGAGGCTCCGGGGCCGGCGGTGAGGTTCGCCCCGTCGGGGGAACGCCCTCGGCAGAGGCAGGGGCGGCCGCTCGGCTCCGTCGCCGGAGCGGGCGGGGCGGCCCTGCCGGCATCGCCCGGTCGGACGGGCGGCCCGGTCCCGTCCTCGAGCTTGGAGGCACGTCATGGCGCAGCCTTCGCGGCCCTCCGCGGCACCCGTCGTCGTCGGCACCGACGGCTCTCCGGGGGCCGGTCACGCCGTCGCCTGGGCCGCCGACGAGGCGGCGCTGAGAGACCGGCCGCTGCGCATCCTGCACGCGGTGCAGACCTGGGGGATGGGCACGGCGGTGATGGTGGGCTCGGCGGATCTGCTGGCCTCGCTGGAGAACGCGGGGCGCCTCATCCTGGAGGAGGCCGAGCGGCTGGCCCGCCGGCGCCGGCCCGGGCTGGAGGTCGACGCCGAGCTGGTGGCGGGGTCACCGGAGCAGGCCCTGCGGGAGCGGGCGGACAGCGCGTTCGAGATCGTCGTCGGCTCCCACGGCGTGGGCGGTTTCGTCGGCCTGCTGCTGGGGTCGACCGGGCTGCACGTGGCCGGTCACATCCCCGGCCCGGTGGTGATCGTGCGCGGGGAGGCCGACGCGTCCCACGGGGAGGTGGTCGTCGGGATCGACCCGACCGTCGAGGGCGAGGCCGTGCTCGAGTACGCCTTCGAGGCGGCCGCGCTGCGCAGGGCGCGGCTGCGGGCGGTGCACGGCTGGCGGCCCCCGGCCCGCATCGTCGACGAGCTGGACGCCGACAGGACCGACGAATCCCTCCGGGAGGCGGTCGAGCAGGCCGCCGCCCCGCTGCGCGAGAGGCATCCCGAGGTGGAGACGGCGGTCGACATCGTCCGGGACCATCCGGTGCACGCGCTGACCCTCGCCTCGCAGGGGGCCGACCTGGTCGTCGTCGGCTCCCACGACCGGCGCGGGCTGCGCGCCCTGCGGCTCGGGTCGGTCAGCCACGGCATCATCCACCACGCCCACTGCCCCGTCGCGATCGTGCGGCCCCGCACGGACTCCCGGGACTGAGGTCCTTCCCCGCGCCCCGGCGCCCCGTCCGGCGCATCGCCCCGGACGGCGTCACGACGCACAGAGGCCGAATCACCCGGCACGGGTCCGAAGGCCCGAGCAGAGCAGGGCATACCAGTGATTTCCCCGATTTCCGCGCCGGACGTTCTGGTTTGAATCGGCCTTGAGCCGGTTTCAGTCCGAATCTGCGGCGGTCGGGGGCGGCGCACGCCCCCGCCGCGACGAGGAGCCGACTCGATCGGTCGGCGCGGACGGAAGGGATCTTCACATGTCTCGCCTCAGCAGACGACTACGGATGCTCGGCGCCGTGGCCATCGGCCTCATGACCGCGGGCGCCGCCGGCGCCCTCACGGCCCCGGCCTCCGCCGCCACCACGGTCTACAGCGAGGACTTCTCCGACGGCCTGGGCTCCTTCACCGCCACCGGTCCCGTCACCACCGGCGGCTACGGCGCCCGGCTGAGCGGATCGCCGCTGTCGGACGCGTCCATCACCTCCGCCTCCATCGACCTGACCGGCCACAGCGGCGTGACGGTCTCCTACCACCGGACCGCGACCGGGCTGGACCTCGGGGAGAGCTTCACCGTGGCCTACTCGGTCGACGGCGGCTCGTACGTCACGCTGGAGTCCGGGCGCACCGCCTCGGGCTCGACGTCGTTCCGCCTGCCGGCCTCGGTGGACGGCCGCAGCCTGCGACTGCGGTTCTCGCTGGACGCCAACAGCCCTCTGGAGAGCCTGACCGTCGACGACGTGCTCGTCACGGCCGAGGAGGGCGACGACCAGAACCCGCCGGGCGGCTCGCTGCCGCCGGTGAGCGACGTCACCAAGCCCGGCCCCTACTCGGTGACCATCGACAGGTTCGCCGGTCCCCGCCGCAACGGGTGGCTGGTGTACCCGGCCGACCTCGGCCGGGACGGCGTGGACCACCCGATCTTCGTCTGGGGTCCGGGCGCCGGATCCACCCCGTCCGACTATGAGGACATGCTGCGGCAGTGGGCCTCGCACGGGTTCGTGGTCTACAGCGAGGTCTCCTCCAGCGACGGCGGCTACATGGTCAACGCGCTCAACTGGCTGCAGACCCAGAACTCTCTGCCGACCAGCCCGCTGTATCAGAAGCTGGACCTGTCGGAGGTGGCCTTCGGCGGCCACTCCCGGGGGTCGCTGGGGACGTTCGATGCAGCCGACGATCCGCGCCTGAGCACCACCGTCCACGTGGCCGGCGGCTCCTTCGACGGCCGGGGCCCCGACAACCTCCGCAAGCCGGCCCTCTACATCGGCGGCGACGGCGACTTCGCCACCTCCAACATGGAGCGGGACTACCGCAACACCCGCGTCCCGGTGTGGTTCACCATCCTCGACGACACCGACCACATCTACGCCACCCGCAACGGCCAGCACATCATCACCGCCTGGCTGCGCTGGCATCTGGGCGATGAGGAGTTCCGCCGCACGACGGACTTCCTGAGCGGCGACTGCACCTTCTGCCGCCTCGGCCGGGTCCAGCACAAGAACTGGTGACGCCGCGGCGACCGAACGCCGCCCCGCCGGTGCGCCGGCGGGGCGGCGTCTTTTCCGTTCGGACCCGTTTCCGTTCGGGCCCGCCGATGTCCGTTCAGGTTCGTCCACGCCGGTGTTCGTTCGGGCCCGTTCCAGACGCGATCCGGCGTTCCCCGCGGCCGTCCCGCTCCGCCCCGCGGGCGAAGGCCGGACGCGGCGGCGGCCGGGCCGGGCGCGGCGGTCCGCCCGGCGGCAAGCGGTCAGCCGGCGGCGGCCGGGGCGGTGACGATCTCGTCGGCGAGCGGCGCCACCAGTTTCATGATCTCGTCGATCGTCTCCTGCGGGACGCCGGCGTCGGCCAGCGCGCCGGTCAGGTGCCCGGCCACCGCCTCGAAGTGCTCGGGGCGGAGGCCCAGCCCGGCGTGCGCCTGGCGCATCGAGGCGCCGGTGTAGGTCATGGGCCCGCCCAGGGCCGCACCGAAGAACTCCACCTGTCGGCCCTTGAGCCGGGACATGTTCGACGAGGCGAAGAAGTCCTTCAGCAAGGGGTCGGCGAGGATCCGGCGGTACAGGTCGTCGACCACCGCGATCAGCGCGTCCTCACCTCCGATGGATTCGTAGAGGGACTGCTGAGGGGTGTCGCCCATGACGATCGTCCTCTCCGTGACGTGGGGGCCGTACGCCGGTCCACCACATCAGCGCGACGTTTCCCGCGGATCAGCGCCGTGAAAACGGAAAGTCACGATGCCCTCACTCGGCGACACGCGCGTTGAGAGGATCGTCGACCCTAGGCGGACACTCATGAGGTTCATCGGTCATAAGGGATGCATGTTCCGTCTGCCGACATATAGGGGTTATCACCCATACCGATCTGCCCGTCCGTTCCGAAGTCTTGTACCGGCAGACCGGTAAGCAGCGAGGAAGGAACGCCTGTGAGCATTGACATCACCGTCTCAACGACCCCCAGGCACGACGGGAGCCGGTACGAGCAGTGATGGCCTTGCTCCGCCTTCCAGCCGCGCTGTTCACGCTCGCTCCGCCCGGCGACCGGCGTGTTCCCGCCGCATCGGGCGCGGAGATGGGGCAGGCTGCCCGGGTCATCACGGACGTCCACTCCCCGCGAGGACGACATGCAAGCACGCGATATCGCCATCCAGGTGCCGACCGTGGCCACGGGAGATCCGGTCGCCCGGACGGTGCAGGTCATGGCGTTGGGACGACTGCCCGGGCTGATCGTGGTGGACGAACGCCGCCGCCCCCGCATGGTGGTGCCCGGCACACAGGTGCTCCGGATCCTGGTCCCCAACTCCTACCAGGAGGACCCGGCGCTGGCCCGGACCGTGGACGAGGCGCATGCCGACCTGTTCTGGCGGGAACTGGGCGGGCTCACCATCGGCGACTTCCTCGACAGCCGGGACTTCCGCCCCGCCACGGTGCGGGAGGACGCCACGCTGCTGGAGGTCGCGGCGCTCATGGCGCGCCGGTGCACTCCGCTGGTGGTCGTGGTGGACCGGGACGGCACGCTGACCGGCGCCGTCACCCTGGAACGGCTGCTGGGCAGCCTGGCGCTGAGCACACCGGACGTCCCGGAGGACTGACGGCCTCGAGGGGGCGGGGCCGATGACGCTGAGCGCCACCGCCGCCCTCGCCATCTTCGTCGTCGCCTTCGTCCTCATCGCCACCGAGAAGGTCGACAAGGTCAAGGTCGTCCTCATCGCCGCCGGGGCGATGGCGCTGCTGGGGCTGATCCCCGGCGATGAGGTCTTCTTCTCCGAGCACGAGGGGATCGACTGGAACGTCATCTTCCTCCTGCTCGGCATGATGATCATCGTCGGGATCATCAAGCAGACCGGGATCTTCGACTACCTGGCGATCTGGGCCGCCAAACGCTCCCGCGGGCGTCCCTACCGGCTGCTGGTGATGCTGATGGCCATCACCGCGATCGCCTCGCCGTTCCTGGACAACGTGACCACCATCATGCTGGTCGCCCCGGTCACCCTGGTGGTCTGCGGCCGGCTCCAGATCCCCGCCCAGCCCTACCTGATCGCCGAGGTGCTGGCCTCCAACATCGGCGGCGCGGCCACGCTGATCGGCGACCCGCCCAACATCATCATCGGCAGCCGAGCCGGGTTGAGCTTCAACGACTTCCTGGTGCACATGACGCCGATCGTGGTGATCATCTTCGCGGCGTTCACCCTGCTGTGCTGGCCGCTGTTCCGCAGGTCGTTCCGGTACAACCCCGACCGGGTCGCCGAGGTGATGGCCCTGCAGGAGAGCCGGGCGATCACCGACCGGGCGCTGCTGGCACGCTGCCTGGCGGTGCTCGCCCTGGTGATCCTGGGCTTCGGGCTGCACTCGGTGCTGCACGTGGAGCCCTCGATCGTCGCCCTGCTGGGGGCCGGCGCGATGATCCTGGTGGCGCGCACCGAGGTGAACGACGTCCTCAAAGAGGTCGAGTGGCCCACCCTGGTGTTCTTCATGGGCCTGTTCGTGATGGTCGGCGGGCTGGTCCACACCGGGGTCATCGAGACCTTCGGCGGCTGGGCGGTGGAGACGGTCGGCGACAACTTCTTCGGAGCGGCCACCGCGCTGCTGTTCGGCTCGGCCGTGTTGGGGGCGTTCTTCGACAACATCCCCTACACCGCCACCATGGCGCCCATCGTCGAGGGCCTGGCCGCCGAGGCCCCCGACCCGGGCACCGGCCGGGCCCTGTGGTGGTCCTTCGCCCTGGGCGCCGACTTCAGCGGCAACGGCACCGCCGTCGCCGCCAGCGCCAACGTGGTCGCCCTCGGCATCGCCGCCCGCAACGGTCAGCGCATCTCGTTCTGGGAGTTCACCCGGTACGGGATCATCGTCACCCTGCTGACCACCCTGATGGCGTGGGGCTACGTCTACCTGCGCTACTTCGCCTGACGAACCCGGCGTCCGGCGGCCCCGTCCACGACGGGCGGGGCCGTCGGGCGAGCGAGTGCGCTGGCCGCCTCGGCGGCGGGCCTGTGATCTCTGCCTTCCGGGGACCGACTTCTGGCTGTTCGACGGCGAGCTGGTGCTGTGGAACCACGTCGACGGCGAGGGGCGCCCTCGGCAGAAGGAGATCACCACGGACCCGGCCGTGATCAAGCTGTGCGCCTCGGCGTTCGAAGCGGCCTGGGAACGCGGGATCGATCACGAGGATTACCGGGCCCGCCTGAACCTCGCCGTGTCCGCTTCCTCTCCGTCCCCCAGCGCCCAGCGGCGCGACGGGCTCTCGCCGACCGGCTTCGGGAGCTGCGCTTGGACGCAGGGTGGGCATCACCCGGTTCGGTGTGACCGTCACTCCCCATGCGGAAACGGTGCGGCCGGGCACTCCGGACCGCGTCGTTTGAGCGGCTTCGGCCTGCGGCGCTGCATGGCCCGCATGTGCCTAGAGGCCCCTTTCCCTCTTCGCCCGTGAGCTGCAGCCGAGCGGGTCGGGAAGTCCTCCCTGCAACCCCGGCCCCGCGTGAGGCGGGCTCGAGAGCGCGCCGGTCAGGCGACCGGCTCGCTGCGCTTGATGCGGGCCAGAAGGGCAGCGAAGGCCTTGTTCGAGACGGCGAGGTGCCCGGCATCGGGGCTCTTGGAGTCACGCAGACCGACGTTGGCCTCCGGACGGGCAACCTCGACGCAGTTGCCGCCGGTGTTGCCGCTGTGGCTGCTCTTGCGCCAGGCGATGTGGAGCGGCTCCGGAGTTCGCATATCGCACTCCTCTCCTCCAGGTCCCCTGTTCTCCAAGCTCAAGACCTTCTTTCGCCACCACCGGAATCGACGGCGACGCTTGTCGCCGACCACATGGTGGGCAAAAGCGCTGATGCCGCGCTCGATGCGGCGGGGTCGCCCCGGAACGGACCGCTCGTCAAGCCTTCGACACAGAAGGCACCGGACGTCCCCGATTCCACAGATGGGTGACGTGGTGGGCGAAGCGGTCGTACAGGCCGTCATCCTGGAGGCGTTGCAGGTGGAGCATGGGCGAGTCGTGGCCCACCAGGTCGGCCAGGTGGGGGGTGACGAGCATCTGCTGATCGAAGGTGAAGACGCTCATGGCGATGTGATCGTCGCCGAAGCGGGCCTCGACACCGGGGACGTCTGCGAGCTTGGTGAGCTCCTCCAAGGTGATGCGGATACGGGTGCTCACCGTCAGGGGAACGTTCTCGACCTCTTCACGGCGACGAGTGACCTCGCTGTCGGGATCACCGATCAGGAAACGGATGCGGCAACCTCGCTGGGCCTTGCGACGCAATGTGTTGACCAGGTTCGGGATCTCCAACCACAGGAAGTAGTTGGTGTAACCGGCGAAAGTGATCTCCTTCTGTGCGCCGGTGATGAGGTCCCGCCACACCGACTTCGGGCACGCTGAGCGGTAGGGGTAGACGGCGAGGATTTCCCGGTCGGCGCCGGTCTTGACGTTCTTGCGGATCGTATCTGGCCAGAGCACGGTTTCCTCAACTCCCAGGGCCTCGCTGGCGGCCCAGCGGTGACGCGGGTGGGGCAGGCGCGTCTCGTCCGCCACCCACCGCATCACCGTCTTGACGTCCACACCGCAGATGGCGGCAAGTTGCTGTTCTGTCAGTTTCGCATCGGCCATCGCCTTACGGAGCGCAACGTTCGCCACGTCTGTCCCCCTTTTCAGGACGTCCAGGACGAATTTCGATGCTACTTGAGAAACGTCCCAGACGTCCCACGGATGGCGTACCAACGTCCCCACCAGCGATGAATCCTCTGCGTACTCGCATCAATACACAGCGGCGTGGAGGTGATCACGATGCGACCGCCGGCGCAGGGCAGACCCGCCAACGCCCGTCATCCGACCGACGACCCGACGGCCGGGCCGAGCCCCGTGACCCCGGTCGAGGTGCGGATGCCCATGGCGGCCTCACCGGCCAGCGTCGGGCTGGCCTGGAGTCTGCTGGAGCAGCGTCTGCGCACCTGGGGCCTGGGAGAGGACGCCCGCTACGACGCGCATCTGATCCTGGCCGAGCTGATGTCCAACGCCCTGGCGGTCACTCCGCCGACCGGACGGATCGTCGTGCACTGCCGCCGGGACGCGACCGGGATCGTGCTGGGAGTCGGCGACGCCGACCCCACCGTTCCGCGCAACCCTCCCCCGGTGATCGAGCTGCGGCCCGAGGATCTGGATCTGAGCCCCGAGCACTTCGACGACAACGGCGGCTGGGGCCTGACGATCGTGACCGCCCTGGCCGCCGCCTGCGGGGTCACCCCGCTGCCATCCGGCGGCAAGATCGTGTGGGCGAGGCTCAGATCATGACCGCCGCCCGCGCCGGGCGCCCGGCCGCAGGAGCGGTCCGGCGCCGGGAGCGGGCGCCGGGCGGCGGGTCGGTCCTGGTCCCCGCCGTCTCCTCCCGCTGCCGGGCGCCCCTCCGGCCCGGCGGCGGGAGGCCGCGTTCACGCCTGCCCGAGCACCGGATCGGCGGGCGCGCGGGCCCAAGCGGTGCCCCCAGGAGGGTCGGCGGCGGCAGCGGTCAGCCCTCCGCCGAGGGTGCGGCGTCCGCCGTGCCCTCGGCGACGTCGGAGGGCCGGGGCGTCGTGCAGCAGGCGGAGGCCTCGGACTTGTCGAAGGCGTCGGCGTCCCCCTTGACGACATACACCTCCCAGGGCTCGCCGCCGGGGCCGGTCACCCACACCTTGTCCTGCAGCGCATAACAGCAGGCGGTGTCCTTCTCCGCCACGGGGGCGAGTCCGGTCTCCTCCAGCCGGCGGGCGGCGGCGTCGACGTGGGCGGGCTCCTCGACCTCCACGCCCAGGTGGTCCAGGCGGGTGGCGTCCTCGCCGGCGCCTTCGATGAGGACGAGCTTGAGCGGCGGCTCGGCGATGGCGAAGTTGGCGTAGCCGGGGCGGATCTTGGCGGGTTCGGCGCCGAACAGCCTGCTGTAGAAGGCGATCGAGGCCTCCAGGTCGGGAACGCGCAGGGCGAGCTGGATGCGGGACATGGCTTCCTCCCGGACGTCGAAGGTCCAGTCGCTGATTCGAAGAACGTCTAATCAGCGGTCAGCCTCAGCTTGCGCCCCTATCTAGACGGATGTCAAATTAGAGACATGTCGAATCAAGAGCCGCCGGTCGCCGCCCTCGCCGACGCGCCCGCGGGCGCGTGCTGCCCGCCGCCGGTGTGCGCGCCGCTGAGCGAAGAGGAGGCCGGTGAGCTGGCGCCGCTGTTCAAGGCGATCGCCGACCCGGTGCGGCTGCGGCTGCTGTCGCTGATCGCCTGCCACCGGGACGGCGAGGTGTGCGTGTGCGAGCTGACCGACGCCTTCGAGCTGACCGCGCCGACGATCAGCCACCATCTGAAGGTGCTCAAGCAGGCCGGGCTCGTCGACTCCGAACGGCGCGGCACCTGGGTCTACTACCGGATCGATCCGCGCCTGCTGGAGCGGTTGTCGACGATCCTGCACCCCCGCCTCACCGCGGCGGCCTCCCGGTGAGCCGGCTGGCGGCCGAGGAACGAGCGCGCCGCGGCGAGGACCGGCGCTCCCCCGCCGCCGACCGGTGCGTCACCCGGCGACGACGCGGTGCTCGGCCAGATGGGCCAGCACCGTCTGGTGCGCCTCCCACCCGTCGGGGAACTTGACGGGCACGTTCAGGTGGAGCGGATCGGTGGAGGGGTGGGCGTCCAGCAGATCGGTGATGCCCGCCCGGGCCACCACGATGCAGGCCTGACGGTGGCGGGAGGTCAGCACGCACAACCGCCCCGCCTCCAGGTGGAAGGCGGTGGCGTCACGCCGGCCCGACAGCGGGTGGACGACGATGACGACCTCGAACTCCCTCCCCTGCAGCCGGTTGGCGGTGTCCACGGTGACGCCGGAGACGCCGGCGGCGGCCAGGCACCGGCGGATCTGGTCGGCCTGGTCCCGGTGGGCCACGCCGACGGCGATGTCCCGCGGCCCCAGCGGACGCCCCTCGGGGTGGCGTTCGCAGTAGGCGACGGTGCCGCGGGCCAGCAGCCGGGCGGCCAGGCCCGCCGCCGCCTCCGCGACCTGGGGATCGGTGCGCAGGGTGTGGCGGGCGGGCAGCTCGTGCAGCGCCCAGCCGGTCGCCCGGGCCGTCTCCAGCGTCTCGTCCAGCGCCGACCGCAGCCCGGAGGCGGTGAACTCCAGCCGCCGCTCCCCCTCCGCCGTCCCGGCCCGGAACCCGGTGAACGGATAGAACGCCTGCGACACCAGCGGCGCCGCCGAGGCCGGCAAGCGCCAGGAGACCGGCAGCCGGTGGGTCGGCAGGGAGGAGTTGTGGGCCAGCAGCACGTCGATGGCGTTCAGCCGCGGGTCATACGACAGACCCGTCCAGCGGGTGGTCTCCACCACGGTGAACGGGTCGAGCTGGCCCGGGTCGCCGACGAACAGCCCCCGATCGAACAGGTGCGCCACCAGCAGCAGCGCATCGGACCTCATCTGGTAGGCCTCGTCGACGATGGTCCAGCGGCGATGATGGTCGCGGACCCGGGCCCACTTGGCGGCGGTGCCCAGCAGCAGCGGACGGTCGGCCAGGCCGTCGATCCTGGTGTCGATCGCGACGTTCGGCAGGCTCCGCACCGCGTCGGGCGGGAGATAGGTCTCGGCCGACAGCCGGCCCAACCGGACGTCGGGCAGCTCGGCGGACAGGCGTTCCAGCAGGTCGTCGATCTGGTGGTTGGTCTGGGCGATGATCATCGCGGGTTCGCCGGACTCCACCAGCGCCCGCGCGGCCCGCACCACCAGGGTGGTCTTGCCCGCGCCGGGCGGAGAGTCGACGATCACGCCGCGGTCGCCGTCGCCGGCGCGGGCCATGTCGGCCAGCACCGCCTCGACGGCCTCCTTGGACGCCTCCGAAGGGTCCTTGCTCACCGGTCCGGCTCCGCTCACTGGTCCGGCTCCCTGTGCGGTTCGTCGAGGTCGGCCGGCGGGCCGCCGTGCGTCCACGGGGTCTCCTCCGGCGCCGGGAACTCCTGGCCGCCGAACTGCGCCGGGGCGCGGGTGTAGCAGACGGTCTCGCCCAGCTCCGGGATGGGGGCGGGCCTCTTGGGCGTGCCCATCCCGGAGATGACGTCCAGGACCAGCAGGCATCCGGAGTCGTCGTCGACGACCTGGCGGATCCGGGCGGTCTGCCGGGGCCGCTCGGGGGACACGTAGGTCTGGTCGTGCTCGATGCGCACCGGGTCCTCGGTGCGCACGGTGAGGCGGGGACGCAGCAGCACCCGCCCCTTGGGGCTGACCTCCGTGCGGTCGGGTTCGCGGTCCACCACGGTGCCGCCGAACGCCTCCCCCAGGGTCCGCAGCTCGGCCAGCACGAACGGGTCGTCCAGAGCCTGCTCGGCCTCGAACCGGCCCTGGGCGCGTTCCAGCGTCGCCAGCCGGGCCGCGGCCGCCACGGCGTGATCGTGGCGGGGCTGCGGCGGGCCGCCCTCGGCGATGTGGTCGACATGCCCGGTGAACCGGTCGCGGTCGGCGGCCCACCGCTGCTCGCAGTGCGGCGCCTCCGGCAGTGCCCGCAGCCGCTCCAGCCCCTTCCACATCAGCCGCCAGGTCGGCATGAGCTGGGAGGCGACCGCCTCGCGGATCTTGGCCTCCGCCCGCGCCAGCGCCACCCGGTCCCCCGCCGCGGCGGCCCGGTCATAGCCGTGCACGGCCGGCTGCAGGACGAGGTTGTCGAATTCGGGGTCGGTGGCCGGGCCGGCGGGCGGGAAGTCCAGCGGATCCTCGGCGGCCCGGGCGGCCTGCGCCCCGGTCATCCCCTCCGGCGGGCAGATCCAGGCCAGCAGCATCGCCAGATTGGCGTCCTCCAGCTCGCTCTGCCCGGTCGCCCACTGGGCGGTGAGCAGGTCGGTCATCGCCAGCGCCAGCGACGAGCCGGGGTATTCGGCCCGGTCGGCGAAGAACGTCAGCCACCGGCCCAGCAGCGGCACCTCGTCCTCGGTCTCCTGGAAGCGGGTCAGCCGCCCCAGCAGCCCCAGATACTCCAGGGCGGGCCGGTTGGGCGTCAGGATCTGCGGGGCGTCGGCGTACCGGAGGCGGGGAGGCTCGTCCCTGCGGTGGGAGAGCACCTCCTCGGTCTCGGTCTGCCGGGCGGCGATGTAGTCCAGCACCACCCGCGCCAGCTCCAGGAAGAACGCGTGCTGCAGGTCGCGGTTGCGCGGCTGCGGGACGGTCAGCAGCAGCGGGTCGTCCGGGTCGGTGCCCACCGCGCAGCCCAGCGGCGCGGCGGCCTCGCCGGCCAGCTTCAACGGAACGATCACCAGCGGCTCGTCCACCAGATGGTGGTGCCGCTTGCGCCGCAGCGGCCGCGCATGCCCTGAGCGCGCCGCGTGCAGCTTCTCCAGGGCGACGAGCAGGCTGCTCACGGCAGGCTGCACCGCAGGGACTCGGCGTGGCGGAGGGCCCGGGCGATGTCGGCCTCCTCCTCGGCCGGACGGCGGGAGCCGTCGGCCAGGGACAGGGCGGCGGAGACGGTGTCGACGCCGCCCAGCAGGCCGCTGAGGGCGGGACCGAAGACGTCCAGGGAGTCGTCGCGGCGGGCCTCCTCGCGGCAGAACGCGGCCAGCTCGCAGTGGGCGCGGCAGCCGGGCCGGTAGCGGGCGGGGACCTGGTGGAGGGCGGCCGACAGCTCGGCCGGGTCGCGGGTCGGGTTGCCCTCGGCGTCGGGGGCCAGGTCGAACGTCACCCCCTCGGGGAGGTCCTCCAGCAGCGTCTCGATGTGGCTCATCCGGGCCAGCACCCGGCGGATCGCGGCCAGCTGCTTGCGCACGTCCAGCACCGACACCACCGGGGTGTTGGCGAAGTTCGCCGGGGTGACCAGCAGCACCTCGTGCGAGACGATCTCCGGGTCCAGGTCGTGGTCGGCCAGCAGCTCCCGCAGCGCCAGCACGTACACGGCGGCCTGCCGGGCGGCGGCGGTGACCTGCTCGCTGTCCACCTGCCCGTCGATGACCGCGAACGACTTGATCTCCACCACGTGGAAGCGTCCGCCGACCTTGAACGCCACCAGGTCCGGCTCCAGGTAGGCGGTGTGCCCGGCGACGGTCAGCCGCAGCATCGGATGGTCGAACAGCGTGCCCGCGTCGTCGGGGTCGCGGGCGGCGCGCAGCAGCAGGTTGGCGGTGTGGGCGGCGCGCACCTCGCGGCCGGTGTGCTCGCCCACGTCCTCCAGCGTCAGATAGGAGGCCTCCTCGATCGCCAGGCCCAGCCTCTCGCGCAGCAGCGCCAGCAGCTGCGCCGCGCCGTTCGCCTTGATCTGCTCCTCGAACGCACGGCCGCGGGCCAGCGCGAACGTGGACTGCCCGAACCGGACCGGGAAGCCCACCCGGGCGGAGATCAGGCCCTTGTCGGCTCCGGAGGCGTCCAGCAGGGCGCGGCGCGCACAGCCGGGATTGGCGGTCAGTCCGGCGATGGCGCGGGCGGAGAAGTTCACCGGTGGCGTGCCGCCCCGCAGTGCGGCGAGCCGTGTGTCGAGTTCGTTCACGGTAGTGGCCTAAGTGGTCGTCGGGATCGGTGGGGAGTATGACGCGCGCATCGGTCAGCCGCGAGCCGCCGTGCCGGGGATGACCCGCAACGGGGCCCCGAAGAGCCGCTCATGCTCGCCGAGCTGACGGCGGGCCCGCCGCGCCGCGTCGGCCCGGGTCCGCCGGTCGGCGTCGGCGTGGACGGCGATCTCGGTCTCGGCCGCCCGGGCGAGCAGGTCCGGGTCGACCGGACCGGGCCGGCCCCGCGGGTGCGGTGCGATCGCCCCGGGGATGCTCACCGCGAAGCTCCGCAGCAGGCGTTCCACGTCTCCGGCGGCCGAGCCGTGCAGCCCCTGCTGGGCGACGGCGGCGCCGGCGACCTTGACCGCCGCGCGCAGGAAGTCCACCCGCGGGCTGAGCGGGCCGACGATCCGGCGTTCCAGCGGCCAGGAGCTCACGGTGATCAGCGCCCGGGCCGGGGCGAGCAGGTCGTGGGTCAGCGCCGGGCACAGGTAGTAGGGGCGGGCGCCCGGGGCCGAGCGGTAGGAGCGTTCCTCGTCGCGGCGCAGGCTGGCCAGCCGGGAGGGGGGCAGCTCGCCGGGGAAGAACGCCCGGTGCACCGCGCCGATCAGCTTGGGCGCGGCGGGGACGCCGAGCAGGGTGAGGACCTGGTGGACGTGCTCGCGGGCCGGCAGCAGCGGCGCGGGGGGCGGGACCGGCTCGGGCGGCGGCTCCCCCGCCCGTTCCAGGGAGTCGGCGAGCTCGTCCCAGGCGCGTTCGGCTGCCCGCAGCTCGGCCCGCAGCTCCCGGACCCGGACCGTGTCCCGCCGCCGCATGGCGGCGCGCACCGCCCGGCGCAGCTGGGCGATCCGGTCCTCCAGCGCGTCCAGATCGTCCTGCATGATCGGGACGCTAGCAAAGGGCCCAGACTTTCCAGAGATCTCCAGAGTCCGCTCGCCGGGATCCAGCCGTTCCGGGCCTGTCAGGACGCGCGGCGGGGTGGGCTCGTCGCTGCCGCCGGGACCGCGACGAGGAACCCTCTGTGTGCTCGGCCTCCGGGCGGGCTGCCTTATGGCGAGGCGGGCGCCCTCCGGCCGCATCCGCGGCAGAGCAACGGCGGCGGACGCCGGGTCGGCGGCGCGGGCACGCAATTCCGGCGAGAAGTTCCCCGGCAGATCCCCCGGATCGCCCGCGAGGAAGCCGATGCGCCATGTCCACGCGCTCCCTGCAGGCGGGCGGCTAGGCTCAACGATCATGACCGAGTGTGAGAAGTGCGGCCTCACCATCGGGCTCGGCTGCGCCTGCGACCTCAGCTTCTCCTCGTCCCGCCGTCCTCACGGAAAGAGCGGCGGCTGGTCCGGCTTCGCCCCCGACACCATCTTGATCTCCCGCCAGAACATGGCCCACATCCCCGGCGCCTGCGGCCACATGACCGAAGAACACGTCCGCGACCCCGACAACGGATGGGGCTGGATCCCCGACCCCGACCCCGGCCTGTGGCACCGCATCAGCCCCGCCAACCCCGCCAGGGCCACCGAAGGCGACACCTCCCGAGTCGCCACCACCCGTTGTTCCTCCTGCGCCGCGGCCCTGAGCTCCTGACAAGCCCCCAGGCCCGCCACCGACCCGGCGATCTCGCCACGGCCGGCACCACCCGCCACGTCGAACCGGCGACCGCATCAGGGGAGCACCGCCCCCTTACCCCGCCGCCGACGCCAGCCGTGCGCTGCGGCTGCGGCGACCATGGGCAGGGTCTCCTGCCCGCTGTCGTCCCGTCCCAGGCCACCGCCATGCCCCGACGACGACGCATCCACACGCGCCCCATGGAAACGGCGTGTCGGAAAAGACGCAGCGGCCGGACGCGGTCGCGCGCGATCGCTCACAGGGGCAAGGGGTCGCCGTCCATCCAGCGGGCCAGGCGGGCGCGGTCGACGAGGAGGAGCCGGCCGGCGGCCTCCTCGACGGCAGGAGCGGTGAAGTCGTTGTTGGTGACCAGCACTCCGAGGCGGCCGGGGTAGGTGACCTGGAGGGCGCCGATCAGGTTGCGCACGCGATCTGCATCAACCTTTTTCTTCTGCCGCTTGCACTGGAGGGCGACGTCGCGTCCGTCCGGGGTCGTGGCGAGCACGTCCACACCGCGGTCCCCGGTCCTGCCGACGACCTGGACGGAACGGAAACCGTCCCGGCGCAGCAGTTCGGCCGTCAGCTCCTCGAACTCCTCACCGGTCATCACGTCGACCCGCTCCAGATGCGCGATCTCCCGGAGCCGCCGTTCCCGTTCCCGTTCGGCCCGGCGTTGCCGGACGACCGCCACGGCCATCGCGACCGCCGCGACCACCCCCAGGACCAGCAGTGCGACCACCCACCGCCAGTACACGATCACCAGGCGGACGAGCAGGGCGCCCACCACGCCGGCGACCAGTCCGGCGATCAAGGCTCCGCCGGCGAGCACGGCCACATGCGGTCCACGAGACACCGGACCATCGGGCGATGACGCGTCCATGGGACCCTCCGCAGACTCGGGAACACCCGCAGATTGACATGCACCGCCGACAATCCTGCGGAGATTCCGCCATATCCCCCCGTCGTCCCCGGGAAATCCCCCCTCCCTCGAACGGGAAATCCCGGCGGAAGGCTGTCGGACGCCCGCCGATTCGGCGGTTTCTCACCGGGTGCGACCTGGTGGAACGAACATCCGCAGCCGTCACTCGAGTCATTTCGGCGGCCGATTCGCCAGGCCGTTCCGATGGGCTCTCCCAAAGGTCATCGACTTCTCACCTCCGGTCCCGCCGAACGGCCGCCGCCTCGGCCCGCGCCGATGGTCCGGCCGGCCCGCATCGGGTGACGCGCCCGCGGCTCTCTTACGATCACGGCGGCCGGGCAGGGCCGTCCTCACGCCCGCCGGGGAGCGGGCGCGGGACGAGAGCGCATGAGCGAGGACGGATGCGGTGCGGGAACTGGTCCTGGGGTTGACGATCGGGCTGGGCTCCGGGGTGAGCCCGGGGCCGCTGCTGGCGCTGGTGATCTCGACGACGATGCGCGGCGGCCGGGCCGCCGGGATGCGGGCGGCGGCCTCGCCGCTGGTCACCGACCTTCCGGTGATCGCGCTGGCGTTGACGGTGCTCAGTCTGGTGCCCGGATGGGCGCTGTCCGCGGCGGGCGTGGCCGGCGGGCTGTTCGTGCTCACGCTCGGGGTCTCGACGCTGCGGGAGGCGCGGAGCGCCGACCTTCCCCGCCCGCAGGGAGAAGACGACCCGCCGCCGTCCGCGGCCCTGTGGCAGGGGGTGGTCGTCAACCTGCTCAGCCCGCATCCGTGGCTGTTCTGGATGAGCATCGGCGGGCCGATCCTGACCACCGCCTGGCAGCGCGCACCGGTGAGCGGGGCGGCCTTCCTGATCGGCTTCTACCTGACGCTGGTGGGCGGCAAGGCCGCGCTCGCGCTGCTGCTGGGCTCGGTGAGGCAGCGGCTGAACCTCACCTGGTACCGGCGGCGGCTGCTGGGGCTCTCGGGGGTGCTGCTGGTGGGCGCCGCCGCAGCCCTGCTGGCCGAGTTCCTCCCCTGGCCGACGCGGTGAGGCCGAGGCGGGAGCGGGGAGCACCCGTTCCCGTTCTCCTCGGTGGCGGTGCGGCCGGCGCGTGGGAGCCGAGCAGCGCCCTCACACCGGGTCCGGGGAGGCGGGCGCGTCGCCCGATGCTCGGAGCAGCACCTCGGCGATGCCCGCCAAGGCCCACGCCCTCAGGCAGGGGTGCTCGGTGATGCCGCGGGCGATCCGTTCGGCCTCGGCCAGGTGGCGGTGGCGGGCGGCCTCGACGGCGACCGTCCGCAAGTTCCACGCCCGGTGGTAGGGGTCTTCCGTGGTCCGGGCCAGGCGCTCGGCGCCGGGGGGATCGTAGGCGGCCGCCTTCCCGGCCGCCTCCTCCCTCGTGGCGTCCCGCGCCTCTTGAGTGCCGATGTCGCCGATGATGCGTGCGGCCTCCGCCGGGTCGCACGCGGCCACCAGCGGTGCGATCAGTTGCAGTTCCACCGACCCCGTCCCCCGGCGGGAGGCGCCGCGGGCGGCGCGTTCGGCCTCGGCGAGCAGGCGGGCCGCCCGGCGCCGGTCGTGTTCCAGCACCGCCTCGGCGATGGCGCGGAGCGCCGAGGACCGGTCGCGACCGTCGCGCAGCATGCGGGCCCGCCGTTCGGCCTCCGCCGGGTCATGCCGGGCCAGGACGAAGGCGACCCGCCACAGCCTTCGCTGTGGATCGTCGCCCGGAAAGCTCCCGGCGACGCGCTCGGCCTCGGCCGCATCGCGCTCGGTCACGACGTCCAGCACGGACCACAGCGCGTGGATCTGGTCCTTGCGGTCGGGGATGGTGCGGGCGAGGCGTTCGGCTCCGGCCGGATCCCGAGGAGCGGCCGACTCGACGACGCGCGCCAGCCTCCATGACCGCTCCTCCTCATCGTCGATGGAGCTCAAAAGACGTGCGGCCTCGGACACGTCGTGCACGGCGGCCACCACCTCGGCGGCCCGCTGCACCACCATCCTCCGGGTCCTCTCATCGGCCCATCTGGCGAGGTCGCCCACGATGCGTTCGGCCGCCCTCGGGTCCTTCTCCGCCATCGCCTCGGCGACGTCCCGCAACGCCAGGCGCCGGCCGCTGGTACGGGTGATGCTCTTGGCGAGCCTGCCGGCGTCGCTCGGGGCATGCCGCGCCAGCGCTCTGGCGACCTCATACAGCGCGTCCGCCCGTTCCTTGTCATCGCGCAGAGAGCGGGCGATGCGCCGGGCCTCCTCCAGCAGACGCAGCGCCCGCGCGGACTCCTGCAGGCCGAGCCTGCAGGCGACCCGCGCCAAGGCCTGCACCCGCTCCTCCCCCGCGGGCATCGTCCGGGCGATGCGTTCGGCCCCGTCCAGATCATGTCCGACCGCGCCCTCGACGACCCTCAGCAGCGCCCGCGTCCGGTCCTTCTCGGGAGCGCTCCAGGCGACGCGTTCGGCCTCGGCGACGTCATAAAGCGCCATGGCCTCGACGACGTCCTCCAGCGCCTCTGATCGCTCCCATGCATCTGTGATCCCTCGCGCGATCTCCTCGGCCTCCCTCAGCAGGCTCAAACCCCTCGCCCGCACACGCCCTCCTCATCGCTTGAACGCCTCCCGCCCGGACTGCTCCCGGATGACGCGCACGGTCGCTTTCCGGACCGATCCGCAAGGTTCCGCCGGCCGACCCCCGCCGCGGGGGTCATGCGCCGGCATCGGGTCGGCGGCGACCATCGCCCCGATCCACCCCCGCCTCCCCCGCTCAAGGACATGGCCGAGGTCATCGAAATGCGGCTGGAGTGGGCCCGAGCGCGTTTCGCCGACCCCCGCTATGCGAGTGATATCGCCTCCCCCGAATCCATCAAGGACGCCGAACGAGTCCTCGACGTGCTGCTGCGCTCCACCACCATCCGGCATGTGCTGCACGCCGACCTTCAGGCGAAGAACATCCTGCACGGGCCGGACGGCTGGTTCGCCATCGATCCGCTCGGCGCGGTCGACGACCTGAACGCTGAGGCCGCCGCCCTCTGGGTCGCCGTCCAGGATGGGCCCACCAGCATCCAGCGCCGGCTGGAGGAGCTGCACGGTCATGAGGCTCTGGACCCCGACCGGCTCACAGCCTGGACCTTTGTGCTGTCCGTCGCCGAATACCGCCCTTATCTGCCGGCCTCAGCGCGCCGCATCGAACATTTCCTCGCCCGGACCGATCCCGACGAGCTGATCAGCCGTATCCCGGTCTGAGCCGCAAACGGTACATCTTCCGGCGCGCCACCGCAGTGATCGCAGGTACACCGTCGAGGTGGAACCTCATGGTCTGCGGAGTTTTCCTGTCGCATACGCCACGGCCTGTGCCTTGCAAGAAGTTTCTTTGGGCAGCCGGAATAGCACCACTCCCCATCGCCATGGCCGGTCAGGCGGGGCCGGAACGACGAAGGCGGCGAGGACGGTGCGAGAACAGAGGGCGCCGGTCCACGACCAGGAAGTGGCGAGGGCGGCCATGGCGAACAGACCACAGTCGGACTCGGCCAGAGCGGCCAGGTCGTCGAAGCCGGCGAGGAGACGCACACGCGACTTGTAAGGTCCCGGATCGGTGACCGAGACGGTCACCCCGATGGGATCACGCCAGACCTTGACAGTAAGGCGGCCCCGGCTTCGGCGCCATTCCAGACCGGCGCCCGGAGAACTGTCATGTCGAGCTCGCCGCATAGCCAGCGGGCTTCTCGGTCCGGCCGCGGGTCCGCGCAGCGGGAGCAAGTCCGCGTCCCGATACGGAGCCGCACGGCGCCGGTCGCCGGGTGCGCGGCCTGCTCGCAGCGGAAGTGCACCGCCCTGCCGGTGAGCGAGTGGAACGGGTGTGGAAAGGCCCGCTCTCACCGGTGGGCACCAGGCACCGCACGGCGGGCTTCATTCCACGCGCGGTCTCCGGCGCCCAGGACGGAGAGCCCGGCGGCCCTGCCGAGTCTGCACAGGTCACCGCACCGTTCCCGACCGCGAGGGCCCCTCCCCGCTCAGGGAAACGGCATGGTGGAAAAGGCCCGGCGCATACGGCGGGCGATGCCGGTGTCGCGCCCATCGGCCGTTCACCGACTTCGGTGAATTGATCACACTCGTCGGAATTCTCCGTCGCTAAGCCGTTCGGCGTGGTTGTCTACCGGCCATGGGTTGGGACAGGGACAGTCTCGTGGCCGGCCGGTATCGACTGCTGGAGGTGCTGGGCGAGGGCGGAATGGGCGCCGTCTGGCGGGCCCATGACGAGCGGATGCGCCGGGACGTCGTGCTCAAGCAGCTCAAACCCCAGATGGGCCGGAATTCCCGGCTGCACGACCGGCTGGTGGAACGCATGGAGCGGGAGGCCCGGGCCGCCGGCGCGCTCAAGCACCCGAACATCATCACCGTCTACGACCAGTTCGATGACGAGGACGGACTGCCGTGGATCGTGATGGAACTGGTCAACGGTCAGTCCCTCGCCGACCTCATCAAGAACGGCACCCCGCTGGAGGAAACGCAGGTCGCCCGGATCGGCGCCCAGATGGCCGCCGCGCTGGCGGTCGCCCACCAGGCGGGCATCGTGCACCGCGACATCAAACCCGCCAACATCCTGCTGGAAGGCGACCGGGTCGTGGTCACCGACTTCGGCATCGCCTCCGTCTCCGGAGAGGTCACCCTCACCCCGAGCGGCGCGGTCATCGGCACCCCCGCCTACATGGCCCCCGAGCAGGTCAACGACCGCGAGGCCACCCCGCCTCCGACCTGTGGTCNGTCAACGACCGCGAGGCCACCCCGCCTCCGACCTGTGGTCCCTGGGGGCCACCCTCTACGCCGCCGTCGAGGGGCACCCTCCCTTCAGCGGCTCGACCCCCGCGGCCCTGCTTCTGGCCGTCTCCCGCGGCAAGCCCGCCCCCGCCCAGCGCGCCCGGCTCCTCAAGCCCGTGCTGCGCGACCTCATGCAGGTCGCCCCGGAGCGGCGCCCCACCGCGGCCGACACGGCCGCCGCCCTGTCCGCCCTGGCCGGCCCGGCCACCATGTCGCTTCCTCCCGCCACCGAGCCCGCCCTGTCCCGCGGCGCCTTCGGCCCGGCCGCCAGGCCGCGACGCCCGTCCCGCCGCGCCGTCCTCACCGCCTTCGGGGTCGTCGGCCTCGCCGCGGCCGTGCCGGTCACCTGGC
Source organism: Thermomonospora catenispora (assembly GCF_006363815.1). Lineage (GTDB taxonomy): Bacteria > Actinomycetota > Actinomycetes > Streptosporangiales > Streptosporangiaceae > Thermomonospora > Thermomonospora catenispora. Next base: position 25,589 of record NZ_RRYT01000019.1, read on the forward strand.
ATGTCCTCACCCGCGAGGACGCTCCCCTTCCCGGCCACGCCGAGAGCGTCGGAGCGCTCGCCTTCAGCCCCGACGGGAGGATCCTCGCCACCGGCGGCAACGACGAGACCGTCCGGCTGTGGGACGTCGGCAACGGCGGGCGGATCGGAGACCCCCTCCAGCACGACAGCGACGTCACCTCGGTCGCCTTCAACCGCGACGGGGTCCTCGCCACCGCCTGCAGCAACGGCGCCGTCCGCCTGTGGAGGCGGGACAGTCCGCCTCTGAAGGGCCTCTCACTGGTGTAGGTCTCTGCGGCCGAAGGCCATGGGCCGGGACGACCGTCGTCTCGCCGGGGGGCGGCCCGCCCCAGGGCACGGCCGTTCGCCGACGGTCGGCTCGCCCGTTCCGCGGCCGGGGGGAGGCGCCGGTCAGGCGGTGGCCGGGGCGGTGAAGACGGCGTGGACGGTGCGGGAGGCGGGGGTTCCGGTCCACGACCAGGAGGCGGCGAGGGCGGCGACGGTGAGCAGGCCGCGGCCGGACTCGGCCAGAGCGTCCGGGTCGTCGGAGTCGGCGAGGGGGCGCATGCGCGGCTCGGTGGGGCCGCCCTGGTCGGTGACCGAGACGGTCACCTCGTCGGGGGCGCGACGGATCTCGACGGTGAAGCGGCCGCCGGCCTTACCGGAGCGGGTGTGGCGCAGGGCGTTGGCGGCCAGCTCGTTCAGCACCAGCAGCACATCGTCCAGGGCCGGGAAGCCGGCCAGCAGGCGGGCGACGAAGGCGCGGGCGGCGCGGACCTGGACGTCCTGGCCGGGAAAGGTGCGCCGCCAGCACATGGACGGAACCGGCTCGGCGTGCGCGGGGACGGCGACGGGCAGCGGCATCGGTCTCCTTTCCGGGCGGTGGGTGAACGGTGGGGGGCGATGGCCGGAGCGGTGCGGGCGGCGCATGGCGGACCGGTGGTCCGCGGGGCGCGGGCGTCACGGGGTGGGGTCATCGGACGGCTCCTGTTCGGCGGGCGGCCGGTGGGAGTGGTCGAGAAGCCTGGCCAGGAGGTCGTGGGCCTTGGCGATGCGATCGCAGGCGAAGCCGCGTTCGCGGGCGTGGACCACCTGGGAGGTGGTCCACGGTCCGTAGACGTTGATGACGGCCTGCAGGTAGCGGATGAAGACCGCGAGTTCGGCGGCGTGCTCGAGGGCGTGGGGCGGCTCGAGCCGCCGGGGTGGGGACGCGGACGCCGGGGGGTGGCCGCCGGGGTGCGGTGGCTCGGCCTGAGGAGAGGGGCCGGGCGGGCGGGAGGGTTCCCCGGCGTCAAGCGGGGCGGGGCCGGACCGGTCCTCGTCGGGCGGTGAAGGGGCGGGCCGCTCGGTCAGGCCCCGGGTTCCGCCGCCCGGGGGTCGGGCGGGACGGGCGGGAGGTCCGGGGGCGCGGACGCCGGGCTTCTGGGGCGTCGTCATGGCCGCTCGCCCGTCGTGACCGCTCCGCCCGGAGCGGCCGTCGCCGGGATGCGCCGGGGCGTCCCGCTCCGGTGGAACGAGGCGGAGGCCGGGCGCGGAAGTGCGCAGAAGGCGGGACGCGGAACGGACGCCGAACGCGGCGGGGCGGCGGCCCGGTGGAGCGGGGTCGGGACATGCGAATGAGGCGGGAGCTGCGGCGAGGCGATGAAGGTCGTCCGCGGTCGGCGTGAGCGGCGGGACGGAATGAGACCGTCGGGGAACGACGATCGTGCAAGGCGTGCGGGATATGCGGCCGGGGTGGTCCGGTCAAGGCACCGGCCGAGGTCGCGACGCCAGGGCCTCGGCACGCCGCCAGAAATGATCATGCCATTGTCCCTTCTTCACGAGCTGTTGATTTCCCTCGTCAAGAGTGGCGTTGCGACTTACCCCTGAGGACACCGAACGCGTGCACCCCGCCTCGACAAGCCCTCCCGGCAATGTGTACGCGGAAGTGCGCCCCGATGACGGCGAACCGCATGACGCCCCGACCGTTCCTTGCTAGGGAGATTGGGCGAGCACGTGAGACAAAAGGAATGAGCCGGGACGAACCAGAGCAATCAGTGTTCGTGTCCGAGTCGCTGGTGCGCGCATGGGAGTCGGGGCGGCGCATTCCGCAGCCGAACCACCCGGCGAGGGCCGAAGGCATCCTGGGGACCGGCGGGCTGTTCACCCGGATGCGGGAGGAGCTCGTTCAGAACGAGCCGCCGCCGGGGCGCATGGGGCGCCGGCGGGAGAGCGAGGAGGCGACCCCCGCCCTGTGGCATGAGCCGCCGCTGACCCCGGCCTGGCCGGCGGCTTCGCCGTAGCCGCGATGAACGGCAGCGAATACGCCTATGTGGACGATGCGTTCAACGGCGACGTCCTGGAGCGCCCAGAAGACGCGGCCGCCATGAAGCGAACCGGGAAACACTCCGTGCAGAAGCTCTCCCGGCGAATCAGCCGATCGCGCTTTCGGCAAAGGCGGCTGAAAAATGGACGCAGTGACGCACTGGCACATACCAGCCACAGCGGAAACGGCGGGGCGACGTGCGTCGAGTCGGCGCGTACCCGCCACGAGGCGGCCGCCTAGGACTCCAAGGACCCCGGCGACGGAGCACTCAGATTCTCCCCTGGCATGTTCTGCATGCCACTGACGGACACCAAGTCCGGCAAATACGACCTCCGACTTCACCGAACGCCAACGGCGGCCACCCAGAGAACAGAAGGCGCCGGACAGCGCACCGAAGCAGCGTGACCCTGCTCTCCGCTCCGCCGACGGCAGCCTTATGAAACCTGCGCGCATCCCGCGAGATAACGGCCTGAGACCTTGGGAACGCAATGGCGAAATGCCGAGGATCCCGACCGAGGCGTTCGGCGCACGCTGACAGGCGTTGAGTCCGGCAGGCACGACCACCCGACAGCAAAACGCTCCCGGAACCCTTGCCAGGACATTTATTTTCTCGGGACGAACGAACACAACAAACGTCTCTTTTTGAAATCCATGTAGACCGGTGAGATGCCTCCGGATGACACACCCTGGCCAATGCAGTCAGGATCGAAAGAGTCTGAACGGCACTTGCATGAAGCAAGCACGCGGCGCATCACGGTCTCTAGACCGCCTCTGACGAACCGGATGGGCTTCTTTGCCGACCCTCTTTGGGGCTGACCTCAAGCCTACGTGTGCGGCTCTGCAGGGCTGACCGCCCGACCGCCCCGACCAAACCCCTCAAGGCCAGCCGACCCGCTGGGCACCCTCCACCGACCGCTCTGACGGTTGGCTTTTGCAGGCTCCTTCCACGCCAACAGATGTCACCCCTCGAACAGCCTTTCCCTCCAGACCACTGCATGCAGCCGGGCCGGCCTATTGATTTCGTCAGGCCGTTCTCCGCAACAGCTCGATCACCGCCACCTCTCATCTTGACGAAAGGTGCACAATCACATGACGTGAAGGCCTACGTTGGTGTTACAGACGGTGAGTGGTACCGGTTCCTGTCCTCGCGCCCTGAACTGAGCGAGATCAACTTCTGGCGTCCGTCCGGCAAGCAGTCCTTCAGAGTTCTCCAGCCCGGCGAGCCGTTCTTCTTCAAGAGTCATTATCCAGAGAACTCCGTGGTCGGCGGTGGTTTTTACAGCGGGTTCGCCAAGCTTCGTATATCAGAGGCGTGGGAGCTCTTCGGCGAAGGCAACGGAGTCGAGAGCCTGGCCGCGATGCGGGAGAGAATAAAGATCTATCGCAGGGAGCCGATCAGTCCGCATGAGGATCCGGTGATCGGATGCATCCTGATCCGCGACCCGCGTTTCTTTCCAGAAGGTCAGCTGGCGGCACCTCCCCCGGATTTCGCTTCCAACATCGTTCAGGGGAAAGGCTATGACCTGTCTGCCAGCCCGCCTACCAGCCCGGTTGCCTCATACTTCGAAGGGCTTCTTGCACGGCTCCTCGACCGCCGCGTAGAGATTGACTTCAGCGAGCCGTGGCACCGCTCCGGACCGGTCTACGGCGATCCGCGGCTGGTCCCCCAACGTCTCGGCCAACAAGCCTTCAAGGCCGTCGTGCAGCATGCCTACGGGCACCGATGCGCCATCACCGGAAGCAAGATAAGACCAGCGCTCCAAGCCGCACACATACGTCCGCTGTCCCAGGGCGGCGACCACAGGATCGACAACGGCCTGCTGCTTCGTTCGGACGTCCACACGCTGTTCGACCGAGGGTATCTGAGCGTGGACCCCGACTATCGGCTCTTGGTGAGTCCGCGTCTGCGGGAGGAGTTCGGCAACGGCGATTGGTTCTACGAACGGTCCGGCCGGCATATCTCCGTGCCCGAGCGTCGTGCCGACCGCCCGAGCCGGAAGTTCCTGGAATGGCATAACGAGAACGTGTTCCGGGCTCCTGACCGCGATCCGTGAGATGAGTGCGCGGCTGCCGCCTCCGCCCGGCGGCTTCCTTGTGCCGGGCGGAGGTCAGCCGCATCAGGCCTCTTCAATCCGTCGTCTTCGTGGGCGGTCTACGAGGTCGCGACCGGGAGCAGCGGCCCTCAAGGCGTCACTGGGGTCGGTGACCGATGTCTCCCAACGGGTGGACCCCTACTTCGTCCGGCTGCGCACCGACCTCACTCCGCAGATGTGGCGGGCCGCCCGGGACGCCGCCCGGGAACGGCTGTGCCTGCCGGAGGTCGACGGCAAGGCCCTCGACGGGTTGAAGTTCTCCACCGCCCTCCCCCGGCATCTCGCCGAGGCCACCCTGGCGGCCCGGCTGGCCGATCTCGACGGCGCCCATCTCCTGCTGGAGGAGCCCCAACGCTTCACCCGCCCGGTGCCGTGAGCCTTCGGCCGGGGCCCGGGGACGGAACCGACCGATCGGCGCCACGGGTCATCCGTCCGCGGGCGGCCTGCGAGAGCGGCGCCGTCCTGCCGGATGCGGAGGCGCCGGCCGGAGATCGAGCGGCCACGGCGTCGTCCGGTGGGACGGGTGCTGCGGGCGTCGTCCGCTGAGGCGGCGCGCGCCGGGCCCGCTCCGGTCGTCCGGCCGGCGTCGCCCGCCGGGTTCTGCGGCGGAACCCGTAGGAGGTGCCGCTCCCCGCCTTTCGGGAAGGCCTCTCCCCGGCATCCGCGAAATCGGCCGTCTCCGGACGGTAGTGCCCGAAAGGGACTTGACGCATAATCTTTGCAGCCGTAGCGATTGTGCATAGAGTCTGTCAGGCCCGGACGAGGGGAACGAGATGGAGCTCCAGCCGCTGGCCACGTTCCGGGTCGAGCTGGCCCCCGTCCTGCACGTCGGACGGACGCGGTGGGGCGACCGGCGGGTGATCGGCATCGTCGGCGGGTCGTTCAGCGGACCGCGGTTGAACGGCGAGGTGCTGCCCGGCGGCGCGGACTGGCAGGTCGTCCACGAGGACGGGAGCGCCAGCATCGACACCCGCTACACCCTGCGCACCCACGACGGGGCCCTGCTGTACATCCAGACCCAGGGGGTGCGGCACGGGCCTCCGGAGGTGATGGCGCGGCTGGCCGCCGGGGAGGACGTCGACCCGGCCGAGTACTACTTCCGGTTGTTCATCCGGTTCGAGACCGGCTCGCCCGACTACGCGTGGCTCGGTCGCACCCTGGCGGTCGGCACCGGGCGGCGCGAGCCGAACGCGGTCGTCTACGACGCCTTCACCTTGACCTGATCCCCCGCCCCCGAGGAGGCCGCGCCCGTGACCGAGCTGAACCGTCCCGCCGTGCCGGTCGTCACGGTGCTGGACCAGCCGATCGAGATGCGCGACGGGACGATCCTGCGCGCCGACGTGCACCGGCCCGCCGAGGGCGGCCCCCACCGCACGGTGCTGGTGCGCAACCCCTACGGGGAGCCGCTGTTCCGCCGGGTGCCGATCGTCCCCTACCTGCACGCGGGGCTGGCGGTGGTGCTGCAGCACTGCCGGGGACGGGGCAGCAGCGACGGGGAGTTCGCCCCGTGGGTGGACGAGGGACGCGACGGGGTGGACACCGTCGAGTGGATCGTCTCCCAGCCGTGGTCCAACGGCGAGGTGGTGGCCGCGGGCACCTCGTATCTGGCCGGGTGCGCGCTGCAGCTGGCCTCCCGGCGGCCCCCGGCGCTGAAGGCCGTGGCGGCCGCGATGACCCCGTACGACTTCTATGACGGGCTGAAGTACCACGGGGGCGCGTTCGCGCTGGGGTCGGCGTTCCACTGGGGCGCCCTGCAGGGGATGCTCGGCGCGCTGCACGCGGCGGCGGGCGGGGAGGACGCCGGCGACCGGTTCGGGGCGCTGCTGCCGGTGCTGGCCGACCCCGACTCCGCCCTGCGGACGCTGCCGCTCCGGGACATGCCCGGGGTGTCGCAGGCGTTCCCCTTCTGGCGCGACTGGGTGGACCATCCCGAGCGGGACGAGTACTGGGAGGGGCTGGCCGAGACGCTGCGCCACGACCGGATCGAGGTGCCGGTGCTGCACACCGCCGGGTGGTTCGACGTGTTCCTGCGCGGCACCCTGGAGAACTTCCGGCGCATCCCCGGCGGCCGGCTGATCATCGGGCCGTGGACGCACCTGTCCCAGGAGGCCGGCGTCGGGGAGCTGAACTTCGGTTTCGGCGCCTCGGCGCAGGCGGTGATGCTGGAGGCCGAGCAGATCGCCTTCCTGACCGGGCGCACCGAGGGCCCGAAGGTCAAGTACTTCACCATGGGCGTCAACGCCTGGCGGGAGGCCGAGTCCTGGCCGCCGCCCGGGGTCGTGCCCACGCGGTACTACCTGCACTCCGGGGGGCTGCTGTCGCCCGAGGCCCCGGCGGCCGACGCCGAGCCGTCCCGTTTCGTGCACGATCCAAACGACCCGGTGCCCACCTGCGGCGGGCCGCTGCTGCTGCCCGACCCGGTCAACGTCGGTCCCCGGGATCAGCGGGCGGTGGAGGAGCGGCCGGACGTGCTGTGCTTCACCACGCCCGTGCTGGAGCGGGACGTGGAGGTGACCGGGCCGCTGGAGGTGGTGTTGCACGCCGCCACCTCGGCGGCCTCCGGGAGCGACTGGACGGCCAAGCTGGTGGACGTGCATCCGGACGGGCGGGCGATGAGCGTGATCGACGGCATCGTGCGCTCCCCCGGCGGCCGGCTGCGGCATGAGATCGATCTGGCGGCCACCAGCCTGACGTTCCGGGCGGGGCATCGGATCCGGGTGGAGATCGCCTCCTCCAACTTCCCGCGCTTCGACCGCAATCCGGCCGCCGAGCGGGCCGAGCAGACGGTCTTCCACGACGCCGCCCGGCCCTCGTGGATCACCCTGCCGATCATGGGCGGGTGAGCGCCGTCGGCCCTCGGTCTCGCCGTCAGCTCTCGGTCTTGCGGAGGACGCCCTCGGCGGCGTAGTTGAAGCCCCGGAAGGAGCAGTGGAGGGAGCCGTCGTCGAGGAGGGTGAAGGTGATGTCCACGAAGACGCCGCACGGGCCCATGCCCTCGGTGAGCCGTTGCTCGACGACCAGCCGGCCCGGGGAGGCGGTGGTGAGCGTGAGGCCGCCGATGCAGCCCAGCTCGGGGTAGGTCGCTTGGCCGACCCGGTCGTTGCGGCCGCGTTCGGTGAGGACGAAGGTGACCTCGTAGCGGGCCTGCGGACGGCTCTCCTGGACGATCTCGCCCTCCCAGGTGCCGTGCAGCCGTGGATCCACCACGTCGGTGGCCGCCTTCGCCGCATCGGTGGCGGACGGGGAGGGCGCGGCAGGGTGCTCTCCGGTCCGGGGTGAACGGGCGTCCGACGCGGTGGAGGCGGGGGAAGACGCGGTGGCGGCGGGGGGCGGCGCCTTGCCGGAGGAGGCGTGGAGGACGACGCGGGCGGTGAAGGCCCCGGTGACGAGCAGGACGGCGAGCACGGCGACGACGCTCAGCGTCATGAGGGGCGACCTGCCTCCCCTGTGAACGGCGCCCGGGCCGGCGGGAGGCGTCCCGAAGGGCGGAGGGGCGGCGCCCTCCGGGCGCCGGGGAGGCGCGGACGGCCCGTCCGGGGAGGGCGGCGTCGGGCCGGCGGCGTCGCGGGGCGGCTGACCGGGGGACGAGGGTTCGGTGGAAGGCGCGGAGCCTGTGAAAGGGGCCGAGGCCGGAGGGGTCAGGTCCGCGGAGGACGCAAGGCCTGGGGAGGGGGCCGGGCCTGCGGCGAACGGGGGCTCAGTGGGTGGCGAGGGCTCGGCGGGAGGGGGCGGGTCCGCGGCAGGCGAGGGCTCGGCGGGGGCGCGGCCGGTGAGGGCGGCCAGCAGGTCGGGGACGGAGGGGCGCCGGGCGGGGTCCTTGGTGAGGGCGCTGCTCACCAGGGGCAGCAGCGCCGGGTCCAGTCCGTCCAGGTTCGGGGGGTCGTAGGCCACCCGGTGCAGGATCTCCGGAACGCTGCGGCCTCCGAACGGGGTGCGGCCCGTTCCGGCGAAGGCGACCACGCACCCCCAGGAGAACACGTCGGCGGCGGGGGTGACCTCGCCGCCGGTGATGAGTTCGGGCGCCAGGTAGGCGGGGGTGCCGACCAGTTGGCCGGTGCGGGTCATCGCGGTGTGCTCGTCCAGGGCGCGGGCGATGCCGAAGTCGATCACGCGGGGGCCGACCGGGGACAGCAGCACGTTGGAGGGTTTGAGGTCGCGGTGCACCAGGCCGGCCTCGTGGATGGCCGACAGGGCGGTCGCGATGCCGACGGCCAGGCCCTCCAGGTCCGCGCCGTGCAGCGGGCCGGACTCGGCGACCGCCTCCTGCAGGGTCGGCCCGGGCACGTACTCGGTCACCACGTACCAGGGGGGTTCGGTCAGCGCGGCGTCCACGATCGGCGCGGTGCAGAAGCGGCGCACCCGGCGGGCCGCCGCCACCTCCCGGCGGAAGCGCTCGCGGAACTGCGGGACGTCCGCCGCCTCGGGGTTGATCACCTTGACGGCGACCTTCCGGCCCGTCTCGTCGGCGGCGAGGTAGACGGTGCCCATGCCGCCGCGTCCGAGCCTCCCCAGCAGGCGATACCGTCCGAGCCGTTCGGGGTCGCCTTCCTGCAACGGTTCCGTCATGCCCGTCCTTGCCTCCGACCGACCGCGTCGCGACCCGCCCAGCCTAGGGGCGACCATCCCCCCATGGCGGGCGGATCCGGCATGGGGAGCGGTCCGCCGGGGCGGGCCGCGCCGGACCCGCCGTGCCGGGGCCCGGCGACGCGGGGTCGGGTCCGGGTCAGGTCCGGCCGCGCACCACGCGGCGCTCCAGGAGGCCCAGCGCCGCGTCGCTGGTCTTGCCCAGCAGCGCCAGCAGCGCGATGGCCAGCAGCATCAGGTCGGTGCGGCCGGTGTTCTGGCTGTCGATGAGCACGAACCCCAGCCCCATCGAGGAGGCGATCAGCTCGGCGGCCACCAGGAACAGCCAGCCTTGGGCCAGTCCCAGCCGCAGCCCGTTGACCACCGAGGGGGCCGCCGCCGGGAGCAGCACCTTCGTCAGCAGCCCGACGCCGCGCAGCCCGTAGGCGCGGCCCAGTTCGACCAGCTGGGGGTCGACGTGGGCGAGCGCGGCGGCGGTGGTGGTGTAGACGGGGAAGAACGCGCCGATGGCCACCAGGGTCTGCTTGGGGGCCTCGCCGATGCCCATCCACAGCAGCAGCAGCGGCACCCAGGCCAGCGACGGCACCGTGCGCAGCGCCTGCACGGTGGGGGCCAGCAGCGCCCGGGCCGGGGCCGACAGGCCGACCAGGGCGCCCAGCGCCAGGCCGCAGGCGGCGCCGGCCGCGTATCCCAGCAGCACCCGCTGGACGCTGATGGCGATGTGCCGCCACAGTTCGCCGCGTTCGATCAGCTCGCCCAGCCCGGCGGCCACGTCGGCGGGCGGCGGCAGCTGGGCGGTGGAGTACGCCCCCGAGGCGGCGACCAGCTGCCAGACCCCCAGCAGGATCAGCGGCGGGATCAGTCCCGCGGCGAGGCGGGCCCAGGCCCGGCCGCGGCCGGGCGCGGCGGGGCGCGGTTCCTCCGGCGGGGCCTGGGCGGGGGTTTCGGCGAGGGTCATGACGCCTGGGGCGGGTTCTGCGCCTGGGCGAAGCGCGGCTCGAACAGCGAGTCCAGCGCCTGCCGCACGGCCTGTTCGGACTTGACGTCGCCGTCGGCGACGAGGATCGGGGCGATCCGTTCCAGCACGGTGCGCTGGTCGGCGCCGGGGACGGCCGAGACGTCGAAGGAGGTGCGCTCCAGTTCGGCCTTGGCGACGGGCAGGGGGATCTTGGCCTCGCGGGCCAGCAGTTCGGCGGTCTCCCGGGGGTGTTCCCTGATCCAGCGGGCGGCGCGGCCGTAGGCGTTCAGCACCGTCTGGGCCAGGTCGGGATGCTCGGCGAGGAATTCCTCGCGGGCGTTGAGCACCCCGTAGGTGTTGAAGCCGGGGTTGCGGTACAGCAGTGTGGAGCCGGCCTCCTGCTCGGTCTGGGCCATGTAGGGGTCCAGGCCCGCCCAGGCGTCGACGGAGCCGCGTTCCAGGGCGGTCTTGCCGTCGGCGTGCTGGAGGTTGACGACCTGCACGTCCTTGCCGGTCAGTCCGGCGGTCTGCAGCGATTGCAGCAGGAAGAAGTAGGGGTCGGTGCCCTTGGTGGCGGCGACCTTCTTGCCCTTGAGGTCGGTGAGCGAGGCGATCGGCGAGCCTGCGGGGACGACCAGGGCGGTCCATTCCGGTCGGGCGAACACCGCGATCGTCTTGATGGGGGTGCCGTTGGCGCGGGCGAGCAGGGCGGCCGCTCCGGCGGTGGAGCCGATGTCGATGGCGTCGGCGCGGAGGTTCTCGTTGGCCTTGTTGCTGCCCGCCGACAGCACCCAGGTGATCTTGGTGTCCTTCAGTTCGTCCTCCAGCCACCGCCGGTCGCGGATCACCAGGCTGGCGAAGTTGTAGTAGGCGTAGTCCAGGCGCAGCCGCCGGCCGTCTCCGGGGTTCCCTCCCGTCGCGCCGCCGGCGTCCTCGCCGGCGACGCAGCCCGTGGTCAGGAACGTCAACGCGGCGGCCGCGACGGCCACGAGCGTGCGGGGCTTTCTCATCGGACCCTTTCGGTGTCGAGGGCGGCGGCCCGGCGGGGGACGCCGAGCCGGGCGAGCAGGTCGGCGCGCAGCGGCACCAGGGAGGGGTCCGCCCGGTCGCGCGGCCGGGCGGCGGGCACCTGCAGGTCGGCGCCGACGACCGCCCCCGAGCCGTCGTCGGCGGGTCGCAGCAGCACGATGCGGTCGGCGAGCTGGACGGCCTCGTCCACGTCGTGGGTGACCAGCACCACCGTGGTGCCTTCGCGGCGTTGCAGGTCGTCCAGCAGGTCCTGCATGCGCAGCCGGGTGAGCGCGTCCAGGGCGGCGAAGGGCTCGTCCAGCAGCAGCACGCCGGGTCGCCGGACCAGGGCGCGGGCGAGGGCGGCGCGCTGGGCCATGCCGCCGGAGACCTGGCGGGGCCGGTGGTCGGCGAAGTCGGCCAGGCCGACCAGCTCCAGCCAGCGCAGCACCTCGGCCCGGCCTTCGGCGCGGGGGGTGCCGGGGGGCAGGCCCAGTGCGACGTTGCGGGCCAGGGTGCGCCAGGGCATCAGCCGGGGTTCTTGGAACACCACCGCGCAGCGGGGGTCGATGCCGTCGACGGGGCGTCCGTCGATGAGGACGGTGCCGGAGGTGGGGCGGTCGAGTCCGGCCAGCAGCCGCAGCACGGTGGATTTGCCGCAGCCGGAGGGGCCGACCAGGGCGATGATCTGCCCGGCCTCGATCTGCAGGTCGATGCCGCCGAGCACGGTGCGGGCGCCGAAGACGCGGCGCAGCCCGTGCAGGGAGACGGCGGCCGGGGCGGCCGCGGAACGATCCAGGGACGCGGGCACGACGGTTCCCCTCCACGGAGATCCCAATTCCAGGCAAAACCTACTTAATTACTAGGTTTTTGTCGAGAGGAGGTCCTCACGGCGCCGGCCCGGCCGCCGGAGGGCTTCGGCCCCCGATGCCCCTGATCGGCCCGGCCCCCATGCCCCTGATCGGCCCGGCCGTCGCGGTCGTTCCGGCCGCTCCGGGTTCCGGCCGCGCCTCGCACGTCCGCCCCTTCCGGACGCGCTCCCGCTCCCCCGGCCTCTCCGGCCGCCCTTGAGGGCCCTCAGCCGTTCCGGGCGCCTCCGCCGGGCCCGCTCAGCACAGGTCCCGTTCCGACGGGAAGGCGGGCCGGGATTCGGCGGCCAGCTCCCAGGCGCACTGCAACGGGCGGGGGTCGGTCCAGAGCCCCAGGTCGACATGGCCGTCGATGAAGCCGTGCAGCTCCAGGAAGGCGCTCTGCTCGGCGAGCACGGCCAGCCGGTCGCCGTCCAGGCCGGGCACCAGATCCAGGGCCGCCACCCCCGCGCCGCGCGTGGCGCGCAGCAGCACCGCCAGATAGCGGGCCACCAGGTCCGGTCGTTCCTCCAGCAGTCCGGCGTGCACGGTGATCAGGGTCGGCGTCCCGTCGCCGGCGCGGACGAACGGGTCGGGATGGTCGCCGAGCGCGGCGACCTCGACCGCGCCCAGCGCGCGCCGCACCGCCTCCCCGGCGCTCCCCCGCACCCAGACGGCGTCGACCGTGCCGTCGGCCAGGGCGGCGGCGACGGCCCGATGATCCTCGGCGTCCGGCCCGTCCGCGGCGCCGTCGGGGATCTCCAGCACGCGCACGTCCGACAGGCCCAGCCCGGCCGTGTGCAGGGCGCGTTCGAACCCGCGCAGCGCCGCCGCGCCCGGCACGTCCGCCCGCCGGCCCGGCGAGCAGGGCACGCCGACGGTGCGTCCGGCCAGGTCCGCCGGGGCGGTGATGCCCGAGCCCGGGCGGGCCAGGACCGCCTGGTACTGCCGTCCCCAGGAGAGGGCCACCAGGCGGGTGGGGGCGCCGCGGGCGCGGGTCCACAGGGCGAAGACGTTGCCGCCCTCGCGGATCAGTCCGGCCGGGTCGTGTCCGCCGCGCCGGCCGGGCGGCCGGCGGTGGGCGGGGTCCGGCAGGCGGCGCAGCGGGGGCTCGCCCTGACTGAACTCGGCCTCCAGCAGCCCGGCCCGTGCGGCCAGGGCCGTCGCGGTGGGCATCGGACCGCAGGTGTACCGGAGCTCGTCGATCATGGTGCACTCCCTTGCACGCCGATCACGGCATCCCCTGGTCCGCTCCCGCTGGCGTGGGACCGATCCGCAGGACGAACACCACCTTCATTTAAATCCACCCTGAAAAGTAGGTTATTTCGGGACGCACGGATCGTCCATCCATGGTGCCGTTGGGTCACCGCCCGGCGCGGCCGATCCGGGAAGGGCGAGTCACCGGATATCAGGGCGAGGCGGCGCCGCGCAACGCGACCGGCCCCGTCGCGGGCGAACGCGGTCGCCGGCCGCCGGTCGAAGCGCGGCGTCGGCCCGTTCCGGGCGGGCGTCCCGCCGGAGGACGGCGTCGGCCGACCGCGACGGAGGGAGACGACGGAAGAGCACGACGGAGGGGCGCGGCGCCAGGTCGCGGCGGACGGTCACGACGGGTGATCGCGGAGGAACTCGCGCGGGGCGGGGTCGCCCGGCCCTCGCGGGCCCGACGCCGTCCGCCCCGGCGGAGCCCGCCCGGTGCGGCGGCGCTCAGGCGGCCTCGGCGGCGATGCGGCGCTCCAGGTCGACGCGCAGTTCGCCGAGGTCGGCGCCGGCCTCCCACAGCAGGCGGCAGGCCGGCTGGTCCGCATCGTGCACCAGGCCGAGCAGGATGTGCCCGGTGCCGATGCAGTTGTGCTTGAGCCGGATCGCGTGACGCAGGGACAGCTCCAGCGCCTTCTTGGCCTCGCGGGTGAAAGGGGTGTGGCCCCCGCGCCTCCGCCGGCCGGCCGGTCAGCGGGCCAGCGCCGCGGTGCCCGCGGAGATCAGCACGGTGTCGTCCTGCGGGGTGTGGATGCGGCTGCACAGCACGTTGCGGTAGTGCCGCTCGATGGGGTTGCGCCGCGACAGCCCCGGATTGCCGATCAACCCGATGCCCAACTCGACGGCCTGCACGGCGTTGCCGGTCACCAGGTGCTTGACCAGCCCGACGTCGGGGGCGTCGCCCTCGTCGGCCCGCCGTGCGGCGCTGCGCAGCAGCGTGTCGTTGGCCAGCAGCAGCGCCTCGATCCGGCCGACGGCGGTCTGGAAGCGCGGCAGCGCGGCCAGCGGCCTGCCCAGATTGGCCGGGGTGCGCTCGTTGAGATAGCCGACCAGCCAGTCGCGGGCCGCCCGCGCCACCCCGTCGTAGATCGCGCTGATCAGCAGCGCGTTCCAGGCCGTCGTCCGGGCGTCGGGACGGGCCGCCTCCGCCGGCCGCACGTCCACCGCGTACTCGGCGGGGATGCGGGCCCCCTCGAAGATCACATCGTCGCTGCGGGTGGCCCGCATGCCCAGATGGTCCCAGGTGGGCTCGATCCGGTATCCGGGGGTGCCGGCGGGGACCAGGAACGACCCCACCGACGGCTCGGGGTCGTCCGTGCGCGCCCACACCAGCATCCAGCGCAGCCCGGGCGCGCCGGTGGAGTAGATCTTGTGGCCGCGCAGCGACCAGCCGCCCTCGGTGCGCTCGGCGACGGTGGCGGGCAGCCCGCCGCGGGCCGGGGTGCCCAGCTCCGGCTCCACCCGCAGCGCGTTGATCAGCGCCACCCCCTCCAGCGAACTGCGCTGCACCGTGCGGCGGACCTCCGGCGGCCAGGGGTTGTCGGGCCGGCCCAGGCCCGCGTGCGCGATCAGGTGCATGGCCAGCACCAGCGCCACCGACGGGTCGGCGGCGCCGACCGCCCGGACCGTCTCGACCGCCTCGGCCAGCGCGGCGCCGCCGCCGCCCAGCTCGGCCGGAACGGTCAGATTGAGCACCCCGATCCGGTGCAGCGCCTGGAACGCCTCGTGCGGGAAGGAGGCGGCGCGGTCGTGCTCGGCGGCCCGTTCGGCGATCGCGGCCACCGTCTCGGCGAAGTCCGCCCGTTCGGTGACGGCCCGGTCTGCGGTCTGGATGTCAGCGGTCACGGGGGTCCTCCTCGGGTGTCGAAGGGCGCAACGGCGGCGGGGACAGGTGGCGCAGCGGCGGCAGCGGCCCGGTGTACCGCTCGACCTGCACGAGGGCGTGCTGGCCGGTGCAGCCCTGCGCCAGGCGCGAGGTGGGGCGGTCGGCGGTGAGCACGTTGGGGTTGCCGTGAACGCACAGCACCCCGCCCGGCCGGGCCGGGTCGTCCACCGGGTCGAACCAGGCGCCGGTGGCCAGCTGGACCACCCCCGGCATGACCTCCTCGCTGAGGCGGGCGCCGGCCAGGCAGGCGCCGCGGTCGTTGAACACCCGGACGACGTCGCCGTCGGCGATGCCGCGTTCGCGGGCGTCGTCGGGGTGGATGCGCAGCGGCTCCCGCCCGGCGACCTTGGCGGAGCGGCTGAGCGCGCCCACATCGCCCTGGCCGTGCAGGCGGGTGGCGGGCTGGTTGGCGATCAGATGCAGCGGATACCGCTCGTCCGGGCGCTCCGTCGGGAGCAGCCAGGCCGGGTGGCCGGGGCAGTCCGGATAGCCGAAACCGGCGATCGCCGAGGAGAAGATCTCGATCCGGCCGCTGGGGGTGGGCAGCGGATGCGCCTCGGGGTCGGCGCGGAAGTCCGCCAGCAGTGTGGCGTGCTCGGGGCCGGACGGCAGCCGGCACTCCCCCGCCGCCCAGAACTCCTCGAAAGAGGGGACGGCGTGGCCCTGGGCGCGCAGCTCCTCCCGCCAGGTCCGGTAGAGATGCTCCAGCCACCGGCGGGGGGTGCGGCCCTCGGTGAACGCCTCGGCGACGCCGAGCCGCTCGGCCAGCGCCGCGAAGATCGCATAGTCGTCGCGGGCCTGCCCGTAAGGCGGCAGCACCCGATGCATGGCGATCAGGTGGGTGTCGCGGCGTCCGCCGCCGATGTCCTCCCGTTCCAGGGGGATGGTGGCCGGCAGCACGATGTCGGCGTGCCGGGCGGTGGCCGTCCAGTACGGCTCGTGCACCACGATCGTGTCCGGCCGGCCGAACGCCCGGCGCAGCCGGGCCAGGTCCTGATGGTGGTGGAAGGGGTTGCCGCCGGCCCAGTACACCAGCCGGACGTCCGGATAGGTCAGGCGCCGGCCGTCGTAGTCGCAGCCGCCGCCCGGGTGCAGCAGCATGTCGGCGATCCGGGCGACCGGGATGAAGGCGGAGACCGGGTTGCGTCCCTGCGGCAGGGTGGGCAGGCGCAGCAGGGGGCCGTGGTCGCCGACGTCGCCGATGGAGCCGTAGCCGTGGCCGAAGCCGCCGCCGGGCAGCCCGATCTGGCCGAGCATCGCCGCCAGCGCCAGGCCCGCCCACACCGGCTGCTCGCCGTGCTCGATGCGCTGCAGCGACCAGGTGACGGTGATCAGCGTCCGGCCCTCGGTCATGCGGCGGGCCAGGGCGCGGACGTCGGCGGCGGGGACGCCGCAGATCCCGGCGGCCCAGCGGGCGTCCTTGGGGACGCCGTCGCCCTCCCCCAGCAGGTAGCGTTCGAAGACCTCGAACCCGGTGCAGCAGCGGTCCAGGAACGCCCGGTCGCAGCGGCCTTCCACCAGCAGGGTGTGCGCCAGGCCCAGCATGAGCGCCACGTCGGTGCCCGGCCGGATCGGGCGCCAGCGCACCCGGGCGCCCGGCGGGGCGTCGTCGCGCAGCGGGCTGACGGAGACGACCTCCACCCCGCTCCGGCCGAGGTCGCGCAGGACGGCCGCGGTGGTGTGGCGGGTGACCCCGCCGGGGGTGACCGCGACGTTCTTGCGGGGCAGCCCGCCGAAGGCCACCAGCAGGTCGGTGTGCTCGATGATCGTCGGCCAGGTGGAGGCGCGGCGCAGCACCGCGTCGGCGTCCCCCACCACGTGCGGGAGCAGGACGAGGGAGGCGCCGAGGCTGTAGGAGCCCCGGGAGGCGGTGTAGCCGCCGATGGTGTTGAGGAACCGGTGGAGCTGGCTTTGGGCGTGGTGGAAGCGGCCCGCGCTGGCCCAGCCGTAGGAGCCGCCGAAGATCGCCTCGTTGCCGTGCTCGCGCCGCACCCGGTCCAGTTCCCCGGCCACCAGGTCCAGCGCCCGCTCCCAGTCGACCTCCACGAACTCCTCCCGGCCGCGTCCGGCGGAGGGGCCGGGTCCGTGCTCCAGCCAGCCACGGCGCACCGCGGGGGCGGTGACGCGGGTGGGGTGCGCCGCGGCGTCGGGGAGGTTGCCCAGCAGCGGGGAGGGGGCGGGGTCGGCGGGGTGCGGGCGGACCTCCAGGCCGCCGGCGGGGGTGCGCCGAGCCAGGTGGGCGCCCCAGTGGGAGGTGGTGGGGGCCCAGGTCACGGTCGCTCCTCGCCGAGGATGCGGTGGGCGGCGGCGAAGATCTCCCCCATCCGCCAGCTCTCGTTGCGGTGGGTGCGGCGGGCCCGTCCCCAGCCGGAGTCGCGCCGGTACTGTGCGGGCCAGTCGGTGGCGAGGATCCGTTCCTCGTCCATCGGGACGCGCTCGCGGCAGTCGGGGTCGACGTAGAGGGCGTCGGCGGGGCAGTACAGCTCGCACATGAAGCAGGTCTGGCAGTCGTCCCGGCGGGCGATGACGGGGACGCCGTCGGGGACGGGGTCGAACACGTCCATCGGGCAGACCCGCACGCACATGTCGCATGCGATGCAGCGCGAGGCGATCACCAGCTCGATCATGCGTTCTCCTCCCGGGCGGGGGCGTCGACCCGCACCTCCTCCAGGCCGCCGACGGTGATGCGGCGGGTCTGGGCGGGGTCGGTGCGGGGGTGGTCGGTGCGCCAGTGCATGCCGCGCGTCTCGGTGCGGTGCAGCGCCGCGGCCTTCACCCAGCGGCCCATGGCGACCAGGGCGGCGGCCTCGCGGGCCCGCACCGCCTCCCGGCCGGTGCCGGTGAGGTGGTCGCGCAGGTGCCGCCAGGCGCCCTCCAGCAGCGCCGCCGACCGCAGCAGGCCCTCGCGGGTGCGGAACATGTTCTTGTCGTAGGCGTTGAGCTCCTCCCGCACGAGGGCGATCACGGCGTCCACATCGCAGGGGGCGGCGCGGACCGCGGGGCGGATGCCGACCTGTCCGGCGGGGCGGACCGGGCCGGTGCGCACGCCCGTCGCGCGGGCGAGGCGGGCGGCGGCGCGGCCCGCCCAGGTGCCGGAGGAGACCGCCCAGGCGGAGTTGGGGGAGCCGCCGCCGGAGACGGCGCCGACGACGGGCTCGCGGCTGGCCGCGTCCCCGGCGGCGAACAGCCCCGGCACATGGGTCCGGCAGTCCTCGTCGGCCAGGGCCAGCCCGCCGACGCCGCGGATGGTGCCCTCCCCCAGCAGCGTCACCGGGAACAGGTCGGTGTAGGGGTCGATGCCGCGGCGGGCGAACGGCAGCAGGAAGTTGGGCTGCACCACGTGGATCGTGCGGCGGACCCAGTCGGGGGCCTTGTCGAGGCGGGCGTGGACGGGGCCGCGCAGCATCGCCTCGCCCAGGACGCGGATGCGGTCGGGGCCGGCGGGCAGCTCGATCTCCCGCCCGTCGGCGTCGACGTAGGTGCCGAACAGGTACGACATCGACCGCGCCATGGTCGAGTAGGCGGGGGCGAGGGTGTAGTAGTTGGAGAACTCCATCCCCGACAGCACCGCCCCGGCGCGGATCCGCCATCGCCCGCCGGCCCGGCGGCGGACGCCGGCGGCGCCGGCGACCGACCCGTCGGGGTGCAGCAGCAGCTCCAGGGCGGGGTGGTGGTCGAGGATGCGCACGCCCGCCCGGCGCACCAGGCCGCGCATGGCCCGCAGGTATTCGGGTCCCCGCACGTTCTGGGTGCGGTCCACGGCGCCGTCCACGACGGGGAACGGGTAGTGCCGGTCCAGCAGCGGCAGCCGCTCCCAGGTGGTGCGCAGCACCCGCAGCGCCCACTCGGGGTCGGCCAGCCCGGCCGCGGCGGCGTGGCGTTCGGCGACGGCGCGGCGGTGCCGTTCGGGCGGGACGAACCAGTGGGTGACGCCGGCGGTGGCGGTGACGCCGCTGGTGCCGCAGTAGCCCTTGTCGACGAGCACGACCCGCACGCCGGCCTGGGCGGCGGCCAGCGCCGCCCAGGTGGCCGCCAGCCCGCCGCCGACGATCAGCACGTCGGTGGTCAGCGCCAGGTCGCCGCCGGCCGGCGTCCCGGCCCGTCTCCCGCTCACAGCTTCACGGCGTGGTCGGCGATGTCGATCCGGCCGGTGAGGATGCCGCGTTCGGTCAGCCAGTCGGCGCCGTACTGGAGCTGGCGGATCCCCTCGTCGTCGATGAAGGACAGCCTCTCCTCGACCCCGTGGGAGACGATCTTGTCGATCACGGCCGGGGGGTATTTGGAGACGGCGTTGCCCAGCTCGATGGCCTTGCGGTAGTTGGCGTTCTGCCACTCGGTGTCGGCCTGGTAGGCCTTGATGACCTTGCGGATGAGGTCGGGGTGCTTCTCGGCGTACTCGCGCCGCACCAGGTAGGTGCGGAAGTCGATCTGGCGGTCCAGCTCCTCGCCCTCCACGAAGATCGGCCTGGCCCCGTACTCGACCTCGGCGATCTCCCGGAAACCCTGCCAGATCGACCAGGCGTCGACCTTGCCGGAGGCGAACGCGGTGGAGGCCTCCGGAGGGTTCATGTAGAGCACCTTGACCGCCTCGCGCGGCACCCGGTACTTCTCCAGCGCCGCCACCAGCAGGAACTCGCCCAGCCCGGCCTTGTTGACGGCGACCGTGCGGCCGGCCAGGTCGGCGACCTTCTCGATGCCCGAGCCGGGGCGGGCCAGGATCGCGGTGGTGCGCGGGGTGGAGACCGCCCACGCCACGTAGACCAGGTCGGCGCCGGAGAGGATGGCCTGGTCGGCGGGGGTGCTGCTGCCGCCGAAGCTGAAGTCGGCGGTGCCGGTGGCCACCGCCTGCAGGGTGGGGGCGTGGTTGGGGAACGGGCCGATCCACTCCACCGCGACGCCCTGGGCCTTGAGGGTGCGGTCCAGCTCGCCGCGGATCTTGGGGACGGAGATGGGGCCGTGGGTCAGGCGCACCTTGTGGGGCGAGCCGCCGGTGGAGGAGGAGGCGCAGCCGGTCAGCGCCGTCAGCGCGCCCAGTCCGGCGGCCGCCAACAGGAAGCGGCGGGTGATCCGTCCGTGGGTCGTCATGGGTCGTCCTTGCGTTCGAGGGGGCGCGAAGGTCGGGGCAGAAGAGGTCGAGAGGGGTCAGGCGGTGAGGCGGGCGTAGGAGGGGTGCCAGCTCAGCAGGCGGCGCTCCAGGATGCGGGCGAGCAGGTCGCAGGCGATGCCGATGCCCGCGTACAGCACCACCACCAGCACGATCACGTCCACTTGGAGGAACTCGCGGGCGTTGGTGGCCAGGAAGCCGATGCCGGCCATCGCGCCGACGGTCTCGGCGATCACCAGGGCCAGCCAGGCGTAGGTCAGCGACATGCGCATCCCGCCGAGGATGGACGGCAGCGCCCCGGGCAGGATCAGCGTCCGGATGCGGGCGGCGCGTCCCAGGCCGAGGGTCCGGCCCATCTCCAGCAGCTTGCCGTCGATCTGGCGGATGCCCAGCACGGTGTTGAGGTAGAGGGGGAAGGCGCTGCCCTTGGCGATCAGGAAGACCTTCCCGGCCTCGCCCACCCCGAACCAGACGATCACCAGCGGCAGGATGGCCAGGAACGGGATGGCGCGGAGCATCTGGACGCTGCGGTCGATGAAGGCCTCGGCGATGCGGGACAGCCCCACGGCGACGCCCAGGGCCAGGCCGATGCTCCCGCCGATGACGAAGCCCAGCGCGGCCCGGCGCAGGCTGGCCAGCAGGTGCCGGGGGAGCTCGCCGCTGGCGGTCAGCTGGACGGCCGTGCCCACCACCGTGCTGGGGGCCGGCAGCACCTGGGGCGGCAGCAGCCCGGTCCGGGCGGCGACCTCCCACAGGCCGATCAGGACGAACGGGGTGAGCCAGGAGACCGTCCGGTAGGGGAAGCGGATCGCCGGCGGGGTCGCGACGGTCTCACCCGTCGTGCCGGCGGGCCGGGCGGTGCGGGCGCCGGCCGCACCGCCGGCGGAGGTGGCGGGCACGGTCATGCTCCCTCCAGGTCGCGGTGCACGTACGAGGCCAGGTCCAGCCGTCCGTGGAGGACCCCGGCGCCGACCCAGGTGTCGAAGGTCTGCTGGAGCTGGGCGATGAGGCGGTCGTCCAGCGGGACCCGCCGGTAGGCCGCCTCCTCCGGCTGGACCTGGGCGGCGATGGCGGTGGTCTGCTTGGTGAAGCGGGCGTACCAGGCGATGAAGTCGTCGGGTTCGCGCGCCGCCCAGGCGAACCCCCGATCGACGCGGTCGTTGAAGTCGGCGATCGCCCTGCGTTTGCCGGCGTCGCCCAGCGCCCGGTCGGTCGCGCTCATCACGTACAGGCCGGAGGTCAGCCCGCGGCCGGTGGTGAGCACGCGCGCGCCGAGCTGGCCGCGCGCCCGGGCCGCGTACACGCCCCAGGTGCCCCAGGCGTCGATCTTGCCGGTGGAGAAGGCCCCGTAGGCGTCGGCGGGGTTGAGGAAGTTGAGCTCGACGTCCGCCGCGCTCAGCCCGGCGCGCCGCAGGGCGCCGAGCACGAGGTAGTGGGCGATGCTCCCGCGGGTGGAGGGGGAGATCCGCTTGCCCCGGAGGTCGGCGAAGGTGCGGATGGGGCTGTCCGCGGGGACGAGGATGTAGCTTCCGGCGCCGCTGTTGCTCCAGGCCGCCACGGCCTTGATCGTCGATCCGGAGGCCATCGCGGCGACCGTGGGCGAGTCGGCGGCTCCCCCGACGTCCACCGCGCCCGCGCGCAGCGCCTCGTGCAGGTCGGCAGCGGCGGCGAAGCGGAACCATTCGATCTTGTAGGGCAGGTTCTTCAGCAGTCCCGCCGTCTCCAGCCTCGAGCGGGTCATGCCGGTCTGGTCGCCGACCCGCAGCACGACGTCGCCGGAGGCTCCTCCGGCCGCGCCGGAGGAGCCGCAGGCGGCGGTGACGGCCGTGAGCGCGAGCGCGCCCAGCGCGGCGGCGCACCGGCGCAGCGCGGACCGGCGGGGCAACGGTCGGCCGGGCATGGTCGTCCCTCCGCGGGAGAAGGCGGTCACGCCGTCCGGGCGGCCCGCTCGGCGGGCCGGCGGCGGGCGAGCTCGGAGCGCACCAGCGGCAGCAGGCGCCGGCCGTAGTCGACCGCGTCCTCCAGCGGCTCGAAGCCGCGGATCAGGATCGTGGTGACGCCGATGTCGATGTAGTCCAGCAGCGCCTGCGCCACGGTCTCGGGGCTGCCGACCAGGGCGGTGGAGTTGCCCGCGGCGCCGGTCGCCTTGGCGGGGGCCGTCCACAGGGCGCGGTCGTGGCGTTCGCCCTTCTCGGCGGCGGCCAGCAGCCGGCGGGAGCCGACGCCGCGCTCCTCGGGCGGGAAGTACGGCCGGGCGCCGCCCCGGGCGGTGATGGCGTCCAGGATGCGGTGCGCCCGCTCCCACGCCTCCTCGTCGGTGCGGCCGAGGATGGGGCGGAAGGACACCGAGATGCCGATCTCGTCGGGGTCGCGGCCGTGGGCGGCGGCCTGGGCCCTGACCGAGGCGATCTGCTCGGCGGTCTCCGCCAGCGGCTCGCCCCACAGGGCGTAGGTGTCGGCGTGCTTGCCGCCCACCCGGTAGGCGTCGGCCGAGGAGCCGCCGAAGTAGATCGGCAGGCGCCCGTTCACCGGCTTGACCTCCGAGTAGGCGCCTTCGAAGCGGTAGAACTCGCCGTCGTGGTCGATCGGCTCCTCGGCCGCCCAGACGCGCTTGAGGATGTCGAGGTACTCGTCGGTGCGGCGGTAGCGCTCGGCCTTGTCGAGGTAGTCGCCGTCGCGGCGCTGCTCGGTCCGGCTGGCGCCGGTGATGACGTGCACGGCGAGCCGGCCGCCGATGAACCGGTCGAGCGTGGCGAACTTGCGGGCGGCCAGGGTGGGGGCGACGAAGCCGGGGCGGTGGGCCAGGAGGATGCCCAGCCGCTCGGTGTGCGCCGCGGCGTAGGACGCCACCGCGAAGCCGTCGGCGTCCCAGGAGTGGTAGCCGATCAGCACCCGGTCGAAGCCGGCCTCCTCGTGGGCCTGGGCGAAGCGGCGCGTGTAGTCGGGGTCGATCGCCGGTCCGGTGCGGGGACGGATCTCGGAGGTGTCGGCGGTCCTGATCATGCCGATGAACTCGACGGACATCTGCCCTCCTCGGGCGCTCGGAGCATCCCACATTGCAGGACTCGTGTCCCGCACTGTAATAATCCCTATAACATCGGTCAAGATAGTCGAGAATGTGAGGATCGAGACATGACCGACCGAACGCCACGAGCGGACCGGACGGCGGCGGGCGACGCGGCCTGGCACCGGCGGCTGGAGCACATCCGCGGCGACGCGCTGACCTCCGACACCGCGCAGACCTCGGGGATGCGGCGGCTGGAGGCGATCTCCGGCAAGACCGTCGGCTCCCGCCGGCTGTGGATGGGACGCACCCACGTCGCCCCCGTCACCAGCTCCGGCGACCACCACCACGGTGAGGCGGAGACGGCGATCTACGTGGTCTCCGGCCACCCGGTGTTCGTGTTCGCCGAGGGGGAGGAGGAGGTGCGGATCGAGACCTCCCCCGGCGACTACGTCTTCGTGCCGCCCTATGTGCCGCACCGCGAGGAGAACCCCTCCCCCGACGAGGAGGCGGTCGTCGTGATCGCCCGCAGCACCCAGGAGGGCATCGTGGTCAACCTGCCCAGCCTGTGGGCGCCCGTGGAGGTGCCGCCCGAGGCGGGGCGGGACGGCGCGGCCGACGCCGGAAGATCGTCCTCATGACGGAGACCGTCGACCACGGCGAGCGGGCCGCGCTCCCCCGGCAGGGCACCCAGGCGGTCGACCGGGCGATCGCCGTGCTGCGCTCGTTCGAGAGCGCGGCCCAGCTCACCGTCACCGAGATCGCCCACCGGCTCGGCCTGACCACCAGCACCGCGCACCGCATCGTCCGCGCCCTGCACGCGGCGGGCATGCTGGGGCAGGACCCGGTGACCGAGCGCTACTTCCTCGGGCCGTCGGTGGCGATCCTCGGCCGGCTCGCCCTGGAGCGCATGGGCAGCACGCTGCTGCACCCGGAGCTGATCGCGCTGCGCGATCGGACCGGGGAGGCCGTCAGCCTGGGCGTGCGCGTCGGCGACGAGGTGGCGGTGCTGCTGCACGAGCAGTCCCCCCACCCGCTGCGGTACGACCAGGAGCCCGGCGCACGCAACCCCGTCCACGTCTGCGCGATGGGCAAGACCCTGCTGGCCTTCGGGGACCGGCGGGTCGCCATGGCCGAGCCGTTCCGCCGCTACACGCCCGCCACCATCACCACCCGCGCCGAGCTGGAGGCCGAGCTGGCGCGGATCCGGCGACGCGGGTACGCGATCAACAACGAGGAGCGCATCGTCGGCGTGCGGGCCGTGGCCGCCCCGGTCCGCGATCACTCCGGCCGCACGATCGCGGCCGTGGCGCTGCAGGGGCCGGCCGTCCGGTTCGGCGACGATCGGCTGCCGGAGCTGGCGGCGGCCGTGCGCGCCGCGGCCGACCGGCTCACCGCGCTGCACCGGGGCGGCTGAGCGGGGTCACGCGGCGGTGCCGCGTGACCCGGCCGTCGAGAACGGGTCTGGTGACATTTTTCCCTATTACCTATATTTAAGGTAGGTTTTACCTTCAATATGGAGGCGGGTATGTCCTTGCCCGATGTCCTGGTGATCGGCGCGCCCAAAGCGGGCACGACCGCGTTGCACCGCGGGCTGGCCCGCCACCCCCAGCTGTTCATGTCGCCGGTCAAGGAGCCCAAGTTCTTCCTGACCGACGGGCCGCCGCCTCGGGGAGGCGGCCCCGGCGACGCGCAGACCTACCGAGAGCACATCTGGCGGCGCTCGGACTACGAGGCGCTCTTCGACGCCGCCCCGCCCGGCGCGCTGCGCGGCGAGAGCACCCCCTTCTACCTGTACGACCAGGAGGCGCAGCTGCGGATCCACCGGCTGATCCCCCACGTCCGGATGATCGCGGTGCTGCGGGACCCGGTGGAACGCGCCCACTCCAACTGGGCGCACCTGTGGTCGGCGGGCCTGGAGCCGATCGGCGACGTGGTGGAGGCGTGCGCCGCCCAGGAGCGGCGGGTGCGGGCCGGGTGGTCGGCGTTCTGGCGCTATGTCGACCTGGGCAGGTACGGGGAGCAGCTGCAGCACCTGTTCAAGCTGTTCCCGCGCGAGCAGGTGCTGCTGCTGCGCTATGAGGAGCTGCGCGACCGGCCCGCCGCCGCGCTGGACGAGATCTGCGCCTTCCTCGGCGTGCGGACGGGGGTGCTCGACGCCCTCCCCCGGGAGAACGTGACCCCGCACGTCGCCGACTCCCCCGGCAACCGGGCGCTGCAGGCGCTGCTGCGCGGCGGGGCCCGGATCGGCGCCCACATGCCGGAGGCCGTCCGCAAGGCGGCGCGCCGGCCCTTTCTGGCCCTGCTCCAGCGGGACCCGCGCACCCGGCGGCCGCCCACCCCGCAGCAGCGCGCGCGGCTGCTGCCCTACTTCGAGGACGACATCGCGCTCCTGTCGGAGATCACCGGCTGGGACTGCACGGACTGGCTCAAGGTCGCCTGAGCCCCTCGCCCGCCGCGCCGGCGGAGGCCGCCCCGTACGGCGACGTCATTCCGGGTGCAGCTCGGTGCGCAGTTCGTGCGCCCCGTCGGCGCGGGTCATCTCGTAGTAGATCCGCCAGCCCTCCCCCGGCACCCGCAGCGCCTCCAGGTAGCGCAGACCGCCGCCGCCGTGGGGGGAGACCCCCACGGGCTCCTCGCCCTGCGGGAGCAGCACCGAATACCCCTCCCCCGCGGCCAGGCCGGTGCGCTCCTCGTAGTTCTCGGCGGCGCTGGCCCGTCCGTCGTAGAAGGCGACGGTGCGCCCCCCGTGCCGCAGCACCGCCGTGACCCGGGCGCCGCGGGCGTCCCAGCGCCCCGGGCGACCGGTCAGCACCGTGCCGTGCCAGACCCATTCCAGCCCGTCGGCGCTGGTGGCGTAGTCGGTGACCATCTGGTCGGCCTCGTCGGGGTCGGCCAGCGGATGGCAGGAGGCCCACAGGTGCCATTTGCCGCCGTCCTGGCGGATCACCGGGTCCTTCACGCCGACCAGCCGGCTGCCGGGCAGCACGACGCGGCTGCCGACCGGGTCGAACCGCGCCGGGTCGGCGGCCTCCAGCACCTCCACCCGCCAGTGCTTGGTGCCGGTGGTGGCGCAGCTCAGATACAGCCGGAAGGTCCCGTCCTCGGTGGTCACCAGCGCGGGACGCTCCAGCGACTCGGCGTCCATGAGGTCCTTGTCGATGACCGTCAACGTCTCGAAGCGCTCCCCGTCGCGGGAGCGGGCCACCACCACCGCGTATCCGCGGCCCTGACCGACCGGGCGGCGCAGCCGGTAGGCCAGGTAGATCACGCCGTCCACCAGGCAGGCGCTGGGCGCGCCCGCCCAGTGCCCCGGCTCGTCCCGTGGCGGGGCGATGACCGGCCGGGAGTCCTCCGGCCTGGGCGGGGGAAACGGCAGACCGAAATCTCCATCAAACATGTCGGAACACTATAGAGATTGGCCCGGTCGCGCCACGGAGCGTCCGCCCCGCGTGTCGGGCCGGCGGTCCACCGGCGGCCGGCCCCCGATGCGACCGAAAGCCCGGTCGGCGCCCCTCTTCGCACGGGATCCGGACGTCCTCGGACCCGCACGTTCCGCGCCGCGTCCCGTCCGCCGTGCACGGAGGCCGGCCCGCGGAGACCGACCCCCGTGCGCGGGAGGTCAGGAGGTCTGCGGGCGGAAGCGGCCAAAGCGTCCGCGATGGTAGAGCAGGGGCTGGTCGGGCCGGTGGATCCGGGCGCCGGTCACCAGGCCCACGACCAGGATGTGGTCGCCGATGTCGGTGGTGGTGTACGGCGTGCACAGCAGATGGGCGCACACGCCCTCCAGCAGCGGGGTGCCGTCGGGGGCGGGACGCCAGCGGGTGGGGGCGGCGAAGCGGTCGACGCCGCGGTGGGCGAAGCGGGCGGCCAGGTCGGCCTGGGCGTCGGAGAGGATGTTGACCGCGAAGCGGTCGGCGGCGCGCAGGGACGGCCAGGTGGTGGAGGTGCGGGCGATGCAGAAGGACACCAGGGGCGGCTCCAGGCTGACCGAGGTGAAGGAGGTGGCGGTCAGCCCCGCCGGGGCGCCGCCGGGGGCCGCGGTGACCACCACGACCCCGGCGGCGTGCAGGGCCAGGGTCCGGCGGAACTGATCGGGGTCGATCGCCTGGTCGCGCAGCAGTTCGGTCATCGCCACAGGTCCTTTCGGGCTCTGCCGTCGTGGGGGTGGTGCGTCGCACCGGGGCGCCCTGGTCTCGGGTCGGGTCCGGCCCCGCAGGCCCCGATCGCCGGGGCCGGGGACCGGCGGTGCACGGTCCGGCGTCTCCCAGGGCATGGCGCCGTTCACGACCGTGGTCTCGGTGGATGCGTCGAGCGGCGGCGGGGCGGGCCGTCCCGCCGATATTCACTTATTCCTACTTATTTACTATGAAATAGGAAGACGGCTCCTCTGCGGGCTCCCCGCCCGGCCTCCCGTCCGGGCGGGGCCCGGGCCCTCAGATGGCGCCGTGCTGCGGGGGCGGCGTGCCGTTGAGCACGTAGCGGCCGATGTGCTGGATCTTCCAGCGGACCGGGTCGTGCAGGGTGTGGGTGCGGGCGTTGCGCCAGTGCCGGTGCAGGTTGTGCCGCTCCAGGCTGGATCGGGTGCCCGACAGCTCGAACAGCGCGCTGGAGATCTCCACGCCGGCCCGGTCGGCGACCGTCTTGGCGGTGGCCACCGCGATCGAGGCGGCGTCGGCGTTCTCCTCGGTGAGCTCGTGCCTGGCACGCTCCACCGCCCGGCCCGCCTCGGCCAGCAGCGCCCGCGCCGACCGTTCGAGGACCACCAGCTCGCCGAACCGCTGGATGAGCAGCGGATCGTCGGCGGCGCGGGCGCACCCGCTGTCGGGCCAGGGACGGGAGCGGGTGCGCACGAACTCGGCGGCGTCGCGCAGCGCGCCCCCGGCGATGCCCACGTCGATGGCCGCGTGCAGCAACTGCGCGTAGGCGCCGTGGATCTGCGGCCCGGTGAAGGTCAGGTGGTGCGGCACCACCCGCTCGGCCGGCACCCGCACGTTCTTGAGCCGCACGGTGCCGCTGGCGGTGACCCGCTGCCCCATGCCCGTCCAGTCGTCGACGATCTCCAGGCCGGGCGCGCCCTGGGGCACGTAGGCCACGTGCAGCCGGTCGCCCTGGCCCGGCACCTCCAGCTGGGCCAGCACCGGCACCCAGTGCGCGAACAGCGCGCCGGTGCAGTAGAACTTCTCCCCGTTCAGCAGGTAGCCGCCGTCCCCGTCGGGGACGAGCCGGGTGCGGTAGTCCTGGGCGTGCCGGGTGCCGGCCTCGGACTGGGCGTTGCCGAAGCGCCTGCCCGCCAGCGCCTCGCCGAAGAAGTACCGCTGCTGCTCCTCGTCGCCCTGCTGGGCCAGCACCCGCAGATAGACCACGTGGCTGTGCGGGATCTGGGCGATGTTGGGGTCGGCCTCGGCCAGCAGGCGGTAGACCTCCGCGAGGGTGTCGGCGCGCACGTCGGCCCCGCCGTACCGGCGCGGCACGGTGATCGCCAGCAGCCCGCTCTCCGACAGCCGGTCGAGCTCGGCCCGCGGCAGCAGCCGCTGCGCGTCGCGTTCGGCGGCGCCGGGCGCGAACTCGGCGGCCAGACGCGCGGCGACCTCGAGGGCCTCCTCGTCGGTGCGGATCACATGGGCGCGACCGGCGGAGGCGATCGGGACCTCCAGAGCCTGGTCGAAAGTGGTCATCTCGCCCCCTGGGAACGAAACCGGGAGATACATGGTAACTCTACCTGTTTACTAGGGATTTGCCCAAGGGCGATCTCCGCAAAACCGAGCGGGCGAGGGCGGGCCGGGCACCGCGACTTCGTGATCAAGAACGTGCCGGTGCCGTCCGCCTCCGCCTGCTTCGCGGCCTTCGCCGGCAACGCCTCGGGCATGGCGGCCGCCGGGCTGACCGACTCCCGGCCGGTCGGCCGCTTCACCCCGCAGACGCTGCTGCACTTCGGCCAGGGCCTCGCGCCGGACGACTCGGCCGTCCTGCCGGCGATGCCGGCCGCCGGCTCCCCGCCCCGCAGGCGGAGGCCGCCCTCCCGGCGCGGCGGGACGAGCGCGCGGAGCTGCGGCGGGACTGAGCCCTCGCACCGGGCGCGGGGCGGCGGCCCGGCGGATCCGCAGGGCCGCCGCCGGCGCCGGTGGAGGGGCCCCGCCCCCTCGCACCGGCGCCGCCCGGGCGAGTCAGCCGCCGAGGGACCGCAGGGTCGCCGCGAAACCGTCGTGCACCTGGGACCGGAACCCGACGAAGAAGCGGTTGACGAGCGGGACGGCCCAGCGGGCGCGGGTGGCCGCGTTGAAGACCCGCAGGGTCACCCGGGTGCCCGCGTCCTCGGGCGCCAGGCGGTACTCGGCCCGGTACCACCAGTCGCCCTGCACGACGAGGACGGGGCGGGGACCGGAGTCCTCGACGCGGGCGCCCTCCAGCGACGCCGACAGCCTGCGCAGCACATCCGGGACGGATCCCGGAACGAGGCCGGTCTCCTCGGCGAGCGGCCTCATGCCGCCGCCCCCGGGACGGGGACGCGCGGGGTGTTCTGGAACGAACCGAAGCGCCAGCCCGTCTCCCGGCGCACCGCGGTGAGGGTGATCATGGTCTCCCGGTCGCCGCCCGGCGAGATCCCGGTCGCCACCACGACGGCCACGTCCGGGGTGAGGAACCTGATCTTC
Source organism: Thermomonospora catenispora (assembly GCF_006363815.1). Classification (GTDB taxonomy): domain Bacteria; phylum Actinomycetota; class Actinomycetes; order Streptosporangiales; family Streptosporangiaceae; genus Thermomonospora; species Thermomonospora catenispora. The sequence goes on from NZ_RRYT01000019.1 coordinate 55,287, forward strand.
GGGTCGGCCGGCGCCACCAGGCGCGAGCCCTTGAGCGGCCCCTCGAACAGGGGGCGGTGGCCCTCCTCGATGGCGGCGCGCCCGGCCATGTTGTGGCCGAAGAGGGTGATGTAGTCGGCGTCTTCGACGAACAGATCGGCGTAGGCGGCGGCGTCGCCGTCGTTCCAGGCGGCGACGAGCCGGTCGAGCAGGTCACGGACGGCCGAGACGTCAGACATGATGTCCTCCTGAAAGGGTGATGGAACCGGCCTCGTCCGAGGCCGGGAGGCCCGGTTCACCGGCGGCGGTCTCAGTCCTCGGTCGCCTCCGCCGGTGAACCGGGCCAGTCCAGTCCGCCCGAGCGCAGGTCCTCCAGGACGCCGCGCACCCAGGCGAGTTCGGCGGTGTACAGGGCCCGCCTGTACTCGGTCTCCAGCAGCAGCACCCGGGGCAGGTCCAGCGTCGCCAAGGTCGCCTCGGCGGCGGCCACCGCGCCCTCCAGGGCCGCGGCCCGGGTGCTGAGACAGCGCTCGGCCTCCTTGGGGTCGAGCGCCGCCATCAGGGAGGTCGCCGCGTACATGACGCGGGAGTCGGGGTCGAGGCGCTCCAGCATCCGCCGCAGACGATGGGCCAGCTCCTCGCGGCCCTCGTCGGTGACGCGGTAGACGGTGCGCTCCGGTCCCCGGCCCTCCCGGCTGGTCTCCACCGGTTCGATCAGGCCGTCCCGCAGGAGCCTGTCGACGGCGTGGTACAGGCTGCGCGGCAGGCCGGAGACGTAGTCCTTATGGGTGTCCACCATGAACCGGTGCAGCTGGTAGGGGTGCTGCGGCCGTTGCGCCAGCAGCGCCAGCGCGGTCGTCCCCACCAGGTCCCATCGGGCCATCTCCGCCTCCCACTATGGCAAATTGCACTATTGCAATGTGCCATAGCTGCGCCGCGACGGCAAGCGGCCGGGGGTTACGTCACGCCTGAAGCGGGCGTTCAGGTCACAGCGAAATCAGATGTGAATGTCGGACATTTACTTGATCATCGATGTCCTCGACATCGAGAGACAAAGGAGTCCACATGAAGCAGGTCCAGCGCCCTCAGTGGCGCACCGCGTTGGGGGCAGCGGTCGCGACGCCGATGCTGCTGCTGGGGACGGCCGCCTGCGCAGGTGAACCCGCCCGGACCGTCCCCGTCGGGTCGCACAGCACCCTGACGACCGCCCCGGCCGCCGAAGCCGCCGGCCAGGGCGAGGTCCAGCGGCGACTGCGGGCGCTGGAAGCCGGATACGAGAACGGCCGGATCGGGGCGTACGCGATCGACACCGCCACCGGCCGGACGGTGGGGTACCGGGCGCAGGAGACCTTCGCGCTGAACTCCACGTTCAAGGCGCTGGCGTGCGCCGCCGTGCTGCACAAGGCCCGCACCTCCGACCCCGGCCTGCTGGACCGGGTGATCCGCTACACCGCCGACGACCTGGTGGAGTACTCGCCGGAGACCGAGAAGGAGGAGAACCTCAGGTCCGGGATGACGGTCTCCGCCCTGTGCGAGGCCGCGATCACCCTCAGCGACAACACGGCGGGGAACCTGATATTGCGGCAGATCGGCGGCCCGGCCGGGATGACCGCGTTCCTGCGCTCGCTCGGCGACCACCGTTCGCGGCTGGACCGCTGGGAGACCGACCTGAACGACTGGCGCCCCGGCGAGTACCGCGACACCACCACCCCCGCGCTGATGGCGCAGAACCTGCGGAAGGTCACCACCACCGACGCGCTGGCCGAGCCGGACCGCGCCCGGCTGATCGCCTGGATGCGCGCCAACACCACCGGTGACGCCCGCATCCGCGCGGGCCTGCCCGCGGACTGGACGATCGGCGACAAGACCGGCACCGGCCGGGCCTACGCCCCCGCCGCAGACATCGCGATCGTCTGGCCCAAGGGCGCCACGGCCCCGCTGATCATGGCGATCTACACCAACCGCACGACCCCCGACACCGAGGTCGACGACAGGGTCATCGCCAGGACCGCGACCGTGCTGGCCCAGGGGCTCGGCGCGCTGCCCTGACCCGGCCCCGCCGAGCGAAGGCCCGCAGGAGGCCTCGCGCACCGGCCTTCGCGGCCCACGGGCCGCCCGCACCGGTCCGGAAGGGGGCGGCCCGGCCGGGCGATGCGTCGCGACGACGCCGCGATGACCTCGCGATGACGACGCGACGGCACCGCGACGGCACCGCGACGACGCCGCGACGACGGCGTCGTCGACGGGCGGCCGGGGAGAGCGGATCGGGCGTTCCCGGACGCGCCCTCCCCGGTCGCGACGGCGGGCCGCCGCCCGGCGTCCGGGCGGCGGCCCGTCTCGTCGGTCGCGTCGGGGCGGGTCGGGCGGCCGTCAGGAGGTGGCGTACAGGGTCTGGTCGAAGACGCCGGAGCCGGCCGTCGTCTCGCCCTTGATCTCGCCGTGCACGCTGGCGGTGCCGGTCGTCGGGCAGATGGAGCTGCTGCCGGACAGCCGGGTGAGGGAGGCGTTGTCGACGGCGCCCTGGGCCTCGTCGACCGTGGGCGAGGGGCGGTCGGGGTTGTCGGGGTTGAACAGGTCGAAGGTGAGCGAGGTGATGCTCGACCCCAGGCCGTAGTAGCAGGTGGCCGAGATGCCCAGGACGCTGATGTCGGCCCGGATCCGCAGCCTGGAGTCGGTGAAGGTGAGGGTGCCGTCCCTGCCTCCGGAGACCGGGGCGTACTCCACGGTCGCCTGGTCGTAGGGCAGGTTCTCGAAGGTGACCTCGGCCGAGCCGCCGATGCTGCTGCTGCAGTCGTCGACGACGGCCGAGTTCAGGCTGACGCTGCTGCCGTCGGAGACCAGCGTTCCCTCCAGGGTGACGGTGTCGCACTGGGCGGTGACGTTGATGCCGAGGATGCTGGTCCTCAGGCTCAGCGGGGCGAGGTTGTCGAACCGGAAGGCGCCGGAGTAGGGGGCGCCGGTGGGGCCGTCGCGCCGGATGGTGACCGCGGCGGCGGAGGCGCCGGTGGCCGTCAGGCCCAGCGCGGTGGCGGCGGCGAGGACGGGGACGGCGAGTCTCGTCAGGGCTTTCATCGGGGCTCCTGTCGATGACGCGGGGTGGGACTGCGCCGACGCACCTGGGATGACGGCGGGGTGATCACCGGCCCGGGCCGCCGTGTCGTGGTCGGGCACGGATCGCTCGCACCGGCCTGGAGGGACGGGACAAGTAATCCGTTACTGATGAATAACGCCCCGTTTCCGAACGGGTCAATTCACCCCATATGTCCTATTGAGGACACGAAAGCGTGATTGAAAGGGGCACCGGGACGCCGCTCGTGCCGTGCCGTCCCACAGCCCCGCGCCGTCCCGGCAGGCGCCGGCGCAGCACCGGCCTGCACGGCTCCCTGCCGCTTCAGGCCGCGCACGCCGCCTCAGGAGTTCAGACCGCGCCTCTCGCCTCGGACGCCGCACGACCGCACGCACGGCGACGCCCCGCGGGGCCGGGCGCACGGGCGTGCGCCGGGGCGGGGCGCACGGGCGCCCGGCCGCAGAGCCCGGAGCCGCCGAACGCGCCCCGGCCCGGCACGGCGGCGGCCGGCGGGCGGGACGGCGAATCCTCCGGGAGGCGCTCCCAGCCGCGAGACGGCGGGTCCCGCCCGGGCGGCCCTCGATCCCGCCGTCCGGGGCCCTCCCTGCGCTCACCCCGTGCTCACAGAGCGCGGCCGCAGCGGATCAGCGCCCAGGCCAGGCAGCCCAGGGCGGCGGTGGACAGCCCGGCGCGGACGACGTTCCAGCGCACCCAGCGGGCCTCGAACGCGGCGCGCACGGCGGCCGGATCCGGCATGGTCGCCGCGTCCCCGGCCGCCTCCAGGGCGTCGTTGAGCGGCACGTTGATCCCGAACGTGATCGCCAGCACCGCCGCGTGCAGCACGAACGCGGCGATCAGCCAGGCCAGCGCCGGCCACTGCCCCTCGCCCAGGTGCAGGGCGGCGGCCAGACCGGTGAAGACGATCGCGCCGAGGAAGCCGAGGGCGAACCAGCCGTTGAGGATGGCGGCGTTGATGCGCTGCACGGCCTCCACGAACACCCGGTCCCCGGTCCGGGCCAGGCCGGGCATGACCGCGTACGAGAACGCCGCGAACAGGCCCGCCGACCAGCCCGTCGTGACGGTCGCCGCGATCAGCGTCGCGATCTGCAGGGTCCGCATCGCCGCCTCACCGGCCGGCGCCCGGCACGTCCCACACGCCGGAGGCGGCGGCGGCGCGGGCGTAGTCGGCGAAGTCGCCCGCCTCGCGTCCCAGCGCCCGGCGCACGTCGTCGGTCGCCTGCGCGTTGCGGCCGTCCATGACGGTGACGAACAGGTGCGTCAGCAGCTCGGCGGCCTCGGGCGGGACCCCGGCGTCGATCAGCGCCTGCGAGTACCGCTCCACCGGCACCTCGATCACCGTGATCTCCCGGCCGGTGGCGGCGGAGATCTCGGCGGCCACGTCGGCGAAGGTCAGCGATCGCGGCCCGGTCACCTCCCAGACGCGGCCGAGGTGATCGTCCCCGGTGAGCGCGGCCACCGCCACGTCGGCGATGTCGTCGGCGCTCACGTACGGCTCGGGCGCGCGCCCGGCCGGGACCACCAGCGCCCCGTCCAGCACCCAGCCGAGCATGTCGCTCTCGCTGAAGTTCTGCTGGAACCAGGAGGCGCGGACGATCGTCCACTCCAGGCCGCTGCCCGTGACGACGTCCTCGCAGCGCCGCGCCTCCTCCTCGCCGCGCCCCGACAGCAGCACCAGCCGGCGCACCCCGGCCCTGCGCGCCGCCTCGGTGAACTCGGCGATCGCCGCCCGGGCCTGCGGGACCGCCAGGTCGGGCTGGTAGGTCACGTACACCGACGCCGCCCCCTCCAGCGCCGCCGCCCAGGTGGCGGGCCGCTCCCAGTCGAAGGGGGGGTCGGCGGAGCGGGATCCGATCCGGACGGGGACGGCGCGTTCGGCGAGCCGCGCCGCCACGCGGCGGCCGGTCTTGCCGGTGCCGCCCAGGACCAAGGTCATCTCCTCGTCTGTCATACCCCCCAGTCAAGCCGCGCCGGTTGAGACGGAACATGGCCGAGGAGCTCGCATGCATACGCGTCCGTCTACACTCGCGGCATGGACGCACTGTCGGGCCTGCTGGACGGGCCGCGGGCCCGGGGGGCGTTCCTGCTGCGGGCGACGCTGGAGGCGCCCTGGTCGATGCGGGTGCAGGACCGCGCGCCGCTCACGCTGGTGGCGCTGCTGCGCGGACACGCCTGGGTGTGGCGCGACGGCGGGGAGCCGACCCGGGGCGACGCCGGGGACGTCATGCTGGTGCGCGGACCGGACCCGTACTTCGTCGCCGACGCGCCGGGCCGGCGGCCCGACATCGTCATCCACCCCGGCGGCCGGTGCGCCGCCCCGGACGGGCGCGAGCTGCACGATGAGCTGATGCTGGGGGTGCGGACCTGGGGCACCGCCGCGGACGGGGCGCACCAGATGCTGGTCGGCGCCTACCAGATGGACGGCGAGATCGGCAGGAGGCTGCTGGAGGCGCTGCCGCCGCTGGCGGTGATGCCGGCCGACGCGGTGGACACCCCGCTGGTGGGGCTGCTGGGCGCGGAGACGGCGGTGGACCGGCCGGGACAGCAGGTCATGCTGGACCGGCTGCTGGACCTGCTGCTGATCACGGTGGTGCGGGCCTGGTTCGACCGGGCCGGGGCGGACGCGCCCGCCTGGTATCGGGCGCACGCCGACCCGGTGGTGGGGCGGGCATTGCGGCTGATCCACGACGATCCGGCGCATCCGTGGACGGTGGCGTCGCTGGCGGCGCGCACGGGGGTGTCCCGGGCGACGCTGGCCCGCCGGTTCACCGCGCTGGTGGGCGAGCCGCCGATGACGTACCTGACCGGGTGGCGGCTGGCGCTGGCCGCGGATCTGCTGCGCGAGCCGGACGCCACGGTCGAGGAGGTGGCCCGGCGGGTCGGCTACGGCACGCCGTTCGCGTTGAGCGCGGCGTTCAAGCGGGTGCGCGGGGTGAGTCCGCGCGAGTTCCGGGCCCGGGCGCGCACGACATGATCCGATCACATGATCTGATTACGTTGAGCGAATAGGGGAATTCTCTCTGTAGTCAAACTGAACGCTCCTCTCCCTCGCGCCCCTCACGAACCCTCGCAGACCGGACGAGCCATTACGAATTGGTAGAGGGTTTACGAACGGTTCTTTTCGGCGGTGATCTTCGTGCCTACGCTCGCGCGCATGCCCACCATGCCCAAGACCCGCGCCGCGGCGGCGATCGCGGCCCTCGCCGCCGGAACGCTCGTCGGGAGCGGCGGCACGGCGCAGGCCGCGCAGACCGGCTGCGACGCCCCGGCGACCCACCGGATCGCCCAGGTGCAGGGCCCCGGCGACGCCACCCCCCTCGAGGGGCGCACGGTCCGGGTCGAAGGCGTCGTCACCGCGGACTTCCAGCGCGACGACCAGCTCGGCGGCTTCTTCATCCAAGACCCCGCCCCCGACGACGACCCCGCCACCTCCGAGGGACTGTTCGTGTTCGCGGACGCCTCGCGCGGGGACGTGCGGGTCGGCGACCGGGTCCTGGTGACCGGGCGGGCCGCCGAGTACCACGGACTGACCGAGCTGGCCGACGTCTCCGCCGTGGACGTGTGCGGCACCGGCGCCGTCGCGCCCACCCGCCACGCCCTGCCCCTCCCCGAGGGCGCCTCGCTCGAGCCGTACGAGGGGATGCTGCTGACCTTCCCCCAGCCGCTCACCGCCACCGAGCACTACCGGCTCGGCCGGTACGGGGAGCTGACGGTCTCGGCGGGAGGACGGCTGTTCCAGCCCACCGACCGGCCCGGGATCTCTCAGGAGGCCAACGACCGGCGGCGGCTGCTGATCGACGACGGCTCCACCCGGCAGAACCCGCCGCAGGTGCCGTTCCTGTCGCCGCAGCCGGTGCGGCTGGGCGACACGGTGCGCGGGCTGACCGGCGTGCTCGACCACCGGTTCGACTCCTACCGGCTGCAGCCCACCCGGCGGGCCGTCTTTCAGCGGACCAACCCGCGCCCGGAGCGTCCCCGCCCGGTCGGCCCGGCGAACGTGACGGTCGCCTCGTTCAACACCCTCAACTGGTTCACCACGCTGAACCGGCGCGGCGCCGACACCCCCCAGGAGCAGGAACGCCAGCTCGCCAAGCTGGTCGCCGCCCTGAAGGGCCTGAACGCCGACGTGGTCGGCCTGATGGAGGTGGAGAACAACGGCGACACCGCCGTCAAGGCCCTGGTCGACCGGCTCAACGCCGAGCTCGGCGCGAACGTCTACTCCTGGATCCGGCACCCGAACCCGGGCTCCGATGAGATCCACGTGTCCCTGATCTACAAGCCCGGCAGGGTCGCCCCGGTCGGGGCCCCGCGGTCCTCGACGGACGAGGACTTCGACCGTCCCCCGCTGGCGCAGACGTTCCGGCGGGTCGCCGGCGGCGAGCCGTTCACCGTGATCGTCAACCACTTCAAGTCCAAGGGCTGCGACGGCGCCGCCGGGGAGGAGGCCGACCAGGGCGACGGCCAGGGCTGCTGGAACCCCAAGCGGGTCAGGCAGGCCCGGGCGGTCGCCGCGCTCGCCGCCGACGTGCCGCACCCGCTGGTGATCGGCGACCTGAACGCCTACGGCGACGAGGACCCGATCAAGACGCTGAAGGCCGCCGGGTTCACCAGCCAGACCGAGCGGTTCGTCCCCGCCGGCGACCGCTACAGCTACGTCTTCGACGGCCAGGCCGGCGAACTGGACCACGTGCTGGCGAGCCGCCCGCTGGCCGGCCGCGTCACCGGCGCCGCCATCTGGCACATCAACGCCGACGAGCCGCCGATCCTGGACTACAACACCGAATACAACCCGCCGTCCCTGTACGCGCCGGACGCCTACCGGTCCTCCGACCACGATCCGATCATCGTCGGGCTGCGCCTGCACGGCGGCCGCTGACCCGCGCGGGGCGCCCTCCCGCTCGTCGCGGAGGGCGCCCCGAGGGCAGAGGTCCTGTGCCGGCGGTCCCCGGCGGGATCGGCCGCAGATCCCCGACGGGAGCGCCGGGTGATCCGCGAACGGCGCGAGGCGTCCCGCCGCCCGGCCGGCGGCGCCCTCCGGGAGACGGGCCCCGCCGACGGCGCGCGGCACCGAGCGCACGCACGGACGCGCCGGCTCCCTCCGCCGGACCGCCGGCGGATGCGGGCCGTCGTCGCATGACCGGTGAGCCGGCGGGTAGCCCTCGGCCGTGAGCACCGTGAGCGCGACGTCGGCTCCCGAGGACGCGATGTCTCCACGAGCGTGGTCGCCATGAGCGTGCATGCGGTGGCGGAGACACCGTATCGGTTCCGGATCGAGCCCACCGGCGCCATGCGCGTGCCGGGGGTGGTGTTCGCCTCGCGCGAGCTGCTGCGCGGGGCCGATCAGGCGCTCGAGCAGGTCGCCGACGTCGCCACGCTGCCGGGCGTGGTGGACGCCTCCTACGCCATGCCGGACGTGCACTGGGGGTACGGCTTCGCCATCGGCGGCGTGGCGGCCACCGACCCGCGGGAGGGCGGGGTGATCTCGCCCGGCGGGGTCGGCTTCGACATCTCCTGCGGAGTGCGGCTGCTGGCCGCCGACATCGACGCCGCCGGGATCGGGCCGGTGCTGGAGCAGGTGATGGACGGCCTGGACCCGGCCGTTCCGCGCGGCATGGGCAAGGGCGCGGTGTGGACGCCGACCGGCCGCGAGGAGTTGACCGGCCTCCTCACCGGCGGCTCGCGGTACGCGGTCGAACGCGGTCACGGCGAAGAGCGGGACCTGCTGCGGTGCGAGGACGGCGGGGCGGTCGCCGACGCCGATCCCGGCCGGGTGAGCGAACGGGCCCTGCAGCGGGGGGCGCGGCAGGTCGGCAGCCTGGGCTCGGGCAACCACTTCCTCGAGGTGCAGCGGGTCGCCGAGATCTACGACCCGGTCGCCGCCGAGGCGTTCGGGCTGCACCCGGACCAGGTCTGCGTGATGATCCACTGCGGGTCGCGCGGCCTGGGGCACCAGATCTGCACCGATCACGTGCGGGCGATGGAGGGGAGGATGGCCCGGTACGGCATCACGGTGCCCGACCGGCAGCTGGCCTGCGCGCCGGTCGACTCCCCCGAGGGCCGGGCCTATCTGGGCGCCATGGCCGCGGCGGCCAACTACGGCCGCGCCAACCGGCAGCTGCTCACCGAGGCGGCGCGCCGGGTCTTCCGCCGGGTGGCGGGGGTGCGGCTGGAGCTGGTCTACGACGTCTCGCACAACCTCGCCAAGCTGGAGGAGCACACCGTCGGCGGGGAGCGGCGCCTGCTGTGCGTGCACCGCAAGGGGGCCACACGGGCGCTGCCGCCCGGCCATCCCGACCTTCCGCCGGATCTGCGCGAGGTCGGCCAGCCGGTGCTGATCCCCGGGACGATGGGCACCTCCTCCTACGTCCTGGTCGGCGTGCCGGAGGGGCGGGCCTTCCACTCCACCTGCCACGGCGCCGGGCGGGTGCAGAGCCGCCACCAGGCCGCCCGCGGGGTCAGCGGCAGACGGCTGCGGGAGGAGCTGGAGGGCAGGGGCGTCATGGTGCGCGCCTCCTCCTGGCGCGGCCTTGCCGAGGAGGCCCCGGACGCCTACAAGGACGTCTCCGCCGTGGTCGAGGCCAGCGAGCGGGCGGGACTGTGCCGCACGGTGGCCCGGCTGGCCCCGCTCGGCGTGGTCAAGGGCTGAGCCGCCGGGCCGGGTCGTCACGGGCCGGGTGAAGGGCCGGGGGCCGCCGCGCGCGCCGCACGTCACACGTCGATCGTCACCGTGCACGACCAGCCCTCCGCGTCGCGGTCGAAGCGCAGGCCGTGCAGGGAGACCGCCTTGGGCGCCGCGCCGACGCCGGTCGCCTCCGCCGCGTCGCCGACCGTGAGGCGGGCCACCGGGCCTCCGCCGGGCGGCTCGGCGACCTCGGCGTCGAGGGTGATCTCGCCGTCGACCTCCAGCCGGTAGATCACCTCCTCCAGCACGGTCACGAGCGCGTCCTCCGCCGGCCCCGGCGGCAGCTCCACCGCGACGGTCCGCCGGGGCCGCACGCCGGCGGTGTCGGCGAAGGAGGACACCAGTCCGCGCACCGCCTCGGCGAGGCAGCGTTCCCTGGTCGGCCCCCACGCCTCGATCCGCAGGTCCGCGGTGTGCGGGACGCGGCGGTGCCCGGCGGGGCGCCCGCCGCGGGGCCGCGCATCGCCGGGGGGCGACGCGGGCGGCGGTTCCGCTCCGCCCCGCCCGCCCCGGGCCGACGAATCCGCGGGCGGACGGGCGGGAAGACGACCTCGCGGAGACGGGTTATGCCGTTTCATGAGCATTCCTTTCTCCGTCCTCGACCTGTCCCCCGTGGTCTCCGGCTCGACCTCCGCTGCGGCCCTGCGCAACACGCTGGACCTGGCCCGGCACACCGAACGGCTGGGTTATCACCGCTACTGGCTGGCCGAGCACCACAACATGCCCGGCATCGCCAGCTCGGCGACCGCGGTGCTGATCGGCCAGGTCGCCGCCGTCACCGAACGGATCCGGGTCGGCTCGGGCGGCGTGATGCTCCCCAACCATCCGCCGCTGGTGGTGGCCGAGCAGTTCGGCACCCTGGAGGCGTTGTATCCGGGGCGGATCGACCTGGGCATCGGCCGCGCCCCCGGCACCGACCAGAGCACCGCGCGGGCGCTGCGCCGGGCCACCGGGCCGCTGTCGGTGGACGACTTCCCCGAGCAGCTCATCGAGCTGCGCCGCTATTTCGACGACGACAGCGCCGCGACCCCGGCCGCGGGCAACCGGCCGCCGATCTGGCTGCTGGGCTCCAGCGACTACAGCGCCCGGCTGGCGGGGATGTGGGGGCTGCCGTTCGCGTTCGCCCACCATTTCAGCGCCGAGAACACCCTGCCCGCGCTGGCGATCTACCGTGAGGCGTTCCGTCCCTCCCCCGACCTGGACCGCCCGTACGCGATGGTCGCCGTGTCGGTGACCGCCGCGGAGACCGACGAGCGAGCCCGCGAGCTGGCCCGCCCGCAGGCCCTGCAGTTCCTGCGGCTGCGCCAGGGGCTGCCGGGGCCGCTGCCCACCCCTGAGGAGGCCGCCTCCCACCCGTACACGCCGCTGGAGCGGGAGATCATCTCCTCCCGCCTGGACTCCCAGGTCGTCGGCGGCCCGAAGACCGTGCGCGCCGCGATGGACGCCCTCATCGCCGCCACCGGGGCCGACGAGATCATGGTCACCACCAGCGTCTACGACCACGCCGACCGCCGCCGCTCCTATGAGCTGCTGGCCGAGCTGTACGACCTGACCGGCTCACCGGCCGACTCGCCGGCGGCGCGCACGGCGTGAGCGGACGGCGGGCGCGGACCGGGGTGTGCGGCGCGCCCGCGTTCCCGCCCGCAGGCGGTGCATCCGCCCCGAACGTCCGCGATGACCGTGTCGGCGGGCGGGGCGGGGCCTGCACGGGGATAGCGTGGAGGAATGGCCCAGACGACCCCCTTCTGGCTGGCCGGCCGGCCCGCGACCGGTGACGGCGAGCTGGCCGTGACGCATCCCTACGACGGACGGCCGGTCGGCACGGTCTCCGTGCCGACCGACGAGCAGGTCGAGCAGGCGATCGCCGCCGCCGACGCGGTGCGCGCCCGAGCCGCCGCACTGCCCCTGCACGTCAGGGCCGAGGCGCTGGCGCGGGTGTCCCGGCGGCTGAGCGAGCACGCCGAGGAGATCGCCCGGCTGATCACCGGGGAGAACGGCAAGCCGCTGCTGTGGGCGCGCGGCGAGGTGTCCCGGGCGATCTCGACGTTCCGGTTCGCCGCCGAGGAGACCCGCCGGTGGAGCGGGCGGGTCCAGCGGCTGGACACCGACCCGGCCGCCGAGGGCCGGATGGCGTACGTCTCCCGGGTCCCCCACGGCCCGGTGCTGGCGATCACGCCGTTCAACTTCCCGCTCAACCTGGTCGCGCACAAGGTCGCCCCGGCCATCGCGGTCGGCGCCCCGGTGATCGTCAAGCCCGCCCCGGCCACCCCGCTGTCGGCGCTGCTGCTGGGGGAGCTGCTCGCCGAGACCGACCTGCCCGAGGGCATGTTCTCGGTGCTGCCGGTGCCCAACGAGCGGGCGACGGCGCTGGTGGACGACCCGCGGCTGCCGGTGGTGTCGTTCACCGGGTCCGGCCCCGTCGGCTGGACGATCAAGGATCGGGTGCCGCGCAAGCACGTGACGCTGGAGCTGGGCGGCAACGCGGCGGCGGTGGTGTGCGCCGACGCCGACCTGGACCACGCCGCCTCCCGGATCGGGCTGTTCGCCAACTACCAGGGCGGGCAGAGCTGCATCGCGGTGCAGCGGGTGCTGGTGGCCCGCGAGGTGCACGAGTCGTTCGTGCCCAGGCTGGTGGCGGCGGTGGAGGGCCTGGTCACCGGCGACCCGTGGGAGGAGTCCACCCAGGTGGGGCCGCTGATCAGCGAGGAGGCCGCCCGGCGGGTGGAGTCCTGGGTCGCCGAGGCGGTGGAGGCCGGGGCCAAGGTGCTGACCGGCGGGACCCGCGACGGCGCCTCCTTCGCGCCGACCGTGCTGACCGACGTGCCGCCCGAGGCGAAGGTCTCCTGCGAGGAGGTCTTCGGGCCGGTGCTGACGGTGCAGCCGTTCGACACCCTCGAGGAGGCGTTCGCGCTGGTCAACGACTCCCGGTACGGGCTGCAGGCGGGTGTGTTCACCCGCTCGCTGGACGTGGCGTTCCGGGCGAACCGGGAGCTGGAGGTCGGCGGGGTGGTGATCGGCGACGTGCCCTCCTACCGGGCCGATCAGATGCCGTACGGAGGGGTGAAGGAGTCCGGAGTGGGCCGCGAGGGGCTGCGGTCGGCCATGGAGGACTTCACCTACGAGAAGGTCATGGTGTTGACGGGCCTTCGTCTTTGAGCGGCAGCCGCATCACCAGCAGCGCCCCGCCCTCCTTGCTCTCCCCGGCGGTGAGCGTCCCCCCGTGGGCGGTGACGATGTCGCGGGCGATCGGCAGGCCCAGCCCGGAGCCGTGGGCGTCCCGCTCACGGCTCTCGGGCAGCCGGGTGAACCGCTGGAACACCCGCTCCCGGTCCTGCGCCGGAATCCCCGCCCCGTCGTCGGCGACCTCCAGCACCGCCTCCGGGCCGTCCCGGTAGACCAAGATCCGGATGTGGGTGCGGGTGTGCCGTTCGGCGTTGTCCAGCAGGTTGGTCAGCACCCGCATCAGCTGGGTGCGGCTGCCGTGCACGATCACCGGGTTCGCCACGTCCTGCACGTGGACGTGCACCGGGACGCGGCGGAGGCGCTCGGTGGCCTCGGTGCGGGCCAGCTCCCCCAGGTCCACCGGCTCGCGCTCGCCGTGCACCCCGGCGTCCAGCTTGGCCAGCGTCAGCACGTCGGTGACTACCCGCTGCAGCCGGTCGGCGTCCGACAGCGCCGCCATCGCCACCGCCGGCCAGTCCTCGTCCTCCGGATGCGCCAGCGCCAGCTCCAGCTGGGTGCGCAGCGCGGTCAGCGGGCTGCGCAGCTCGTGCGAGGCGTCGGCGACGAACTTGCGCTGCCCCTCCACGAACCGCTGCAGCCGCTCCAGCGTGACGTTGACCTCGCGCGCCAGGTCGGCCACCTCGTCGTCGGTGTCCGGCACCGTCACCCGGCGGCTCATCTGCCCGCCGCTGATCTGCGACAGCTCCCGCCGCATCCGGTCGAACGGCCGCAGCACCCGGTCCACCGCCCGCCACACGATCCACCAGACGCCCACCACCACGACCGGGACGAGCACGATCATGAACAGGCCGAACGCCCGTTCCGTCTGGGCCATGACCGTCATCGGGGCTCCGGCCAGCACCGCGTAGTGGCCCTCGGCGGTGGGCACCCGGATCGCCGTCAGGAAGATCGGCACCTCGTATCCGGACAGCCGGATGATCTCGTGATCGGGCTCGTCGTCCTCGGCGGGCCGGAACGAGCTCATCGGCGGGCGGCCGCGCATCGCCGGGCTGTAGGCCACCACCCGCCCCTGGGGATCGACCACCTGCAGCAGGTAGAACCCCGTCACCTCGGTGATCTTCTCGCCGCTGCCGCTGCCGCGGCGGACCTGGTCGGCGAGCTGCTGGGCGGCCATGTCGCCGCGTCTGCCGAGGTCGGCGAGCGCCATCTGATGCATGAGCTGGTAGAGGCCCAGCACCCCCAGGCAGACGATCAGCCCCACGATCGCGGTGGTGATGAAGGCCAGTCGCCACCGGAGCGAAGTCCGCGACGCCCCCCGCCGCCGCTCATCCTCGGCCACCCGCCGTCTACCCTCCCTCGATCGACCGTTGCCGCTCGCAGGGGGGTTGGTGGTTTGGCTTTCCAAAGGACCAGCAGGGCTGGTTGTAACCAAGTCATTGCCGGGTGAAACCTCAACGCGCCGATCCGTGCACGCCGCCCCGGAGAAATGCACCGGTGCGAGGAGAAGATGTGGAAAGGCGTGGGGAATGCGCCGTCCGCGCAGGCGGAACCTCCCACCCCTGGGGCACCGCCTGCGCGGACGGTCTCCGCCTCTCGCCGGCCGTCCGTCCTCGCCCGTCGAGGAGGATCCCGTTCGACGACGTGTCCGACCGGTCCGATCGGCGCGGCCCCGCGTCGTTCCTTTCCCGGGAGGAGTCGATGCGGTCACCTGTCTCTACGGTGGCCCGGCCGCGTTCACTCGATGAAACATCGAGGTGACGTTCTCGTTTCCGGCGTCCGTGCCGGCCGTGCCGCCCGGGGCGGGTCAGCTCCGCCAGATCAGCACCAGGGCGCAGTCGTCGTCGCGGGCGGCGGCCATCCGCTGCACCAGCTCCTTGGCGCCCTGCCCGAACCCTTGGGGCACCAGCCGGTCGGCCTCGGTGAGCAGCCGGTCGATGCCCTCGTCCAGGTCCCGGCCCGGGGCCTCGACCAGCCCGTCGGTGTAGAGCAGCAGCGCGTCCCCGGATCGCAGGGTGCCCTGGGCGGGCTCGCACTGCAGCTCCGGGACGACGCCGAGCACCATCCCCTTGGTCTCGTTGACCCGCCAGGTGCCGTCGGTGGAGTCGAACTGGGCCGAGGGCGGGTGCCCGGCGGACTCCACCACATAGTCGCCGGTGGTCAGGTCCAGCACCAGGTGGACGGCGGTGACGAAGCCCTCGTCCCAGTACTGGCGGTGCAGATAGGCGTTGCAGGAGGGCAGGAACCGGTCGGGTTGGATCGATCCGAGCAGCCCGCCGAACGCCCCGGACAGCATCAGCGCCCGGGTGCCGGCGTCCACGCCCTTGCCGGACACGTCCACCAGCGCGACCTCCAGCGTCCGGCCGTCGCAGACCGACACCACGAAGTCGCCGCCGAAGGAGGACCCGCCCGCCTGCACCAGCACCACCTGGGCGTTCCAGCCGGCCGGCAGCGGCGGCAGCTCGCCCTGCCGGCGCAGCCGGTCGCGCAGCTCCAGCAGCATGTACTCGCCGCGGAGCCCCTGCACGCCGAGCTGCTGGCGGGTCCGGGCCAAGGTCAGCGCCAGCACCGCGGTGATCACCACGGTGGCGACCATGCCCGGGCCGACCCTGGAGAAGCCCAGCCGCCACATGTCGTAGCCGAGCATCACCGTGACCACGCCGAGCAGCGCCGCCAGGGTGCGCACCCGCAGCAGCAGCCCGCCGGCCAGCACGGTCAGCACCATCGCCCCCGACGGCGCCCACGACTCCGACCAGGTGGCGCCGATCCCCAACGCCACCGCCACCAGCGTCAGCACCGCGAACACATAGCGTTCGCGGGTCCACCGCCGGCGCCGGAGCCACCGGTACAGCCACACCAGGGCCGGGATGCGGCGCAGGAAGGCGCGCATCCTCGGCGGCAGGCGGTGGACCAGGCGTTGCAACATCTCCGGCACTGTATCGGGCGGTCACCGGGCCCGGCGGGAAATGCCGTGTCCGGTACAGGGGAACGAACCCCCGCACTCCGTGCGCGAAGCGCCGTGGGACGAGCCGCGGGTTCGGCCCGGTCCACGGGGGAGGTCGGGTTCGGTCGCGGCGTGTTCGGGGGTCGCGCGGTCTCGGAGGTCAGGCGCGTCCGCCGTGGCGGCGGCGCTCGGTCCTGGGCGACCTGCGCCGCCGCGGGGGACGCGCGGGCTCGGGGGGACGCTCCGCCTCGTCCTCGGAGCGAGGGCGGGAGACGTCCCGGGCCCGCATGGCCGCCTCGATCGTGATCCGCATGCCCGGCTGGATCATCGCGTCACCTCCGTGCGACCATCCTGCCGCCGTTTCGGCGCGCTGGGGAGTCCCTCCGAGGTCACTCTCCCGGAAGGGGCGGGAGCTTCCCGGTGGTCTCGTAATCGGCGAGCATCCCGATGCGGCGGGTATGACGCTCCTCCTCCGAATAGGGGGTGGACAGGAAGACCTCCACGAAGCGGGTGGCGGCGTCCAGGTCGTGCTGGCGGGCGCCGATGCTGATGACGTTGGCGTTGTTGTGCTCGCGGGCCAGGCGGGCGGTCTCCTCGCTCCACACCAGGGCGGCCCGGATGCCCTTGACCTTGTTGGCGGCCATGGCCTCGCCGTTGCCGGAGCCGCCGAGCACGATGCCGAACGAGCCGGGCTCGGCGGCGGTCCGCTCGGCGGCGCGCAGCACGAACGGCGGGTAGTCGTCCGCGGCGTCGTAGACCTCGGGCCCGCAGTCGACCGGCTCGTGGCCGTGGTCCGACAGCCACCCGATCAGGTGCTGCTTGAGCTCGAAACCCGCGTGATCGGATCCAAGAAAGACGCGCATGGCGGAAGTCTTCCAGGCTCCTCGTCCGGACCGGGACACGGGGTGCCGGCCGCGGCGACGGACGGGGCCGTCGCCGCGGCGCCGCCCGGTCCCGTCGGAGACGGGCCGGCGCACCGCCCCCCGGGGTCCTAGGCCGGCTGGGGCACCCGGAAGCCCGGGTCGATCTGGGCCTCCAGGTCCTCCCCGACGGCGCGGTTGGCCCAGCTGCGTGCGTTCTTGATGTGGAACTCCACCGCCTGGCGCCAGAACTTGTCCCAGTCCCGGCGCTGGGCGTCGAGCCGGCGGCGCATCAGCTCCAGCGCCTCGGCGTTCTCCGGCTCCAGGGCGACGCCCGAGCGGCCCTGCTCCAGGGCGCGCACGGCGGCGGACTGGCCGAACCAGGTCAGCAGGTCCTCCCCCACGTGGGAGCGCAGGTACGCCACGTCGTCGGGGCCGGTCACCTTGTTGCCGACCACCGCGATCGCCACGTCGTAGTCGGCGGCGTACTCGACGTACTGGCGGTAGACCCCGACGCCCTTCCGGGTGGGCTCGGCGACCAGGAACATCAGGTCGAACCGGGTGAACAGCCCGGAGGCGAAGGAGTCCGCGCCGGCGGTCATGTCGACCACCACGTACTCCCCGGGCCCGTCGATCAGGTGGTTGAGGTAGAGCTCCACCGCCCCGGTCTTGCTGTGGTAGCAGGCCACGCCCAGGTCCTCTTCGGTGAACGCCCCGGTGACCAGCAGCGTCACGCCGTCCACCTCCTCGCCGAGGGCGTGCACCGGGTCGTCGCCCCTCAGCCGCAGCAGCCGGGAGCCGCGGCCGGGCGGGGTGGTCTTGACCATGCTGGCGGCCGAGGAGATCCGGGGGTTGTCGCCGCGCAGGTACTCCTTGATCTCGGTGAGGTGGTCGCCGAGGGCGGGGAGCTTGGCTGCGCGGTCCTCCTCCAGGCCCAGCGCCACGCCGAGGTGCTGGTTGATGTCGGCGTCGATGGCGACCACCGGCCGTCCCTGCGCGGCCAGATGGCGGGCGAACAACGAGGAGAGGGTCGTCTTGCCGCTGCCCCCCTTGCCGACGAACGCGACCTTCACGGCATTGCCTCCGAAAATGGATATGAAAACCGTTGCCATTTCCAGTGAGCACGAGCCTAGCGGAGGGCGGGCGCGAAGGCGGGGAAGGCGGGGCCGGCGCGGGGAGGGCTAGCGCCGGGCGATGGCGCGGGGATCGAACCCGTAGGGCAGCTCCAGCCGGTGCGCGCGCATCAGCGGCTCGTCCGACAGCAGCTCCGCGGTGGGGCCGTCGGCGACGATCACCCCGTCGGAGAGGATCAGCGACCGAGGGCACAGCTCGGCCGCGTACGGCAGGTCGTGGGTGACCATCAGCATGGTCACCTCCAGCCCGGTCAGGATCTCGGCCAGCTCGCGGCGCCCGGCCGGGTCGAGGTTGGACGACGGCTCGTCCAGCACCAGGATCTCCGGCTCCATCGCCAGCACGGTCGCCACCGCCACCCGGCGACGCTGGCCGAAGCTCAGATGCTGCGGGGGCCGGTCGGCGACGTGCAGCATGCCGACCCGCTCGAGGGCGTGCTCCACCCGCCGCTCCAGCTCGGCGCCGGTGACGCCGAGATTGGCCGGGCCGAACGCCACGTCCTCGCGGACGGTGGGCATGAACAGCTGATCGTCGGGATCCTGGAAGACGATGCCGACGCGCCGCCGGATCTCCTGCAGCGTCGCGCGGTCGGCGGGATCGACGGTGAGCCCGCCGACGCGGACGGTGCCCGCTCCCCCGTGCAGGATCCCGTTCAGATGCAGCACGAAGGTGGTCTTGCCCGCCCCGTTGGGGCCCAGCAGGGCGACCCGCTCGCCCTTGCCGATGGTCACGTTCACGCCGAACAGCGCCTGGGTGCCGTCCGGATAGGCGTAGGCCAGGCCGCTCACCTCAAGCGAAGGGGTCATCGGACCATCCAAGCAGCAACCCACGCGGCGACGGCGACGAGGGCCGCCAGGGCGGGCGGCGCGGCGGCGGCCGCCCACTGCCGGCCGGTCGCCGCGGCCTCGTGCAGCACCGGCATCCGCCCCTGGTAGCCGCGGCTGAGCATGGCCAGATGGACGCGCTCGCCGCGTTCGTAGGAGCGCAGGAACAGCGCGCCCGCCGAGCGGGCCAGCACCCGGGCCGCCCGCACGTCACGGGCCTGGAAGCCGCGGGCGGCGCGAGCCGTGCGCATCCGCCGCATCTCCCCCACGATCACGTCGGCGTACCGGATCATGAACGCGGCGATCTGCACCAGCAGGGACGGCAGCCGCAGCCGCTCCAGCCCCACCAGCAGCTGCCGCGGCTCGGTGGTGGCGGCCAGCAGGATCGAGGCGGCGGTGCCGAGACTGGCCTTGGCCAGGATGTTCCACGCCGCCCACAGGCCGCTCTCGCTGAGCGGCACGCCCAGCGCCTCCACCCGCGGCCCCTGCGCGACGAACGGCAGCAGCGCCGCGAACGCCACGAACGGGATCTCGATCGTCATGCGCCGCAGCACGAAGTGCGGCGGCACCCGGGCGATCGCCGCGACGACGGCCAGCAACGCCGCATGCACGGCGAACGCCCACACCGCCTCGCGCGGCGTGCTCACCACCGCCAGGACGAACGCCCCGGTCGCGACCAGTTTGCACTGCGGCGGCAGCCGGTGGACCGGGGTGTCCCCCGGCCGGTGCAGCCGTCCCAGGCCGTCCACTCAGCGCCCGGCGGGGGCGTCCGCCGGGGTCCGTCCGCCGCGGCGGCGCACAGCCCAGAACAGTCCGCCGCCGGCCAGCGCGGTCAGCCCCACGCCGATCACGCCGGCCAGCCCGCCGGAGAGCCGCTCGTTCTCCACGCCCTCGACGGCGTAGTCGCTCAGCGGGGAGTCCGCCAGCGCGTGCTCCTTCTCCTGCGCGGCGAAGCCCTTGTCCTCGGCCACCTTGGTGAGCCCGTCGGGGTCGCCGCTGGCGTAGTGGCTGAGGACGCCGGCCACCGCCAGGGCGATCAGGAGGAAGACGAGGAGGAAGCGTCGGTTGCCGGTCTTCATGGCGTCAGGCCTCCGCGGTCTCGGGGGTGCGGATCTGCAGCGGCGCGGCCTGCCCGCGCAGCCCGTACACCAGGTCGGGACGGACCGCGGCGACGGCGCCGACCGTGAGCGCGGTGATCACGCCCTCGCCGATGCCGATCAGGACGTGCACGCCCAGCATCGCGCCCAGCACGGCGCCCAGCGGAAGGTCCGCGGTGCCGCCGATCGCGAACAGCGCGACGAACACCAGCGCCGAGGCGGGCACCGACGCCAGCGCGCCCAGGAAGGAGGCCGCGCCGAGGCCCGCCCGGCGCGGCGCGCCGGGCGGCCAGAGCCTCATGACCAGCCGGAACACCCCGTACCCGACGAGCACCCCGGTGAGCGCCATCAAGGTGACGTTGATCCCGTAGGCGGTGACGCCCCCGTCGGCGAAGAGCATCTGCACCAGCAGCACCACCGAGATGCACAGCACCCCGGCGTACGGGCCGACCAGGATGGCCGCCAGCGCCCCGCCCATCAGATGGCCGCTGGTGCCGGCCGCCACCGGAAAGTTGATCATCTGGGCGGCGAAGATGAAGGCCGCGCTCAGCCCGGCCAACGGGGCGGTGCGATCGTCCAGCTCCCGGTGGGCGCCGCGCAGCGACACGGCGATGCCCGCCGCCGCCGCGACGCCCGCCCCCACCGAGACCGGGGCGTCGAAGAACCCGTCAGGCACGTGCACGGCGCCTCACCTTCCCCTCGGACCGGACAGATCAGGACAGATCCAGTCTGAAGGCAGGTGAGGCGCATCTGCAAGTTATGTGCAACTGATGTTCATCGGCATCTGCGGCTCAGTCGAAGCTGGGGTCGGCGGTCCGGCTCCGCTTCAGCTCGAAGAACCCCGGGATGCTCGCCACCGCGAGCACCCCGTCCCACAGCTTCACCGCCTCCTCGCCGCGCGGGATCGGGGTGACCACCGGGCCGAAGAAGGAGACGCCGTTCACCGAGATCACCGGGGTGCCGACCTCCTCGCCCACCCGGTCGATGCCGTCCTTGTGCGAGGCGCGCAACGCCTCGTCGTACTCGGTCGAGTCGGCCGCCGCCGCCAGCTCGGGCTCGAGCCCCGCCGCCCGCAGCGCGTCCTCCAGGGTCGGCCGGTCGAACGGGAGCTTGCGGTGGTGCTTCCGCACCCCCAGCTCGGTGTAGAGGTCGCCCAGCACCTGCGAGCCGTGCTTCTGCTCGGCGGCGATGCAGACGCGCACCGGTCCCCACCCCTCGGCGATCAGCTTGCGGTACCGCTCGGGGACGTCCTTGCCCTCGTTGAGCACCGACAGGCTCATCACATGCCAGCGCGGCTCGATCGGGCGGTGCTTCGCCACCTCCAGCAGCCAGCGGGAGGTGATCCACGCCCACGGGCACAGCGGGTCGAACCAGAAGTCCACCGGGGTGCGGTCCTGCGACATTGCAGTCTCCAATCGAGGATCGGCATTCATTCGTCCGGGACAACTGAACCATGTCCTCGGGGATTCCCGCTCCCGCGCCGCCGGGGACAGGGCCGAGGACCGGTTGATAGACATGGACGAGCGGTTAACTGAGATCAAGGAGTGGATGTGGCAGGCAACCTCACGCGCGATGAGGCGCGGGAACGGGCCCGGCTGCTGAAGGTCGAGTCCTATGCGGTGGACCTGGATCTGACGACCGGCGAGGAGCGGTTCGGATCCACGACCGTGGTCCGGTTCGGCTGCACCGAGCCCGGCGCGTCCACCTTCATCGACCTGCACGACGCGGTGGTGCGGGAGGTCGTGCTGAACGGGCGGTCGCTGGAGGTCTCCTCCTACGACGCCGCCAAGGGGCGGTTCCCGCTCCCGGACCTGGCCGCCGACAACGAGCTGCGGATCGTCGCCGACTGCGCCTACTCCCGCTCCGGGGAGGGCCTGCACCGGTTCGTGGACCCGGTGGACCGGGAGGTGTACCTGTACACCCAGTTCGAGACCGCCGACGCGCACCGGATGTACGCCTGCTTCGACCAGCCCGACCTGAAGGCGACCTTCCAGCTGTCGGTCACCGCCCCGCGGCACTGGCAGGTCGTCACCAACGAGGCCGCCGAGTCCGCCGCGGACGGCCGCTGGGTCTTCCCCCCCACCCCGCGGATCTCCACCTACATCACCGCGCTGGTGGCCGGCCCCTACCACGCGGTCCGCGACGAGTACCGGCGCCCGGACGGGTCGGTCATCCCGCTGGGGGTGTTCTGCCGGGCCTCGCTGGCCGAGCACCTGGACGCCGACGCGATCATCGAGGTCACCCGGCAGGGCTTCGCCTTCTTCGAGGAGGTGTTCGGCCGGCCGTACCCGTTCACCAAGTACGACCAGCTGTTCGTGCCCGAGTTCAACGCGGGCGCGATGGAGAACGCCGGCTGCGTGACGTTCCTGGAGGACTACGTCTTCCGGTCGCGGGTCACCGACGCCGCCTACGAGCGCCGTGCGGAGACGATCCTGCACGAGATGGCGCACATGTGGTTCGGCGACCTGGTCACCATGCGCTGGTGGGACGACCTGTGGCTGAACGAGTCGTTCGCCACCTACATGAGCGTGCTGTGCCAGGCCGAGGCCACCCGCTGGAAGGGGTCGTGGACCACGTTCGCGAACCTGATGAAGGCGTGGGCCTACCGGCAGGACCAGCTGCCGTCCACCCACCCCATCTCCGCCGACATCCCCGACATCCAGGCGGTGGAGGTCAACTTCGACGGCATCACCTACGCCAAGGGCGCCAGCGTCCTCAAGCAGCTGGTCGCCTACGTGGGCCGGGACAACTTCCTGGAGGGCGTGCGGCGCTACTTCGACCGGCACGCCTGGGGCAACACCGTGCTGGGCGACCTGCTGGAGGCGCTGGAGGAGACCTCCGGACGCGACCTGACCGCCTGGTCCAAGGAGTGGCTGGAGACCGCCGAGGTCAACACGCTGCGCCCGGTGTACCAGACCGACGGGGACGGCACGTTCACCTCGTTCGCGGTGGTGCAGGAGGCCAAGCCCGACCACCCCACGCTGCGCTCCCACCGGATCGCGATCGGCCTGTACGACCGCACCGACCAGGGCATCGTACGGCGCAAGCGGGTCGAGCTGGACGTGGTGGGCGCCCGCACCGAGGTGCCGGAACTGGTCGGCGAGCGGCGGCCGGACCTGGTGCTGGTCAACGACGACGACCTGACCTATGCCAAGATCCGGCTGGACGAGCACTCGCTGCGCACCCTCATCGAGGGCATCGGCGACATCGCCGAGAGCCTGCCGCGGGCGCTGTGCTGGTCGGCGGCCTGGGACATGACCCGCGACGCCGAGATGGCCACCCGCGACTACATCAGGCTGGTGCTGTCGGGCATCCGCGGGGTCGGCGACATCTCGGTGGCGCAGACCCTGCTGCGGCAGGCCCGCACCGCCCTGCAGCAGTACGCCGACCCGGCCTGGCGCCCCGCCGGGCAGCAGATGATGGCCGACGCCCTGTTCGAGCTGGCCCGCGAGGCCGAGCCCGGCTCGGACTTCCAGCTGTGCTTCGTGCAGGCGTTCGCCGCGGTCGCCACCTCCAACGAGCACCTGGCGTTCCTGCGCGGGCTGCTGGAGGGCACCCAGTCGCTGGAGGGCCTGACCGTCGACACCGAGCTGCGGTGGGCGCTGCTGCGGCGGCTGGTGGTGACCGGGGCGGCCGGGGAGGCCGAGATCGACGCCGAGCTCGCCCGGGACAACACGGCCGCCGGGGAGCGGCACGCCGCCGGATGCCGGGCCGCCGTCCCCACCACCGAGGCCAAGGCCGACGCCTGGTCCCGGATCATCGGCGGCGAGCTGCCCAACGCGGTGTTCCGCGCCACGCTGAGCGGCTTCGTCGAGCCCGAGCACGCCGAGCTGCTGGCCCCCTACGTCGAGCGGTACTTCGCCGAGGTCGGCCGGATCTGGGAGCAGTGGAGCGGCGACATGGCGCAGACGTTCGCCGAGGTCGCCTACCCGTTCCTGATCGTCGACCAGTCCACGGTGGCCCGCACCGACGCCTATCTGGAGGCGGAGAACCCGCCGCCGGCGCTGGCCCGGCTGCTGTCGGAGGGCCGCGACGGGGTGCTCCGCGCCCTGCGCGCCCGCGCCAAGGACGCCTCCGCCGGCTGAGGCCCGGGAAACGGCCGCGGCCCGCCCACCCCGCGGGGACGGCGGGCCGAGGGCCGGTCGGCGGGCGGCTCGCGCGTCCCGCCGGCCGGTCTCACCCCGGCGCGCCCGGGCCGGTTCGATCAGCCGCCCGTCCACCGCGGCCGGGGCGTGCCCGCGCAAGGGCCGCTTCAGCCGTCCCAGCCCGGCGGGCGGCGGCGGTGCCAGGGCCGGGCCGCCTCCAGCTGGGCGGACAGGGAGATCAGCGTGCCCTCGCCGCCGAGCCGTCCGGCGATCATCACGCCGATCGGCAGGCCCTCGGCGTTCCAGTGCAGCGGGACGGTGACGGCGGGCTGGCCGGAGAGGTTGTAGGCGGCCGCGAACGGGGTGAAGCGGTGCTGCCGCCGCAGGTTCTCCTCCGGATCGGCGGCGGAGAAGTGTCCGACGGGGACGGGCGGGGCCGCCAGGGTCGGCGAGATGATCGCGTCGAAGCCGTCCATCGCCGCGAACGCCCCGCGGAGGGCGGACTGGATGCGGGCGTGCGCCCGCATCAGCCCGGTGCCGGTGACGCGGCGGCCCCGCTCGCGCAGCCATCGGGTGAACGGCTCCAGCCGGTCCTCGTCGGCGGGGTCCACCGGTTCCAGGGCCGCCAGGACCGTCCACAGGGTCTCGAAGTCGGCCGCCAGCCCGGGGTCGAACAGCGGCGGCGCGTCCACCACCTCATGCCCCAGCTCCTCCAGCAGGGCGCAGGCGTCCTCCAGCGCCGCCGCGCAGTCGGGGTGGATCTCGGCGTCGGGGACCATCGGGTCGCCGCGGCGGGCGATCCGCAGCCGTCCGGGCTCCCGGTCGGCGCAGGCGGTGAAGGACCCCGGCGGCGGGGGCGCGGCGAACAGGTCCCCCGGGAACGGCCCCTGCATGGCGTCCAGCAGGGCCGCGGCGTCCCGCACGGTGCGGGCGATGGGCCCGTCGGTGACCAGGCCGAACAGGTCGGGTGCGGCGGGGCCGCGGGAGATCCGGCCGCGGGTCGGTTTGATCCCGAACACCCCGCAGGCCGCGGCGGGGATGCGGATGGACCCGCCGCCGTCGTTGCCGTGGGCCGCCGGCGCCAGCCCGGCGGCGACCGCGGCGGCCGACCCGCCGCTGGAGCCGCCGGCCGACCGGGTCGGGTCCCAGGGCGTGCGGGCGGGGGGCGCCACGGCCGACTCGGTGTAGCAGGTCAGGCCGAACTCACAGGTCGCGGTCTTGCCGAACGGGATCGCGCCGGCCGCGCGCAGCCTGGCCACCACCAGGTCGTCGGCGTCGGCGACGCGGTCGGCGGACACCGCCGATCCGCGGGTGATCCGCACGCCGCGCACCGCGGTCAGGTCCTTGACGGCGATCGGGACGCCGTGCAGCGGCGGGAGGTCCGCGCCGGGACGGGCGGTCCGGTGCAGCCGCGCCGCCTCCGCCAGGGCCTGCTCGGCGGCCACCGTGACAAACGCCCCGAGCCGCGGGTTCAGGCGTTCGATCCGGGCCAGATAGTGCTCCAGGAGCGTCACCGGGGACAGGTCGCCGGCGCGGACGGCGGCGGCCTGTTCCAGCGCGGTCAACTCGTGGATCTCGGTCACACGCCCACGCTAGAGGGGCCCGGCCGGGCGACCGCGGACCGGGACGACGGCGCCGGAAGGGCCGTAAGAGATGAACGAAAATCTACCCCTCGACGCAAGGTTCAACCGAACGGATCCGGCGACAAAACTATGGATGCGGCACCACTAGCCGCCCGCACGGCGCGCTCACTACCCTCCGCAAAGAGGATCATGCCTCCCCGTCCGAAAGGAACACGGAGAGTCACCATGGCGACCATGGAGCGGGGCAAGCCCGGCCAGCCCGAAGGCCACCCCACCGACAGCACGTCCGGCGGAACCGGCGGACGGCTCCCGCGTCTCCCCCGCCTCCCGGACGACCTGCGCAACGATCCGCGGGCGCGCCTGTGGGCTCTGCGGCTCGGTGCGGCCGTCGTCGTCGGCATCATGGTCACGATCGTGACGAACTGGCGGGTCGGTCTCGGCGCGGCGGTGCTCGCCGTCGTCGCCGACGTCTACCGCCGCTCCCGCTCCCACACCGAGGTCGCGGCCTGGGGCAAGTCGGCCGCGGCCGAACGCCGCACCGAGCGGCAGCTCCGGTCGCTGACCAAGAACGGCTACCGCGTCCTGCACGCCCGCGCCGTCCCGCTCGACGACGAGGGCGTCAGCGACGGCAAGATCGACCATCTGGTGGTCGGGCCCAGCGGCGTGTACGCCATCGACTCGGAGAAGTGGGACCGCCGACTGCCGGTCCGCACCCTCTCGCACCGCAAGCTGTTCCACGGCCCGTTCAACAAAAAGGACCGGCTGGACGAGGCCCGCTGGGAGGCCGAGCAGGCCAGCAAGCGGCTGTCGGCCAAGCTCGGCTTCGAGGTGTCGGTGCAGCCCTCGGTGGCGATCTACGGGC
The DNA here is from genome assembly GCF_006363815.1 of Thermomonospora catenispora. Taxonomy (GTDB): domain Bacteria; phylum Actinomycetota; class Actinomycetes; order Streptosporangiales; family Streptosporangiaceae; genus Thermomonospora; species Thermomonospora catenispora. The sequence goes on from NZ_RRYT01000019.1 coordinate 81,599, forward strand.
CGTCCATCCCGTGGAAGGTGATGCGGGTGCGCGACGTGGACGTCTACGCCGGCAACCGGGCGCGCTCCTATCTGCGCCGCCGCCCCCGGATCCTCACCGACGAGGACGTCCAGCGCATCTACGAGGCCGCCGAGGAGGCCCTGCCGCCGAAGTACCCCACCACCGACTGAGCGTCGCCGACCGGGCATCGGAGCGAGCGCCCCGGGGCGGCCGGCCGTCCCGGGGCGCTCGCGCGTCTCCCGAAGGGCGCGTCCCGAAGGGCGCGCGGAGCCGGGCCGTGGACGCGCCGCCGGCGGGACGGGAGGTAGCATCGAACGCACCGGCCGCACGAGACCTCCGGTGGGCCGGGTCCAGCGCCGAGACCCGCCGCTGTCGCACACACCCCGAGCCCCGGTCAGGCCGGCCGTCCCACCCGTGACGCACCAGCCGACGATCGGGGCGCCGCCGACAAAGGTTTGGAGAGGTCCCCAATGCCACCGCTCAGGTCACGCACCGTCACGCACGGCAGGAACATGGCGGGCGCCCGCGCCCTCCTGCGCGCCACCGGAGTGGCGCGCGAGGACTTCGGCAAGCCGATCGTCGCGGTGGCCAACAGCTACACCCAGTTCGTGCCCGGCCACGTCCACCTGCGCGAGGTCGGCGAGGTGGTGGCCGAGGCGGTGCGCGAGGCCGGCGGGGTGCCGCGCGAGTTCAACACCATCGCCGTCGACGACGGCATCGCGATGGGCCACGACGGGATGCTGTACTCGCTGCCGTCGCGGGAGCTGATCGCCGACGCGGTGGAGTACATGGTGCAGGCGCACCGGGCCGACGCGCTGATCTGCGTGTCCAACTGCGACAAGATCACCCCGGGGATGCTGCTGGCGGCGCTGCGGCTGAACATCCCCACCGTGTTCGTCTCCGGCGGGCCGATGGAGGCCGGCAAGCCGGTCGAGGGCGTCTCCGGCGGGCACAAGCTGGACCTGATCGACTCGATGATCGCCTCGGCCGACACCAGCGTCTCCGACGAGGCGCTGGCCCGGATGGAGGAGAACGCCTGCCCGACCTGCGGGTCCTGCTCGGGCATGTTCACCGCCAACTCGATGAACTGCCTGACCGAGGCGATCGGGCTGGCGCTGCCGGGCAACGGCACGATCCTGGCCACCCACACCGCCCGCAAGAAGCTGTTCGCCGACGCCGGACGTCGTGTGGTGGAGATCGCCAAGCGCTACTACGAGGACGACGACGAGTCGGTGCTGCCGCGCAGCATCGCCACCCGCGACGCCTTCGAGAACGCGATGGCGCTGGACGTGGCGATGGGCGGCTCCACCAACACCATCCTGCACCTGCTGGCCGCCGCCACCGAGGCGGGCGTGGACTTCGGCCTGAAGGAGATCGACGAGCTGTCGCGCCGGGTGCCGTGCATCTGCAAGGTCGCCCCGGCCACCAACAAGTACCACATCGAGGACGTGCACCGCGCCGGCGGCATCCCCGCCCTGCTGGGCGAGCTGGACCGGGCGGGTCTGATCAACCGGGACGCCCGCACCGTCCACGCGGACACGGTGGGCGAGTTCATCGCCGCGTGGGACATCCGCTCCCCCGAGGTGCTGCCCGAGGCGCGGGAGCTGTGGCACGCCGCGCCCGGCGGGGTGCGCACCACCCGGGCCTACAGCCAGTCCAACCGCTGGGACGAGCTCGACCTGGACCGCGAGGGCGGCTGCATCCGCTCCATCGAGCACGCCTACACCGCCGACGGCGGCCTGGCCGTGCTGTACGGCAACATCGCCCCCGAGGGGGCGATCGTCAAGACCGCCGGCGTGGAGGAGGAGCTGTGGACCTTCTCCGGCCCCGCGGTGGTCTTCGAGAGCCAGGAGGAGGCCGTGGAGGGCATCCTCGGCGGCAAGGTCAAAGAGGGCGACGTCGTCGTCATCCGCTACGAGGGCCCCAAGGGCGGGCCGGGCATGCAGGAGATGCTGTACCCGACGTCCTTCCTCAAGGGCCGCGGCCTGGGCAAGGCGTGCGCGCTGATCACCGACGGGCGGTTCTCCGGCGGCACCTCGGGCCTGTCCATCGGCCACGCCTCCCCCGAGGCCGCCGCGGGCGGCGTCATCGCCCTGGTGGAGGACGGCGACCGCATCGTCATCGACATCCCCCGCCGGTCCATCGAGCTGGACGTCCCCGCCGACGAGCTGGCCGCGCGGCGCGAGAGGCTGCTGGCCGAGCTGGGCGGCTACCGTCCCCGCGACCGGCACCGCCCGATCAGCGCCGCCCTGCAGGCCTACGCGGCGATGGCCACGTCGGCCTCCACCGGTGCGGCCCGCGACCTGTCCCAGCTGTCGGGCAACTGAGCGGCACGCGCTCTCCGGGCGCCGCCGGTCACCCGGCGGCGCCCGGGCGCTGTCAGAGGGCCGACGCCCTCGCGACGACGCCGGGCACGGCCGGCGGCGCGATCGACGCCGCCCGAGCGCGAGGAGCGCCGGGAGGACGCGGGGAGGGCCGCGCCGCGGGCGCCCGCGGGCAGGGCCGGCGCCGTCCCCGCCGGGTCAGGGCGCGGCGATCGTGCAGGCCGCCGGGGCGGTCACGGGGTTGCAGCGGGCGACCGCGCCGTCCGGCAGCGAGACGTGGTAGTCGGTGCCCCAGCGGTCGGACATGCCGGGGGCGGGATAGTCGGTGCTGACCCACTGGGCGCCGCTGGCGAGGGCGGCGTCGCGGCGGGCGGTGTCGCCGGAGCGGGCCTCCCGGGTGTCGGCGTCGGCCCGGGTGCGGACCAGGTAGCCCTGGGCGACGAGGTCGCGGATGTCGGGGGCGGGGTCGTTGCGCTTGACGAAGGCGGCGTCGGGGTTGCCGGGCTCGGAGCTGGTGAACATCAGCCGCCCCTCGAGGCCGGGGTTGCCCTGGAGGTAGCGGTCGCGGTGGACCCCGGTGTTGTCCATCAGGAACATGACCTTGCCGCGCGCCTCCTCCAGGGTGGGCCAGCCGTCCTCCCGGACGGACTGCTCCAGGGTCTTGCCGGGGACGCGGACGGTGTCGGGCGTGATCAGCTCGTCGGCGGCGAACACCGACCGGATCTCCTGCTCCACCGCCAGCATGCGCTCCCTGGTCCAGGTCACCAGGGGGATGGACAGGTCGCCGACCGGGAGGGAGTCTTTGAACTCCAGCAGGATCGCCACGGGGACGTGGTCGGGGTTGGCGCGGGACCAGTCGCGCACGGCGGTCAGGCAGTCGACGAGCGTGAGGCAGTTGCTGCGGTAGTCCAGCCCGGCGACGTGCAGGACCTTGGTGCCCGGCTCGCGCAGGCGGGGGTCGTACTCGGCGGACTGGCCGGTCAGGATGCGGATGAGGGGGCGGGCGTACACGCCCCCGTCGGGGTCGGCGTACAGGTCGAGTTCGAGCTGCCGGACCCGCTGCTGGGCGAGCTGCTCGTCCAGCGGGCGGTGGCTGTACTGCCAGGCCCGGGCCTGCTCGCCGGCGAACAGCGACACCAGGGCGAACTCACGGGCGTTGGGCTCCAGGTGGTAGCTGTTGTGGCTGCCGACGACCTGGATCTGGTTGAGCCGGAGCCCGGTCTCGGCCGCGGCCGGGGCGGCCGGCCAGACGGCGACGGCGGTCAGCGCGGCGCAGGCCGAGGCGACGGCCCGGCGGCGGAGCGAGGTGGAAGACGGGGGGCGGATCCTCATGAACGTGAGAAAAACTCACCTCCGCCGCCCCGTCAACCACCGTGATCATTCGTCCCGGTGAACGGTGGACGGCGAGAAGGCGGGCACGCAGACCGCGATGTACTCGGCCCCCTCGGGGCCCGGCGAGCTGTAGCGGATCCACTCGCCCGCCCGGGTGTGCACGGCCTGCCCGGCGCGCACCTCCAGCACCCCGTTCTCGTGCTCGACGGTCAGCGCGCCGCGCAGCACGACCGTGTACTCGTCGAACTCCGGACGCTGGCCGGGCTCGGACCAGCCGGACGGGCTGCGCATGTGCGCGATGCTCAGCCGGTCCTCGCCGGTGTTGACCCTGCCGACGTACTCGTCGATCGTCTTGGGCGGCTCGCCCACGGCGGCCACCCGCGACGGCTTGTCGATCAGTTCAGGCATGCCGTCAAGCATGCCCGAGGAAGCGAGGTGCTCAGCCGCAGCACCCGCCGCCGCAGCACCCGCCGCCGGAGGGGCCGGGCGACGGAGCGGATCCCGTGCCGCGGCCCGTGACGGCGACGGTGGACAGCAGCTTGACCGTGTCGTCGTGGCCGGCGGGGCAGGTGGCGGGCGCGGACGCCTCGCTCATGGAACGGGACACCTCGAAGGTGGACCCGCAGGCACGGCAGCGGAACTCATAACGTGGCACGCCGTCCAGAATAAACCGGCCCGATCGATCAGGCCGCCAGCTGCGCCATATACGGCGCCCACTGCGGGTCGCCGTTCTCGGCCGCCGCGCCGATCAGCCGCCAGTGCACGCCGCGCGGCACCGCCGGCGTCACATTCAGCACCCAGCCGAGCTCCTCCAGCAGCTTGTCGGCCTTGCGGTGATTGCACGACGAGCAGGAGGCGACGCAGTTCTCCCAGGTGTGCGTGCCGCCGCGGCTGCGCGGGATCACATGGTCGATGGTCTCGGCCCGGCGTCCGCAGTAGGCGCAGCGATAGTTGTCGCGCCGCATCAACGCCGCCCGGGTCAACGGCACTCGGGTGCGATAGGGAATGCGCACATAACGACGAAGCCGGATCACCGACGGAACGTCGATCGACATCGTGGCCGAATGCAGGACCGCACCGGTGGCGTCGCGGTGGACGATCTCCGCCTTGTCCCGCAGGACCAGGCACACCGCCCGCCGCAGCGGGAGCGTCGTGAGCGGTTCGTAGGACGCGTTGAGCAAGAGGACCTGGCGCATCACACGCCCTCCGACCCGTGCATTCCGTTCGCCTCGGCGCATACGCTCCCGCGTCCGCTACGCCGAGGCTCGAGTATGGACTCCAGTACCTGCGCACCCGTCATATGGGCCTCCCACGGGCGATCGAGCTGAAAACAGTGTGACTGTTGATCCGGGCTTCTCGCTACCCCATAAATTCCCCGAATGCGACATCTCCCTCGCCGGCAGAGCCGTCGCCACCGGTTCCTCACCTGCGCGTGGCCCGGGAGTTCCGCGGCGGCAAGGAATGTCCCACGCCGGCGACACCACCGGCACCGCGCACAAGACGCGCACAAGACGCGCACGAAGGGGCGGAGCGAGAAAGCCGATCAAGAACCCGCCCGCCGCGGACGAGCGGGACGCCGGGACGACGGACGAATCGGGGCCGTGCTCGACGCCCCGCCGCAAGAGCGCCGCCGTCGCAGGGGGCGCATAGAGTTCATCCTCATGGACCGCCCGCAGTATCCGTCCGCACCGCGTCAGGACATCGTCGACGAACTGCACGGCCACCGGATCCCCGACCCGTACCGGTGGCTGGAGGACCCCGCCTCGCCGGAGACCAAGGAGTGGCTGGCGGCGCAGGAGGAGCTGTTCCGCTCCGTGGCCGACGGGCTGCCGGGGCGGGGTCGGCTCCGCAGGCGGATCGCCGAGCTGCTGCGGGCGGGCGGGGTGGGCCCGCCGGTCTGGCGCGGCGAGCGCCGGTTCTTCACCCGCCGCACCCCCGACCAGGAGCACGCCGTCCTCTACGTGGTCGACCCCGACGGCACCGAGCGGGCGCTGATCGACCCGATGGAGATCAATCCGGACGGCACCACCACGCTGGACTTCTGGCAGCCGGACCGGGAGGGCCGGCTGCTGGCGTACATGATCTCGCACGGCGGCGACGAGGAGTCGCTGCTGCACGTGCTGGACGTGGACACCGGCGAGCGGGTCGAGGGGCCGATCGACCGGACCCGCACCTCCCCGATCGCCTGGCTGCCGGCCCGCGACGGGGAGCCGCCGGCGTTCTACTACGTCCGCCGGCTGCCGCCGGAGGAGCTCCCCCCGGACGAGACCCAGTACCACCGGCGGGTCTACCTGCACCGGGTGGGCACCGACCCCGACACCGAGGACGTGCTGATCTTCGGCGAGGGGATGGACAAGACCACCTACTACTCGGTCGCCCTCAGCCGGGACGGCCGCTGGCTGACGGTGTCGGCCTCCCAGGGCACCGCGCCGCGCAACGACCTGTGGATCGCCGACCTGACGGCGTCCTCCCCGCAGGCGCCCGCGCTCAAGCCCGTCCAGGTCGGGGTGGACGCGATGACGGGGCTGCACGTGCGGGGCGGCCGGGGCTATGTGTTCACCGACCGGGACGCGCCGCGCGGCCGGCTGTGCGTCACCGACCCGCAGACCCCCGGATACGAGTCCTGGCGCGAACTGGTCGGCGAGGATCCCGAGGCGGTGCTGACCGACTACGCGATCCTGGACGGTCCCGAGCTGGACCGGCCGCTGCTGCTGGTGGGCTGGACCCGGCACGCGATCAGCGAGATCACCGTGCACGATCTGGAGAGCGGGGAGCGCCTCGGGCAGGTGCCCGTCCCGGGCCTCGGCTCGATCGGCGGGCTGTACACGCGGCCGGAGGGGGGCCATGAGGTGTGGTTCTCCTACACCGACAACACCCACCCGGTGTCGATCCGCCGCTACGACGCGCTGACCGGCCGGACCACGCTGTGGGCGTCCGCGCCCGGCACCGTGGAGGTGCCCGAGGTGGAGACCCGGCAGATCACCTACGCCTCCTACGACGGCACGCCGGTGCGGATGCTGGTGATCGCCAGGCCCGGCGACCACGGTCCGCGCCCGACGATCCTGTACGGATACGGCGGCTTCAACGTCGCGCTCACCCCGGCCTACTCGGCGAGCGTGCTGGCCTGGGTGGAGGCGGGCGGCGTGTACGCCATCGCCAACCTGCGGGGCGGCTCGGAGGAGGGCGAGGAGTGGCACCGCGCCGGCATGCGGGACCGCAAGCAGAACGTCTTCGACGACTTCCACGCCGCCGCCGAGAAGCTGATCGCCGACGGCTGGACCACCCGCGACCGGCTCGGCATCTCCGGCGGCTCCAACGGCGGGCTGCTGGTGGGGGCGGCGATCACCCAGCGCCCCGACCTGTACGCGGCGGCGGTCTGCTCGGCCCCGCTGCTGGACATGGTCCGGTACGAGAAGTTCGGCCTCGGGCAGACCTGGAACGACGAGTACGGGTCGGCCGACAAGCCCGAGGAGCTGGAGTGGCTGCTGGCCTACTCGCCGTACCACCATGTGCGGGAGGGGGTGGCGTATCCGGCGACGCTGTTCACGGTGTTCGACGGCGACACCCGGGTGGATCCGCTGCACGCCCGCAAGATGTGCGCCGCGATGCAGCACGCCACGGCCTCCGCGGCGCCGGTGCTGCTGCGCAACGAGCCCGAGGTCGGGCACAGCAGCCGGGCGGTGAGCCGGACGGTGAATCTGGCGGCCGACACCCTGTCGTTCCTGGCCGCCCACACCGGGCTGCATCTCGACGAGGAGTGAGAGCTGAGTCACATTCGGGGCAGAATGCGCACCACGTCCGGAGTGAACGGTGATCCAATAAGGGGATGAGCGCGACGGCCGTTGCAGGAAGCGGCGTGCACGAGCGGATCCGCGGGCTGCTGGCGGCCCCGCCCGCCGAGCTCGACACCTCCGCCGGCTATCTGGATCTGCTGGGCCCCGCCGAGGAGCCCGCGCCGACGCCCGCTCAGCGGGTGATGCAGTCGCGGTTCCTGCCGCACATCTATGAACGGCTGTGGCGGCCGGTCGGCTTCAATCTGGCCAAGGGCTGGCCGGCCGGGCCGGACACCGCCGAGGAAAACGACCTGGCCCGCCGCTGGCTGGCGCTGGGCCGCCCCACCGACCCGCGCAAGCCGGACATGACGGTGCTGGACGTGGCCTGCGGTCCGGGCAATGTGACCCGCGCCCTGGCCGAGGGCGTGGGGCCCGGCGGCCTGGTCGTGGGGCTGGACGCCTCCCCGACCATGCTGACCCGCGCGGTGGCCGAGCCGACCCCCGGCACGGTCGGGTACGTCCGGGGGAACGCGGTGACGCTGCCGTTCGCCGACGACTCCTTCGACGCGGTGTGCTGCTTCGGCGGCCTCTATCTGTTCGACGATCCGGAGTCGGCCCTGGACCACATGGCCCGGGTGCTCAAGCCCGGCGGCCGGATCGCCCTGCTCGCCTCCCGGCGCCCGAACCTGCCGCTGCTTGGCCTCGGCGCCGAAGCGGCCGGGCGTCTGGCGGGGCTGCGCGTCTTCGACGACCGGGAGCTGGCCGCCGCCCTGGAGGAGCGCGGCTTCCGCCAGATCAGGCGCCGCGCCCTGCCGCTGATGCAGTTCGTGGGCGGACGTTTGGGCTGACCCTCCCGCTGGGGATACGGGTCACCGCGCTCCTCGCACCGGACCGCGCCGCCGGTGCGGGGAGCGCGGCCTCACTCCTCCCCGAGGCCGGGTCCTCTCTCACTCCAGCCGTTTCTCGAAGTAGACGTTGGTGATCCCGCCGATGCGCTCGCGGCGGGTCTCGCGCCAGCCGGCCCGCAGGTAGAGCCGTATCGCGGGCTCCTGGAGGTGAGTGGTGTCGCAGTGCAGGACGCGGTATCCCAGCTCGACGGCGCGCTCCTCCAGGGCGGCCACGACGGCCGATCCGTAGCCGCGGCGGCGGACCGGGGCGTCGACCCGCAGCCGGACCATCTCGGCGGCCTCGGTCCGCGACGGCGGGCCGAGGGGGCGGTCGCCGCGGGCCCGGGCGGGGCCGGTGGCGATGAGGCCGGCGCGGCGCAGTCCGCCCATGGCGACGACCCTGCCGTCCAGCTCGCCGACCACGAACTCGCCGGCGCTCCGCAGATAAACGTCCTCGATCTGGAACAGGTCGTATTCGTAGTAGACGCCGTCGCCGGGACGCAGGCCGACCTGGGCGAGGCTCTGGCGGTGCAGGTCGAGGACGGCGGCGTGGTCGCGGGGGGTGCAGCGGCGGATCAGCAGCCCGCCGAACCGCCACACGGGCGGGTCGTCGCGGTGGCGCACCAGGGCGGCGTCGCCCTCGGCCGCCGACATCTCACACCTGCTCGGCGAGATCGGCGCGGCGGGCGGGGGCGGCGCCGATCACCGGGGCCGACAGCGCCTCGCGGAAGCTGCGCAGCCGATCGATCTCCCCGTACCGGGCGGCCACCGCGGCGCCGACCTGGCGGGCGCGATGCACCAGGATGTCGGAGCGGTGCTCGGCGGGGAGCTCGGTGATCGCGTCCTGGGCGACGTCCAGCGCCGCGTCGGCGTCGCCGGCGTGCAGCCGGCAGACGGCGCGGTCCAGCCGCACCAGGGTCAGGTCCACCCAGTCGGTCGGCGCGTACAGCGTCAGCGCCCGGCTGAGGACCTCGTCGCCGGCCTTGTGGTCGCCGAGGTTGGTGAAGGTGTCGCCCTCATAGAAGGCCATCTGCCGTTCGGTGAAGCCGAACGCCAGGTCGCCGGTGTGCGCCTTGGACAGCCGGTCGAACACCGAACGGCCGCGGACCAGGGCGCGGCGCGCGCTGGGCGCGGCGTCCGTCCGCCCGCGCATGGCCAGCAGGCCCAGCGCCCGCGCCTCCACCGCGGGCGCCATCGCCGCCGCCACGCTGGGGGTGCGTCCGGCCAGGTCCTGGGCCTTGCGGGCCAGGTGCAGCGCCTCGCGGGGGTCGCCGTAGTACATCGGCACCAGCGCCTCGCGGACCGTCACCCAGGCGCGCAACGCCCGGTCGCCGGTCTCGTCGGCGGCGGTGCTGGCGGTGCGGAAGAACGAGCGGGCCATCCGGTGGTCGCCCAGATTGATCATGATCAGCCCGCTCAGCCCGGCCAGCTGGGCGGCCACCCGGCACAGCCGCTCCTGCAGCTCGACCGGCTGCCGCTGGGCGCACAGCCGGCGCACCTCGCTGAAGTCCAGCAGCACGTCGCACAGCAGCCGCAGCGACGGGGTGGCCTGGTAGAGCCGGCCGTACCCCCGGATGGTCTCCTCCCACTGGTCCAGCATCGTGGGCGACACCGTGGCGCTCACCAGGGTGTCGTCCATCCTGCGGCGCAGATGGTCCACCGCGCCGAGGAACTCGCCGTCCAGCGCCACGCCCGCCCCGGCCAGCAGTTGCAGCAACGTCCTGCGAAGCACCGCGTCCTCCTCTCCGACATCGGCCGGCAGCGGGCCGTCGGTCCCGCGGCGGTCGACTGTGATCCACTGACGGTCGTCCGGCATCGGCACGACCACGTTCCCGACCAAAGGCTCGGGCTCCCGTCGAGGACAGGGGACGGACGCCGCCTCGTCGACCGGGCGGCGGGCGTGCGGCCGCCCGCAGATGCACGGACCCGGGTAGCCCAGCTCCTCCGGCTCGGCCCGGTAGACGGCGCACAGGTAGTGCAGGTACGCCGGGCCGGGGCGCTTGTGTCCGCTCTCGTAAGCCGACAGCAGGGTCTCGCCGAGCTTGGGGATCGGCTTGCCCTCCAGCTCATGGAGCGCTTTGACCTGGGCGACGATGTCCGACAGCGCCACCCCGAGGGCGAGCCGGCGGGCTTTGATCCGGGTGGTGCCGAACAGCGGCCCGCACTGTTCGTGGATGTCGACGGCGATGTCGGCCGGGGTGCGCCCACGGGCGAGGCCGTAGGCGCGGATCCGACGGGCGATGTCGGTCTCGGTGGGGACGTTCCCCCGGCTCCCCCGACGTTCCGGCATGCCTATGGCCTCCTCACCTGCGAGGCGATCCGCTCCGCCCCGGGCGCGGGCGCCCGGGGCGGGTCCGGTCCCCCCTGATCCGGCGCACCTTCCGGGCGAAAGCCGACGCTCTGGCCACTACTGATGACATCGCGCACACGCAGCGTAACCCTCACACTCCGGCAGGCCAACCCATTCCCAAGAAAAGGGATGCGCTGCGGCGACCCCTCCTCACCTCAGGTAGAGATTTATCCTCCGAGGTTGGAGAAACCTCTCCTCCCGGTCGCCATTTCCCCCTCCCACACCGCGCGGAGAGGCTTGACCGACCCCGTGAAACTTGCAATTCTCAAGCGCAGATAACCAAGCGCATCCACGCGATCACAAATCCGGAACACTGTTCAACGCTCACCTGCACGAGGAGGGGGTGCACGGTGGCCACCGACGACCGCGTCGGCTATCTGGAGGATCTCGGACAGGCCGTGGGGGCATGCGGGCTCTTGGCCAGGGTGGTGCGCACCCGGTCGGGGCCGGCGTTCCTGCGGGTGGTCAATCCGGAGGCCGGCAGCCTGGCCGAGGACGTGACCTGCGCCCCCGCCCCCGGCGCGGGCGAGCACTACTACTGGTGGTCGTGGGGTGAGCGGCTGCACCGGGTCGACGACCCCTGCGGCGCGGCGTCCAAGCTGGCGCACGTGCTGCAGCCGCACGACCCGCGGCGCGCCTTCCCGGGCTGAGCCCCCCACCGGACTTCCCGAGCCGAGCCCTTTCCGCGATGGCGCGGTCGCGGAAAGGGTTCACCACAACCGGTCGTGTCCCGCAGGACGCGGCGGGGAACGGCGCGGCAGCCGATGCCCTGCGGGACACGACCGTCACTCCAAAAATCCGACATAGTCCTTCGTTTCCGGCAAGTGCTCAATAAAAGGGCATATCCCAATCCAGGTACCGGCGGGTCGAGCGGTCGGCCACATCCACAGGGATTTGCCCGGTTCGCTGAGAGCGGCCGATCGGGCCGACGCCCGGGCCGGCCTCGAGCGCGGATCGTACGAACCGCTCCGAACCGTCCCCTACGATCGGCTCGTACCCCGCAGGTCACCCACCCAGGAGTGTCTTCGTGCCGGATGCCGTGACCCCCGGGGCGGCCGCCCCCCTGTTCGACGCCGACGCCCGAGCCGAGACCTACTGCGGCGAACAGCCGTTGCTGCCGTGCCGGCTGCTGTGGAACATCACCCACAGCCCGGAGGCCGCCCGGTTCGTGCACGACTACCGGTTGGACCTGTGGACCAACCGGCTGACGGTGGCCGTGATCACCATGGTGATCGCGCTGATCCTGCGGCGCATCGCGCACCGCATGATCACCAGGATCACCACGCGGATGGCCGAGGGGACCAAGCCGGAACGGCCGCGCGACCACGGTCAGACCGTCCACGAGGGCAGCACCGCGCTGCTGACCGAACGGCGCCGCCAACGCGCCCAGACCCTCGGCTCGGTGCTGCGCAGCGTCGCCTCCATCGTCATCCTGGGCACCGCGCTGCTCAGCGCGCTGGGCGAGCTGGGCCTGAACCTCACCCCCGTGCTGGCCAGCGCCAGCGTGGTCGGCGTGGCGGTCGGCTTCGGCGCCCAGAGCATCGTCAAGGACTTCCTGGCCGGGCTGTTCATGCTGCTGGAGGACCAGTTCGGGGTCGGCGACGTGGTGGACGTGGGCCCGGCCAAGGGCACCGTGGAGGCCGTCACCCTCCGGGTGACCCGGCTGCGCGACGTCAACGGCGTGGTCTGGTACATCCGCAACGGCGAGATCCAGCGGGTCGGCAACGAGTCGCAGAACTGGGCCCGCGCGGTGCTGGACATCCCGGTCGCCTACGGCGAGGACACCGTCAAGGTCAAGGAGATCCTCAAGAGCACCGCCGAGGAGCTGGCCGCCGAGCCGGCCTGGTCGCAGGTCGTGCTGGAGAAGCCCTCGGTGTGGGGCGTGCAGGGCCTGACCGGCGAGGCGGTGGTGGTCCGGCTGGTGGTCAAGACCGCCCCCGGCAAGCAGGGCGAGGTCGCCCGCGAGCTGCGCGAGCGGGTCAAGGCGGCGTTCGACGCCGCAGGCGTCGCGGTGGCCGCCTCGCCGCCGGCGTGATGCGGCCCGTCCTCGCGCGGGCCCGCCTCGCATAGGGTTGGAGGCACCATGGCCCACGAAGTGACCTTCTATGAAGCGGTGGGGGGCGAGGAGACCTTCCGTCGCCTGGTCCGCCGGTTCTACCAGGGCGTCGCCGACGACCCCCTGCTCCGCCCCCTCTACCCCGAGGAGGACCTCGGTCCCGCCGAGGAGCGTCTCCGGCTGTTCCTCATGCAGTACTGGGGCGGCCCCCGCACCTACAGCATGCGACGGGGGCACCCGCGGCTGCGGATGCGGCACGCCCCGTTCAAGATCGGCCCGCAGGAGCGGGACGCCTGGCTGCGGCACATGCGGGACGCGCTGGATGAGCTGGCGCTGCCGCCGGAGCTGGAGAAGATGCTGTGGGACTACCTGACGATGGCGGCCCACAGCCTGATCAACAGCCCGGAATGACCCTCTCCGCCCAGGCTTGTACGCATACCCGCCGATAACCCGTACCTGCCGATGACCCGGTGTTTGCCCGGTCGTCACTAGCGTGGCCACTGGGTGCGAATCGCCGATCCGGCCCATCGAGCAGGCGAGGAGGCAGGCGATGTTCGTACAGGTCATCCAGGGCAAGACGAACGACCCGGCAGGATTGCGCCAGTCGCTGGACCGCTGGATGCGGGATCTGGCCCCGCACGCCGTCGGGTGGCTCGGCAGCACGTTCGGCGTGACCGATGACGACACCTTCATCGGGATCGTGCGCTTCACCTCGCCCGAGGCCGCCCGCCGCAACAGCGAGGGCCACGAGCAGGGGCAGTGGTTCGCCGAGACCTCCAAGTTCTTCGAGAGCGCGGTCGTCTTCCACGACTGCACCGACGTGGAGCTGATCGCCGGAGGCGGCTCGGACGACGCCGGGTTCGTGCAGATCATGCAGCAGCGGATCCGGGACCGGGAGGCGCTGCGCGCTCTGCGGACCCCGGGGCGGGAGCGGGCGATGCTGGAGCTTCGTCCGGACATCCTCGGCGGGGTGTTCGCCGTGCATCCCGACGGCGGCAGCACCGCCGTGATGTACTTCACCTCCGAGGAGGCCGCCCGGGAGGGCGAGCGCACGGAGATGCCGCCGGAGATCAAGGCTCAGTGGAAGCAGGAGATGCGCTGCTTCGAGGGCGAGCCGGTCTTCTACGACCTGCATGAGCCGTGGCCGTACTCGCCCGCCGCCTGATCCGGCCGCCCGGCACCACCGGCACGGCCGCCAGCCCGAACGCCGCCGCGACGGCGAACGCCGCCGGATAGCCGCCCGCGCCGCCGATCACCGCGCCGATCGCCGGCGGGACGATCACCGCCATCACGTGCTGCGCGGTGCTCTGCACGCCCAGCGCACGGCCGGCCCAGGCCTGACCGGCGTGCTCGGCGACGGCCGTGAACGCCAGGCCGTTCGGGCTCACCGTGACCACCGCGGCGGCCATCAGCACGGCCACGGCGACCGGCGAGGCGGCGGCGGTCTCGGCCGCCAGCACCGCCATGACCGCGGCCACGCCCGCCGTGACCAGCCGCAGCGGACGCAGCCGGGTGCCCGCCCGATCCGACCAGACGCCGGCGCCGATCCGGGCGACGGCCCCGGCGACCGCCGCCACGGCCAGCGCCCGCCCGGCCGTCACCGCGTCCCATCGGTGCTCGTCGACCAAGAAGACCAGGGCGAACGTGCCGACCGTGAACTGGGGGACGACCAGCAGCGCGCTGGCCGCGTGCAGCCGCCACAGCACCGGGGTGCGGTAGGGCGTCCCGCCGCGGGCGCCGGTCCGCGCGTTCTCCCCGGTCTCCCCGGCCTCCTCGACGCGGCGCGGATCGCGGACCAGGAGCACGATCAGCCCGGCGGCCGCCGCGCAGCAGGCGGCGGTGACCAGCAGCGGAACGCCGGGCCCGCCGCCGGCCAGCGGAGGGTAGGCCAGCGCGGCCAGTCCGGTGCCCAGCGGAGTGGAGGCCTGCCGCAGCCCCATCGCCAACCCGCGTTCCCGGGCGGCGAACCAGCCCAGGATCAGCCGTCCGCCCGCCGCGTGCACCGCGCCGCCGCCCGCTCCGGCGAGGGCCAGGCAGGCGCCCATGAGGACGGGCCGCTCCCGGCCCGCCACGGCCGCGAACAGGCCGACGGCGGCGATCCCCAGCCCCAGGCTCAGGGCGATCCGCTCGCCCCAGCGGTCGGCCACCGCGCCCCAGGCGATGAGCGCGGTCATGAGCCCCACGGTGGGGCAGGCGACGACCAGTCCGGCCTCGCCCAGGGAGAGCCCGGCGCGGCGCAGCGCGGGGATCAGATACGGCAGCCCGTACTGGAACATGCAGGCGGCGACGGTGGCGCTCAGACCGACCGCCAGGACCACCCACCGACGACCATCCGCTTCATCCATATATTGACACTATATGTCCACATATTGGACAGCAGGGCGGGTCATCCCCGAGGCAGATAGCGCGACAGCAGCTCCCGCTCGGCCTCGGTGAACCGGCGCGGACGTCCCTCGGCCACGTCGAACGCCGCCAGCTTCGAGGTCGCCGTCGCGTACACGTGCTCCGCGTCGCGGACCTCATAGGCCAGCGCGCACGAGGCCGCCCGCAGCTCGGTCACCCAGGTCTCCACCCGCACCGGGTCCACGGTGAGCGGCAACGGCCGCCGGTAGTCGATCTCGTGCCGGACCACCACCATCCCGCGCACCGGCTGCTCCCCCCTGCGCACCGGGTCGCCGTGCAGCATCTCCTGCCGGGCGTCCTCCAGGTAGCCCAGGAACTTCACGTTGTTGACGTGCCCCTGGGAGTCGATGTCCCCGAACCTGACGTGGAACTCGTGCACATGCCGGAACTGCGCGGAGGGTGTCTCGGTGTCCATGTCCTCGCCCGGAGATCGACGGCCGTCGGTCGACGGACCTCGGGCGTCGCCGACGCGGCGACGCCGGGCGGTGCCCGCACGTCCCGGAGACCGTCGAGCCCGCCGCGAGATCCGCCAGCTCACGATCGTAACCCTCGCCCCGCGGCGCCCTCCCCCGGGCCCCGCGCCCGCCTCGGCGTCGCCGGGCGTCCCCGACGGACGGGAGGGGCGCCGGGGCGGCCGGGCGCCGCTCAGGAGGCGGAGGACCCGGTGGCGGTGTCGCCCACCAGGGCGATGAAGTGCTCCATGCACTGCAGGCAGTGGGCGGCGTGCCGGCTCAGCCGCTGGATCTCCTCCTCCCGGAGCACCTCTCCGTCGGGGGCGAAGTCCCGGACGAACGAGCACCGCTCCGCGCCGGGCTCGACCTTGCCTTCGCCGGCCCTCTCGACCGCCGGCGTCTTCACGATCACCGAGCCGGCCTCGTTCTTCCCGGCTCCTCCCGTCCCGTGGCCGTTCACCCGGCCGTTCGCCCACGGCCTCACGGGTCCCAGGGAGCGGCCGCGGGCGAGCTGCGACCGCAGCCGGCCCGCCAGCCGGTTCGACCAGTGGCGCGGCAGGCGCCGCAGCGCCCTCGTCCCGGCCCCGGTCCTCGTCCTCGCTCTCCAGCGCAGGGCGCGCCGGACGGCGGCCCATCGGGTCGAGACGGCGGCGTGCGGCTCGGGCGCCCGCCCGACGTCGGCGTTCGTCCCGGGGGCGGGCCGCCCGGGACGGGGGGCGGATTCCGGGTGGCGCAGCGGATCGGCCACGAGGACTCCTCCGTGGGGGTGTGATGTGGGGATTGGGAGCGGCGATCGAGCCGAAATCACCGCCGCAGGTCGACACAAACGCCGACATGCCTTGGAAAAAATACCGATCGCCCCATCGACCGCGCCAATTCGATCACCATCGATACGGGAGAGAATCCGGCATCACCGGCCACAAGACTACAACTCTCCCGATCGCCTCGCACCGGAAAGCGGCGACGATCTTCAACAAGAGCGACTTCGTTCTCGAACGAAATTCTGACCGCCCGCCCGCGCATCTCGCCACCGGCCGCGCTCCCCGGCCGCCGCGCCGGAGAGGCGCGCAGTTCCACCCCTCGTTTTATGACTACGTGGTCATTTGACCGTGCGGTCACCTGACCTCATGGTCATCGGTCCGCCGCGGCGCCGCGGACGCGCGGGAGAGGAACCGTCGAGGGCATCGGCGCAGACCACGACCCATTCCGGCATCGGGCGGCAAGGCTTCGACGGCCTTCCCGCGGCCGGCGCCGCCGCCCTGTTTTCCCGGCGGCGGCGCCGCTCCGGCGCTTTCCTTCCACGGAAACAGAGCCCCGGTGGGAATTGCCCGAAAGCGCGGGCACGGAAAACCCCGCCACCGCGCCGGGGCGCCGTGGCGGGGTTCCGGGAGGCGTCAGTCGCGGGTGAGCTTGCGGTGGGTGACGCGGTGCGGACGGGCCGCCTCGGGCCCCAGCCGCTCGATCTTGTTCTTCTCGTAGTCGGCGAAGTTGCCCTCGAACCAGAACCAGTTCGCGCCGCCCTCCCAGGCCAGGATGTGGGTGGCGATGCGGTCCAGGAACCAGCGGTCGTGCGAGGTGATCACGGCGCAGCCGGGGAACTCCAGCAGCGCCGTCTCCAGCGAGCTCAGCGTCTCGGTGTCCAGGTCGTTGGTGGGCTCGTCCAGCAGCAGCACGTTGCCGCCCTGCTTGAGGGTCAGCGCCAGGTTCAGCCGGTTGCGCTCGCCGCCGGACAGCACGCCGGCCGGCTTCTGCTGGTCGGGGCCCTTGAAGCCGAAGGCCGCCACATAGGCGCGGGAGGGCATCTCGACCTGGCCGACCTTGATGTGGTCCAGGCCGTCGGAGACCACCTCCCAGACCGACTTGTTCGGGTCGATGCCGCTGCGGGTCTGGTCCACGTACGAGATCTGAACGGTCTCGCCGATCTTCAGGGAGCCCGAATCCGGGGTCTCCTCCCCCACGAGCATGCGGAACAGGGTGGTCTTGCCCACGCCGTTGGGACCGATCACGCCGACGATGCCGTTCGGGGGCAGGTTGAACGACAGGTCCTCGATCAGCACCCGGTCCCCGAAGCCCTTGGTGAGGTTCTCGGCGACGATCACCGTGCTGCCCAGCCGGGGGCCCGGCGGGATCTGGATCTCCTCGAAGTCCAGCTTGCGGGTCTTGGCGGCCTCGGCGGCCATCTCCTCATAACGCTGCAGCCGGGCCTTGCTCTTGGCCTGCCGGGCCTTGGGGTTGGAGCGGACCCACTCCAGCTCCTCCTGCAGGCGCTTCTTGCGCTTGGCGTCCTTGCGGCCCTCGACCTTGAGCCGCTCGGCCTTCTTCTCCAGGTAGGTGGAGTAGTTGCCCTCATACGGGTAGCAGCGGCCGCGGTCCAGCTCCAGGATCCAACCGGCCACGTTGTCCAGGAAGTACCGGTCGTGAGTGACCGCCAGCACGGTGCCCGGGTACTTCTCCAGGTACTGCTCCAGCCACTGGACGCTCTCGGCGTCCAGGTGGTTGGTGGGCTCGTCCAGCAGCAGCAGGTCGGGGGCCTCCAGCAGCAGCTTGCACAGCGCCACCCGGCGGCGCTCCCCCCCGGACAGATTGGTCACCGGCGCGTCCGGAGGCGGGCAGCGCAGCGCGTCCATCGCCTGTTCGAGCTGGCTGTCGAGATCCCAGGCGTTGCGATGGTCCAGCTGCTCCTGCAGCTTGCCCATCTCCTCCATCAGCTCATCGGAGTAGTCGGTCGCCATCTTCTCGGCGATCTCGTTGTACCGATCGAGCAGCGCCTTGGTCTCGGCCACGCCCTCCTCGACGTTGCCGAGCACGGTCTTCTCCTCGTTCAGCGGCGGCTCCTGCTGGAGGAGGCCCACCGAATAGCCCGGCATGAGGCGCGCCTCGCCGTTGGACGGCTGTTCCAGGCCGGCCATCATCCGCAGCAGCGTGGACTTTCCGGTGCCGTTCGGGCCGAGCACACCGATCTTGGCCCCCGGCAGGAAATGCAAGGTGACGTCGTCAAGGATGACCTTGTCGCCGTGCGCCTTGCGCACGCGCTGCATGGTGTAGATGTACTCGGGCATGCCTAAAGCCTAGGGGGTGGCGACCACCGCTCGTTGCAGCTCCATCACCCGCGACGCCCCGTCCCTCCCGCCGTCCCGGCGTCCTCCCGGCGGCGGAGCCGGGTGCGGACGGGAACGTCCCCGCCCGCACCCGAAGAGGCGATGCGCACCTTCCGGCACCGCATGTCCGGGTATGAGGCGACTCCTTCGGCGGCCGCGGGTCCGGGCACGGAGGGAGGGAACGCCCCTTTGCAGCCCGAGGGCCGGCTCGCGCTCCCCGTGGCCGGACGTCCGGGTCGGGCGCATCCCGCGGCTTCAGTCCCCGGCGGTCCGGCGCATCAGCCCGAGGAGGTCCGCGGCGCCGCCCTCCCGCCGCGCCGCCAGGGCCCGCTCGTACAGGTCCCGCAGCGGCCGCAGCAGGTCGTCGCCGACGCCCAGGTCGTGCGCCGCCGCACGGATGTTGTCGAACGCGATCAGTTGCATCTCCAGGTCGGAGGAGCCGTCGTCGTAGGCCCCCTCCTCCAGCCCGGCGGCCGTGCCGGGCAGGGTGTCGAGCATGGCGGTCAGCCATGACACCAGCAGCGGGGCGAACCGCGCCGCCGGCACCCCGGCCGAGGTCACCATCGCCGCCGCCTGGTAGAAGCCGCCGAACATGCCGTACATGCCGGCCAGCAGCGCCAGGTCGTACAGGGCCGCCCGCCCGGCGTCGGCGCCGAGGAAGACCGCCCGCCCCAGGGCGTTCAGCGCGTCCCGGGCCTCCTGGAAGGCCCGTTCCGATCCGCTGTAGAGGATGAACGCCTCGGACCCTCCGATCAGCGGGGGCACCGCCATGATGCCGCCGTCCAGGTACTCGGCGTCCTGCTCGGCCGCCCACTCGGCGACCCGCCGGGCCTGCTCGGGCGTCCCGTTGGTGAGGTTGACCAGCGTCCGGCCGCCCAGCGTCCCCGCCAGCGGCGTCAGCACCTCCCAGACCGCGGCGTCATCGAGCACGCACACGACCGTGAGCGGAGCGGCGCCGACCGCCTCGGCCGCGGTCGCCGCGACCCGGGCCCCGCGGGCGGCCAGCTCCTCGGCCTTGCCCGCGGTGCGGTTCCACACGGTCACCGAGTGCCCCGCCGCCAGGAACGCGCCCGCCAGGGCGCGCCCCATGGGGCCCAGGCCGAGCACCGTCACATCGGTCGGCATGTCCGCTCCCTTCGTCGATGGACCCCCTCAGGCTGAGCGGACCCTCTGTCGGCCTCCTGTCGACGCGCTGTCGACGCGCCGTCGGCCCGCCGTCGGTCCCCGTCCGTCCCTCCGGCGGCGGCCCGCCGGAGGGACGCGGAACCGGCCGCGAGGGCGGACGAGCGGGCGGGGCGCGGCCCTGCGGCCGGTTAGGGTGTGCAGTGCGGTTCGGGGTGCTGGGTCCGCTGACGGCGCACGGGACGGACGGCCGGCCGGTCGCGATCCCGGAGCGGAAGGTGCGGGCCCTGCTGGTCGATCTGCTCATCCACCGGGGACGGCCCGTCTCGGCGGACCCTCTGGTGGAGGACCTGTGGGGAGGCTCCGCCCGCCGATCCGACCGGGGCCCTGCAGCCGAAGGTCTCGCGGCTGCGCCGCGCCCTGCCCGGCGGCCGGGACCTGGTGCTGCGCCGCCCGGCCGGATACCTGCTGGACGTGGCGGCCGAGGCGGTGGACGCCGAACGGTTCACCGCGCTGGCGGCCCGCGCCGAGACGACGCCCGATCCCCGCGAACGCGCGGACCTGCTGACCGAGGCGCTGGAGCTGTGGCGGGGCCCGGCGTTCGCCGACTTCGCCGACGAGGCGTTCACCGCCCCCGCGGACCCGCGGTCACCGGGTTCCGCTGCGACGGCGCGGTCGCCCGACTCCGCGGCCTCGCCGGGGAAGGCGCCGGGGCTGCCCGTCCCGCCGACCGAGCTGATCGGCCGGGACGAGGCGATCCGGCACATCGCGCGGCTGCTGTCGACGAGCCGGCTGGTCACGCTGACCGGCGTGGGCGGGGTGGGCAAGACGCGGCGGGCGCTGGCGGAGTTCGCCGCCGTCGGCGACCGGTGGGGCGTCGCCGCGGCGACCTGCGAACCGGCGGAGCCGGCCCTGATCCGCGGGGACATCGCCGGGCTGCGCCGGGACGCCCGGCGTGCGCTGGCCCTGTTCGCGGAGTCGGGCGACCGGTGGGGCAGGCTGCGGGCCCTGGAACTGCTGGCGCAGGCCGACGAGATCGGCGGCGACTACGCCGCGGCGGGCGGGCATCGACGGGAGGGCCTGCGGCTAGCCGAGGAGCTGAGGCTGCCCGCGGAGGCGTCGTTCATGCTGGCCGGGCTCGGCCGGGTGGCGCTGCTGACCGGTGATCTGGAGCGCGCCGAGGAGCTGCACGAACGGGCCCGCAGGCTGGGCGCCGAGCAGGGCGTCAAGCAGGCCGAGCAGCACGCCGAGCTGGGGCTGGCCCTGATCGCCCGCCGCCGTGGCGACCTGGAGGGGGCCGAGGCGCATCTGCGCGCCTGGCTGGAGTGGGACCGCAGCCGCGACGGCGGCGCCGGACTCGCCCTCATCTACGCCGAGCTGGGGTTCATCGCCGAGATGCGCGGGGACGCCGCCGCCGAGGACTTCCACCGCCGGAGCCTGGACGCCGCCCGCGCCACCGGCGACCCCCGGGCGGTGGCGCTCGCCCTGGAGGGCCTGGCCGGCGTCGCGGCGCTGACCGGCGACCGTTCCCGGGCCGCCGCCCTGCTCGAGGAGGCCGCCGCGCTGCGCGCCTCGACGGGCGCCCCGCTCCCCAAGGCCGAACGCTTCGACGTCGACCGCATCACCCAGGCCCTCGCCGGCCGGGACGCCCCGTGAAGGTCCGCGGGAGACGGGTGCGTCCCGGCCGCGTCCTCCCCGGCGGCCCGCCGGCGCGGTCGGTGCCGCGGTCGAAAAGGATCGAACAAGGGTGAACGTTCCGCCCGTGTCCTTCTCGGCTCCCGAATGAGAGGCCGGGTTCAGGAGGCTGCCCGGCCGGGGGCCGAGTCGGGGGTGGGCGGATCGTCCAGGGCGGGCAGGCAGACCCGGTCGCGGCCGGACTGCTTGGCCCGGTACAACGCCAGGTCGGCGGCGGCCAGCAGCTCGATCAGATCGTGGCCGTGGGTGCGCAGCAGCGAGACGCCCACCGAGATGGTGACGTTGACGGTGCCCTGTTCGGCGGGGATGGCCAGCCGGCGGACGCGGCCGCGGAGGCGCTCGGCCACCCGGCAGGCCTCGACGGTGTCGGCCCCGGGGAGCAGGACGACGAACTCCTCACCGCCGAACCGGCCGACCACGTCGTAGTCGCGGAGCTGGCTGCACAAGGTGCCGGCCACGCTGATGAGAACCTGGTCGCCGACCAGATGGCCGTGGGTGTCGTTGACGCGCTTGAAGTGGTCGATGTCGATGAGCAGCAGGGCCAGCGGCTCCTGGGTGCGGTGCGCGCGGGACAGCTCGGTGTCGGCCTCGCGCTGCCAGGCGTCGGCGTTCAGCAGGCCGGTCTTGGCGTCGGTGCGGGCGGCGGCCTGCAGCTGCTGGTGCATCAGGCTGCGCTGCAGCAGGACGGCCGGGGGCAGCGCCAGCAGCAACAGCCCCAGCGACAGGGTGCTGATGATGGTCACGATGACGCCGATGCACAGCTCCACGACGTCCAGCAGCAGGCTCTCGCGGTTCCACAGCACGTCCCGCCAGCGGGTCTCGGGGTTGGCGGCGTGCGCGGCGATCGCCACCAGGGCGGCGTTGATCACGGTGAACAGCGCCGCGCAGCCCACCGCCACCGGAACACCCGGGTAGACGTCGGTCACCCACTGCGGCGCGCCGCGCAACGGATGGGGCACCACCAGGTGGAACACCGTCGACGCGCAGGCCCCCGCCAGCCCCAGCGCCGAGGTCACCAGCACCCTCCGGTACAGCAGGGTGCGCCGGACCCGGAACTGCAGCAGCGTCTGCATCGGGATCGGCACCAGCAGCGCGTACATCGGCGGGAGCAGCAGCGCCACCGGGAGCCACCAGGCCGACAGCAGGTCGCGGGCGACCCCGGCGGGCATCCCGAGCCGCCGGGTGACCTCGATGCACACCGCTCCGCACGCCAGCAGCGCGCAGAACGCGCCCAGCTCCTCCAGCCGCACGGGGGTACGGACGATCCCGTCGACGGTCAGTGCCAGATACAGCCCGACGACCGCGGCCACATAGCTCGCCAGCAGCGAGGGCCGCCGGAACCGGCGCCGAGATCCGCCCGCCAGATCCCCGCGCCCCTCGGCGGACGACTGCACTGCCGTCATCCTTCCCCCTAATCCATCACGTTGTGTAACACGATAGTTTCAAACCGTGCGACGTGGGTCGGAAACCACCACCTTCCTCACTCCCGGGCGACGCTCTCGGGCACCGCGCACCCGGCCCGATCGCACCCCGCCCGCACATCCCGCGCCCCTCGTGCCCCTCGCGGTCCCCGGCCGGCCCGCCGGCCTCCCGGCAGGCCGGCCCGAGGCGTCCGAGGCGCTCCGCCGGTCCGCGGCCGGGCCGGAGCGGGCCGATGAACGGGCGGCGCCGCACACCCCGCCGCGCACACCCCGCCGCGCACACCG